>NZ_JBYTCP010000001.1:192900-1248336 GCF_058790395.1 Chryseobacterium sp. FW101-FHT12H09 | reverse complement strand
CTGCGAAAGCGGGAGAGTAGGTCGCCGCCAGTTTTTATTTAAAAGTCTCATACATTAGTTTGTATGAGACTTTTTTTTGTTACCTACATCATGTAAAAAGAACCCAGTATCAATGATGAATAATGAACCTCCTCCTCCTCCTCCTACTACTACTACTACTACTACTTTTTAAATAATAGCTTTATCAATAGAGGTGGGCTAAAGCCCACCTTCCATATAAATCAAAGTCCACTCGGCTTTAGCCAAAACTTAAAACTCTGCTGGTAAACTTTCAACCCTCAATTTTCAACTCTTGGTAATAACTAATGTATGTTAAGTAAATCTATTTAAATCTTCTTAATTTTGATTGACAACTCAACCTATCAAAAATGATACAGGGAGTTTTTGCTGACATAAAAGGAGGGAATAAAAAATGCCTTACTTCTAAAGTAAGGCATTTTTTACAATATTTTTATTTTTATCAAACCTGTATTACTCCTAAGTTGAATTTTTCTGTAATAGGAGAATGATTAGCTGCTTCAATACCCATGGAGATCCATTTTCTTGTATCAATAGGATTAATAATAGCATCTGTCCATAATCTGGCAGCAGCATAGGTAGATTCTGTTTGTTTTTGATACCTTTTAGAAATAGTATCTAAAATTTCATTATGCTCTTCTTCAGTAATTTCTTTACCTTGTTTTTTCAATGTGGATTCCTGGATCTGAGCCAGAACTTTAGCAGCCTGGGATCCTCCCATTACGGCAAGATCTGCCCATGGCCATGCCACAATTAATCTTGGGTCATATGCTTTACCACACATTGCGTAGTTTCCTGCGCCATAAGAGTTTCCTGTAATGATTGTAAATTTTGGTACTACAGAATTTGCAACTGCATTTACCATTTTGGCCCCATCTTTAATAATTCCCCCATGTTCAGATTTTGAGCCTACCATGAATCCTGTTACATCCTGTAAGAAGATCAAAGGAATCTTTCTTTGATTACAATTCGCAATAAATCTTGTCGCTTTATCCGCTGAATCAGAATAAATAACTCCTCCAAATTGCATTTCTCCTTTGCCACTTTTTACCAATTTTCTCTGGTTAGCAACAATTCCTACAGACCAGCCATCTACCCGCGCAGTTGCGCAAATAATGGTTTTTCCATAATCAGGTTTATATTCTTCGTATTCAGAATTATCAACCATACATTTTATGATATCTAATGTGTCATATTGTTCAGTTCTGGAAGATGGCATAATACCAAAAATGTTCTCTGGGTTTTCTTTTGGAGGGAAACTTTCAATCCTATCAAAACCTGCTTTTTCAGTACTTCCGATAGATTTCATTATATTTTTTATTCTATCTAAAGCGTCTTTATCATCTTTAGCTTTATAATCAGTAACACCCGAAATAGAACAGTGTGTAGTAGCTCCTCCAAGAGTTTCATTATCTATACTTTCACCAATAGCAGCTTTTACAAGATAACTGCCAGCTAAGAAAATTGAACCTGTTTTATCAACAATCATGGCTTCATCACTCATGATAGGCAGGTAAGCACCACCAGCAACACAACTGCCCATTACTGCAGAAATCTGAATGATTCCCATGGAGCTCATTTTAGCATTATTCCTAAAAATTCTTCCAAAGTGTTCTTTATCAGGAAATATTTCGTCCTGCATAGGTAAATAAACACCAGCAGAATCTACCAGATAAATAATAGGAAGTTTGTTTTCCATTGCAATTTCCTGAGCTCTGAGATTTTTCTTTCCAGTAATTGGAAACCAGGCACCAGCTTTTACTGAAGCGTCGTTAGCGACAATAAGACATTGTCTTCCAGAAACATAACCTATAACTACAACAACTCCACCAGAAGGACATCCACCATGCTCGGTATACATTTCATAACCAGCGAAAGCTCCTACTTCTATGGAATCTGAATTCTTATCAAGGAGATATTCAATTCTTTCTCTTGCAGTCATTTTTCCTTCGTCACGTAACTTTTGAAGCTTTTTCTCTCCACCTCCTTTTTTTATTTCAGCAAGTAAACGATTTATTTCGGATAATTTTAATCTATTTTGATCTTCTCGTTTGTTGAATTCGATGTCCATAAAATTTTTAATTTTTTACGCCTAAAGATACTATTTTTAAAGAGAATATTATTTTTGGTAAAACAAGTGTTTAATAGGTTGGTTTACAGAAAATTGTGAAATATTTAACAGAAAATTATTTTTGATTAATTGATATTTTTGCTAACTTTACGTAAGAGTATTGAGGGGTATTATTCCCTTCGCAAAATACTCTGTTCCTAGTTTATTTTTTTAATAGTTTATTATTTGAAAGCCCCGAAAGTTGAATAAATTTTCGGGGTTTTTTTATTCATTTTATTTCGTTTTCCAAGTCTGTCAATTTATTGAAATTAAGTACTTATAAAATTCTGAAAAAGTCGAATAAAATTTAATTGCTTTTTCTTCAAATCTATTTTTATTTATCAAAGAATTGTAAAACCTATTCGTAAATTTGCATCTTAAAAATTCAAAAGATAGGTTATGCATAAATTAGCACTTTTCAGATTGCATTTAATTATATTTTTATGGGGGTTCACTGCAATCTTGGGAAAATTAATTCATGCCAATGCACAAGTTCTTGTATTTTACAGAATGCTATTTGCAGCCATTTGCCTATACGCCTATATAAGAATCTATAAAAAGGAAAGTATAAAGGTTTCAAGGAAAATATTTTTTCAATTGGCGGCCATAGGAACTGCAATGGCTATCCATTGGTTTTGTTTCTTCTATTCCATTAAAGTCTCGAATGTTTCTATAGCTTTAAGCTGTTTATCGTTATCAACTCTTTTTGCTTCGATATTAGAACCTATTATCTTTAAACGAAAGATCGATGTTTCAGAAGTTATCATGGGAATAGTCATAGTGGCTTGTATTCTTTTAATTTTTAAAACAGAGTTTCAATATAAAGAGGGAATTCTCTACGGGGTATTATGTGCAATTTTCGGGACTGTCTTTTCAGTCTTTAATGGTAAAATGTTTGGAAAAACAAGTTCAGGAAATATCATTTTTTATGAAATTTTCTGTGGTTGGGCAGTTTTGTTGATATTTTATTTGTTTTCGGGACAAATTTTTCAAATGGATGAAATAAACTATAGGGATATTGCGTTAATATGCTTGTTAGCAAGTGTTTTTACGGCTTTTCCAATGTTGGAATCGGTTAATTTAATGAAGTATATTTCTCCGTTTACACTAATTTTAACAGTTAATTTAGAACCAGTTTACGGAATTATACTAGCTTTTTTTATCTTTGGCGAATCAGAACATATGAGCCCTATATTTTATATAGCATCATTTGTTATGATATTGGCAATTATAGCCAATGGATTGATAAAAGCCAGAAAACAAAAAAAAACTAATTAAGCATCAAATTTATATGATGAAAAAATATCTATTATTTTTATTTTCACTGTTATTCGGGATGTCTCAATCCCAAATTATCAGGAAATATTCCAATGAATTTCTAAATATTGGAGCAGGAGCAAGAGGACTGGCTATGGGAGGTGCTGTGATTTCAAACCAGGATGATGTCTACTCTCCAATGTGGAATCCCGCAGGTTTAATGTCAATCGAAAGAGACTGGCAGGGTGCTGCAATGCATGCTGAATATTTCGAATCCATTGCTAAATATGATTATCTGGCTTATGCAAAAGTATTGGAAGAAGGAGTTTTTGGAGTTTCAGTTGTTAGACTTGGTGTTGATAATATCTTGAATACAACTCAAATGATCGATGCTGAAGGTAATATTGATTATGATAAAATCACGAAATTCTCACAATCTGATTATGCTGCAATACTTTCTTATGCTTTTCATCCAGCGGGAAATACAAAATTAGATGTAGGAGTAAATGCGAAAATAGTATATAGAAATGTTGGGAAATTTGCCAGCGGATACGGATTTGGTTTCGATGTTGGAGCCATTTATAAGGCAGATAATGGCTGGAAGTTTGGCGGGATGCTTCGCGATGCTACAACAACAGTTAACTTCTGGAGTATTAATCAAAAAGAATTATCTACAGTTGTTAATGGTGAGGAATTTAACCCGGCACCCAAAGATAAGATGGAACTTACGATGCCCAAGCTTAACGTAGGAGCTAGTAAGATATTTGAAATTAACAGCAGCATATACGTTTTACCGGAAGCTGGAATAAATGTAGATTTTGCTAAAACTGCGGCTCTGGTTTCAACAGATTTTGCAAGTATTACACCTTATGCCGGAGCTGAACTAGGTTATCAGAAAATGATCTTTGTAAGACTAGGGGTAAATCGTTTCCAGTCTATTACGGATATTGAAGATTTAAAAAGAAAAGTTTCTTTTCAACCGAGTGCTGGTTTAGGTATTAGATACAGGGGACTTACTTTAGATTATGCGATTACAAACTCGGGAATTGGAGGATCTAACTTCTATTCTAATTTCTTTTCCCTAAAGCTAGATATGGGAACATTTAGAAATGATTAAAAATTAAAAAAATGAAAAAAGCATCACTATTTATATTGACCGTTTGTTCAATGTTAACTTTCGGACAAAAAGTATCAGACTATAAATATATTTCTATTCCGGAGAAGTTTACAACTTTTAAAGAAAATTTTGAGTTAGATATGGTACTATCGAAATCGCTTAAAAGCAAGAAATATGTTGTTCTTCAGGGAAATAAAGATCAGTGGCCTGCAGAAGCAAAAGATAATTCTTGTAATGTTCTAAATGCAGATGTTGTGGACGACAGTGGTTTTCTAAGAAATAAGGTTGTTTTACAGTTTAAAGACTGTCATGATAAAATTGTATTGGCGAGCAAAGGAGCTTCAAACATTAAGGATTATAAAGAAGGATTTCAGGATGCATTAAAGCAAACCTTTGTGGCAGTGCCTGTTTCTTACCCTACTGTAATGGCCGTTCAGACTGAAACTAAAAGTATTGAACAGGTTAAAGAGACTCCAACAACTGAAGTTGTTGCTTCCTCTACTTCTACTTCCTCTACTTCTTCTGGAAGTACTGCTAGCAAATATAGTAACGGTAAATTAAATCTACAGAAAGTACAGATCGACAACAGTCAGTTTATTCTTGTAAGACCTGATAGCTCTATTCCTTATGCTACTTTTAAGGAAACAACAAAAAGAGATGTTTTCAGAGTGAAGTTTGAAAATGGAGATACTACGATTGGTTATTATGAAAATGGAAATATTGTAATAGAAGTTCCTGCTGCAAATGGTGGATATTCTAAAGATATATTTTTAGGTAAATAAGATATTATTATCGATTAGGATATAAAAGAATCCCTTGTCTAAACAGACAAGGGATTTTTATTAAACCATTTAAAAATTAAAAACTATGGCATTAAAACAGTGTCTATGACATGAATTACTCCATTGGATTGATTGACGTCTGCGATAGTAACTTTTGCACTGTTACCCTTTGCATCTTTAATATAAAGATCTTTACCTTTCGTCCAGAATGTGACATCTTCACCTTCTACAGTCTTCATCATACTTT
The DNA here is from genome assembly GCF_058790395.1 of Chryseobacterium sp. FW101-FHT12H09. Lineage (NCBI taxonomy): Bacteria > Pseudomonadati > Bacteroidota > Flavobacteriia > Flavobacteriales > Weeksellaceae > Chryseobacterium > Chryseobacterium sp. FW101-FHT12H09. The sequence goes on along the minus strand of NZ_JBYTCP010000001.1, from coordinate 1,242,805 downwards.
TCCCATTTCCAGCTTTTACAGCGGCCCAAATTTCTTTAGCACTGTACTTTCCAGCGAGTACATGATAGGTTAAAATCTTAGTGAGCATTTCTTTATTCTCAGGCTTCACCAGATTTTCTACCGTTCCTTTTGGAAGTTTAGCAAATGCAGCATCAGTAGGAGCCAGGACAGTAAAAGGTCCACTTCCTTGTAAAGTTTCTACCAATCCAGCGGCTTTCACTGCAGCTACTAATGTTTTATGATCTTTAGAGTTTACAGCATTTTCAATGATATTTTTTGAGGGATACATAGCAGCCCCACCTACCATTACTGTTTTTTCTTTCATTGTTTGTGCTGTTACCTTCCCACTTAATACGAATGATAAAGTGACCATTCCGAATACGGCGATTTTTGATCTTGTGTTCATTTTTTGATTTTTTAATTAAATAATATTTGATTCTTATCTTATTCTTATCATCATTTACGACATTAATGTCATTTCAGATTTAAAAAGATTTTGTTTTTAAATTTTTAAGCTCTGTTTAAATATGTAATGGATATACCAGGGTACTATGGGTTTAATTTTTTAGTTTTTGGTTGAATAACATATTTTCTGCAAGTCAGTATTAAAAAGAATAAAGAAATTGTCTTTAAAAAGGTATTTTCCATATTCTTATTTTTTTACTTAAAATCATATACGAAATAAAAGAACTTTTGGTTTTTACTTGTTATATGTTTTATTTTGTTACATTTGGAATGAAAAATATTCGCTATTAAAACAATCTATTCGGAGGACGAACTTGTCGTTTTATTGAAAGAAAAAAACGAAGCTGGTTTTCATTACTTGTATGACCACTATTCTGGTGCGCTCTATGGTGTAGTACTCCGAATTGTACAATCAAAAGAATATACTGAAGAAATTATTCAGGACGTTTTCGTAAAAATCTGGAATTCCATTCATCAATATGATATCAGTAAAGGGAGATTCTATACCTGGATGATTAATATTGCCAGAAACACAGCGATCGATTATTTAAAATCAAAAAGTTTTCAAAACGAACTAAAAAACCAATCAATTCCGGATTTCGTATATAACAGTGCAGAACTTTCTACCACGAATGACGCATCTGATTTCATTGGTTTTAATAATGTACTTGAAAGTTTGGAATCTGATAAGCAGGAACTTATAGATCTGGCTTATTATCAGGGATATACACAGAATGAAATATCTGATAAATTGAAAATACCTTTGGGTACGGTAAAAACGAAAATGCGAAATGCATTAATAAAATTAAAGGATTTGTTAAAAGATTATCAATAAATTGAACACTAAGGAATACATATCATCCGGAATCATAGAATCTTATATTCTAGGTCTTGCTTCTCCAGAGGAGGCAGGTATTTTGGAGTGTGTGATGAAAAATAATGCTGAAGTAAAGGCGGCTTTTGAGGAAGCACAAAAAACATTGGAAGATCTTGCGACAGCACAGGCTGTAGCTCCACCTGTAGAATTAAAGTCTAAGATTTGGGCTAAGATTCAAAAGGAGCAAACTATTGACGAAATAAAACCGGTAGTTTTACAAAATGAATCCAATGTACATTCTGAAAAGGAGACAAAAGAAATTGTGGTTCAGAAAAATAATACTTGGAAGACATATGCTATTGCGGCTTCGGTGTTATTTTTAGTAAGTATAGCAGGGAATCTATTTTGGATGAATAATCAATCCAAAAACAAGGCAGATATAGCGAAATTAGAAACTGAAAAACAGTCTAAAGATCTGGCTTTGCAAAAGATGAATGAAAAATGGAATATGATGTCCAGCCCCGATATGCAAATGGTCAAGTTAAAAGGAGTGGAGAAACATGCAGATTCCAAAGCTATGGTTTTTTGGAACAAGAATACCAAAGAGGTCTATCTAAATGCTGAAGACTTGCCGAAAGCTCCGGCAGGAATGCAGTATCAGCTTTGGGCCATAGCAGATGGAAAGCCCGTAAATGCAGGAATGTATACAAAAGAAAAAGACAGTAAAATTGCTCTTGCCAACATATCTAAAGCCCAGGCTTTTGCCATAACTCTTGAAAAAGAAGGCGGAAGTGAGGTGCCTACAATGGAAAATATGTATGTAATGGGAGGTGTATAAAAATATGATTTACCATCTAAATAAAAAAACGCTCGGAAGAGCGTTTTTTTATTTATTTAATCATTGAAATATTCCCAGATAACTTTAGCCTTACTTTTACCCAGTATTTCTTCTAAAGTTTCCAAATTAGATTCTTTAATTCTTTTAACGGATTTTAATTTTGATAATAATAATTCTATTGTTTTTTCACCAACGCCTGGAATCTCTTCTAACTCAGATTTTATCGTAGAGTTTTTTCTTCTTGTCCTGTGATGCTTTACACCAAAACGGTGGGCTTCATCACGAACCCGTTGTAAGATCTTAAGTGTTTCAGATTTTTTATCAAGATACAATGGAATGGAATCTTCAGGAAAGAAAATTTCTTCCAACCTTTTAGCAATTCCAACAATAGTAATTTTCCCATACAGTCCTAATAATTTTAAACTTTTTATAGCTGAAGATAGTTGCCCTTTTCCTCCATCGATAAGAATAAGTTGAGGAAGTGGTTCGGCCTCATCCAACATTCTTTTATAACGGCGGTAAATAACTTCTTCCATAGTTGCAAAATCGTTAGCTCCTTCTACGGTCTTTGGATGAAAAATCCTATAATCTGCTTTACTTGGCTTTCCATCTTTAAAAACAACACAAGCAGAAACGGGATTGGTTCCTTGAATATTGGAATTGTCAAAACCTTCAATATGTCTTGGCTCCACAGGCATTCTTAGCAGTTTCTGCATCTCAGCCATAATTCTGTTGGTATGTCTTTCAGGATCTACGATCTGCACCTGTTTTAATTTCTCTAAGCGATACTCTTTTGCATTCTTTTCAGAAAGTTCTACGATACGTTTTTTATCACCCACTTTGGGAACGATCAACTTTACATTAGGAATTTCTACAGATAAATGGAAAGGGAGCAGTACTTCTTTGGAATCGGAGCCGAATTTCTGACGAATCTCGATCAAAGCCTCTTCCATAATATCCTCATCAGTTTCTTCAAGGATCTTTTTAATTTCCGTAGTGAAACTCTGAATGATATTTCCATTTCTGATTTTGAAGAAATTGACATATGCTGCGGTTTCATCACTGGTCATTCCAAAAACATCTACATCATCAATATTTGGATTTACCACTGTATTTTTAGCCTGATAATCTTCCAGGATATCCAGTCTTTCTTTAATAATTTGAGCATCTTCAAATTGTAAATTAGAAGCATGTTTCATCATCTGGTTAATCAGATAATCTTTGGCTTTTCGGAAATCTCCTTTTACTATTCCCCGGATGGAATCGATCTTTTCATCATATTCCGCTCTACTTTCCAGCCCTTCACAAGGCCCTTCACAGTTTTTAATATGGTATTCAAGACAAACTTTATATTTGCCATCTTCAATTTTATTCTGTGCCAGATTTAAATTACAAGTTCTCAGCTTATAAATATGCTTTATCGTATCCAGTAATATTTTTGCCGGACGAACCTTTGCGTATGGCCCATAATATTCTGAACCATCTTTAATAATATTTCTTGTCAGAAAAATTCTAGGAAAAGCTTCATTTTTAATACAAATCCAAGGATATGTTTTATCATCCTTGAGCATTACATTGTAAAAAGGTCTGTGTTCTTTAATCAGGTTATTTTCTAATAAAAGAGCATCATATTCACTATTTACAATAGTAGTTTCTAATCGTTGGATCTTTCCAACCATTATTTTAATCCTATAACCCGGTAGGTTTTTATTGAAATAGGATAGAACCCTTTTCTTTAAGTTTTTTGCCTTCCCAACATACAATAGATGATCGTTTTTATCGTAGTAACGATAAACACCAGGTTCAGATGGTAAAGTTTTGAGCTGTAATTCTAAAGAAGGATTCATATAACAAAATTACGGAATCCATCCGGTATTTAAAAGAACAAAAAAACTGCAGAATTTTCTGCAGTTTTATCATATATGTTAAAATTAAATTTTATCCGTGGCTCATTTCAGTGTATGCATTCACTAAAAAACTGAAATAATCCCACTCAGTAGATTTTTTTGGATATTTTTTCATGAATTCAGGATTATCCCCAAATAAGAAGTCATAATTATCTTCAAAATCATCTTTATGAAGCCACATAATTTTATCTCCCTTTTTTACATAGTAAGATTTGATAACGCCACCACCAAGTTGAGGAGAGCCTCCGATTGAAAATCCACCTGTTTCTTTAGCTCTTGGATCATGATAAACGGAAATTATTTCACTGAAATCAGGATTGATCAATTGCATTAAGAATTCTTTTTCGTCTTTTTTGTTTTTTAATGAAACAGTTTGATTAACAAAATGTATACGCTCACCTGTTGTATTTTTGGTCAGTTTTTTAGTTCCAAAGTTTCTGATGTTTCCCATGTACTTTGCAACCTTAGCTATTTTTTCTGCATTACTTGGATACAAATACATTTCACTAATCTGATCAGCATTAAAAGTTTCATTTTTTTTAGAAATACTGTCTTTGATTGAAACTTCGTAGATCTGTCCTTTTTTTGCTTCAATTTTTCCACAAAAACCTTTGTGAGAGCTTCCGTCTTTTAAAACAATGGTAGATGTTTTTTTAGGGGATGGAAGGTTGAATCCTTCATTGAAGAGATAAGTTTCCATTTTCTTGATCTCTTCTTTTGAGTATTTTACCTTGTCTTGTGCAAAAGAAGCTGTACTTACAAAGCACAATGCAAGCAGTAGAGTTTTAAATTTCATAGATTATTGTTTTTTATCGGCGTAAAAATAACAATTTAAACCACTTATTGTTAAAATAAATTATGGTCATATTTAGTTTTTACAATTATTGCTAAATGTGTAATTTTAAAGAAATTTTTAGAAATGATATACGGAGTAGATATTTTCAGTTTCCATGATGTATTGGAAATCTGTAAAAAACCAAATAAAGCTAAACTTAATAAAGCAGCAAAAGAGCAGATTTTAAAATCTCAAAAGAATGTTCAGGAAATTGTGGCATCGGATCGATGTGTTTATGGTATAAATACCGGTTTTGGTCCTCTTTGTGATACTAAAATTTCTGCCGATGAAACAGCGCAGTTACAATACAATTTAATTATCTCTCATGCCGTAGGAGTTGGAAAGCCAATTCACAAAGATTTTTCTAAGATCATGATGATCGCTAAAGTTCATGCATTGTCAAAGGGATATTCAGGAGTTTCTATGGAGGTTATTGAGAGACTTATTCTAATGCTTGAAAAAGATATCATTCCTGTAGTTCCTGAGCAAGGGTCTGTAGGGGCTTCAGGAGATTTAGCTCCATTAGCTCATTTAGTACTTCCTTTATTAGGTTTAGGACAGGTTTGGGAAGGCGAAAATATTTATGAAACGGCTGAAATTTTAGAAAAACATAATCTGGAACCTTTGACATTAGGACCAAAAGAAGGATTAGGATTAATTAATGGAACTCAATTTATCCTGGCTCACGCTATTAAAGGATTAGAGAAATTTGAATATTTATTAGATCTGGCAGATATGACTGCTGCAATGAGTCTCGAAGCTTACAGAGGTTCTGAGAGTCCATTTAAAAAGGAACTTCATGATATCAGGCCATTTGAAGGAAGTAAAAAAGTGGCAGCAAGAATGCTGAAATTCCTTAAGAATTCTGAGAATATGAAAGCACATGAAGACTGCGAAAGAGTACAGGATCCTTATTCAATGCGATGTGTTCCTCAGGTACACGGAGCTAGCAGAAATGCTTATGAGCATCTGAAACAGATGGCTGAAACAGAATTGAATTCCGTAACAGATAATCCAATTATATTAAGTGCTGAAGAATCTATTTCAGGAGGGAATTTCCACGGACAGCTAATGGCTATGCCATTAGATTATGCAACATTGGCAGCAGCTGAATTAGGAAATATTTCTGACAGAAGAAGTTATTTACTCCTGGAAGGAAAATATGGACTTCCAAGACTATTAACGGAAAGCTCAGGTTTGAATTCTGGATTCATGATTCCTCAATATACTTCAGCAGCATTGGTTACAGAAAATAAAACCTTATGTTTCCCGGCTTCTGCAGATTCTATTCCTACAAGTTTAGGACAGGAAGATCACGTTTCTATGGGAAGTATCTCAGGAAGAAAATTCAACCAGGTTTTAGGGAATTTGGTGAATATTTTATCTGTGGAATTGATGTTTGCAGCCCAGGGACTGGAATTCAGAAGACCTGCTAAGTGCTCAAAGATTATCGAAGAGAATTTTGCTATTCTTCGTACTAAAGTAGCAAAGCTTGAGGATGACAGATTAATAGGAAAGGATATGCTGGCTATCGCAGAATTAATTAATGATAGAAAGTTTATTGTGAATTAATAACGAGAATGAAGAAGATAGTTGTTGTAAGTGCTTTATTTTTGGGAATAAGTACTTTTGCTCAAACAAAACAAGATAAAATAAAAGAGCTAATTTCTTTAAATGGAACTTTTACCATCTCAAAAGAAGTAAAAAAGGATTTTATTTCAGAATATAAGAAAAGGTATAGCCATGTTCCAGATTTAGCTTGGAAACCTATCGAAGAGAAGATTAATATTGATGAACTTGTGGATAAAGTGGTTGATATGTATGGGAATAAATTTAATGAAAAAGAAATTGATCAATTACTCATTTTTTATAAATCAGATGTAGGAAAAAAAGTTATTCAAAATGCACCAACTATGATAGCTGAAATCCAAGATGTTACTCGTAATTGGGCAATGAAAATTAATCAAACAATTAATGATGATTTAGAGAAAATGGGATATTTACAGTCACCTCCTCCTCCAATGCCTTCTTCAAAATAAATAAAAAAGCTTCCCATCAGGAAGCTTTTTATTTTGTAAATCTTTCAATTTTTAAATAACATTCAATCTTTAAATCCCCTATCCCTTATATTTGTCAAAAAAAATAATGATAATAAAAAGAGTAGACTCCTCTAATACCGACTTTCAGAATCTTGTACAACTCCTTGATGCTGATCTGGCTATTCGTGATGGTGATGATCACGCATTTTACCATCAGTTCAATGGGATAGATATGCTAAAAAACTGTATTGTAGTATCTATCGATGATATAGCTGTTGCCTGTGGTGCTTTCAAACCTTTTTCTGATGGTACAGTGGAAATTAAAAGAATGTATACCAACCCTCAGTATAGAGGTAAAGGTTTAGCCTCAATGACGCTAAATGAACTTGAAGTCTGGGCCAGAGAATGCGGCTATGAAAGATGTATTTTGGAAACAGGAATTAAACAACCTGAGGCCATTGCTTTGTATGAGAAAAGAGGCTATAAAAAAACAGCTAATTATGGACAATATATAGGAGTTGAGAACAGTGTTTGTTTTGAAAAACTGGTATAACTTAAGTTTATAGTTCTTAAATCATTTTGGAAAAATTAATATTCGGGAAATACTAAATTAATTTTTAAAGAATTGTAATTCAAAAGAAAGTGATATCTTTTGTTTACCAATCAAAATTAATTATATGAAAAAAAATGTATTTTACCTTTTAATCTTATTCTTCTTTGTAGCCTCGTGTAACAGGGAAGGTGTACAAAATGAGACAGCTGACGTCGAAGTTTTTCAAAAAGATCCTTTAACAGCGAAACAGATCAACGCTGAGATCAATCAATCTATTAAAGACAAAGGCTCTTTCAATTGGAGTCAGTCTTCCAATCACGTTCTGTGGAGTGCAATTTTCCGTGGAAACAGAATGGTATCCATCGGATTTGGTTCTTCTAAAGAAGATTTCGACAGAAGCAAATCCCCGAACACTAATGAAATGGAGAAGGAAATCCTGTCTGTTATCAAAAAATATGAAGGAAAAGATGAGAGAGCGTTTCTTCTTCTTTCTGACCGATATCTGAATCAGATGGATGTTGTGATTGAAAAAGAAGAAACTATTTCTGCTCTCCGGCAAATGAAAATAATCCGATATCTGGAGCCGGCAGATTACCATTATTTTGAATTTGAAGCTCAATATAATGCAACAGCAAAATCTTCAGGGAGTGGCTCCTCGGGATGTGGCTTTTCATCAACTACTATAAATGCAGCAGATTATACCGCTACTACTCCAAGTGCAAAAATTCCATGGGCTTTTACAAAACACAGTATTCCTGATGCCTGGAGTTACAGTACAGGGGCAGGTGTTACCATTGGTCTCATTGATACTGGAGTCTCTCCGGACCAGACCTTATTAGGAAGCAATTTTAACAATGGTGCTTCATCAGGAAGAACAATCAATAAATTTGGAGTATATAATTCTGATGGCTCAGGAGATCAATGTGGACACGGAACAAAAATGGCTTCCGTAATGACAGCTCCAAGAAATAATTCGGGATTACCAGTAGGTGTCGCTTATAATGCCAATTTAATAGCTTACAGAGCTGCAGAAAATGTTGTACTGGAAACTTCCAGTGAGCAGACTGGTGTTAAAACAGCTTTTACCGAACTGGCAAATAATACCAATGTAAAGATTATCTCTATGTCGATGGGACATATATTCTCTGTCGGAAAAATTGAAGATGGCGTAAAATATGCCTATTCTAAAGGAAAACTGATCTTCTGTGCGGGTGGAACATCTACCAGTTTTACCAACTTTGTGGGGGTGATATTCCCGGCATCAATGTCGGAAACACAGGCGATTACAGGGGTTAAAGAAAACACTTCCAATCAGAAATGTGATGTTTGCCATTCTGGAAGCCAGATCGATTTTACATTCCAGATGGAAAGAGCTTCAGGAAATACCGTTCCTGTTCTAAGTTACTATAATGAACAGGCCGATTATGTAGGTGGTTCTTCTGTAGCAACAGCGGCTACTGCCGGAATTGCAGCTTTAGTATGGTCAAAAAATCCATCATGGACAAGAGAACAGGTGCTTAATAAAATGAGACAGTCAGCAACATATTATCCGAATCCGAATTCCAGTTACGGATATGGAAATATTAATGTGCTAAACGCGGTACAATAAAATAATACATAAAAAAGGAAATATCTCAACTAAGATATTTCCTTTTTTATTTTTCAGAGAGAATGTAAACAATATTACAAAATGTATAAATATAAAAACATCCCTTACTTCTAACCGATCCTCACACTCGTCATACTCAAAGAACCACCTATTAATTCATCATTGAATAAACGAAGTTCTTCCGACTGATGTTTTAATCCTAAACTATAAAGCAAAGGTAAATAATGATCCGGTGTAGGAACTGCATACTGTAGAAAAGCACCCTGTTTTTGGTAGTCAATTATATTTTGAAAGTTGCCGTCAAGAAGCCAATTGTTAGTTTTTTCTCTGGCTTCAATAGCCCAATCCCATCCAGCTCCAACTGTATTAATATTTCTCCAGTCTATTAATCGTAAATTATGAACGATATTTCCACTTCCAATAATTAAAATACCTTTTTCACGAAGCTTATTTAATCTCTGAGATAAATCAAAATGATATTGCGGAGGTTTTGTATAATCAATACTCAACTGAATTACGGGAATATCCGCATTAGGATACATATGTTTAATGACAGACCATGCACCATGATCTAATCCCCAATTATGATCTTCTTCAACCAAAACAGGAGCTAAAAGCTCAGCCGTTTCTTTTGCCAATTCAGGATTTCCGGGAGCAGGATATTCTACATCAAATAAAGCTTTAGGGAAACCTCCAAAATCATGAATTGTTCTTGGCATATCCATCGCAGTTACAAAAGTTCCCGGTGTATACCAATGTGCAGAAATACACAAAATAGCATTGGGTTTGGGAATCTCTGTTGCCGCTTTTCGAAATCCCTGTACAAACTGATTTTCTTCAATAGCATTCATTGGCGAACCATGTCCAAGAAATAGAACCGGCATTCTTTGAGTGCTTTGAAAATTATCACTGATGTTTTGTAGATCGTTGAGGTTCATAAGAATTGTATTAAAAATAAAAAAGGTTCAAGGTTTTTAGAAATCCCCGAACCTTTTAAATATATGAATGAAAATTATGCTTGTTTTACAAACTGTAATTCACCGCCTAATTTTACTTCTTCACTTACCATTACACCTCCCGCTTCAAGAGCTGCATTCCAGTTTAATCCGAAGTCTTTTCTGTTGATTTTACCTTCAAAAGAGAAACCTGCTTTAGTATTTCCCCATGGATCAACATTAATTCCATTGAAGTCTACATCAAGCTTTACAGGTTTTGTAATTCCGTTGATCGTAAGATTTCCAGTTACATCTCCGTTCAATGCCTGAGATTCGAATGTAATTGTAGGGTTCTGTTCAGCATTAAAAAACTCCTCACCTTTTAAGTGATTATCTCTGTCTTCATTATGGGTTGCTATAGAATTAGTCTGAATAGTAGCCGTTGTTTTTGCGTTAGCAAAAGTGTCATCGTCAGCTTCGATTTCTGCATTAAAATTGGTGAAATTTCCTTTAATGTTAGAGATCATCATGTGTTTTACTTTAAAAGTAATTTCACTATGTGCTGGGTCTAAATTCCATTTTGTTGCCATTGTATTGTATTTTTTTATTGTTATTTATAATGCAAATCTACACCAAGAACCGGGTTCAAAACATTGATATAGGATAAGAAATGAGGATTAATGATTTATTAATATTAGAGTATCAGAATTTGGAGCTATTTCCCGCTATTCACTTTTACTCCTCGCTCCATCGCTTTCCAAGCTCTTGCTGTGGGGTAACCGTTACTATCGGGGCTAAGATATCTGTCATTGTGAGCAAAGCGCAGATTCCGCACTCCACTTTGTTCTCCTCTGAATGACAACTCAGTAGGAACCAATTAAAAAACGGTCAAGAAAACACGACAATAAGTTAAGGAATTATTTAATTAACATAATAATATCATTTTATGAATGTTTTTAATTTAACATTTCTTAACGGATGACTTTTATTTCTTATTTTTGGTGGATTCAATTTTAAATAATGAAATTACATAAGTTTACTTTATTGATGGTGGTTTTGGGTGGATCAGCTTTTGCCCAGACCCAAAAATTTACGATGGCGGAGGCTGTAAATGGCTTAAGAACTAATCTGGCAGTGAAAAATATCTCTCAATTTTCATGGACTGAAGATGGTAAATCTTACATTCAGGCTGTAAAAGGAGGGTATTTAATTACCGATCTGAAGACAAGCAAGCAAGATACTTTATTGTCTTTAAACCAGCTGAATAAACAGTTTACAACAAATAAACTGAATGCATTGCCTCCAGTTAAATTTCTAAACAATTCCAATGGTTATTTTAATTCTGATGGCCAGATGTTTTGGGTGGAAAAATCAGGAAACGATTGGAAAGTAAAAAGTACTTTATCACTGAATGAAAATGCAGCAAATGTAAAGATCTTTGGAGATAATCAGACATTAGCTTACACAGTAAAAAATAATTTGTACGTCAATAGAAATGGAAAATCTATAGCAGTAACAAATGATACTGATGAAAATATCATCAGCGGACAGGCAGTACATAGAAATGAATTTGGAATTGATACAGGAATTTTTCCAGCTCCAAATTCCGAGTCTGTAGCTTTCTATAGAATGGATCAGAGTATGGTTGCAGATTATCCTGTTATCGATTGGTCTGTAACACCTGCTGTAAATCACAATATGAAATATCCAATGGCTGGGCAGGCATCACATCAGGTGACATTGGGTGTTTACAATATTAAAAATCAATCAACTACTTTCTTAAAGGTAGAAGGAGAGAAAGATCAGTATCTGACTGCTATTACCTGGAGTCCTGATTCAAAATATATTTTTGTTGGTGTTTTAAACAGAGGACAAAACCATATGAAAATGAATCAGTATGATGCTATAACAGGAGAGCTTGTTAAAACCCTCTTTGAAGAGTCAAGTGATAAATATGTAGAACCTCAGCATCCACTTGTGTTTTTTCCAAAATCTAATACCGATTTTATCTGGCAGAGTCAAAGAACTGGATATAATCATTTATTTCATTACAGTTTAGAAAAAGGATTGGTTTCTCAGATTACCAAAGGAGATTGGTTGGTTACTGATATTTTAGGATTTAATGAAAAGAAAAAAGAAATCTTTTTCGTTTCTACAAAAGAAACTCCTCTTGAAAGACATCTATATAAAATCAACTGGACGAATTTTAAAATGCAAAAACTGGATGATGCGGAAGGAATGCATACAGGGCTTTTGAGCAGTGATGGAAATTATTTATATGATGTATACAGTAATGCCAATACACCAAGAGTCACCAATATTATTAACACCAATACTTTAAAGTATAACAATATCCTTACTGCTGAAAACACATTAAAAAATTATCAGCGACCGGAAATTAAAAATATAAATCTAAAAGCAGATGATGGAACTCCATTGTTTGGAAAGATCATTCTTCCAACCAATTTTGATCCTAATAAAAAATATCCGGTTATTGTTTATTTATACAATGGACCCCATCTTCAATTGATCACCAATACATTTCCGGCATCAGGAAATCTTTGGTATGAATATATGGCTCAAAATGGATACATCATTTTTACAATGGACGGAAGAGGTTCTTCAAACCGTGGACTGAAATTTGAGCAGGCAGTATTCAGAAATCTGGGAACTACGGAAATGAATGATCAGATGAAAGGAGTGGAATATTTAAAGTCTCTTCCGTACGTGGACTCTGAGAAAATGGGAATTCATGGATGGAGCTTCGGTGGATTTATGACCACAAGTTTTATGCTTCGTCAGCCTGATGTTTTCAAAGTAGGTGTAGCCGGAGGGCCTGTTATCGATTGGAAGATGTACGAGATTATGTATGGTGAAAGATATATGGATACTCCACAGGAGAACCCTGAAGGATATGCAAAGGCAAACCTATTGGATAAAGTTCAGAATCTAAAAGGTAAACTATTGATGATCCATGGAGCACAGGATGATGTAGTCGTTTGGCAGCATTCTATTAAATTTATCAAATCTGCTGTAGACAACGGAGTTCAATTGGATTACTTTGTGTATCCGGGACATCCTCACAATGTAATAGGAAAAGACAGAGTGCATCTGATGCAAAAGATCACAGACTATTTTGATCAGAACTTGAAAAAATAATTAGAATCCAACCGATGAGGTTGGATTTTTTTATTTGAATATTCTTGATATAATATTTTTCAAAAGGATAAAACAGATCACTGTTTTTTTACTTATTTAGAAATTCTTCTCTTTATCTCAGATCTTCTGTTTAATTTAATGACTGACTTGTCTTTTGAGAAAAGCATTTTCATATATCCAAAAAAAGCAGGAATTAAAATGGTAACAAAAAGACTGCATATTCCCAATGCCCAAATTGGCATGTCATCTCTTTTTCCTTGAAAATACTCCCATATCACCCAGGACATTACCCCTATAAAAAAAAGCATTGCAAGTGGAAAGACGATATATACCACAAATCCTAAAGCAATACGGAGAACGATTGAGTAATCTTTACCCACAGCATGTAAGAATATTGCTGATACAGCTAAACCCAGGACGAAAAAGAAAAGAAGAACTGCGCCAACAACAAGCTTTTGCGTTCCAAAACTTAGATTTGTCACGGTTTTATCTCCGTTTTCGTATCCTATTGTAATCATTTTTCCAATTTCGACAGGATCACTTCCACCATAGTTCAGAGGTTTTTTGATCAGTAGGTTATTACTGTCCTTAAATTCCACCACTGCACGATATGTATCTTCAGAACTTGAGGCTTCATGCTCTACAACCCGGGCTTCATACTTAGTTTTGAATAAAAGGGAGCCGATGGTAGAAGAACACATTGCAACAAGTCCAAAGAACAGGGCAGATAATGCATAAACAACTACACCTTGAAAAACAACGGTGAGCAAAGAGATTTTTTCATCTTTCGACTTCTTTTTTCGGTAATTCATAAAAAGAATAAAAGCTGTAAAAGCCAACGGTATGTATAACATGAAATTTCCCATCAATTAAAATTTTCGATTTTGTTTATCTTTTAATTTTGATGCCTCTTTTATAAAGTTTACAGTTTCTTCGGTATTAAATAGTGTGTAGACCGTTACACAAAGTAAGATAGATAAATAAATGAGACTAAGTTTCAACTTATCAAAACCAACAAAAGCCGAGAAAAAAACAAAAGGAATAAGTATGATAATAGATAATCCGAAGGTGAGAATAATAAACTTCAGGATCTTTTTTATAAAAAAAACATTTTTAAAAATACCGTATAAACCAAACAATCCAAAGGTGAAAACCGGAAATCCAATAGCCAGACTTCCAAAAAATTTTTGAGAATTGATAAAACTGCCAATAATACCTAGATCTATTTCCATGATAATGTTTCTTTGCTGTTATGTATTTCTGACTCAGAGAATTTCAACATTTCCTTTTTTTGATAGTTCATCATTTTGGCGAAAATAAAATCAGGAAAGACTTCGATACCCGTATTATATAAATTTACAGATTCGTTGAAATATTCTCTTCGGTCTGCAATGATGTCTTCCAGCTCACTTAATCTTTTCTGAAGCTCAAGAAAAGACTGAGTTGCTTTTATCTCTGGATAGTTTTCTACGGTAATCATAAATGACTTAAGCTTGCTATCGATATGTTCTGCAATTTTCATCTTTTCGTTGTCTTTATTGGAATTAAAATACTGAGAACGGAGTGAAACCAAGTCTTTAAGGGTGGTATTCTCATAAAGAGCAGTTGCTTTCACTGTTTTTACCAGATTAGGAACCTCATCCGCACGTTGTTTTAAAACCACATCAATGTTGGCAAAAGATTTTTGCATGTTATTTTTTAATAATACCAATCGGTTGTAGGTGTTGATTAGAAATGTAACCAGTCCAACGCTAACGATAATTAAAATTAAAAGTGAAATCATATTTAGTTATTTCTTTATGAACCAGTCAAAAGGATTGGACTGAAAGGTTTCTTTCCAGTTTTTTTGTTCTATAATAATTTTATTTCCTACCATCCTGATTGGTGTAAAAAGAATGAATGCTGAGAAAATAGCTATAAAAGATAAAGTAGTTAATGCTCTTAATTTTAAAGGTCTCCATTTATTCGAGAAATTAACAATATCTAATGGTGCAATGCCGAAGACATTCTTGTTTTCATCAAAACGGAAAACCGATTTTGAACCTTCATAAAAAGCCTGACCTATTAAAAGGAAATCCGTTTTTTCGTCAATGATAAATTCCCGGTATCGACGTCCCAGATCTTCTCTGGAATTTGTAGCTGAAAAATTAAGCCATTGCAACTTATCCGGGATAATTTCTATTTTCCCTGTCTCGTCTTCGATGTGGAAGTTTTTAATTTCAGTTTTCCTGGAAATTTCGTGGTATGAAGTTGAGGTTCTGCCATCATCATCTCTGGAAGTACTTATTTCATCAACAGTGTAAATGTATCCTACACATGGAGTATCTGTATCGGGAGAAATAACCGTTTCTATAGCCTTAGCCCTCCCTGAAATTTCAGCAAGACCCATAGCAATACTTTTTATAGTTGAGGTCGGCAAAGTCCTCTGGTAAAAATAAAACCTGTTTTTATTATTGGGAAGTAAAGAGCTTAAGATGATCAGAAAAAAAATAATAAAGAAAGAATAGATTCCCAGATAGAAGAAAGCTAAGTAAGCAAAAAGAGCTAAAAATGCACCGCCAATAATTTTCCATACAGGAGTCTTATTTTTTCGTTGTTCCCTGAAAGATTCTATGGTCGATTCTATTCCGTTTTTAATAAAACCAATGATGGCCATTATAAAAACGGATACAAATAATCCGATAAAAATAATTCCTGATTCTTTTGGGACAAATAAATAAGCAAGGATTAAAATAACCGGATCTATAATGAACATCAACCAGCTTGGCTTTAAATTCACATTAAATATTCCGGATAAAATTAAAGTATGGAATAAGGCAATCCCTAAACTGAATAGGACTAAGAAAGGAAGAATTTCAGGAGAGATCTCAAACATTTATTAGGTTTTGAACAAATGTAAGAATATTCGGTAAAGAATTAAATATCAATTACAAATTGACAAAAACCTTACAGCTAAATAAAATTAAAGCGAGATGAATCTATGTACTCTTACCAGAAAAGGAAATACAGTATAATAAAAAAGCGGTACAGATCATCTGTACCGCTTTGATTGTATTATTTCTCAAGCTGCTTATAACTTCTTTGAATGAAGTCTGTAAGATCTTTCCCTTTTAGTAAATTTTGAGAAAGCTTAGCGAGGTCTAATGCATATTTTATAAGATTTTCTTTTTCTTCAGGGCTCTCTGTTTTCAGGATCTGACCAGCAAATTCACTATTTGAATTCACAGCAAGATTGTACATCTCAGGGAAACCTCCCATTCCGAACATTCCGCCTCCACCGGTTGCCTGCATTTCTTTCATTCTTCTCATGAATTCTGGTTGCGTAATAGTAAAAGGTGCATCCGTACTATCAAGGTCTTCCAGCTGAACAGTGAACTTTTTATCACTAATTGTTTCCTCAACATTCTTTTTCAATGATTCCTTTTCAGTATCATTCAATTTAGAAATAACAGGCTCATCCTTCTTGATCAGATTATTAACGTGATCTGCATCCACTCTTACAAATGAAATTTTCTCTTTTGAACCTTCAAGCTTTTGAATAACGTGAGGTGCGATTGGAGAATCTAACAGAAGAACCTCATAGCCTTTGTCTTTTGCAGACTGAATATAGCTGTGTTGTTCATCAGCATTGGATGCATAAAGAATGATCAGATTGCCGTCTTTGTCAGTTTGTATCGGTTTTACTTTTTCTGTAAGCTCATTCCATAAGAAGTAAGTTCCATCAACAGTAGGGTATAAAGTAAACTTATCAGCTTTTTCATAGAATTTCTCTTCAGAGATCATTCCGTATTCAATTACGATCTTGATATCATTCCACTTTTTCTCGTAGTCTTCACGGCTTTCATTGATAAGAGAAGCCATTTTATCAGCTACTTTTTTAGTAATGTAAGAAGAGATCTTTTTTACTGCGCCATCAGCTTGTAAGTATGAACGGGAAACATTCAACGGGATATCCGGAGAATCAATTACTCCACGAAGAAGCATTAGGAAATCAGGTACAATTCCTTTTACCTCATCAGTAACGAATACCTGATTCTGGTATAACTGGATTTTATCCTTTTCAATATTCAGGTTGTTAGCCAGTTTAGGGAAAAACAATACTCCTGTAAGGTTAAATGGATAGTCAACATTCAGGTGGATATTGAATAATGGTTCTTCAAACTGCATAGGATATAGCTCGTGATAGAACGCTACATAATCCTCTTTCGTTAGATCACTTGGAGCGATCGTCCATGCTGGATTTGGATTATTGATAATATTGTCCACTTCTTCCGTTTCAGCTACAGCATCTTCTGCCGCGTCTTCAGGTAGTGGAAGTGTATGCGTTTTAGTACCGAATTTAATCGGAACAGGCATGAACTTATTGTACTTTAATAGTAATTCACGAATTTTTGATTCCTCAAGAAATTCTGTAGAGTCTTCTGCAATATGAAGAATAATTTCAGTTCCTCTTTCAGTTTTATCTGCAGTTTCCTCAAGAGTAAATTCAGGACTTCCATCACATATCCAACGAACAGCAGGTTCATCACGATATGACTTTGTAAGAATTTCTACTTTTTCAGCAACCATAAATGCAGAATAAAAACCAAGACCAAAATGTCCGATAATTCCTGAATCTTTTGCGCTGTCTTTATATTTTTCTAAAAATTCTTCAGCTCCGGAAAAAGCAACCTGATTGATGTACTTTTCAACCTCCTCTGCAGTCATCCCGATTCCCTGATCAATAATACGAAGTGTTTTTTCTTCCTTATTGATTTTTACTTCAAGCTTAGGATTTCCATATTCTACTTTAGCTTCACCAATGCTTGTTAAGTGTTTTAACTTTAAAGTAGCATCAGTGGCATTGGAAATTAATTCTCTTAAAAATATTTCGTGATCACTGTAAAGAAATTTTTTGATAAGTGGAAAGATATTTTCCACAGAAACATTAATATTTCCTTTAGTCATAATTTTTGGGTTTTAAATTTCCTATAATTTCTCAAAAAAAATACCATACCAAGGAAAGTGACAGATTGACAGGCTTACCTTAATTTAAAAATTTAAAAATTTAAAAATTAAAATAGATAAGAATTAAAACGCGTTTATATATGAATATGATGATTAATCAGAAATAAGTAAACTTTATTATAACAAAAAAGACAGCACGATGGCTGTCTTTAATTATAGTGTTTTGAAAAACTATTTTACTTTGGTTTTCAATTCTGCCTTGATCTTGTTTTCAAGTTCCTCAGAAAGTTCAGGATTGTCTTTCAGAACATCTTTTACGGCATCACGCCCTTGTCCTAATTTTGTTTCTTCGTAGCTGAACCAAGAACCGCTTTTCTTAACAATTCCTAATTCAACAGCCTGGTCAAGAATTTCTCCTGTTTTAGAAACCCCTTCTCCATACATGATATCAAATTCAGCCTGTTTGAAAGGTGGAGCTACTTTATTTTTAACAATCTTCACTTTCACACGGCTTCCAACTGCTTCATCGCCATTTTTAATCGGTGCACTTGCTTTTCTGATATCTACTCTTACAGATGCATAGAATTTCAAAGCATTACCCCCTGTTGTCGTTTCAGGATTTCCAAACATGACACCTATCTTTTCTCTCAACTGGTTGATGAAAATTACGGTACACTTTGTTCTTGAAATAGTAGCCGTTAATTTTCTTAATGCCTGAGACATCAATCTTGCATGAAGACCCATTTTTGAATCTCCCATTTCGCCTTCGATCTCCGCTTTTGGAGTAAGAGCCGCAACAGAGTCAATAACAACAATGTCAATAGCTCCTGAACGGATAAGATTGTCAGCAATTTCCAAAGCTTGCTCACCGTTATCTGGCTGCGATATAATTAAGTTTTCTAGATCAATACCTAATTTTGAAGCATAGCTTCTGTCAAAAGCATGCTCAGCATCAATAAATGCTGCAATTCCACCTGCTTTTTGAGCTTCCGCAATAGCGTGAAGAGTTAAAGTTGTTTTACCAGAAGATTCAGGACCATAAATTTCAATGATTCTTCCCCTTGGGTATCCGCCTACTCCTAGTGCAATATCTAATCCCAAAGATCCAGAAGGGATAACTTCTATTGTGTTATCAACAGAATTATCTCCCAATGTCATTACCGTTCCTTTTCCGTATGTTTTATCTAGTTTATCAAGCACTAATGCCAATGCTTTTTTCTTATCTTCAATGTTACTCATTTCTATAAAATAATTTCTCAAAAGTACATAATTTTGGAATCAAAAACTAATATTTTTCTATTTCAAAATCTCTTTTTAACGTTAAAAATCCAATAAATCCGATTGGCTAAATAAGTGCTATCTTATTCTGAATGAAATGATAGGATACCTAAATTATAGTTTAAGACAATTTGGTTTAATGAAAGTTGGAAGCTGCTGTAATTCTTAGGTAATCCTCCAGAACCTTGAGATGTTTTTTATTGCCGGCTTCAATTCGTGTATTACGGCTTATCAAGGTATTGTAAACTTTGTTGATCATTTTTTTTACTACTGGAAATGCATTCTTATTGGAAACATCGGGTATGCTTAACCGTTTGCACACTTCATCATCCAAAAGATACCAGGTGCAGCAGATATGGAGATATCTCAGATTTTTTCTTTGAAACTTAAACTTTAATATGGGATTCTCTAAAGATTCATTCAGGAGAGAGTGGGCGAGAAGTGCCGAATCTTTATCCGAAGGTGGCTGAATAGCTGTCCATAAATAAAAATATTCTGTAGCCTGCTTTTTATTATCAGGTAAAAGACTCTCCGGTATACCCAATAAATATCCAACATATTTCCAAAGATGGAAAATACCCAACTCTTCTTCCTTAGAAAAAGTGTTTCCCAATTTTTGTAAACTGTGTAGAAAAACCAGGCTAAAACCAATATAGGTTGCCATCATATCCCATGAATTAATGGGTTCACCCCAGTTCTCAGTATCCCAGTTTTGATAATGTTTTTTAATAGAAAGTCTGGCGTAGGAGTGAATAAGGCGAGTTTTGATGGCGAATTCATAACCTTTAGAATGGATTTCTAACGCATTATAGCGAGTAGCATTAACCCAAAAATCAAGGGTTTCAGAAAGACGTTTTACAGCTCCTTTTTTTAAAGCTTCAGTTACAATAAGAGGTTTGTTGAGGTAAGCATAATCGTAACCGCCGATTAAACAATAATCCCGCAAAGAAATTAAGGCATCCAATCCGCTTCTCATACAAAGTTCAGCACCACTTTTCAGTAAATCATCATTCAGCCATTCCGGTTTTCTTTGAGTTTCTATGAAAAGTTTTTTTACACTTTCTGGTACATTGTCATCTTGTAAAACTCCATTACGAATATAGTGTTCAATCTCTCGTGATGCTTCATGAAACTTTTTAGTCAGATAAACATCTTTTACAACCTGGTCACCAATTTCATCTACGTGATAGAAATACGCTGCAAATTTTCCAAAATCTTTGAAACTTATTTCTGCTCCGGAAAACTCAATAAGCTGTTTTCCATTTCCTTTTTCCCAGAAGTCTTTGAAATGAGGTGAATTTTTAAAACGTGGTTGTAAAATAGGTCTTTCCATCTCTTATAAAAGTACAAGTTTTACACCGAAATGTATGAGTGAGATTTATCAGTTGGAGAAATGTTTTTTTATATATACATTAAATAATACCCCATTCGAAAGCTTTTTTTAAAAGTTCTTTGCCGTTCCTTGAATTGGTTTTAGTTAAAATGTTTTTGCGATGAGAGCGAACTGTATGTTGTGATAAAATAAGTATATCCGAGATCTCTGTACCCGAATAACCTTTTGCAATGAGAGATAGTACCTCCACTTCCCGTTTAGTTAAGCTTTCCAAACATTGATGGGTAGCTAGAAAAGGATCTTCTATTTTAATCTGGTGGAAATCATTTCTTGGGCCTATTCCTGACACCAGCACGGTATACGGATTTTGTTTGGTAATGTGATTAATGTTGGTATGTATATTAATTGCCTGAATAAGATTACCATTCTCATCTTCCAGTGTAGGCATCGCCTGATGATGGAACAGTTCATAATTTCCTTTTGCTGTTTTCATCCTGAAACAGTAGCTGGATTTAAGATAAAGATGGTGTTCTACACCTATTTCCAACATTTTTGTAATAACAGCCTGCTCTGCTTTTATAACAAAAGGAATATCTTCTGGATGGGTAAGATCAATGACTTCTTTTAAATTTTCCGGAAACTTCTTTAAACCATGCAATTTTAAAATATTTTCATGGTGGTGAGAAAGGGTACTGTTGGTAAGATTCATTACATAATAGTAAAACTCCCCGATGGCAAACATTTCACCTATGATACGCTCGATAGGAGGCTTTTTCAATATTTCCTTCTTCTCTTTCCTGGTACCTGGATAAGTATTCCAAACCTCGATTAATGGATGTTTTTTTTCAGAATCTTCCATGAATATTGCTTTGTTTTAAAAATAGTTAAAATTTTCTTAAAAAATCCCCCCAAAGGGGGATTTTTTTGCTTTGAAAAAAATGCAAAATTTGTTGTAAACTAATAACCCTGAAAACTTAATTTCCAAAACTGTTTTAGAAATTTTATTTTAATTGTCATTTTAGGTAATTTAATTACAATTCGGAAATATATTAATTTATTAAATTAAAGTAATTATAAAGTAGTATATTATTTCGTAATATTTATTTTTTAATGAATATTTAAACATATATCCTTTTGAGTGTATGTGCAGTATGGAAAAAAGTCTTCAGGAAAATAATAGTTTATACTTTCTTTATTAGTTGTTTGGAAATGATAAACTAAAAACCCCGCTCAAATTCTGAGCGGGGTTTATATATTTAATTGCTTAGTTAATTACTATAAAGAAGCAGCGTGAACAAGCATATCAACTAATTTGTTAGAATAACCCATTTCGTTGTCATACCAAGAAACAAGCTTTACAAAGTTAGGTGAAAGCATGATACCTGCATCTTTGTCGAAGATTGAAGTTCTCTTATCTCCTACAAAATCCTGAGAAACTACTGCATCTTCAGTGTATCCAAGAATACCTTTTAATTCTCCTTCAGAAGCTGCTTTAATGGTAGCACAGATTTCATCGTAAGAAGTCGCTTTTTCAATTCTTACTGTAAGGTCTACTACAGAAACATCTACTGTTGGTACTCTGAAAGACATACCTGTTAGTTTTCCGTTCAATGAAGGGATTACTTTTCCTACTGCTTTAGCAGCACCTGTAGAAGAAGGAATAATATTGTTAAGAGCAGCTCTACCACCTCTCCAGTCTTTTACTGAAGGGCCATCTACTGTTTTTTGAGTAGCTGTTGTAGCGTGTACTGTTGTCATTAGACCTTCAACAATTCCAAAGTTATCGTGGATAACTTTAGCTAAAGGAGCTAAACAGTTTGTAGTACATGAAGCATTAGATAAGATTTTGATATCATCTGTAAGCTCTTTGTGGTTTACACCCATTACAAACATTGGTGTATCATCTTTAGAAGGAGCAGAAAGGATTACTTTTTTTGCACCCGCATTAATGTGAGCCTGAGCAGTATCTTTAGATAAGAAAAGACCTGTAGATTCTACAATATAGTCAGCTCCTATTTCATTCCACTTTAGGTTGTTCGGGTCTCTTTCTGCAGTTACTCTGATTTTTTTCCCGTTTACCACAAGATCGTTACCTTCTACAGATACCTCACCTGGGAAGATTCCGTGTACAGAATCGTATTTTAACATGTAAGCCATGTATTCTGCATTGATAAGGTCATTGATTCCTACTACCTCAATGTTGTCTCTTTCAGTCATTGCTCTGAAAACAAGACGTCCAATTCTACCAAACCCGTTGATACCTACTTTAATTGTTGACATAATATTTTGATTTTTACAATTATAAAAATTAGATTGCTAATATTTCTGAGATCAATAAAAGATCTTTATTAATTTCGTTATGTTTTTTAATGGCTTCTTCAATCGGTGTATAAACCATATCATTAGATCGCATTCCAGCCATTACATTCGTTTTTCCTTCCATTAATCCGACTACAGCTCCATAACCTAATCGACTTGCCAGTACTCTGTCTGCACAACTTGGAGAACCACCTCTCTGGATATGTCCCAAAATAGCAACTCGAATATCGTAATCAGGAAACTCCTGCTTGGTTTTCTCTGCAAGTTCGTAAATATTTGCTAGTCTTTCGCCTTCTGCCACCACAACGATGCTGGAAGCTTTACCCGTTTTTTCAGCATTTCTGAACGTTGCAAAAAGCTCGTCTATGCTGTCTTTTTTCTCGGGAATCAGAATATCTAAAGCACCGGTTGCTAATCCGCTATTCAGAGCGATAAAACCAGCGTCACGACCCATTACCTCAACAAAGAAAACTCTATTGTGAGAAGTTGCAGTATCACGGATCTTATCAATGGCTTCCATAGCAGTATTTAAAGCCGTATCGTAGCCAATAGTATTGTCGGTACCGAAAATATCATTGTCAATAGTTCCCGGAACTCCAATTACTCTGATGCCAAATTCTTCATTGAAGATCTTTGCTCCGGTAAAAGTTCCGTCCCCACCAATACAAACGATGGCCTCAACACCGTGTTTAACACAGTTATTGTAAGCTTTTTTACGGCCTTCTTCAGTTCTAAATTCTACGGATCTGGCGGACTTTAGAATGGTTCCACCCTGGTTGATTATATTTTTTACGGAACGTGGTCCCATTTTTAAGAAATCATCGTTGATAAGGCCATTGTAACCTTCTCTTACTCCGTAACATTCGATATCATAGTAATTTGCCGTTCTTACCACCGCTCTTAATGCGGCATTCATACCCGGAGCGTCTCCTCCGGAAGTAAGAACTGCAATTTTTTTTACAGCACTTTCTTTCATCTAGTAAAAAATTTCGAACACAAATTTACAAAAACAAGTTCAGATTATAGTAGTAACTTGACAATAGTTTGGATATAAATTTTTAAAAACTTCTAAAATTTGTTGGTTTAAAAACATATCTCGCAGTTTTCGTCTCTGGAGCATTTACATCCAAATCGTACCATGGCGAAATATTTTTATCAAAAGGATTGGAAAGAAGGTGGATAGATTGGGCTGGTGTGAAGCCTTCGCTTAACAAAAATAGGCTTTTACCTTCTTTATTTCTGCATATTCCGGTTATCAATACAACATGTCCTGGACTACCGGCTGTTATTAAAATATCCCCGGTTTTTAAGTCTGTATTTTTTGTAATTGGTGTAGTTTCTTTGTTTAAAGAAATGGTTCCTGCATAATTAAAGATCAATTCTAGATAATTCCTGAAATTTTGATAAGAATCGTCGAAACTAGCTGTTTTCCTAAAGCTTACAGAATTACCATTTATATAGGCTCTTATTCCATTTTTATAATCATTCCAACTAACCAGATCTCCGTTGGTAAAATGGAATTTTATGTCATCAAATTTTTTTATTTTGAATAAATACTCAGCCCTTAGTCGAATGACTGCATCAGCACATTGTTGTAAATCTTTATTTCCGGTATCTATATCAAACACAGCTTCATGAAGATGCTGGGTGGAAATAGGAGTTCCGTCATATTTAAGGATTGGACTTTCATAAGGTTTTAGTTTAAAGTTTTCGAGAAAATATCCAAATGTTTCTGGCTTTTCATTGATCCATTCGTAACCATCAGGAGTAGAAAATCTATTCTTGATGGTATTTTTATCTTTATTGATTGTAACTAAAGTTTTTGGAGCTGAATTTTCTTTTGTGCCACTTTTGATACCTGAGGTTTTATCATTGTTACAACTTAGAATTGTTGTTAAAGTGATTGTTAATAGTATTTTTATCATCATAGTTCATTTGCCTAAGCATGTTATCAAATAGTTGGATTTAAAATCTGCATTTTATCTGCAGGAGGACCTATTGTTGAAATTAACTCTTCTCTGTCAGATACTTCCAATACCTTCTTGGAACATGCTGAATATGAAGTTTTAAATTCTTTCTTTCTACAATGTTTGTTTTAGTGAAATAACGCTGCCAGAGTTTTTGATACTGTGCTTCTTCTTCATGGAATTTCTGTTGATACTGATCTAGGTTTAATTTTTCATCGGGATAGAAGAAATCACAGTTTTCAAGATCATATAGGATCCCATAATTTCTTCTGAGATCATAAATCATCCATTTCTGGTCCTGATATCGGTCTTTAAAATGTTTTCTGATCAGCGGGATCACATTGAAATCCGTGTCTATTTTTGCAAAGAAAACACCATCCTGCATTTTTTCAAACCTTACAAAAGCGGTCATCCGATGTCGTTCTCTATCTACAGATTTACAGATCTTTGAGATTTTTAAAATATCATTATCAGCATAATTTTGAAGGATATTTTCTACGGGATGTTGAATGGATTGTTTTATGGCAGATAAAATGATTTGTTCTGACTCTGGGTCTTCTGATAAAAAGACTTTTAATAATTGATTGATTCCGGATTTATCTATATTTTGTTCCAGTTTACTTAAAACCCTTTCTGCTTTATCATTTTGGGTGATTACCTCGTGTATTTCTGCAAAAATATTTTCCTGATGAAACCTTTCTCTATTGAAAATTTCCACATCTTTATAACGGTATTCGAATACTTCAAATACCGCAGTTAAAAGTCCGTCAAAACTGCCGTCATAGAGTAGGGTGATCATTATTTAATATAGCAATGTAAAAGTTTCGTGTTCATTTCTGAAAAAAAATAGTGTCTAAAACAAAGTAAGTTGCTGCGAAAACTGATTTTGAAATTTGGAAGAGCTTCCGCCAATAAGTAGCCTTCTGAAATTCTTATCGGTAAGATATCTTAGGTACATATTTCCAGCATCAAAGTCAATGAAATATTTTGCCCTGTTTACAGCGGCTCCCAGTTTTTTAAGATGATCGATGTTTAAGACCTGAAAACGTCGGGCATGAACGATTTTTTTTGCGGTCTTTACACCAATCCCAGGAATTCTAAGAATCATTCGATAATCTGCTGTTTGCAGGTTTATGGGAAATTGGTTCAGATTTCTGAGTGCCCAACTTAATTTAGGATCAATCTCAAGATCTAGAAACGGCATATTGGGATCTAGAATTTCTTCTGCTTTAAATCCATAAAATCTCATTAGCCAGTCAGATTGATATAATCTGTTTTCCCTCAACATCGGAACTTCTGTTGTTAAGGATGGTAATCTTTTATCTTCTAAAACGGGAACATATCCTGAATAATAAACTCTTTTAAGATTAAAATTTTTATAAAAATGGTCAGCGACTTTTATAATCTGGAGATCATTTTCATTGGTCGCTCCCACAATCATTTGGGTGGACTGTCCAGCTGGAGCAAATTTTGGAACGTTTCGGAAGATTTTCTTTTCGTCATTATACAGCGAAATTCCATTTTGGATATATCGCATTGGACTGATCATATCTGCTCTGTTCTTTTCCGGAGCAAGTAATTTTAATCCACTTTCAGTTGGAATTTCAAGATTTATAGATAGCCGATCTGCATATAAGGCGGCTTCCTGCATCAGTTCATCACTCGCTCCAGGAATAGATTTTAAATGAATATATCCATTAAAGTTTTCTTCCAGACGCAACTTTTTAGCTACTCTTACCAAACGCTCCATGGTAGTATCAGCATTTTTGAAAATACCTGAACTTAGGAAAAGTCCTTCAATATAATTTCTTCGGTAAAAATTTATAGTTAAATCAACCACCTCTTCCACCGTGAAGGCTGCTCTTTTGATATCATTGGAGCTTCTTGAAACACAATAAGCACAATCATAAATACAATGATTGGTTAAAAGAACTTTGAGAAGTGAAACACATCGTCCGTCTTCTGTATAGGTATGACAAATTCCGCTTATGGAACTGTCTCCTAAAGCCCCTTTTTTGTTCTTTCGGGTACCTCCGCTTGAGGAACAGGAAACGTCGTATTTCGCTGCGTCAGCAAGGATTTCAAGTTTTTCTTTTAGACGGTCAAAGTTCATTTGTTATAATGTAACGTCGGTTTAACGTCATGAATTTAAGATCAAATGTAATTCCAAAATTGAGAAATGTCAGGCTTTTTAACATAAAGTTATCAACAGAATAACGCATCAAAATCATTATATTTACGGTTCTTTAAAGTTAAACTATGAATCATCAACCGATTGAAGGTTTTTCCAAGTTGACGAAACAAGGGAAAATGGACTGGCTCGTTAATGAGTATCTTGACGGAAACCAGGAATATCAAAATATATTGCAACAATACTGGAACGAAAATACTGATCTTCAGAAACTTCATGATGAATTTTCCGAAAATACAATTTCCAATTTTTATATGCCTTACGGAATTGCTCCGAACTTTTTAATAGACGGCAAGCTAATCGCTTTGCCAATGGCTGTGGAAGAAAGTTCGGTAGTAGCAGCAGCATCTAAAGCGGCTAAATTCTGGATCGATAAAGGAGGTTTTAAAACAACGATCATTAATACAGAGAAACTGGGACATACCCATTTTATATTTAATGTAGAGGCTCACAAATTGTTACACTTCTTTAATTTTAAATTGAAGAAAAAGTTATTTGAAGCTACGGAAGCAATAACAGCCAACATGAGAAACCGTGGTGGTGGAATTTTAGATATCAAACTGGTAGATAAGACCACTGAGATGGCTAATTACTACCAGTTAAAGGCAAGTTTTGATACCGTAGATTCAATGGGAGCTAATTTCATTAATTCTTGTCTTGAGCAATTTGGAAAGACATTGAAAGAAGAAGTAGCAAAAGAAGAAGATTTTAACCAGGAGGAAAAAGATTCTTTACAGATCGTTATGAATATCCTTTCCAATTTTACGCCTGATTGTATAGTAAGAGCTGAGGTTTCCTGTAAGATTGACGATCTGAAAGATGATAGTGGAATTTCTAACGAAGAATTTGCCAGAAAATTTAAGCAGGCGGTAACCATTGCTGAAATAGAACCGTTTCGTGCGACAACCCATAATAAAGGAGTCATGAATGGGGTAGATGCTGTAGTAATTGCTACAGGTAATGATTTCAGAGCAACGGAAGCTTGTGCTCATGCATATGCTTCGCGAGATGGGCAGTACAGGTCACTGACTCATTGTACTACGGATAATGGGATATTCAGATTCTGGATTGATCTTCCTATTTCTGTTGGAGTTGTAGGAGGGTTAACAAATCTTCATCCTTTGGTAAAATTCTCCTTAGCACTTCTTGGTAAACCATCGGCTCAGGAATTAATGAGTATTCTTGCAGTATCAGGATTGGCACAGAATTTTGGAGCACTCCGTTCCTTAGTGACAACAGGAATTCAAAAAGGACATATGAAAATGCACTTACTGAATATTTTGAATCAGATGGGTGCTACAGAAGATGAAAAACAACACTTTGTCACTTACTTTAAAGATAAAACGGTAACTCATCATGAGGTTATCAATGAATTTAACAGATTAAGGGCCCAATAACATGTTTGGAATTGTATTGTCAGCTTTTATGTTGTTGTTCGGGATCTTTCTAAGCATTACTAAAAATCCGGGTTTTGCAAAGAATAAAAAATTAGCCTGGGTTTTTATTGCCATTGGAGCTTTAGCATTGATATTCAAAATTGTAAACTATAAATAGAAAACAGATTTTCAATTGATCTGTTTTCATAAATTGATAAAATGAAAACAATTACTTTAGTATTTGGTGCCGTTTATGGCATGCTGTCGGTAATTTTAGGTGCATTCGGCGCGCACGCTTTAAAGAAAATTTTATCCGTTGAAAGACTGGAAAGTTTTGAAACTGGTGTAAGATACCAAATGTATGCTGCTTTCTTTCTATTGATTGTAGGGTATATTTTGAAATTTGAAACCTCATCAGAAAAATGGGTTTCCATATTAATGATTGCCGGCACCATGTTATTTTCATTCAGTATTTATTTTCTGAGCCTTCAGGATTATTTAGGTGCTAATCTTAAATTTTTAGGACCAATTACACCACTTGGAGGATTACTAATGATCCTTAGCTGGGGGATGCTTATTCTTTATTTTGCTAAAAATAAGATATAGTTGCAATGAAGATCAACAGAAGAAGGAGGTTAATAAAAACGTTCAATCTTTTAGATCAGCCTATAAAGTTTAATCCTTTTGTATTCAGCCGGACTTTTTTCATGTGGGCACTTACTGGATTGGTGGGCGGTGTGATCGCAGGATTATATTGGATCGTTCTTGAACATTTTACGGAATTTTTAGCACAGTATCAGGGATGGATGGTGATACCAACCATGGCAATCTGCGGATTGTTGGCAGGCCTTGTGATTCATTTTATTGGTGATCCCGGAGAAATCCATTTGATCGTTAATAATATCAGATTTAATAAAGGAAAGCTTGATCCTAAAAATAATCCTTCAATGATTTTGTCATCACTTTTTTGTGTGGCTTCTGGAGGGAGTTTAGGTCCAGAGGCACCATTGGTCCAGGTTACGGGATCTACAGGAACCTGGCTGGGAAAGATTTTCAGATTGAAAGGTGAAGAACTGCGTTCTCTAAGTATTGCAGGAATGGCTTCCGGTTTTACAGCTTTGTTTGGTGCTCCACTTGGAGGGAGTCTTTTTTCACTCGAAATATTACATCACAAACATGCGGTAGAATATTACAGAGCGATAATACCGGCATTGGTTGCTAGCTGCTTTAGCTATGTCATGTTTGCATTGATCATTCACTTGGGTATTGGAGCAACATGGGATCTGAAGGCTTACCATTATTCAGGGGTCTACGATTTTGCCTTCGCTTGTCTGTTTGCGGTTGTAGCTACTTTCGTTGGATGGATCTTTATTTTTGTAGTTAAATTTTTCAAGAAAGTTTTTGAATACAGAAACTTTCCGATCTATATTAAGACATTAGTTGGCGGAATTATTTTAGGAATTATCGCCTATTATTTTCCAATTACAAGATACTTTGGACATCATGAAGTCAATGAACTTATCGGGGGGAATTTTGGATTAAAATTTTTAATTTCGGTTTTGATCTTTAAAATTTTAGCCATAGCCATTACCGTAACTTCTGGTTGGAGGGGAGGCTTTATCATTCCATTATTCTTTGTGGGAACTACTTTAGGTTTAATCATTCATCATCTTTTTCCTTCTGTAGATACCACGTTGGCAATAGTAAGCTGTATGGCGGCAATCAACGCCTGTGTCACAAGAACTCCTATGAGTACGACTATTATTTTGGGGACCTTAACTGGGTTTACTTATTTTGTTCCTATACTTTTTGCGAGCTTAACAGGATATTTCCTGGCGCCTAAAATTCCTTTTATAGGTTCACAGTCTGAAAAATTAACTGAAGAATAAAGAAAATTTCTAAGACCTGTTAAAAATCAAGATGCTTAACCTTTAATTTTTGGACTTAGAATCTTGAACTTCCATGTCTTTTTAGTAAATTTGTCAACCTTTAAAATTTAAAATAAAATAATAAAAATAATATGAATCTTCACGAGTATCAATCAAAAGAGATTTTATCAAAGTACGGAGTAGCAATACAACGTGGTTTCGTAGCTAATAATGTAGACGAAGCTGTTGCAGCTGCTGAAAAATTGACTGCTGAAACCGGAGCACAAGCTTGGGTTGTAAAAGCGCAAATTCACGCAGGTGGTCGTGGTAAAGGTGGTGGTGTAAAGTTCTCTCCAAATATGGATAAACTTAAAGAAAATGCACAGAACATCATCGGAATGCAGTTGGTAACTCCACAAACTTCTGCTGAAGGTAAAAAAGTAAACTCTGTTTTGGTTGCAGAAGACGTTTATTATCCTGGAGAATCTGAAACTAAAGAATTTTATGTTTCTATTCTTTTAGATAGAGCTGAAGGTAAAAATACAATTGTATATTCTACTGAAGGTGGGATGGATATTGAGCACGTTGCAGAAGTAACCCCTCATTTGATCCACAACGAACTTATTGATCCTGCTTTAGGTCTTCAAGGTTTCCAGGCTAGAAAAATTGCTTTCAACCTAGGTCTTGAAGGAAATGCTTTCAAAGAATTTACAAAGTTCATTACTTCTTTATATAACGCTTACGTAGGAATTGATGCTTCTCTTTTTGAGATCAACCCTGTATTGAAAACTTCTGATAACAAAATTATCGCTGTAGATGCTAAAGTAACTTTGGATGGTAACTCATTGTTCCGTCACAAAGATCTTGAAGCTTTAAGAGATACAAGAGAAGAAGATCCTATGGATGTTGAAGCTGGTGAAGCTGGTCTTAACTTCGTAAAACTAGATGGTAACGTTGCTTGTATGGTAAATGGAGCTGGTCTTGCAATGGCAACAATGGATATCATCAAATTATCTGGTGGTAGCCCTGCAAACTTCCTTGACGTTGGTGGTACTGCTGATGCTCAGAGAGTACAAACTGCTTTCGGAATTATCTTGAGAGATCCAAATGTAAAAGCAATCTTGATCAACATCTTCGGAGGTATTGTAAGATGTGACAGAGTTGCCCAGGGTGTTGTAGATGCTTACAAAGCTATGGGAAGCTTACCTGTTCCGTTGATCGTAAGATTACAAGGGACTAACGCTGTAGAAGCTAAAAAATTAATTGATGAGTCTGGTCTTCCAGTACACTCTGCAATTACTTTAGAAGAAGCTGCAAACAAAGTAAAAGAAGTTTTAGCATAAGCCTGAAATTTTTAAATAAATAAAAAAACCGTTTCAAAACTGAAACGGTTTTTTTTATTTTTCTATTGATTTCCTGCCAGATTACTGTCTCCACTTGTAATACTGATACTTGTTGGGGTAACAAGTAAGATATTATCGGAATCGAGGCGTTGTTTGATCTGTAAATAAGCATCACTCTTAACACGGGTGATATTAGCACCTACAGTCATCCAGAATTTAGCCTGAAGATTAAATACTCCCTGTTTAAGATCTGTAAATACAACTTCAGCGGTATCCAGTTTATCGACATATTCTAAGCCTTTTATGACTTCTAAGATTCCTTTTTGAGCTTTGTTGATATCTTCATCTGCAGGAATTTCAAAATTCAATATGATTCTTCTCTGTGGTGAAGCGGTAATATTTGAAAACGGAGAATTGAAAATGACCTGATTAGGAATATATACTTTTTTTCCGTCATCCGTAATTATTTTTGTAGTAAGAAATCCAATCTCCTGTACAGTCCCGGAGTTGGTTCCGATAGATACATAATCACCCACCTTAAAAGCTTTATCAATTCCTATCAGCATCCCAGAAAATATACTGGATACAAGATCTTTTAATGCAACCCCGGCAATCACCCCGGCAACTCCTAAACTTCCGATAAATTTCCAGAGAAAGCCACTGAATCCCATTATTTCTAAAGCTATAAAACTTCCCATCATCATAATGATGAATCGAAAAACAGCTAGTAAAGTAACCAGAGAACTTTCTTTTTGGCTTTTGGGAAATAATTTATGGAAGACCTTAACCGCAATCTTACTCAGATATTTACTTGTAAATAAGAAAAAAGAAAAAACCAGTACTCCAACAATCAATTTAGGGGTAAGTTCTGCAAATTTCAGATACCAGCTTTGCAAGACTTTATAGACCACATCAACATAACTTAAACCAATTTTCTCCATGTATTAATTTTTTTTTAATCTAATATATAATTTTTCATCAAAAAATTTGCCAGTTTGAAAAAGTCTACTAAATTTGTAGACTATAAAAAGAGAATATTATGTCAATTAAACTAGGAGATTCCGCGCCAAACTTTCAGGCAGAAACAACTGCCGGTGATCTTGATTTTTATAATTATCTGGGAGATTCCTGGGGTATTCTATTCTCACACCCTGCAGATTATACTCCTGTTTGCACTACCGAGCTCGGTTTTACTTCTAAACTGAAGTCAGAATTTGAAGCAAGAGATACAAAAGTAATTGCGCTGAGCGTAGAT
The DNA here is from genome assembly GCF_058790395.1 of Chryseobacterium sp. FW101-FHT12H09. Lineage (NCBI taxonomy): Bacteria > Pseudomonadati > Bacteroidota > Flavobacteriia > Flavobacteriales > Weeksellaceae > Chryseobacterium > Chryseobacterium sp. FW101-FHT12H09. The sequence continues at coordinate 1,209,771 of NZ_JBYTCP010000001.1, read as the reverse complement.
GGAGTGGAAGATCATCAAAGTTGGATCAAAGATATTAATGAGACACAGAATACAGAAGTTCAGTTCCCGATTATCGCAGATAAAGACAGGAAAATTTCAGAGTTGTATGATTTTATCCATCCAAATGCTTCAGCGACTGCTACAGTTCGTTCTTTATTGATTATTGATCCGGCAAAAAAAGTCCGTTTAATTATTACTTATCCGGCATCCACTGGACGGAATTTTAATGAAATTATCCGAGTTCTCGATTCTCTTCAGTTAACAGATTCTCATAAAGTAGCTACCCCTGTAAACTGGAAAAATGGAGAAGATGTTATTATACCACCATCCATATCAACAGAAGATGCTCGTAAAATATTCCCTAAAGGAGTTACAGAAATAAAGCCATATTTAAGATATACACCTCAACCCAATACGTGATTTATTTGATTTTTTATAGTTTAGTTTTAATTTGTACGAAAAGTGCCTCGAAATTCTTCGAGGCACTTTTATGTTTTGTAAAAGCTAATCTTTTTACAGATTAATTTTTTACGTCGTTCATAATTTCTTTTCCTTTAGATGTAGGTAAATAAATACTAAATCCAATATTGAAAGTTAATGTAGATGTTAAACCTTCATTACCAAATCCTGCAACACCATTGTATTTAACCAGACCTTCAACACCGATGTTAGGTGTAATGAAATAAGAATATCCAGGACCAGCACCAAAATCTAAACCTGTTGTAGAATTACTACCTTCAGTAGATGTTCCTCCGATACCAACATTACCTTCAAAGAACCAACGTCCGTGGTGTAAAAGATTATTTATACCTTGTTCTCCTGGCGATACATAATAACGTCCTAAAGCACCAACTTTATATACAAAATTTGTAGGTGTTCCCTTTGTAACTTTATTAAAACCTAAATCAACATAACCACCGACAGCGATATTATCTTCAATAAAATAAGCTGCTTTCGGTTGTAAAGAAATGTTGTATCCGCCACCTGTATTAAGACCAAAATTACTAGCTACAATACTACTACCAACCATCCAGTTACCTTTTTGAATCTGAGCATTCATTGTTGTAGCTAAACCAGCCACTGCTAGTATTCCTGTTAAGATTAGTTTTTTCATAATTTATAATTTTTAATAATTAATGTTTATTATTCTATAGATGGTGAAAATCAATAAATGTGCCATAGTACTCATTTTTAGCTAATTTTACCAAATTAATGTTAAATTAAGAAAAATGAAAATCCAATTTTAAAGGGCGTTTCATTAAGTATTTTATAATTTCTAAATAAAGACCAATATAATAGAAATGATAAGTCCCGCAACAGTAAAAATCATTCCCCGTTTGAAGGCTTTTGTTTTTGGATTGAACATCCAGAAGCTGGAAATAACAAAGAAAAATAAAGCGACTCCGAAAAAAGTATTGAGTGGTGATAGGGTATCTTTAGACTGTGCTTTGTGAAGTTTTGTCATCTTATCAAGTACAAAAGGCAACTCTTTTTTTACATATTTTGCTTCACCGGTTGTCATATTGTAAGCTCCCTGCTTAAAATATGCGATATTGCCAACCTTACTTTCTATTTCAAAATTTTTAATCTTTAGCTCTTTACCTAATGCTTTTTCAGAAAGATCTTTACCGACAATTGTACTGTAATTTTTTTCTTTTTTTAAGAGGTCCGTATCCCTGTAAACGAGGAGAACACCACTTACTCCGTAAACGGCCATAATTCCTGCCAGAAAATAACCCAAATATCGATGGGTAATCCTCATAAAACTTCTTGTATCCTTTATTTTATCCATATCTATTGTTTGTTATTTAAAAAAGTGAAAGCTGCAAAAATGCAACTTCCACTTTAAATGAAAAAATAATTTATGTTATTATTTTTAAAGTTTGTAAGTCAATGTAAAGTAATAGTTTCTTGGAGTTATTGGATTTACAGAGTAATTTTCATGAACGTTGTAACTCAGAGTATCAAATAGGTTTCCTACTTTTCCTTGGATCGTAAACCTTTTCCATTCATATCCTAAACTAAAATCTACTGTGGTAAAACCATTGACGTCAATCATTCGTGTAGTTTGGCTTTGCCCTTTCACATCATTCCATCCAGCTTTTCTGTCTCCTGTATAAAATAGGGATGCTCCGACTTTCAAGCCTTTAGCAAAATCAGTAAAAGTATAAAAAGCAGATGCGTTAGTAGTAAACGCTGGAGTTCTTACTAATCTTTGGTCTTCAACAAAACCATTACCTGGGGTTTTAGTATAAACAGCATTATTATAAGAAATCCCCCCTATTAAAGATAGATTACTCATTGGGTTTCCTGTAATGTCCAATTCCACCCCTCTGCTTCGGATATTTCCTGCATACACTCTATATAGGGCAACAGATCCACTTGGTAAATAAGGTGCAGTATAAGTGTCTCTATTGTTAATTTGATAAGCTGTTAAATTCACTGCTAATGCATTATTCCACAGATTTTTCTTAATTCCTACTTCATATTGATCTACAGTAGAAGCCTTTAAGGCACTTCCTGATTCATCAAATCCTGTGTTTGGAGCAAATGAATTAGTATAAGTGGCAAAAACAGAAAGATTTTCATTAGGATTGTAAATTAAACCAAATTTTGGAGAAAACGCAGTTTCTTTAGTACCACTATTTTGCGTTGGTTTTTCTTCATTTGTTAAAAAGTTTTTCACTTTTGTGTCATCATTCTGGATACTGGACCAACGTAAACCAGCTAGAACTTTAAATTCCTTTGTTAAGCTTATTAAATCCTGCGCATAAAAACCATATCTCGTTGTATTTATCCTATTTCTAGATGTTCTGCTTGTGTTTGGCATTGGACCTTCATTAGTCCATGTTGACGGATTATTGAGGGATAATACAACAGGTGTATTCGTGTCGATTTTATAAGCATAAGTGTCTGCTATTCCATAGTCTCCGTCAGTTCCAAATAAAACTTTATGATTAATGCTTCCCGTATTAAATTCACCATTCAAATTCACTTGTAAAGAAGTATAATTTTGTTCCGTATAACTTCTTCCTAATGGTCTGGTCCAAGTTGGATCTAAATTATTTATTGACGAATTATAAGTCCACTGTACTCTTTCTGTAGAGAAGTAATCTTTTGTATAGTTTTGGTACGAAGCAACTGCGTTCAATGCCCATTTATTGTTAATTTTATGATTTAAAATAACATCTGTAGTAGCTTGTTGATTGGTTTGATATTGCCAGCCTGTTCCAAAAAATTGTTTTCTGTTGACTTCTGTTGCAAGTCTTGATATTCCTGTAGCATTATCTGTAACACTTCCTATTCCAAAATCAGGAGTGAAAGTATGGTATAAATAATCTCCTTCTACAATAAGTTGAGTGTTTTCACTAAGGTTAAATACAAAAGAAGGATTAAAATAATTCTTTTTAGATTCGATGAGGTCTCTGAAGTTTTCAGCATATTCATATGCACCGTTTACTCTGAAAGCAATATTTTTACTTAAGGGACCATAAATGTCTACTGTAGGTTTATATGAATTCCAGCTTCCTGCACTGAATCCAACCATACCTCCAAAATCAAATTTTGGCTTTTTCGTAATAAGATTTATTATTCCGCCAGGACCCACATTCCCATAAAGCATAGCATTTGCTCCTTTTAATACTTCCACTCTTTCTAGACCACTTACTTCGGGAAATACTCCGCTATTAACTCTTGCTCCATTTTTGAAAATATTATCATTCCCAAAAGTAAAACCACGACCACCAAAACTATCTTGAGAGCCTCCTCTTGCAGAAGTAAGATAAAGTCCGTTTACATTTTTTATTACATCACTTAATTGCTTGGCCTGCTGTTGTTCAATTACTTCATGAGTAACTATGGCAATGGGCTGCGGGTTCTCCATTACCGTAAGGTTTGACTTTGTAGATAATGATTTAGCTTTATTTGGATTACCTGTTTTATGGAGATTTACGTCTTCAATAGTTTGAATTCTGATAGTGTCGGTTTCAGATTTATGTCCCATTTGCGCACTTAGCGAAAGGGATATTATCATAAAACCTAAAGTAGTAATTTGTCTTTTCATTTTGTTTTATTTAGAGTGGGTTTAAATAACGCGCAAAAGTAAGTATTTAGCATATCATTATTTAGAATCAATAAAAATGATTGCAGTGATATTTATCATGTTTTAATAAATGATGAATTATTACTATATCAATTATAGTAGTCACAGAGAAAATTTTTCTCAATATCTTTGTTAAAAAATAAAGTATGCAATTGGTAAAAGTGGGTCTTTGTGCCTTTGGAATGAGCGGAAAGGTTTTCCATGCACCTTTTTTGAAAGAACATCCTGGTTTTTTCATGTCTGCTGTAGTAGAAAGAAGTAAAGAAGAATCAAAAGAAAAATATCCTGATGCTACGATTTATCGTTCAGTAGAAGAGATGTTGAATAACTCAGATGTGGAAGTAGTAGTAGTTAACACTCCTGTTCAGACACATTTTGAATATGTAAAAATGGCTCTTGAAGCGGGTAAGAATGTTATTGTAGAAAAACCCTTTACAGTAGATGTTTCAGAAGCTGAGCAATTGGTGAAACTGGCTGAAGAAAAAGGTTTGTTTTTGAGCGTCTACCAAAACAGAAGATTCGATCGTGATTTTCTTCAGGTAAAAAAAATTATTAATAGCAAAAAGCTTGGAGACATCAAAGAGGTTGAAATACGATTCGATAGATTTCGTACGGAGCCGAGTGGAAAACAACATAAAGAAAATCCGCAGCAAACGGGTTCAGGATCACTTCACGATTTAGGTGCTCATCTGGTAGATCAGGCAGTTCAACTTTTTGGATTTCCGGAAAAACTTTTTGCCGATGTTTTTTCAATGAAGGGGGTGGAATATGCGAATGATTATTTTGAGATTCTGTTGTATTATAAAAATAACATGAGGATCAGATTAAAATCATCTGTTTTTAGCAAGGAGGCACATTATGCTTATATTGTTCATGGTAACAAAGGGAGTTTTTTACAGGAAAGGACGGACAATCAGGAAGCTGAATTGGTAGCAGGAACTTTACCTACCTATGGTGAAAACTGGATGGTTCCATTAAAGGATTCTGATGGGATTTTAAATTATATCCGTGACCACTCTGAAACAGAAAGAATTCTAACAACCAGTGAACCTGGAAACTATATGAACTATTACCAGGAGATTTATGAACATATTGTTTTTGGATATGACTTGCCTTCCCCGGGAAAACAAGTCATTCAGAATATGAAACTTATTGATGCTTCTATAAAAAGCTCGAACGAAGAAAAAGTTCTTAACCTGACATAAAAAATTCGGCTTCACTTTAAGTGAAGCCGAATTTTTTTATATTTTAATTGATCATCTTAAGCTTCACCCAGGATTTCCTGAAACTCCAGCCATTTCATCTCATGGTCTTCCAGCTTTCCTGAGATGGTTTCCAATTCCGCAGAAAGTTTTGAAATCTTTTCATAATCTTTCTCATTGTTAAGTTGCTCAAGGATCTTCTCACGCTGTTCTTCCAATTGAGGCATTTCCTTTTCAATAGTTTCCAGCTCTCTTTGTTCTTTAAAAGAAAGTTTTCGCTTCTTGGAATTTGTTGGTGGAGCTATAACAGGAACTGGTGCTGTTTCTTTAACTTCCGTTTTTTGAGGTGCATTTTTTTCTAAAGCATCCTCACGGCTTTTTGCTTCTCTGTATTCTGAGAAAGTTCCAATAAAATCTTTTATTTTTCCTTCACCCTCAAAAGCTAAAATATGATCAACAATTCGATCCATAAAATATCTATCGTGAGAAACAATAATTAATGAGCCTTGAAACTGCTGTAAAAAGTTCTCAAGAACCGTTAATGTGGGAAGATCGAGATCATTGGTAGGCTCATCAAAAATCAGGAAGTTTGGATTCTGATAAAGAATATACATCAAATGCAGTCTTCTTTTTTCACCTCCGGAAAGTTTTGAAATAGGAGAGTATTGTGTTTGATCATCGAATAAAAAGAGTCTTAAAAACTGAGATGCTGAAAGGCTTTTTCCATTCGCTAACGGATAGAATTCTGCAATTTCTTTAATAAAATCAATGACCCTTTCATCCTCTTTATAAGTTAGCCCCTTTTGTGAAAAATAACCGAAAGAAATGGTTTCTCCTGTTTCAATTTCTCCGCTATTGGCCTTTTCAAATCCTTGAATAATATTTAAAAGAGTAGATTTTCCCGCACCATTCTTACCTACAATTCCTACTTTCTCTCCACGTTGGAATGAATAGCTGAAATCTTTTAATAATAATTTATCACCAAAACTCTTGTCAATATTTTTAAGTTCCAGGATTTTATTACCCAGACGTTTCATTTCAAAATCAAGTTCAAGACCCTGTTTTGAAGTGTCTGTTTTAGCTACTTTTTCAGTTTCATAAAAAGCGTCAATTCTACTTTTTGATTTTGTGGTTCTCGCTTTAGGCTGTCTTCGCATCCATTCCAATTCCTTTCTGTAAAGGTTATTTGCCTTATCAATGGTAGAATTGAGATTGTCTTCTCTTATCATTTTATTCTCAAGATAAGTAGCATAAGAACCATTATGGAAATAAAGATTATTGTCTTCCATTTCCCAGATAATATTACATACACCATCCAAAAAGTAACGGTCGTGGGTGACCAGTAGTAGAGTAATTTTAGCTTTATTTAAATAATTTTCAAGCCATTCTACCATTTCCACATCCAGATGGTTGGTTGGCTCATCCATTATTAAAAGAGTATGACGATGCTCCGCTCTGGTTTCTGTTAGTAATTTTGCCAAAGCAACACGTTTGATCTGTCCACCCGAAAGTGTTCCCATCTTAGCTTCCAGATCTGTAATTTTAAGCTGCGAAAGGATCTGTTTCATTTCATTCTCAAGATCCCAGGCTTTATGAACTTCCATATCAGCCAATGCCTTTTCAATAAAATCAAGATCTGTTGAATGTAGGGATTTATGATAATTTTTAAGAGCTGCAATAGGTGCAGAATCAAGAGTCATCATAAATTCATCGATCGTAAGATTGGTATCATAGTCAATCTCCTGATCAAATAAAACAACCTGTATATCTTTATTGATGATTACATTCCCACTGTCAGTAATTTCCTTTCCCATCAATATTTTCAACAGAGTGGACTTTCCACTTCCGTTTTTAGCAACAATAGCTATTTTGTCCCCTTCATTGATATTGAAAGAAATATTTTTAAATAAAACTTTTACCCCATACGATTTAGTAAGGTTCTCAGCCGCAACGTAATTCATTCTATAAAGATTTCGTAGCGCGAAAATACGAAATATTGAAGGTTTTACAGGATAAAATATTTTTAACGATATTTTTGATCCTTAACGTCTATTTAATGCTGCAGTACAGTGATATTTACAACCCTTTTTTTCCTTCTATCCAATACGCTTGTGATCTGATATTTGCAGAACGCACTCCTTTTTCTTTGAGGTATCTTCGTAAAAAAGACATTGTTTTACCATTACCGGTAAGGTAAAATGTAACTTCGTCATTTTCTACAGCTTTCTTTTCCTCTCTTAAAAATTCATTGATTTGATTTAAAATAGACATCCAATTATTTTTGGAAGTGTAATAACCGTAAAGACCAAGATTTTCCAGAACGAAAGGGTCTTCCACCTCATGGAGGCATACAAATGAAGCATTGGATTCTTCAGCGGCTTTCTGAATTGAAATTGAACTTCCTAAAGAAGTTTCATCACCTATTGAGAAGTGGATCTTTGCGTCGGGATCGAAAAATCTTTTTCCTCTGGGGATGATCATTTTAAGAGATTCACCTACAGACAAACGATTGATGAAATTACAACCTACAGCATCTGTATCATGAATATGGAAAAGAACATCAAAGCTTCCTTTTTCTTTGTTAAAATGAAAGGGTGAATAATTACGGAAATCCCGGTCATTAATTCTAAATCCTACAGCATAGGCAGGCTCAAAATATATATCGGAAAGATCAGTCAGGAAAGTTATCCGTTTAAGATAATTTGTGATATAGTTTGTTTCTGTAATGGTACAATCTTTAAATTTGGACGGCAATAGATTCTCGACGGCATCATTGATCCATTTTGGTAAACTTGACATAATAATATTTTATTGCAAAGGAAGCTGCAAACTGAAAAAATACCAATAGTCATTTCATGGAATTGATTGGACTATTCACGGTGAGGGAATTTGTTTTCTGCTCTTTCCTCTAAAAGACAATGGTGTAATTCCTTCCAATTTAGAAAATAAACGGGAAAAATAGGTGTGATCATTGTATCCCAACTGATAGGCAATTTCTTTAACGGTGCAATTGGTGAAAAATAGTAAGCGCTTTGCTTCTACTAAAATTTCCTGCTGAATCCAATATAACGTTGATTTTCCTGTTGTCTTGCTTACGGCTTCATTTAGATAACCTGGTGAAATGTTTAAAAGTTCTGCATATAAAGATGGACTTTTTAGGGTGATAAATTCTTTTCGTACCAAAATTCTAAATTGTCGGGTAAGTTGCCAGGCACGACTTTCTTTTAATTTTTCAGGCTTATTTTCATTTAAAAAAAAAGAGGCAAACATTCCTGTGTAAGCATTAAGTAAAGACTTAGTAATAAAAAAGCCTTCCTTGGTAGACAGCATTTCTTCTGTGTACGAATTGTAAAGTAATTGAGCAAAATCATGAAACTTTCCAGCGCATATACTGTTCAATGGTAAAGGGTTGAAATCCATTATAGATTCTTCAAAAACAGAACGGATAAAATCAGGAACCAGATCTACATTTACTGCAACAAACCATCCGCAAACTTTGTCCATCAGAAGACCCTGATGTACCTGCCCTGGCAAGAGACAGTAGATGTTAGCATTTTCAGCCTCTATAACTTTAAAGTCTACCATCATTTTTGCATATCCGGTTTGCAGGAACATAAAGATATAATGACTGTCCCTGTGAATTCCTTTATCCATAAGGTTGTCATCGGGGCTGCTAATGCGATCTGTAATTTTTTCCACAATGAAACCATGTTTGGAAATAGAATTTAAGCTAAAGGTAGGAATCGTCTGTTTCATCTACTGGAATCAATATGGTAAAGGTAATAATATCCTTAGACCTTCAAAAATTTAGTTTTTAGGTGAGAAGTTGTTTGGAATAATTTAACTAAAAAGTGATAAATTTTAATAACGTGTTGTGATTTTTTAATCAGATAAAAGTAGATTTTTGTGTCAAACTTTTATCATGAAAAAAATCAATTCTTTATTCCTTTTGTTTTTTGCATTCTATCTTAATGCCCAGTTGATTTCCGGAACCGTATTTTCTAAAGAAGAGAATCTTCCAATTCCTTATGTGAAAATAGGTGTGGAAAAAGAAAATATAGGGGTTATCTCTGATGAAAAGGGAAATTTCTCAATTGATCTTTCTAAGGCTAATATGGGTGGGAATATCAGGATTGAAGTAGCTGGATATGAAAGTTATACCGAAACGATTCAGAGCTTTGTAAAGTATAATTCTCAAAAAATACTTTTAAAGGAAAAAGTTAAGAATATTCAAGAGGTGAAACTAACGCCTAAAAAATTAGTCGATAAAAATTGGGGGGTGAATACAAAAACGAAAAGTATTATGTATTCAGTAAATCCGGAATTTAATCAAAAGAACTTTCTTGGAGAAACGGCATTGGAGTTTAATGCAAATAAAAGATCGAAGATCAAAAATATTAATCTGAATATAGCAAGTTATGTTTCTGATCAGCCTGTATTGATGCGTTATACTATTTACAGTGAGAAAAATGGCTTTCCTGATAAGAATATATTAAATGAAGAGATTACAGTTGAGCTTACTGAAGACATGATAAAATCAGGGGCATTTACATTAAATGTAAATGACTATAATATCTGGGTGCAGGGGAAATTCTTTATTGGGATTCAGTTTTTGAAGAAATTCAATGGTAAAATAAATATCAGTGCAGCCCTTTTCAGAACTGGATTTTTAAGAGAATTTTATGGAGACTGGCAAAAAGTAACATTAGCCGCACCTGCCATTAATATTGATGTTAAAGTAGATAAGAGTGGAAATAACATAAAGGATGAATCTGAAAATCAGGATGAAAGTCTTGAAGATCTGATTCCTGACCTCAGTCAGTACCAAAAAGCATCTGAAAACTCTATATATGGGAAAAACTCCTCTGTGGGGAAATTTCTGAAAGTGAAGAATGCCGATTTATATTATGAAGTTTATGGGGAAGGAGAACCCATAGTATTGCTCCATGGAAATAGCGGAAGTATTAAAGATTTCTATCAACAAATTCCTGTATTATCCAAAAAATATAAAGTGATTGCTTTAGACACAAGGGGACAGGGGAGAAGTACAGATACTTCTAAAAATAATTTAACTTATTCCATTTTTGCAGATGATCTTAAAGGATTGACCGATGAATTAGGGTTTAAAAAGATCAATATTGTAGGTTGGAGTGATGGTGGAAATACAGGGCTTGAATTTGTTTTAAAATATCCGGAAAATGTAAGTAAGCTGGTAACAATAGGGGCTAATGTTCAACCTGATGGAGTAGATGAGCGTCTTTTGAATCATATGAAAACGGAGCTTCAGGTTTTAGAGCTTGAAAATAAACCTGAAAAATTTAATCAGACCAGAATTTTGAAAATCATGATTAAAGAACCCAAAATCAGTAAAGGTTCTTTACAAAAAATTCAAAGTCCGGTATTGGTGATAGCAGGAGAAAATGATGTGATAAAAAAAGTGCATACAGAATTTATTGCTAAACAAATTCCCAATGCTAAGCTTAAGATTTATGCAAAGGCGACTCACTTTATCCCATTCGAAAATGCGGATCAACTTAATGCGGATATTTTAGAATTCTTAGGGAAATAACTAATCTAAAGTCAGTCTTTTCAAAGACCAGGAGCTGCCATTGTATATATCCAGATCTACTTTGGTATTGATGCCATGAACAATCCCGCTTTCTGTGAATTGCCAGAAATCCCATTCATCATCAGGAGAAGGGATAGGGACCTCATTATAATTAGCTAACCAAAGTGGGTAGCCATCAAACTCACCTTTTAGAAAATCTTTATAGTAATGATAATACGTATAGATAATGGGTTTTTTACCGTAGGTTTCTTCAATGATTTTACACCAGACTTTTAAATCCTCGATCAGCTTTTTATTAGTTTTACGTTTGGGGATTTTTTCAATGTCTAAAATTGGAGGCAGATCTCCACTTTCCAATTTTACATTGGCTAAAAAATTATTGGCCTGAATAATTGGGTCTTCGTCGGCTCTGTAGAAATGATAAGCTCCCCGAATAAGCTCATGCTTTTTAGCTTGCGTCCAGAATTCATCAAAATGTTTATCCGCATTTTTATTTCCCATTGTCGCTCTCATAACAACAAATTCTAAAGGAATCGTTTTGTTTCCAATGCTTAAGCTGTCCCATTTAATGTCTTCTCTGTTTTGATAATGAGAGACATCAAAACCATAGGTTTTATCGAGATTATCAGAAAGGATTTTTTGAATTCTTAAAGTTTCTTTTTCGCTGTTGTGAAGCTTTTTATGAGTGAATTTATTAAAGTATAAGGCGTAATAATAGCTGATGGATTGCTTTAGATAAAACCCTGTCCCAATAAGAGCTATGATCAGGATAGCCAATACCACCTTGCGACGAAAAAAATAATTCTTCCGTCTTTTCTTATGAACGTTTTTGGCAGTTTTTTTGGTATACTTTTTTCTCGTCATAAAGTTTTGCAAAACTAACTTTTTAACAAGTAAAATGCTAAATAAAATCAGTAAATTTGTATATTATGGAAACACGCGAAAAAATCATCATTATCGGAGGAGGTTTTGCGGGATTGCAGCTTGCGAAAACGTTGAACAATAAAAATAAAAAAGTAATTGTTCTGGATAGGGTAAACCATCATATGTTTCAGCCTTTATTCTATCAAGTAGCGTGTGGGAGGATAGAACCTTCCAATATTTCTTTTCCGTTCAGGAAAATTTTTCAACAATCCAGAAATACTCAATTTCGTTTAACAGAGGTAAAAGAGATCGATCCTTCACAAAATAAGGTGATCACAGATGAGGCTGAATTTCGTTATGATAAGTTAATTATTGCCACCGGTTGTAAGACGAATTTTTTTGGAAATAAGGATCTTGAAGGTAGAGCTTTCGGAATGAAAAATACCCAGGAAGCAATAGGAATCAGAAATCATGTTTTGATGACCTTTGAGAAACTCATTCTGGAAAAGAGCCGAAGTGATGATGGAAACTGGAATATTGTAATTGTAGGTAGCGGTCCAACCGGAGTAGAGCTGGCAGGAGCTTTTGCAGAAATGAAAAAAGATATCCTTCCTAGAGATTATCCTTACATGAGTTTTGATAATCTTAAAATTATTTTAGTGAGTTCTACAGAGAAGCCCCTTGCTGTAATGAGTAGCGAAGCGCAGGAGAAGTCTGAAAAATATCTTAAAGACCTTGGTGTAACGTTCTTAAGTGGAGAAATAGTTACAGATTATGATGGTGATAAAGTGATCATGAAAAGCGGCAAAGAAATTCCGTCCAATAACGTGATCTGGGCAGCTGGAGTAACCGGAAATACAGTAGAAGGATTTCCTGAAGAAAAATTAATTAGAAACAGATATATAGTAGATCGATATAATAAAATAAAAGGTTACGATAATATTTTTGCCATTGGAGATATTGCCTATATGGAAACTCCAAAATATCCACAAGGCCACCCTCAGGTGGCAAATGTAGCAATCAATCAGGCGAAAAATTTAGGTAAGAATCTTTTAAAGAATAATAATGAGTGGACAGAATTTGAATATCATGATAAAGGATCTTTAGCAACTATTGGAAAGCACAGAGCAGTTGTAGATTTGCCATTTATAAAGTTTCAGGGCTTTTTAGCATGGTATTTCTGGATGTTTTTACATTTGATGCTGATTTTAAGTGTTAGAAATAAGCTTGCCGTATTTTTCAATTGGATGTGGAGCTATTTCAATAAAGACTCATCATTACGATTAATTATTTCGCCTACTAAGAAAAATGGAACATTACAATGAGAATTGATATTATAAGCGTACTTCCGGAACTGATGGAAAGTCCATTCAAAACTTCTATTTTGAAAAGGGCAATGGATAAAGGATTAGCAGAAGTACATTTTCACCACTTGAGAGAGTGGGCAATAAATAAGCACAGACAGATAGATGATGAGCCCTATGGTGGTGGAGCAGGAATGGTGATGATGGTTGAACCCTTGGATAAATGTATTTCTAACCTTAAATCCCAAAGGTTATATGATGAGGTTATTTACCTTACACCCGATGGAGTTACATTGAATCAGAAAATAGCTAATTCTCTTTCCATAAAAGGTAATTTAATTTTTATATGTGGACATTATAAGGGGATTGATCAAAGAGTGAGAGATCTGCATGTTACTAAGGAAATTTCGATTGGAGATTATGTTCTTACAGGTGGAGAACTCGCGGCATGTGTTTTAGCAGATTCCATCATAAGATTAATTCCAGGTGTTTTAAATGACGAGCAAAGCGCTCTTACAGATAGCTTCCAGGATGATCTTCTTTCGCCACCGATTTATACGAGACCTGAAAATTATAAAGGCCTGGAGGTTCCTAAAATTTTACTGAGTGGAAATTTTAAACAAATCGAAGAATGGCGTCATGATGAAGCTGTAAGAATAACTAAAGAGAAACGACCTGATCTAATGTAATTTGTTGAGAGATTTCTTTGTTTACTAAATTGTTTTTTTCTTTTTTTGCAAAATTTGTATAAAATGGAATAATAATTGTAATAGAAAGCAAAATAATAAAGTAAAAACTATTATGGATTTATAGTCGTTTTTAATAAATTATTATTATTTTGCTATTTTGATTTTGTTTCTTACGATTTAAGATCGAATTTGTTAAGGGTTTTCACAGATTGTATTTATTAAAATGTCCTTAAAATTTTTTTTTTAGTACAAAATCAAAAACAATATTTTGTAATTTGACCTACCAAAAATTAACAACCTCAAAATCAAGATTATTTAAAAATAGAAATATGCGTTAATGGAGCTTTTCACTTTTTACAATGTAGAAAATTTATTTTTGCCGGATGTAAAACCTGTTCATAAATATGATCCGACAAAATCAGGTTTGAGGAACTGGGATGAAAGAAAGTACTCCAATAAGCTTTTTAAAATTGCGCATGTTTTTCAATTGATAAAAGAAGAAAATGGTGTATTGCCATTTATAATTGGTTTATCTGAAGTTTCCGGAAGGAAAGTTTTAGAAGAGCTTGTGGAGATGGATCCTTTTAATTCTCAATATGGAATTGTACATTACAATTCTATGGATGAAAGAAAGGTTGATGTTGCCATGTTATATGATAAAAGCAAAGTAGAAGTGATAGATTCAGAAACTATTACATTCTTTTTTGAAATTACAAATAAAAACACTGAATATTACGACACAACTAGAGATGTACTTTATTCAAAATTAAAATATAAAGGAGAGATTATTAATGTCTTTATCGCTCACCTTCCCTCTAAGAGAGAGAAAGACGTTAATAAACCAAAAAGAGACTTTATAATGGAAGAAATTCGTAACAGAATTTTGAATATAGTGAGCAGTAGTAGTGAGCATATAATTTTGTGTGGAGATTTTAATGAAAACCCAGATGATGAAAACCTCACTAACATTCTTTATGATAATAATCATGAAAAAATGTTAGAAAACCCCTTTAGTGAACTGTTTTTTACTGGAAATTATTCTACTTTTCATTATAAATCTGGTCTATTGTTTGACCAGATTATATTGTCAAAGTCATTTTTTAATGATCAGAATAATGAAGGTGTGTCATTTGAAAGTGCCGGAATATTTAAGTCTGAAAAGATTAGCAGCCGAAATAAGCAATTTGCAGGCAGGCCTTTCAGAACATATGCTGGTACAAGATATTTAGGAGGTTACAGTGATCATTTTCCGGTTTTTGTGAAATTTAAATAATAAAAAAAACATAAATAAAAAAAAATTACAAGATGAAAAATTCAACAAATGCAAGCTATCATTTAGATTCAATTGACAAAGAAATTATCTACATGCTAATGGATAATGCTAAAACTTCTTTGGCTCACATCTCGAAACATGTAGGGATTTCAACAACTGCAGTACACCAAAGAATTAAAAAACTGGAACATGCTGGGGTTATTGAAAATTCAATTTCTTTTCTGAATCCTAAAAAAATCGGGTATAAAGTAATTTCTTATATCGGTATCTTTTTAGATCAGCCAAGTCATTATCCAGATGTTGTAAAATCTTTAAAAGAGGTAAACGAAGTGGTAGAAGCTCATTATACCACAGGAAACTATACAATTTTCCTTAAGGTTCTTTGCAAAGACAATGATCATTTGATGCAGATTCTTAATAAACTTCAAAAATTAAAAGGAGTAACAAGAACAGAAACTTTCATATCTTTGGAACAAGGTATAAGCAGACAATTGAAAGTATAATTAACTATGGATATTGCCAGATATTTGGACTCAACATATTTGAAAACTCCTCAACAGTCGGGGATTTCAGAAAATGAAACTTTACAGAAAGATAAAGGTCTTACACAGGAAGCCATTGATAATGGTATTTTTGCGGTTATGATCCGTCCGGATTATGTATCAGAGATCAAAAAATATATTCAGGAAAGGAATTCAAATGTTGTAGTAGGTACTGTAATAGGTTTTCATGAAGGAACTTATTCTATTGAAGACAAAATAACAGAAGCTTCTAAGGCAATTGAAGACGGAGCTGATGAATTGGATTTTGTAATTAATTATAAGGCTTACCTTGAAGGAAATCTTCAATTAGTAAAAGATGAATTTGTAAGATGTACCTCATTATGTGTACAAAATCATAAGGCTGTAAAATGGATCATTGAAATTGCAGCTTTAAATGATTCTCAAATTGCCGATCTTACTAAAAATATTTCCGAATGGGCAGAGGAGAATTTTCTTGAAAAGGATTTACATTCTATTTTTGTGAAATCTTCAACAGGATTTTATGTAACCACTGATGGGAAACCTAATGGAGCAACATTTGAAGGCATTAAAATTATGCTGGATAATGCCGGAAAACTTTCCGTGAAAGCTGCAGGTGGTGTAAGGACTCCTGAAGATGCTGAGAAAATGATCAGTATGGGGGTAAAGAGAATTGGAACTTCCTCGGCATTATCTTTAATTAGAAATGAATCTGCTTCAGAAGGTTATTAAAATTATTAAATTTAATTAATCATAAAAAAGCCATCAATATTTTGATGGCTTTTTATTTTTATACTTGTTCCTGATACTCTTCGTAGAAATGTTGTGTTTCTTTTATCAGGGTATCCATTTCGGCTAATGTAAAAACCTCAAGAAACTTTTTTCTGAATTCTTTAAAATGAGGGACACCACGGAAATAATTACTGTAATGTTGTCTCATCTCTATTAAACCCAGTTTTTCACCTTTCCATTCTGCACTCCATTCTGCATGTTGGCGTACGGCCAATAGTCTGTCTGAAATAGTAGGTTCCGGAAGATGTTCGCCCGTTTTAAAGAAGTGTTTTATTTCATTAAAGATCCAAGGGTATCCAATGGCTGCACGGCCTATCATAATTCCGTCACAGGCATATTTCTGTTTATATTCTAATGCTTTTTCAGGAGAATCGATATCTCCATTTCCAAAAATCGGAATTTCTATATTGGGATTTTGTTTGATTCTTGAAATATGTTCCCAGTCAGCTTCCCCTTTGTACATCTGACCTCTGGTTCTTGCATGTATAGTTAAGGCTTTAATCCCTGTTTCCTGCAAACGTTCCGCCACTTCATCAATATTGATAGATGTACTGTCCCATCCTAAACGTGTCTTTACTGTTACAGGTAGATGAGTCGAACTAACAACAGCTTTTGTAAGACGTACCATAAGGTCAATGTCTTTCAGCACTCCAGCTCCAGCACCTTTGCAGACTACTTTCTTTACTGGGCAACCAAAGTTAATGTCAACTAAATCTGGGTTTACGGTTTCCACAATCCTTGCAGACATCGCCATAGCTTCTTCATCACCTCCAAAAATCTGAATTCCAACAGGTCTTTCATAATCGAAGATGTCCAGCTTTTTTCTGCTTTTCATAGCATCGCGAATTAAGCCCTCAGAAGAAATGAATTCTGAGTACATCATATCTGCACCATGCATTTTGCACAAACGTCTGAATGGAGGGTCACTTACATCTTCCATTGGTGCCAGTAAAAGCGGAAATTCCGGCAGTTCTATATTGCCTATTTTTATCATGGTGCAAATTTACGAAATTCTAAACTTTCATAGAGACAGATATTATCTATGGAAATTATCAGTAGAGAAATGACAGATTATTACTGTTTAATTATTGATTAGAAGCTTGCTTTCACCTGCATACTTCCGATATGTATGGTTCGGTCACCTGAATTCCGACCTTCATAGTTTAGGTTTAACTGTAAGAACGAGTTGATCGCTTGCTGAATAAAGACACTCCACACCTGGTTTTTTCCAGGTTTTAACCCGTCAAGCATTTGATTTCCTACTATACTGAAGTTATTTCCGGTGAAATTATTATTGATAAATGAGAAGTTTCCTCTAATGGATGTTTTTTTACGATCCCATTGTATAGTTCCGGTAACATCAAAAGCTTTTAACGATTCTTCACCATCTACTCTCTGTTTTTGGCGGAAAGCAGAAGAAAGCTCAGCTTGTATGGCGTCTGTAAATTTGTAAGTGGCTTTGGGTTTGGTTTCGAAATTATTTAATCTGTAATCTCTCGTTGTAAATAACTGTGATGAATTTTTAATATCGTGAACAGAATTCTCCCAATCTACTCTGAATTCTTTGTTGAACCAATACCCTAAATTTAAGAAATGGGAAGTCTGCTCCCGCTCTTCATTGCTGAAATTGGCATTGATGAGGTTGTCATTTGATATATATCTGTAATTTCCATTCCAACCTGATTTTTCAGTAGGATTAAACTGTACTGAGGCTAAGATATTTTGATTTTTTAAGATCTGATCGCTGTTTTTTTCGAATGGATTTATAACAAGGACCTTGTCTTTTTTATAGAAAGAGTTTTGAGAATTTAGTGAGATATTGAAATTCCAACGTTTTAAAAATGCGTTTTCGGAATTAAAAACGATGGCCGGATTGACAAATAAAGCCAACTGTATCTTATTCTTATTGGAAGGAATATATCGTACAGAGTTGGTATATACCCTGATATATTTGGCTAAGTCGGAATATTCTGCAATTTCGAACTCATCAAGCTGTTGAATACCATCGCCATTATAATCGGTCCATTTGTAGATTCCCTGGCCGTCTGTCACTTTAATATATTGGAATTCCCTTTGAGCCTCCTGTCCATTTCCAAGCTCATAGAAAGCCTGTAAGCGCATACCATTTCTGAAGAGCTGTTGGTTGTAAAGAATGTTTCCAACTACAAAATCATTATTTCTGCTTACCTCCATATCCTGCTGATTCTGATAGAAGAATTTTCTATAATGGATTAAAACATTTAAAGTAGTCTTTTCTGTTTTTATAAGCTGACTTTCTGCCATGATCCCCAAAATATTGTTCATATTTTGAAGCCTGTTATCACGAACCGAGTCATTATCTCTCATGTATACTTTAGCCAACAACTTCGTTCTTGTACTGTCACCGATCTTCTTTTGAACAAATAGTTCTTTCCAGCTGAAACTCGTAACATCCATTAATTGGGTGTCATTGTATTTCTTTTCATTATGCTCCATGCTTCCTCCAAAAGCCCAACTTCCTTTTTTACCTGTATATTCTGTAGAAGCACTCCCTCTGATAAACTTTGTATCCTGTTGGATGGCATTCGTATTCAGATACGATAAAGTTCCTTTGGTGAAAAATTTCCCTTTGATCCAGCCGAAATCTAAATCATTTTTAAAGCCTTTATAAGTATCCTGCTCATCTAAATAATTAAGACGATAGTTTAATGTTGATTTATTATTCCATTTGTTCAGGAAACTAAAAATAAATCTATTCTGAGTTCGCTGGCTGAATTCTTGAGTTAGGTTGAAATCTCTGGAAAATTCTACATCATTAATTCTGTCAAGAATATGAAATTGTTTATCAATATGCTGATATTCGAAACTCGGTGTTCCTTTCCAGTTGTCTTTTGTGAACGTTTTATTACCATAAATACGACCTGCATATCCTATATTCTGATCAGAGTCTTTAGAGGAAAACAAGTTAAGGTCGTAGTTGCTTAAGGCGATATCTGCGCCAATTTTACCGTCTTTCAATAAGAATTCAGAATTTGCTGAAAACACCTGCGATTTTTGTGGTGAAGGAAGTTTTCTTACAGCTCTGTAATCTCCGGAATTAGGACCCACATATTCAAAAACCCGACCATTATTAGTCGTTTGGGATAATTTATAATCCCCAAGATTAGGTCCGAAATAAGTGAAAGAGACCTGATAAAGTGTTTCAGTGGGGGCCGTGGAAAATTCATAATGACTACTTCCTCCGGAATTTTGAACTAAACGATATAAGATTTTATTAACATCATATTCGGTAATTACTCCAGACGGGGCGTACATCAAATTAGGATCATTCCCGGCATTGGCCAAAATCTGTTCATCCTCTTTAGATAAATTTAATGCCAGTGGGGCATTTTTATTATCATTTTCCATGAACCAGCTTAAACCTACTTTCATCTTTTCTCTTCTATGTTCAACCTTACCGGTGAATAGATATCTGGAGTAGTTTCTGTTGGTATAGTTATAAGAAATGGTGATGAAATTCTGTTGGAAAATAGGTCTGAAACTGGTAAAAGTAACTTCTCCTGTATTATAATTAATAGTATAATCCTGGTTCTCTCCACGTTTCATTAAAATACCATCAATAAATACCTGTTCAGAGCCGGAGATCAGAGTAATAAATTGCTCTCCATTTTTACCTGTTAAACGATAGGGCCCCTGGTTACCTTCAACTCCCTGAAAACGGACTCTGTGAAACTCACTTCGTGCAACTCCCATAGAAACATCAACAAACGTTTTGTTATCTTGTCCAAATTCGGTTTGGAACTGAAGTCCCATGCTTCGCCTTTGATATTTTGAAAAATAGTTTTTAGCTTCAACCAAATCCAAATGACCAGCTCTAAGAATTGATTTATCCTTTATATTAAGCTGCATATAGATTTTATCAAATTCCTCCAGGGTCTGCGTATATCCATCTGCCTGAATGGGAAGATTGTGATCTGAGATACTGGCTAATATGGTTACATCTTTAGAAAGCCTTCCTGAGATCTGAAGATCCATTGAACTCTGTACCGACTGCCCCTGATTATTACCAAAAGTAATCCCACGAATAATAGAACCTTTTGAATTTAATTCCCCTAGAAATCTCTTTTTATCATTTTTAGCAAGAACCGCTTCATCTACAATGATCCTGTTTCTTGTTCGTACAAAGTCCAATGTGTCTTTGGCAAAAATATCCTGTTCAAGCTTTGCAGCTAAAATACTATCCTTTTTTATGGTGTCTTCTGGAAGATTGGGATTTTTCCATGAGAAAATTTGAGCATTTGTTGTCAATGTGCCCATAATTAGAAACAAGAATACTAGAATAAAATTCCGCAAATTTTCCAAAATAATTGGTAAAAATACTTAAAAAATGTTAAAGGTGGACGGTTTAGCTTTATTAACAGAAAATTGCTCTAATTATTGTTTTTCGTCAAAAAATACCCTTAAGTTTGATATGAAAATTATTAAGAACACAAAGATGAAAAAGATCTATTCTCTATTTGTTGCTTTGGCAACTACTACAAGTGTGTATTCACAAACCGTAATTACCCAATGGAATTTTGATGGAAGTACAAATGCTGCGACAACAGGTTCTGGAGCTGCCACCATAGTAGTGGCAAGTGGTATACCATCGTTTCCTTCCGGGAATCCCGGTTCGGGTAAGTCATGGAGTGTTTCAGGCTTTCCGGCTCAGGGTTCCGGGTCTGGTACAGCAGGATTTAAATTTGCTGCCAGTACAGTAGGATACACTGGAATTTCTGTGTCACTTAGCATAGTGGGCTCTAATACGAGTTCTAAGTATTTCCAAATGCAATACACCATCAATGGTACAGATTGGGATAACGTAGGTATTGCAACGGAGGTTGGTTCAACTTCAGGTTCTAACTGGACGAGTATGAGCAATGCTATTCCTCCTACAGCCAACAATAATATCGATTTTGCGGTTAGAATTGTATCTGTATTCAATCCTTCTAATAACAATGTATACACACCGATTAGATCATCTTCGAATTATGCAACAGCAGGAGCAATAAGAGTGGATAATGTAACAATATCAGGAACAGGAAATACTTTAGCCGTTTCTAATATTAACAATTTGAAATATAATTTTATTAAAAACACATTCATTAAGGATGGTGGAATTACTTTCGGAACTCCAGTTAAAGATGTGAAAGTATATAATATATATGGTCAGATTGTGAAAACAGCTTCCATAAAAGAAAATGCAACTTTAAATGTTTCAGAATTACAAAAAGGAAACTATTTCGTTACAGGTATTGTGAATGGGCAACCGATCTCTCAAAAAGTCCTAATAGACTAATTTTTACTTTTCATAGATATTTAAAACAGTCACTTTTATAGTGGCTGTTTTTTCATGAATTATATAGCAAGATTTATGATGTTATAATCGATTGAATGTGAATTTTTTAGTACAGGATTATTAATGGAAATTTAATCTATTTACCGTTTTATCGTTTTAAAATACAAGTAATTTTGCCATACTAATTGTTAAAAAACAATAATTATGAAAAAAGTCTTTACAATTTTAAGCGTTACTGCATCATTGGTTTTTGCTACAGCGCAAAATTTAGTACAAAATCCAGGTTTTGAAACTGGAACCTTAGCACCATGGGCTGCTGGTTGGAACACATCCTATACTGCACCTGGTATTATAGCAGATGCTCACACTGGTTCTTTTGGAGCGAATTATGCAGCAACTGCAACAACTGGATTTTATCAAAATGTGAACGTTACTGCAGGACAACAGTACACCTTAAGCTTTTGGTTTAAGATAGGTGGGACAGGTAATGGAGGAAGAATCTGGAGTAACTTTTTAGATGCTGCAGATAATCCGATTAATTTAGTGTCAAATGCAGACAATGATCCATTAAGAACTAATAATCAGTATTTGCCTAAAAGTGCAGCATGGCAACAAAAGACAATTATATTTACTGTGCCTGCTAATGCTACAAGATTACAGTTACACCTTCGTGCATATAATAACTCGAGCGTAAGTTTTGATGATTTTTCGCTAACAACAGGAACATTAGCTATCGGAGAAGTTACAGCATCTAAGTACAGACTTGTTAAAAATACTTTGGTTAAAGATGATGGAATTACTTTCGGAGCTCAGGTTAAAAATGTAAAAGTATATAACATGTTCGGACAGGTTGTAAAAACTGCTTCTGTAAGAGAAAATGAAACTTTAAATGTTGCTGAATTACAGAAAGGAAATTATATCGTTACAGGTATGGTTAACAATGAACCGGTTTCTCAGAAAATCTTAATAGATTAATTTTACTTTTTTAGATTAAAAAACAGCCACTTTATAATGGCTGTTTTTATTTTATCATCGAATAAATTTTAAATGTAAATTAATACCAACCTCTTCTTGCGGCATTAATAATAGAACCCAGATTAAGAATTAAAGTATATCTGATTCGTCTTCCATAATCTTTAAATGCAGGTTCAAAACCTAAAGAGGATTGGATAGGGAAGTAGACTTCAAGAAAATCAGGAACGATCTTTATCTTGATGCCGCTGTCCCAGATAAACTGTGTAGGATTGTTTTTATTTTTATAAAGCCCACCATCTGCATAAATATGGAATATTTTCCAAACACTGGTATCTACATTAACAGAAGTGATCCATTGGTTGACAGTTCCCGGGATAAAAGATTTAAAACCACCATCAGCTAAAATAAACTGTTGAGATAAAAGCCCGCTATTTGCACTTTCCCCTAAGAGATTATAGGAAAAAGAATAATTTGAGACCCTGGAAATTCCATAATTAAATGTATTATTTCGTGTTTCGTTCCTTGCAAAATATCCTGCAAATACTCTGATACTTAGTTTTTGCCTTGGAGCAAATTCCCATCTATAAAATCCTTCTGCCGTTATTTTATTAAAATCTTCCATTCCCTGAGTACTAATGCTGAAACTCTTTTCATGGATCATTTGACTATCTGTGTATCCATATCCTACACTCCACAAGTTATATTTATCATAATCTCTATTGGCGATCCTTAAAGGACTTAGATCTCTTTCAAAATAGTTGTAAGATGCACTTACTCCTCTGCTTACCGTACTTCTAGGGTTTTTCCTAAAATTAATATTCGAAAAAATAGAACCCTTTCTGTAGGCAAGATCGTAGTCGTAGTGAAAATAAGATGCTGAAACACCAAAAGTCAGGCTTCGAATAATACTTTCTGCAGGAAGGAAAGAATAAGATACTGCTCCTGAACCTGTTAGTTTTCCTGTACCTGTACTGTATGTAGGAGTAAAGGAATAGAGGAATTTTTGATCGAAAAAAGATTGATTTTTTATATTAAATCCTAAAAGGAATTTATCATAGGTATTATTGAAACGGATTCTTGGGCTGATATAAATTTCATTAAACTCAGGATTCGGGATATCTTTTATAAGTTTTAGTTTAATTTTTTTTGCATTTGAAAATAAACCTTTGGAGTAAAGAAAATTATCCCGGTATTTTGATTCTGGGAAAATATAATCATTATTCAGTGTGATCTTGTAAATATCCAATGCCGGAATTGAAACTGTTTTTGTCATTTCATCTCCATCCGTTTCTACCCAGTATTCTTTCTTTTCGTCCTCTGTGGTTCTGGTTTCTAGTTTGACAGGAATAGGAGATAAGGTGTTTTTATTGATCTTAATATGCAAAGAGTCGTCCTGTTTTTTGAATTTCTGTAATTTAAAGTTGACCCTGTTTTTTTGTTTTAAAAAATCAGTTAGATAGCTCGTTCTACTATCTTTTTCTGAAAGCTCTTTTAAGAAATCTTTGGGATCGATTTGCTTGTCAGTGTTTTTAGCGATATAATTTTTTAGTAAACTGTTGAAATTCTCGTATCCCATTTTATCTGCAGAATAGTTGAATAAAGTTCCAGTTTCAAAACTACTTATAGCCATCACATTGAAGTTACTTAAGACGGCGAATTTCTCTCCGATTTTTTGATCGAGATTCTGAGACATGATATACTGATAGGTGAGGCCATAACGATCGATCAGCTTTACACTGGAAGCATGGAATAATTTCAAAGGCTTCATTCCAAAAATGGTAGCTTCTGGTAGTTTGCCTAAAAGCTTTGTTTCACCATAGAATTTTTTAAGGTATTGAATTTCTATATATGATTTCAATCCATTTTTAAACCAGTGGTTATCCTGTTTATCTGTAATAATACTTTCATCAAGAATTTTTTTGGCAATAATTCCCAAATAATCAAGATCTACCTTTTCTGCATCACTAAACAATTGAAACTTGAATTTCCAAAAGCTGATATCATTATTTCCAAAAAAATCTTCATCTCTTCTGAATTTCTCAGAAATAAATAATCTGCCAGGTATATAACCGATTTTTTCCTTGATAAATTTTAAATGCAATGGAAGATAAAATTCTAAATTTTCCTTTTCCTGGGGCTTCAGGGCATACCCAAATTGTACTTCCGTATCAATATCTCCGGTATTTATTTTTATGGAAGGATACTTATTTTGAGAGATCACAAACTCTGGATCTGAGTCTAAATATCCTTTAAAGTAATTGTGCTGAATTTCCGGTAAATTACTCTCAATAAAAGAATTGGTAGGGAGGTCAAATTTAACTATCCAATGGGTGTTAAAACTGATAGACTCTTCAATATCATGGTAATTTCTTTCAGAAATATTGTCCGGATCAAAATGATCCGGAACAATAAAGAAATATTTTAAGGCTATATCTTTGTCAGATGTACCATATCCTGTGAATGTTTTATCAGGAAGCTGCATGGTATATTGCAACTGTAACCTGATGCTTTTACCAGATAGTAATGGCTCATTCAGAGAGACAAAAAGATTTTCTTCGGATGTACTCTTGCTGATTGAAACAGTTTGGTCGTCAGAATCTTTGATATTTATCTCTAATAGCTTACCTACCTGTTCAGGTTTTGCGAAATGCAGATCATTATTTCGGTCTTCCAGTTTTCTGTAAACTAATGAGGTTCCTCTTTTCTGGTAAGCAGATACCCAATTTAATAGCTTTATGCTTTTTAAATCTTTTTCAGAATTGTTATAATAAACCAGTTCCTGCTTTATTTCCAGTGTTTTATTATCCAAAGATAATTTAGCTTCAATGTATATGCTGTCTTTTTTTTGTGCAGAAGCCTGTACAATTCCTAAAAATAAAATAAGACAAATAATAATCTTTCTCAATGTGGTGATAAAGGATCAAATATAACTTATTTTAAACAGATTTTGTAAATTTACTATTAAGCTTTTTTTAAGGAATTTACATAGGCATTCCAACCTTCATTTTTATAAGTTACAGCGGCTGATTCAGGATTTTCAGATTTGTAGATCCCTCTTCCTACAATAATAAAATCGGTGTGAAGATTTTTGAAGACGTGTTCCGGTGTATTATATTGCTGTCCTTTTCCATCCCCAGAATCTGCTAAATTTACCCCTGGAGTAAATAACAGTAGTTCTTCAGGGATCTGGTTCTGAGAAACCCCTCCGATAACATTAGGATGAGACAAAGATACTTTAAGAGCTTCTTCACGGTAGCTGTTTGTCGTTAATGTTCCTTTAGAAGACATTCCTATAATAGCAACAACGCCTACATTTTTGAAACAGTCTAAGGATTCAAAACCTCCGATTACCTGCGATGTTACAAAATCTGCCCAATCGGTGATTTTGAAAACACCACTTGTAAATTGTAATTCTTGAGTGTTTCCGATGTCTGCGAATTTTCTGTCTTCCATTAATAAAAACTGATGTTTTGCAGCTAATTCTTTTAATGGAGTAATTGTTTTTTCATACTCAAAATCAGAAATGATATCGATATGTGTTTTTAATGCAATAACGTGTGGACCTACTTTTTCAGCAAGCTCTAACAATTCCCTTGTTGTCGTTACATCTGCAGAAGCGATAAGGTTGGATTGTTTTGTAATAGCTAATTCTAATAATTTTTTAGAAACAGAATGTTGAGATGATTGTAATTTTTGCTCATAAGTGCTTCTTACTTTTTCTTCGAACTGAATGTGATTGCCTAAAAGAAAATCCTGAATTCTTTTTACCTCTTCATCGGAAAGTTCTCCGTTTTCCTGAAGAATAGTACAGACTTCTGAAATATTAAAAAGAGTGTGAACTCTGAAACCTTTACTTTCTAAAAGCTGTTTTCCACCTTGTTCTCTGTCAAGAACAACTACGATATCAGATACTTTAAGATCTTCTTGCTCAACTTCAGCGATGGTTTCTAACAAAGATTTTCCGGAAGTAATTACATCTTCTACCAAAAGACAGTTCTGGCCTTTCTGGTAAATCCCTTCAATCATTTTCTTGGTGCCATAATCTTTCGCTTCTTTTCTTTTAATAATAAGAGGAATATAGCTTTCCAATGACATTGCTGTAGCCATCGGAAGAGCAGCATAAGGAACTCCACATATTAAATCAAAATTATCCAAAGGAAGCATTTCCAATAAATAATTAGCTAGATTTTTTAAAATTTTAGGATCTGAAGCTAAAGGTCTTAGATCTACATAAAACGGACTTTCAATACCGCTTTTTAAAGTGAATCTCCCAAATTTAATGATTCCTAGCTTGTAGCACTCCAAAAAGAATTCTTTTTTACTTTCCATTATTTTTTATTAGATAGTGCAAATTTAAGGATTTGTAATAAGGCTTAAAAATTTATAGGTAAATTATAAATAAAAAGCCATTCCAAGAATATCGGAATGGCCTTAAATAATTGTTGTTTATAAATTATTCTACGATTTGAGCGTTGATTACTTTTGTACTTCCTGCATTTAATTTCTGTTCAGCTTCCCAAAGCAAAAATTTATCTACTTCTTTAATCAGTTTAGGAATAACCAGGTATAAAACCGCCAGATCATCCAACACCCCAAGAACAGGAACAGCTACTTCTGGAATTAAATCAATCGGAGAAATAATATATAAAATTCCTAACATAGGTAGAATGATATCAATGGACCTCATCGGATAGATTCCTCTTTTCCAATATTTGACCATTCTGAAAATGTCGGGTATTTTTTTTACAAAACCTTTATGGTTGATGGCCTCTTTAGCCAGATTTAATTTAGAATATTTCATTTTGTGTTTGGTTTAAATAAATTCTTGACGTAACAAAATTCGCAAATTCTATACCAAATAATTATAAAAATTCGTTAAAAGATTTATTTAATGATATTATCGATAAACTGATGGACTGATTCCGTATTCCAATCTCTGTAAGCATCTTCTTTTATAAGGATTCTCCCGGTTTTATCTAATAAGAATGTAGTAGGGAATACTTTTGGTAATAACTTTTCTGAAATTGGGCTCTGAGCAATGTATACGGGAACAGTATAATTATTTTCTTTAAGAAATTTTCTTACCGCTGATTCTTCATCTTTCATCGCGATCAACACAAAATCTACATTCCCTTTTCTTGTATCATACAATTTTTGAATCGTTGGCCATTCTTTCCTGCAGGGAGGACACCAGGTTCCCCAAAAATTTAAAAAAACAGGTTTATCTTTAAAGTTCTTAAGATTTGTACTGGGAACATTGATTCCCTGAAGGTCAATATCGTAATCATCTTTATTTATGGTAACTGCATTTTCAATGGCAGCAATAGGAAAAAACTGATCTTTCAGAAAATTTCTTACCCCCGGAATAAAAGCAATAATTCCAATAATAACAATAAGTACAAGGTAGATTATATTTTTTTTCATAATAATTCTAAAATTTCCTGAACTGCATCTTTACCTCTGTTTTTAGCATAATAAATCTGCAGATCATTATAGAACTGATCTTTGGGATAGCCTTCAGGATCAGCTTTATATTTTAACAATAATTCTTTGCCATATTTTGGACGTGGGCCCCAAGAGTTTTTTACCGTAAAATCATTATTTAAAATAATGACTTTTGGAATTGATTCTGTTCCGTTGGTAAGAAACTGGTTGATTAAAGTTTTATCACTGTCTCTTAGGAAGATTCTAACTTCGTTATGACCTTCAAAAAATTTCACAAAAGCAGGAACGGTTGCACTGGCATCTCCACACCATACTTCAGAAATAATTAAAATTTTGCCATCAAAGTTTTTAGATTGTAATATATTGAGCTGTTCCTCGTCTGGAATATACTTTTTTAAGGTTCTATCCATTCTCTGAAGACCCAGTTCATAATATTGTTTATAATCTATGTCGTTCTGATTGTCAGGGCTCTCAAGTCTTTGTCTTCCAATATGTACATATTCCTCAAAATTGATCCCTTTATCCCAATAATCTTTCATGACTGATATTATTTGTGTTTAAAAATTATTTAAATTTCTTGTCTTGTTAATTAAAAACAGATCAGCCAATACAAATGCAGCCAAACTTTCTACAACAGGGACAGCTCTTGGAACTACACATGGATCGTGTCTTCCTTTTCCTTCAACAATCACAGCGTTTCCATCTCTGTCGACACTGTCCTGAGGTCTTAAAATAGTGGCTACAGGTTTGAAGGCCACACGAAAATAAATATCCATTCCATTTGAAATTCCGCCCTGGATCCCACCTGAAAGATTAGATTTTGTAGTGAAGTCCTGGTTGAAAGCATCATTATGTTCTTTACCAGTCATTTTAGCACCGCAGAATCCGCTTCCATATTCAAAACCCTTACAGGCATTAATATTAAGCATAGCTTTAGCCAGTTCAGCTTGAAGTTTTGAGAAAATAGGCTCACCAATTCCTACAGGAACATTTTTAATGACGCAGGTAATGGTGCCTCCAATAGTATTTCCTTCTTTTTTTATCTCTTTAATTCTGGAGATCATCTTTTCAGCAGTCTCTGCATCCGGACAACGTACATCATTGCTTTCCGTTTTTGAGAAATCTAAATCCTGGTAAGGTTTTTCACAGAAAATATCGCCAACAGAAGACACATATGCGTTAATTTCTATATCAGATAACATTTGTTTTGCAAGTGCCCCAGCTA
This sequence comes from Chryseobacterium sp. FW101-FHT12H09, assembly GCF_058790395.1. Taxonomy (NCBI): domain Bacteria; kingdom Pseudomonadati; phylum Bacteroidota; class Flavobacteriia; order Flavobacteriales; family Weeksellaceae; genus Chryseobacterium; species Chryseobacterium sp. FW101-FHT12H09. Next base: position 1,180,493 of record NZ_JBYTCP010000001.1, on the reverse strand, counting down.
CCACCCAATTGATAGTCTCTCTTGCCGAAGATTTTCCACCACCACGATAATCCCTTATTCCAAATTTTTGATCATACGTAAAGTCTGCATGACTTGGACGATATGCATTGGCAATATGATCATAATCTTTTGATTTTTGATTTTCATTTTCGATGGTAAAACCAATAGGAGTACCTGTGGTTTTTCCTTCAAATATTCCGGAAAGAAATTTTACGGTGTCACTTTCTTTTCGCTGAGTAACAATTGCTGACTGCCCAGGTTTACGGCGATCCAGTTCATATTGAATTTTATCAAAATCAACTGTTAATCCTGCCGGAAAGTTATTAATTATTCCACCATAAGCCACACCGTGACTTTCTCCAAATGTTGTAAGACTGAGAAGATTACCTAAAGTATTGAACATAGCACAAATTTACGGCTTTTTCTTAATATAATAATGCCTTTGTATTTGTTCTATTTATGGAAAGTAATGATAATATTCATAATAAGTTCCATACTCTCTTTTGAATGGTTGAAATTAATTGTGAATTACAGCTTTTCCAGAATTTTAAATTCAAAACTTCAAATGAAAATAAATATTAACGGGCGTCCTATTAATTAGGTTGAGTGGTCGTGTTAATGATATGGTTTACTTCTTTTTTCTCCTGGGTATTTATATTCTTCCAGATAAAACCCTGCTTGATTTTGTCTTTATTAATAAGCTGTGGGAAGATATGAGCTTTCGTATTATCAATAATTTGATAAGGAGTGATAGCGGGAAGGGGAGTGCCGAAATTATAAGGGTAGTTTTTAGAAACATTGAATTTGAGATTTCCAACCTTAAAAGAGTTAAAAGCTGTATACTTATATCTTGAGGGTTCGTAAATTTGCTTCTTTTCAAAATTTCCCATGAATTGAGCCATTTTGTAACTTGGAATATGGATGCCGATAAATAAAGGGAATGACAAAAAAGAAATAACAGATATGCTAACGATATAAAATGTAATTATTGATTTTTGTCGGGAGAAATAATGTGAAAACAGGATAAAGAAAACAACAAAAAATACATCTATAAAAAATCGATACTGAGCAGAAAATAAAAGTACAAGTATAGTTTTTATAACGAGCGAAATAGCAATTAAATAAACGACAGTATTCTTTTTTCTTATTGAAAATAGGATAAACGTAATGAGGCTTAGGATAAATAAAATATTGATCTTGGATTTAATTCCATTCAGGAAGAGCCAGTTTTTAGCATAATCCAGTGCTGAGAACTTTTGAATTTCTTCAAAAGAGTATTGCATATCATACGTTTTTTGAACGGCGAATTGAGAAGATATTTTTAAAAATTGCGGATTAGGCTTCCAATATACTCCAAGATCGCCAATAGGAACCGGAAAAACAGGATAACCAAATGTCCAGATGTTTTTAATAAAAAATAAAATAAGAACTAAACATCCCAGTATTAGATTTTTAAAATTTGACTTTATGATAAAAATCGAATAAAGTAAACTGAATATCGGAAGCCATATCATTGTTGGCTTTATGGTAAAAACAAAAATAGAAAATGCAAACAAAAGACTAGTCTTATTATTACCTGTAAGTACTTCATTTAATATAATCAATGAAAAAATGATCACGGGAAGATCAGGACTTGGAGACTGGGAAAACAAAAGCATGATGGGAACAAATACCAATTGGATCCACGATTTTTTTTCAACGATATAAAGCACATAAACGATTAGAATAATAACATTAATTCTTAAAAATGGATCACTGAAATTAGAAAATCCTGCCTGAAATATATGCCAAACCGACATTTGTCCCAGAGTCAGATCCAGATTTGATATGCCTTTAATCAGACCATATTCAGAAAGCCATTTTATAGATGGAACATAATATCCAAAATGATCTAATATATAAGGATAATAGGAGCCTGAAAAAAGTATGATCAACGATGTGGCTATGATTAACAGTGTATCTTTTTTAGTGAATTGGTAGAACTCGAGGTAGAGCCTGTCTTTAAAAAAGAAAAAAAGTCCAATTGTAATGGTGGATATCTCTACATATATATTAAGCGGAATAAAAAAGGCAAGAATAGTCCATATGATAGATATTGCGAAAATCCCGGATATGATTTTACCTGATATTCCCTGAAATAATGTTCCTGAAATTAACTCCACAATTCTTCCTAAACCTAATAAGGTCGAAATTATAATAATAGAAGAAAACAGAGTTAATATCATAAAAAAAGATTGCCTAAAAATAAGCAATCTTTTATTCTTTTATAAATAATTATTAATTTCGTGGTTGTACTCTACCATCTTTTCTATCTCCTGATCTTCCGATCGCATAACCAGTAGCTCCACCTACAACACCTCCAATTACAGCTCCCAATCCTCTGTTGTTCTTGCTAATAATAGCACCTGCTGCTGCACCACCAACTGTACCAATAATGGTTCCTTTGGCAGCTTTACTCATTCCTTTTTTCTTAGGTGCTTCCTGAGTGGTTCCTTGTGAAGAGTTACTTTCGTTGTTGGCATAAGACCCATTACTTGAATTTGATTCTCTATCTCTGTATACAGTTCTGGTTCTTGTAATTACTTTTGGCTCCGAATTTCTTGCAGCTGACTTGGCTTTATTGGATTCCACAATACTGTCTGCTTTTTTCTGAGATTCATAGGCCATCTTTTCTTTTTCGATAGCTAATTTTTGTTTTTCTATTTCAAGTTGTTTTGCCTGAAATTCAATTTTCTGCTGTTCCAGAGACTTTTCAGCCACCTGATCATCTTTTTTACAGGCTGTCATTAAAAATACTGATAAGAGACCTGTTAATACTATATTTTTCATAAATCAAATTTTTACAAGGTTGCCAAATCAAAAACGACTTTAGCTGTATAGTTATTTCCAATTTTGAAGCCAAGTTTTAGTTAAGTAATGTTAAAAAATCAAAAAGAAATCAAAAAATATGATTTAATGCTTTAAAAATTTCCGATAATAGATCATTAACTCTGGTATAACCCTCTGTTCTTGGTAGATATGTTTTTTACTATTTATAATTAAATCATAAGAAAGTTAATTTCTGGCAGAAGTTGTTAATTTCTAATATATCAGGCATGAAAATTGCGGCGGTATAATTAGCTTTTAATGATTAAAAAAGTTTATAGTCTTCTAAAATATTATTCATCAATGATCCTCAGTTGTATTACTGAGGATTTTTTTGTTAATAATGTAACCTTCATTTAATTATTAGTTTTAATTATATTCATATAAAATCTCTATTTTTGATTAGCAGATAACAGTAATATGAAAAAGATGTTTTTCAAAGTTTATATTTCATAGAATTATTTTACTTGTAGCATCCTGCTCATGCAGTAATAATATAGTGATAGAAGTACCATCAATATTAAAATTCTATGGCTGCCGGATATATATTCCTGTAAATGGAAAGAATAGGTAATTTGTAAAAAAATTTTATAAAATTAGTTCTATTATAGGATTTTATACAGTTTTTATTCACTGGTTTTAGAAATAAATGCTATTTTTAGATTTTGAAAAACTATAATTATGGAACTTTATGATTACTCATTTGTCTTAGGATCAAGCATTTTATTTCTTTCATCAATGCTTATTATCATAACATTTTACCTGATCCTTAGAAAAAAAAGCTATAAGTCGGGATTTTGGTGCTATAGTATTGATTTCCCACAGTCAAAGAAATATTGGAAAAGATGATATTCTAATTTTAAGATATTCTATTTCGATTCTAGAAATAGATTTTTTTTCATCATTTGTGTTTTTTGCGGCCTCTCTGGAGGCCGTTTGTAGTGATAATGGTGTCCTCATTTTAAGTATGTTTTTAGATTAATTAGTCTATTTGAGCTTTCTGATATCCATAGAAATCCAGATTATATTGGCAGTTAAATTAGAGTTATAATTGGATGTTTTCTTGTATTTTAATTCCTGAATTCTGTTATACACCGATGAATTCTCATTTTTTTTTAATCAACTGTTCTTTTATTTTTATAAAATTCCCACAAAAAATATTAGATTATATACTAAATCTTATGAAAAAACGATTTAGATTTGTAGGATTAATATTAATAATGATAACTTATGAAGAGATTTTCTATTTTTTTAATACTTCTTCTGTGTTTGATCAATGTGGGCCTGTATGCACAGGCACCCGCAACATTGCCGTATGTTCAGGATTTTTCTACGGCAAATGATTTCACACTGTTAAATGGAAGTCAACCAAATAAATGGGAATACGGCTCAGCAACAGGTAATGCGGCCAATTCCATTTATATTTCAAATAATGGTGGTACGGCGAATGCTTATGACGTCAGTAATGAGAGTACAGTTCAGGCTTATAGAGATATTGCTATTCCAGCAGGATCAACCATTGCTACATTTGCATTTGACTGGAAGGCAGCTGGAGAAAGCACTTGGGATTATTTAAGAGTTTGGCTTGTTCCTGCTACTTTTACTCCTACAGTCGGAAATCAAATTGCTGCTGGAGCTGGTAGGATTCAGGTGGGTCAGTTTAATCAACAGTCTACCTGGCAATCATATCTTAATACGACTCTGAATGTTAGCAGCTTTGCAGGTAATACAATGCGTTTGGTATTTGAATGGAGAAATGACACCAGTGCAGGAACACAACCTCCAGTAGCAATTGATAATATCAATTTATCAATTCCTACATGTCTTGTACCTACTGCATCGCCTGTATCTGTGGTAACTTCCAATTCAGCTACATTAGCATGGACGGCTCCAACACCAGTACCAGCTAACGGATACGCGTATTACATTAGTACAACAAATACTCCTCCTGTTGCAGGGACAACGCCTACAGGAACTACAACTGCAACATCTGTGAATATAACTACGCTTGCACCAAATACGACTTATTACTGGTGGGTGAAATCTGTATGTAGTCCAACGGATAGTAGTTTATGGGTTACGGGTGCAAATTTTACAACAACACAAATACCGGCAACACTTCCATATAGCCAGAACTTTTCTACAGGTAATGATTTAGGATTTACCAGTGGAACTCAGCCTAATAAATGGGCTTATGGTCCTGCTACCGGAAATCCCGCAAATTCAATTTATATATCGAATGATAACGGGGCTACCAATGGATATAATACAGGTTCAAATAGTTATGTTCATGCTTATAGAGATATTATTATTCCAGCTGGGACTACAGCTACTACTTTCTCATTCGACTGGAAAGGTGATGGAGAAAGTACTTGGGATTTCTTAAGAGTATGGTTGGTGCCATCATCTTTTATGCCTGTTGCAGGAACTCAGATTACTGCTGGCGCAGGAAGAATTCAGGTAGGAGCTAATTACAATCAGCAAACAAGCTGGCAGACTTATTTTAATACGAATTTAAATTTAAGCAGTTTTGCAGGCACAACAATGCGTTTGGTGTTCGAATGGACAAATGACGGAAGTGGGGGAACTCAACCTCCTGCAGCTGTAGATAATATCAACTTATCCATTCCTACATGTATTGTTCCATCAGCGATGGTGGTAAATGGAGTAACGGCGACAGCAGCTACATTAAGCTGGACAGCACCGACTCCAGCACCAGCTAACGGATATGCATATTATCTTACAACAACGAATACTCCTCCTGTAGCAGGCACACCACCAACAGGAACGAGTGCTACAACATCAGTAAACTTAACTACTTTAACACCAAATACGACTTATTACTGGTGGGTGAAATCTGTTTGTAGCTCAAGTGACAGTAGTTTCTGGATCCCTGGTCCAAGTTTTAGCACAACACAGATACCAGCAACAATTCCATATAATCAAAATTTCTCTACAAATAATGACTTTGGATTTGTAAATGGAACTCAGGTAAACAAATGGTTTTATGGAGCTGCGACAGGAAACACTGCCAATTCCATTTATATTTCAAATACCAATGGAACTACGAATGCCTATGCAACGGGTTCAACAAGTATAGTTCAGGCATATAGAGATATATTAGTTCCAGCAGGAGCTTCCATTGCTACTTTATCTTTTGATTGGAAAGCAGATGGTGAAAGTACTTTTGATTTTTTACGAGTTTGGCTGGTACCAACATCTTTCATGCCTACAGCAGGAACTCTTATCGCTGCAGGTCCGGGAAGAATTCAGTTAGGAAACAACTATAACCAACAAGCTACCTGGCAGTCGTATCTTAACTCGACTTTAAACATCAGTAGCTTTGCAGGAACAACGATGCGTTTGGTGTTCGAATGGAAAAATGATGGCAGTGGAGGTAATCAGCCTCCGGCAGCCGTGGATAACATAAAATTATTAATTTGTAGTACTACAACACCGGTGGTGGCAGTAAGTGGAATTACTCATAATACGGCAACGGTAACATGGCCACAAGATACTGGTGGAGCTTCGTATCTTGTAAGATACAGACCTGTTGGTTCAGGTGGTGCCTGGACATCTGTAGCTGTGCCAGCAGTTGCAGCGCCAGCAACAAACAATTCATATAACTTGCAAGGTTTATTACCTGCAACTTTGTATGAGGTAGAAGTGGCTGCAGTTTGTAACAGCATTCCTGGTACTTATTCACATAATGAGTTTACAACAAAATGTGATCCTACACCTCCGAATGTTACAGTAAGTAATATTACTACAACTTCAGCATTGATTACATGGGGACCACTTGCTGTTAGCTCATCTTATAAAATGAGATACAGAATAGTGGGTAGTGGTAACACAGGATGGAGTGCTGATATTATTCTGCCATTAGCACCAACTAACACCTATCCACTAACGGGTTTAAGTGTTTATACCACTTACGAAGTTCAGATCGCTAATAAATGCGATAATGAAACTACTTACAATGCCTGGTCATCTCCAGCAGTATTTACTACAGAGAGAACGTGTGATCTACCTCCTCCGGGATTAACGATAACTAACTTAACTCCTACAAGTGCTGTTGTGATCTGGGACTCTTTCCCAGGTAGTACTTATACTTTAAGATATAGAAAAGTAGGTATTCCGAGTTGGACATATGTATCTGCACCAACTAATACATACACGATTACAGGATTATTGGAATTAACAAAGTATGAAATGGAGGTTGCTAATATTTGTGGAAGCGCACCTGGAAGCTATACACTTCCTTACTATTTCACTACTCCTACCGTGATCTATTGTCAAATGCAATCAGGAAGTTCAGCATCTGAATTTATTTCAAAGGTTACCGTGAAACCAAATGGTAAACCTACCATGGAGAATTCTTCCAATGCTACAGTATATTCAGATTTTACTGCGACTCCTGCTACATTTATAGAATTGATTCAGGGTTCTACAGGAAATGAGATCTCTATTGAGAAATCATGGCTTGGAAATACATATAATGAAGGGATTGCAGTATGGATTGACTTCAATAGAAACGGAACTTTTGATATAGACGAAAGAATCCTTGTTTCTTCACCCAATACAACAACGCCTATTAAAGGAACATTCAGTGTACCAACCGATGCATTTATCAGTATGACAGATTATAAATATGTTGTCATGAGAGTAGCAATGCAAAGAGATGGTATTCCTGTAAACTGTACAGGTTTTGATAATGGAGAAGTTGAAGATTACACAGTAAGAATTTCTAAAAATCCAGTGGCTAATGCAACTAATCAAACGGAAATTCTTATTTTCCCTAACCCAGTTAGCTCTATACTGAATGTGAAAAATATTAGCAAAAGAGCTAATTATAAAATATACAGTGCGGCGGGTCAGCTTATCACCAGCGGAATTATTTTAAATAATAAAGTTGATGTAAGCAGATTGATAAATGGAGTATATGTAATAGACATCGAAGATGTTCAGGGCAGTGCTCAAAAGAAATTTATCAAAGAATAATATTAATATAATTATTAAATAGAATAAGCTCTCAGAAATGAGAGCTTATTTTTTTTGAGTTTAAATTAGCAGTGAAATAGAATCAAAAATGATCATGACAAAAGTGCCAGAGTATTGTATGATTTATGAGATGTTTACTATAGTAGCAAAATAAAAACTCTCCGGAATTGGAGAGTTTGGGAAATTGACGAACCATGGAATGATTTTATTTTTTAATTAATTTGATACTTTCAGAGCCACCATCTTTATATTGAATGCTTAGAATGTAAACTCCTTTGGTAAGAATTGAGAAATCAATTTTTCCATTCATTATATTAAGATCAGGAAATGTCCGGATTTTTCTTCCGTCCATACTATATACCGTAATTTCCTTAATAGGTTTTGTTGTTTTTATAAATGCTGTATTTTCGACAGGATTTGGGTACAATTCGAATTTTGAGGTTTTATTTTCGGTGACCGATAATAAATTAGTATCAACTTGTTTTGATATGGTTTCGGAACACAAATTTTTATTAACGGTAAGTGTAATTGTATAAATTCCCGGGGATGAATAATGATGAGTAGGGTTCGTGGCTGTAGAAACTGTTCCATCACCAAAATTCCAGTTCACACTACTGTAATTGGTTGATTGATTCTGGAGATCTATATTTTGACCTGAACCTGTGACTAAAAAATTAGCATTCAGATGAAAGATATTGGTATTCCATTGTGCAGGATTATTTAAAAATGTATTACCTGCAATTTGTTGATAGTACTCTGCTTTATCCTGGGCAAGTCCTCCATAAAAAGTAGATGGAAAAACAGAGGTTTGGAAGATTGTGGCATATATTGTTGATGCCACGAGATAGCTTCCCTGCAATCCTGGATGTATATCATTATAAGAACCATGTAATGCGAGATCTTGTGTTACTGTATAATGAGCTCTTGCTGCTTCTCCGGCTGGGATCATTTCCACCTGCATAAGATTGGACATCTTAGTGATAGAATCCTTAATGATCTTTTGATAAGCGAAATAAGTGGCATAATCATTTTGAGCTGGAACTCCATACGGTATTTCATACAGGAAAATTTTAGAGCATGGACTGTATTTTTTGATGGAATCCCGTATTATTCTACCACGTTCTGCGGTTAAAATTACGAGATTGCTTACCCCTGCAGACTCACCTGTTCCTGGTTGCATAACTACATATTTATAGTTTTTAGATCTTATTTTTTGAAATAGTGCTGCATCGTTCACATGATTTAGGAATCCGGCTCCTCCAACGGTGTGAGAAGTAACGTCAACGTTTTTTCCTTTTGAAATGGAGATGCTTTTAAAGAGTTCCGGCATATCATTAAAATAGGTAATACTATTACCAATAAAAAGAACATTATCTGCTTGGGAAAAGAGTGATGTTGAAATATTCAGCAGTAGTATAATGAAGATATTATGTATAGTTTTTTTCATTCTGATCTTATTTTATTGATTAAAAAAAGATAATACCTGCAAATAATAAAGCATTCACAGGTATTAAAAAATAAACTAATTGTACGAAATTATTTTTTGATTAGTTTTGTGTTATAAGTTTTGTTCTCACTCGTAATAGAAATGATATACATTCCTTTTATTAATGAAGCAACATTAATTCTCTGACCATCCAGTTTACCACTTTGTACCAATCTTCCTTCAGCACTGTAAATCTTGTAATCAGCTTTTCCTTTCAGGTTTTTAACCTCTACAAAAGTATCAGCCGGATTTGGATAAATTTCGATTTCAGAGTTTGTTCCTTTTACTTCATTTACAGCAAGAGCATCGGTAATTTTTACAGGAAAGTCTCTGAAAGAACCTGCTGAAATAAACTCATTTGGACCCGTTGGAACGGATGGACTGCCACAAGCATCATCTACACCATTAAAGAAAGTACTAGCCACCCTCATTCTTAAAGTTTTATCTCCGGAATATGCCGTTGCAGGTACCGTAAATACTACTGTTCCTGTGTGTCTTCTGTTTGCTCCAGGAATAGCATTTTTAGCGCCAACTTTTTCTGAAGCTTCAAAAACACCATTTCTGTTATAATCGATCCAAACCTGGAGCCAGTCATTATATTGACCACCTGCTCTGTTTGCATAATCTGAGTACGACAAAGTGTATTGGGTTCCTTTGATTAAGTTGATCAGTTTAGTAGGATCCTCACTGTAATCTCTATAAGTATTTGATATTGAAGATACGGTTTGTCCTTCGGAATGTACCAAGTTAGAAAGTGACAATGAAAGAAGTGCGCTGTAGGCGATGCTAAGCGTACTATTACCTCCAGTAGTCATTAAACAGTAGTCAACTCCAGTCTTCAGTCCTTTCGTTTTGAAAGCATAGTTACTGGAGAATGTCCCCGGAACAGAATTCACTACAGCAGCAACCTGTACTTCGTAATTCGTTTCATCTTCAAGGTTATTAAGAACTACTGAATTGACAGGACTTGTTGCATTTGACCAGTTTGTAGTCCCTGCTTTTCTGTAATTGACTGAATAAGTAGCACCAGGTACACTGTTCCAATCTACTCTTGCTGTTGTTTTGAAAACTTCAGTATCAATAGTTGCCACTCCTGTTGGAGCATTCGTTGTTGATGTTGGAGCTGTTCCTATAGTAATTTGAGGAGATACTGCATAGAAGATGTTTCCAACTGCAGATATTCTGAATTTAACAGTACCTGTTAGGCTACCTGGCATTTGCGCAGAATAGCTACCTGTATTAGGAGCAGAAGCGACCAAGTCCGTCCATGTCGTTCCGTTGTTTGTTGTATAGTCTATTTTGACATTTGTAACATTATATGGAGCAGCGTTTGTATTGGCTACTTCCCACTGAATGGTATTTGTTGCATTATTATACAATACCGAAGAAGCGGTAAGGCCATTGAATTTAAATGGTCCGTCATTTCCAACAGTCACAGTAGTTTCAGAAGAAGATAACATTGGTCTTAGACTATTTTGATCTCTTACTGTTACCGCATAATGTAATGTTCTTGGAATGTATGAAACCGTTTCCCAACCTGCTTTACCTGTTAAGCTTCCACTCATCACTGTCGGCATGCTTGGGAAGTACCTTCTTCCACTTGCCGTTCCTGGCCAAGATCTGGACAAAGCACCCTGGGTGTTATATCCCCATCCACTGTCTCCAGAAATTGAAGCAAAGGTATCTACACTATCATACTGTTCCCAGGTATAATTTAAAGGATCATTTTGTGCGTCGATAGCATTTGCCTCCAGATAATAAGCTGTTCCTTTAGGAATGCTATATGCCGTAAGAGGAGCTATTACCGGAGCATTATTTATTATAATGTCTTGAGCTATTCCACAAGCGGGTTTACCCTCAAGGTTGGTTAGGATCTGATCAATAGAAGCATAATGGAAATAAGCATCAGAATTCATTTGTACATTATCTTGTGTAATTCCTGCATATCCCATAATGGTTGTTCCCCCACCGGGTTCTACATTCACTCCTGAATTCTCAGTGCTTTTTGAAAAGGTATGATTACCTCCTATCTGATGCCCCATTTCATGAGCTACATAATCGATGTCAAAAGAATCGCCACTGGGAACTGCATTGGAAGGTGAAGTGTATCCGGATCCTTTTCCTTCAGGATCTGCAGCTGTAGGATCTACACAGATACATCCAACGCATCCAGCATTTCCTCCACCTCCTGAAGCTCCAAACAAATGCCCAATATCATAAGCAGCATTACCAACATTGGCAGTCAAGGTATTTTGTAACTCTAAATTCCAATTTCCCATATCATCAGCAATAGAATAAGGATCCGTAGCAGCATTTGTATAAATAATTCCCGGTAAGTCCTGAACTATTAATTTAACTCCAAAATCTTTTTCAAATACTCCGTTTACACGAGTCATTGTTGCATTCATTTGCGTTACAGCACCGGCCACGGTACCACCAAAATGCTGAGTATATTCTCCTGTAACAGATAATGCTAACTTATAGGTTCTGTACTTTGTACTTGATGGTCTGCTGGTAATTCCTACACTAGAAAGATTTTTTTTTCCGTTTTTTTCTAAAGCTTTGATAGCACCGAAATTTTTTTCATCCGTAGAGCAGCTGAAGCCATGTTCTCCACCAGTTCTTTTGGTTTTATAGAAAACACCATAAGTCTGCTTATCAGCAGTTACCGGTTCTATAAACTGATATTGCCCGTCTTTAATGATCATAGACTGCATCTCGGTGGGAGAAGTACTGAATCTAAGATATTTTGAAGGATCATCAATTCCTATCCCAACATAAGATCCCAACTGGTATCTGTCTGCCATAGACTTTTCCATAACAGGATTACTGTAAACCGCAAATTTTTCAATCTTACCATCTACGGTTGGTAAAGAAATAACTACAGGTTTCGCTCCATTTCCTGTTTCTACGGCATCTTTTAAAAGATTCCTAAGTGACGCTAAATCTACTCTGTAAGCATATTTAACATCTACCTCTTTTCTCATTGGAGAAACCTTTGAAGCAGGTTCCCATCTCTGTGCATAAGCACCAGTAAAACCAGCAGCCAATACACAAATGAGTAAAATTTTCTTTTTCATAAAATAATACATTTAATATTTATGGGTTTTTATAAATGAATCCCTAAGTAAGCTAAAACGGACTTACAACAATCAATACTTATTAATTGTTAAAATTTGATGGGATTTGTTTTTTTATTTTTTCCAAAACTACTTATTATCTTATTTGTAAATGAGTTTTAATGTATTGATAAACAGATAGTAGTATGTAATACGTATGTTTTTATATGGAATGGTAAAAAATAAGTACATTAGTTTTGCAGTTGAAAAAGAAACTACTTTAAAAACTATGGTTAAAAAATTATTATTGCTTGTATTTGCTTTCTGCTTGTCTGGATTTTCGTTTTCTCAAGTTTTAGGAGAAAAGCATTATAAAGATATGATCTATGGTATCGATTTTTCAACAGCAGGTGATGGGGAAATAAAAAAGATCAAAAATATTATAGAGCAATGTGGGGGAGCAGATTATAAAGATTGTGTTGCTTTAGGTAATCTAAAGATTGCTAATATTTATAATAAAAATAATGATATAGAGAAGTCATTTAATTATGGAGATAAAGTTGAAAAATTAATTACTCCCGATACTGATCCTGAAATTGTCTTCTATTTGCGTGCACTGCAATTTGGTTTATTCATGAAACTAGGGAAAAGAATGGATGCGTTAGGTAAATTAGATGAAATACCTCCAAGAGTAAGAGAAAATCCTTATTTTGATTATTTACTGAATTGGTATTATGGTGAATTCTATAATGATACTGGTGAAAAAGAAAAAGCATTATATGCCTATAAAAAAGCATACAAACGGGCTAAAATATTTAGAAGCAATACTAGTAAGTATCTTTCAAATCCAAGTAAAGATAAGATCAGTAATAGTTATAAACCAACATCTTCTATTGCATGGATGTATCTTGATTTAGGTAAGACGGATTCAGCAAAGGTATACATTGAAGAAGCTATCAGTGATGCGAAGAAAATAAATAATATGGAAAGTACCTATTATTCCTCTTTGTATGCGGCCAGATATTATAAGGCCATTAAAGACTACAAAAAAGCTCAGCAATATTTGTGGACCAGCAAATATATCGCGGGCAAATTCTATAAGAGTGAGGGTTATGTAAAAGCGGTTAATACAGCTTTGTTAATTTTATATAGAGACATGAAGGTGACCGATAGTGTTAATTACTATTCGATGCGGCTTCTTGCTGAAGAAAATATCAACGATAAACAGAATAAAAATCTCAATGATATTATTGACAAGAAGAAAAATATTGACGAAACGGAGCATCAAGAACAGGCTGATAGATTAAAATATATTTTAATTGCCAGTTTTTTAATATGTATTCTATTGGTGTATTTTATTTTCTTTTTTTATAAAAAATATAAAAGTAAAAGCTTAGACAAAATCGATAAACAAGTAGAGCAACCCGTTTTGCATGATAATGGTCTGTTTAATGAAGTAATCCTCTTGGCTAAACAAAATAGCCCTGAATTCCTCACAAGGTTTAATGATTATAATCCTCATTTTACGGAAAAGCTATTAAAAATAAGCAATCTTAAAAGTTCAGAAATAAGGTTTTGTGCCTACCTGTATTTAAATTTTTCAACAAAAGATATTGCAGAATATACCCACACCTCTGTCAGAACCGTTCAGACCAAAAAATATAACCTGCGGAAAAAACTTAGTATTCCCAGTGATGTAGATATATATCTGTGGTTTAGTGATTTATAAAAATGATGGAGTGGTGCTGTTGTCTTTAAACAAGAAATACCCAAACTCTAAGGATAAAGATTTGTATGTAATGGCTCTGTATATTATTGAAACAGGTTGGATTTCTTTTATACAGGAACCTTTGGTTTGCCCAGAATGATATTGCAGGAATTAAAATTATATGTTAAATAATAAAGTCTCCTCTATTGTTTTGTAATGTTCTATAATATAGTTAGTTGTTGCTAAAAAGAAAATATTTTAACTGATTCTTATTGATTTTTTTTTCTTAAAATAATGCTAAAATGGAAATAGATAGCCTTTTTGGCACAATATTTCAATGTAAAATGTAACTCATGTTTAATTTGAGTTTTCATGGTTATTAGTTTTTATCCCCAACTTCGGTTGGGGATTTTTTTATTTAAAAAGGAGTCCTTCATTAAAGAAGAACTCCAAAGGGCAAATGAATGCTATTTTAAAAAGTGTTTTCAGATAAATGCTTCTCAAAAGAAGAGAAGCATTGCAATAGTAAACGATGAAAATTATTATTAGATTGGATTTCTAGTTCAAAACTAGTGATAGATCTTTAAATTTATTTATGATCGCAATCATAAAGAGCTGAATTAAAGTGTTTTTGTTACTTTACTACAAAAATTATTGTTAATGTATGTGAGTATATGGTATAACAGAGAAAAAAACACTTTGTTTTTCTGTAGTAACAGGACAAAATAAAAACACCTTTCAATAATCAACTGATTTACAGTCTCTTAAAGAAAGGCGATGAGGTACCTAGCGGATTCGAACCGCTGTAGATGGTGTTGCAGACCACTGCCTAGCCGCTCGGCCAAAGTACCATTTTTGAGGTGTGCAAATATAAAAATTTTTCTGAATGAAACAAAGTTTTTTAGATATTTTCTTTTGTTCCAAGGGTGTTTATATCGCTTTTCAACTGTAACTCAGCTTCATAATCTTTCTTTATAATAACACAGGTCTGGCTCCATTTGTCATGAAGTCCACTTTTATCAGCTAAGTATGATAGCGGATCTACAAAAGGGATTCCTCGGATAATATTTCTTAGCAAGTAATTACCGACATTAGGTGAGGTTCCATCTGTCATAATTACCTTAGTTCCGGTAATCAATTTACCTAGGCTTCTACCTTGAGTAATTAGCTCGGTTAAAAACATAACAAAAAGATAGGCAGATAAAGTGATCAGCCGATCCAGCATCGGATTCATATTTTCCATCCTGTATCCTATTTCTTCTACAGTACTGCCTGTGATCAATGCATAAGCAACGCCCAGTAATCCGAACAGGATCAGGATCAATATATAGCTGAAAATAAAATCAATTATATAATTAGCCAGTCTAAGGCCTTGTGAAGCCCTATGTCTGTCAACAATTTGTAAATATTTTCTCATGGTGTATAGTTTAGTTTTTAGTTTTACTTAGATTCCATTGATGATTAGTTTTAATGAGGCATTTGTGTCGATGACAGCGGTAATTCCAGAAGTACCTAAAAGGATTTGACTTGGTCTCAGATTGAAGACTCTTCCATTCATTTTTAAACCCTTATAATATTCTTTATTAAAAGCTTCTTCAATACTTTTTTTAGAAGTATCAACCAGTTCCTGTGTAGGAATTCCGTATTCTTCCTCGATCATTTTTACAATTTTCCCCTGAAACAATAGACTGGCTGTTTTTTGCAGGATATTCATTGTTTTCAGCTTGAACTTAGTGTTCGACAGCACAATTTTTTTCTTGATATCATCATACACAGGAATTCCCGAAATAAGTGCTGTTCCTTTTATATATCCTTCAGTCTGGGCTTCGATCATAATTCTGTTTTCAACACCATATACCCTGATATCTGTAATTTTCACTTTAGAATCCCGGACATCATATTCCTTACCCAGGAACATTTTTCGGGCGATATTCGATGCTTCTGTGAAAGGAACATTTGCTGTCGTCTGCAATGAAAACTGATCTCCAAGGGTTGGCGTAAAGTTAAAATTACCTGCCGTTTTTACGGGTAATGAAGATGCCGGTTTACTTCCTGTAAACGTTTCAGAATAAATATCTATACCAATATTGGCATCGATCTGATTACCATAGAATTTAAGTGGTGTGATATTTACATTCACTGGCGTTACTTTTAGCCATGTATTATATTCTTCAGAGATATTAAAAGGTTGGGAGAAAACATTCCACGCCATTACAGCATATTGCTGAAAATTAAGTTGAGTTCCCATTTGCTGATCGATCGTTTTGCAGAATTTTAGCTGCTGCTCTTTCAGGCTTTTTTCAACCAGGGAAGTAATGGGGATCTGCACTTTTCCATAATCTAAAACAGGCTTCGTTACCCATTTGAATCCCATCGGCTGTGTGTTTGTAATAATGGTCCAGTTATTTTTAAAATTTAAGGTTGTATTAAAATACATTACCGTTTCAAAAGTAGTATTCTGATATGAATAAATTCCAAGGGTACCAATCCCTTTCTCTGCCCATATTTTCAAAGGAACTTCGATTAAAAGGTTTTGATTGGTTCCGCCAACAAGTCTTATAGGACGTGTTTTCCAGACTTTCACCTTAAACTGGTCATTATTGTTATCCGTGTACGAATCATCCTGATAGATCAGCTCCTTCACTGAAGAATTGATCATATTGCCAATTTCAGAAAGTGGTATTGTTACCGGCATCGTAATGCTGGATTTTATCTTTGGAAAATTATAATCTGCCAGTTGATTATTAATATTGGTCTGGCCAAAAATACTAACAAATAACAGCGAAAATAATAGGGTCGTGAATTTCAAGTTCATAGGTTGGAAAGTGAAAATAATGTTATTAATTATTAGGGTTGAAACTTTTTTCAAGCTCAATGCTTGCACCTGTCATTTCTCCTTGCATTGGTGGAGCCGTTTTGGTAATTTTTAATTTAATATAAGAAATTTCAGGAAAACTTTCATAAATTTTTGAAATGATCCTTCCTGCAACATGTTCTAAAAGTTTGGATTTAATTTTCATTTCACCATGAATAATATCATTGATGTCGGCATAGCTGATTGTATCATTCAGATCATCAGATTCAGATGCTTTCCAAAGGTCGGTGTGAATTTCTAAATTGAGTAAGTAGTACGTGCCAATGGTGTTTTCTTCAGGTAAAACACCATGGTACGCATATATTTTAACATCCTCTAGAAAGATTTTGCTCATAAAATTCAATTTTTATTTAGCAAAAATCGTTTTAATTCTTCAAAGTCTGAATTAATTTCTACTGTTTTTTTATCCTTGTTCATTAATTCCTTTAATGACGCGGGAATTTTGATTTTTTCTCCAATTGCTTTCTCTACAGAATCAGGAAATTTTACAGGATGAGCCGTTTCCAGAATGAATCCCTTTTTATCAGGATGTTCCTCTAAATAATTTTCCAGGGCTGAATAGGCAACAGCTCCATGAGGTTCAAGAATATAGTTATACTGTTCATAAACTTTCCTTATCGTCTCTAAAGTATCTTCATCATTTACAGAATATCCTGAAATACTGTTTTTTAGATTTTCAAACTGATCCTGAAACAATTCTAAAATACGCACAAAATTACTTGGATTACCAACATCCATTGCATTGGAAAGGGTAGCCACTGTTTCTTTAGGTTCTAAAATTTTTGTTTTTAAATAATAAGGAACAACATCATTAGCATTACAGGCCGCAATAAAATGATCGACTTTCATTCCTCTAAAATGGGCTAGAATTCCGGCGCAGATGTTTCCAAAATTTCCGCTTGGTACACAGATAACAGGATCTCCTTTTTCAGCTTTTTGCCATTTTTTTAAAGCCAGTAAATAATAGATCTGCTGAGGTAGCCATCTTGCAATATTAATAGAATTCGCAGAAGTTAGAAAAATCCTGGAATTAATTTCCTCATCTGAAAAAGCCTGTTTTACAAGATTCTGACAATCATCAAAACTGCCATCCACTTCCAATGCTGTGATATTTTCTCCCAAAGCCGTTAATTGCTTTTCCTGAACAATGCTTACCCTTCCTTTAGGATAAAGAATAATGACATCGATCCCGGGAACCTTATAAAAGCCACCGGCAACAGCACCTCCGGTATCTCCGGAAGTAGCTACTAAAACCGTAACTTTCTTATCATCATCTTTTAAAAAGTAAGATAGACACAGGCTCATAAACCGTGCGCCAATATCTTTAAAGGCAAGGGTAGGACCATGAAACAATTCAAGTACAGAAATTTTATCATTGATCTTCTTAAGTGGGATCTCAAATGAGATGGTTTCCGAGATCATTTTTCGTAATTCCATTTCAGGAATCTCTTCATCCACAAAATCTTTCATACAGCGAAAGGCAATTTCTTCATCTGAAAACCGGTTGAGATCCCGTATGAAATCTTCATCAAACCGAGGAATCGTTTCAGGAAAGAATAGTCCTTTATTTTTCCCCTGACCTTTAGTAGAAGCTGTTTTAAAATTGACCTGCTCTTCTTTATCTTTTAAATTATAATAATTCATCTTTTATAGTTTTGATTAATGATTATGCTCTATAATGGTAATTCCTGTAGGATTAATATCAGAAACATATCCAAAACTTTCCACTTCAATTTTGTCATAGACGGATTTCATCATCCGGACGATTTCTTCTGCCGTTTCTTTCTTTTCCGTAAGCATAAAAATAGAAGGGCCGGATCCCGAAATGCCGCCACCTAATGCGCCAAGCTCCAAACTCTTTCTTTTAATGGTATCAAATTCCGGAATCAAAATACTTCGGACAGGTTCTACAATCACATCATTTAGACTTCTTCCGATCAGCGATAGATCATTTTTCTCAATACCGGCAATTAACCCGGCAATATTTCCCCATTGCGTTACGGCATCTTTCATCATTATATTTTTCTTCAGTATTTGTCTGGCATCAGACGTTTTCACCTCTACCTGAGGATGAACTGCAGCAACAAACAGATCAGGAGTGTTCAAAGGGATAATATCAATGGGGTTTGAAGATTTTACCAAAGCTATACCTCCATATATGCATGGTGCAATATTATCTGCATGCCTGACTCCGGAAGCTAATTCTTCTCCAAACATGGCAAAATGAATGACCTCGTCTCTGGATAAAATATTTCCTAATAAAACATTCGCTGCAAAAGCTGCTCCCGCGGCACTTGCTGCACTGGAACCAAGACCACTGCCCGGTTTTATGTTTTTATGAATAATCACTTCAAATCCATTTTTCAGATTCAGATGCTCCAATATTTTTTTTAATACAACACCTGCTACATTTTTTGAAGCTTCTTCCGGAAGACCAAAATGATCGGTATGCCGGATGATAATATCAGGTATTTGTGTTATTCTTAATTCCATTTCGTCGTATGGCTCATTAATGGCCATTCCTAAAATGTCAAAACCACAAACCAGATTGGCAATTGTTGCCGGAATTTTAATTTTTATACTTTTCATATTTTATGTTTTTAAACTGAACGGACGATATCTGCAAAAACCCCACTCGCAGTAACCTCAGCACCTGCACCAGCTCCTTTTACCACCAATGGCTGTTCGGAGTATCTTAGAGTTTTGAAAATTACAATATTGTCTTTGCCGTATAGATGATACAAATCGCTGTTGGGACTGATATGCTGTAATCCTACTTTTGCTTTTCCATTGTTAAATTCGGCTACATATTTTAAGATTTTACCTTCTTTTTTAGCCTGATCAAATAAGTTTTTAAAATGATCTTCATATTTCACGAGCATTTTATAAAAATAATCTACATCGCCATTCATACATTCCTCCGGAAGGAAACTGACGTTTTCAATTTCATCAAACTGCAACGGGAAACCAGCTTCACGAGCCAGAATTAAAATTTTCCGTGCGACATCTGTTCCTGCAAGGTCCAGTCTTGGATCAGGTTCGGTAAAACCTTCTTTCTGTGCCTGAGCGACTACTTCAGAAAATGGCTGAGTACCATCATAATGATTGAAAACGAAATTTAAAGTGCCACTTAGCACTGCCAGTATTGAAGTAATAATATCTCCACTTCTAACCAGATCATTTATTGTTCCTATAATAGGTAATCCAGCTCCTACATTGGTTTCAAAGAAAAAGTTACAATTGTGATTTTTTGCAAGATTTTTGAGTTTCTTGTAATTTTCAAAATCTGAAGCCGCAGCAATTTTATTACAAGCCACAATGTTGATACTTTTCTTTAGAAGGTCTTCATAAATTTCGGGAATCTCAGGATTAGCGGTAAGGTCAACAAAAACAGAGTTTCGTAAATTTCGGGTTCTGATTTCCTGACTAAACTGATGGGCAGAAGCAGCCTCTCCATTCTCAAGAAAATGTAGATAATCAGTTTCTGGAATTCCATGGTCTGAAAAGACCATTTTCCGGCTATTTGATAAACCTGCAATTCTAAGATTGATCGACAGATTTTCTATCAGGTATTTGTTCTGTGCGTAAACCTGTTGTATTAACTTAGTTCCTACATTTCCTGTTCCACATATATAAAGATGGACCTGTTTTATTTCGGACTCAAAAAATTCTTCGTGCAGAATATTGACTGCTTTTTTAGTATCAATTTCAGAAATAACAATACTGATGTTTTTTTCTGAAGAGCCTTGCGCAATTGCCCTGATATTAATTCCATTGCTTCCCAGGCAACTGAACATTTTTGCACTAACACCGCTTCTGCTTTTCATATTTTCTCCAACTAACGCCACAATAGAAAGCCTGTCTTCAATTTTTACAGGTTCTATTCTTTTCAGCTTAAAATCATCTTCAAATGCCGAATTGATTGCATTTTCAGCGTGGAAAACTTCTTGTTTATTAATAGCAATGGTTATAGAATGTTCCGATGAGCTTTGGGTAATAAGGATGACATTTATTTTTTCATGACTTAAACACTGAAATAATTTAGCTGAGATACCCGGAACACCTACCATCCCGCTTCCTTCCAAAGTAAGAAGAGCGATATGATTCATATTGGAAATACCAACTGCTATTTGTTCTTGCTCCTTATCAGAAGATTTTGAATGTTGTGTAACCAAAGTTCCGGGTGCCTCTGCATCAAAGGTGTTTTTGATCCTAAGATCAATATTTTTTACCATAACCGGCTGAATCGTTGGTGGATAAAGTACTTTTGCTCCAAAATGGGAAAGTTCCATGGCTTCCTGGTAAGATATTTCAGGAATGACTTTAGCTTGGGAAACGAGTCGCGGGTCAGCGGTCATCATTCCACTTACATCGGTCCAGATCTGAAGTTCCCCGGCATCAATTGCGGAAGCAATAATGGAAGCAGAATAATCTGATCCACCTCTTCCTAATGTTGTTCTGTTTCCATTTTCATCACTCGCAATAAATCCGGGAGCTACAAAGATCTGATTGTGGTTATGTTTAAAATAATGTTTCAGGTTTTTTTCGGTAACATCAAAATCCACTTTTGCATGAGTATAGTTGTTATTGGTTCTGATATGATCAGGTGAACTCAGCCATACAGCATCAAATCCTGCAGATTCTAATCTTGCAGTTATGATATTTGATGACAGAAACTCGCCATAAGATGTTATTTTATCTTTAATTCTTGCCGTAAATTCACCCAAAATGAAAATACCATTACATAGATCTTCAATATCATTGAAATGCTTTTTTACAAAACTTAACCAAGAACTTTGCGCTGAAATAGGGAAGATTTCTTTTACGATTGCTAAATGTTTTTCTTCAAGATTTTTAAGATATTGCAGATAGTTTTCATCAGCAATAGATGCAAGTTCTGCTGCTTTAATCAATAGGTCTGTAACTCCGTGTAAGGCTGAAACGACAACAATAATTTTATGGTCAGAAGATTCTTTTTTTATAATATTTTCGACTTGTAGAATGGCCTGTGCATCAGCTACAGAAGTTCCACCAAATTTTAAGACTTTCATCATTTATTTTTTAAGGTTATGAAAAATTGAGAAGGATACCCTTTAAAAAAAAGAGTACAGGTACCTGAAATAATATGTGAAAATCTACCCCGCTATGGGGTTGTAGTTGTAGAAGTAATTGTAATAATAAAGGATGCAGTCGGAATAGAAAATTCCGAGTAAGTAGTTACAGATATGTTTTGTACTAATTGCATCTTTGAAGAGACAAATGTAGAAGTTATTTTGGGAAATAAAAATATTTCAGAGACTTAAATGAAAAATATTTCAAAACAACATGAAAATAAACGGCTTGTATCTTGTTGGTAATCACGGTTTCATTTGATTTCAAAATTTATTTATTTCTCTTGAGAATTGAAAGAAAATAGTAAACATTATTTTCAAAATAATTACTCAAAAGTTTACAAATATTCAGTATTTGCTTTTTTGGAGATGATTGAAGTTAATGTATAATTAACAAATTTCTTGTTATTTTTTACAATAACAATAATAATAGACTTTTTCATTATTTATGAACATTGTCAAATATCTCATTTGCAAATGTTTTTTTATTTTTTATTTGATTTGTAGTGTATGGTTTTTATTAAAGGATACTTAATCTATTACATTAATTTGTTAAGTATAACTTAATATTAAAATTTTACATATATTAAAATTTTTAACTTTTTTTACATGAAAATTTAGCATTTGTAAAAATGAAAGCACGATTAAAGAAATTACATCTCTTATTTTTCATTGTTTCACTGACTGGAGCCAAGCTTAAAAAAGATATGTTACAGAAATTATCTCAGGTAAGAACTAATCTTTTCCCCGAGCTTACATAAAAATAAAAAGTTCATGTGAAAATATAATTACGGACATTAATTATTGTTCCCCAAATCCATGTTGTATTTTTTGATTTTTATAATTTAGCGCTTTAAACTCAGGATAAATGATCGAGTTCAAATACAAAACTATTTCGACAAGAATTGGAATAGTTTTTTTTGTATCTAATATTGATCGTTGATAACTCTTATTTTTCTTTTTTCCAATGATCTGAAGAGAAATACAAAAACCATGGAAATCTTCACACTTACTTAATTATTCTATACAGATATTAAGTCTCACTTTGTTTTTTTATTTTTAATTCTCACTTTCGAGTGAAACAAATATTGAATGATATTCTAAACCTTAAAACAATTAAATCATTTTATTATGAAAAATATTAAAAAACTCTCAAGAGAAGAACAAAAAAAAGTAAATGGCGGATTTACCCAGTTTCAGATAGATACCTGTGGTGGCGCAGCCCTTGTATGTTTCCGATCAGGGGGATGGGGGTGCTGGCGAACTCCGGGAGGAACCTGTTATGCTCCTATGGTATAATTTTTAACATAAAAAAAACTGTTTAACAAAATATCTTTATCATGAAAAAATTATCAAGAACACAATTAAAAACAATTAATGGTTCAGGCTGTCCAGGAGGCTGTCCGGCAGGAAATACGTATGGCCCACCAGGATCAGGTGCAGCTCATTCATGTGCGGCATATCAATCATTATCGCAATGTTGTAAGAATGAAGCATTTCTCAGTCCAGCGTGTGTTGGACCGGTAATATCTTAGGATATAATAAAGGCTGTTCATTTGAACAGCCTTTATTGTGCTCTTTTCACATCTGTAATAATTATCTTAATTTTCATTGTAATCTAATATATTTATTTATATTTATAATTCAAACAAAATTGAATTATATGAAAAATTTAAAGAAATTAAACAGAGGAAATTTAAAATCAATTAATGGAGGAGCTGTTTGTATAGGAAATTGTCCTCCGGGACCTTACGGTCCGGGTTTTCCATCATCTTGTGAAGCTTTTCATGCATTGCCGCAATGTTGCAAATCTAAGGTATTGGTAAGCTCAGAATGTTTTGATCAGACCGTTAATTAGACAGAATTTCTAAAGCTTATTTTTTTAATTTAATCTTTTATTCATGTTTCAAATTCAAACTAATATGAAAAATTTAAAAAAATTAGACAGAGAAAATTTAAAATCGATCAACGGAGGAACGGCATGTAATGAGAATTGTCCTGTAGGACCTTACGGACCGGGTTTTCCAAGATCCTGTGCTGACTTTAATGCATTGCCAAAATGCTGTGAGACCTATGTAAAGGTAAGTATGGATTGCTTTCCTCAATAAAGAAATTAAAGCACTGTTGAGACGGTGCTTTTTTGTCATTTCTTGTTCAAAAATAAAAATATTGGACCTCATCAGAAACTAAATAAATATAAATACTATGAAAAATTCTAAAAAGCTAAGCAGAGAAAATTTGAAATCATTCAATGGAGGTGGAACTTGTAATTATGTTTGTCCTCCAGGGCCATATGGACCAGGTTATCCAAGATCATGTGCTGATTATGATGCCTTACCTGCATGTTGTAAGCCTAAAGTTTTATTGAGTTTCGAATGTGCTCCTGATTAATTTTTATGCTAAACTATAGAACAAATTTAATACGATGAAAAAACTATCAAGATCAAAATTGAAAAATATCAAAGGAGCAATGAACTGTGTTGGATGTCCGGTGAATAATAATTATGGTAACGGTCCAGAGTATTCTAATACTTGTGAGCAGTATCATGCTTTATCGGAGAATTGCAAAAATTGTGTTGATGTAGCTTTCGACTGTTAGTTTAAAATAAACTTAATTTATTATGAAAAAACTATCCAGATTAAAACTGAAAAACATTAAAGGTGCCTCGAACTGTTCTGGCTGCCCTGTAAATAATACGTATGGGCCAGGGCCGGAGTATACTAATTCCTGTGACGATTATTTTAATCTATCAGGAAATTGCAGAGCGTGTGTAGACGTGGCAACCTATTGTTTCGAATAACAATACATAAAAAAAGCACTGTGAAAACAGTGCTTTGAATTTATTTTATACTTTTTGAAAGATCCAGCATCGCTTCGATTGGCTTTAAAGCTCTCAAACGAAGTTCTTCATCGATAAGGATTTCCGGAAGTTCATATTTCATACACAAATACAATTTTTCCATTGTATTACGTTTCATATAGAAACACTCAGAACAGTTACAGCTTTCATCAAAAACCAAAGCTGGAATCAATTCTTTATGTGGAGCACGTTTTCTCATTTCATGAAGAATACCTTCTTCAGTTGCAATAATGAATTTCTGACACTCGTCTTTTTCTACATAGTTTAACAATGCAGAAGTTGAACCTATAAAATAAGCAAGCTTTAAAACAGCTTCTTCACTCTCAGGGTGTGCAATCAGTTTTGCATCCGGATTGTCTGCCAATTGCTGAGCAATTCTTTCCATTGAGAAAGCTTCATGAACGATGCAACTTCCATCCCAAAGGATCATATCACGACCTGTTTTTTTAGAAAGGTATCTTCCTAAGTTTTTATCAGGTGCAAAAATGATAGGTCTGTCTTTCGGTAAAGCTTCAATTACCGTTTCAGCATTGGAACTTGTTACAATAATATCACTTTCAGCTTTAGTTTCAGCATTACAGTTGATGTATGTTGCAATTAAAGCATTTGGATGCTGCTCTCGCATTTTTCTCAATCCTTCACCGCTACAGCCATCAGCTAAAGAACATCCTGCCATTGTATCTGGAAGAACTACTTTTTTGGTAGGGTTTAAGATTTTTGCCGCTTCTGCCATAAAGTGAACACCACAGAAAACGATCATATCAGCGTTCGTATCTTTTGCCTGTCTTGCCAACTGTAAAGAATCTCCAAGGAAATCAGCAATATCCTGAATTTCTCCAGGTTGGTAATAATGCGCTAAAATAACCGCATTTTTTTCTTCTTTAAGTTTAAGAATAGCTTTCACTAATTCTTCTCCTTGAGGAATCGCTATATCTTTTATATCTAAAAATCCCCTAACAGGAATAGCAGATTTAGCTCTTTCTAATGTTTCGGTACTCATATCAACCTCAATGTTTTTGTTTTTAAAAGTAGAAATTTTTAACTGCTTTTTAATGACTACTGATAAAATTTTTTATTAAACTTTCTATTTCTATTTTTGCTTCACCCAAATCCGTATTGATCACGATTTTATCAAATTCGCTGGCATAGGTCATTTCTTCTTCTGCCTTTTCTACACGGGTTTTAATGGTTTCTGCATCATCTGTATTTCTTGAAATCAATCTTCGTTCCAATTCTTCAATAGAAGGGGGTTCAATGAAGATAGATAAGGCTTTTTTACCAAAATATTTTTTTAAAGAAATTCCTCCCTTCACATCAACATCAAAAATAACTACTTTGCCTTGATTCCAGATTTTCTCTACCTCAGATTTTAAAGTACCGTAATATTTATCGGTATATACTTCTTCATATTCTACAAAAGCACCCTCAGTGATCTTTTGTCTGAATTCATCCGGAGTTAAAAAATGATAATCCACAGCATGTACTTCAGTTCCCCTCGGCTGTCTCGTAGTACAGGAGATCGAGAATTTAAGTTCCGGAAATATATCTAAAGAATGTTTTACTAATGTTGTTTTT
The DNA here is from genome assembly GCF_058790395.1 of Chryseobacterium sp. FW101-FHT12H09. NCBI lineage: Bacteria > Pseudomonadati > Bacteroidota > Flavobacteriia > Flavobacteriales > Weeksellaceae > Chryseobacterium > Chryseobacterium sp. FW101-FHT12H09. The sequence continues at coordinate 1,153,952 of NZ_JBYTCP010000001.1, read as the reverse complement.
CCGCTCCCGGATGGCGCTGAAAATATGATAACTTTTTCCATGGTTGATGGGTTTCAAGTTTCGGATTCCGGATTTTGGGTTTTATCTTCTGATTGAAATTCAGATATTACCCTGCATCTCGGACCACGTAACTATCTATAATACATTTAACGTTTGTTCTTTAATTTTTTCCAGGTCATCCTTCATCATTACTACTAATTTCTGAATTTCAGCATGATTGGCTTTTGAACCTAATGTATTGATTTCTCTTCCGATCTCCTGAGAAATAAAACCTAATTTCTTTCCATTAAAATCTTCATTATCCATTACTTCTTTATAGTATTTCAAATGCTGGGAAAGTCTGACTTTCTCTTCAGAAATATCTAATTTTTCCGTAAAATATGCCATTTCCTGATAGAAACGGGTTTCATCTACATTTTCAAATTCTTTTAAAGATTTTTGATAACGCTCTTTTACACTATTAATTCTTACCTCTTCATAAGGAATAACTTCAGATAAATATTTATCGATATTCTGAATATTTTTCTCCAGTTCCAAATGCAGGGTCTTGCCTTCAGTTTTTCTGAATTCTTCGAATCTATCAACAGAATTGTTTACGATTCTTGCCAGGTTTTCCCATTCTCCATCTGTAAGTTCATCAGGTCTTGATGTAATAGCATCAGGAAGCCTTACTGCCATTTTTAGATATTCAAAGTCAGGTCCATCAGAGGCTATATTACGGAGTTCACTCATGTATGAATCGATGAGGTTTCTATTGATTTTTACATCATTGCTTTCCTCAAGATTCTCCACTGAAATGTAGCAATCCACTTTTCCACGGATAATTCTGTCGTTAAGAATTTTTCTGATTTCGAATTCTTTTTCTTTATAGCGTAACGGTATTTTAATATTTAAATCAAAGCTCTTACTGTTCAGTGATTTAATATCTACGCATATTTTTTTACCTTCAAAAACATCTTCAGCTCTACCGAAGCCAGTCATTGATAAAATCATAGTTTTTTATTGTCTTACAAAGATAAACATTTAAATTAGCACTGTGAAAAACATATTCACTGATCAAGATTTAGATTTCATATGACCATTAAAAAAGATAATTAGCCTACCGATGAAAAATTTGATTTCTATAGTAGGACCCACAGGAATTGGAAAAACAAGATTGGCAATTGATCTGGCCAAACATTTCAATACGGAAATTGTTTCCTGTGATTCGCGTCAGTTTTTTAAAGAAATGAAAATAGGCACTGCTTCACCGTCTGTAGAAGAACTGGCTGAAGCACCCCACCACTTTATTGGAAATCTTTCTGTTAAAGAATATTATTCTATTGGGCAGTATGAGGAAGATGCTTTACAAAAACTTAACGAACTTTTTAAAAAATATGATACCGTTATCCTTGTGGGTGGAAGTATGATGTATGAAAAAGCAGTCATTGAAGGATTGAACGATCTTCCTGAGGCTAATATTGAAAATCAAAAGAAACTACAAGAGATTCTGGATTCAGAAGGAGTTGAGAAATTACAGGATATCTTGAAAGAATTAGATCCTGAATACTATGCAGTGGTAGATTTTCATAATCATAGAAGACTTTTGAGGGCAATCGATATCATTTGGCAAACCAATAAAAAATATTCAGACTTAATTGCGGTTTCTCAGGATTCCAGAGATTTTAATGTAATCAGGGTTGGAATTGAAGCTCCAAGAGAAGAGTTGTATGATAGAATCAACAGGAGAGTGGATATTATGATGGAAAAAGGTTTGTTGGAAGAGGCAAGAGGTCTTGAAGAATTTAAAGGACTTACAGCTTTGAATACAGTTGGCTATGCGGAATTGTTTAAATATTTCGAAGGAATCTGGGATCTGGACTTTGCTGTTGGGGAAATCAAAAAGAACAGTCGCAGATATGCAAAAAGACAATTGACCTGGTATCGTAAAGCGGATGACATTCATTATTTACCATTAGGATACACACCACAAGATTTTGATGATTTAATTGAGTGGCTTTCTCAACAACAATAAAAAATGCGACCCGCTAAGGCCGCATTCAACAATATAAATTAAATTTACTACTACTTCCAACCGCCACCTAAAGCTCTGTATAGATCAACAATACTGCTTAATCTCTGTCTTTTTACGGATGCCAGATTCAATTCTGCCTGAAGAGAGTTGGCTTGCGCCGTGATCACTTCAAGGTAGTTTGCCAAGCCTCCTTTATATAACATTTGAGCGCTCTTAATTCCATCTTTCAATGTAGTTACCTGTTCTGTTGCTTTTTGCTCCTGAACTTTTAAATTTTCATTAGAAACCAATGCGTCAGAAACTTCTCCCATTGCATTTAAAACAGATTGACGAAACGCCAATACATTTTTCTCTCTTTGAATTTTAGCAACTGCCAAATCGGTCTTCAACTGTCTCTTTTGGAAGATAGGCTGAGTAATTCCACCTAAAACAGATCCGAATAAAGATGCCGGGATCTGAAACCAGTTATCAAATTTAAAAGAGTTTACTCCTCCATTAGCTGTAATTTTTAATGAAGGATACATATTTGCCTGAGCAATTCCTACTAGTGAATTTGATTCTAGTAAAACCAACTCCTGCTGACGAACATCAGGACGACGGCTTACCATTTTTGCCGGAAGTCCTGTAGACAGATCCTGAGACAAAGAAGTGTCGGACATTTCAATACCTCTGCTTACTTTATTCGGAGCCTCACCAACCAGAATACTCAATGCATTTTCCTGAATAGCAATATTCTGCTGTAACTGGGAAATTAAAAGTTCTGTAGACTGCTTTTGTGCAGTTGCCTGCTGAACTCCTAATGAAGTAGTATCTCCACTTTCCCACATTTTTTCAGTAATAGATAATGTATTGGAGCTTAGTTCCAAATTAGACTGCGCAATTGTTAATTGCTTATCCAGCATTAATAAATTGTAATATCCTTGAGCAATAGCGGCAACAACCTGGGTCTGAATAGCTTTGGTTGCTTCATAAGTTTGCAGATACTGCATTCTTGAAACTTCCTGTTGATTTTTTATCTTACCCCAGATATCTGCCTCCCATGAAAGATTGAATGCTGCATTATAATCTTCTACATGATTTTTTCCTATAAATAGATTAAGGCTTTGTCCATTCATACTATTTTTCGAAGGTCTTGAAATCTGTCCTGTAACACCAAAACCGATGTCCGGATATTGAAGATATTTCGCTTGAAGTAATCTTTCCTGTGAAGAAGCAACTTGTTTTAAAGCAATCTGCAGATCAAGGTTATGAGCGATTCCTTTTTCAATCAATCCCTGCAAAGCGGGATCTTTGAAAAATTCTTTCCATTCCAAATTCGCAACGCTAGCCGTATCGGCTGTAGCTGTAAAGCGGAATTCTTCCGGAAGCTGTAAGTCCGGTTCCGTGTAGGCGACTTTTGTCTTACACGAAACCGCAGTTACAACCAATATAAAAATTAGAAAAATATTCTTTATTATTTTCATTGTTTTTCTTTTAAATAGACTTTAGTGACCGGTTGTTAAAGCCTGTTCATGATTTTGTTTTTGAAGTCTGCGTTTTTTTCTGCTTGGCATTTTTTCATGCAGATATTGGAAAATCACATACATTACAGGGATAATGAAGATCCCGAATACAACTCCTGTCAACATTCCACCTACAGTACTGATCCCGATAGAATGGTTACCTTTTGCTGAAGCTCCCTGTGTCCAAACCAAAGGAAGCATACCGATGATAAAAGCAAATGAGGTCATCAAAATTGGTCTCAAACGTAATCTTGAAGCCTGAAGAGCAGATTCTATCAATGTTTTGCCTGCTTTTCTTCTTTGAACGGCAAACTCTACAATCAAAATCGCATTTTTCGCCAGCAATCCGACAAGCATGATCAATCCAACCTGTACATAAATGTTATTATCAATGCCAGCTAATCCTGTGAAAGCAAATACTCCAAATATCCCTGTTGGAACAGTAAGAATAATAGCAAAAGGCAGAATGTAACTTTCATACTGGGCTGCCAATAAGAAATACACGAACAAAATACTTAGCATAAAGATGAAAGCAGTCTGTCCACCTGTTTTAATTTCCTCACGGGTAATACCAGTCCATTCATAACCATATCCGCGTGGAAGTGATTGTTTTGCCACCTCTTCAACAGCCTTAATTGCATCTCCCGTACTGTATCCAGGTTTAGGAGTTCCATTGATCGTTACGGCGTTGAATAAGTTATTTCTTGTTACTGTTTCAGGTCCGAAAGTTCTTTTTAAAGTCACCAGCGTTTTGGTTGGAACCATCTCTCCCTGTTTGTTTTTAACATAAATTCCTTCAAGAGAATTGATGTCTGTACGGTAAGGAATATCAGCCTGAGCCATTACTCTGTAATATTTACCAAATCTGTTGAAATCTGAAACGAAGCTACTACCAAAATAGATCTGCATCGTCTGCATAAGATCAGTAACAGATACTCCAAGCTGATTGGCTTTATCCGCATCTACTTCAATAGTATATTGTGGATTTCCTGCTGCATACGTAGTAAAGGCAAATGCAATTTCTTTACGTTTCATCAGTTCCCCAATAAAGGCTTGGGTATTAGCTCCCAATTGTTCAAAAGATCCATTGGTTTTATCCTGTAGCATAAACTCAAATCCACTTACGTTACCAAAACCTTGGATCGTAGGGAAGTTAAAGAAGAATGCGTTGGCGTCTTTTACCTGACTTACTTTTCCTGTTAAACCTGCCGCAATCTGATCAGGATCTTTAATATCACCTCGTTTATCAATATCTTTTAATTTGATAAACCCGGCAGAGTAAGGAGAAGCATTAGCATTACTGATGAAGTTTACCCCATCTGCTACCCATAAGTGGTTAGTTGCTTTTTCAGCGTTTACTATTTTATCGATTTGTTTCGTTGCACGTTGTGTTCTATCCAATGAACTTCCTGGAGGAGTATTTACCGCATATAAAACGAAACCCTGGTCTTCAGTTGGAATAAATCCTGAAGGTGCTTTTTTAATTAAGATAACACTTGCTGCAATTAATAGGGCTAAACCTCCTACAGCCACCCATTTATTTTTAATTAAAAATTTAAGGCTATAGATATACTTCTGTGTCATATTATTGAAGCTGGAATTGAATGCGTTGAAAAACTTCGCTCCAAATCCTTTCTTTAGATGACCATGTTCTCCATCTTGAGGATCTTTCAGGAAAAGGGCACATAAAGCAGGGCTTAATGTTAATGCATTCACAGCCGAAATTAAGATCGCAATAACCAATGTGAAAGCGAACTGTCTGTAAAAGACTCCGGCAGGTCCCTGCATGAAACCAACAGGAATAAACACGGCACACATTACCAAAGTAATCGAAATAATCGCTCCTGAGATTTCACTCATAGAGTTTACTGTTGCCTGCTCTACAGGCATTCCTGTATGTTCCATCTTAGAATGGACTGCTTCTACTACCACAATGGCGTCATCCACCACAATACCAATAGCCAGAATTAAGGCAAACAAGGTAAGCATGTTGATACTGAAACCAAATAGCTGCAGGAAGAAGAAGGTACCAATAATTGCTACCGGAACAGCAATGGCTGGAATTAGAGTAGATCTAAAATCCTGAAGGAAGATATATACTACAATAAATACCAGAATAAATGCAATGATCAATGTTTCTACTACCTGGTCAATAGAAGCATCCAGGAAGTCTTTAGAGTTATACATGATGATTGGATTTACTCCTTTTGGCAGAGTCGTTTTAAGCTCATCTACCTGCTTTTCAATTTGTGTCAGAATCTCATTAGCATTCGAACCTGCAGTCTGTAAAATCGCAAAACCTGCTACTGGTTTTCCATCAACTCTGTTTGTTGCAGTATAGGTATAAGAACCGAATTCTACTCTTGCAACATCTTTTAATCTTAGGAATGAACCGTCATTATTGGCTTTAATAGCGATATTTTCATAGTCTGCATTCTTGCTTAGCTTCCCTTTATATTTAAGGATATATTCATAAGTTTCCTTACTTCCCTGACCAAGACGTCCGGGAGCTGCTTCAAGGTTATGATCTTTGATAGCTGCCATTACTTCCTGTGGAGAAAGATTATTAGCTGCTAAACGATCTGGTTTTAACCAAATACGCATTGAATAATCTTGAGTACCGAATACCTGAGCCTGTGCAACACCGGGAATACGTTGTATCTGTGGAATTACGTTGATCTTAAGGTAGTTCTGTAAAAACAGTTCATCATATTGTTTTGGATCATCACTTGATAATCCCATAAACATGATCATACTGTTCTGTACTTTTTGAGTTGATATTCCGGCTTGAACAACCTCCTGTGGAAGCTGGCTCATTGCCTTTGATACTCTGTTTTGAACGTTTACGGCTGCATTATCAGGATCTGAACCCTGTTTGAAGTAAACGCTCAAAGTCATCGAACCGTCATTACTTGAATTAGAGGTCATATACGTCATGTTCTCAACACCGTTCACTGCTTCCTCAATAGGGACAGCTACTGAACGAGCGACTACTTCCGCATTAGCTCCTGGATAAAATGCCGTTACCTGAACGGTTGGAGGCGCAATATCCGGAAATAATGTAATCGGAAGATTGAAAACCGATAGTATTCCCAGCAATAGTAATATTATGGAGATAACCGTAGAGAGTACTGGTCTTTCTATAAATTGTTTTAACATAAGAAGTTTATTTTTTTAAGTCTTCTGTATCGGATAAGTATGTTTACAAAGGTTTTGATTTGAACAAGCTGTCAGAAGATACTGCTTTCGGTTGTATTGAAGCACCATCTTTTAAGCTTCCAAGACCTTGATATACAATTTTATCACCTACAGAAATTCCATTGGAAACGAAGTAATAGCTTTCTGTTTTTCCAGAAATAGTTATTGGTTTGCTGGTTACTTTTTTATCCTTTCCAACGACATATACATATGTTTTATCTTGAATCTCAAAAGTGGATTCTTGAGGGATAACTAAAATATTGGTAAGAAGCTGAGGCATACGTACTCTTCCTGTATTTCCTGTTCTCAGTGCTCCTTGAGCATTTGGAAATACCGCACGTACACTGATTGCTCCTGTGCTTTTGTCAAACTGACCATCTACAATGCTCATTCTTCCTTTTTCAGAATAGATACTGTTGTCAGCAATTACCAATTCTACCATTGGCATATTTTTTAGTTTCTCCTCTAAAGTAGCTCCAGGATATTTCTTTTGAAAAGCAATGAAATCCAGTTCACTTAAAGAAAAGTAAGCATATATTTCACTGATGTCAGACAATAGAGTTAAAGGGCTTGGATCTGTTCTTGAAATTAAACTTCCTTTTTTATAAGGAATTCTTCCAATATAACCGCTTACGGGAGCTGTAATGGTTGTAAATCCTACATTAATTCTTGCACTTCCAATAGAAGCCTGTGCTTGTGATGCTGCTGCAACTGCAGCTGCATAATTAGCTTTAGCGGTTTTCAGCTGTACATCGGAAACTACTTTTGCAGCTACCAATGGCTGAAGACGGTCGACTTCCACTTTGGCTTTCTGAATATTTGCATTAGCTACTTGTAAGTTAGCCTGTGCCATATTCATTTGCTCACCATAAGCTCTAGAGTCGATTTTGAATAAAGGTTGTCCCGCTCTTACGAAAGCTCCTTCTTCTACATATATCTTATCCAGGTAACCATCTACCTGAGATCTTATTTCTACGTTGTTCTTTCCTTCCAATGCGGTAGGAAATTCCTGATATGTTGTAGCTGGAGAAGTCGTTACAGTATAAACCGGCAATTCTGGAGCAGGAGGCGCTTGGTTCGAATTTTCCGCGGCCTTACTGCAATTCTGTAAAAGGATAATACTTGTTATAAGTAATAAGATCCTCATTGTTCCAGGTATTTTCATTAAAATTTAATTTGTTTTGTTGATTGTTTTGAAATTAATAAGGTTTTTAATAATTCCCGTTATTTTTTCTAACGGTGTTAATGTTTAATTCAAAAAAAATTACAGAATTATTAATAGTAAGTTAGATCGTCATTTCCATAATTAGAGATTTTTTAATGTTGTTTTTATGTATATAAAAGTGAGGTGTGTTGCGTTAATTTTACTAACAGTGTTAATAGTTAAGATTGATGTTACTATTTTAATATGATAAAACCTTAAATTTTTTGTTGATTTAGTTTAAAAATTTAATCTTTCTCTTGATATTTTTCCTAACGGTGTTAATGTTTGATTCAAAAAAAATTTACAATGATTTAACAAAAGCAGAAACCGTCTCGTCTAAAGTGGTTTTGTTCATTGTTGCAGGAATATCAGAGTTTCGCATCATCATAATAGATATTAAACCATGTACTGCAGAAAATAAGGCATGTGACATATGGCATGCATTGTCCGGATTGGATCCATTTTTTATAATAATATTATAAGTACAATCGTAGATCATATCCTGAAATGACGAAAACTCTTCTTTCATTTGTCCTTTACCACTACATTGCATTCCCAAACCAAACATTAATTGGTAATATTCTTTATTTTTAAAAGCAAATTTCCAATAAGTATCTACAATAGCAGTAAGTTGTTCCTCTGGACTATCATATTTTTTTTGAGCCTTTACCAATTCTTTGTGTAAAAGATTGAATCCATTGATAGAGATTTCAAATAAAATAGCTTCTTTATTTTCAAAGTAATCATAAACTACTGGTGCACTGTATTCAATCGCATCGGCTATCTTTCTTATTGAAAGTGAAGCCCAGCCCTCTGTTTTAGCCAAAGTGAAAGCTTCCTGCAAAATATTTGCACGGATAGATTCCTTTTCTCTTTGACGACGTTCATGTAATCCCATGATATTTTTTTACTAACAGCGTTAGCAAAACTACGAAGATTAACTAATATCTTCCAAATAATTCTAAATATTATTTAAACTTTAACATTTAACTGAACTTTATAAAAACCGGAATTGGCAAATCATAAAAGAAACTTTATCTTTGTAATCAAAGAAAATAAAGGATATGAATACTCCCTCAAATATGCTGGCATTAGGAACAAGAGCTCCGTTTTTCGAGCTTCCTAACCCGTCAAAAAGTAACGAAATTCAGTCATTAAATGATCTGAAAGGAGAAAAAGGAACATTGGTGATCTTCATGTGCAACCATTGTCCGTTTGTTCTTCATGTGATCGATAAGCTTAATGAATTATACGAAGATTATCAGGAAAAGGGAATTGAATTCATCGCTATTAACGCGAATGATGTAGAAAAATATCCAGCTGATTCTCCAGAAAAGATGATCGAATTTCAGATTGAAAGAAATTTTGACTTTCCTTATTTATATGATGAGAGTCAAAGTATAGCCAAAGCATACGAGGCGGCATGTACTCCTGATTTCTATTTCTTTGATGATAAATTGGATCTTATATACAGGGGACAAATGGATGATTCAAGACCAGGAAACAATAAAGATGTAACCGGTGAAGATTTAATCATAGCTTTTGAAAACCTTTTACTGGGAGAACCTCAGGAGGAAATTCAGAGACCAAGTATGGGTTGCAATATTAAGTGGAAATAAGTATTGAATTGAAAATGGAGAATTGAAAGTTAAAAATGACTTTTGATTGTCTTTCTTTTTCAATGTGTAATAATAAGATATAAAGCTGTTCTTTTGTGGAACGGCTTTTTTTGTTTTAAATCTTGCAGATTAAGCTGATAACGTATATTTTATAATATTAGCTTTATACTCAATAAAACTACTAAAACGACTTCTGAACTATTTTGATATTTGAATCCGCACTTTCAATCTTATCATGTGAAGAATTCTTAATAAATTCCGAAGGCGTCTTCTCAGTATATTTTTTAAACATCCTGTTAAAGTAAGTCACATTATTAAAGCCACAGCTGTAACAGCATTCTGAAATACTTTTATCCTGAACCATTAATAGACAAGCCTTGTTAATCCGATACCGGTTTACAAACTCTGTAAAAGTAATCTGAGTAGCCTTTTTAAAGAAATTACAAAACGCAGGCAAAGTTAGATTCGCAAGTTTTGCGACATCTTCAATATTGATGTCCTTATCATAATGATGTTCCACGTAGGTGAATATATTTTCCAGCCGGGTCTTATTTTTTGAAATAATCGTATAAGGCATGATTTCCTTGTTGAGGAGATCATAGTCTTTACATGTGGAAAGTTCAAAAAGGATATCCAATAACAGCAGATATCTCTTATAACCCTCAGATTCAAGCATTTTTTTTAATTTGGGAAGCATAGCTTTTTTTGTAGCGGGACTGAAATGAATTCCATATTTGGATAATTCCAAAAGGTTTTTAATAGACCTTGCCTCGACTTCTTCCTGAGGGAACTGTAAGATCTCTTCCCGGAATTGTAATACAATTTCCTCATGTGGATCTATAGAATTAAGTCCAAATCCGGAATGGGGAATATTAGAGCCTATCAAAACCAGATCTCCATTAGAGTAATTGCTTTTATGGTAACCTACATGGCGGGTTCCGCTTCCTGAAATAACACATACCAATTCAATTTCCGGATGGTAATGATATTCCCACTTGAATTCAGAAATAGGAGAATTGTTATGTAGTGTGCGAAAAGAACTCTTCTCACTAGGGATAACTCTTTCAAAACTGACTTTCATTAAATTAATGCTATTTGTGCTATAAAAATAATAATTATATTAATATAGTTCAAATATTTGTTTACTATGTTAAATTAACGTTAAGGCAAATGCTTCTATCTTAGCCACCAAGAAATTAATTTAATGCGAAATTTCAATATAAAAGCCATTTTATTTTTAAACTATTTCGTTTTTGCGATTCTATTGAATTCCGTGGGAACAGTGATTCTACAGGTTCAGCAGAATTTTGGAATTTCGAAATCTTCAGCGAGTGTCCTGGAAGGATTTAAAGATCTTCCCATTGCTATTTGCTCGTTCATTCTGGCTTCTTTTTTACCAAAGATCGGAATTAAAAATTCCATGTTGATCGCACTCTTTCTGGTAAGCTGTATGTGTTTTGTAATGCCTTTTTCAAATGATTTCTGGTTCTTCAAGTTGTTATTTTCTATTGTTGGAATTTCTTTCGCATTAATAAAAATTTCGGTTTTTACATCCATAGGTCTGGTGACGAATACGGATAAAGAACACTCCAGCTTTATGGGGTTTTTAGAGGGCTTTTTTATGATCGGTGTATTGGCAGGAAATGTTCTTTTCAGCTTATTTATAGATGACCATAATCCAAAATCTACCCATTGGTTGAATGTATATTGGGTATTGGGAGCTTTGTCGGCTTTATCATTTTTGTTTTTATTCTTTTCTAAATTAGATGAAAACGAAGCGAAAAATGAAAAAACAGATTTAATAGGAGATATTAAGAACAGTATAAGCTTATTTAGTTATAAAAAAGTATTGTTTTTTTTAGTGTGCGCCTTTCTTTTTGTTTTAGTGGAACAGAGTTTTCAGACCTGGACCCCTACTTTTTATAAAGAAATATTAAAATTACCAACTTCCATGAGTATACAGGCGGGAGCTGTTTTAGCAGGAGCTTTTGCATTGGGAAGATTTTTATCAGGATTCTTTTCTAAGAAATTCAGTTGGATCTATGTGGTTTCTTTTTGTGTGATCGGTTTTGCTTTAAGCCTGTTATTTGTTTTACCACTCACTCATAATACGACTATAAGCGCAAATACGACATGGCTGAATGCTCCGGTTGTAGTTTATCTTTTCCCCTTGATGGGAGGCTTATTAGCACCCATTTATCCAAGTATCAATTCTGTTATTTTGGCTTCAATACCTAAATATTTACACAGTGCTATGTCGGGGCTTATCGTAGTTTTCTCTGCAATTGGAGGAACAATAGGTTCTATAATTACAGGTTTTGTATTTCAGGAATTCAGTGGGCAGAGGGCGTTCTATCTTTCCCTGATACCGCTTTCATTACTGATTATATCGGCTATTATCATGAATAAATTAAAAATAAATCCTAAAAAATAAAATGAATACACAGCTTTACATTAAAGATATCCAAACTCTGTTTGACGATGTTCAGAGATCACAAATTTTTGAAGATCAAAAAATGATGACGGATGCGGTGCCTTTATTTTCTGTATCTGAGATCAATGAAAAATATGAAAAGGAGAAGCTCGTGTCTGGTTTCGATCTTAAAGTGTTTGTGCTTTCAAATTTTGATTTTTTAGGAGCAAAGGTTTCTATTCGGCAAGATGATCATTTGCCTATACAGCAGCATATAGAAAAGCTGTGGGATGAACTTACCAGAACTTCATATGAAGAAAGAGGAACATTGCTAAAACTTCCAAAACCTTATATCGTTCCAGGAGGACGCTTTAATGAATTTTTCTATTGGGACAGCTATTTCATAATGCTTGGATTGCAGGTTTCAGGAAGAATAGAAATGATGAGGAATATTGTTGAAAACTGTTCTTATCTGATTCAAAATATTGGATTTATTCCGAATGCAAGCAGAACGCATTTCTTAAGTCGTTCACAGCCACCTTATTTTTCATTGATGCTAGATCTGCTGGTGGAGAGCACAAGTGACGAAAAACTTTACATTCAATATTACGATACATTAGAAAAGGAATACAATTTCTGGATGAATGGAGAAAGTAAATTAGAAAATAATATGCAGTCTGAAAGGGTCTTAAAAACGAATAATGGAGATATTCTGAATAGATATTACGATGCAGAAAATACCCCGCGTCCTGAAAGTTATTTAATAGATATTGAAGATCACGAAAATGCTTCCGGGGAAGAGTTTTACAGAAATATAAGAAGCGGCTGCGAGTCAGGATGGGATTTTTCCAGCAGATGGTTTTCAGACGAAGAAACAATACAGACTATAGAAACACTGAATATTGCTCAGGTCGACGTGAATTGCCTTTTATGGCATTTGGAAAAGACATTGGCTAAAACTTCAGGACTTCAGAATTCTAAAGAAAAAGAAAATTATTTTAATGAAAGAGCAGCAAAAAGGAGACAACTGATTGATGTATATTTTTGGGATGAAAATGCCAAAACATATAAGGATTATCACATAAAAAAACACAAAAACACAACCTCCGAACATATTGCTGCTCTTTATCCTTTATTCTTGGGTCTTGCCAGCGAGGAACAGGCAAAAGCAGTTTCAGAAATTATTACTGAAAAGTTTCTTTATAAAGGCGGCCTTGTTACCACAACGAAACAAACCGGTCAACAATGGGATCTACCGAATGCCTGGGCGCCATACCAATGGCTAGGATTTGTTTCTATGAAAAACTATGGTTTTACACAATTAGCGGATGAAATAAAAAACAATTGGTGCTCTAATGTCGAAAGGGTTTATAATAATACGGGCAAACTAATGGAAAAATACAATGCATTAGATAATGAAACGATTGCCGGAGGAGGAGAGTACCCTAATCAGGATGGATTTGGTTGGACAAACGGAGTCTATTTAAAATTAAAACAATAATTAAATCTATAAGGGTATGAAAAACAAATCAATCTTTTTACTTGCTGGAGTAGCCACGCTTTACTTTAATAATGCGTATGCACAGGAAACAGTTCAGGATTCCACGAGAACAGCATCTATCGATCAGGTAGTTATTACGGGTAATGCAAATCCGAAAAAGAAAATAGAATCCAGTACGGCAATATCTACTTTTAATGCAAAAGAAATTCAAAAACAGAATCCTATCAGTGCTGCGGCTTTATTACAAAGGGTTCCTGGTTTTGCTGTAGAAACATCAGGAGGTGAAGTTGGAAATAACCTTTTTGCGAGAGGAATCCCTTCGGCGGGTGCTTATGAATTTGTACAGGTACAGGAAGATGGTTTACCGGTATTTGAAGATGGTGCTTTACAGTTTGCCAATGCAGATAATTTCTTCCGTGTTGATAATTCTGTGAACAGATTAGAGGCATTAAGAGGAGGTTCAGGATCTATCTATGCAAATAACTCTCCAGGTGGTCTTATTAACTTTATTACTAAAGAAGGAGGTAATGATTTCAGAGGAACCGCTAAATTGGAAACAAGTACATATGGATTAATGCGTACGGATGTGAATGTGGGTGGAGCTTTGGTTCAGGATAAATTGTTCTTTAATGTCGGTGGTTTTTACAGAACCGATAGTGGAATCAGAAAAACCGGCTTTAAAGCTAATGAAGGTGGACAGATCAGAATGAATTTAAAATATGTATTTGATAAAGGATATGCTAAGGTTTATTATAAAAAACTAGATGACAGGAATACATTTTATCTGCCTATTCCTTTGGTTCAGAATGGAAATGACCTGAAAGAATTTCCTGGTTTTGATGCGAATTATGGAACGTACAGTTACAGATCAATTGGGCAGCTTAATATTCCACAACCAGGTGGTGGATTTTTCAAAAGAAATTTGGAGGATGGAATTCACCCGAAAGTTGATGTTGTAGGTGCAGAATTTAAATATGATCTTGGAAATAACTTTACAGTTTTAAATAAAACCAGGTATACCAATATCAACATGAATTATACGGGTATATTTCCGGCAGGTGGACCTCAGCAAGCTGGGGCTTTTGCAAATAGCAATGGAATCACAGGAAATAATTATCAGTATTCTTTAGTTAGTAGTGGGGCTGTTGTAAATCCCCAGTACGTACAGAAGTTAGGATTCTGGGCTATTGATAAGCAGATGAATAATTTTGTTAATGATTTACAATTCAATTATAAATTTGACAAAGGGAATGTAACGGCAGGATTTTATAAATCCAACTGGAAATCCCAGCAGAACTGGAACTGGAGTAATATTTTGACAACAGCTACGGATAGGCCTCAATTGCTTAATCTGGTAGATAAATCTCTTAGTCCTACAGATGTTGGATACTCCAAAACCTATAATGGGGTGACAGATATGTCATTCCTGGTTAGAGATTCTCAAATCCAGGGAAGTTTAAATGATATTTATTTAAATCTGGATTACAATATTACAGATAACTTAAGTTTTAATGGTGGAATTCGCTATAGCCGCGATTATTATAAAGGATATGGAGTGAATACAACTACTGCCAATCTTAATAATTCCGGATTAACAACAGACGGTACCCATAGTTTTGCTACTACGACTGCGGATGATAATATGTCGGTTTTAGGAAATAAATATACCTACTGGAATTATGATGTCGATAAAGTATCATTCACAGTAGCATCAAACTATAAGATCAATAACGAAAATGCGGTATATGCACGTTTTTCAAATGGATTCAGATCACCTAATGAAGAGTCGTATTACAATAATATGGCAGATTTAAGCAAGATCAAACCAGTACAGACTAACCAGCTGGAGATAGGGTATAAATATTACTCACGTACTTTCGATATTGGTGTAATTCCTTTTTATTCAAC
The DNA here is from genome assembly GCF_058790395.1 of Chryseobacterium sp. FW101-FHT12H09. Lineage (NCBI taxonomy): Bacteria > Pseudomonadati > Bacteroidota > Flavobacteriia > Flavobacteriales > Weeksellaceae > Chryseobacterium > Chryseobacterium sp. FW101-FHT12H09. Next base: position 1,138,593 of record NZ_JBYTCP010000001.1, on the reverse strand, counting down.
TTTAAAGAATCTTTCATTTACCGATGTATATTCTGATGGAACATCAGAAAATAAATTCGCGAACACGACCAATATGGGAGTAGAGTTAGAAGGGTATGCCAGATTGTTTAATAATCTACTTGAATTGACATTTAATGGGACTTTCCAAAATCCAAAATATAAAGACTTTACAGGAACAAATGCAGACGGAACCAGGTTTGATTATGATGGTAATCAGGTAAGAAGAATACCGAAATTCTATTTCAATATCTCACCTGCTGTTAATATTACTAAGCAGTGGAGAGCTTATGTAAGTTATAATTATTATGGAAAGCGTTTCCAGGATGAAGCGAATAGTGATAAAAATATTTTACCATCATTTAGTGAATTTGGTGCCGGTACTTCCTACCAGCTTGGTAAAATACGTTTTGCTATTGACGGAACAAATATCTTCAATACCATCGGTATTACTGAGGGGGATCCAAGATCCCCGCTAACAGGAGCCGGAGATATAAGAATGGCGAGACCGATTATGGGAGCTGCTGTAAGAGGTTCAGTATCATTTGATTTCTAAATTCTATTTCTTATAAAAGTAGAAACCGTCAGATTTTTCTGACGGTTTTTTTATTAAGCGTTAAAATAATTAAGTCTTTTAAAGTGAATAGTGAACATAATATTAATGTCATTCAGAGTGGAGCGAAGAATCTCAAGGATTAGATGGGATTTGTCCTGTCGTAGAAATGACAAAAAAGTAGTCATTGGTACTTTGCTGTTAATTAGCCTAAATCCGACTAACCTGTAACCCGGATCCAAAACTATCTATCTCAAAAACGGATTATACTGTTTTTCAAAACCAATACTTGTCGGATTTCCGTGTCCTGAAAACACTTTTGTTTCATCATCTAAAACAAATAGTTTTTTTCTGATTCCATCAAGAAGTTGTTCGTAATTTCCTTTGTATAGGTCGGTTCTTCCAATACTTCCTTCAAATAAAACATCTCCGGAAATCATAAATTTCTGATTTTCATTATGATAAACAATGCTGCCTGGAGAATGTCCGGGAACATGGTATATTTTGAATTTCTCACCATCGAAATCAAGTTCATCTCCTTCATTGATATATTCGACATCAACCTTAACAGGATTTATGTTCATTCCAAACCTCATTCCACTCATTTGAAGCATATCCAGAACCTCTTGGTCTTCTTTATGCATAATTACTGGAAGTTTAAATGTATCGTAAGCCCACTGAAGCCCGAAAACGTGATCAATATGAGCATGAGTAAGCAGTATTTTCTGAATTTTTAATTCATTGTCTTTGATGAAATTACTGATCAGGTTAGTTTCCTGCTCATTCATATTTCCCGGATCTATTAACCAGGCGTTTTTATTTTCGTTATAAAGGATATAAGTATTTTCGCTCGCAAAGTTGAATACAAAAGCTTGGATATTAAGCATATTCTGTTTTATTTTTTTTGTCAAAAATACGATATTCTTAAGTAATTGGTGATTTTTCGTTATCTTCGTCATAATGAAAACTTTGCGAATACTTTTACTTTCTTTAGGGGGATTGGTTTTTGGACAGAACATCCAAAGCATTCAGTTATTCAATCCTCAGACGAATGATGAAACCCCTGTGATCAACTTTAACCAGACATTGGTTCTTAGTTTTGATGACCTTACGAATGCCAGCGAAATCTACCGATATACCATAAAGCATTACGACCGGAACTGGAATGATGATAATCTTTTTTTTACGGAAATTGCTAATGGAAGCTTAAACGGATTGCTTGATAAATTCCAGTATTCATTTAATACATTACAGGCCTATACTCATTATACACTTACTTTTCCGAATGAAAAAATACAGCCGAAAATTTCAGGGAATTTTGAGCTGATTGTGTACAAAGATTCTGCAGAAAAGCCGCTTTTTAAAAAGAGATTCTACTTAGTAGAAGATAATGTTTCTTTGGCATTAAATGTATCCAGGATAGCAGATGCTAAAAATCCGAATATCAACCAAAGGGTAGAAGTACAGGCTGTTGCCAAGGGAAATGATTTGTCATCCAACGTCAATTCAATGAGCTTGAATGTGATGCAGAATAACAACCTTAATGTTGCTGTTAATAATTTAAAACCAAGTTCGACACTTGGAAATAAATTACTTTTCCAACAGATGAACCTTACGTTTCCAGGGAATAATGAATTTTATTATTTTGATAATAAAAACATGAATATGGCAGCGGATATGGTTCGTGCTACAGAAATAAAAGACGGGGTAAATCAGACCTATTTACATCCTGTTTGGGCATTTCCTCTTAATTATCAATATCAGCCCGACGTGAACGGAGCTTTTTATTATCGAAGAAATGATTTGGGACTTGAAAGAAATGCCGAAAGAGAGGCCGACTACTCTTGGGTGTATTTCTCTTTAGATTCAGATCCTGTAGATAAAGAAATATATGTACTGGGAGGATTTAACAATTTTATGCCGAGTAAAGAAAATCAGATGCAGTATGATGCAGCTAATAAAAAGTATGTTGCAAAAATATTTCTAAAACAGGGTTTCTATAACTACATTCTGGCTACAAAAGAAGGTAATGGGGCATTGAACTTTGGCGAGATCAACGGGAACTTCTGGCAAACAGAAAACCTGTATCAGGCATTTTTATACTATACTCCTTTCGGAAGAAATTATGATGGTTTGATGGGATATGGTGAATTCAGAACTCCTATTGGAAAGTAAAAATAAATGATTTTCATATAAATAAAAGTTTGAATTTACATCAAAATAAAAAAGCTAAAGCTATCTCCAAAGAGATGGCTTATTTTTTTTATAAAACTCCCGTTAACCAAAAGGTTTTTACGCGTTTCGGGATGATTTTATGAGATAATATATAGCGTATTGCATAGTAAATAAAAATAATTCACGTATAGATGATTTTTGATTTAATTTATTCGTTAAAATATACATATGTGGTTAAATAATACTTAGCTTATTTTCTTTTTTTTGAATATGTTATTGTGTTTTATTTATCTATTTGTGTTATTGATTGAATTTTATTTATATTTTTTATCATTTTATTATGAAAAGTTTATAAATTCGTTTTACCATTTAATAAATATTTTTATGAAAACAAAATTTATTCTAGTAGCAAGTGTTGCTGCTTGCTCTTTCGTTTTTGGGCAAAACAAGCCATCAAAATTAATTCCCGGTAAAAACGGATTACACGCAGAATTTTTAAGATTTGATAAAAGCGGGCCTGCTTTTCAGGGAAGTCCTGTTTTATTTGATGAAACCTCTCAGAGCTATGTTGCGGGACAAGCCCGTAAATTAGGAGTTGAAAAAGATCAATTGGGTTTTGAGACCCACAGATTTCAACAAACAGTCAATAATATTCCTGTAGAATATGGAATGATGGCAGTACAAACTAAAGGAGGAAAAGTTATTGGAGAAACAGGAAACTGGATTCTTAAAGTTCCGGAAGGGATTGAAAAAAAAGCCAATATTTCTGAAAGTATAGCATTGCAAAATGCCTTATCATTTGTAGGAGCAGATTCATATAAATGGCAAAATAGGGAAGAAGAAGATTTCATTAAAAAAGAACTCAATGATGCTAATGCAAGCTTTGCCCCAAAAGGAGAACTGGTCTATTATTCAGATCCTACTGATGAAAAGCTGCGTGATTTAAAACTGGCGTATAAGTTTGATATTTATTCTGAAAAACCATTAAGCAGACAATATGTTTTTGTAGATGCTAAAGGTGGAAAAATCTTAGGAACAGATGCTATAATTCATGATGTAAATGCTCCGGGAACGGCTACAACAGGTTATAGCGGCAGCCGGAATATTACTACAGATTCTTATAACGGAAGTTACAGATTAAGAGAATCGGGAAGAAATGCGGGAACAGGAACAGGAACAAATGTAGAAACATATAATCTAAAAAAAGGAACCAATTATTCATCTGCCGTAGACTTTACAGATGCCGATAATGCCTGGAATAATGTAAACACCAATAAAGATCAATATGCTACCGATGCACATTGGGGGGCAGAAATGACTGTAGATTATTACTATACAAAATTTAACAGAAAAAGTATTGACAACAATAACTTTGCTATAAAATCCTATGTTCATTACTCTACTAATTATTTCAATGCGTTTTGGGATGGATCCAGAATGACTTATGGCGATGGCAGCTCGAGCACAAACGGAGGGTTACCATTAACTGCTATTGATGTTTGCGGACATGAAATTACTCATGGGATGACCTCTAAAACTGCGAATCTGGCTTATCAAAGAGAGCCGGGAGCTTTGAATGAAGGTTTTTCCGATATTTTTGGAAATTCAATAGAACTTTGGGCAAGACCTAATCAGGCAAGCTGGAAGTTGGGCGAAGATTTCAATTATGTGATCAGAGATATGTCAAACCCGAATGCGTATCGCCAACCTGATACTTATAAAGGAACGTATTGGAAAGATGCTACAACTACGGGTTGTGCGGTGCCTGGACAAACAACAAATGACTATTGCGGAGTCCACACTAATTCGGGAGTTCTCAACTTTTGGTATTATTTATTAGTAACCGGAGGTACGGGAACTAACGATAATGGTTTTGCTTATAATGTCTCTGGAATAGGGTTAGATAAAGCAGGAGCAATTGCTTACAGAACATTAACTTCTTATCTTACTTCTTCTTCTACCTATGCCAATGCAAGAACTTCTTCTATACAGGCTGCGAAAGATTTGTATGGGGTGAGCAGTAATGAGGTGACACAAGTAACTAACGCTTGGAATGCAGTGGGAGTTGGTGGAGGCACCTCTTCTGCAGGACGTGTTGCTGGTGCACCAGATGCTTCTCTTTATACCATTAGTCCAAATCCGGCAACAGACAGATTTACTGTGACATTTGATGGAAAGGCAGGAAAAGGAATCGTAGAATTGATAAGTTTAACAGGTAAGAAAGAAATTTCTGAAAAAGTTGAGCTTACAGATGGTGTAAATAAACTGAATCTACAGCTTCCGTCTAATATGCTTCCTGGAGTTTATGTAGTAATAGTGAATGGTCAAAAAGCAGGAAACTTAATTAAAAAATAAATTTTTAATATATCTCTATTGAAAAAGGACACAAGTATTTCTTGTGTCCTTTCTCTATTTTTGTCATTAAGATGATTTATACAAGATAAAATTCATTCAATTTTTCTTCACATAAAGTTTTTACCACATCAATCCATCGGTCCTCATCATTTAAACATGGGATATAATGGAAGTTTTCTCCACCTCCATGTAAAAACTGCTCTTTACCTTCTACGGAAATTTCTTCTAAAGTTTCAAGGCAATCAGAAACGAATGCAGGACAAACCACAGCTAAGTTTTTTACCCCTTTTTTAGGAATAGTTTCCAGTGTTTCATCAGTATAAGGCTCAATCCATTTATCTTTTCCTAATCTGGACTGAAATGAAACAATAGTTTTTTCTTTAGGTAATCCCATTTTTGCTATTACGGATTCAGTGGTTTTATAACACTGATGTCTGTAGCAACGGGCATTATGAGCTTCAATTTTACTGTTGATACAGTTTGCATCATCTATCTTACATGTATTGGAAGGGTCTGTTTTATAAATATGCCTTTCAGGAACTCCATGGTAAGAAAACTGTAAAGCATCGAAATTTTCAGGAAGTTTTTCCTTAATACTTTCGGCTAAACAATTGATGTAAATTTCCCTGTCGTAAAAAGGTTGTATATAGTTAATCTTTACGGTCGGAAATTTTTTCTTTCTTACTTCCTCGGCCTTTTCAATAACCGTCTCCGTCGTACTCATGGCATATTGAGGATACAATGGGAAAAGTACGATCTCAGAAACTCCCTGATCAACTAATTTTTGAATACCCGCTTCAATACTTGGCTGTGCATAACGCATTCCAATTTCCACAGGAACATCAACCAGTTTTTGCAGCTTTTTCTGAATTTTTTCAGTAATCACCACCAATGGAGAACCTTCATCTGTCCAAACTGTTTTATAGGCTTCAGCAGATTTTGCGGGTCTAGTATTAAGAATGATACCACGAACCAAAAGGGCCCTGAAAATCCAACGATAATCAATTACCTTTTCATCCATTAAAAATTCATCAAGATACTCCTTTACATCTTTTACGCTCGTAGATCTTGGTGAACCAAGATTCACTAATAGAATTCCCTTCATTATTTATTTAAATTTTCCAATTGACCATCAATAGTTGGACCGTATTTTTTCTTTAAGTGAAAAATATATACTTCTCTGGAAAGCATTTCTTCTTCTTGGCTGATGCCGAAAGATTTTAAATATTTGTCACCTTTTTCAGACATTATTTCGGCAAATAATTTATAGTATTCCTCGGGATTTTCATTCAGAAAATTCTCTCCTTTTGATTTCTTTATTTCATCCTGGGTTTCTTTATCAAACTTATAGAAATAAGTAATATAGAAATCCAAAAATGGGGTGTTCCTTTTATCTAGCTTACTCAAGAATACATCCATTTTTTGAAGGCTGTCTTTTGCTAACCCCGATTGTACAAGATCTTCATGAAGCCCAACATTGATATTTGTTTTTGAATTCGTAGTTTCTTTCTTACATGAAAGAATGCTGATGCTGAAACAAATTAAAAGAAATACTATTCTCATATATAAAATTATCCGTTTACCGCTTCCACTCTTTCGACTAGTTCGGGAACGAATTGTTTTAAAATACTCTCGATTCCATTTTTTAATGTTGCCGTAGAACTTGGACAACCTGAGCAAGCTCCTTGTAAAAGCATTTTTGCAGTTTTATTGGCTTCATCATATTCCATCAAAGAAATTTTTCCACCATCATTTTCTACTGCAGGAGCAACGTATTCATTTAATATATCAGAAATCTTTTGCTCATCATCTGTATAATCTCTGTTGATGATTTTTTCAACCGGATTTTCGTGTGTCTGAGGGGCAAGATTTGAGATTGCACCTCCATTTTGAAGATATTCAGCAATAAGACCACGCACAGCCATCATTACCTGATGCCATTCTACAGAATGATCTCTGGTTACCGCAACGAAATTATCTGAGATAAAAACTTCCTTAGCAAAATCAAATTCTTTAAAAATAGCCTCTGCTAAAGGAACACCCTCTGCTTCAGTTCGGGATTTTACTTCTACAAACCCTTCCAATAATAATTTACTGGAAACGAATTTCATCACATTTGGGTTTGGAGTCATTTCAGCATAGATCTGATACATCTCTTTTTTCTTCTGAAGGTAAATTCTCGGGTTGGCAAGCAATTCATCTTCAATTACATTTTTCAGACTTTCAGTAACATGTTCCCATTCCATAGTATCCTGCTTTGCAATAGCTACAAAATTAGCTGTAATGAAAATTTTTTCTACAAAGGGATAATTAAAAAGTTCCTGAGCTAAAGGAATTTCTGAAATATCTGAACTTCTGTCCAACTCAAGAGACCCTGGAATCAAGTTGTAGTCAGCGACAAATTTCATCACTTTTGGGTTTTCTGTTGGCTCTATAAGTATCTTACGCATTTTTTCTTTAAATTTGAGTTACAAAAATACGCAATTAGAAGTTAGGAGTTAGGAAGAAGAAGTTAGATTTTTGCTATCACTGTAATTTAAAAATAGTGATTGTACCCATTTAATTTTCAAATTAGCTCATTTTCAAAATATCAAATTAAAAATATGGCACTTATAAAAGAACTTTTGGGCAAAGCACCACAAATCGGAGAAAATACTTTTCTGGCAGAAACTGCAACTATTATTGGAGATGTTACCATGGGAAAAGAATGTAGTGTTTGGTATAATGCAGTAATAAGAGGGGATGTTAATTACATTAAAATGGGGGATAAAGTAAATGTTCAGGATAATGTAATGTTGCACTGTACTTATGAGAAGTTTCCTTTAGTGATTGGAAATAATGTTTCAATAGGACATAATGCAATTGTACATGGATGTACTGTTCAGGATAATGTCTTGATAGGAATGGGAGCAATCGTTATGGACGACTGCTTGGTGGAGGAAAATTCCATTATTGGTGCCGGTTCGGTAGTTACTCAGGGAACTCATATTAAATCTGGAGAAGTTTGGGGTGGTGTTCCAGCCAGAAAAATTAAAGATATTTCATCGCAGTTACTTGAAGGAGAAGTAAACAGGATAGCAGATAATTATGTGAAATACTCTTCATGGTATAAAGATTAAAATTTAGTTATATCACTAAAAGCTCTGTCAATTGACAGAGCTTTTTATGATCGGGTTTATATAATATATTTTTTATTGCCCAGCATATATCAGTTCTGCTTTTCCATTATTACATTTTATTCCCTGTGGTTCCGCTACCATTGCACAATCTGAAGTGATGCCATATTTTATGTTGAAGTCAGCCTCTTTTTTATTATAAGCTTCAATTTTAGATAAGATTTCAGTCTCCATTGTTTTAGGATAAGCAATATAAGATTTTGGTCCGCCACAAGCTTTAGAACCTATTGGAGCTGATTTCCAATCATCGGCATTTGTGCATTTTTCTTTGGCAATTTCTGATTCTATAGCTGTTTTTGTTTTTTCCAATTGAACTTCATCGTACTTCTTGCTATTTTCATCTGCCGGTCTCTCTGAAATATCTTTTGGTAAATTATCCGTAACATTTTTTGTTCCGCAAGAAACTAAAGCCAGTGTTATGCATAGTGTTATCACAGAAATTCGAGCGTGTACTTTTCCCATATTAGTTTTTTATTTGAAAAACGAACTCAAAAGTTATGCCATAAGAAGGATTTCAAATTCATTTTCCGTAATTTTGGCAACGATGAACAATCATTTTTTTGACATAATAGAACATACCAACAGAAGTGTTTTCCTTACAGGAAAAGCAGGAACCGGTAAGACAACTTTTCTTAATGACTTTGTAAAAAGAACAAAGAAAAAACACATTGTAATAGCTCCTACAGGAATAGCCGCTATTAATGCGGGTGGTGTTACCATTCATTCTATGTTTGGGTTGCCGTTAAGGACTTTCTTACCCACTACGGAAAGAATAGATAGCAGTTTGGCAAATAATATTGCTGATCTGATGCATCATTTTAAGTATCGAAAAGATAAACTTAAGCTTTTAAGAGAAGTTGAGATCATCATTATTGATGAGGTTTCTATGTTGCGGGCTGATGTTCTGGATATGATGGATTTTTCATTAAGATTTGTAAGAAGGAACAACCAAAGATTTGGAGGTGTTCAGATGTTGTTCATTGGTGATCTTTATCAGCTTCCGCCAGTAGTAAGAGATGAGCATGTTTTGAAACTTTATTATCAATCTCCTTTCTTTTTTGATAGTCATGCGATCAAAGAAATTCCTTTAATTACCATTGAATTGACAAAGGTTTACCGACAGTCTGATCAGGAATTTCTTGAAATTTTAAATGCCATCCGAGACGGTGATGTTGCCAATATCGATTTTGACCATTTAAACGAAAGATATGATCCTGATTTTCAAACAGGGCAGGATTCCTATGTGTACCTGTGTTCCCATAACAGAATGGCAGATGAGATCAATCAACAGAAATTAACAGAAATAAAAGTTGATCCGAGCACTTATGAAGCTAAACTTTTTGGTGAATTTAAAGAAAATCAGTTTCCTAACGAGCAGTTTCTGGAATTGAAGATCGGAGCTCAGGTCATGTTTATAAGAAATGATATTTCTCCGGAGAAAAAATATTTTAACGGAAAACTTGGGGAGATTATTGGTCTTGATGAAAATGAAATTAGGGTTGTTTTAGAAGGAAGTGAAAGAGAAATTGTGGTAAAGAGAGAAGTCTGGGAACAGAAGAAATATTTTCTTGATACCGATAAAAATATTAAAGAAGAGGTTTTAGGAAGTTTTGAACAGTTTCCTATCAAATTGGCTTGGGCTGTAACCATTCATAAAAGTCAGGGTTTGACATTTGATAAAGTGATTATTGACGCTGGAAAAAGTTTTACAGCCGGACAGGTGTATGTTGCTTTATCACGTTGCAGAACGCTGGAGGGGATTATTCTAAAATCTAAAATCACTCCCGAAGTGATATTTAAAGATACACGTATACTACAATTTCAGGGAGATACATTTGCTAATGATCAGGTTGAAACTATTTTAAATAAAGAGAAATACGATTACAGTATTAAAAAAGTGCTTCGTACACTGGATAGTCTTTGGTTTCTTAAAGAGATTGAAGAGTGGAATAACTTATCCATTACCACCAAAAGTATTGACCATGTAAAAACCAATCAGCTTTATCTTCAATTAAAGCATGAGATCGTACAACTTGGAAAGATCTTCGGAAAATTAGAACGTGTCTTAAATCAGAAAATAGATCTTTTTGTCAGTAAGGAAGAGGAGTGGTCTGAGATCGAAAGCAAAGCGAAAGGGGCGGTTAATTTCTTTTTCACTGAAATACGAGACAAGATTTTTAATCCTTTGAAGGAATTTTATGCTGAAATAAAAGGAGCAAAAGGATTAAAACAATATAATGAAGATTTCAGAAACTGGTTGGAAGATATTGAAGAATATTTAAATAGTTTAAAAGAGGTTCATTTATTGGAGACAAAGCTTTTAGATGAAAAAAATGATAAAGAAATTAATTTAAAAATTGCAAAAGTTCCTTCCCAGGTTTTGACGTTTCAATTGTTTGAACAGGGAAAAACCATTGGTGAAATTTCTTTAGAAAGAGGGCTGGTTAAGGAAACGGTAATCGGGCATCTGGCAAAGTTTGCAGAGCAGGGGTTATTGGATATTTCCAGAGTGATTACTTCAGATAAGATCAAAGCTTTTGAAAAAGAATTTTATAAAAAACCACATGAGACACTTACAGAATGGAAAGGTGCTTTACCGAATGATTTTGAGTTTAATGAAATAAGAATTTTGATCAATCATTATAATTACAAAAAGGAAAAGAATTCATAAAAATTCTTTTCCCCAATTATATGATAAACCTTTGGCTGAAAACTAAGGATACATGGTATCGATCGTATTGATATCACCAGTTGTAAATCCGGTTCTATTATATGTAAAGTTTGTGTTATTCGCCCTTTTAATGGTAGGTTGTCCGTTTTTAGAATACGAGTCTGGCCAGTACATCATCACAGAATTAATATTGAATGGACCTATGTCTGTTCCTGAATCATAGATGTCGAAATTATAGGCCTGCCCATTTTGAATATTGTTCCATTGGATACTTACATACTGATCTCTGTCTTTGCGACAATGTTCATGATAAAGTCCTACAGTATGCCCCATTTCATGAATTACTGATCCTAAAGAAATATTTTGATCCAGAGAAATGTTTTGCTTTCCGCCTCTGTATCCAATATGTGCCCATCCATCATATCCTGATGAACTTCCGAAAATAAATTCGACATAGTTGGTCTGATTGGTACGGGGAATCCATTGAGTATTTGTTTTATTATTATACTCATTAACTGCATTAGTGATTTTATTTGCATTTATGGAACCCATATTACTGGCAACGGTATAATAAATTTTGCCCCCTGGCCATCTTGAAGGGCTGGCGCCTCCTTTATTAACTGAATTATCTTCCGTTAACTGCCGGTCCGAAAGAACAATATCTCCCTGGAAAAAATTCATTCCATTCCTTCTCTCATAAGTAATGGCCTGGCCTCCAAACTGTCCTTTTTTAATAAAGGTATTTGTTTGAGGCTCCTCCATAATATCTTCATTGTTCTTATTGCAAGAAGCTAAAGTAAGGGCAATGATAAAACTTACCATGACCGCTTTTTTTGTCAATACTTTCTGAAATAAGTCATTTAAATTTTTGTTCATAATAATACTTTTTAAGTGGTGTTAAAATTTGATCTATTTGAATCTTAAATACAAATTTAATATTTTATTTCTCTTATTGATGAATTATTAGCACTAATAATATGTGGTTTTTAATAATGATTAGCCGATTGTAATAGTTTGAAATGAAAGTGTAAAATAAGATGTGTGTTGAAGATCTTTCCAAAACAAAATAGCTATATACCGGCAAAATTTTTTACATACCCAGCTTTCTAAAATTCATTTACGAAAGATGTACTTAATATTTAAAAATTTTCAATAGTTTTTGCCTGAACTAGGCAATCAGACTTATCAATTACAAAAAGTAACTAATGTGATTTTTATGTTTTAAATTTGTTCGGTTTTTTAAACCTCAAGTTTATATTTATGAAATTGACAAAGGAGATTCTATATCACCTTTAAAAAAATTAACATCTCGATATGAAAAATTTTGAAATATCTGTTTTGGACCTTGCACCAGTAAAACAGGGGAAAAGTATTCATGATAGTTTTCAGGACAGTTTATCTTTAGCAAACTTTACTGAAAATCTTGATTATAAAAGATTCTGGCTTGCCGAACATCATAATATGGAAAGCATTGCCAGTTCCGCTACTTCAGTTCTTATTGGTTTTATTGCCAATGGTACAAAAAAAATAAGAGTAGGTTCCGGGGGAATTATGCTTCCAAATCATAGCTCTCTTGTCATTGCTGAACAATTCGGAACATTGGAATCTCTTTTTCCTGGAAGAATTGATCTTGGTCTTGGGAGAGCACCAGGAACTGATGGTTTGACGGCTCAGGCTTTAGGAAGAAATCCTGCTATTATTAATGAACAATTTCCAAGACAAATTTTAGAACTGCAAAAATACTTTTCTAAAGAAAATTCAAATGCCTTGGTTCGTGCCATTCCGGGAGAAGGTTTAGATATACCTCTTTATATTTTGGGATCTAGTACAGATAGTGCATGGCTGGCTGCAGAACTTGGACTTCCTTATGCTTTTGCGGGACATTTTGCCCCAGAGCAAATGGAAATGGCCTTCAATATTTATAGAGAACATTTCGAACCCTCAAAACAGTTAGATAAACCATATATTTTAGCTTGTGTCAATGGAACTGCCGCTGAAACTTCGGAAGAAGCTCACCAACTATCTACTACATTATTTCAGGCATTCCTTAATATAATAAGAAATGATAGAAAACCTTTTGCTCCGCCCGTCGCTGATATGGATGATGTTTGGTCTCCTATGGAAAAATCGGCTGTATTGCAGAAATTGAGATATAGCTTTATTGGAGATCAGTCAGAAATTGAAGAAAAGTTAAAAAGCTTTCAGGAAAAATTTAATGTAGATGAGCTGATCATCAATTCTCATATTTACGATCATCAAAAAAGACTTGATTCTTATGACATTTTCAGAAAAGCTAAAGACTCTTTAATCAAAGCCTAACAAACCATTTATATTAATTGGGAGATGCTTATTTTTATAAGTATCTTTGCACAAATTTAAAGTAAAAATGTCTGATATTAAATTAAATACTATTCCTGAGGCTATTGATGACCTTAAAAATGGTAAGATAATCATAGTAGTAGATGATGAGAACAGAGAAAATGAAGGTGATTTTCTATGTGCTGCAGAACTTACGACTCCTGAATTGATCAATTTTATGGCGGTTCATGGTAGAGGTCTTATCTGTATGCCGCTTCCTGAAAAAAGATGTGATGAGCTTGGCTTAGATATTATGGTAAGCAGAAGCAGTGATCCAAAAGAAACAGCTTTTACAGTATCTGTTGACCTTTTAGGAAATGGTACTTCTACCGGGATTTCTGCTGGAGACAGAGCGAAGACAATCCTGGCTTTGATGGATGAAAATTCCAAGCCAACTGATTTCATGAGACCAGGGCACATTTTTCCGCTTCGTGCAAAGAAAGGAGGGGTATTAAAAAGAGCCGGACATACAGAAGCTGCAATTGATCTTACTCATTTAGCAGGATTAAAAGAGGGTGGAGTTATTTGTGAAATTATGAATGAAGACGGTACCATGTCTCGTCTTCCTGATTTGTATGCATTCGCTCAAAAGCATGATATGAAAATTGTTTCTATTGAAGATCTAATTCATTATCAGCTTAAAAAAGGAAATCTTGTTGACAGAATTGAAGAGAGAAAGGTAAAAACTCATTACGGGGAATTTGATTTTTTCGCTTTCAGAGAAACATCTAACGAGCAGATTCATTTTGTATTGACAAAAGGAGCTTGGACAGTAGATGAACCTGTATTGGTAAGAGTTCAGTCTTCTGATTCTTATTTTGATGTATTAACGAGATTGAATAATGGGGAAACTCCTTTACTGGAAAAAGTAACCAAAATGATCAATGAAGAAGGAAAAGGAGTTATTATTTTTATAAATAACGTCTCCAATTCTGAAAATACGTTAAAGAAATTACAACAGTTTCTGGATTATCAGGATGGTCAGCAACAACATCCAACATTAGCCTATAATTATAGGGACTATGGTATTGGAACGCAGATTTTGAAAAACCTAGGAATCAATAAATTCAAAGTATTAACTCAGAATCCAGATATAAAACCTCAGGTTGGAGGATACGATGTAGAAGTTACAGAAATGGTTCAATTGTAGAATATTTAATCTACTTTAATAATATAGAAAATGGCTTGAGTAATCAAGCCATTTTTATTTCGTCAAAATTTCTGAAACCATTCAGGAAATCTTTAATAGTCATTCTTTTCTTACCCTCTAACTGAAGCTCTAAAGGTTCATAGATTCCATCTTGGGTATAAATTTTAAAAGTATTTTTAGAAATTTCTAATGTTCCTGGCATCTTATCATGACCTGAAACTTCGAACTTACCCCCAAATATTTTCAATCCTTTATCCTCCTCACCAATTTTTAAGACTGTAAAAGCAGCTGGATAAGGAGACATTCCCAGGATAAACTGATGGACAGTTTTTGAAGGTGTATTCCAATTGATTTTGGTATCTTCTTTAAAAATTTTAAAAGCATTTTTTGGATGCTCAACGTGAGGCTGTGGTCTTTCCTCAATAGAGTTTTCAGCAAGTCCATTCAGTGTAGTAACAACGAGTTCTGAACCTACTATCATTAGTCGGTCATGAAGACTTCCCGCACTTTCATCTTGAAGTATTTCTAATTCTCTCTGAAGCAAAATATTTCCTTCATCTATTTTCTCATTAATA
The DNA here is from genome assembly GCF_058790395.1 of Chryseobacterium sp. FW101-FHT12H09. Classification (NCBI taxonomy): domain Bacteria; kingdom Pseudomonadati; phylum Bacteroidota; class Flavobacteriia; order Flavobacteriales; family Weeksellaceae; genus Chryseobacterium; species Chryseobacterium sp. FW101-FHT12H09. The sequence continues at coordinate 1,123,583 of NZ_JBYTCP010000001.1, read as the reverse complement.
AAGAATGTGGTTACTCCTGTTTTTTCTTCACCATTGATCACTGCGTAATTAATAGGTGCAGCTCCTCTATAATCAGGAAGGAGAGATGCATGAAGATTGAAAGTTCCGATTTTAGGCATTTCAAAAAGAACTTTGGGCATCATCCTAAAGGCAACCACCACAAAAACATCAGCATCAAGGTCTTTTATTTCCTTTAAAAATTCGGGATTCCTTAATTTTTCAGGTTGAAAAACAGTTAAATTATTTTCCTCTGCAAATATTTTTACAGGTGACTGATGAATCTTCTGGCCACGTCCGCTTGCTTTGTCAGCCACGGTTACAACGCCTACGACTTTATGATGTGATTGATGAATGGCTTCTAATGCATTTTTTGCAAACTCTGGAGTGCCTAAAAAAACGACTTTCAATGATTTCATATGACAAAGATAAGGGGTCTTTTAGTAATTGAAAAATTTAATGATTTAAAAATTCGAAATGGAGGTTTAGATTCTATTGAGGATTGGAAATTAAATATTAGTATATCTTATTTGCGCTTTTTACGAAATTTATGCGAGCGAATAGGTTCTAAAGTTCAACATTTTTACTTTTCCCAAATCTAAAAGATAGATGAGGTTCTCTAAAATATTCTCTTTTGAATGATAACTTAGTTGGATGGAAAGCTCTTCTATAGTTGATGGTTTTTTAGCTAGTAATGAAATAAGGTGAGTAGAAATATTCTTTCCGAAAATGGTTTGCTTATTTTTTTCACAAACAGAACACTGTCCACATGTCTTAGAATTCTTTTCCCCAAAATAAGACAAAATAAGCTTCATTTTACAATAGTCATTATTTTCGACATAGAATTTCATCTCCTCCCATTTCTGGATTTTATTTCTTTGAATATGTTCAAATAACTTCCAATATGCACCATTAATAGTTCTTTCATCTCTTGGTTTTAGAAATTTAATGCTTGATAAAGCTCCGTCTACATATTCAAGATAGTTCTTCTGTTGAAGTTCTTTAAGGCGTTCTTTTATTAATGGAATTCCTACTCCAATCTTATTGCTTACGTTTTGCTCACTGAACATTACCTTATGTGTTGTGATTCCAGAAACAGTACGAAGCATTAGCTCAATAAAATAAGCATCTTTTTTGGGAAGTTGCTCTATTTCATCTGCCTGCATAAGGAGTTCCAAAGAAGACAGGCTTTTATTATCATTAAAATAGATGATTTCCTGGTTATGCAGAAAGTTCAGAACATTTTTGATCTTTGCTATCGATAATTTGGTGAAATTTTGAATTCCGTTGATATTTAATTGAAACACTTTTTCAGGAAGCTCATATTCTGCAACCTGGAAAATAGAGTAGACATACGTGATGATCCTGAGGAACTCTGATTTATTAGGAATCTGATTTTTTAAGATCTGTTCAAAATTGGCGATCTCCTGCTTGTTCCAGAGTAAAAAAGCAAAACTATCCTGTCCATCTCTTCCGGCTCTACCTATTTCCTGATAATAATTTTCCAGTGATGGTGAGGGAGAGTAGTGGACAACAAAACGTACATTATCTTTATCGATACCCATACCAAAAGCATTGGTTGAAATCAGAACATAATTATTACTGGTATTCCATAGATTCTGTTTTGCATTTTTTTCCTTAGTAGTTAATCCAGCATGAAAGTAATCAACATTTTTCAGTTGATTTTTATGTAAAAATTCAGTTAGTAATTCCGCTTCTTTTCTTGTACGGACATATATAATTCCCGAGCTATTACTGTATTTCAAAATATCAAAGACACGCTGATATTTATCGGAAACCTCTTCGGTGAAGATTCTGATATTCTCTCTCTTAAAACTCTTTTGAAAAACTACCGGATTTTTGAGCTCAAGTTTAGTTTTTATTTCTTCCAGAACTTTTGGAGTAGCCGTAGCGGTTAGAGCTAAGCACGGAATGTCTGGATTATTTTTTCTAAATTCTTTTATGTTTTGATAGGATGGACGAAAATCCTGACCCCATTCGGAAATACAATGTGCTTCATCCACGGCAATAAAGGACAGCTGTATCTCTTCCATATTTTGGAGGAACTGGCGGTTAGTTAATCTTTCAGGAGATATATAAAGTAATTTGGTCAAACTGTCTTTGCACCGGTTAAAAATGACTTCAGCATCATAATCATCGAGCTCCGATGAAAGATATTCTGCTTCGATTCCTCTAAACTTAAGTTGATTGACCTGATCTTTCATTAATGCGAGCAATGGCGAAATCACCAGGCATACTCCTTCTCTGAATAAAGCGGGAAGCTGATAGCACAGTGATTTTCCTGCTCCTGTAGGAAGCAGTACCAATGTGTCCTTTTCGTTGATAATGGAATTAATAATTTCTTCCTGAGAATCTCTGAAACTATCATAACCCCAAAAGTATTTCAGGGTTTTATATTTTAACTGGTCAAAATCGTTGGAAGAAATCATGGTATAAAAATAAGGAAAGTATTATAACAAAAAAAGTCACGCGAAGCGTGACTTTTATATAATTGAATAAATAGTTTATTATTTAGCCTCAAAGTAAACTCTTCTGTTTGCTCTGTTTTTCCATTCAGGACATTTAGTAGCAGGTTCACATTCAGGATATTTAAGATCTTTCTCTCCTTTACCTATAGCGTTTAATTTACCTGTCTGAACACCATTTTTGATTAAGTAATTCTTAACGTTATTAGCTCTTCTTTCAGATAATTTTTGGTTATAAGCATCAGTTCCTCTTGTATCTGTTGCTCCAACTACGCTGTAAGAACCAGTTGAAGAATTGATATAAGTAACTGCATTGTTAAGGATAGGAGTATTTGAAGGTAAAATTCTATCAGAATTTAAATCAAATTCAATTCCTTCTAAAGTTCTTTCTTCTTCTTTTACAGGCCCTGTCGTTGCTGTAGGACAACCGTTGTTTTCAACAGGTCCAGGAACAGTAACACATTTGTCGTAAAGATCAATTACACCGTCCAAGTCAGTGTCAAGGGCAACACCTGCACCGTCAACTCTTGCACCAGCAGGAGTATCAAGTTGTCTGTCCCAATCGTCACAAACTCCATCGTTATCAGCATCTCCTTTTTTACAAACTTCGATATCTTGGTTTTTGTTAGCTAAAACATCCAGTTTATAATAGATCTCCTGCAATGGGTCATGCCACATTAAGTGAGATTCGTGTTTTCCTAATTTTAAAGAAACCCCTAAAGTAGCATTGAAGAAGTTATCAGATGTGTTTTCCTCACGTTGGTTAATTGCACTGTATTGTGCACCACCACCGTCGAATGTATCATCACCGGTAACCACATACATTACTCTACCTTCGATATCAAGACGTCTATTCACTTTGAATTTAAGACCTGCACCTGCCTGACCGAATAAAGAATTAAATTTGAAAGGTTTGATTTCAGTCATTAATCTTTGATTATTCGAAGCATCTTTTAGATATGCTCTGTAGGCTAAAGTACCAATACCTGCATAACCGTGAAGTGCCCATCTATAAGTTGAATGATTATCTACTCTTCTTAATAAATTAGAGAAGTTAACATCTCCTAAGATAGAGATCGCATCATATTGAGTTCTCGCTCCAAGTCTGTCTCTTACAGCTAAATCTGTAGGAGCAGAGTTTTTTGAGTTGAAGAATCCCTGTCTGGTTTCCCCTCTGTCATATTGTAAGTTAATACCAAAAGCATGGGTAATTGCTTTATCAATACTCACATATGCAGAATATCCAAAAAGATTTTTACCATTACCATTTTTGATAGATGTTAAATCCGCTGATTGCATCAATGGTACACCGGCACCAAACGAAATTGCCCAATCATTAAATCTTTTAGATTTTTGCGTAAAAGGCGAAACATTAGCAGAACCGGAAGAAAATGTATTAGGATATTCTCCATTTGAAACTGCCGTAGAGTCTTGTGCAAAAGAAGCTGTTGGTACAGCCAGTGCTAATGCTACAATTGCTAAACTTAATTTCATAGTGTATTTTTTTATTTAGTTAATTAAATGATTTATTTTTTTCAGAATGATTACTTTCCTGTTGGGCAACCGTTATTTTCAGCTGGTCCCGGAACTGTAACACATTTGTCATACAAGTCAATAACTCCATCAAGGTCCATGTCTAATGCAACACCAGCTCCATCTACTCTTGCACCAGCAGGAGTATTAAGTTCTCTGTCCCAATCATCACAAACTCCGTCGTTATCGTTGTCTCCTTTTTCACAAACTACAAGATCAGTTGTAGCTTTTTCAAGTTCACCTGTTCTATAATAAGCCTCTTGTAAAGGATCATGCCATGCTAAATGAGACATATGCTTTCCTAATTTGAAAGATACCCCTAAGTTTACAGTCCACATATTATCAGATCTTGATTTGTTGATCATATTATACTTAGACACTGTAGAAGCAGGATCGTAATCAGCAGGACCTGCATTACCACCACCATCAAATTCATCATCACCGCTTAAGATATACATTGTTCTTGCTTCAATATCAATAAGTTTCGAAACATTATACTTTAAACCAAATCCAAATTGGTAGAAAATAGAATTAATATCGAAATCCTGTTTGATAAATAAAGGAACTCTTCTAGGAGCATTACTCCATCTGAACTCATTGTTGTCGTGTAAGGATGTATTATATCCCATAACACCAATTCCTCCATACCCATGGAATGCCCATCTGTATGGAGAGTGATTATCAACTCTTCTTAATAGATTCGAAAAATTTACATCACCTAATAAAGCTACCTGGTCGTATCTTGTGTTGGCTACACCTACACCAGCGGCTGCACCTGCAGCACCATCTAATTTAGCTTTTTGATTAGTTTCTCCTCTTTGGTAAATTAAACTAACACCGAAAACGTGAGAGATCTGTTTATCCAAACTGATATATGCATTATATCCCCAATTGATCTTTCCATCATAAAATGAAGTAAGATCAGCATGTGACATAAATGCAGCACCACCACCGATTGAAATAGACCAATCGTTAAATCTTCTTGCCTTATTGTCAAAAGGCTGAACATTAGCGGAACCCGAAGAGAATGTATTAGGGTATTTGTCCGACGAATTTACTGTAGTACTGTCCTGAGCATAAGTAGCAATAGGCAGCGCGGCCAATAATAATAAACCTAATTTCATACAATATGTTTTATGTTTTATTTAAATAAAATCTTTTAATAATATTCTGGAAAAATCCCTTTCAAAAAGATGTTTTAAATGTGGGATTTCCAATCTTTCTGATATAAATTTTAACTCATCATATTTAACGATATCAATGTCAATAATACGGTCATTGTAACCTCCTAATGCTTTTGAATCGTTAACTCTTCCCATTTCAAATTCAATACTTTTAACAAAATCAAGTAGTTGAATAGGCGAAAGATGTGTGCATATTATTGTTGCAATATTACAAAAAATATTAGAACTAACAAACTCTACGGGCTCAGATGTTAAAAAAACGCTAATATTTAACATTTCAATTCCACCCGATTTTAACATTTCAAGAGCCTGTTCTATATTTTTTTTTCCATCCCCAAGGTTACTCCCTAGTAACAAAACGACCTTATGTTGCGACATATTAAAAAATGATTGATATATGAAAAGTTTTTTTAAAAATGTTTTAGCAAATATAGTGGCTATTGTCATACTATGTGCTGTATTTTTCTTCTTTTTTATCATAATGCTGGTGTTTAGTTCTATGAGTAGTGATAAATCGGTAGTGGTAAAAAAGAACTCTGTTTTAACTATAAATTTAAAGACCATTATAATTGATAGTCCTACAGAAGAGCAAACTGGAATATTTAATATCAGCAATCAGAACAAAAGCATTTTAATATATGAGGCGTTAGAAGCAATTGAAAAAGCTAAAACGGATGATAATATTAAAGGAATAAGCATTGAAGCTGATGATCTTAATGCAGGTATCACTCAGATTGATGATTTAAGAAATGCAATTCAGGATTTTAAGAAAAGTGGAAAGTTTGTATATGCATACGGAAATGCAGCTTCACAAATTTCTTATTATCTGGGGTCTGTTGCTGACAAATATTTCCTTAATCCATCTGGAATGATAGAGTTGAAGGGATTAGCTACAGAGGTTACTTTCTTCAAAGATTTTGCTGATAAATATGGAATTGGAATTGAGGTAATTCGTCATGGTAAGTTTAAATCAGCAGTAGAACCTTTTTTACGAAATGATATTTCGCCTGAAAATAAGGAGCAGCTTAGTACGCTTTTAAATGATATCTGGAAGAACACATCAACAAAAATTGCAACTTCCAGAAAAATTGATTCTACACAGTTCAGAACTATTGTGGACAGTTTGTATGGGATGATTCCTGAACAAAGTTTAAAATATAGACTTGCAGATAAGTTGATTCAGAAAACAGAATATGATGAGCTTATTAAATCTAAATTAAGCCTGACAGAAAAGGATAAACTGAATAAAATTTCACTTGGTAAGTATATCAATTCTTATTCTGATGAAGATAAATCAGGTGATAAGATTGCTGTATTGTATGCATCAGGATCCATTAATAATGGGGATGGGTATAATGAAATTTATTCTGAGAAATATATTAAGTATATCAGAGATCTTCAGGAAAATGATAAAGTAAAAGCTGTTGTATTCAGAATTAATTCTCCCGGAGGAAGCGCTAATGCTTCAGATGAGATTTTGTTTGAACTTCAGCAATTAAAAAAGAAAAAACCTCTTATTGTTTCTTTTGGTGATTATGCTGCATCAGGTGGTTATTATATTGCTATGGCTGCAGATAAAATTTATTCAGAACCTAATACATTAACTGGATCCATAGGTGTTTTTGGTGTAATACCTTATTATAAAGATATTGCCAATAAAAATGGAATCCGTTCAGATATTGTTGCTACGAATGCCAACTCCCAATATTATTCGGGGTTAAATGGGGTAACACCTTACGGCGTGAGTATGATCACAAGAAGTGTTGAAGGAACGTATAAGAGATTCGTACATTTTGTTACACAAAATAGAAAACAGACTTTTGAACAGATTGATAGTGTAGGTGGAGGTAGAGTATGGAGTGGTACACGAGCTAAACAAATTGGTTTGGTAGATGAACTTGGAACATTAAATGATGCAGTGAAATTTGCAGCACAAAAAGCAGGATTGAAATCTTATAATGTAGCTTCATATCCAAAGAAAATGTCTCCATTTGAACAAATCTTCAAGGATTTAAATGAAGATGATATTTCTGCCAGAGTTATTAAAAGTAAAATAGGAAAGGCTAATTACGAAATCTTACAACAGATTACCGATGAGAAATTAAGATCTGAGGTAAAAATGGAAATGCCTTATCAAATAAAGATCAACTAAATTATATATATTGTTTTAAAAAAAGACCGGCTTGAATTTCAAGTCGGTCTTTTTAATTTTGATAAATATTTTTTTAGCTTTTCTTCGAGGCCATTCCAAATATCCAAAGGACAATAAGGGCACCACCTACCGCTAATAGCATGCTTCTAAAGTCGAAATTTTCAACTGTTCCCCAGCCGATTAAACTTCCAACAAATCCTCCTACGAAAGCTCCAACGATTCCTAATATGATAGTCATTAACCAACCACCACCTTGTGTTCCAGGCATAATAAGTTTTGCAATTGCACCTGCGATAAGACCGAAAATGATCCAAGTTAAAATTCCCATAGTTCTAAATTTTTAATTGTTAATATACATGAATTGTGTTTGTAAACTCAAGGAGAATATGATATAAATCATCTCTTCTTGAAGAATGAGTCAACAAATTCCGTACCATTAAACAATTGCAAATCCTGCATTTTCTCTCCAACCCCTATGTATTTGACAGGAATTTGAAACTGATCAGAGATGCCAATTACCACACCTCCTTTGGCAGTTCCATCTAGTTTCGTAACTGCTAAAGCATTTACTTCTGTAGCTGCTGTGAACTGTTTTGCCTGTTCGAAAGCATTCTGTCCTGTAGAACCGTCTAGAACCAATAAGATCTCATGAGGAGCGTCTGGAATAACCTTTTGCATCACTCTTTTGATCTTTGAAAGTTCATTCATTAAATTTATTTTATTATGAAGCCTTCCTGCTGTATCAATGATTACAACATCAGCTCCTTGGGCAACTGCACTCTGAACAGTATCGAAAGCAACAGATGCAGGATCTGAACCCATTTCTTGTTTAACAATGGGTACACCAACTCTTTCACTCCAGATTGTTAATTGATCTACAGCTGCAGCTCTAAAGGTATCTCCAGCACCAAGTACTACTTTTTTACCTTCGGATTTAAATTGGTGGGCTAATTTTCCTATAGTTGTTGTTTTTCCTACTCCGTTTACACCAACCACCATTATTACATAAGGCTTTTTGGTGGAATCTATATTACCGGTTCCTGCATGAGGGTTTTCTAATAATAATTTGGAAATTTCTTCACGGAGGATATTATCGAGTTCACTTACATTGACGTATTTATCTTTCGCAACACGCTCTTCAATCCTTTCGATAATTTTGATAGTAGTAGACGCACCTACATCCGATGCAATAAGTATTTCTTCAAGATCATCAAGCACTTCGTCATCTACCGTGCTTTTACCGACTACGGCTTTTGTTATTTTTTCGAAGAAACCCTGACTGGATTTTTCCAATCCTTTGTCTAAAGTTTCTTTTTCTTCTTTTTTGAAAATATTTTTAAACCAACTCATAGTTCCGTTCTTATTTATTTTTTTTAATCACTGCAGTGGCTTCTACTTCAATAAGCACGTCATCTCGGAAGAGTTTACTTACTTCTATAAGACTGCTCACAGGAGGATTCTGGAGATTGATATACCGATCTCTGATTTTTCTAAAATCTGGTGTTTTGGAAATATCGGTAACAAAAATCCCAAGCTTTACAATATCTTTTCCTGTCCCGCCATATTCTTTTAAAATAATCTCAATATTTTTAAAGATCTGCTCTGTTTGCTTTTCTACGTTATCAGTCCCTACTAAATTACCTTTAGCATCTAAAGGAATCTGTCCTGATAAAAGGATCATATTAGAACTTCCACAATCTATGCTTACAGATTGCGAGAGACCTTTTATAGTGAAAACTTTTTCTGTGTTTTTATATTCTATACTATTCATTGTGCTTTGGCCAAATGAAAACAGAAACATTGACGTAAAAACCAGAACAGCAATCTTTTTCATATTAAATTGATTAAAGCATCTGGTGAGCAAAGATAACAAAAAAACTACCCAAAATATGAGTAGTTTTTATATTGTAAATAAAGTATGAGATTATTTTTTCAAATAAACATCAACTTCGTCTGCATTCATTACTTTTTCTTCGAAAACGTAAGCACCTGATTTAGATGACTTCACCATTTTCACAACTTTAGTCATTTTTTTTGACTGACCGCTTTGTAGGGTTGCTACTACTTTTTTTGCCATGGTAAATTATATTTTATAAATTACTTGATTTCTTTATGAAGAGTATATTTCTTAAGAACCGGATTGAACTTTTTAAGCTCTAATCTTTCTGTTGTGTTCTTTTTATTTTTAGTAGAAATGTATCTAGACATTCCTGCCATACCGCTTTCTTTGTGCTCTGTACATTCAAGAATTACTTGAACTCTATTTCCTTTTTTTGCCATGATTCAATTACTTTTTAATCAATCCGTTTCTTACAGCTCTTTCTAGAGCTTCTTCGATTCCAATCTTGTTAATCACTCTCAATCCATGAGCTGATACTTTCAGTGTTACGTGCTTATCTTGCTCCGGAAGGTAAAACTTCTTCTCCAATAAGTTAATTTCAAAACGACGCTTCGTTTTGTTATTAGCGTGAGAAACGTTGTTACCAACCATTGCACGCTTTCCTGTTATTTGGCAAATTCTTGACATATCTCGATGTTCTTATTTGTATAATATTTGAGGTTGCAAAATAACGAAGAATTTTTTAGATAGGCAAATCTTTTATAAAATATTTGCAAATAACCTCTTGATTAATAATATTGAAGATTGTCCATATAATACTGTATTACTGGTGTGGAGCGAGAACTGATAAATTTCATGTAAAGATAATTAAGAGCGATAAATTAATCTTATATCTTTGTTTTTAATTAATCTAAATAAAAATAATATGAAGAAGGTCTATGTTTTATTGTCTATGTTACCAATTGGTATAATGGCGCAAAATTTTTCTGAAGTTCAGACGGATATGAAAAATTTCTATTATTCTGCAAGTGATGTAGGTCATGTTGATAACAATGGATTTCAGGATATAGTCATTAATGGAGCTGTAGATACAGATGGTGATGGGAGTGCAGATACATCATTTAATGAAGTCTATAAAAATAATGGAAGCACGCTGACTCTGTATGCAGATTTGGGTATGGATGCTACACATTTGGGGGATATTAAATTTATCGATTATAATAATGATGGTCTTGCTGATATTATTTCTACAGGATTGAGTTATATAGATATTGTTAATTATAAGCATTACCGGTTTAGAAATACAGGTTCAGGATTTGTAAAAGAAGCTGAGCTGCCGGGGAAGATTTATGGTTCCATGGAGATTTTTGATTTTAATCATGATGGATTGCAGGATTATGCAATTAATGGAACCCAGTATATTGATGGAACAGGTTTCGTTAATAAACTAGACTATTATCAGAATTCAGCTGTAGGATTTCAACTATTTCAAGGATGGATGGAAGGGACTCAAAACAGTAGTTTTAAAATGGCAGATCTGAACAATGATCATCTTCTGGATATGGTTATTTTAGGGTACGATGTCAATACCAATCCGATTTTTAGAGTTTATTTAAATAATTCCGGAACGCTTACATTATCGCAAACACTTCTTCCTCTTGCAAGTGGAAAAATTGAGTTTGCTGATTTTAATGCGGATGGCTATCAAGATATCGTTGTGGCGGCTCAGGATGAAAATTTTGCTGGGTATCTGGGGATATTAATGAATGATGGAACCGGTCATCTTAATATTCAGCAGGTGAATGTTCCTGAAATATCAGAACCCGCTCTTGCTGTAGGGGATATGAATAATGATGGATATTACGATTTTATAGTGTCTGGAAATGATGATAATAATGATGCGCTTGTTAAGGTGTTTTTATTTAATTCGGCTAATCAGACATTTACTGAAAATACAACTACAGGTTTGCATAGTTTAGGAGGCCCTGGTTTTGTGCATTTACTTGACTATAACAATGATCATCATCTCGATGTTTTATTGTCCGGATTTGATTGGGCAGATCCGGGAATGCCTTCATTAACTAAAATCTTCAAAAATGTTTCTACAGAAACAAATTTAAAGCCTGCGCCTCCTACAAACCTTAGTCTTACAAAAAACGGAAACCGATTTAATTTCTCATGGACTGGTGCTACTGACGATAAAACACCGGTCACTGCTTTGAGCTATGAAATTACGGTAGGAAAGACCCCTGGAGCTTATGATATTGCTAAATATATTGTGACAACACCTTCCTGGTTTTTAGATCTTGATTCTTCGGTGCAGAATGTATATTGGAGTGTAAGATCAATAGATGCTTCTAAAGCATATTCTGATCGTTCTACTGAAGCTACTTTGGGAACTCAGAACATCATTAAGGAACGTGATTTTATGATATATCCGAATCCTGCTTCTGAGAAAGTATTTATAAAAGGAGAGGAAGTAACTGATGTTGAAATGTATTCAATAGATGGTAAAAAACTAAGTATTGATATGAGTGCTGATCACTCTCTCAATGTGTCTCATCTAATTAAAGGAGTTTATCTTCTGAAAGTAAAAATAAAAGACCAATGGACCACCAGAAAACTCATCATTAAATAATTGAACGTTTATCAATGAGAAAAACCAGATGTCCAGCTGGTTTTTCTCTTTTATTGTTTGTATTTTTTTGTGTCGGATCTTCTTGTAATAAACGAAACGACGTACATCGGGAGACTTTTCAAAGTCTCCTTTTTTTAATTAGGAATCACCCTTTATTTTTTTTTAAGTCTGTTTTGAAATCTTTTAATTAAAAAGTAAAACAATAAGAAACCTAAAGCAAAAATTGAAAATCTGGATAAAAGATCACCAGCTCTTGTATAAAAAGTCTGTTGATCATAAAGATTTACCCTGGCAAATAATGTCGTCTGATCCCCATAAAAAGTATCCTCCAAAACTTCACCCTTCGCATTGATATGTGCTGAAATTCCACTGTTGGCAGCACGGACGATTTCTCTTCGTGTTTCAATAGCTCTTAATTTAGCATAAGATAGCAATTGTTTATGGCCCTCTGTAACTCCCCACCATGAATCGTTGGTCATAATGGCCAGGAAATTAGCTCCTTTTTTTACATAATCGGTTACGAATTCTCCATAAATACTTTCGTAACAAATGATCGGTGCAATTTTTCCTTTATTGTACGGGTTTGAAAAAGCAACTCTTTCTTTATCTGTTCCTAATGAAACAACTGATCCGCCTAAATTAAGCATTGCATCGCCTAAAAGGGGTTTTAAAACACTCATATAGGGGAAGATCTCAACACCTGGCACCAGTTTTCCTTTATGATATACTTCCACTTTTTGATTAGGGACAACTTGTATTGCTGAATTATAACTGGCAACCCAAAGCCCTGGATTAATTTGATAGGCTTCTTTAGGGAGGTCTTTTTCATTTAAAAAGAAATGATGTGATGAAATTCCTGTAGCAAAGACAGAACCGGGATGCTTTGAAAGGAATCCTTTAATGTTATTTAAAAGTAAACTTTTTTCAAATGCGGTCTCAGAAATAGAGCCTCTTCCGGGAATTGCTGTCTCCGGAGCGATATAATAATCGATCTTTCCTTTTGAGTTTTTCTCTGCAAGATTTAATAGATCATTTTCGATCGTTAAGCTGTCTTTTGAATATTTTTCGGCATAAGGATCAAGATCAGGCTGAAGCATTAAAACATTAACCTGTCCGATCGGTTTTTCATTAAAGTTACTATACTTGATTACTGAAATGATCATTGGTATGATGATTAAAGCAGCAGTAATTGATGTATTTCGGATAAGATCTTTCTTTTTACGTCCTGCTTCCCAGGTTCTTATGGTATAGAAGATAAATAAATTAATAACTAGGATCCAAAAACTTCCTCCTGTTGCTCCTAAGGTATCATACCATTGAATTAATTTTGGATAATCAGCAAACACATTTCCCAGATTAAGCCATGGCCAGGTTAATTCCCAGCTCATATGAAATTTTTCAAATCCCATCCATATCGCTATAAGAAAGGCAAACCCCCAATAAGTTCCCTGTGCATTTTTATACCAATGATAACATTGAAAAACCAAGGAATACAAGAAAGAATTAACCAGAACAGGAAATACTACAGCCATTAGTGAATGGCTTCCGTCCGGGTTTTTTGATCCATACAGCCATCCGGTTGTTACAATATTCCAAATCACAAAACACAGGTAGGAAAGTCCAAAGACTACCCAGCTCTTTCTTTTGAAACCTGAAAATTTGGAAACTCCATGTTCCATCATCAGAAGTGGAACAAGGGCAAAAAAGATAAAGAACGGAATCCCGTAAGTTGGCCATGATATGGACAATAGCATCGCTGAAATGAGCGTAAGTAAAACGTATTTCATTAAATTAGATTAACACACAAATTTAATGTTTTTGAAATGAATAAATTTGCAATTGATGTTAAAGAAAATTTACAAATTTGTTATTGGCCCTTACAGCCTGATTTTGCTCTACCTTATGTTTTTAGGAATGGGTCGGGTTCAGTATGAGGATAATGTGGTAAGGATGGAACCTGTTTTATCAACCATCTGGTATATAAAAGAAACAATTCTCTGGAAAGATATCATTATGATTGTATTGGGAAATGTTATTATGTTTATTCCTTTTGGCTTTTTAGGATGGATTTTCCCGGGTCTTAATAACCTTAAAAGTCTTTTGTTTAGTTTTTTGTCTGCGATTACAATCGTAGAAGCATTTCAATATTTTACAAGAATGGGAATTTTTGAAGTGGATGATATTATATTAAACACTTTCGGAGTCTATCTTGGTTGGTTAATGCGTAAATTGCTGGAGGATAAATTTAACCATTTAACTCTTTAGCACGTTTCTCAGCATTCAGAATGCCTTTCTTTAAGATTTCTTTGAAATTGTTTTCTTCAAAGGTTTTTAAAGCAGCTTCAGTTGTACCACCTTTTGATGCAACATCTTTTATCAGTTCTTCAATATTTTTTTCAGAATTGTTCATGAGATGATAAGCTCCGAGCATGGTTTGCTTAACAAAAAGTTTGGAAAGGTTTTCATCAATTCCCATTTCAACTCCAGTTTTTATCATTGCATCAACAATATAATAGAAGTAAGCTGGTCCACTTCCTGATAGAGCAGTTACGCCGTCCAATAGTTCTTCATTTTCCAGATAAACAGATCTTCCAGTACTGTTCAGTAGCCTTTCAACATTGATGAGCTGGTTGAAAGAAATACCTTCAGCGGAAGTATAACCTGTAATTCCCATTCCAAGGAGAGTAGGGGAATTAGGCATAGCCCTTACCACCATTGGATGGTTTAACAATTTTTGTATTTTCTCGATTTTAATTCCAGCCATAATGGACAGAACCATTTGGTTATCTTTTAAAGAAAACTGAATATTGTCAACAACATTTTGAAAGTCCTGAGGTTTTACAGCAATGATAATAAGATCAGCATCGAGTTCCTTAACCTCGTTAAAAGTTGAAATTTTAGAATGAGGAAATTCTTCAGAAATTTTAGCGAACTTAGATTCGTTTCTTGTGATCAGGTGAAGATCTTCAGCCTTTATTAATTCATACTTCAAAAAAGATTTTGAAAATGACAAACCCATATTTCCGGCTCCCAGAATAGCTATTTTCATATTGTGTTTTTATAATTTTTAACTAAAATAGTGCTTTTTATTTTAAAAACGAGCTAGAAACTTAAACAAAAAAACAGCCATAAATAAGGCTGTCTGTATTTAAAAATAATCGTCTTCTTTATTTTTAGATAATATTTACCTCTCTTTCCAGTTCAATACTGAATTTTTCTTTTACAGAATTGATAATCTCTGTAGAAAAATCAAAAATTTCCTTGCCTGTTGCATTTCCGGTAGCATTGATAATAACCAGAGATTGTAATTGATGCGATGCAACATTGCCAATTTGTTTTCCTTTCCAGCCACACTGTTCAATAAGCCATCCTGCGGGGACTTTTACCTGATCTCCGGCTGGGTAACCTTGAATATTTTCGAACTTTTCTTTTAGAGCTTCAAATTGAGGTTGAGGAATTGTGGGATTTTTAAAAAAGCTGCCTGCATTTCCAATAATTTTAGGGTCTGGAAGTTTACTTTGCCTGATATTGATCACTGCTTTAGAAACATCCTGAATGGTAGGGTTTTCAATATTTAATTTTTCGAGTTCACCCTTTATCGCTCCATATTCGGTTTTAATAGGATGATCTTTTCTGGTTAATCTGAATGTCACATCCAGGATCACATATTTACCTTTTCCTTCCTGCTTGAAAATAGAATCTCTATATCCGAATCTGCATTTTTCTAAATCAAATGTTTCAATATCCAATGTTTCTAAATTCAAGACTGTACAACTTACGAACACATCTTTTATTTCTGTTCCGTAGGCGCCAATATTCTGCATGGGAGAGGTTCCTACATTTCCAGGGATTAATGAAAGGTTTTCCAGTCCGCCATAATTTTTATCGAGGCAATACATCACAAATTCATGCCAGTTTTCGCCTGATCTTGCTGTTACCAAAATATTGTTTTCGTCTACATTCTCTTCAGAAATTCCTTTTAGATTAATCTGAATAGCTACACCTTCAAAATCTTTAGTCAATAACACATTACTGCCACCTCCTAAAAACAGAATGGGTAATGAATAAGAAGTAGAAAATCGAATTGCTTCTTTTAGGTCTTCGATTGTACTGACTTCTGTGAAATATTTTGCTGTAGCTTCAACACCAAAAGTATTATAGGCTTTTAGAGAAAAATTATCTTGCATAAGGTAGTTGGTATTCTTTGGGCAGAATCTCTTCTATTCTGCTTTTAAGCATTTGAAGTTGTTTATAGTGGACCGTATCATGAAATGAATTAACATAAACATGGGCGTTTTTCGGTGTTCTGATCTGAAAAGTTTCGTCTATACCATCTACTGACTGAGCGCTTGGCGAGCTCTTAATTTTGTTCAATGTCTTTACGTTAATGGTCGAGATCAGATATTGCCAGTTTTTCAGATTGTTTGAAGATCCCCAGTATTTGTGTGTTTTCTTGGCCGTGCTGCCCATCTCTAAAGAGATCGAATCTTTAGTTGCTTTAATGATCCTGTAATCTCCCAGGTCACCACCAATATTCGATACACTGATGAAGGTGATCTCATTAGGGTTTTTGGGAGCGGCTTTTTTTTCTTCTTTCTTATTACAGAAAAAAAATGTCAGCAATAAAAGCATTGAAAATATAATTTTCAAAACAGATTTTCCTATTGCTGACATCTTTATAATTTAGAGATTAAATTCTAATTTGTATTGTTTCAGTGCTTCCTTTAGGATTTCAACACTTCTTCTTAAATCTTGCTCTTTTAGTACGTAAGCAATTCTTACCTGTTTTTTTCCTAGTTCAGGATTGCTGTAGAAGCCACCCGCTGGTGCTACCATAATGGTTTCATTATTAAGAGAATATTTTTCCAGCAACCATTGAGCAAATTTTTCAGTATCATCAACAGGAAGTTGAGCTACGCAGTAGAAAGCCCCTTTTGGTTTTGGGCAAATAACACCCGGAATAGCATTTAATAAATCTACTAATACGTTTCTTCTGTGTGTATATTCTTCTCTTACCGCACGGATATAAGCTCCATCATTTTGGTGTGCTGCAGTAGCTGCAATCTGTCCTAAAAGAACAGGGCTTAATCTTGCCTGAGCAAAAAGCATCGCTGCATCATGAATTTTCTTAGAACGTGTAATCATACATCCAATTCTTACGCCACACATAGAATAACGCTTAGATTCCGAATCAATGATTATACAGTTTTCACTTAGTTCAGGAAAAGCCAGCATTGAAACCTGTTGCTTGCCATCATAAACATATTCTCTGTATACTTCATCTGAAATAACTACGATATCGTATTTTAAAGCAATCTCTGCTAATTTTTGAAGTTCTTCACGGGTATAAAGATATCCTGTTGGATTTCCCGGGTTGCAGA
Source organism: Chryseobacterium sp. FW101-FHT12H09 (assembly GCF_058790395.1). Lineage (NCBI taxonomy): Bacteria > Pseudomonadati > Bacteroidota > Flavobacteriia > Flavobacteriales > Weeksellaceae > Chryseobacterium > Chryseobacterium sp. FW101-FHT12H09. The sequence goes on along the minus strand of NZ_JBYTCP010000001.1, from coordinate 1,106,372 downwards.
TGACGATAGCTCTTGTTCTGTCTGTTATTTTTTTCTCAAATTCTTCAATTGGAGGAAGTGCAAAACCTGTTTCAATCGTTGATGGAACTGCTACAACATTTACATTAAATGTACTTGTAAATCCATTGTAATTAGCATAGTAAGGTTCAGGAATGATTACTTCATCACCATCGTCACATAAAGTTGAAATGGCAAAGTTCAATGCTTCAGAGCCACCATTGGTAACAATGAAATTATCAGGAGTTAAATCAGTAAAATCTAAAGAATGATAGTACTCTGTCAGCGCTTTTCTATATTCAATATTTCCTTCAGAAAGAGCGTACTCCAATACTTTTAAATCAATGTTTTTTAAAGCATTTAGAGCGGTTTCAGGAGTTTCAATGTCCGGTTGTCCGATATTAAGGTGATATACTTTTATTCCCTTTTGTTTAGCTAGCAAGGAAAAAGGAACCAGTTTTCTTACCGGCGATGGCGGCATATGTTGTGCTCTGTTTGAAATATTCGGCATTGTTTAAAAAATTTGTATGGCAAAAATAACATTTAATTTTTCAATATTAAAATTATAAAGGATACTATAAGCTTAGAATTACAGATTTAATTTTTTTTCTGATAAAAATTTTATAACAGACTGATTGTGTAATAAATATTAATGCTTTTTTAATAACTTATTATTGTTTTTAATTTTTTAGGGGTGTTTTATCGAATATATACATTGTAATCTTAAATTGTTGTATTTTATTTAAACAAAATTGTTTTGTGTTGATTTTTTTATAAATTTACAGCACTAATATTAAATTACTATGAATATAAATCGATTTTTTGGTGCATTCAGTGTATGCACTCTTTTTTTCGCGTCAAATGTAGCGGCGCAAAATTTTCAAACAATGCCGGTTGTATCCGGATATACAGCGGATGTTATAGCCAATGGAATAGGTTCATCTATGACTTCTACAACAATAGATGTAGATGGAGTTTCGTTTGCTTTTGTAGCAAAAGACTTCCAGCTAACAGCAGCTAGTACACCTATAACTTATGGTATTCCGGTAAATGGTACAATCAATTCAGTTGTAGCAAGTACACCAGGGTTGAGTTTTCAGTTAGGAGATCTAAGTGCAAATAATTCGCTTAGGCTTGCTACTACTGGAGAAACAGGAACACTGGTTTTTGCTCTTCCAAAAGCCGCTTTTAAACTGTATTTGCTTTCTACCAGTGGAAGTGGTACATCTACTGTAAGTGCAACGGTAACGTTTGCAGATAATACCACTCAGGTATTTTCAGGAATAGCACTATCAGATTGGTATAATGGATCTAATTTTGCAATCCAGGGAATTGGAAGAATTAACCGGACCAATGATGTCTTGGAAGCGAGTGCGAGCAATCCAAGATTGTATCAGTCTGTATTAAATATTGATGCAGCTAACGTAACAAAACCTATACAAAGCATTACTATAGCTAAAAGTGGTGGAACGGGAATCTCTAATATTTTTGCAATCTCAGCAGATGCTTTTACAGATTGTTCTGCCCCAACTTTGCAGCCAGTGGGTACACTTTCTTCTAATTCTGCACAGGTTTCGTGGACTATTCCACCAACAACGACAGCGGCAAGTTATGATTTGTATTACAGCACAACCAATACGCCACCTACAAGTACAACGACCCCAAATATGACTGGGATTACAGGAACATCAACAACGATTGGTAGCTTATCATCATCAACCACTTATTATTACTGGGTAAGAACAAATTGTACCACTGCAACAAGTCAAAGTGGATGGTCAGTTGGTGGTACTTTTACTACTTTATGTGGCGCAATGGTACCTCCTTATACTAATGATTTTACTGCTTTCCCAGGAAATTGCTGGGCTAATGTTTCAGGGGGAACTCCTGCAACAGGATCAACCGGCACCAGTCAATACTGGATAGCAGATGGATTCTTAAATGTTACGGGGACAGGTTCTGCAAGAATTAATCTTTATAGTGTCAATCGCGCAGGATGGTTGAAAACAGTTCCATTTGATCTTTCTGCTGGCGGATACAGGGTGAAATTTGACTATGGAGTGACAGAGTATTCAACTACTGCTGCTTCTCCAATGGGATCTGATGATATAGTACAGTTCCTGGTTTCTAATGATGGCGGAAGTACATGGACCGTATTGCAGACATGGGATGTAAATAATACTCCTTCCAATACATCTACTACCTATTCATATGATTTAACAAGCAATACAAGTCCTAATACAGTATTTGCTGTTTACGGAAATGATGGAGCAGTAAATGATGCACCAGATTATAATTTCTACGTTGATAACTTTATTGTAGAATCTGCACAATTAAGTACTTCTGAAGTTAATGGGAATAAAAAAGCAGTTAGCATTCATCCAAACCCATTCAAAGATGTATTGTATATTTCAGATACAAGAGATCTGAAATCAGTAAGTGTTACCGATGTGTCAGGAAGATTGGTAAAAACTATTGATAATCCAACAAAAGAAATCAATCTGAGTACTTTGAATTCCGGATTGTACCTGATTAATATCCAATTTAAAGATGGTTCAAGAAGTACAGTAAAAGCTATTAAACAATAGATTTTATTGAGAAGATAAAAAGAGGCAGCTATAACATTTATAGCTGCCTCTTTTATTTTAAGTATAATAATATAAAGTTATTTTTAATTTTTGTTAATTTGAAAACTAATAAAACTAAATTAAAATGCAAATCCATGCGGCTTCTGTAGAAGATTATATTTCACAAATTCCTGAGGACCGGAAAGGGGTGTTTAGAAAGCTTTTTGACACTGTAAATGATAATTTACCGAAAGGATTTATCAATAATCCAAGTTATGGAATGGTGGGCTGGGCGGTACCTTTAGAAACTTATCCTGCAGGATATCATTGTGCTCCTGGTTCACCATTGCCATTTATAAGCTTAGCTTCCCAAAAGAACTTTATAGCATTATACCATATGGGAATATATGCAAAACCTGAACTTCTAGAATGGTTTGTTGCTGAGTTTCCAAAACATTCTGCAAGAAAACTGGATATGGGTAAATCTTGTATCCGTTTCAAGAAGATGGAAGATATTCCATTCGAATTAATCGCCGAAGTAAGTAAAAAAATGACTGTTGAAGACTGGATAGAATGTTATGAATCGAATTTTAAAAGATAGGCGTATACACCATATAATAGTTGTCATTCTTTTATTTCTATTATCAGGATGTAAAAGTTGGCAGAGGTCTGACCTTAAAGATGGTGATCTACTTTTTGTAACTGCCAAAGAAACTGGACTTTCAGGAGCCATTAATAACGTTACACAAAAGCAAAAAAATACTTCTTTTGATCATATTGGAATTTTAAAGAAAGAAGGGAATTCATTTTTTGTATTGCATGCTGCACCCAAAGGAGGATCTCAGAAACAATCTCTCAGAGATTTTATAAGAGAGGAGACTGAAGATAAACAGAGAATTGTAGTATATCGGCTAAAAGCAGAATTTCAAAATTCAATTCCTTCTGCACTTGAAAAAGCTGGATCAATGCTGGGGAAACCATATAATTTTAATTATATTTTAGATAATAATTCCTATTACTGTTCAGATTTCATTGAAAGAGCATTTAGAGAGGATCATATTTTTAAATTAGAGCCTATGACATTTATTGATCCAAAAACAGGAAAAGTAAACATATTCTGGGAAGAGTTTTATAAGAAAAAGAACCTGAAAGTCCCTGAAGGAGAGCTTGGTTGTAATCCGAATGGTCTGGCTGGTTCAGATAAATTGGAAAGAATAAAAGAACTATAAAAAACAGAGAGAAGTGAGTGACTTCTCTTTTTTTATGTTAAAATTAAAAAATATTAGTCTACTGATTTGGTGGACTAATATTTTTTTATATTTTTGTGACAGATTTAACGCAATAAGAAAATGTAAAATCAAGAATAGTCTAACCAAAAAAATGTTTAGTGATGATTACACCAAGTCCGAACCTGCAGGTTCTCCAAAATAAGATCAACCTGCCAAAAAAAGAAATGATACTTGAAATAGAATTAAACGGTAAAATGAAGTTTGAGAATATTTTAAATGCAATGTGCAACCAGTTCGGGATCTATCACAGGGTGTTATCTGCTAATGTAGAGTATATTGAAGGACGTAGTTTTGGTTCTGTTCAGTTATATATAAATGCAAATTCAGATGATTGCAAGCAGCTTGAGCTTTATCTGAATAAAAATAAACTTTTAAATACCAGTGTAGAGTATATCTGCAGGAAGTATTTTTAGGGGAGATTCATATAGTTTTAATTACGAAAGTGTTCAGTTTACTGAACGCTTTTTTTTATGATCAGTGGTAACTGAAAAAATAGTACTTTTAGCATATATAAAACCAATAATTTATGATCGCAATTATTATCATTGTCGCTGTAGTTGTTTTGTTTCTTTTCTATGGAGTTTCTATTTATAACCGTTTGGTAAAATTTAGAAACCTTGTTCAGGAAGCCTGGAGTAGTATTGATGTAATGTTGAAAAAACGTCATGATCTTATTCCAAATCTTGTAGAAACGGTAAAAGGATATGCCAGTCATGAACGTGAAACCTTGGACAGCGTTACAAGAGCAAGAAATCAGGCTGTTGGTGCCAATTCTGTTGAGGGTAAAGAGGCAGCTGAGAAAAACCTGAATCAGGCAATGATGAATCTATTTGCTGTAGCTGAACAGTATCCAGATCTTAAGGCAAATGCCAATTTCCAGCAATTACAGTCAGAACTTACCTCTATAGAAAATGATATTGAGAAATCAAGAAGATACTATAACGGAACCGTTCGTGAAAACAATACCCTAGTAGAGTCTTTTCCAAGCAATATCATTGCGAATATGTACAAATTTGAAAAATCGCCATTCTTTGAATTGGAAAATATAGCCGAAAGAGAAGTTCCATCTGTGAAATTTTAGGTGATGAAAAAGTTTTTATTGCTTTTCAACCTTCTGTTTTTTATAGTTGGTTTTGCTCAGGATGAACCTCGACGTGTGGATCAAATGACGATCGTGGAAAGTCCTGAAAAAATTTCTTCCTTTCATTCTGATATTGATGTTGATAAGAATTCCGGGATCACTGTTACGGAAAATATTAAAGTTCACAGTTTGGGGGATCATATTAAAAGAGGGATTTATCGCGCTTTACCGCTTTCAAGAAACCTTAATAATAAGACCAGGAAAGTAAAGTATACAATCATTTCCATTAAAAAAAATGGAGTTGAGGAAAATTACCACGATCAGATAGAAGATGGCTTTCTTAAAATATATGTAGGAAACAAAGATATTATATTAAGTCCTGGCGATTATGAGTATGAGATCAAATATACGGCAGATCATCAAATAGGATTCTTTGATAAATATGATGAGTTGTATTGGAATGTAAATGGAACATATTGGGATTTTGATATAGATTCTATTTCCGCGAAAATTAATCTTCCCGAAGGAGCCCGGATAATTCAAAATTCTTGTTACACCGGAGCTTATGGCAGTAATTCACAAAACTGTAATGCTAAAGTTTTATCAGATCATTCCATAGAATGGACAGCTGCGGATCTTAAGGCAAATGAAGGCCTTACCATAGCTGTAGGGTTTAATAAAGGAGTAATGATACCACCGCCACCACCCACTTTTCTTGAGAAATTTGGAATTTTAATCGGTGGGTTTATTATTTTCTTAGGATTAATTTTTTACTACTATTCAACATGGAGTAAGTATGGTGTTGATCCTGAAAAACCTGTTGTTTATCCGCAGTTCAATGTTCCCGAAGATCTTTCTCCTGCTTCTTTAGGTTATTTAAAAAGTGAGAATTTTAAAAATAAATATTTAACAGCAGCTATAGTTAATCTTGCTGTAAAAGGATATGTTCAGATCATCGAAGGTGAAGATTCTGGTATTCTAGGACTTTTTAGCTCTAAAACATTTACCATTAAAAAACTGAAAGAAGCAGATCAGTCACTTCCGAAAGAAGAAATTAATTTATTAAATACTCTTTTTTCAAACTCTTCTGATTCCGTAAAGTTTGATGGGAAATATGATTCAAAGATTGAAAGAGTAGTTACCAATTTCAAGGAAACTCTGAAATTCCAGCACGATAAATTTTTAAACGAGGGGAATAACAGTGGCAAACTGGTGTTGCCAACTTTATTGATTATGATAGTTTATGCTCTCGGATTATTTCTTAGTTATACGATATATCCTGAGGCTGAAAAAGTGGCTATTGGAATTGCATTATTTGTGGTTCTTTTTGTAGCCTTTATTTTAGTTGGCTTTTTATTTAAGAATCTTTCATGGAAATTCTTAATACCGATCCCTTTTGTCATATTCTTTGGTATAGGAGGTTTAATAACAAATGGTCATGAAATAACTGAGGATAATAACTTTAATATTTGTTACATCTTTATTGCTCTGGCATTTACCTCACTGATGATCTATCAATATCTAATTAGAAGGCCATCAGAAGAAAAGCTGAAGAAAAAATCCTTGATTGAAGGTTTCAAAATGTATATGGGTGCCGCTGAAAATGAACAGTTGAAATTCCATAATCCCCCTCAGCTGACACCACAGGTTTTTGAAAAACTCCTTCCATTTGCAATGGTATTGGGAGTTGATGAAATTTGGGGTAAAAAATTTGATGACTTATTAAAAAGTATGGCAACCGGAACAGAATATGTTCACGCCTGGTATATAGGAAGTTCTATCAATCACTTAAGTTTTGCAAACAGTTTAAACTCAAGCCTTACGAATTCCATAAAGTCTGCAGCTACACAGCCTTCCAGTTCCGGCAGTGGATCTGGTGGCGGAGGTTTCTCTGGCGGCGGAGGTGGTGGCGGTGGCGGCGGAGGCTGGTAAACCGAAGTAGTCATAAAAATAAAAAGCGTTCAGTTTAACTTGAACGCTTTTTTATATTTTGAATAAATTATATATTAAATTCTTTCGATGTCTGCTCCAATTGCTTTTAGTCTTCCATCGATATTTTCGTAGCCTCTGTCAATCTGTTCGATATTGTGGATAATCGATTTTCCTTCTGCAGAAAGTGCTGCTATAAGAAGAGCGTTACCTGCTCTGATATCTGGAGAAACCATAGTCGTTCCACGAAGTGGAGCTTCTTGATTAAGACCAATAACTGTAGCTCTGTGTGGGTCACATAAAATGATCTGCGCACCCATGTCGATTAATTTATCAACAAAGAATAATCTCGATTCAAACATTTTCTGATGAACCAGAATGCTGCCTTTTGCCTGAGTGGCAACTACCAAAATGATGGATAGTAAATCAGGTGTGAAACCTGGCCACGGTGCATCGGAAATCGTAAGAATAGATCCATCAATAAATTTCTGGATTTTATAATTTTCCTGAGCCGGAATATAAATGTCATCATTGCTTTGTTCAAGCTGGATTCCAAGTTTTCTGAAAGTATTAGGAATAACTCCCAATTGATTCCAGTTTACATTTTTTATGGTAAGCTCAGATTTTGTCATCGCAGCAAGACCGATCCATGAACCTATTTCAACCATATCAGGAAGCATGGTGTGCTCTGTTCCATGTAAGTGAGTAACTCCTTCAATCGTTAATAGGTTTGAACCTATTCCCGAAATATTAGCACCCATTCTGTTTAGCATCTTGCAAAGTTGCTGTAGATAAGGTTCGCAAGCTGCATTATAAATTCTGGTTTTACCTTTTGCTAAAGCTGCAGCCATTACGATATTAGCAGTACCGGTTACTGAAGCCTCCTCCAATAAAATGAATTTTCCGTTAAGCTCTTTAGCTTTTAATGAATAGAAGTATTCCTCCTCATCATAATGGAACTCAGCTCCTAATTCTACCAATCCTTGAAAATGGGTATCTAATCTTCTTCTTCCTATTTTGTCTCCACCAGGTGTTGGCATATAAGCCTCGCCATATCTTGCCAGCATAGGACCCATAAGCATGATCGAACCGCGTAATTTTGCACCGTCCTTTTTGAATTCATTTGATCTTACATAATCAAAATTGACACGATCAGCTTTAAAAGTATAATCTCCTTGTCCGTTTTTTGTGATTTTTACTCCAAAGTCACCCAGAATTTCAATGAGTCTATTGACATCGTGAATGTCGGGAATGTTTTTAATTGTTACCTCTTCATCAGTTAGTAAAACTGCACATAAAATTTGTAAAGCTTCATTCTTTGCCCCTTGTGGAGTAATTTCACCTTGCAGTCTCTTTCCTCCTCTTATTTGAAACGTTCCACTCATTTACTTTCTGTTTTTATGATTGTTGTTATTGTTGTGCCTTCTTTTGTTGGTTTGGTTTTTATTATTGCTGTTGCGATTGTTGTTGTTATTGTTGTTGCTTCGGTTGTTGGTCGTGTAATAGATCTTACTTTTCTCCAAAGATTCAATTCCAGTCAGATCCAATCTGTTTTCCGATAGCTCTTTCAAATGACGGAAAATCACATCATCAGTAACATGTTCTTTATTATATACATTATAAGACTTCTTCATGTTGTTGGCAATAACCTCGATAAGAGCTTCTTTTTCATCTCCCGGTTCAAGTTCTATAGCTTTTTCAATTAATTGAAGAATACTTTTCCCGTAAAATTTAAAGTCACCCTGAAGTTTTGGATATTCCATTCTTTTAGGTTTTTCTTCAAGTTGCTCTTTCGTAGGAAAAGGATAAGGAGAATCTACATCCAATTCATGATTGGCTAAAATATATAGATGATCCCAAAGTTTATGTTTATAATTGTCTTCATCACGAAGTTGTGGGTTTCTTTGTCCCATAAAATCGATGATTGCCATTGCCATTTCGTTTCTCTCCTCTTTAGAAGGAAGCTCTTTGCAACGCTCAACCAACTGTTGTATAATTCTGCCATATTCCGGCATATTAAGTTGCGTTTTTTGGGTGTTATATTCCATAATATGCAAATATATGGATTAAAAGAAAAATTGTCTTGATAATCTTTAAAGTTTATGATTTTTTAATGAAAATTTATGATAGTGTTTTTAGAAATATTTTTAATGACAAGCAAATTTATTCACGTTCCTTGGAATTTATTTTAATAAAATTGTACTTTAGTTATTATATTAATAATTAAAATACGAACTATGAAAAAAACACATTTCCTTCTTTCATTAGTAGCTTTAGGTATTATGAATTCCTGTGCTACGAATGATGAGGTGATAGATAAAAGCTCTAATGAATTAGAGGTTCATTCCAAAATAGTGCAGGTTACAAATCATGATGGGAGGCCTTTCAGTACAGGAAAAGAATCGGCTAATGGTAAATTTACTGCAGGTCCTGGCGGTGGAGTTCTGATGCAGGGGTTTTATTGGGATGTTCCCGAAGGTGGAAACTGGTGGAATACCGTTAAAGATAAATTGACCGACTGGTCCAATGCCGGAATAAGTGCAGTTTGGCTGCCGCCAGCATCAAAGGCGCAGAATGGTCCTTATTCAATGGGGTATGATCCTACGGATTATTATGATTTTGGAAATTTTAATCAAAATGGAAGCATAGAGACGCGATTTGGTTCAAGAGCAGAATTAGAAGCATTGATCACTAAAGCTCATGCTGAAAATATGCAGGTTTATGCTGATATCGTTATCAATCATAACAGTGGCGGGCAATCTGAAGCTAATCCTTATACGGGAACCAATACCTGGACTAATTTTTCAGGAATAGCTTCCGGGAAGTTTCCAAGAAGCTACAATGATTTTTATAAGAATGCTTATGGAAATAATGATGAAGGTGCTTTTGGTGGTTTTCCGGATTTATGCCATGCACGTCCTTATGTGCAGGACTGGCTTTGGGGAAGAGATGATTCTGTGGGGAAATACTATAAAAATGTAATGAAGTTTGACGGTTGGAGATTCGATTATGTAAAAGGTTTTGGAGCTTGGGTGGTGAATAGCTGGAATTCTAATGTGGGTGGTTTTTCTGTAGGAGAATTGTGGGATTCCGATGTAAATACATTAAACTCATGGGCAAATAATGCCAACAGTTCGGTGTTCGATTTTGCAGCCTACTATAAAATGGATGAAGCTTTTGATAATGGAAATCTTAATCTTTTGAATGATGATATGATGTGGAAAAGAAATCCTTATAAGGCGGTTACTTTTGTGGCGAATCATGACACCGATATTATCCATAATAAGATGCCTGCTTATGCTTATATTTTAACTCATGAAGGGTATCCCACTATATTTTACAGAGATTATGAAGAATGGTTGAATAAGGAAAGGTTAAATAATCTGATTTGGATTCATAATAATAAAGCGACAGGAACAACTTCTATTCTGTACACGGATAATGATGAATACATTGCGAGACGAAATGGTTATAATGGTAACCCAGGATTGGTTGTGTATATCAATACTTCTTCAAGCTGGCAGGAACGATGGGTTGATACGAACTGGACTAATCAACAGATCAAAGATTTTACCGGGGCATCCACCTGGTATCCGACGACACAGGCTGATAAAAGAGTTAAAATTCAATGTCCGCCAAATAGTTATTCTGTATGGTCACTTAATCAATAAAAAGAAGGCTGTTTCAATTTGGAACAGCCTTCTTTTTTATGATATTTTTTAATTTAAACTTCTATAAATTTTCTTTTCTGATTCTGATCAGGAAGAAAACATTTCTGAGCAGCCAATTTCATTCTGTTTCTTGAGATCAGATCATAAACCTGATCACTTAAAAATGTTGGAATGATTTTTCCAGCAGCAATCAGTTGATAAATACCACCTAATAAACTGGCAATTTGAAGAACTGCCCGGGATTTTACCAGGTAATATTGATTAGGTTTCCAAAGATACATCGTGTTGAATACCGTTGTTTCCAGCCCCCTTTCGGATAAAAATTTCTGACCGAAATCAGATTGTAAGGACGCGAATAAAAATTTGTTTTTTGTATCACGTTCCAGGATCCACTGTACCCAGAAATTACAGACTCCGCATTCTCCATCAAAGAAGACAATATATTTATCCTGCCAATTTTCCTGCATAATCCATTTGTTTTTAAAATACCATCGATCTTTCAGTTTCTTCTTTTACTTTTTTAAAGTATTTTATTAATTCCTTTCTTTGTTCAGGAGTTAATTTTGCACCCTGATGACCAATGAAATATGATTCAAGAGGCATTTCCTCTTTTTCGATCATTTCTGTACATTCCTGCAATTTGTGTGCCTGTCTTTTAGGTTCGTACATTGCAAAGGTAGAGAAATTTAGATGTTTTCTTCCTTCATCAATATGTTTTTTTAAAAACCATGAGGAGGGAGCAATACTGGAATACCATGGATACTTTGTTTCATTAGAATGACAGTCATAACAGGAAGTGTTGATGATCTTGGCGATCTCCGGTGGTGTATTTTTTATTTTTAAAAAATCCATGCCTGGATTTAAAGGTGGATTTGTCTTATCAATTGGAAAAAACTGAATGATAATAAAAGCAACTAAGAGAACGATCAATACTTTTTTCATACTGCTGTTTTTGAGTGTTTGTATGGATAAATGTAGGCATTTTTTTTCTTATCGTAAAAGGTAGAATCATTCTAAATAGAGTGGTTTTACGAGTTTTTTATCTTGATTTGAATGAAATATTGCTAACTTCTTGCATTTAATGAGGCAAAATTGCGAGATCTAAATTATAGTTTTTAACTATTGTAAAAATAATATCAATAGATCAAATTTATTGATCAGGTTGTTGTAAGTTTGTCTTATTCATAGCAAGTAAACTATATCTATCAATATTAAAATTTAAGCAACAATGGAAAAAGATTCAAATGACATCAGTAAGTGCCCGTTTCATAATGGAACGATGAAGCAAAGTGTCGCTGGTGGTGGAACTCAAAATCAGGAATGGTGGCCTAACCAGTTAAGAGTTGATATTTTACGTCAGCATTCATCTTTGTCGGATCCTATGGATAAGGATTTTGATTATGCTGAAGCTTTTAAGAATTTAGACCTTGAAGCGGTAAAAAGAGATCTTCATGCATTAATGACTGATTCACAGGAATGGTGGCCTGCAGATTTCGGACACTATGGTCCTTTGTTTATCCGTATGGCTTGGCATAGTGCCGGTACTTATCGTGTAGGTGATGGTAGAGGAGGTGCCGGAGCAGGGCAACAACGTTTTGCCCCATTAAATAGCTGGCCGGATAACGTAAGTCTTGATAAAGCCAGAAGATTGCTTTGGCCTATTAAACAAAAATATGGTAAAAATATATCATGGGCAGATCTTTTGATTCTTACCGGTAATATTGCTTTGGAATCCATGGGCTTTAAAACATTTGGATATGCCGGAGGACGTGAAGATGTTTGGGAGCCGGATATGGATATATATTGGGGATCTGAAACAACATGGTTAGGAGGAGACCTGCGTTATGCACACGGTTCTGAAGGGGTAGTTGAAAATCATGGCGTCCTTCCTACAGATGATAATGCAGATGGGGATGTTCATTCACGTAATCTGGAAAAACCTTTAGCAGCAGTACAGATGGGTCTTATTTATGTAAACCCTGAGGGGCCTGATGGGAATCCGGATCCTATTCTTGCGGCTAAAGATATTCGTGATACTTTCGGACGTATGGCGATGAATGATGAAGAAACTGTAGCATTAATTGCTGGTGGACACAGCTTTGGAAAAACGCACGGTGCAGGACCGGCGGATCATGTAGGAAAAGAGCCTGAAGCAGCCGGAATTGAGCAACAGGGATTAGGATGGAATAGCAGCTATCGCAGTGGAAGTGGGGCTGATGCCATCAGTAGTGGGCTGGAAGTTACCTGGACCAAAACACCTACTCAGTGGAGTAATAATTTCTTTGAAAACCTATTTGAAAATGAATGGGAACTTACCAAAAGTCCAGCGGGGGCTCATCAATGGGTCGCTAAAAATGCAGATAATACAATACCTGATGCGTTTGATTCTACAAAAAAACATAGACCTACAATGCTGACAACCGATCTTTCATTAAGATTGGATCCGGCATATGAAAAAATATCAAGACATTTTTATGAAAACCCTGATGCATTGGCGGATGCTTTCTCCCGAGCATGGTTTAAACTTACACATAGAGATATGGGACCAAGAGTCCGTTACCTGGGGCCTGATGTTCCCGCTGAAGTATTGATCTGGCAAGATCCTATTCCTACAGTAGATCATGCGTTAATCGATGCTGGTGATATTGAATCATTAAAAGTGAAAATATTAAATTCAGGAGTAAGCTCTTCAGAATTGATAACTACAGCATGGGCTTCAGCATCAACTTTCAGAGGAAGTGATAAGCGTGGTGGAGCAAATGGTGCCAGGATTCGATTAGCTCCTCAAAAAAACTGGCAGGTAAATAATCCTGTTCAATTGCAGAAAGTACTAAATGGATTGGAAAATATCCAGACAGAATTTAATGCACAATCTTCAGGTAAGAAAGTTTCATTAGCAGATTTAATTGTATTGGCAGGAACTGCAGCAGTAGAGAAAGCAGCAAAAGATGCCGGCTATGATATTTCTGTTTCTTTCACACCGGGTCGTATGGATGCTTCACAAGAACAAACTGATGTTGAATCTATGGGATATCTTGAACCTGCAGCAGACGGTTTCCGTAATTACTTAAAAAGAAAATATACCGTTTCCACAGAAGCGTTATTAATAGATAAAGCACAGCTTTTAACACTTACGGCTCCTGAACTAACGGTATTAATCGGCGGAATGAGAGCGCTGGATACTAACTTTGACGGTTCTAAAAATGGGGTATTTACACACCGTCCAGGAGTTCTTACTAATGATTTCTTTGTGAACCTTCTGGATATGAGAACACAATGGAAAGCAACTTCCGCGGATAACGAATTGTATCTGGGAACAGATCGCTCAAGTGGACAGCCAAAATGGACGGCTACCCGTGCTGATTTGGTATTCGGTTCCAATTCAGAATTGAGAGCTATTGCTGAAGTATATGCCAGTGCTGATGCGCAAGGTAAATTTGTTAAAGATTTTGCTGCTGCATGGACTAAAGTAATGAATTTAGATAGATTTGATTTAGTTTAAATCTTAATATCATATAACTTAAAACCATCCTGAGAAGGGTGGTTTTTTGATTTGAACAATTTCAAATTATGAAATAATATATTTGATGTATGGCTATTGTCTGATATACAAAGTCTTAATAATGCCTAGGGTTGTTTTTGAAATCTCGTTTTTTTTATTTCTAAATAATAAAGCCTTATCTTTGCAAAAAATTGAGCTCCAAAAGTTGGAGTAACTCATTAATAACTTGTCCCGAGCGAGTCGAGGGATTATTAAACATTTTTTATGTCAAACATTGTTGCTATCGTTGGGCGTCCCAACGTAGGAAAATCCACATTATTTAACCGATTTCTGGAGAGAAGAGAAGCTATTGTAGACTCTACTGCCGGAGTTACAAGAGACCGTCATTACGGAAAATCAGATTGGAATGGAGTAGACTTTACTGTAATTGATACAGGAGGATATGATGTAGGAACAGAAGATATTTTCGAAGAAGAGATCCGTAAGCAAGTACAGTTAGCAGTAGATGAAGCAACATCTATTATCTTTATGCTGAATGTAGAAGAAGGCCTTACCGATACTGATTATGAGATCCATGAACTTTTAAGAAGATCCAATAAGCCTGTATATATTGTTATTAATAAAGTAGATTCTGCTAAGGAAGAATTAGCGGCTACAGAATTTTATCAGTTAGGAATTGAAAAGTATTTTACACTTTCTTCAGCAACAGGTTCTGGAACCGGAGAATTACTGGACGATATTGTTAGGGATTTCCCAACTACCGATTATCAGGATCCTTTTGAAGGTTTGCCTAAAATTACTATTGCAGGTCGTCCAAATGTAGGAAAATCAACTTTAACGAATGCCTTACTTGATGTTGAAAGAAACATTGTAACCGATGTTGCAGGAACAACGAGAGATAGTATTCAGACCCTTTACAATAAATTCGGACACGAGTTTGTGTTGGTAGATACTGCAGGAATGCGTCGTAAGGCTAAAGTTTCTGAAGATCTGGAATTTTATTCTGTAATGAGATCAATCCGTTCTATTGAATATTCTGATGTCGTGATTATTATGGTAGATGCAACTCAGGGTTGGGAATCTCAGGATATGAATATCTTCGGATTAGCCCAGAAGAACAGAAAAGGAATTGTGATCGTGGTTAACAAATGGGATCTGATTGAAGATAAAAAAACAAATACCATTCGTGATTTCGAAAAAGTAATTAAAGATAAGATCGGACAGTTTCAGGATATTCCAATTTTGTTTATCTCTGCTTTAACGAAACAAAGAATTCTAAAAGCTGTAGAAGTGGCAATGGAAGTTTACGAAGACCGTAAGAAGAAAATAAAAACTTCAAAATTAAATGAGGTGATGCTTCCTATTTTTGAACAGACTCCACCTCCTGCAAACAAAGGAAAATATATTAAAATTAAATATTGTGTTCAGCTTCCTACACCATCGCCGCAGTTTGTATTTTTCTGTAACCTGCCGCAATATGTAAAAGAACCATACAAGAGATTTACTGAAAACCAATTGAGAAAAGAATTCGGATTTACCGGAGTTCCTATTGAAGTATATTTCAGACAAAAATAATAAGAATTTAGTTTCTTGGAACTTTCAAAATATCAAAAAAAGAAAGTTGAAATGAGAAATTATTAATCATAAAATCTGGTAAGAATAACGTTCTTACCAGATTTTTTTTGAGCCGATATAAGGGAATATTGATTTCTTTTTCCTGATCTATTTATTTGGCCTCAGGGATTTCAATATCCCGATTCATTTTTTAATTGTAATTTTGCAGGAATTAAAGCCGATCAACTCTAATTAAAATTTAAAATTCATGCTTACTATTTTATCAGAAAACTTTTCTCTTGTTAATGAATGGATTAATGAACTTCGTAATGTAGAAGTTCAACAGGATCGATTGAGGTTCCGTAGAAATATGGAGCGTATCGGAGAGATAGCAGCTTTTGAGATCAGTAAGGACTTAGAACAAAAAGAGGTTGAAATTCAGACTCCTCTGGATACGATAAAAGGAAAGGAAATTGCAGTCCAGCCTGTTGTTACCACAATTTTAAGAGCAGGAGTTCCTTTATTTCAGGGGATTTTAAATTATTTAGATAAAGCAGATTGTGGCTTTGTAGCTGCTTACAGAAAACATGATGCGAATGATTATTTTTCTATTAAACAGGATTATTTAACTTGCCCAAGTATTGAAGGCAGACCTTTGATTGTTGGAGACCCAATGTTGGCAACAGGAGCTTCTTTAATTGAGGCTATCAAAGATCTTTTAACACATGGAACACCTACGCAATTGCATATAGTGGCAGCAATCGCTTCACGCCAGGGAGTAGAAACTATTGAAAAAGCATATCCCGAAGCAAAAATCTGGGTAGGAGCCATTGATGAACAGTTGACCACTAAAGGATATATCACTCCGGGGCTAGGTGATGCCGGAGATTTAAGTTACGGCGAAAAATTGCAGCGATAATTTAGACTAAATTCCAGAAATCTTTCATGATATCAAATACTAATGTTGAACGTACTTTGTCCATCGGATGCTTCGTGTCTGGAAGTACAGCCAGCCTTGCATTTGGAATGCTATGATAGACCCGGATACTTTCTTCCAATGTTACCATGTTGTCTTTATCTCCAACCATGATCTGAACGGGTGTTGTGATAGCAATTAAACTGCTCTGATCTAATGGTGGATTTTTGCCTAGAGAAATCATCATTTTAGCAATTGCGGGAAGAAGTTGTTTCCATTTACTGCCATGTTGAGCTTCCAGTTGTTCTGCATATTTTGGAATTTTTGAAAGGATTGTCTCAGGATCCAGCATTTTACTTTCCCTTACAGCCTGTTCTTCCGTCCAATCGAATTTTGTTCCTAAAGTCAGAATGGAACTTACGTTATCAGGCTTCCGCAAAGCATAACAAAGACCAACATAACCACCCATGCTGTGTCCGAAAATATAAACGTCTTTTAAATTTTCCTCTTCACAATAATTTTCCAGCTCCTTGGTGTATTTTTCAATGCTAATGTCTTCTTCTGAAATGTCAGTATTTCCATGTCCTGAAAATAGAGGAGTATGTATATTGAAGTGTTTCGATAGTTCCTGTTGATAAGGTTTAAAAATATCGCTATGCCCTAAAGCCCCATGTAGTAAAAGCAGATTTTTCATAATTATTAGTTTGATCGGAAAATTATAAAAAAGATTTGAATTGGAAGAGGTGACAGATTAAATATTCAGGACATAGATCTATTTAGTTATAAAACCTATGTTTCATGATCACCTAATCTATCGCCATTACCAGAATGCTCACTTTGTTATTTCCAGTTTTTAAAATCTCCCAGGCAATAGTAGATACCGTATTTCCGGTGGTGAACACATCGTCAATTAATAAAATGTGTTTTTCTGAAATATTTCGGGTTATTGAAAATGTGTTTTCATTTTTTAGGCGGTGTTTTTTATCTTTCAAAGCCTGGGCTTTCGAGTAATGATTTCTTTTAATTAAATGATGGTCAAATGGAATGTCATAAAAGCTGGCTAATATTTCGGTAAAAAGGTGTAGTTGATTGTAGCCTCTTTCTTTTTCCTTCTTAGGATGAAGAGGGACACTTACCAGAAGGTCAGGCTTTTTGCTTTTAAAATCCAACCTTTCTGTAATCCAATAGGCAAGGATTTTTCCGGTTTTCTCCCGGCTTCTGTACTTTAGTTCGTGAATGATCTTGCGGCTAAGGTTTTTTTCTTCAAACTGCATAAGAGCATAGGTGTTTTCAACAGGAAATAAAAGTTTGCATTTTTCTTTAATGATATTTTCATCAAAATAATCATAATGAGTAAAATGGATATGCTTAAAACAAAGATCACATACCAATATATCGGCATCGATGACCCGGTTGCAATGGATGCAACGGTTAGGGAAAAGTAGATTTAGAATCATTTGTGTGTTTGTTAAGCTAATATAAGATTATTGGCTTAAACAGGAAAGTCTGAAATTAGTTTTTACTTTGCGGTTCTGATTCTATTTCTTTTCGTATTTTTTCAATAGAACTTTTCATACTCAGATTGAAATATTCCTTCTCCAGTCTAACAGGTGGAGCTTGTCTTACTTCGCAATCGGCAATACTGCAGGATTCACAGGTTACACCTACATTGATCGTAGGTAAAGTGGGTGATTTGATAAAGTTTATTTTCTTTATCGTTTGGGAATTCAGTAAAATTCCGAGACAATAGCTTCTGTTGCTGCCATCTGAAAATGGATTTTTCTGAGAAGTGGAAATTACCAGATAACTTATACCCTGATCTTTGTAATGGGAAATTTGGGCATCCGTCACAGTTTCATTTTCTTTTAAATGCTGAAGGTTTTTAACGGCTATCCATCTTCTGCAGTAATGTTCATTTGTGGCATTGGCATGAGGAGCCTGTTGATGATTAAGATGTAGCTCTTTTAAGATCTGTATTCTATCTGAACCTTTCTTTTTAACCAGACATAAGTAAAACAGATCTTTAATTCCTAATTCCGATGACAGGATATTGGTCAGTCTGTAATAAAATGTTTCAGGAGAATTGGTGAAGCTTTCAATGAGATCGGTAAAGTTTTTTGGCTTCCATGTATTTTGTAAAAAAAAGTCGGAGGTATTTTCAATGATCTGCTCCTTTGAGATGAGTAATGCACCGGCAAAATAAGAGGCGTAAAAATTATTCAGAATTTCTTCAAAACTTCCAAAGTCCAGCCACGAATAGGTGTTAGGGCGATTTTTTAATTCCAGAACGTTAAAGCCTATCTCTTTAGCCAGGATAAAAGTCTTCTGATCCTTCTCCAGCTTAATATTAAGAAGTAAGAGTTTTTTTTCGGGAATAAATAATGATCGCAGATGAGTTGAAGTTCCATAAGGTTCAAAATCTCTTGATTGGATGGTATAATTAAACTTCTCAATAAGAATACTTTGTAAAACATCAGGATTCATATTTTTATTGAATTCCAATTGATGTTCCTTTGCAAATAGCAATACTTTTTCTTCAATGTCAGGGAAATAATTGTCATAAAGCTCCTGAAAAGAACGCAATACAGCAAAATAAAAACGTTCTTTCCCTAAATTATAATTCTGAGATATTTCAATCAAAGCATTGATAAAAGCTGTTACTTTTTTAGGAGCATCACTGATAATACTGATCAGGTTATTTTTATTGATCCCGAAAAGATCTAATGGAACTTCTTTAAAGAAATCTGATTGTAAAATTTCATTGAATGGAGCGAGGCTCTTATCAAGTTTGGTAGACACCAGATCATCAAAAGTACAATTCAAAGATTCTGACAGTTGAATTATTTTATCATGTTTCGGATATTTTTTTCCATTCTCAATTTCGTTCAGATAAGATTTTGATAGACCTGTCTTTACAGCAAGATCCTGCAGAGACCAATTTTTCTTTTGTCTCTGCTGTTTCAGCTTCAGTCCGAATACCGTTTTAATAAAGTCACTTTCTGTATTCATTACTCAAATATAAATATTTGATTGCGATTATTCGCATAATAAATTTTAAAAATAATTAGCGAACGTTCGCTAATTGTGAAAATTTTTATTTATGTTTGTAATATCAAATCACAAAATCAATGAGTTATGGAAA
Organism: Chryseobacterium sp. FW101-FHT12H09; assembly: GCF_058790395.1. NCBI lineage: Bacteria > Pseudomonadati > Bacteroidota > Flavobacteriia > Flavobacteriales > Weeksellaceae > Chryseobacterium > Chryseobacterium sp. FW101-FHT12H09. The sequence goes on along the minus strand of NZ_JBYTCP010000001.1, from coordinate 1,086,724 downwards.
CCACAACCCAATTAAAAATAAAGGCTCAAAGCCAGTTTAAAGAAATTTTTAATCCTGAGTTAGTAGAATTTCTGGTTGAACTTCATCAGAATTTCAATACCAAGAGACTGGATCTTTTAGAAGAAAGAAAAGAAACTCAACTGGATTTTGACCGGAAACATCTTCCCAGGTTTTTACCACAAACGGAAGAAATAAGAAATGGAAATTGGGTGTGTTCGCCACTTCCTAAAGATCTGCTCGATCGCAGGATTGAAATTACAGGACCTGTGGACCGGAAGATGATCATTAATGCACTCAATTCTGGCGCTTCTACTTTTATGGCGGATTTTGAGGATAGTAATTCTCCAACCTGGAAAAACTGTATGGAAGGTCAGATTAACCTTTCTGATGCTATTAACAGAAACATCGATTTTACGAACGAGCAAGGGAAATCCTATACGCTTAATAGTAAAACAGCTGTTTTACTGATTCGTCCCAGGGGTTTGCATCTTTCTGAAAAACATATTGAGATCAATGGCGAAGAAACTTCAGGTTCGTTGGTGGATTTTGGAATTTATTTTTTTAGAAATGCCCATCAATTGCTGGAGAATGGAAGTGGTCCCTACTTTTACCTTCCAAAATTAGAACATTATAAAGAAGCCCGTTGGTGGAATGAAATTTTTGATTTTGCTCAGAATTACCTTCAGATCCCAAAAGGAACTATTAAAGCAACGGTTTTAATAGAGACGATCACGGCATCATTTCAGATCGATGAGATTTTATACGAATTAAAAGAACATAGTTCAGGATTAAACTGTGGCCGATGGGATTATATTTTCTCATTTATTAAAAAATTCAGAAACCTTCCGGAATTTATTATTCCTGACCGGGATCAGGTAACGATGACCTCTCCATTTATGGCCGCTTATTCAAAAAGAGTCATTGAGATCTGTCATAAGAGAAATGTCCATGCGATTGGTGGAATGGCAGCACAGATTCCTATAAAAAATGATGATCAGGCGAATGATGCAGCTTTTGAAAAGGTAAAAGCTGATAAAGAACGTGAAGTAAAAAATGGGCATGATGGAACCTGGGTTGCACATCCCGCTTTGGTTTCAGTGGCAAAAAATATTTTTGACCAGTACATGCCTTATCCCAACCAGATTGATAAAAAAGTGGATTATCAGATCAAAGAAAGTGACCTGTTAGAAATTCCAAAAGGCGAGATTAGTGAAAAAGGAGTCCGTAAGAATATTAATGTCGGAATCCTGTATCTCGAAAGCTGGTTGATGGGAGTGGGTGCTGCAGCGATTTATAACCTGATGGAAGATGCGGCCACTGCAGAGATTTCACGAACACAGATCTGGCAATGGCTAAACAATGAAGCGGTATTAATTGATGACAGAGTATTAACCAGAGAAATGGTTCTTCAATGGGAAAAAGAAGAAATGGAGACTATTGAAAAATATGTTGGTGAAGAACGATTTAAGAACGGAAAATTCAACCTCGCGAAAGAACTTTTTAATGAACTGATCTTCTCAGAGAAGTTTGAGGAATTCCTGACGTTGAAAGCGTACCCTTTTATCTAAGCAGAAAGTGCATGAGTTTTGGGTGTTATGATGGAGGGATTTAAAATAAAACCGTAACATACAAAATGATTTTATGGAAAACCGTTTCACTCGAATCCTATAACTCGCAATTGAAAATATTAACTAAATACAAATCAAAATATTATGAAAACGAAACAAGAAAAAATTCAGGCTTTAGAGCAGGATTGGTTGAACAATCCTCGTTGGAATGATGTACAAAGACCTTATACTGCTGAGGAAGTATTGAAACTCAGAGGTACTTATACCATTGATTATACGATTGCTACTGAAATGTCTAAAAAGTTCTGGGAGAAACTAACGACTCAGGATTTTGTAGCCGGATTAGGAGCATTAACCGGAAATCAGGCGGTACAGGAAGTAGATGCCGGTCTGGAGGCAATTTACCTTTCAGGATGGCAGGTGGCTGCTGATGCTAATTTATCAGGGGAAATGTATCCTGACCAGTCTTTATATCCTGCGAATTCAGTGCCTTCTGTAGTGAAGAAAATTAATAATGCTTTATTGAGAGCTGACCAGATCCAATCCGTAAGTGGAAATGGAGACAGAGAATATCTGGTTCCTATTATTGCAGATGCAGAAGCAGGTTTTGGAGGTAATCTAAATGCTTTTGAACTCATGAAGCAAATGATAGAAGCCGGTGCTGCGGGAGTGCATTTTGAAGATCAGTTGTCATCAGCAAAAAAATGTGGTCACCTGGGTGGTAAAGTATTGGTTCCAACTCAGGAGGCTATCAATAAATTAGTTGCAGCCCGTTTGGCATCAGATGTAACAGGGGTTCCAAGTGTGATTATCGCAAGAACAGATGCTGATGCTGCAGACTTACTGACTTCAGATATCGATGATCGAGATAAAAAATTTGTAACCGGAGAAAGAACATCAGAAGGTTTTTATGTGGTAAAAAATGGAGTAGAGCAGGGAATAGACCGTGGTTTATCTTATGCTCCGTATGCAGATCTGATCTGGATGGAAACTTCTAATCCTGATCTGGAACAGGCAAGAAGATTTGCAGAAGGAATTCACGCCAAATTCCCAGGAAAAATGCTGGCTTACAATTGTTCACCATCTTTCAATTGGGCAGCAAAATTAAGTGTTGAAGAAATGACTACCTTCCGTGAGGAATTGGCAAAAATGGGTTATAAATTCCAGTTTATCACATTGGCAGGTTTCCATGCGTTGAATACTGCGATGTTTGAATTGGCTTTGGCATATAAAGAAAAAGGAATGGCTGGATATTCCGAATTACAGGAACGTGAGTTTGCTTTACAGCAAAAAGGTTTCAGAGCAGTAAAACACCAGTCTTTTGTAGGAACAGGATATTTTGATGAGGTTCAGAATGTGGTGACTGGTGGTTCTTCAGCTACGGTAGCAATGAAAGACTCTACTGAAATGGCACAATTTCATTAAGATTCATTTTTCGCATTATACATATTGTTTGAAAGCCTCCTCAATTTTGGGGAGGTTTTATTTTTAAGTATTATTTTTGAATAAATTTTTCAAAAGGATGAGTTTAGTATATCAAAAAGAAATAAAAGTAACAGAAGAAAATATAGATCAGAATAAGCATGTCAATAATGTGCAATATGTAAGCTGGGTGGAAGAAATAGCCACAGAACATTGGGATTTTGTAAAGCATAGAACTGAGTATCCCGAAGATATCTGGATGCTTCTGGATCATCATATTCAATACAAAAAACAGGTGTATCTGAATGATGTAATAACTGTAAAAACCTACCCCAAAAATCCGGAAGGCATCAAACAGCCCAGAAAAGTTGAGTTCTATTGTAATGGTCAGCTTGTGGTAGATTCCCTGACGCTGTGGGTTTTAATTGATTCTAAAACACAAAAAATTCAAAGATTGAAAAGTGATTGGCTGGAAAAGCTTTAAATATATTATATTTGGAAACTAAAAAAAACTACAAAAGTTTTAAAATAATTATAAAAAAATGAAGTTAATTAAAGTGTTTTTTATTGCAGCAGGATTGACGCTGACTGCTAATGTCGCAAATGCTCAACAAAAGATAGGGAATGTAAATTCTGATGATATTTTTGCAAGTATGTCTGAAGTGAAAACAGCAAATGCAACCGTCGATAACCTTACTAAAGCAAAGCAAACTGAAATTGAAAAATTAATCAGTGATTACCAGGCTAAACTGAAAGTAGCACAGGATAAAGAAAAGACAATGAATGAGGCTAATAAAGAAGCCGTAACTAAAGAACTGATAGCAGCACAAACAGAATTACAAGGTTTGGGTAAGAAAATAGAAGAAGCGAGAACAACCGCAGCTAAAGATATTTCAGCTAAACAAAATGAGCTGTTTACTCCTTTACAGCAAAAAATACAAACTGCTATTTCTGCTGTAGCTAAAGAAAGAAGTCTGAATTATGTATTTGATACTTCATCAGCACAAGGTGCTAACAATCTTGTGTACACAGATGGAAGCGAAGATATCACAGCTGCTGTGAAAACTAAATTAGGAGCAACAGCAACAGCAACTAAACCAGCTGCAAAATCTAAATAATAGTTTCTGTAAATTAAAATATTCTAAACGGAATCGGATCAAAAGTCTGGTTCCATTTTTTTTATACATATAGCTCCTGGAAAATATAATAATACTATTGTATATTGTTTCCTTGACTGTCAAAAATGAAAGAATTTATTTAAGTCCTTATTTTTGAAAAAATTGGATAAATAACAGAGGAAATTAACTTTTGAACTATTAGAAGAGTCTTGCAATGATTACAAATATTTTGTCGGATCATTGATGGAATTTTTATCAGAAATAGATCCCTATTATTTTTTTATTATCATATCATACTGCTCAGCAGATGTCCCAAACTCACCCCAAATTCCTTATCTTTGCACCATGATACGTATTACAAAAATTTTTACATTCGAAACAGCGCATGTGCTGTATAATTACGATGGAAAATGTAAAAATATGCATGGACATTCCTATAAGCTCTTTGTAACAGTGAAGGGAAAACCTGTAAATGATTTGGAGAACCCTAAAAATGGGATGGTAGTGGATTTTGGTGATATCAAAAGTATTGTAAAATCTGAAATTGTAGATGTTTGGGATCACGCGGTCTTAATTAACGGATTGTCTCCACATAAAGAATTGGGAGAAGATCTTGAGGGAAGAGGTCATAAAGTGATCTATTGTAATTTTCAACCGACTTGCGAAAATATGCTGTATGCTATTGCAGCTAAAATAAAATCTAAGCTTCCGGCTGAGGTTTCTCTGGCTTATCTTAAACTTCATGAAACTGAAAACTCTTATGGAGAATGGTTTGCTGAAGATAATTCTTAAATTTACTCAACAAAAAACTCAAATAGGTGTTAAAGACAACCATCAATTTAGAACCTGGAAAAAAAGTGTATTTTGCTTCCGATCAGCATTTTGGAGCTCCTGACCCAAAGGAAAGCAAAGTGCGTGAAGAAAAGTTCATCCGCTGGATGGACGAGATAAAAGAAGATGCTCAGGTTTTATTTTTAATGGGTGACCTTTTTGATTTCTGGCATGAATGGAAATATGTGATTCCGAAAGGATACGTCCGTGTATTGGGAAAGATCGCAGAATTAAAGGATAGAGGTATTCATGTTTACTTCTTTGTAGGCAATCACGATCTATGGATGAAAGATTATCTCGAGGAGGAAATCGGCTGTACTGTATTTTATAAGAAACAATATTTTGAAATGGGTGGTAAACAGTTTTTACTCGCTCATGGAGACGGTTTAGGGCCTGGTGATAAAGGCTATAAAAGGATGAAAAAGTTATTCACAAATCCTATTGCACAATGGGCTTTTAAATGGCTTCATCCGGATATTGCAATGAAGATCGCATTGTATCTTTCACAGAAAAATAAAATGATTTCTGGTGAAGAAGATAAAGCATTTTTAGGGGAAGATAAAGAGTTTTTGATCATCTACTCGAAAGAGAAACTGAAGACTGAGAAGATCGATTATTTTATTTATGGACACCGTCATCTTCCGATGGTTTTAGATCTGGAACAAAATGCCAAATATATCAATCTTGGAGATTGGATTTCCTATTTTACCTACGGTGTTTTTCAAGAAGATTTTGAATTAAAGACCTTTGAGGAAAAGACAAAAAAAAATTACCCCTAAAAGAGGTAATCTTCGAATGAATAAATTCACTCTGTTTTTAATCCATATTCCGCATACATCATTGCAATAACTTGACCAAAAATTTCAATTTATATTAAAAAAATATTAAAAAGGGTTGATGTTGGGTTAATCGATTAGAAATGAGACGATAAGAATATTAAAAATTTAGAAATTGGAAAATATATTCAACATACAGACTGAGCAGGATTTTTTAAATGCTTCATTGAAAACATTTCGTTATCAATACGAGAATGTTGAGATATACAGGAAGTTTGTAGATTATCTTAAGGTGAATCCTGAAACAGTTAGTGAACTGTCAAAAATTCCATTTCTACCAATAGAAATGTTTAAGAATCATCAGATCCTGGACAAAAAAGCATCTGCAGATCTGTATTTTCAAAGTTCGGGAACCACGCAGATGAACTTATCTAAGCATTTCATTGCGAATGAAAACCTGTACCGTGAAAGTGTTTATAAAAGCTTTGAGCAGTTTATCGGAAAGCCTGAGGATTTTATTTTCCTTGGATTGTTACCAAGTTATCTGGAAAAACAGAATTCATCATTAATTTATATGGTAGATTATTTGATGAGCACTTCCGCAAAACCTGAAAACGGATATTTTTTATACAACCACTCCGATTTATTTGACCTTTTAAATACATTGAAAGATAAAAAAGTGATACTATTCGGTGTTTCTTTTGCGCTTTTGGATTTTCTGGATTATTGTCATTCCGAACGAAATGGAGAATCATTAAATTTTATGGAAAACTTAGTGGTGATCGAAACCGGTGGAATGAAAGGCAGAAAGGAAGAAATGACAAAAGATGAATTGCTGGTAATTCTTCAGGAAGGTTTTAAAACAGATAAGATCTATTCAGAATATTCAATGACAGAATTGTTATCTCAGGCATATTCCCTTGGAAATAATGAATATAAGTGTCCAAATTGGATGCGTATTTTAGTGAGAAATGTAGAGGATCCATTGACGTATGAGAAAGAGGGTAGAACCGGGGCTGTTAATATTATAGACCTGGCGAATATTCATTCCTGCTCTTTTATTGCAACACAGGATTTAGGAAAAACACTTGCTGATGGGAAGTTTCAGATTCTCGGAAGAATAGATCATTCTGATATTCGTGGATGCAGCTTACTGGTTTCTTAAATCAGAAGTCAGGTTGAGCAGGAAAATGCGATCATCTAAAACATTGTAAAAGATTAAAAATATGGATGTGATTAAAAAATTGTTCTTATACTCTCTTTTGATTGGATTATCCAATTTGGTGTCTGCTCAAAAAGATGTGAAATCTGATATTTGGTCTGGAATTTATGTTGTACGTTCGGTAAATAAAGAAAGTTCAGAAATTGTTGATACTTTAATAATTAATAGAACAAAAGATGCCGATCCGAAAAAAGTTGCTGCCCGCTATGAATCGGATTTAGCCCGATGGACAATTTTTTCTAAAAAAGATGGTGATAAAGGAAAAGCTGTTATTAAGAGATTTTTATTTGATATAAAAAATAAAGAAGACGGATATAAAGAATTTGGTTGGACGGATTTACATGAGAAAGGGAAGATGAACTGTATTGATGGTGGACATTTTTTTATTTGTCAGACAGAACCGGATACTAAGGTTTCCTTTAGTAAAGATGAAGCCTATCCTACTAAAACAGGTATTTTTGGGATATGGTTAGATTACGGAATAGCCGAACTGGAGAAGATCGAAAATTGAAGTGAGAAACAATAATGACGATCTTTGTTTTTATAAGTCGTGAATTTTAATATAATACGAATTCCCCCAATCCCCGAAGCTCCCCCACCTAAAGACCTCTTAAATAAGAAAACATGCTTAAAATAGAAGAACTTGTTCACGCATATATCCATTCTCATTGTGATTTTGAGAAAGAAATTGTTTTAACCAATCATTTTCATTCTGATTGGGAAGCTGATATATTGATCATAAATACTTTGGGGCTGAGTCATGAAATTGAAATTAAGCTGTCTAAAAGTGATTTTAAAAATGATTTCAAAAAATCCTATATCAATACTGCTACAGGAGAGAAATTTTTAAAACACGATAAAATTTCCTGTGGAGATTATGTGTGTAATGCATTTAGTTTTCTCCTTCCTATGGGTATGATTGATCATAATGTGATTCCTGAACATTGTGGGATCATCGAATTTTATCATAATGTGGATACGTGGGAAACTGAATTTTATCTCATAAGAAAGCCTATTCAGGTACATCAGGATTCCTATTGGAAACTAAAAGATAAAGATCTTTTTATCCGAAAAATAGCACTTAATTTACTACAGCGAAAAATGGAGATCAAAGGAAAACACGAAGAACTTATCTTTAAAAATCCTTTTGATATCAAAAAAAGAAAATAAAAAATCCTGCCAATTTAGACAGGATTTTTTTTAGATATATATTTTTTTATTAAGCAGCTACCTCGGTATCTGTTCGTTGAAGTAAGAATTTGTAGATCAATCCGCCAGCAATTCCACCAAGAATAGGAGCTACCCAGAACAACCAAAGTTGAGACATCGCAGCACCACCTACAAAAAGAGCCTGGGAAAGGGATCTTGCAGGATTTACGGATGTATTGGTAATAGGAATTGATATTAAATGTATCAATGTTAAAGCAAGGCCAATGGCAATTCCAGCGAATTTTCCGTTAGCCCATTTATCCGTTGCTCCCATAATAATGATCAGGAAGAAAGCAGTTAACAAAAACTCGGCTAAGAACGCTGCCCCCATCGAATAGCTTCTGTTATGATAGCCGGGCATATCATAGAAGTTGGTGGCAAAAGCTCCTGGTCCTTCTGTAGTAAATGCTCCAGCACCGTTGAGGATAAAATAAAGGCAGGCAGCTGCTGCGATTGCACCCAGACATTGGGCGGCAACATAAGAGATCAGGTCTTTGAAAGGAAATCTTCCTCCGGCTAAAAGACCAAAAGTCACAGCAGGGTTAAAGTGTCCTCCTGAAATATGACCCACAGCATAAGCCATGGTGAGAACCGTAAGACCAAATGCTAAAGCAACACCTAAAAGTCCAATTCCAATGTCGGGAACTCCGGCAGCGAAAACTGCACTTCCGCAACCACCGAAAACAAGCCAAAATGTGCCGAAAAATTCAGCAAAAAGTTTTTTTATCATAATGTTTATTTTTATATTGAAACCAAATTTATAGTTTAAATTTCAAATTTTCAAATTAATTTTTAAAAAGAATGAAATTAAATCGAATAACAGGTGTGGATATGGCAATGTTATTCAGTATTTAATGAAGAATATATTTTATGAATACTTCTCTTATAGTTGAATTGTATCACATAAATGTTTATTTTTCGTTTTTTAATTAAAAAGCTTGCGAATGAAAAAGTTTCTGTGTGTAATTTTTGGATGTTTTATTTCTCATTTTCATTATGCCCAATCCTCTAAAAATACAGGATCCTGTTATGACCTTAATGAAGTTTTAAAAGTGGAACCAACACCTCTTTATAAACCTCACCTGGATGCTTCAAAAAGTTTTGGGGTAAAATTACTGAAGGATACTAAAATCATTCAGAAATATATCAACAGCGGAAAGTTTCATAAAATTAAAAAAACGGGGAAAGGATACCGGGTTCAGAAATTGAATTATAGCAGAGCTTATATGGTTTCTAAAGCTAAAACAACCCTTGAAAAAATGGGCGCCAGATTTAGTAAAGAGACAAAAGGACATACTTTTACGGTTTCATCAATTACAAGGACGCTTGAAGATCAGTGCCGATTAAGAAGAGTGAATTCCAATGCGTCCTTAGGAATAAGCTCTCATAATTATGGAAACTCTTTCGATATTTCTTACGTACGGTTTAATGATGTTTTAAAATATAATCCTAAAATGGAAATTGCTTTAGAAAAAGTATTGAAATATTACGCTAATGCCGGCCGGATTTATTACATAAAAGAAAGACAACAGAGCTGTTATCATATTACCGTGAGGAATTATTGATCATTGTAATAATTTGATGATTTGAAAAGAAATAAAAAGGATATTGTTTTATCTTTAATGAAGATTAATAAATCCTCAATTATAAGTGAGATATTTGCATAAGTAGTTTAGTTTATATAATTTTATACGACTAAAAAACCATGAAAATATGACAATTCTTAACAAAGATGAATATACCGCCGCAATTGCCGCGTGGGATACCAGTTCCAAAGATTATTCAACAATCCAAAAGTTAATCCCCTCCAACTTTGTTTTTACCCTTTCGCTGGATCAAATTGACTGGCTGAAAAGAAATAATAAATGTGAAGATTTCTGTACTGAAATAGGAGTGTATAAAAATCAACTTGTATTGATCCTTTGTGCACTTGATGCAAACGGACAAAAAATTGCAGTTAATGAATACCCTTATAGCATTCTTGCAGAGTTAACAACAAACCTTACTTTGGTAGAAACAAAAGAGTATACCTTAGTGAAAAATGCTGTTCTTTCTAAAGAATTACAGCAGGTAGATCGTACTGCGGATATGTATTTACCCGTAGCTAATATGCCGATAATGGAACAGGATAAAGCTGTTGCTGCCATAGAACTTTGGAGAGATGAAGGATCAACATGGTTCTATAGAGAGTGTGAGGAATTTAAGGGAGCAAGGATTTTTAAAAGATTCTATGTTCCTGTAGAAGACCTGAATCCACCGAAAGAGGGACTTAGCTATATCGTATGTTCATTTGGAATCAAATTTTCTGAAATCTATCAGAGACCTTTGGTAACATTGATCTTTATCTCTTTCTTTCAGGATTTACAAAATACAGGAAGTGTAGAGGTAATTTCCAATACATACGATTGGTCAAGACCATGTCCTCCGATTTGTCAATTATAGAAATATATGCATAGCTATTTTATCACTACGTGGGGTATCACAAATATTCTGCTTCTCATTTCTTTTATTTTCGGAATTGCAAAATATTCTGTTTTAAGAAAAGAAGAAAAACAATATGTGTTCTATATTGGATTTCTTTTATTTATAGAAGCCGCAACTAATTTTTTAACAGTTGTTCTTCATTATAAAGACACCTCATTTTTGTATCCGATTTATATAGCTGGCGAATTTTTCCTGTTAACAAGTTTATTCATTAGAAAACTGGGCGTACTAAAATATGGGCTGATCCCAATATTGATCCTTACGGTAGGTTTTTTAATTGTAAATAAATTTTTTGACACCTATTTTAATGATGATGTTGTAAAAGTGACTTCCAACATCATCATTGTATGTTTTGCAGGGTATACTTTATTACAGCAAATTAAGAATAACAAAAGTGTTAATCGCTTTACATTAGTGGATGCCTGTATTTTTTTCTATTATTCTGTCTCCGTTTTTATTTTTATCATCCAGCATCAGATAGCCACTTTGTCAGAGGATAATTATTATGCAATTTTAGGAACCAATAATATTCTGTCAAGTATTTTATATGGTTCTTTTATATATACATTTATCAAATTAAAGAAATAACCCTACATATTGATTTTTTAATATTGATAATTGTGATCCTGGCAGTTATCGTATTATTTATTCTACTGGCTTATAAAACTTTTGTAGATAGGATTATTAAAGAAAAGAATGCGCAACATGAGGCTGAAGTTCTTCATCAGAAAAAATTAGTATTAGAAAATATTAAGGCTCAGGAAGAAGAACGGAAACGAATTGCCGTCATGATTCATGATGATATGGGGAACAGGCTCAATATATTGTCTTTGTGGCTTAATAATCTCGATACCAAGGGAGATGAATTAATTAAGAAAAACATTTATGGACAGATGTCTGCTTTAATTGATTCTGCGAGAACGATATCCCATTCTTTGTATCCGGTAAACCTGGAATCGGTGGGTCTTGTTTTGTATATTGAAGAATTAATTGCAAATCTATCTCATAAAATTAATATCTCATTACAGGTAGCTCCAGGTTATGAACAGAAAGATGTTTTTATAGAAGTTCAGCTGTACAGGATTATACAAGAGTTTACTACGAATGTTATTAAACATTCAGAAGCTACAAAAATCTGGATCTATATAAAAGACTATTCACAGTATACAGCCGTAGTTATTTCAGATAACGGACAGGGTTTTGATTATGATCTGGTGAAAAAAGGAATGGGTATTAAAAATATTGAATCCAGGATCAAATCTATAAATGCTGTTCATAAATGGAAAAATGTACCCAATAAAAGAAGTCGTTTAATCATTAAAATTCCTCGTAATAATGAATTCCAAGATCAAAATAGCGCTAATAGATGATGAACAGTTAATTCTGGAGGGTGTCAAATTATTATTATCAAATGAGCAGAATATATCCGTAAACCTTACAGCGGATAACGGACCAGATTTTATAAAAAGTTTAGAAGACCTACCTGAGAAAGATTTTCCGGATATTGCTTTAGTGGATGTACAGATGCAGCCAATGAACGGTTTTGAACTGGTTGAAATTCTTAAAGAAAAATACCCTAATCTGAAAATTATTATTCTTTCTTCCCATTATAAAAGCTCCATTCTGGGTTATATGGTTAAACTGGGAGTTTCTGCTTTTCTGCCTAAGAACTCAAATAAGAAAACATTTATAGACGCTATTACAATGGTTTTTAAAAATGGTGTTTTCTTTACAGCTGAAGATCATCAGATGTTGTTTACCTACATGAACAGTTCCAGTAAGAAGAAATCTTTGTTTGAAATGGAAGATGAACTTTCAGAACGTGAAAAGGATGTGGTAAAACTGATATGTCAGGAATATACCAATAATGAAATAGCTGAAAAGCTTTTTATAAGCCCGAGGACGGTGGAAAGTCACCGACAGCGCGTTCTTGAAAAGATAGGTGCTAAAAATACAGTCGGTATTGTAATCTATGCGATTATTAACAATATCTATTCTCTTGAAAAAATATAATTCCGTAGAAATACGGAATTTTTAATTTAGTATCTTTTACTCTATTATTCTCTCCCTTTTCATGGTTACTTTGAAATGATTATCTAACGGAGCTATAATATAAAAAAAGCGACGGTAGATTATTGATCACTTAAAAATTGTTACCATGGGAAATGATATAGTATCTGTCGGAATTTTTTTTGATGGAACAGGAAATAACGGATTCAATGCAACTTCAGATAAAAAGCCACTGATTAACCATGAAAGCTATCATGCAGCACCCACAAATGTTTTTAAGCTCTTCGAATTGTTCAATGGAGATGAAAAAATATATGTTGAGGGAATAGGAACGATAACCGGAGCCGAAGACAGTGATTTTGCGAAAGCAACCTGTAAAAATCCGATAGGATGTTCTGGGTATTCTTCCGATGATAAGCTTCGGAAAGCATACTCTTTTATTGAACAGAAAATGCAGGATAAGACCAAAGAATATCAGTTTTATGTATATGGATTCAGTAGGGGATCTATGCTGGCTAGAAATTTTTGTTATGAACTATTAAGTCCGGGTTCTGTATTATCAGGAAATATTAAAGTAAAGTTCTTAGGCGTTTTTGATACCGTAGAATCAGCTCCTTTTAACGATTATAATGTGAGTTTATCAGCAGGCGTAGAAAATGCACTTCAATTATGTGCGGTGAATGAATGCAGATATTTTTTTCCATTGACCGGATTTTTTGAAAATTCAAAAAGTATGGAAGATTCAGAGCTTTCTACCGGAAATTCTGTATGGAAAGAGATCTTTGTTCCGGGTGTTCATGCTGATGTAGGTGGAGGTTATCTGGAAACCTCACAATCGGTGTATGTTTCTTCAAATCACCTGCAGGTTTCAGAGATAAATTCCTACGTTTCAAATATAAGAGATGTAGCGAAAGATCCTGAGGGAAATAGAATCTGGAATCCTATTTTACAGAATTATCACATAGATGAAGGTGAAATTCTCTCTCAGGCATATGTAGAAAGAGAAATAGTTTACAATGACCTTTCAAAAGTTTACGGAAAATTAATGTTGATGCAAACTAATGCTATAATTTCAGTTTTTAAGACAGATTTTAATGAATCTGATTTCAAAATTGGTCAGGAACATTTGTTTTTAGAATCATTTTATACCGAACTCGAAAGCTATGCCAACAACCTTACCCCGAGTATGAAACCCTCGTATAATTATGAAAAACTTGCAGATTATACCCATATTTCAGCCAATTTTGGTTTATATAAAAAGGGGCAACTTAAAAGATCTCCAGAATTAATAGATGCAGAAATAATAAATAATGGATTAAATGTTCCCAGCAGATCGTTAGCTAATAATCTTCATCCAGTTCTTCAGGCTGAAATGCATATCCTGGAGGATACAGTGGTTACAGATTTCGCATATGGAGCGAATGTTCCTAATAATGATAACTGGATGCGCTCTATATTAATTTAAAATAAAACTTACATTATTAAATGTTCGTATTTTTCAGTTTTAGCTTAGGTAATGGAGCTCCTCAAATGGGGAGCTTTTTTTATTTATCGTCTATTCATTTCTTTTTCCGTATTTTTGCACCCGAAAAATATTCAGTATTAATTCTTAAATTATATCATTAAATGCTTTCGGTTCAAGGTCTAGGATTACATCATTCGGGAAACTATTTGTTTCAAAATGTGAATTTCACTATTAAAAAGGATGATAAAATTGGTTTAGTAGGAAAAAATGGAGCGGGAAAATCCACTTTATTGAAGATGCTTTCCGGAGAAATTACATTCTACGAAGGAAGTGTTGTACCTGATGGAAATATTACTATTGGTTTCCTGAAGCAGGATTTGGACTTTGTAAAAGGAAGAACGGTTTGGGATGAAACGATGCAGGCTTTTGAGCAGATCAATGCCTGGAAGAATGAACTTGAAGAAGTGAATCACCAAATGACTGTAAGAACTGATTACGAAAGTGATGCTTACACGGATTTGATCAATAGAATGACTGAATTAAATGATCTTTTAATGCACCATGATGCCTACAATTTGGAAGGTGACATGGAAAAGGTATTATTCGGATTAGGATTTAAAGCTGATGATTTCCAGAAAATTACTGACGAGTTCTCCGGAGGTTGGAGAATGAGAATTGAACTGGCAAAACTGCTTCTTCAAAAGAATGACGTAATGCTTCTCGATGAGCCTACCAACCACCTTGATATGGAATCCATCATCTGGCTGGAAAATTTCCTTAAAGATTATCCTGGAGCTATTGTATTGGTAAGTCACGATAAACAATTCATGACAGCCGTTTGTAACAGGACTTTTGATGTTAACAATAAGAAAGTTGATGATTATAAAGCGGATTACACCAAATATCTTGAACTTAGAAAAGATAGAAAAGAAAAACTGATCCAAGCTAAAAAGAATCAGGATGCAGAGATAAAACATACTGAAGAGTTAATTAATAAGTTCCGGGCAAGTGCTTCTAAAGCCGCGTTTGCACAATCTTTAATCAAAAAACTTGAAAAAGTTGAACGTATTGAAGTAGAAAATGATGACGTTTCAAAGTTTAATATTCGATTCGTTCAGTCTGTTGTTCCCGGAAAAGTTAATTTTGAAGCTGAAAAACTGGGTAAAGCATATGGAAAGAAGCAGATCTTTGATGATGTAGATTTTATTGTTCAGCGTGGAGATAGAATTGCCCTGTTAGGACAGAATGGACAGGGGAAAACAACTCTTGCGAAAATATTGGCTGGTGAAATTAAAGACTACAGTGGAACCTGGAATCTTGGTCATAACGTGAATATCGGATATTTTGCTCAAAATCAGGAAGAAGTATTAACACCAAATAAAACGGTTTTAGAAGAGGCGGAAGATGCTGCAACAGAAGAAACCAGACCAAGAGTAAGAGATTTATTAGGATCTTTTTTATTTCAGGGTGAGGCTGTTACAAAGAAAACCAAAGTATTATCGGGAGGAGAAAGAAACCGTCTTGCGCTTTGTAAATTATTATTACGTCCTTTCAATACATTGATTATGGATGAGCCTACCAATCACCTCGATATTCAGTCTAAGGAGATTATCAAATTGGCATTACAGAAATTTGAAGGTACACTGATCGTGATCTCTCACGACAGGGAGTTCCTGCAAGGGCTTTGTGATAAGATTTTTGAATTCCGTGATGGTAAAATGAAAGAGTTCCTTGGAGATATCAATGAGTACCTTGAATACAGGCAGAAAGAAACGATCAGAGAGATCTCAGCTGAAAAGGCAAAGCTTCATGATGAGGTCAAAGTAGAGGTTAAACCTAAGGTTGAGGTTGTGGAGAAAGCAGAACCTATTGTTCAGCCAAAGTCAGGTTTTGTAAGTAAGGAGCAAAAAAATATTCAGAATAAAATAAAAAAAGTGGAAGAGAGAATTTCAGAATTGGAAACAAAATCTGAAGAAATGGAAGTCTCTTTTGCAAAAGAAAATCCTTCTGATGGAATGTTAGAAGAATATAATAAAGTAAAATCTGATTTGGAACTCGCTTTACAAGAGTGGGAGCATTTGGCTTCTCAACTTGAGTAAAAATTTATTCGTTAGCAGATGTTTTAATTTCGATTATTATTTTTATTTAGTAATTACAAATTATTATTGTTATTTTTGATGCATGATTTTTAGGGAAAGTAGACAATTTAAGAATTTTATCTCAAGACTTTTGTTTGGGATTTATTTTCTTGCGCTGTTTTCTCAAAGTTTTCACCATCATGATCCTATAGATGGCTTCAGAAATTTTAATC
This sequence comes from Chryseobacterium sp. FW101-FHT12H09, assembly GCF_058790395.1. Lineage (NCBI taxonomy): Bacteria > Pseudomonadati > Bacteroidota > Flavobacteriia > Flavobacteriales > Weeksellaceae > Chryseobacterium > Chryseobacterium sp. FW101-FHT12H09. Next base: position 1,070,308 of record NZ_JBYTCP010000001.1, on the reverse strand, counting down.
TTAAAAAATCTGAAAATACAATTACAAAAAATGTAGCTAAGGAAAAAGCCGGCGATTGTTTGGCGTGTCACTTCTTAGCTACCGGCCATACCTTGGTGCCTGAAGAATTTAATTTTTCTTTTGAGGGCTATACTCAGGAAATAAAACAGATTATTGCCGTTCAGGAGATTATCTGGTCTCAGACTAAATTTACTTTTCAGCTTCGGGGTCCCCCCACAATTTCATAATTCACATATTTTATCGGATTTGTCTTAGATCTTTATTGTTTAAAGGTTGCTTAATATTGGAAAATTAGTCCATTAAGTCGTCATTAATTTATTAAGATGGTTAAGATTAAATGTATTTGTAGAGATGTAATTTACATTCAATAGACTATACATTTTACTTTGTACACCTTAAGCCGTACAAAAAATCCAAAAAAACAAATTTTTTGAAAATGTACTTTTTAAAGTACTCAATCTATCTATTTACAATGAAATTGATATATAGTTTATTGCTGATCTTTTGTGGATTAGTACTAACAAACGCACAAAAAACTTATACCGTTGAAGGTACCGTTCAGGATTTTCATGATAAAAGCACATTGCAAAATGCTATAGTACAAATTGGAAACTTTACGACTAAAACGGATAAAAAAGGTAAGTTTTTATTTAACAAAATTCCTGCGGGAGCTTATAATCTCATTGCAAAGCATCCTGATTGTCATGATTATACTGAAAATATAGGAGTTAATCAGGATCTTCACTTAACCATTATCCTTGAACACCATGTTCAGGATATTGAAACAGTGACTATACATGGGAGCCATAAAAATAATGGTTCTTTGATTGTTAAGACAATTGATAAATCGGAAATAGAGAAAAACTCTACTGATAACTTAGGTAACTTATTGTCTAAGATTTCTGGTGTTACTGCTTTAAAAACTGGAAATAATATTTCAAAGCCAATTATTCATGGACTATATGGAAGCCGAATTGCCATTATGAATAATGGAGTTAAGCTGGCGGAGCAAGAATGGGGAGTGGAACATGCTCCAAACGTAGATATTAATAATTTCCAGCATATAGATGTAATTAAAGGAGCTTCTGCTTTGAAATATGGGAGTGATGCAATTGGTGGAGTTATAGTTTTGGAACCGGAAATTTTCCCTAAAAAAGATACGGTAAGAGGTTCTGTAAGTCTTTCAGGTATTTCTAATGGAAAAGGTCTGGGATTAGATGTAAATGTTGCCAAAACATGGAAAAATGGATGGGCTGTAAAATCGGGGGGATCAATTAAAAAACTAGGTGATCAGCATACTCCGGATTATAATTTGATGAATACAGGAATGGATTTTTCATCTTTTAATTTTACAGTTCAGAAGAATTCATATGAACAGGGGATTTCCTTCGATTATTATCTTACCAATCAGAATATTGGAATTTACAGAGGTTCACACGTAGGAAATAATAATGACTTTTATAATGCTATGACGTTGAATATTCCTGTTTACACTGGAACTTTCAGTTATGATATTGATAACCCAAGGCAGGTAATAGAACATCATATTGCTAAAATTTCGGCTTTTAAAAGATTCGAAAATATTGGTAAAGTTTCTGCAACCTATAGTTTTCAATATAACCATAGACAAGAATATGATATTAGAAGAGGAGAATTAAAAGATATCCCCTCTTTGGATTTAGCATTAATGACTCATCAGTTTAATCTTAACAATTTACTAGAAAGAGAAAAATGGTCATTGGAAACAGGTATTGATGCTAGTTTTCAAAATAATTACTCAGATCCAGCTACAAAAGCCAGGCGTTTGATCCCTAATTATGACAAATACTCAGCTGGCGTTTATTCTATTTTTAAATATAAAATTTCTAGTGAATTGAATGCTGAGGCAGGGGTAAGATATGATTTTAATCGTTATGACGTAACAAAGTGGTATGATAAGAGTGACTGGGATAAATTATATAAGGCAACTTATCCGCAATTTTATGTAAAAACAGATCAAAACAGAATACTAACCCGTCCGAAGCTTAATTATGGAAATGTTTCTTTCAATGCTGGGCTGGAATATCATCCAAGTTTAAGTTTTAATTTAAAATTTAACTATGCCAAGGTAGGGCGTACACCCAATATTGCTGAATTGTTTTCAGACGGATTACATCATTCAGCTGCTGTAATAGAAATTGGTGATATGGGTTTAAAAAATGAACAGGGACATCAGTTGAATTTAGTTGCGGATGCGAAATTCAATGTTCTTAAGGGATTGAATGTTTCTGTGAACCCTTATTTTTTTATTACCAAAAACTATATCAACGAAATTCCGACTGGTGTACAAAATACAATTAGAGGAGTATTTCCGGTATGGGCATATCAACAGATCGACGCAAGAATGTATGGGGTAGATCTAGATATCAATTTAAAGATTACAAACAATCTTACCTATATTGCAAAGGGAAGCTATGTAAACGGCCAGGATGATACCCACAACGAACCATTAATCTTAATGATGCCTCCCAATTTTTCTAATGCTTTGCAATTCAAAAAAGAAAATTGGAATCAATTCTATTTCAGTCTTGAGAATCAAACATTTTTAAAACAGAATAGATTTCCTATTCATAATGCTCCAGTGACTATTTTTGAAAATGGTGCTGAAGTAGATAAGATAGTAGATTTCAGCACTCCACCAAACGGATACTCACTTTGGAATATCCAGACAGGTATCAATATCAGTAAAAACCTTTCTGCAGGACTTATTGTCAATAACCTGTTTAATGTTTCATATAGAGATTATCTTAATCGCATGAGATTTTTTGCAGATGAGGCAGGAAGAAATTTCATTCTGAATGTTAGATATCGTTTCTAATATTCAACAATTACAAATCAAGATTTTAAAATTTAAATTAAAAAAAATGAACAAATTATTTAGTACTAAAAATATTATCAGACTATTAGCCATTTTATTCATCACTTTTTCTATTGTTTCTTGTCAGAGAGACAATTCGGCGGAAGAAGATGATCTTCCTCAGGAAGATCTTACCAATATTATCTTATTGGTAAAAGATGTTGCCACACAGGTAACAGTGCCTTATAATTATAGTGTTGGTGCTGGAGGGGCGCAAACTATTAAATTAGTGGATGGAAAAACATATGAGGTAGAAGTGCAGTTTAAAAATGGTAATGAGGATGCAACCCAAGAAATTAAAGACGCGAAAGATGAACACTTTTTAGTTTATAATTTCCCTAATTCTGATCTTACTTTAACCCGTACCGATGATGCAGCTTCTACTAGAGCAGATGGTAAACATGTAGGACTTAAAACAAAATGGGTGGTGAGTAAAGCTGTAAAAAATACATCTACAGAAAGTCAACTTATTCTTACTTTGTATCATGAGCCTGCAACGGTTTCTGAAGTTTCTGCTGTGAGTGGAAATGGAGTTGTATATGGAGCTCAAACCGGAGGTGAAACAGATGCACAAGCTACGTACAAGATCAGTAACTAAGAAGATTACAAGATAAATAAAACCACTGAAAATTTCAGTGGTTTTTTAATTATAAATATTTGATGCCTAAGAATTTATCTTTAGTAGTTTATTTTGATAAAATTTTCATATTTTTGCAACCTAAAATTTTAATCAATAATGAAGGTTACCGCACAAAACCATGATGACGTAAGTGCATTACTTACTGTAACATTGGAAAAATCTGACTACAAAGACAAAGTAGAAAAGCAGTTGATTAATTATGCTAAAAATGCGCAAGTTCCTGGATTCAGAAAAGGAAAAGTGCCTTTAAGTATGGTTAGAAAACAATATGAAGCAGGTATTGCATTCGAGGAGATCAACAAGCAAGTTTCTGATGCTTTAAATAGCTATGTAAATGATAACAAGTTAAGATTAGTTGGCCAGCCTGTTCCTCAGCCTGTAAATGATTTCAATCATAATGCTGAACAACTTGAAGTTGCTTTTGAAGTAGGGTATGAGCCTGAATTCACAATAGATTTAGCTAAATATGAAGCTCCACATTATAAAGTAGAAGCTTCTGATAAAGAAATCACAAAGAGCATTGAAAACATGCAAAAGCGTTTCGCTGAGCAGGTTCCTCAGGATAAGATCACTAAAGATTCTTATATTGCTTTAGAAATTTCTCAGGTAGTGGAAGAAGATGCTGAAGGAGAGCACCACCACCATCCAAAGAATGCTACGATTACAGCTGAAAACAAAGAAGCTTTCAAATTAGTTAAAGCTTTAAAAATGGATGGATCTGTAAAAGTTTCTAAAGAAACTCTTGCTGGTGATGAAGAATTAGCTAAAGAATTAGGTTTCTCTAAAGAAGAAGTTGAGCATTTACACCACGCTGAAGTTGAAGTTAAAGTAAAAGATTTCTATAGCTTAAACTTAGCTGAACTTAATCAGGATTTATTTGATAAAGTATATGGAGAAGGAAATATCAAGTCTGAAGAAGAGCTTAAAGAAAAAGTAAAAACTGAATTAGACGAATATTTCCAACAAAATGCTGATGTTCACTTCGTAAATAAAGTATTGGAACAAATTACAGAGAAAGAAGAAGTAAAACTTCCGGAATCTTTCTTAGTAAAATGGTTATTATTCTCTAATCAGAATATCCAATCTGAAGAGCAGGCAAAAGAAATCTTAGAAGCTGAGAAAAAACAATTGGGCTATCAGATCATCGAAGGTAAATTGATGAGTGATAACAATATTCAACTGGATTATGCTGATGTTCTGGCACAAGCTGAGCAATTAGTAAGAAACCAATTGGCAATCTATGGAATTCACCATTTAGGAGATGAAGAGGTTCAAAAATATGCTGTTGAGATGTTGAAAGATCAGGAGCAGGTAAAACAAATTTCTTCTGAAGTTGCTATGACTAAATTAAAAGATGTAATTCTTGAAAAAGCGAGCAAAAAAGAAACTGAAATTTCGCATGACGAATTTTTAGAAGAGCTTAAAAAATAATCTTTTCTAAGATAAATATTTTAAAACCACCATTTTTATGGTGGTTTTTTGTTGTAAGATTCTTAGATTTTATATCGATCAATATTGCTATATTTACGCAATAAATTAAAATATATGAAAAAGATAATCATTCCATTTTTCTGTGCAGTGCTTTTTTCCACTTCAGTAGCAGCACAGCAAAAAACGGCTGCTGTAAAAACAGAAGCAACCAAATCGAAACTGACATCTAAAGAAGTAATTGATAATTATCTTAAAGCTTTGGGAGGAAAAGACAAATTAGAAGCTATAAAAACCGTTATAACTGATAACACACTTAGTGTACAGGGAATGGAGATTTCTATGAGTACCAAAAAGATGGGAAATAAGTTCAAATCTGTTCAAAGTGTAATGGGACAGGAAATGACTCAAATGTTTGATGGTGAAAAAGGAACTTTTGATCAGATGGGAAAGAAAATGGATATTCCTGCTGATAAAATTGCTGATCTTAAAAAAGGAAAAACGGTTGATGCATTAGGATATGACCCTACTACTTTCCAAACAGTGACTGTAGAGAAAATAGATGGTAAAGACTTTAATGTACTAACTTCAGATAAAGGAAAATACTTTTTCGATGCAGCAACTGGTTTATTATATAAAACAGAGTCAAAAGAAGGAACAGCTATTGTAAATAGCTATATGACTGTAGATGGATTAAAGTTTCCTGGTGAAATAAATGCTGAAGGAAACGGACAAAAAGTAGTTATTAAAACAACTAAAATTGTACTTAATTCTGGAGTAACAGATGCGGATTTTAAATAATCTGTCAATAACATAATCTAAAAACAAAAAGGTTGAGCTAGCTCAACCTTTTTGTTTTTAGGTATTTAACTCAACTTTAACTTAATTACAGGTTGATAAATTTCCATAGTTTGTGAATAATTTCTACTTTAGGAGCTAAGAAATTATGACCTTATGAAAACAATTTTATCATCATTTGCAGTAGTCTTTTGTCTGACTGCAAATGTATTTGCACAGAATATTCCAATGGATCCTTCCGTAAAAACCGGGACTCTTCCAAATGGAATGAAGTATTATATCAAGAAAAATACTCTTCCCGAAAAGAAAGTGGATTTTCGGTTAGCAATTAACGCCGGATCCATTCTTGAAGATGAAAACCAAAGAGGACTTGCCCATTTCATGGAACACATGAACTTCAATGGGACTAAAAATTTCCCGGACAACAAATTGGTAGACTTCTTACAATCTATAGGAGTGAAATTCGGACAACACCTGAACGCATATACAAGTTTTGATGAAACGGTATATATGTTACCCGTTCCCTTAGATAAACCCGGAAACTTAGATGCTGGTCTTAAAGTGATGGAAGATTGGGCTTTTAATGCCACACTATCTGATGAGCAGATCAACAAAGAGAGGGGTGTGGTTCTTGAGGAACTGAGATTAGGATTAGGACCGGACAAGAGGATGATGGATAAATATCTGCCTAAATTATTGTATAATTCTCAATATGCAAACAGACTACCAATTGGTAAAAAAGAAGTGCTTCAAAATTTCAGTCCGGATGTCATCAGAAAATTTCATCAGGATTGGTACAGACCGGATCTGATGGCGATTGTAGTAGTGGGAGATATTAACGTGGATGAAGTTGAAAAGAAGATAAAAGATAACTTTAGTTCTTATAAAAATCCAACTAAGCCAAGAGAAAGGAAAACCTTTGACTTACCAAACCATAAAGAAACTTTAGTTGCTGTTGAAACAGATCCAGATGCAACAAATTCGATGGTGCAGTTTATCATGAAAGATTCAGAAGCGTATCAACCGGATGTTACAGTTGAACAGTATAATCAAAGTGTTTTAGAGAATGTTACCACTACAATGCTTAATAACAGGCTTAGAGAATTGATCAATTCTAACAATCCTCCTTTTACATTCGGTTCAGTTTATCATGGTGGCACGTACGCCAGAAGTAAAGAAGCTTTTCAGGGGTTTGCTATGGTAAAAGAAGGAAATCAACTGAATGCACTAAAAATTCTATTAGAAGAGGTTGAAAGAGCTAAAAGATTTGGATTTACACAAACCGAATTAGACAGAGCAAAATCACAAGTTATATCGGACATTGAAAGAACATACAACAACCGGGATAAAACGGAAAGCCGCATGTTGGTAGATGAATATGTAAGAAACTTTCTGGAGCAGGAGCCCATGCCTGGAATTGCTTGGGAATATGAAGATACCAAGAAATTTTTACCTACAGTAACACTGGCTCAAACGAATGATGTTATTAAGAAGTTTGTAAAAGATGACAGCAGAGTAGTAATTCTTACAGGACCTAAAAAAGACAATGTCACAATGCCTACAGAGGCAATGGTTCTTACTACTTTTGAAGGAGTAAAAATGGCTGATCTAAAACCATATCAGGAAAAAGCAACAATTAAAGGTTTGGTAAAACCCTTCAAATCTGAAGGAAAAATTGCAAAGACTGAAACAGATGCCAAGTTAGGAACAACAACCTGGACGTTAAGCAATGGCGCGAAAGTTATTTTTAAGAAAACAGATTTCAAAGATGATGAAATCGTGTTTTCGGCAAAAAGCTTAGGTGGAAGTTCTTTAATTCCTGATGCAGAGTTTAATAAAACTCAGTTTGCTTACGCTGCATTAAGCGAAGCCGGAGTGGGTGGATATTCAAAGTCCGATCTTACAAATTATCTTGCAGGAAAACAAGTAAGTGTGAATCCTTCAATAGGACCAATGACTGAAGGTATTTCAGGAAGAACAACCCGAAAAGATCTGGGAACGGCAATGGAGTTGATTTATGCTTATTTTACCAGTTTAAATTACAACCCGGATGCTTTCAATGCCTATAAAGAAAAACAATCCGCCATGTTGAATAACCTGAATTCTAATCCGCAGTTTTATTTTTCAAATGAGCATGCTAAATTTATCAATCAGAAAAATCCAAGATTTATAGGATTTATTCCAATGGAAAAAGATTGGGCAAATACAGATTATAAGAAAGCTTATGATATCTATAAAGAGAAATTTACCAATGCAGGGAATTTTCAGTTTTATTTTGTAGGAAACATTGACGAAGCTCAATTTAAAAATGAGGTCTTACAATATATTGCAAGTCTTCCTTCAACAGGAAAATCAACTATGTTTAAAGATACAGGATACAGACCTATGACTGGAGACTATACCAAAATTTATAAAAAAGGTAAAGACCCTAAGAGTATGGTAACCATTGCCTATAGTGGTGAAGCCTCGTATAATGAAAAAGAAGCATTAGCTTTAGAAGCATTGGGACAGGTAGTGACCATTAAAGTTATTGAAAAGCTAAGAGAAGATGAAAGTGGAATTTACGGAGGTGGTGCCAGAGGAGGCATGTCTAAAGTACCTTATGGAACTTATAATTTCAGTATCAGTTTTCCATGTGGACCGGAAAATGCTGAAAAGCTTACGAAAAGTGCTTTAGTTGAACTCCAGAAACTAATTGATAAAGGACCTGAGCAAAAAGATCTGGATAAGTATAAAGAAGGGGAATACAATGATAATAAAACCAATATGAGGGATAATGGCTATTGGATGAATTCATTAACGAAAAATCAGTTGGATGGAAGTGATAAATACGAAATCCTGAACTATCAGGAGAAAGTAAAGGCTCTGACGGTGAAAGATGTACAGGATGTTGCTAAAAAATACCTGTCAAAAGGTAGAATTGTGGCGACGCTAATGCCTGAAGACGGTTGGGAAAATGCTAAAAAAGAAGAAACTAAACCAGTAGCTGTTGGAGCTGGGAATTAAATAATAACCATCTATAAAAAATAAACCGCAGAGCAATCTGCGGTTTTATTTTTTAATTTCCATATTCTTTTTTCCATTCATCAGCAGCGTCACTTAAAACCGCATAGAACTCTTCACCATACTTTCGTATTAAAGGTGTTTTTAAGAATTTGTATACTGGGACATGCAGTTCTTTTCCAAGAGCACATGCATCATCACATACCGACCATTCATGGTAGTTTAAAGCTGTAAAAGAAGAATACTCTGTAACACGAATCGGATACAGGTGACAAGAAATTGGTTTTTGCCAATCAACAGCACCATCTTCATAAGCCTTTTCAATTCCACATTTTGTAATTCCTTTTTCGTCAAAAGTAACATAGGCACATTCACGATCTTCAACCATAGGTGTTACATACATACCATCAGAAGGATCTGTTGTCCATGTTCCCTGTTCTTCAAGGGCTTTTATCCCATCTTTTGTAAGGTAGGGCTTTATCTTGTCAAAAATGCCATCTAGAATTTCAAGCTCATTTTTATCTAACGGAGCACCTACATCTCCTTCTACACAACATGCACCCTTACATTTTGTAAGGTTACAAACGAAATCTTCGGAAAATATTTCCTCAGAAATTAATTTATCGTCTATCTGAATCATAATCTTTTTTAAAATAAATTAAAATAAGTACCTATTTTAAAGGTAACCAAACTAATAATAATCAGCCATAAGCCGACTTCCTGCATCCAGTATTTGGGTAAAAAACGCATCATCCTGCTCAGTATGATACTGGAAGGAAATGCCAGGAGCAGTAAATACTCGTAGCTCTTATTCATATACAGAATAATGGTAACCAATTGAGCTAAAGAAAAGACAAGCAGGAACGTATATTTATATCTGCTTATCGGACTTTTTTTGTTATAATTTTTAAAATGGTCATATACTGCATATACAAGCATCAGGGCAACCGGAAGTAAAGGAATTATACCTTTGTAATCAGTTATAATTTTCATTTTTCCAAATGGAAAATAATCCAGGTTCCAGGTAGTAAAATCTAAGAAAAACATTACTGAAAAATAACTGAAAACAATAAGAACGATTCCAAGCAGAAATCTGAAGATATTTAAACTTATTCTTTCAGAAGTTGCAATAACATGAATAACCACGAAAACAGCCATTGGCCAGGTGGTCGGTAAAAAAATAAAATTTAATGCAACAATAGCTCCGACCAGAACATATGATTTTTTTCTGACATCTTCATTTGCACTTGTAAGAAGAAGTAAAAGAAAAGAATTTGTAAGAAGTGAAACCGCAATTCCAATATCCAGATCTCCCGGATAAAGACCAAAAATGAAAAATGAGTATAAGAATAATGGGAGATGAGTCTGATAATTCAGTGCAATACTATGAAAACAGAAATATCCTAAGGCAATTCCTAAGAATGTAATTCCGGCAACAATTGCTTCATAAGTGTTGAAATTCAGTATGTTAAATATTATTACTATTAAAAGAAGAAAACCAATATAAACAGGAATTGAAAAAATATTGCTTTCTTTTGAAAGTAATTTAAACATTTTTTATAAATTTGTACAAAGTTAATTTAAAAAAGGAAAATAATGACGTCTTTCTTTCTATTCTTAAGCAAAGTTTTCAAATGGTCTTTCGGCTTTTTTGATACCTTTGGAAATGTTTTAAACTGGATTCTATTTGTAGTTTGCTGTGTACTGTTCACTTATTGGTGTTATGTACTTGTGGTTACACTTGGAAGTAATAAAGATAAAGACTATTATTCTCCTACGGAGGGTAAACATCCTTACTATGATCCTAGTATCTATAAAAAAGAAGGTTAATTAATTGGTTATATAGTAAAAAGCCGATCAAATTTAATATTTGATCGGCTTTTTTATAACGATTAAAATTTAATTTCTCTTATTCATGTATTGGAAGTACCAAAACAGGGATCGTTGAGTTTTTTGTTAATCCTTTCGTAAGGCTTCCAACAAAGACATCATAAATTCCGCTTCTTCCATGTGAGCCCATTACAATATAGCTGGCATTTTTTGTTTTGGCATATTCAAGGATGATATCCTTGGCAATACCTTGTTTTAAAAGATGTTCACATTCTACGTCATGGGAGAGAATTCTTTGTTCAAGCTTGTTAAGCTGTACCAATTCCTCTCTGATTTCATTTTCTTCAACTTCAGGAAAATATTGGAATCCCATATCGCCAATGGCAAAGCCAATGTCTGTAGGTGCAACATGGATAAGGTTGATTTTGCCATTTACTTCTTTAGCAAATTTTATAGCACCATCTACAAGTTGTTCCGTTTTGTCCCCAAAATCTACGGGCAATACAATGTTTATCATAACCTTTAATTTTGTTATCTAAAGATAAGAAAAAAATGATAAAATGCTCTGTTAAATACTTATAATATTCGGATATCCATAATTTTTTCATCCTCAAGGAATGCTTCCAAGATGTCATTTTCTTCAACTTTTCCAACCCCCTTTGGAGTTCCAGTAAAGATAAGATCACCTACGCGTAATGTGAAATATTGTGAAGCAAATGCTATAATATCATCAAAGCTGAATATCATATCTTTTGTATTGCCATTCTGAACTTCCTCTTTATTTTGTAATAATGAAAACTGTAAATTTTCCAGGTTATAATTTTCTTTTTTAAAGAAATTTCCCACTACAGCGGAGCCATCAAAGCCTTTAGCCAGCTCCCAGGGTAAACCTTTAGATTTAAGTTCTGTTTGGAGATCCCTGGCCGTAAAATCTATTCCCAAACCGATCTCATCATAATGTTTATGTGCTGACTCTTTCTGGATGTATTTTCCACCTTTTGAAATTTTCAATACAACCTCAAGTTCATAATGCACATCTTTAGAGAATTCCGGAAGGTAAAAGTCATTACCTTTTAAAACGGCAGTGTCTGGTTTGATGAAAATAACTGGTTTCTCAGGGATTTCATTTCCCAATTCCTTAGCATGTTCACTGTAGTTTCTTCCGATGCAGATGATTTTCATATTCTTCTTATTTTGTCATTGCGAGGTACAAAGTAATCTTTAATTATTGATACCTCCTTTAAATGAAATTATTTTTAATGTGTAAATCTATTCTCACAATAATAACAAACAAATTTATGGCTTGTTAAAATTGAAATTCCAAAAAAGCTGGTCGCACTGTCATCCCTGTAAATATGATTGGAACCACACTTTGGACATACAAAGTCAAACTCAGAATCTTTAATTGTATGTTCCACTTCAAGAGCATATTTTTCATTCTCTTTATAATCTTCCAAAGTCTGTTTTGCTTTTTCTATATCTTCTTCAAAGACCTGTAGCTGAATTCCACCCACAGCCTGAGAGAGTAACCAATCCGATTGAATAAGCTGCTCATTGGCAATGAAACTCTGGATGCCTTTTTCGGCAAGGATCTGTTTGTCCCTGTTAGCTTCAAGAGCGGTTTCGTAAAATTTGAATCGAATTAGATCAGACATTTTTTAAAATTTACTGGATAACTGAATTTTTGTGAATACCTTCTTCGTGTACAATGGGAAATCAGCATTTTGCAACCAACCGTAGTAACCAAGGTCTTTTTGGAAAACAGCTTTTACCCCCTGTCCTTTATATTTTCCGAAGTTGAAAACTTCTTCTGTTTTTTCATTAAAACCTATAAAACCAGCTAGATCTGCATGTTTGTTATGGAATGTAAACTCACTTAAAGCAGCAATCTCATTAGGAACATCTTCATATTTTCCAACCTGAGCATCCAATACCTCAAAAGTAGCCATCACATCTGCCTCTGCTGAATGTGCATTTTCCAAAGTTTTTCCACAGTAGAACTGATAAGCGGCTCCAAGGTTTCTTGGTTCTTTTTTATGGAAAACGGTTTGCGCATCCACAAGTTTGAATTTACTAAGATCAAAATCGATTTCTGCACGTAAAAGTTCTTCCGCCAAAAGAGGGACATCAAACCTATTGGAATTAAACCCACCCAGATCTGTACCGGAAATCATCTCCATAACTTTAGAAGCAATTGATTTAAAAGTAGGTGCATCCTTGATATCAGCATCATATATACCATGGATTAAACTTGACTCCAATGGAATAGGCATTTCAGGATTGATACGCCATGTTTTACTTTCTCTTGATGCATCAGGATTTACTTTTAAAATACAGATTTCCACAATTCTGTCTTTTCCGATATTAGTTCCTGTGGTCTCCAGGTCAAAAACACAAAGTGGTTTATATAATTTTAAATTCATTGATTTATTATTTGATAATGGAATGGTAATTTGTTAGATACAAATCTAGTTTCTATTTAAGTTGTTTCTGAAATAAGAGTGAAATTAAAATATAGTAAATAATAACCATTGGAATTCCAACAGTTTTAAATATAATTAAAATAACAACCGCTCCGATCAATAAAGCCAGTTTTGGGTAATTATCTTCCAGTTTCATCGATTTGAATTTCATTGCGATCATTTTAACAGGACTCACTAAAAGCAATGAGAGAACCACCGTTAGAACAATCATTAAATAGGTATTATGAAATAAAAATTCAAAGCCTTGGGTTTCCCTGAAAGCATAATACAGTCCGAAGATTAAAATAGTATTGGAAGGGGTATTCAGTCCTTTAAAATAATATTGCTGATCTTCATCCAGATTAAAAATTGCTAATCTCAGACACGAAAAAGCAGTGATCAAAAAGCCTAAATAGCAATACCATGGAATATCTGTATAAGCGTTATTTGCAAGAGCTACAAACATTGTTAGACCTGGAACAAAGCCAAAACTTACCATGTCAGCAAGTGAATCCAGTTGGACTCCAAGATTTGAATTAGCCTTTAAAGCTCTGGCGATAAACCCATCAAAAAAGTCTAAAACCAGCGAGAGAATAAGGCAGATAGCAGTTGTTTGGTAATCACCCAGGATCAGATGAACCGCACCGACGCATCCCGAAAACAGATTTCCTAAGGTAAATGCATTGGCAAGATTGTTTTTAATAAAATTCATAATCACAAAATTACATTTTTTAAAAATTCTATATGAAAATATTACCGACTAAAAAATACAGTAATACGAATTTGATGTAAATTTGCCGAATGAAATTTTTTAAAGAATTTAGAAAACAGGAAGTTCTGGTATTGTTATACAGGATTTTTTTGGCATATGTTTTTTATCAGATCGCCAGATTTTTATTCTGGTATTTTAACAAAGATCTCATAAAGGTGGATTCCATTTCAGACTATTTCAGTCTGTCATATCATGGGATAGCCTTTGATACAACGGCAATTTTGTACGTTAATTCTTTATTTATTTTATTAAGTCTTATTCCTATTATTATTAATACGAAAAAAGTCTATCAAAAGGTGTTGTTTTGGCTTTACTTTATTACAAACGGAATCGCTTATGCAATGAACTTTGGTGATTTTGTATATTTCAAGTTTGCACAAACAAGATTAACTTCCGCAGCATTGCAGGTTGCAAAACATGAGACCAATATTGCTAAAGTATTTGCCGCATCCATTGTACAGAATCCTTTTATTCTTATTGGGTTTGTGGTTCTAATGGCATTATGGGTTTTTCTATATAAAAAGGTGAAAATTACGGAACGTAAGCCTGTGAAACTGATTCCTTATTTTATTCTATCTATTCTTTGTCTTTGTGGTATTACAGTATTGGTTATAGGTGGTATCCGTGGTGATTTCAGACACAGTACCAGACCGATTAATCTTGTAGATGCCAATCGTTTTGTAAAAGTTCCGTCTCAGGGAAATCTGGTTTTGAACAGTACATTTTCTTTTTTCAGAACACTGGGTACTAATAGCTTTAAAGAAGTTCATTTTGTAGATCAGAAATTTATAAATGATAATATTCAGCCTTATAAAATTTATGACAGGAAAATAACAAATCGCCCTAATGTTGTGATTTTTATTGTTGAATCTTTCAGCAGGGAATACTCAGGTGCTTTTAATAAAGATACACATATAAAGGATTATGTTTCTTATACTCCGTTTATTGACAGTCTGGCGAATGAAAGTTTAATTTTTCCAAATACTTTTGCCAATGGAAGACAGTCCATTCATGGGATGAGCAGTGTACTTGCTGGAATTCCAAGTCTTACAGATGCATTTACAAGTTCTCCTTATTCCAATCAAAAGATACAGTCTATTGTTTCTGTTTGTAATGAATTAGGTTATGATACTTCATTCTATCACGGCGCACCTAATGGATCAATGGGATTTTTAGGTTTCGGTAATATTCTGGGCTTCAAACATTATTTTGGAAAGACAGAATATAATAACGATGCTGATTTTGATGGCATGTGGGCTATCTGGGATGAACCTTTTTTACAGTATTTTGCTAAAAATGTAGGGAAAACACAACCTTTTATGGCTACTGTTTTTACAGCCTCCTCACACCATCCATTTAAAATTCCTGAAAAATATCAGGGGAAATTTAAAAAAGGAAAAAATCAGATGCATGAGCCTATACAGTACACGGACTATTCTATAAAGAAGTATTTTGAAACAGCAAAAAAACAACCCTGGTACAACAATACCATTTTTGTTTTCACAGGTGATCATACCAATGAGATCTATTATCCTGAATATCAAAAAAGTATGAACCGGTTTTCTGTTCCTATTATTTTATATTCGCCAAATCCTGAATACCAACTAAAAGGAGTGAATAATGAAGAAGCTCAGCAAATTGATATCTATCCTACATTAGCAGATTTAATAGGTTATAATAAAAAGATCAGGAGCTGGGGAAGAAGCTTAGTGAGTGATAAAAAGTATCCTGCTATTATTGCAAATTCAGATGGTGGAGCTGAGCAGTTTATCATTGGTAATTATATTTATCGTTTTGACGGAAAAAATATAGTTGGGATTTATGATAAAACAGATCTTGGTTTAGAAAAGAATCTTGTTGATCATTTAAAAACTCCGGAAACTGAAAAAGGAAAAGAAATCGCAAAAGCTTGGTATCAGGATTATATGGATCGTGTTATCAACCGAAAACTGAACTAATGTTTAAGAAGTGTTTAACTATTACATTTGGTATGCGTATTGTTATATATGCCTAGGATAATAAATGTTTTTGTTTGTTTAAAATTAATTTATATTTTTAGCAATGAAATAGACAACAGAAATATTTTATTAGAATTAAAACAACAAGAATATGAGAAAATTATTATTTACCCTGGTTCTTTCTTTAGTAGGTGTAATGTCGTTTGCACAAATAGAAGGCAAATGGAAGACAATAGATGACGAAACAAAACAGGCAAAATCTATCGTAGAGATCTACAAGAAAACAGATGGGTCGTATTACGGAAAAGTATCACAGTTACTTATAAAACCTGCTGATCCTAATTGTACGAACTGTAAAGACGAAAGAAAAGGAAAGCCTATTTTAGGAATGGAGATCATCAAAGGATTGAAGAAAGATGGTGATGAATTTACAGGAGGAACAATTACAGATCCTAAGACAGGGAAAACTTATAAATGTACCATTACAAGAACCGGAGATCAGTTAAATGTAAGAGGATATGTAGGTTTATCTTTATTAGGAAGAACGCAAACCTGGCAGAAAGTAAACTAATAAGGTTTAAATAAAAAATTAATTAACGGCATTTCATTTAAATGAGATGTCGTTTTTATTATGTGTATAATAAAAAAACACTATTTTTGTACTCTAAATTTTTCAAAGAAATTATGGCAGAATATACTTTTCGTGAGGTAATTGCACAGGCAATGAGTGAGGAAATGCGTAAAGACGAATCCATTTATTTAATGGGGGAGGAAGTTGCAGAATACAACGGTGCTTATAAGGCTTCAAAAGGAATGCTGGATGAATTTGGTCCTAAAAGAATAATCGATACACCAATCGCTGAACTTGGTTTTACAGGGATCTCAGTAGGTGCAGCAATGAATGGGAACAGACCTATTGTAGAGTTTATGACATTCAATTTCTCTTTAGTAGGAATTGATCAGATTATAAATAATGCGGCAAAAATCCGTCAGATGAGTGGGGGACAATGGAACTGTCCAATTGTTTTCCGTGGTCCTACAGCTTCTGCTGGTCAATTAGGAGCTACACACTCTCAGGCTTTTGAAAACTGGTTTGCTAACTGTCCGGGACTTAAAGTGGTTGTACCTTCAAATCCTTATGATGCAAAAGGGTTATTGAAAACAGCTATCCAGGATAATGATCCTGTAATCTTTATGGAATCTGAGCAGATGTATGGTGATAAAATGGAAATTCCTGAAGAAGAGTACTATTTGCCTATCGGAAAAGCAGATATCAAAAAAGAAGGTAAGGATGTAACTTTAGTTTCTTTTGGTAAAATTATGAAAGTAGCAATTCAGGCTGCAGAAGATTTAGCTAAAGAAGGTATTTCTGTAGAAGTAATAGACCTTAGAACAGTTCGTCCATTAGATTACGATACTGTTTTAAACTCTGTTAGAAAAACAAACAGACTGGTTATTTTAGAAGAAGCGTGGCCATTTGCGTCTATTTCTTCTGAAATTGCATATATGGTACAACAAAAAGCGTTTGATTATTTAGATGCACCTATCAAGAGAATTACTACTCCTGATGCTCCTGCACCATATTCAGCGGCTTTGTTTGCAGAATGGTTCCCTAAACTTGAAAAAGTGAAAGAGGAAATTAAAAATGCAATGTATATTAAATCATAGAGAAAAACTTCCGAAAGGAAGTTTTTTCATTTATTCTATGCATGAAGAAAAGTTCTTGAGGTCATAAATTTAGTGTAGATTTGCGCTTTTAAAATTAGCTGATATGGCAGAAGTTACAGAGGGGGGTCATCATTTTGACCTAAAGAAGCTTTCATTTGTAGGGGTTATCGTCTCTCTCGGAATTGTTTTCGGAGATATTGGAACGTCCCCATTGTACGTAATGAAAGCAATCGTGAATGCCCGAAAGGATGGTGCTACGATGCCATTTGATGAATATATTGAAGGTGCGCTTTCATGTATCATCTGGACATTGACACTCCAAACCACGATAAAGTATGTAATTATCGCCCTAAGAGCAGATAATAAAGGTGAAGGTGGGATTTTAGCTCTTTATTCGCTCGTAAAAAAACTTAAGAAAAAGTGGCTCTATGTCGTCGCGATTATTGGAGCATCAACACTTGTTGCGGATAGTGTCATTACTCCTTCATTAACTGTTATGTCAGCTATTGAAGGATTGAAAATATATAATCCGGAAACCCCCGTAGTTATTATTACCCTGGTAATTCTGTTTGTTGTATTTGTTGTACAACAATTTGGAACCGCTTCCATAGGTAAATTTTTCGGACCTGTTATGGTGACATGGTTTCTTGCTTTAGGGGCTTTCGGATCGGTTCATATTTTTGATCATATCGAGATTGTAAGAGCATTCAATCCAATATATGCATATAATCTTATTACCCATTCATCAAGCGCTATTGTGATCATGGGAGCTGTTTTCCTTTGTACAACGGGTGCTGAAGCTTTATATTCAGATCTTGGACACTGTGGTGCTAAAAACATCAGAATAAGCTGGGTTTTTGTTAAATTAATGCTTATTCTTAATTATCTGGGACAAGGTGCCTGGTTATTAGATAACTACCATCAGGTATTTAACGGAGTTAATCCTTTCTTTGGAATTATGCCTCAATGGGCGGTTCTTCCTGGAGTGATTTTAGCAACAGCTGCTGCTATTATTGCAAGTCAGGCTGTAATTACAGGATCATTTACCATGTTCTCAGAAGCAATGTCTATTTCATTCTGGCCAAATCAACATATCGAATATCCTTCAGGGATAAAAGGACAGATGTATATTCCGGGAGTAAACTGGGGATTAATGGCATTCTGTTTTGTAGTGGTTATATTCTTCCAAAAATCCGAACGAATGGAGGCGGCCTATGGTTTAACGATTACCATAACCATGTTAATGACTACTATTCTATTGCTGTATTGGCTAAGTAGAACCAGAGTCAGTAAGGTTTTTATAATAGGTTTTGCTGTCGTTTATATTTTCCTTGAATCAGGTTTTTTCTATGCGAATGTGATTAAATTTGTTGATGGCGGATGGTTAACAATGGTATTGGGTGGATTTATAGCGGTTTGTATGTATGCCTGGTATAACGGACGATTAATAAAAGCCAATTTTATTCAGTACGTTAAAATTGATAAATATGTATCCATCATCAAAGACATGAAACTGGATGAAACTATTCCTAAATATGCCACAAATCTTGCTTACCTGAGCAGAGCAAAAAGGAATGATGAGGTAGAATCAAAAATTATTTATTCTATCATTAAAAAACAACCGAAAAGAGCTGATCACTATTTTATTTTGAGCATTGTTAATCAGGAAGATCCATATACTTTTAAATATACTGTAGATGAGATTTTACCAGGTACGGTTTTTAAGGTTAATTTCCTTTTAGGTTTTAAAGTCGACCGTAGAATCAATGATTATTTTAATATGGTTTTGAAAGATCTTATGGCAGATGGTACTATACCTTCCAGAAGCAGTCATCCGTCTCTAAGAGCTCATAATATACCTCCGGACCTCAAATATGTAATTATAGATAATACATATATCAACGATATACTTTTGACGGTAAAACAGAAAATCACACTTAATATTTATAACTTCGTGAAATACATCGGAAGTGATGACTTTAAGGCTTGGGGGGTTACTTCACACAATGTTGTTGTGGAATCTGCACCGATCACTGAAGAGACCTTATATGATAAAAAAATAGAACAGGCTGGATTTTTGCGTCATAACTTCTAAGCTTCAAGTAATAAGCATACTATCTATTTAAATAAAAATTAATAAATTTGTAGATAATTATTTTAATGGATACTATACAAAAAGAAAAAAATATAGCTCTTATTAAAGATGTTTTGAGAAACTACTTATTGGAAAAGGGTTTCCGAAATACTCCTGAGAGATACACCATATTGGAAGAGATCTATAATATGGATCACCACTTCAATGTGGATGATCTGTATCTTCTGATGATGCAGAAGAAATATCATGTTTCCAAAGCAACAATTTATAACACAATTGAGATTTTTCTTGATGCAGGATTAATCCGTAAACATCAATTTGGAGAAAAAACACTAACGTCTTCATCTTATGAAAAGTCTTATTTTGATAAGCAACATGATCATTTAGTAATCTACAAAAAAGATTCAGACAAAGAGATAGAGGAAATTATTGAATTTTGTGATCCTAGAATTCAAGGGATCAAAGAAGCAATTGAAGACGCTTTTGGCGTAAAAATTGATTCTCATTCGCTATATTTTTATGGCATTAAGAATGACTAATCAATGAGACTGATCCTTTTTCTGTTATTTTTTGTTTCTACTTTTACTTTTGCGCAAGATCAACAAAAACCTGCGCAAAGGGATCCTTATTTAAAAGCTCCGGTAACAAGTGCACCTCAGCAAACAAAACCTGAAGATAAAATAAAAATAATCCACGCAGATTTTGTAAAAAAAGATCCTGCAAAATATGATGGTAACCAATATCTTCAGGGAAATGTAAAAATTGAAAATCAAGGTTCTATTCTTACTGCTGATGAAGTGATATTGTATAGTGAAGAAAACTTCGTAAAGGCCATAGGAAATACTAAACTTCAAAATACTGATGGCTCCGTTATTACAGCTGGGGAAATGGAATATGATGGCAATACACAAAAAGGAGTTGCCAGGAAAAATGTAGTTCTTACAGATCCCAAACAAACGATAAGAACAGAGATCTTATACTATGATAAGCTTTCGAATCTGGCTTATTTTAATACCGGTGGTACTATATCTGACGGACAGAACGTAATGTATACAAAGTCAGCTACCTATTTTCTGGATACCAAATTGATTGATTTTGTAGGTAATGTAAAAATTGATACACCTGATTATATCATTGAAGGACCTAATATCAAACAAAATCAGAATACCAAAGTTGCTGAATTCTTTGGTCCGACTACCATAACAAATCGTGTTAATCCCAAGAATTATATATATACCGAAAGAGGTACTTATAAAATGAATTCTAAAGAGGCTTACCTTAATAAGAATTCAAGGATACATTACAATGATAAGATATTGACCGGAGACGATCTGTATTTCAATCAGCTTACAGGTTTTGGAACAGGAACAGGAAATGTAACTCTGGATGACCCTAAAGAAAAAAGATATGTAAAAGGGGGGTATGGAGAAATTTTTCAAAAGAAAGATTCTTCAATGATTACTAAAAGCCCATATGCAGTAAAAATTCTGGAGAAAGATTCTATCTATTTTGCAGCGGAAAAGATTATTTCTTATCAAAAGCCCGATGAAACAGATGTAACAAAGAAAAAAAGTTTTTTAAGAGCTTTCAGGAAAGGAAGATTTTATAAATCCAATGCTCAGGGACGTGCAGATTCAATTGCGTTCAATGAAACGGATGGAATCATGCATATGTATACCGCGCCAATTTTATGGAGTGGAGAAAAGCAGGTGACCGGAGATAAAATAGAAGCCTACTTTAATAGTACAACAGAGGATCTGGATTCATTGAAGGTCATAGGAAACGCTTTTGCAATAAGTAAAGTGGATTCTCTTAATCTTAAAGATGAATTTAACCAGGTGAAAGGCAAGCTGATGACGGTTTATTACGAAAAGAGCGAAGTAAAAGAAACAAAAGTTATAGGAAATGCTCAATCAATCAGTTATGCGGATGATTTTAATGAAAAGACAAAAGAGAATGAAAGAATTGGGATAACCCTTACTTCATGTGGGATTATCGATGCTATGTTCGAAAACAGAGTCCTTCAAATCGTTTCCTGTAATATTGGTGCCAATTCAGACACCTATCCAATGAGTAAAATTGAGCCTTCAAAACGTAAGTTTGCAGACTTTAATTGGAATACAAAAGACAGGATCAGGAAATGGCAGGATATACTCGTTGATACTCCTGGTTATGAAGAGATAAAATATGAGGCTGATAATAAGCTCTATGATAGTGCCAAAGAAGCAATTGACAAAGAAAAAGCAAAAGAAGAAGCTAAAAAGCCTAAAAGGGTTAGGAAGTAACTTCTAAAATATAAGATAAAGACCAACTTTTCAAGTTGGTCTTTTTTATGCTTTGATAATTTCGGCGTTTAGCGAATGTTTTTTAGCTTTGCTAAAATTTTTATTGAAATGGAATTGCAGAAAGGTTTCTTTACTTATCAGGCACAGACTACTCAATTTGCGGCAGGTTTTGAAGTTGAAAAAGCAGAAGGTAGTTATATTTTTGGTACAGATGGTAAAAAGTATCTCGATTTTGTAGCAGGAGTTTCTGCCAATACATTGGGGCATTCTCATCCCAAAATAGTTAATGCGATCAAAGAGCAGGCAGATAAGTATCTTCATGTCATGGTATATGGAGAATATGCACAGGATAAACCTGTAGCCTTATGTAAACTACTTGCAGAAGCTACTCCAGATCCCCTTGAAATTACTTATTTAGTAAACAGTGGGGCTGAGGCTATAGATGGAAGCTTAAAGCTGGCAAAAAGATATACAGGAAGGGAAGAAATAGTTTCTTTTAAAAATTCTTATCATGGGAATACCCATGGGGCATTAAGTGTTTCTGGAAATGAATACCATAAAAGAGAGTTTCGCCCCCTTTTACCCATGGTGTCCTTTATAGAATTCAATAATGAAAATGACTTAAATAAGATCACCGGGAAAACAGCTTGTGTCATATTAGAAACCATACAGGGAGCAGCGGGATTCTTGGTTCCGGAAAATGATTATTTAAAGAAGTTAAAGAAACGATGTGAAGAAGTTGGGGCTCTTCTTATCTTAGATGAAATTCAACCGGGATTCGGAAGAACAGGTAAATTGTTTTCTTTTGAACATTATGGAATTGTTCCTGATATTCTGGTGATGGGAAAAGGAATGGGAGGAGGTGTTCCGGTAGGTGCTTTTATGAGCTCTAAAGAAATCATGGACAGCCTGTCTCATTCTCCAAAATTAGGGCACATTACCACTTTTGGAGGTAATCCACTTATTGCTGCTGCCAGTCATGCAACATTAAAAGAAGTTTTAGAAAGTGGCTTAATGAATCAGGTTGATGAAAAAGAAAAGCTTTTCAGACAGCTGCTTGTACATCCTAAGATTAAAAATGTAAATGGACGCGGATTAATGCTGGCTGTGAACTTAGGAGCACCTGAATATACTTTAAAAGTAGCTCAGAAATGTATGGAGAAAGGATTGGTTGTATTCTGGCAATTGTACAGAAATGAATACCTGAGAATTTCCCCACCATTAACGATATCCCTTGATGAAATAAGAGAAGGGTGCCAAATTATTCTTGATGTATTGAACGAAAATTAAATATTGATCTCTTCTGAAAAAGAAGAGATTTTTTATGCTTTGCATCGGATCTTTTGCTTTTAAAGCTTTGTATGATTTGGATTTAACAGCCGTGACAAATATCATACATATTGTATAAAAAAGTAAATACATTTTTGTGTAATAAAAAAATTAATTTATATATTGCGGGACGATAAAACAAAGATTATATGGCGAAACTTAAAGTCCATTACGAATTTCCAATGCATTGTCTTTCAGAGATTTTATATGAGTATCTGGCGACTGCAGAAGGATTATCTGAATGGTTTGCAGATGAGGTAGTAGAGAAAGGGGATGACTTCTTTTTCAGCTGGGGTGGAGGCCCTGCTGAAAAGGCCACTTTGATTAGATATAAGCCAGAAGGTTTCGTACGTTTCAGATGGGAGGAAGATGAAGGGACAAAGAATTTCTTTGAAATGACAATCACAATTGATGATATTACTGAAGATTTAGCTTTAAATATTACAGACTTTTGTGAAGAAGGTAATGAAGAGGAAAATGCAATGTATTGGGAAAATCTTATAGAAAATCTAAGAATAAAATTAGGTGCAGCTTAATGGCAAGCTGTACAAAATGATAAAACTGATGAACGATTTATCGTTCATTATTTTTTTATAAACAAATCAGACATTGGAAAATCAATATTTTACTTCAGAAGAATTGAATGTGAAGAATAGAGCATTCCTTTTGGGAGATGCTGTAAAGGTTTCTTTTTTCGTAAGAGAAGCGAAACTTATCATGGATGAAGAGTGCTACTTCTTCTTAATGGCATCCATGAGAAAGATGAGAATGAATATTCCTCTGACCTATACCCTTGAGTTTTTTCAATCCCTTTTTCAAAAGGATGTTATCGATGGGAAAGGTATTGAAAACGGGATTATTAATTTTCAGGTTTTTAGAAATACAGATGGACTGACATTGGCAAAATCATCCATTTCTTACTTTTATGAAGTTGAAGAAATGAATGATATAGTTCATGTTCATCAAAGACCTTTGGAGTTGGATCTGATCAAAGAGATCAACGTAAATAATAATCTGCTAAGCAATATCAGGGTTCATTGTCCTGAAAATATCTATGGACGAATTTACGCCCAGGAGAATGATCTGGATGATGTTATTTTGCTTAATCCCAATAAAAGGATTGCAAGGTCTACTTCAGGGAATCTTTTGTTTTTAGAAGGTGATGTAATTAAAGTTCCAAAGCAATCTGAGGGAGCTTATATTTCGCCTTTAATGGAGAATTTTGTTACTTTTTTACATAAGAATAATCTTGCCGATATTCAGGAACACGAGATTATCGCATTTGAATCTCAAAAAGCCGAAGAGATCTTAATGATTTCTGATGAAAAAGGTATTTTTTCTATAGGAAAAATAAGAAATAAAACTTTTGAAAATTTCCGTTTTTTAGAATTGGTAGAAAGCTGGAAAAAAAGTTTTTAAAATTGACAAACCCGGTAAACAACAAAAGTTCCAAAGTCCTTTACCGGGTTTTATTCTGAATAAATCAGAAATTGTATTTTTTTCTAAAATTGACGAGATGAGACCCGCTCATTTTATCGTATTAATTACTTGTTAGATCGTCTTACCTTTATAGGTTTCAGAGTTAAAAATACTTCCGGAAAGAAAAATAAAATAATTTGCTTTAGGATTTTCATTTCAATGACTTTTTAGTTATTCAAAGAACGTGAATTCTTTCTTAAAAATTGGTTAACATAAGCTTAAAATTTGTTAATTTTTCACTTGCAACATTTTGAATAGTACCGAATTAGTTCAACGAGATGTCTTCAGGGGAATTTGCCCAGAGTAAATACTCGCCGCCGAGATTTTGCATAATAGATTTCCATAAGGTTTGGTCATTCGGTAAGGTATAATCCAAATTATAAATGTCCACTACTGTCCACATTTTTTTCTGAACCTCACTATCTAATTGATTTGCCGCCCAGCCAGAATATCCGGAAAAGATCTTAACATCACCAATATTAAGCTCACCACTAAGTACAGCACTGATGATGTTCTCAATGTCTTCTGTAAGATAAAACCCATCAGCAATATCAGTGTAGATCTCAGTTACTTTTTTCCCTTTTACGATAAAAAATACCTTGTCATTTTCTACAGGTCCGCCATCATATACCTCGATTTTAAAATCGAAAAAGTTTTTGAACTTAGTACTCATCTGGCTGTTCTTTTTGTTTAATATTAAGCCGAATGCGCCACTTTCGTTATGTTCTACAATTAGGACTACTGATCTGGAAAAAATATCGCCGGAAATATCGGGTGTGGAAATTAATATTTTACCTTTGTATGAGTAATTCATACTCAAATTTAATAAAAAATATTTATGGAAAACCTTCACGATAAGAGAAAAGTGTATGAGAAATCCCAACTTATTGAAAGTGAGATAAAACAAAATCCTATTGAACAATTTAGAGACTGGTTTCTTGAGGCATCTGAGAATGCGGGTACTTCTGAAGTGAATGCTATGGCAATTTCTACAGTGGAAGATGATGGTTGCCCGGGAACAAGAATGGTTTTGCTAAAGGCATATACTTATGAGGGTTTTATTTTTTATACAAACTATGACAGCAGAAAAGGAAAAGCAATAGAAAAAAATCATAAAGCATGCCTCCATTTTTTCTGGCCAATGTTGGAAAGACAGGTTATTATAAAAGCTGATTTAGAGAAAATTGCAGATAATCTGAGTGACGGATATTTTCACTCTCGTCCAAAAGGAAGTCAGTTGGGTGCTGTAGTATCACCACAAAGCCAGGTTATTCCC
This sequence comes from Chryseobacterium sp. FW101-FHT12H09, assembly GCF_058790395.1. Taxonomy (NCBI): domain Bacteria; kingdom Pseudomonadati; phylum Bacteroidota; class Flavobacteriia; order Flavobacteriales; family Weeksellaceae; genus Chryseobacterium; species Chryseobacterium sp. FW101-FHT12H09. The sequence goes on along the minus strand of NZ_JBYTCP010000001.1, from coordinate 1,044,389 downwards.
AATAGAGAGTTTTTAGAAGTTAAATTGAAAGAACTGGAAAAAGAATTTGAAAAGAATGAAATTCCAAGACCTGCAAACTGGGGTGGCTATATAGCAAAACCTTATGAAATAGAATTCTGGCAGGGACGGCCAAACAGGCTGCATGACAGAATTATTTATCAACTTGAAGATATCGACTGGAAGATATCACGGTTGGCACCTTAAGAAGTTTAATAAAAAATGTATTTACATAAAAAAACCTCATCGAAAGATGAGGTTTGAATTTTGTAATCTGAATGATTATTTTTTCTTAGCTCCAGAAACTGCAGTAGATAGATCTGCTCCAGCTTTGAATTTAGCAACTTTTTTAGCAGCAATTTTGATTGGTTTTTTAGTTGCAGGGTTGATACCTTGTCTAGCAGCTCTCTCAGCTACTGAGAAAGTACCGAATCCTACTAAAGAAACTTTTCCATCTTTTTTCTTTAAAGTAGTAGTTACATTAGAAATGAAAGATTCAAGAGCAGACTTAGCTGCAACTTTTGTAATTCCTGCATCTTTTGCGATTGCGTCGATTAATTCAGACTTGTTCATAATTTTTAATATTAAAGTTGGTTCGTAATTATAGCAAATATAATACTATTTTCTAATTGTGCAATTTTTTTATTAAATATTGCGTTATTTTTTTGATTTTGGTTAAAAAACATCAAAATATGATAATTTGCTTTTTTACCAAAAATCTACGTTACCCGTTACTAAAATCATGCCAAATGCTTATGTGTATTGACTTTAGCAAAAAACTAATATTATTTTCTGTATTTATTAAATCCTAAATTTGTATTAAGTATTAATGTATTTGGCGATATGATTGTAGATTTAGTAAGTAAAATCCAAAAATTTTGTTTTAAAAAAAATTAAATACCTGTGTATCTGATGCTTTTAAAATGCTTTTAAACGTCAATTTATAAATTTTTATTAATAAATTTGCACCATGTTAATAGAAGTTTTCAAGTCAAAGATCCATAGGGTAAGAGTTACGGCATCAGACCTTAACTATATTGGAAGTATAACAATTGATGAAGATCTTATTGAAGCTGCCGGATTGGTAGTAGGAGAAAGAGTTTACATCGTTAACGTGAACAACGGAGAACGTTTTGACACGTATATTATAAAAGGTAAGAGAAAGTCTGGAGAAGTTTGCTTAAATGGGCCTGCTGCAAGAAAAGTTCAGCGAGACGATATTATCATTATTATCGCTTATGCACAGATGACTCCTGAAGAAGCAAAGAATTTTCAGCCGAAGATCGTTTTCCCAGACGAAAAAACAAACCTTCTTACCTAATTCATGGATAAAAAAACAACCAATCCTTTAAAATCAGTAATTACAATTGTAATTTCGCTTGCATTTGCAGGGTTTTTTTTATGGCTTGCATTAAAAGGACTTGATTTTGAAGTAATACAGAAATCTTTAGCAAAGGCGAATTACTTATGGGTACTGTTTGCTTCTGTTTTTGGACTTTTAGCCTATTGGTTCCGCGCAGTCCGATGGAATCTTTTATTAGAACCTATGGGATACCAGATTTCTAATTCCAATTCCTTATGGTCCATTTCTTTTGGATATCTCATGAATCTTACCATTCCAAGAAGTGGTGAGGTTGCAAGAGCAACTGCATTATACGGAGTCGAGAAAGTTCCTGTCGATAAATCTTTTGGAACGATCATTTTAGAAAGGGTAGTAGATCTGATTTGTATGATGGGATTTTTAGGATTGACTCTGATTTTTAAGTACAAGGCAATTCTGTCTTTTTATGAAAATTCGGGAGTACCTGTCAACCCTAATAAAATTTTAATAATTCTGTCAATCCTTATTATAGGGACTGTTTTATTCTTTGTGCTTAAAAAGAGGTTGGCAACAATTCCTGTTTTAGGAAAGATCATTGGTTTTATTGATGGGATCTTCCAGGGATTAACCTCAATTTTTAAACTGAAACAAAAAGGAAAATTTATTCTATATACATTAGGGATCTGGATATCATATTATTTTGCAGCGTATCTTGTGTGTTTTGCATTGCCTGAAACTTCAGATTTTACCATTGCAGATGGGTTCTTTATTATTGTAGTTGGAACACTAGGGATGATTATTCCTGCCAGTGGAGGTATTGGGGCGTTTAATCTGGCGATGAAATTTGGTTTTATGGCCTTGTTTATCTCTATGGGGAAAAGTGCGGAATTAGGCGGTGAAATGGGGCTTACTTATTCTTTTATTTCATTACCGCTACAGATTGTTATTATGCTTGTAATGGGATTAATCTCTATTCCAATGCTTGCAAAAGCCAGAAATAACCGGGTTATTCTCGATCATATTAAAAATTAGAATTTATATATATGCCCGGTCTATTTGATCGGGCTTTTTTTATTAAAAACATTTGGATAATTCGGAAATCGAATTTATCTTAGATTAAATAAGAAATTATTATGGCAATTAACCTACAGAAAGGACAAAGAATAGATTTAGGACTTACAAAAATGACCATTGGTCTGGGTTGGGATCCTAATGACGGGAAGGGATATGATTTTGATCTTGATGCTTCCGCAATTATGATTGATTCTGAGAGAAAACTGGTAAGTGAAGATTATTTTGTTTTTTATAATAATCTGAATTCTCCTGATGGTGCTTTAACGCATACTGGTGATGATCCTAGTGGTAAGAATAGCGATGGGGACGATGATGAATCTATTGTTATTGATCTGGAAAAAGTAGATGAAAGAGTAGAAGAAATACTTTTTGTTGTAACCATTGAGGATTTTGAAAGAAGGAAACAGAATTTCGGACAGGTAAGAAACTCATATATAAGAATTATTGATAATTTTGGTAATCAGGAAATTGCTAAATATGAATTAGACGAAGATTTTTCAATTGAAACAGGAATTGAGTTTGGCAGATTGTATAAGCGTAATGGAAGCTGGAAATTTGAAGCTTCAGGAATTGGTTACAGAGCTGACTTATCTTTCTTTTTGGAAAAATACTACAAAGGACAAATCATTAAATAGCGATGGCGATTAATTTACAAAAAGGTCAGACGATCGATCTACGGAAAAATGATCGTGGAGAAAGTGTTTACGATCTTTCACAGGTAACTATAGGATTAGGCTGGGATGTTCGTAAGCAAGGAGGTTTTTTTGGAAGATTGTTTAGTAATGAACCTGAATATGATCTGGACGCTGTCGCTTTTCTTTTGGATAAAAATGGTAAAGTTGCCAATATGGGAAGGACACTTCAGGGGCATACTGGAAAACAGGTAGTCCTTTATGAAGGTGATTTGATCTATTTTAATTCTATGAGGCATCCTTCCGGTCATATCTGGTTAACAGGAGATAACAGAACCGGTGAAGGAGACGGTGATGATGAGCAGATCATTGTAAAGCTGGATCAATTGGATCAGCGATATGAAAAAATTGTTTTTGTCGTGTCTATATATCAGGGAAGAGCGAACAGGCAACATTTTGGAATGATTGAAAATGCATTCATCAGAGCAGTTGATGCCAGAGGAAAGGAAATCACAAAGTATAGTCTTTCTGGTGATTCCAGTATGAATGGAATGTGTTCAATGGTCTTTGCTGAAGCTTATCGACATCATGGAGATTGGAAATTCCGTGCAATTGGAGATCCTCATACCACGGATAATTTTATTGATGTTCTGGTACCTTATACCTATAAATAAAAAGTATGCTGAAGAGCATACTTTTTTATTCAGAAAATTTCATCATATAAGAATGTTCATCCTCATTGATTACTTTAAAACCTAAATTGGCATACAGTTTTTGTGCTTTATTGGTTTTTAAAACACTTAATGAAACAGGTTTCCTGGCTTCTATAGCTTCCTGAATGATATCTTCTAAAATAGATCTTCCAATTCCCTTTCCTTGTTGTGCCGGATCGATCTGGATTTGCATAACCTCTATATGATCGCTATTTCTGTCTATTTTTAATAAACCAATAGGCTCATCATTTAAAATAATAATATTAGCTTTTTCAAATTCATAAAGAATCCTTTTTACTGCAGATTCTTTTGTTATCGGTAGGTTTGAGCTAGTAAGATGTTCGGTCATTGTTTTCATTCTTAGATCGAGTAAGAAATCCATATCACTTTCCTGTGCTTTTCTATATTCTAATTTTAAATTCATTGTATTTAAAGCCTTTTTCAATTAAGCTAATGTACCCATAATAAATGTTTATAATAGCTCGAAGAAAGCTCTTTTCCCAATTTTAATTTTTGTTTCTTTGGCCACTTCAACCTCCGCATTAGGATTAATCATTTTTACACTGTTGATTTGAACTCCACCATTTTCGATCAATCTTCGTATCGAGGATTTACTTTGATCATTCTTTAACAGATGGCATAAATCAATCAACATCATTTGAGTTTCATTTGATTTTAAAGTATTGATGAAAATTGGTTCAAATATCTTTTCTTCAAAGTTCTTATTCTGAAACTGATTGCTGAAAAATTCTTCTGCACTTTCTGCCATTAAGAGATCATGGTATTGAGCAATAATATTTTTTGCGATGAGTTTTTTTATACTCATGGGGTTTTGTCCATTTTCGATTCCTGATTTCAGATCATTTTTTTCAGCAATTGAAAAATCGGTTGTAAGGTCAATAAATTCATTGATCAAAGTGTCAGGAATAGACATTGTTTTTCCAAACATCTCGTTAGGCCCGTCCGTCAATCCGATAAAATTATTCAAAGATTTACTCATTTTTTCCTTTCCATCAAGTCCCTTTAAAAGAGGCATACACATAACGATCTGTGGTGGCAGCTGATGTATTTCCTGTAACTGTCTTCCCATAGTACAATTGAAGAGCTGATCTGTGCCACCAATTTCAATATCGCATTCAATTTTTACAGAATCAAAACCCTGTAAGATCGGGTATACCAGTTCATGCATGGCAATCGGGTTATTTTCTGTAAACCGTTTATTAAAGTCATTTCGGTGCATCAATTGTGCTATGGTTACTTTTGATAATAATTGGATGATTTCTGAGAAATTTAAAGTATCTAACCAATCAGAATTGAATACAATTTTTGTCTTTTCAATATTAATGATCTTTGAAAGCTGATTGATATAAGTCTGCGAATTATGAGTAACATCGTCGATACTCAAGGGCTTTCGAGCTTTATTCTTTCCTGTTGGGTCACCAATCCTTGCCGTAAAACTTCCAACCACAATGATGATCTGATGACCGAGATCCTGAAATTGTTTTAATTTTTTAAGCACTACAGCGTGTCCCAAATGTAAATCCGGAGCTGTGGGATCAAAACCCAGCTTGATACTGAGTTTTCTTTTTTCTTCTTCGGCCTGTTCTAACTTCCGTTCCAAACCGTTTTGAGGTAGAATGATTTCTACATTTTCTTTTAATAAGTTGATCATTTTGTTGAATTTTTTGCATGAAAAAGCCCGAACAATTCTATTCGGGCTCTATATATTTAAGAATAATTTTTTATTGAATTACAGATATAGAAGATCTTCCCGAACTATTAATCGGGTAATAATATGTACTAAAGAAAGGAAGGCGTAATATGTTATTTAAATGCTTCATCTGAGTAACAAAGATAAAATTTTTTTTAATATTTTCTTTGTTAGGCTTCTTAATAGTTGTAAAATATGCCTTTAATTATGATGTCTTCTGATCAGGATGGCTGGATCATTCCAAGTTCCTGATGACTAATGCTCTCGGTTCCGTTATGAATTTCTAAGTAAGTATTTCTGATCTGCTCTTTCCAGATTTCTAGCTCTTCAGAAGCTACTTTATCAGCTTTGTCGAAAAAGAAATGTTGATTGATCTCAAAACCACAGTAACTGAAGATCCCCTTATCAGAAGTAAGAGAAAGTGCTTTATCCATTCCGATACGCTCATACTCTTCATGGGATTTACCATGGGTATTAATGATTATGGTTTGCTTACCAGCCAATAGACCTTTTTGAACTCCCTGATCATATCTGTAAGCATAGCCATAGCTAAAAACCCTGTCGATATAGCCTTTCATAATAGCCGGCATTCCTGTCCACCAGATTGGATAAATAAAGGTAACATGTTCTGCCCATGTAATAAATTCCTGTTCGTGTTTTATATCATCAGCTAGGTTTCCCTTTCTTTGTTCCTGGATGTCTTTTAGAGAAAAAACCGGATCAAAGTTGATTGCATATAAGTCTCTTACTACTATTTCATGATTTTGAGAGGTCAGACTTTCAATAACGGTTTGTAAAAGATGATGGTTTAAACTGTTTTCGTTATGATGTGCGTAAATAATTAGATGCCTCATTTTTTCTACTTTTTTTAATTGTTACATGACAAAGGTAGATGAGAAGATAAAGTGAAAATTGTAAGAAAACGAAATGTCTATTTATTCTGATTTCGGATTGCAGATATCCTGTTGGAATTTCAGATATTGTGAAGGCGAGAGGTGAATAAAATGTTTGAAATCATGAATCAGCTGGCTTTGATCATAATAATTGCATTCATCGACAATGGTAAACCATTCTACTTTATTTTGATTGGCTATTTCTTTTTCAATAAGCTGGATGGCTTTTGAAAAGCGATTGTAACGATTGATCTCTTTGGATGAATATCCAAACTGTTCTTTTTGTTTTAGTTGAATATTCCGCTCACTTTGATTGGTTTTCTCGGCAATGGTTTTGATAGGATTCAAATTTTTATTAGTAAAGTTGCTTAAAAGCTGACTTGTACTATCTCGGTCTTGCAGATAGGGTTTACAAAACTCAAGAATATGATCCACCTGTTGCTGCGTAGAGGTGATTTTTGAAATCTGATGCCATAAATTGGTAAAACAGTTTTCTGAAAGAAGATCATCAGGATTCATTGCAGTATGATATGAGATACATGCTTTTCCAAAAAAACGGTAAAAAGCATCATCTTTAAAATTAGCGACTAAAATAGAAGTTTTAGATGGTAGGGTATAATCAAAAGAATGTCTGATAGGACCAAAGACAATACATTGATCAACGGTTATCTTTGTTTTCTCCTTAGTGATCATTGAAGCACTCTCTCCAAAGCAAAATAGCATTATGGTCTGATAGGTAGGTAATAGTGTTTTGGTAACAGCCCTTTCAGAAGTGTTTTCTGCGAAATAAAAGTGTGAGAATATGGTCTCAAATTCTAAAGGAACTGAGATCCTGTATCCGTTATATTCTGATTGCGTATCTGACATAGAAATTAGGAGTTTTTTTTGATCATTATTCTATATGGGAAAATTATTCCTTTTCTAATTATCATTGACTATTTATTTATGTAATTTAATTTGTATAATTCCTGCTGTTCCGGATTCAGTAGCGGATAAAATAAATTCATCTGTATAAGGCTATAGTGCTTTATTGCTTCGTCTTTTGGCAGCTTTAAAGTGATGCTATTATGGGTAACCCAATTATCGGCGATAATAAATATCTGTGTACTAAGGTTTTCTATAATAAAATCAGGAAGGTTCTCCTGAAAAACTTTGTTTTTCTGGAAGTCCGAAAAAATAGTCTGAAATTCATTTTTTCTGCCCATTGTGATCTTTTCATATTGAGCTTCTATTTGGGGGATCTTTTTTAAAATATCAACAAAATTGAGAAAAATAAAACGGTAAGAGTAGAATATTTCATACGTATGAAAGGTGAAATCAAAAAGACTTTCTAAGGTTTTAACTTCAGCTTCATTCAGGTTATTCATCATTTTATCCATCTCAAGTATTAGTTCCGAAAAAATAACTTTTATAATATCTTCAGAATGTTTAAAATGATAATGCAGATTTCCAGGACTAATATTTAGTTCAGCAGCAATATGTCTTGTAGTTATGTTATTATAACCCTTTTCATTAAAAAGACGAAGCGCCGTTGATATGATCTTTTCCTTGGTTTTCATGATTCAAATATAAGGGAGATTTTCTTATTATTCTTAGAATTAGAACATTTGTTCTAATTTTTATATATTTGCATCATAGAAATCAAAATATAATGGAAGGGAAACAAAAATTTGATTACGAAGCAGCTGATGTTGAAAAGAAAGATGAAAAAGATATTCAGGAGATTGTAGTTAAAGTTCTGCAGGTTATTTTAGGAATTCTTATGGCGATCTTACATGCTTAAGGAATATAAGGTTTCAAATTGGTTTTTACTGGGTTTGTTATTTTGGCTAACCATTATTATTTTGCGAAGAAATGGTATTATTATTCCCTGGATAAATGATTATTTTACTGATCTAATGACCATGCCGATGTATTGCTATCTGATCCAGTATATCATGAATAAAATAATGGGCTTCCAATGGAAACCCAATTTAAAATTTATCATTACATCGACTTTATATTTATCGGTTCTATTTGAAGTAGTTTGTCCTTTAATTTCTAACAGGTTTACTGGAGATGTTTTTGATGTATTGGCTTATTTTGTGGGTGGAGTGGGATATTCTTTTTTAAATAGAAAAGAAAAAAAATATAAACTATTACCTCCGAAATTTTATTAATTACCACCATTTCCACCTGCTCTGCTTGATTCTTCAAAATTTACCTGTTTCGTAGCTCCTTTTACATCATTATTTCCAAATTTATAGGTTACAGAAAGGTACACATTCCGGGTAATTCCTTTTGAATAATACTCTACATTATAATTAGGATAATATTCTATTCCTCTGTCACGATTGGTATTTAATAGGTCGTTTACATACAAATTGATCATAAGATTTTTCTGCATAAGATTTAATTTTACTCCGGTATAAATAGAAGAATTCCCATAGTAATCGGTATTTCCATCTCTGTTGGGTAGATAGCTCCATAACCCAAGCATCAATGTGACTGTTTTCTCTTTGTTTAAGAAGAAGTTATTGTCCAGATTTAGATTTCCTCCAAATCCTCCTGCTGCAGCTACGGCTTCAGGAAGGTAAGATTTCGATTTAGCATAAAAACCGTTTACAAAAACATTGGATTCCAGCCATTTTAATTTGTTATAGTTATAACTGATATTAATTCCTGCCTGATCTTCATTATAAAAGTTCTTTACGATATTATATTTAAGATTGTCCTGGACTACCTGAATTCTGTCCCAATTGTCTTTATTATAGTTATAATATAATGTAACGTTGAAATTATTTTTCAGAACATATCCGAATTCGAAGTTATCTGAAAATGAAGGAAGGAGATAAGGATTTCCGGTCTTATACTCAAATTCAGAAGTATAATATTTGAAAGGATTTAAATTTCCAAAATAAGGACGGGTAATTCTTCTTGAATAATTTAAAGAGAAAGTATTATTTTCATTGGCTTTATAGCTTAGATAAGCTGTAGGAAAAAACTTTCCGTATTTGATCTTTGCCGAAGAATTATCATTTAATGATACACCTTCCAAAGTGGTGTATTCGTAGCGAAGTCCTGCTTTGGCATCCCATTTATCATTAATTTTAAAACTTGTGGAAACATAAGCAGCATAATTCTGCTCATTATAATTGAATGTATTTGTTCTTTCTTTATTGATTATAAACTGACCGTTTTCGATATTAAAGAAATTAAAATCGGAATTGTTTCTAATAGTAGTATACTTTAAACCGGATTCTGTTTTTATTTTTGAGAAGCTTTTTTCTAAATCAGCCTGTCCGGAGTAAATTCGGTATTTGCTTATAGGATTTGTAAAAGTTGAAACTGTATTGTCGGTAACTGTATTATAGAAATTTTTTGCATCCGAGTTATTAATCAGTAGATTGGCTGATAAACTAAGCTTACTCCCCGAAGTATCGAGCTTTATATCATAAAAAGCATTGGTATTGTGAACGTTTCTATGGTTTTTATTTTTACTGTCTGAGAAAAGGTTTAGTTTTCCTGTTTCATTGAAAATAGAAGTGTAATTTTCAGCTTGTTCTAAAGGATTACTAAAGGAATAATTATAATTGAACCCAACAAGGTTTTTTTCATTGATCTTATATTCACCTTTAAGGTTTCCACCCTTGTATTTGTAATTATTTGAGTTTTTTGTATCGGTGTTCCAGTAGTTTGAATTGGTAGTTCCTGTAAGATAATTGTAAGCATTATTCTCCCAATAATTATCTCCTGCAGATAAATTGGCTGTCAGTGATAATTTATTTCCCTGATAATTAAAACTGGCTCCACTTCTTGTACTCACTGTGGGCCGTCCATAATAGTAGCTTCCAGAGGTTTGTAAAGAACCATTCCAGCCTAAATTTGTATTTTTCTTTAAAACAATATTAATCAATCCGCTTTTGCCTTCTGCTTCATACTTTGCTGGAGGTGTAGTGATCACTTCAATTTTAGCAACATCATCAGAGCGTAATGTTTTTAGATAATTAATAAGCTCCTGTCCGGATAAATTTAAAAGACGGTCGTTGACCATAATGGCAACATTACTTTTTCCTGCGATAGTAATGGCATCATCCGTAGCACGGACCATTGGAGTCTTGGATAGTGCTTCCACAACATCGATCCCCTGGGATGCCACGGAACTTTCAACATTAAAAACCAACCGATCGACTTTTCTTTCGAATAGTTTTTTCTTTACCGTAACGGTTACTCCTTCTATCTTCTGTTCTGTAGGTGGCGCTCCTTTTAATTGAATGTCTTTTTTCAGATTCCCTGTAATACTTATTTTTTCACTTTCAGTTTTTATACCATCTTGTATTATTTCCAGTAAGTAATTTCCATTCTTTTTAAGAGCAATTTTAAACGCACCTTTTTCATCCGTAATTGCAGAAAATTTTTCATTATCTTTTGTAACAAGTATCTCTGTTTCTGCTGCTGGTTTATTTTCCTTGTCGGTAATAATCCCTTCAATGCTTTGTGCAAAAATAAAAGAAGAAGATAGAATACATAAGAAAACAATTATCTTTCGGGTCATGTGCGATAGTTTATTCTTAAGACAATTGAATTAAGAGAGGTATTACATACGGATTCAAAAAAAAGTATTGGATATCTACTTAGTCGATTAATTTATTTTATGGTAGAAGTTTCTACATTTAAATTAAATTTGTTTTATAAAATGATATTTGTAAAATTGGATATGCACAAAAAGCTTTTAAAATACATAGAATCAGCTTACCATTTCAGTTCATATGAAAAGGCAATGATTGAGGAATATTTTGAACCTGTTATTTATTCTAAAAATACAATCATTGAAGAAGAAGATAAGATTCCGCAGTATTTATATTATATTGTTTCAGGTTACTTAAGGCTATTTCATTTTAACCAAGATGGTAATGAAGTTACCACTCATATCAACTGTCCACCAGGTTTTTTTACCTCTTACTTTCATTTTATCAACCAAACCCGATCAAAAGAAAATATTGAATGCATCACTGCATGTAAACTTTTACGGATTACAAAGGAAAACCTTGACCGGCTAACAGATAAAAGCAGTGGAATGAAGGATTTTAGTATTTCTGTATTTCAAAAATCTATCGCTTACAATGAAAATCGTTCGCGAGAATTGTCTGCATTAAGTGCTGAGCAACGCTATCTAAAGCTTATTGAAGACTATCCTGAGATCGTTCAAAATGTCCCTGTTCAATATATTGCGTCTTTTTTAGGGATGAAACCGGAAAGCCTAAGTCGAATCCGCAGGAAATTAATTAACTAACAAAAGTCAAGTGAATAGGGAATAAGGAGGCTGAACTTTGTATCATTAAAAAATCAAGAAGAATGATACAAGAACATCTAAGCTTAGTCTCAGGAGCTAACGGACATTTAGGCAACAATTTAGTAAGATTTTTGCTAAAAAATGGAATTCCAGTAAGGGCGACAGTAAGAAATAGTAAGAATAAAAAGCCCTTTGAAGGATTAGATTGCGAAGTGATCGAAGCAGATATTACCGATAAGGTTTCATTTATAGAAGCACTTCAGGGAGTGGAGACCTTTTATGCCGTAGGCGCAGCTTTTAAATTATGGGCAAAAGATCCTAAAAAAGAAATCTATGATGTTAATATGTTGGGGACCCAGAATACTATTGAAGCTGCTGCTGAAGCGGGTGTTAAAAGAATTGTTTATGTAAGTTCTATTGCAGCTCTGGATTATACAAAATTACCCACCCGGGAAGATTACGGATATAATCCTGATCGGAGAAATATGTATTACAATTCTAAGAATGATGGTGAAAAGCTTGCATTTGAATTGGCTAAAAAACTAGGGATAGAATTGGTTTCTGTTATGCCTTCTGCAATGATAGGAAGTGAATCTTTTTTGCCTTTGAATGTTTCCTACGGAGTTCTAAAACTAATATTAAATAAAGAAATTCCGGTTGATACAAAGATAACACTGAATTGGATTGATGTAAAAGATGTAGCAGAAGGCTGTTACCTTGCAGCTCAAAAAGGACGCAATGGAGAACGGTATATTCTGGCGAATGAAAAATGCATGACCATAACCGATACAACGATTCTGGCAGATCGGCTTTTTCCCCAACTCAAACTCAAAGTGCCTTCTTCTGTTCCTAAATTTTTATTGTACGCGATCACTGGGATAATGGAGCTTTTTGCTAAATTAAATGACAAAACTCCTGTTTTGACAAGGAAAGATATAGCTATGTTTTCAGGCTTACAACAAAATTTTGATATTTCTAAAGCTAGAAACGAACTGGGATTTAATCCTAAAGACCCTGAAAGTGCGGTTAAAGAAGCCCTACAATATTTAATGGAACATTACAAAATGCGATGAAGGGAGAGAATTCCATCTCCCTAAGAGTTTTGGAGTTTGATGATACATCCTTTATAAAACCTGGTTAGATCATACAATTCATTGAAATAATTATATAATATATCCCGATAGGGAATTGATTTTTTTTCTGCATCCTGAAGAGTTGCTTTAAATTCATCTTCAGCAAAGGAATACAATGTTTTATAATCAGGTTTTAAATAATCCATTAATTGAATATTTTCACTTTCTTTATTATGCAACTGATTCATAAGTCCTGTGAAAAAAATTCCATAGATTAAAAATTGACTAAAATTATCTGCATTGAATTTATAGTGTAAAGTATTTTTAGAATGCCTTTGATAGTCGGAAATGATTTGGTTGAAACTCCTTACATCCTCTGTAGGGATTTCATAAAACTGATCTATCCCATGAATGAATAGTTGATTTATCACTTCCTCTTCACCATTACTATCTCCTGGATTTTCATCTTTATATTCACTTTGAAACCAACGAAAGATACTACAGAATTCTGTTGGGGTTAGATCTTCAATGTTTTCTTTTACTTTGGTTTTAATGATCTCTAAACTGGTCTTTCGATCTTCATCCAGATAGCCGAGAACGATGTTTTCTTCGCCACAAAGTTTTTTATATAAATTAATCTTGGCAATAGTTGGATTGGTTTTTATGAAATAAATTTCTCCTGCCATAATTTTGTATAAAAATATTAATGATAATTAACTACCGTAACTAAAGGTACAAATATGTCATGATATATTATGAATATATTTAAGGGATTTATATGCGATGCTATATTCTCTGTACTTCTCATATTCTTTTTGCCTATAAATTTAATATTTAAAAATAGATAGACTTATCTATTTTTTATGTAGATTTGTGAAAATTATTAGAATGCAAAAGGAGAAAGTAAGAGACCGTATTATCAGAGTTGCGTCAGATCTCTTTTATAAGCAAGGTTTTAACTCAACCGGAATTAATCAGATCATCGCTGAAGCAGATATCGCAATTGGTTCATTATACAACCACTTTTCATCTAAAAATGAACTTTTAAAAGCTTATTTAATTAAAGAAGAACTAAAGTGGTTCAGTGGATTTGAAGAACATTCTTTAAAAATTGTTTCATCGAAAGATAAAATATTTGCTTTAATAGACTATCGTAAAAAGCTTCAGACCTCTTCAAAATTTGCCGGATGTCATTTTATTAAGATCAATGCTGAGATAGGGGATAGCAATCCTGTGATTTCTGATTTTGTTATGCAGCATAAAGAAAAACAGCAGGCAATGATCAAGGAATTGGTCATTCAGTATAATGCGGAGGGTGGATCTGTAAATACAGATGAGATAACGGCTAATATACGTCTGCTTTTAGAAGGAGCTGTTGTGATTTCTACAATTCATAAAAATACAAATGCATTTGATCAGACAAAAAAAATAATTCAAGGCTTATTGCCTTAATTTTTTTATAATTAAAAAAATAGATATATCTATCTAAAATGAAAAATAATACTTTTAAATTAATAGTGATCCTTTTTGCTCAATTGCTCACTATTATGGATATTTTTATCATTAATGTTTCCATTCCTTCTATTCAGAATGATATTAATGCGACTAATGGAGAAATGCAGCTGATCATTGCTTCATACCTCATTGGTTTTGCTTCGTTTCTGATTACTGGTGGGAGATTGGGAGATCTGTATGGAAGAAAGAAGATATTTATAATTGGATTGTTCTTTTTTATGATAAGCTCTATAGCATGTGGACTATCTTCCCATTCAGTATTGCTTATGATCTCCAGATTTGTACAAGGGGTTAGTGCTGCATTGATGTCTCCTCAGGTCTTATCCATGATACAGATTTTTTTCCCAGATCATGAAAATCGAACCAAAGCAATGGGATGGTATGGCATTACCATAGGTATTGGGACATTATCCGGGCAGTTTTTAGGAGGATATTTTTCATCACTCACTTTCATGGAAGAATCATGGCGTCTTATTTTTCTGATCAATATTCCGATTTGTCTCTTAGCCATCTTTTTAGGGTGGAAAGTTCTGGACGAATCTAAGAATAGTTTAGAAAGCAGTTTCGACTTTATGGGTATTTTCTTATTAGCAACCGGACTTTTTTGCTTTACCTATTCGCTTACAATGATGGAACATGATAATGAGAGAATGAAAAATATTCTTTTACTCGGTGCATCCACTGTTATTTTGTTCTTTTTCATTAAAAATCAAAAAGCGAGAATGGAGCAGACAAAATCCTATTTAATAGATCTTAAACTTTTTGAATTTAGAAATTTTAATATAGGAATTATTGCTGTTTCGTTTTTCTTCATCATGCTAGATTCTTACTTTTATATTCTGTCCCTTTTCTTTCAGGATGGATTAAAGATCAGTCCCCTGCACTCAGGAGAAATTATTGTTTTTCAGGGCCTGGGATTTATTTTAGCATCTATTGTCTCACCAACACTGATATTTAGGTATGGAAAGAGATTTCTGATTTTTGGATTGACAATAATTATTTCAGTTTTGATAGCGCAGGGTTATCTGTTCTCTAAACACTCTTCCTTTTTGTTACTCTACATACTGCTTTTTATTCATGGATTGGGAGTGGGTTCTATTATTCCTTCGCTGGCTAATATTGCATTGTCAGGGATTCCTGGAAAATTAGCAGGAAATGCTTCTGGGGTATATGTTACGTTTCAGCAATCTGCTGCCATCTTAGGGATAATTCTGATAGGAAGTATATTCTATTATTTTCTTGGCACAAAACCTTTATTTATAGATTATCAGAAGGCTTTTATTGCTGCCTTATTTACCAATATTCTGTGTCTGATCGTTGTGATCATTTGTATTTGGAGAACACCAGAGGGGCTTTTGCTTAAAAAAAAATGACAGCTTTAGAGCTGCCATTTTTATTATTGAATATACTTTTCTATTTCTGTTGTAATTTGATCCAGCTCTCCAAATTTTCTGGCTATGATCTTTCCATTTTGATCCACGAGGATTTGTAATGGATAGCCTGTAGCATGAAGCTTTGTGATAAATTCTTTATTAAGATCAAAATAGTTTTTCCAGGTTACTTTATTTTCACTTAGAATTTTATTTGCCCGATCCATTCTTTCTTTTACAGTATCATCTGCAACACTTATAAATTGAATTCCCTTTCCTTTATAGGTTTCATATAAATTGACCAATTTTGGCAGGTCTTTAATACAGGGTTTGCAGGTGGTTGCCCAATAATCAATTAATGTAAGTTTATAATCAGAGAAATTGGAAGTGTTTATTTTATCAGAAGAATTAAGCTTTAGGTCAGGAAAGTTTCCTCCTACACCCGTAGAATTTTCTAATTTTAATACTTTATCAAATTCTTTATAGCCGAATATTCCTTTTATCTTTTTAGAGAATAATGGCATATTCTCTATATAACTTCTGTTAAATCCATACTTTGAAAAATCACTTACAATTTCCCAAAATGCTACATACGAATTGGGATTTTTAATAATATAGTTTCTTAGTAATTTCTGTTTATATTCAATATCTCCAGCATCATTATCCTCAAATGGTTTTAATTTTTTATCAGCTAATTCAAGCTGTTTTTTTAATTTTTTATATTCTGCATTTGTTGGTGTTTCTGAGCCAGAAGTAAAATCCAGGTTTTTATCATTTATTTTAATGGTATAGTCTCCTTTTTCAATAAAGAAAACATCAGATCCATAGGCTCCATTTTCAATAGCATTGAAATAACTGAAAAGTATGGGTTGTGGATATTCTATATATCCTGTTATTGTATTTTGATCATGAATCTTAATAAAAGCAGCACTAAAGCTTTTCATAAATCTCACATTCTCATCAGGATGTATGGTAAGATTATAAAGCATATGGATATCTCCCATACCCATTAAAGGTGCAATTGAAATTGAATCCTTCTCAAACATGGGAGCACTGATATCCATTTTGAAATTAGTTTGAGAATAAGCTATACTGAAAGACAAAAGAAGTAAAAATTGTGAGATCCTTTTCATGTATACATTTTAATTTTGTACGTTAAATATAATATTATTATGGATAATATTTCCCGTTTTTTTGAATGAAAAAAGAGACTTATAAGTCTCTTGATTGTATATTTTATTTTGAAATGGAGTTTAGAAATCCATCACAGTATCCAGACCTCTACGAAGACCTTTAAATGTTCCTATTTTTTCAATAGCCAGTAAACCTCCTTTTACATATGGTTCTGCACTTGTCCCGGAATCATGTCTTATTGTTAATCTTTCGTCTTTTAATCCGAAAATAGTTTCCACAGCAATTACATACCCTGGAAGTCGCACAGAATGAACATGAACTCCCTCCATATCTGCACCTCTTGTTTCTTTTTCACCAATTAATTGATCAGTAGGAATGTGAACGGTTGGCTTCTGAACCTGTGCAAGACGATGTGCCAATTCTCTTACTGTTCCACTTGGAGTATCAATTTTAAGCTCATGGGCATAATCAATGATTTCGTAATTCGGGATGTATTTAGCGGCAATTTCTGCAAATTTTTGTAAAAGAACGACCGTAATAGCAAAGTTTCCTACAGCCAAAACGGAAGTGTTGTTTTCAAGAGCTGCTTTTTCTATTTCTGCGTAATCTTCACTGGTTAGTCCGGAAGTTCCCACGATTACTTTTTTACCTCTTTTTAAAACTGCCAGAATATTAGCCTTGGCAATATCGGGTTTTGTATAATCAAACAGAACATCGAAATCCACAGTATCAAGTGCTTTTTCAATACTGTCAAATACAGGAATCTCCTCATTTCCTAAATCAAGGATCTCAGCCAGATTTTTCCCGTTATTGGATCGGGATAAGCCACCAACTAATTTCATTCCTTCCTGCTTAAAGATACCTTTGCTTAGCTCAGAGCCTGCCCATCCGGTAGCTCCTGCAACGAATACTTTGATCATGATTTTTTTGTTTAAGTTAATTAATATTTTCTATTCTACTTCGAAGATAGCCTGAATTTCTACAGAAGAGTTGACAGGAATTGAAGATGCTCCAAAAGTGGCTCTGGCATGTTTTCCTTTGTCCCCAAAGACGTCTACAGCTAAATTGGAAGCCACATTCATCAGATCAGCATGTTTTGTGTAATCATCTTTTGTATTAAAAATTCCGGTTAATTGTACACATCGTTTTACACGATTGAGATCCCCACCTACAGCTTCATTCAGAACAGACAGGACATTCAGCATTGTTACTTTTGTGGCCTCTTTTACCTGTTCTTCAGTAAGTGCCAGGCCCAGTTTTCCCGGATTTATAATTTTGCCATCTTTTAAAGCTACCTGATTGATAAAAATAAGATTTCCCGAACGTACGTAAGGCTGATAATTTCCTGCAGGCTTGGGTACTAGAGGAAGAATGATTTGCTTTTGTTTCAGAACAGTGTTAATATCTGCTGATTTTTCAACAGCAGGATTGATGACAGCTGTCTTGTTCGAAAAAGTACCTTTCAGAGCCAACGCCACTTTTGCAAAGTTTTCACCCTGTAACCTTGCTATATAACGTTCACTTTCACTCGGACGCTCAACATTTTTTACGGAAGCAAGGCTTGTTACTCCAAGAACAGTGTTTCCTTGTGGTGTGTTTTTATCAACATTTTCAACACCACGGATTCCATTAGAAACCAAAACCATTCCGTGAACGGCTAGGCTGTTCCAAAAAGACTGAATAGCTAGTTCTTTTCCAGCTCCACTTCCTGCAGACATAAATACAGTAGCAGGCATCCCTTCTAAAGAATGGTTGGTCCATAGGCCAACAGTTTTTGACAAAAACTCACTCATTCCTGTACTGATATTTCCAAAGTAAATAGGAGATCCGAATGCAATCCCATCATAGGATGTAAGTTCTTCAACAGATGCAACAGGAATGTCTTTAAGTTTAGGATTGGTAGAGGCTTTTACCTGCTTGATGACAGCCTGTGCGTTTCCTTTGCTTTCAATCCCTTTTGATATTTCTTTTGCCAATTCGTAGGTTCCGCCATTATCTGAATAGAAGAGAACTAATACCTTAGCTTTATGTTCTTGTGCAGTCATAGATTGGGTCATTATAAGCAGTAAAAAGATAGAGATGATCTTGCTTAATTTTTTCATAATTTTTTAAGTCTAATATTCAAATACAAAATTAATAATGTCGTTTTTATTAAATTTGCCAAAAACAATATGCAAAACGCCAAATTGAAATGTGGACTGATAGAAGAGAATAGAGGTTTCTATAATGATGCCATCTCAAAAGATGCGTATGTATGGTATGAGAAGAGCTGGCAACATGATGACTATAAACATATACATGAAAGAGCTCAATTGACCTATGTGGAAGAAGGTTATCAATATTTGCATATTGAACAGAAGATCTATCTTGTTCCTAAAAATCATGTGATCTGGATTCCATCAGGAATAAAGCATCGAACAACATCTGAAGCAAAAACTGTAAACCTGATGGTCATTCTTTTTAAATCAATATTAAAAGCCGATTTTTTTAAAGAAGTACATGTTTTTGCGGCACCTCCGGTTTTAAAGGAAATGCTTTTATATGCTTCAAAATGGAATAAGTTAATAGAAGAAGATGAAGAACAGACCTTGTTCCTAAAGGCTTTACTAAACAGCTTACCTAATTTTTGTAATGAAAGCCGGTTTTTAGAAATTCCTGTTCCTGAAGACCATCGGTTAATTCCGGTCTGTGACTATATCAACACGCATTATCAGGAAAGCCTGAACATCGATGATATGGCTGATTTAGCAAAAATGTCGGTAAGAAGTTTACAAAGGATATTCAAAGAAGAAACGGGAATTACACTTCAGAAGTATGGGCAACTGATAAGGATTTTAAAAAGCGTGGAACTGATCGATACAAAACAATATACACTCAGTGAAATTGCTTTTAAAGTGGGATACAAAAGCCTGTCAGCATTTACTTCATCCTATGCTTCTATTATGAAAGAAGGACCAAGGGTGAAAAAAGAGAGTAATTTTTAATCTCCGTAAGCTATTAATCCACTGTGATACTTATCGGCAAGATCCAATAGTAGTACTATTTTTTTAACATCAGTATCCGATTCCAGTTTATTATCTGAGATTGTTTGGCGGATTAATTGTATAACAGAACGGCTCAATCTGAAATCAGAGTAATAATCCAATTTTCTGTCTATAATTCCTTTGTTCTGCAAATTACCAAAGGTTATGTCATCCAGATCGCCAACAAATTTTAAATCTAGCTTTTCAGGATAACTTGGTGTCGGTTGGTCATCTTTAATAGAATAAAAATCTAACATAATAATGGTGTTATGGTACTATGGCAATCATGGTTGCCGTCATTTTAGCGATTAATCTTTCTTCTGTTTGATCATACATGTAGCCTTCACAAATGGTGAGCTTTTTTCCTGACTGTAGAACTTTGCCTACTGCAATAAGTTTATCAGTGTTTGCAGGTTTTAGTAAATTGATTTTAAACTCTACACTCAGCACTTCAGCATTTTCAGGCATCAGCGTTAAAGCAGCATATCCACAGGCGCTATCAGCAATACTGGGTTGTTACTCCGACATGAAAAAATCCATGTTGCTGGCTAAGCTCTTCAGAGAATGGACAAACTATTTTTACGAGTCCTTTTTCTACTGTTAGAAGTTGAGCTCCTAATGTTTTCATTAGTCCCTGCTTCTCAAAACTTTCCTGTATTTTTTCGTACATGATGATATCTATTTTTTGGTTACCTCTAATTCCATCTGAATATTGCAACGTTTATAAGGAGACGTTTGTCCAAAGATCTTTTCAAAGCCTAACTTATAATAAAGATTAATAGCCGGTTCCAGAATAGTGTTACTTTCTAAAAATATTTTTGAAGCACCAAGATCTTTCGCTGCATTAATGATAGCCTGACCAAGAAGTGAACCTATACTTTTTCCCTGAGCCTTGGGAGAAACGGCCATTTTAGCCATTTCATAATCATATTCGGGATGATCCATTTTAATTAATGCACAAACACCAATAGGTTCATTTTTGTATAGTGCTACAAATATCTTTCCTCCCTTATCCAGAATATATTCTTTAGGATGATCCAAAGCTTTATAGTCGGCTTCCTCCATTTCAAAATAAGTTGAAATCCATTCTTCATTCAACGCTTTAAAAGCAGCCTGATGTTCAGGTGCATATTCTACAATTTCTACATCCTTACTTTCTCTTTGTTTTTTTTGCTCCTGTACTCTTTTTAATAAGGACTTTTTTTCTAATAAAAGTTCCCATTCTTCGATGGCTTCCCAAAGATTATGTGTTGCTTCATCCAGTAATTTTTCAACGGCTGCATCAATATCCTGACATTGCACTTTAATCTTTTTTGAAAGTTGTGTTCCTTTATCCGTCAATCCCACAACATTTCTGCGCTTATCTTCTGATGCCAGGTTCTGAACCAAACCGGCCTTTACCATTTCCTTCACGATTTTTGTAATAGAAGGTTGGGAGTGTCCGATCTCATCTGCCATTTCTGTAATTGTTTTTTCACCTTCTTCTGCAAGAATAAAAAAAACAGGAAACCATTTTGGTGAAAACTCTACACCATACAACTCATAGATCTTGGCCGCGTCTTCAGTCATTTTAGCCGTTAAAACTCTTAATCTGCTTCCTAAGGCCATTTTGCCTGTTTTATTAAATACATTCATTATTATAAAGTTAATTATATAACTGGTTATGCAAATGTATTGATTTGAATTTATTCAGCAAAATTTTATTGATAAAAAATATGAATAAAGCAAAACACATCTTATTTAGCCTTTGAGAAAGACTGAGTAAGATGTGTTTTGATGAGATGTATAATTTAAAATTGAATATTAAAATTCACTTTATTGAGGATCATTACCTTTGATTTTGTCTAACTGCCCGAATCAGTTTTTCATTTCGTTTATCTGCTCTTTCATTGTTCAAAGATAAAGCAGCCCAAATTGCTGCAGGAATCCAGCCGATCAAAGTGATCTGTAAGATAAGGCATAAAATTCCGGTTAATACTTTTCCACGAACGATGAAAGATAAAAAGGGAAGTAAAATAGCTAGTAACATGACGATAAGATTTTTAAATGTTGATATTTAGTGTTTTTAATAAATTTTTATTTTTTTGTATTTTCAAGAACTAATTTAGCAATATTTCTTGTAGCCTCTGTCGGAGAATGGCAATCACAATTGCTGAATCCAGTTACGTAGATATCCTCAGATGGAATATGCACACCCATTGATTTGAATCCAAAAATACTGCCTCCATGTTCTCTGATACCGATTCCGTTGATATCCTTAAGATGCCAACCGTAACCGTAAGTAAATTCTTCACCATTATTCAAATGGTATTTTTGAAACGCTTTTTTGGTTTCCTGGGAATTGAGTAAAATGTTTTTATTTAAAGCATTTTGCCATTTCACCATATCATCTGCCGTAGACATTAACGAACCTGAAGAAAAAGGAACACTAAAACTGATAATGGTTTTGTTAACATAGCCAGATTCTTTTTTATGATATCCGTAAGCCCTTTTCGGAATTACTTTTCTATCTGAAGCATAATAAGAATGACTCATTCCAGCTTTATCAAATATGTTTTTTTGAATAAAATCTTCATATGTATTTCCTGAAATTAATTCTATCAGATATCCTAACACTACATATCCGGAATTGTTATATTCAAATTTTTCTCCCGGAGCAAAATCAACAGGCTCATTCTTAAAAAAATCAACCATCATTTCGGGCTTCATTTCTTTTTGAGCAATGCCTGATAAGGATTTCATTTTAGTAAAATCTTTGATTCCCGAAGTATGGGTCAGTAAGTGATGTAGGGTGATCTTGTCTCCAGATGGATAATCTTTGATGTACTTAGAAACAGGATCGTTTACATTAAGTTTCCCTTCTTGCTCCAGGATCAGAATGGCTATTGCCGTAAACTGTTTGGTCATAGAACCAATCTGAAATACATTATCCGGGTTTAAATTGACATCAAGTTCCAGATTTGCTTTACCAAAAGCTTTTTGATACACTTTCTTACCTTTTTGAGTGACCGTGAATACACCACCAGGACCTTTAGGGTCATTAAATTCTTTTAGAATTAAACTATCGATCCTATTTTCCAAACCTTGTCCAAAAACAATACAAGAGAAGAATAAAAGGAGTAGGGTAAGCCATAAAAAAGTTTTGTTTGAGTTCATAGTTATATATTGTGTTATGCAAAGATATAATTTATTTCTATTACTATGCAATACAATGTAGTTAATTTTATTTTTTCTCAAATTGATTAATAAAAAATGGAGACTTTATCACTGTAGAGTCTCCATTAAGGTATTTTGATTGAAGTACAATCTATTTTTTTATTGTTGACAGTAATTCATCTGGTTTTTCAAAAGTTGCAATCATTCCCTGCTCCATTCCCATTTCCATAACGGTTTCAAGAAGGTTAGATTTAATTAATGCTTTTTGTATTATCTTCCGGACTATAATCCATAAAAATTCCACCGTCAAGTGTGATGGATTTTATTTTTTTTACCGAGTCAAGATTTACTTTCGTTTGTCTTTGGTTTTTTTCCCAAACTGCCGGTGAAAAATGAGTTCTTGTGTTGGTACCATCCTCATTTAAGATAATGACATCAAAAGGAATAGCGAATCCACCCTCGTTCTCAATAATCACAGTAACTTTCTTACCAGATTTTTTCGCAGTAGTGATTTTCAAATCGATATAATGGTTGCTGAAAAGCCAATTGTTCCAGAACCAGTTCAGATTTTTTCCAGAACCAGTGTTCATAGAATAAAAATAATCCCATGGAGTAGGGTGTTTTCCATTCCAATCATTGATGTAGTGATGAAGCGCTTTTTTAAACAGAGTGTCACCAAGATAGTCCTTCAGAGCCAAATACGAAAGTGAGGCTTTTCCATAGGTGTTATTTCCATAAGCGTTTCCACTCAATTGTGTACTCATGGAGATAATTGGTTGGTCTTCCTCAGCCGAAGGATCATTGATCCAATTTTTTACATTGTACTTCTGATAAATCTTTTTTGACGTTTCTTCACCATTTTCACTTATTCCGATCAAATATTCAAAAGTGGAAGCCCAGCCTTCATCCATAAAAGCATAACGGGTTTCATTAATTCCCATATAGAACGGAAAGTAGGTGTGAGCTACCTCATGGTCCAATGTCAAACGGGAATCTATAAGGTTATCGGGAACACTACTATCATTGACCATCATTGGGTATTCCATATCTGCAAAACCTTGAAAAGCGGTCATTACAGGGTAAGGATATTCAATACCCGGCCAGTTTTTATAAAACCAGTCCATGTCATATTTCATCCAGTCTGTATATTGCTCAAAATCTTTGGCTCCGGTTTTATAGGCGGTTTGTACACTTACCCGTTTCGTTTTTAAAGGAACACTGGAGGCATCCCATACATAGTGATTGCTAAGAGCAAAACAAAAATCTGTAATATGATCAGCTTTGAATTTCCAGGTATTCCAGTCTTTCTGTTGGGTAACACTTCCTGATTGCATTTCTTTGGAATCAGCGACGTGCAAAACTTGATCACTTGTCATGGATTGTTTGAATCTCTTTAATATTTCAGGTTGTAAAACTTCTTCCGGATTGAGAAGGTTTCCCGTTGCCCATACCACATAATTTTTAGGAGCAGTAATAGAAAAAGTATAATCATTAAAATCATTATAAAACTCCTGTCGGTTAATATGTGGGAGAATATCCCAGCCATTATAATCATCATATACAGACACACGTGGGTAAGAATAAGCGCAATACAAAGTATTGGAATCAATTTGCCCCTCCCTTCCACTCTCTACAGACAGGGGATATTGCCATTCTATCTGAAGGGAAGCCTGAGATTTGGGAAGCAATGGAGTTTTAAGTTTAAGGTCTTTAACGGTTCCCCATTCTTCGTTATTGACTTCGTATTTTATTCCATCGATGAGGATTGATTTAATCTCCAGTCCTGATGTTAGAAAATCTTTTGAGACCAGTCCGGAACGGGGAGCTTCCGGTTTGTGCAGATTGTTGACAAATCGGATGGCGATAACTTTTAAAGTATCCGGGCTGTTATTGGAATATTGAATCGTTTCGTTGCCAGAGACTACTTTGCTTATGACATTCACTTTCGTCTGGATGTTATAAATTCCTTTATTCTGCCAATAATGTGAACCCGGAGCTCCTGAAAGCGAGCGGGTCTCTTTTTTATAGGCTTTTCTGATATTTCTTGGAGTATATAGATCTTGTGCAAATAGCGTGTAGGAAAAACACATAAGAAGGAAAGGGACAATGTATTTTTTCATGAATTCTGAATTATTTATTAAAACAAGTAGCTTCTTTAATTTCAGAGTTAAAATTAGCTTTTTTATTGGTCAAAAAGTATCTCCATAAATTCAATATTTTTAGACATCCGTATTTATTCCTTCAGGCTGGTATTTAATGGGATTGAGGATCAAAATAAGCCTTAAAAGTAAGTGGATGCTCTATTTTGTCTTCTGCTTCTTCAAGATATTCAAGGTATTCTTCCTGGTGTTTTTCCATATAGATCATAACAATGGCAAGATTGACAAACAGGTTTTTGTCTTCGGAACCTAAGTCTAATGCAGTCTTTAAATACCGTATTGCTGTTTCATTTTCTCCCATATCAGAATAGATAGCACCTATATTGATCAGAGCAGAAGTGTTTTGAGGCTCAATGAGTAAAATTTCATCCAATTCTTTGATTAAAAGTTCATTGATGGCATCCCAATGATCTTCATTTTCCCACCTTTTTGCCTGAAGTTTTTTTACGTTCTCTAGTCTTAGTGTTATCGTATTCATTATTTAAAATTATTGAAGGCTTTATTTCATCAAAGTTCGGAATAAAAGTGGGATTATTTTGATATAGTTTTAAGAAGTACGTAATATCCATTGTATTAGATTTTCACGTTCTACAATATTCCAGGAATGTGGATGTTTTTGTCCATTGGCTCTTATCCCACGGCCTTTTGTTTTTATTAATTCTACTTGATGGTTTCCCAGGTTAAGTAAAGAATGATAAACCTTTTCTAATTTAAAAGCATTTAGATCTTCGTACTTCCGGGCTTTATTTTTCATTTGCCATTCCAGATCTGGTTCGCAATACAATCTGACTTTTATATTTTTTAAATAGGCAATATTATCTGTAGAATTTGATGAAACAAGATAGGGTGAAAAGCTTTTATATTTTTCAATATTTTCCTGCGGTGTGCCTATTTCTTTTTCCAGTAGATCGATTAAAAATTTACCTTCTGCAACAGCATCAGCATCTTTATTTTTTTTAATATCATTTTTAGCCGATTTATATAATTCTTCAAGGTCTATAGGAGAATCAACTACGATAAGACCTTTAGGCTGTATTGGATTTTTTGTTTTTATCATATAGCTGGATAATAGAATCGCTACATTGCCACCGCTGGAAAATCCACCAATGAAAATATTCTCTTCTTTAATGCTGTTTTCTTTAAAAATCTTATTTAATACATCCACGTATTCTTTCTTCTCAGCTTCTGTCAAATAAAGTTTTTGGTTATAATCTAAGAGTAAAGTACTAATACCTTCTTTTTCAATATCCTTTAAAAAAGCGGCCTCTGTTTGAGTATGTTCGATGTTACAGGGATAACATGGAAATAGAATGAGTATTGCTTTTTGTTGAGGAGCTATTTTCAATTCAAAATGGTTACCTTTTGTTGTTTTTACTTCCTGACTTTTTACATTATTAAATACTAAAAGAAAGAATAAAAGTGTAATAAGAGTATTTTTGAACATGATCGTTTTTGTGATTTAGAAAATTCTAAAAATAAAAAATGCTTTTAATTATATCTTTAAAATAATAGTATTATTTCTCTACTGAAATTAGCAACATCATAGGTCGGCGGAGTTCATCTTTCATTTCTGAAAATTGTTTGAGCATCTCTTCGCTAGGCTCTGCTTCGATAACTTCTTTAATTTTGAAGCCCTTTTTTAATAGCGCATTCAAATAAGTAGTTAATGTTCTATGGTATTTTATAACGTTTTCGCCTAAAAATGTGGTGTTTCTTTTTCCTTCAATAAAATAATTGTCTACCGGCCAATGTTGTTTCTCTCCATGTGTTCCATAAGCCCAATCCTGTGTTCCTTCAGCTGTAAAAACCGGGTGTTCAACAGAAAATACAAATTGACCTTTGGGTTTAAGCCATTGGTAGATGTTTTGTGTAATCCGATCAAATGATTCTACATAATGGAAAGTTAAAGAACTTAATATTACATCAAACTTCTCAGCCGGATATTCAACATCTTCGAGGGCTTTTCTTACATATTCAATACCCTCCATAATATTGATCTCTCGGGCTTTTTCAAGCATCTTTTCCGAAAGGTCAATTCCAACGACAGATTTTGCTCCATTTTCCATCGCGTACCGACAATGCCAGCCGAAACCACAACCGAGATCGAGTACATTTTTACCCGTAAAATCAGGCAGCATATTCTTTAAAACATACCATTCACCGGCACCCTCCAGTCCTTGCTGAGAGCGTAGCATTTTTTTATATTGCTCAAAAAAAGATGAGTTGTCATATTTGTTTTCTTTCATAATCAGAAACGGATATCATTTATACATTGCTTTTCTACCTTTCACTGAACAAAATTACAAAAAAGAGCAATAGCTAAAATTGGTGAAAAAGTTACAATCCATAGCCAAAAATCCTGCTGATGATATTCAAAGTCTAAATAACTAATAGATATTATTTCTCATTGACAATAATGTTGGGATTGTATTCCATTGCTTTTTCTATAAGATGTTTTTGTTGCAGAAAACTATTACTGATACTAAAGAAATAGCTTCCACCCTGTATTTTTTTTAATATGACAAGATGATTTTGACCCCCTCTGTTATAAAATGTTCGAATAGAGATTTTACTAAGATCTTTAAAATAAAAATCAGGTTGCTTGAATAATTTAAATACTCTGATCTTTCCTGAATAAATAATAAACGAAGGAAGATATTTTTCTATCCAGGAACGGGATTGATTCATTGTTTCAAGTTGAGCAAGGTCTTCATCATTTATTATTTTAATAACCTCCGCATAGCTCTTAAAAAAAGAAATGGAAAATGTGCTTAAGGCTACTAAAATGATTAGCGGGAACAATATGATGTAGATAAAAGTATAATTTCCATTCATCATATAGTTATAGTAATACAGAATAGCTATGCTTACTAATATAAGCACCATATAGAAAGTCATTAAGATAAAAAATATCCTCTTTATCAGATTGATTTTTTTCAGAATCTTTTCACGATAATTTTTCTCTTCCAATGGATTTGATTTTTCTATTTCTGGCGGCTTTTTCCTGAAAAGATAAGAATAATTGATAGAAGTCCTAAAATAGTAAGTATTATTGCAGCCATACTTGTTGCCATATTATAAAGTAGTGATCCCTGAAAGTAAATGATATCGGTAGATAAAAATAATCGGCTTTTATCATGGTGTTTGGGGCTCTTGAAAATGATGTAATCCTTATTTTTAATTTTTTCTGAAACTGATTTTGAAAACTCAATGATCAAATCATCGGTCTTGCTTGTGTTCCAAATAGGATAATATTTTTTTAAGGCTTCAGGTTCTGAATTTTTATAACGTTTTCCATCAGCCTGATACTCATAATAGATGGTAGCATAAGAATTTCCTCTTCTTTTGTATCCGGTATCCCAGAAGGAGGATGATTTAATTGTTTTTGCCTCTACAGGCTTCCATGTAAAATGTGATATTTTAAATTCCTGAATGGTCAGAAAAGGGGAAACGGATAAGACGGTAATTAAAGATAAATAGATAATACTTATTGTCAAGAGAAAATTTCCGCCAACTTTTTTAAAGTCAATTCTTAAGTATCGAAAGTTTTTAAAATGTATGAATGTTGTTATAGATAAAGCATAGAAAAAATACCTCACTGGATTTTCTATAAAAACAAGAAATACGACCAATGCAGCCATCCCTATGTATCCCAAAAAAATAAAAAAGATATTTGCAATTTTTTCGATTTTATCAATCATAAATAGGATTGTTTTATTATTGTGATCCGGCAACATTTTTAATCCATGTCAGGGAGGCATTTTTCATTTAAATTATCGTGATAAAAATACCCAATTCATAAGCTTGTTAATAAGCCATTTATAAACTATAATAAAAGAAAAAAAGTCCCCGAGATTTGAAATCAGGGGACTGCAGTTTATTTTATCCAAAAGCTCTCTTAAGCAAGCTTTCTACCTTTGGCTCACTACCTCTGAAACTCTTATACAGTTCCATTGGATCTTTTGTTCCCCCTGAAGAAAGGAGTATTTTATATTTTGCAGCAATCTCTGGATTGAAAATTCCGTTTTCTTTAAAATATTGAAAAGCATCTGCATCCAGAACCTCTGCCCATTTGTAAGAGTAATATCCTGCAGAATATCCACCCTGGAAAATGTGAGAGAAACTTGGGCTCATAGCGGTTTCATTATTAGATGGGTAAAGCTGAGTTGCTTTTGTATATTCATCTTCAAAGGCTTTTACACTTTCACTCTCTAATTCTCCAACATTGGTATGGTACATCATATCCAGAATTCCGAAACCTAATTGTCTCATTGTCTGGTATCCTTCCATAAAGTTTTTAGACTGTTCGATTTTTTCAATTTTTTCGTCAGGAAGAACTTCACCGGTTTTATAATGTTTTGCAAAAGTTTTTAAGAATTCAGGCTCATAACAGAAGTTTTCTAAAAATTGAGATGGTAATTCTACGAAATCCCATTTCACGGAAGTTCCTGATAGACCTGGATATTGAGTGTTGGCTAACATTCCGTGTAGAGCGTGGCCAAATTCATGGAATAATGTTGTTACCTCTTGGAATGTTAATAGACTTGGAGTATCCTTTGTGGGTTTGCTGAAATTACAAACAATGGAAATATGCGGGCGTGAATTCTCCCCATCTTTCTTATATTGGTTTTTGTAGCTTGTCATCCAGGCCCCGGCTCTTTTACCTTTTCTTGGGAAATAATCTACATACAGCAATGATTTGTATTCACCATTTTCCTTTACTTCATAAGTTTTTACATCTTCATGATATTTCGGAATATCATTTCTTTCTTCAAAAGTTAACCCAAATAATTGTTGGGCTAATCCAAATACGGCATCCTGAACCTGGTTCAATGGAAAGTAAGGTTTTAATTCCTCATCATTAAGATCAAACTTTTCTTTACGGAGTTTCTCTGCATAGAAAGAATGATCATAGGCCTGCATTTCCTCAATACCATCAGCTTTTGCTAAAGCTTTTAATTCTTCAATTTCCTTATTTGCAAAAGGTTTTGCTTTTGTTAAAAGCTCATTTAAGAAATCAAGGACTTTAGTGGGAGACTTCGCCATCCTTTCTTCCAGAACGAAGTCAGCATAATTTTTATAGCCAATCAGTTCTGCTTTTTGCTGTTTTAATTTGAGGATTTCTTTAATGAGGTTTTGATTATCAAACTCACCACCATCAAAAGACTTTTTACCATTTGCTAAAGCCAGCTCTTTTCTTAATTCACGGTTTTCAGCGTAAGTCATAAATGGCACATAACTCGGATATTGTAATGTCAGTACCCAGCCTTCTAAATTTCTTTCCTTAGCCTCTTCAGCGTACTGTTCCATAATAGCATCAGGAATTCCAGCCAGATCTTCTTTATAAGTGATATGTTTAAAATAAGCATTAGTGGAAGCCAATACATTTTGTCCGAATTTCAAGGATTTCAAAGATAAATCCATGTTGATATTCTTTAATTTTTCTTTGTCTTCCTCGTTCAGTAAAGCGCCACTTCTTACAAAGCCTTTATAAGTTTCCTCTAAAAGCATTTCTTGCTCTTCGTTGAGGTTGTATTTTGCCTTCTCTTCGTATACCTTTTTGATCTTATTAAATAAAGGTTCGTTTTGAGAGATTTTTGAAGAATATTCACTTAGGATAGGAGAAACCTCTTCAGCGATTTGTTGCAATGCATCACTTGTTTCTGCAGAATTTACATTAAAAAAAATATTGGAAAGGATATCTAATTTTTCACCTGAATAGGCCAAAGCTTCAATAACGTTCTGAAATGTAGGTGCTTCAGAATTGTCAACGATCGTATTAATTTCTTCTTCAGAGCGCTGAATTAATTCTTTAAAAGCAGGAAGATAATCTTCATTTTTAATGCGGTCAAATGGTGCGGTATGATAAGGTGTATTGAAATTTTCTGTTAAAATATTCATTTTTCTATTTTTTATTGATGTAAATTTAATTTCTATGAAAATTTGTAAAACTTGAATTCCTCAAAAATAATGCCTTAATGATCGGTTGTGACAAAAAATAGCTTATTATAATAATCTTGTCATAGGAAAAGAAGTGTTGCTGTTGGAATATGTAATTTTGACTTAACATTAAAATATAAAAACTATGAAAACAATTTTGAAAATTTTAGGGATACTTATTGTACTTGTTATTTTGTACGCAGTATTTGCTATGCTGGCTTTCAGTAAAGATTATCACTTTGAAAGATCTGTTGTTATCAATGCGCCGAAAGAAAAAGTTTGGCAATTTGCAGGATCTACAAAAGCTTTCAACTCATGGAATCCTTTTATAAAGCCGGATAAAAACATTATGATCACCTACTCCGGAACGAGTGGTGAAGTAGGAGACTCTTACAGCTGGAAAGGAAATAAAGATGTGGGTGAAGGTCAGCAAACTGTTACAGCAGTAGTACCGAATGAAAAAATAACCAGTAAGCTTCATTTTATAAAACCTTTTGAAGGTGAGGCAACAGCTAATTTTATCCTAACTCCGGAAGGTAATGGAACAAAAGTAACCTGGACTATGGATAATGAGCTCAATACCATGATGAAGATAATGAAACCAATGATGGAGAGCCAGATGGGAAAAACCTTTGATCAGGGATTGGGAGACCTTAAAAAACTAGCGGAGCAATAATACAAAGCTCATTTCCTTGCATCTTATCTTCCCTTGAAATAAAAATTAATTTTTAAATGAGGTTTTAAATTTTTTGAATGACAAATATATTGTTTAAAAAAAATATTATCTTTATGTAAAGATTAGATTTATGGAGAAGATCGTATTTGAGAAAAGTGACATAAGAAATTATGTTAAAAACGTGATCGCCGAAAAGATTGAGAAATTAAAGAACTTTATAGAATTTACTTTAGACGCGAGTCGCGATATTAAAAAGACACCAAAATATGACAGCATGAG
This sequence comes from Chryseobacterium sp. FW101-FHT12H09, assembly GCF_058790395.1. Classification (NCBI taxonomy): domain Bacteria; kingdom Pseudomonadati; phylum Bacteroidota; class Flavobacteriia; order Flavobacteriales; family Weeksellaceae; genus Chryseobacterium; species Chryseobacterium sp. FW101-FHT12H09. Next base: position 1,012,451 of record NZ_JBYTCP010000001.1, on the reverse strand, counting down.
GGAGGAAATGCAGGAGGAAATTTATCAGATGCAAAAACAGCTTGCCGCACTTAATGATTTGCAGAGAAATATGTCAAAGGTGTTGAATAATACTACTGAAAGAGTGCAGCTAGGTTCTTTAGTGATTACCAATAAGGCAAGATTTTATATTTCTGTTTCATTAGGTGAATTCTTCTTTGAAGGTGACAGGTTTTATGCCATTTCACCCGAAAGTCCAATGGCAAAGAAGATGATGGGTATGAAATCTGGTGATGCCTTTACGTTAAATAATATTCATCAGGAAGTTGTTGAGGTTTTATAATTTTTTATGATTTAGAATTATATTTCAACTTTTTTCAATTCAAAATACAGCAAAACTCCAAATTATTTTTGGAGTTTTATTTTTTAAAACCCAGATATAAATAAATTACATGTTGTAATTTTGTACCTATGAATAAGACAGAAATTCTAAAAGAAATAATAGAGCAAAGAAGAAGTGTTTTCCCTAAAGATTACACAGAAACAGAGATCTCTCAGGAAATTATTGATGAGATTTTAAACTCAGCTACATTTGCACCGAACCATAAACGTACAAAACCTTGGCGTTTTAAAATCTTTAAAGGTGATGAAAAAGCTCAACTGGCTTCAGAAATGCAGAATATTTATAAAGCAACACAGTCTGAGCAAACATTCTTACAAAAGAAATATGATGATATAGGTTTTAAAATAAATAAAGCCAATGCAGTCGTTTCCATTGTCGTAAACTTTAGTGGAATGCTTCCGGAATGGGAAGAGATTGCTGCAGTTTCAATGGCGGTACAAAATATGTACCTTACTAGCACAGCCAATGGAGTAGGCTGCTACTGGAGCTCCCCGGCAATTGTTAACCACCTGAAAGATTCTTTAACCATCGCAGAGAACCAGAAATGTCTTGGGCTTTTCTATATGGGAAGACTTGATTAACATGAAAATTTTTATTGATACCTAAGAAATTTTATTTATCTTTGCACACTTAAATATTTAACTGGGACGAGTTCCCTTAAAATTCAAACATTATGTCAGTAAAAATCAGATTACAAAGACACGGTAAAAAAGGAAAACCTTTTTTCCACATCGTGGTTGCAGATGCTAGAGCTAGAAGAGACGGTAGATTCATCGAAAAACTAGGTACTTACAACCCAATTACTAACCCTGCTACTATCGATTTGAACGTTGATGCTGCTGTAAAGTGGTTAAACAACGGTGCTCAACCAACTGATACAGCAAGAGCTATCCTTTCTTATAAAGGGGCACTTTACAAAAAACACTTACAAGGTGGTGTTGCTAAAGGAGCTTTTGATGAGGCTGAAGCTGAAAAAAGATTTGCTGCTTGGGTAGATTCTAAAGAACAAAAAGTACAAGGAAAAGTAGAAGGTTTATCTAAAGCTCAGGCTGATGCTAAAAAAGCTGCTTTGGAAGCTGAAGCTAAAGTAAATGAAGCTAGAGTAGCTGCTGCTGCAAAAGCTGAAGCTGATGCTAAAGCTGCTGAAGAAGCTGCTAACGCACCAGTTGCTGAAGAAGTTGCTGCTGAAGAAACAACAGAAGGAGAAGCTCCTGCTGCTGAAACTGAAGAAAACACTGAAGCTTAAGAAACAACCTGTATGCGTAAAGAAGATTGCTACTTTTTAGGTAAAATCACACGCAGACATGGCCTTGCGGGTAATGTTATCCTTAAATTGGATACCGATCAACCCGAACTTTACAATAAACTGGAATCAATATTCGTTGAAATCAACGGATTATTGGTTCCTTTTTTTATTGAAAAATCATCATGGAGTAAATTAGATGCTCTGAATATTGCATTTAAAAACTCTTCAGAGGCATTAGTAGACCAATCATTGGGAAAAAGTGTGTATTTGCCGCTTGCTACTTTGCCGAAACTCTCCGGAAAACAATTTTATTACCACGAGGTAGTAGGATTTAATATTCTTGATGCAAATGATAATGACTGCGGCGTTATAAGATCTATAAATGATCAGACTGCTCAGAATTATTTTGTAACCAATCTCGATGGAAAAGAAGTGGTAATTCCTATCATCAAAGACTGGATCTTTGAAGTGAATAGAGAAGAAAGATTCATTAAAATGCAACTTCCTGAAGGTCTTATCGATGTCTTTTTAGTTCCTTCCAAAAAAGACGAGTAATAAAAGAGTTACTATTTTATTACAATTACTTATTTTAACAAATTCTTATACTTTAAAGGAGTAATTCCAATGTTCTCTCTGAAACACCGGATGAAATGGCTCTGATCAGAAAAGCCACAATCCAGGGCAATATCAGTTAGAGACTCTTGGCTGTTATGAAGCAGACTTAACGACTTATTCACTTTCAATTTTCTGATGTAATCTCCTAGATTACAATGGAAATATTTATGGAAATCTCTGCTGAGATGCATAGGATGAATATCTAAAATTCGTGCAAGTTGTGTGAGATTCAGTTTTTCTGTAAAACTTTCACGTAGTAATTCATCGATCTTACATGTCCACAAGGGATTCTTTTCCTGGCTTTTAGTCTCTTGTTTTAATTGACTGAAAATATTTAACAATAACTGATGAACAGACAATTCGATATTCAGATCGTTTAATTTTGTTTCTTTAAATATTTGATAGGTCAGAATCTGTATAGCAGGGTTTTTAATATTAAAACTTCCCTCAAGGCTATCTCTTGAAATCTGGTGGTTTTCAAACCAATCTTTAGCAATTTCAATGTGAAAACCTCTCGTAAATACCTCTGGTTTTATATTGTAGTGTGTATCTTCCCAACAATGGTATAAAAGTGTTCCGGCAGAGCAATCGTAAACTTCTTTTTTATTTCCTTCGGTAACATGTCCCTCAAGAAGAAATGTGAAATAGGCATTCTCATGGTAATGCCAATCAACATATGGATGGGTGTATTCTGTATCCGTAAAGGTAAGGCCATTACAATCCAGTATTTCATTGGTTTGTCCGAAAAATTCGCCATTACGTAATGTATTCATTATAATTTTTCTTTTAAATTTTCAATCTGCTGATACATTGTATTAAAGAACATTTTTCTGTCACGATTCCCCGAAGTATTCAATGATCTGGAATTTTTAATCTGATGCTCAAAATAACTTAGAGAATCCTTACAGGTCATCTCATCATTAGTCATCATATAACCGAACATACTGAACGGAATAAAAAAAGAACACTGTTGATCATTCTTAAATAAAATACTATTGTTTAAAATTACTAAATCATTTGCAAATATTTGAAAATTAGATTTTTGAAGGGTTTTGTTTTCTAGATCTTCGAGTAGCTTTTTTAAATCCTCCAGGATTAAAACAGCGTCTGCCTTTTGCAATAATCCGATTTCAAAATAAAAAGATATTTGCCGCAATGCGCTCATGATTGTAGTATCATTCCAGATCTCGGTGACATTTTGTTTATTGTACAACTCAATAAGCATTTCATTTTTTGGCGAATGATATTGCATCCTGAATTCATTAAATGGACTTAGAAACTGATCCTGATTTAATAAATTCATCCATACATAAAATTTGAAACGGGATAATATGGAGTCTGAGATCGTATAGAAAAAAGGGATATCCTTTGCTGAATAAAAAACCTGCGAATGGGTAATATTATGAAAAACATCCAGAATCTTAAGTGAGTTTTCAAAGTAGTTTAATAAATCTTCTGTGGTTCTTACAGGTTGTGTTCTTTTTACAACCAGCTGGTTCTCGGAACCTAAATACTGATCCAAAGAGATCTGATAATACTTTGCAAGCTCTAAAGCTTCTTCAAAACTGAATTTTGCTTTTAAAGAAGTACGTCTATGCGCTGCATCATAGCTTATATTGAGAATATTAGCAATCTCATCATTCAATGACCGATCTCCAATTTTTCTTCGAATTTCTTTCAATAATGCTTCCTGATGCATGTTTTGTGATTTTCACAAATGTAGTATTTTTTTTAATTCCTTTTCACATTGAGAATAGCGTTTTCCGAGGATAATTTTGAACTGTAATTTTAAAATAATGAATTATGAAAACAATGATTTTTTTAATAATAAGTGCTTTTACAAGTACTGTATTGTATGCTCAGGATAGCCTTGCTGTCTTGGGAAATAAAACGAAATTAATAGCATTTACTCCTCTGAAAAAAAACATAAAAAAAGTTGATGGTATTACTGTCGGAATGGGGGACGCTTTTGATGACTATAAAGGGAATATGAGACGAATCAATGGTATTAATCTCGAGCCAAACCCTGTTGGCCTGGTGATCTGGATGTTTTTTGATCCTTCAAGAACCGCAAATACAGAGCCTCATCTCGTGGTAAACGGACTTAATATTTCCGGAGCAGGATATGGGAGGAGTATCAGCCACAACGGAGTTTCTGTTTCGCTGTATAATTATGGGAATACCATGCAAGGGCTTTCGATCGGAGGCTTAACGACTGATATTGATAAAGGGAGTGGAGTTGTCATTTCTGGTTTGGGTATAAGTAGTAAAGAACTGAATGGAATAAGCATATCCGTTTTTAATGATGCTGATGAGCTGAAAGGGATGCAGATAGGTGTTCATAATAGAGTTGATAATATGAAGGGGATACAAATGGGCCTAATCAATAAATCTAATAAGATGAAAGGACTTCAAATTGGTTTCTGGAATAAAAATGGTAAGCGAAGTCTGCCTTTTATCAACTTTTAAAACCTTCGAAATGAAAATACTAATTCTTTGTGTTCTGATGGTTGTAAACCTTCATGCACAAGTACTTATAGAAACTAGCAAAAGTGATAAGCGATCAATGATTGAAGCAGGAAGCTTTCTGAGTTTTTCATCTTATAAAGAAAGACAAATACCTGGTGTTTATTTAGGCTATTGGTATCGATATCCTATTGATGAAAATAAAGCGCATCTTGAATTCGGGTTAAATTTTTACCATAGCGGAAGCGGGTACAATTTTGAATATGAAAAAAAAGGGCTGTTTTACAATATCCGTTCTAAAGAATTCCTTTTCAATGTAGGAATAAGAATGGTAAAAGAGTATCCCGTTGGAAATAACAATATAGAATGGGTAAGTGAATTGAGTCTCCATAATCTTTTCTTTAATGATAAAAATATTTCTGATAACAGAAAAGATGACCTTAGTGAAAACACGGTATACATTGATACAAATATAGAAGGTGTCTCTTCAATCAGGATTGGACAGGGAGTAAGGTTTTGGAAAAATAATTTTGGGTTGGGGATTCAGGTTTCCTATATGCCATATCGGCTTTGGGCAAAGCATGCAGTCCCTTCTGGTTTTAATTCCTTTTCAGTAGAGACGAGTGTAAATTTTAGATTTTAAAAATACAGCATTATGAAAAAGTTACCCTATTTACTTATTGCAATAAGATTTTTTATTGCTCCGGTTGTTATTCTCTTAAGTTATTTTAAAGGTGGGGATTCAAGGTGTTCGATATTGATATTAATGTACATTGGATTACTGACCGATATTTTTGATGGAATTATTGCCCGAAAGACTGGGGTTTCATCAGAAAAATTAAGAAGATTGGATAGTCAGACAGATCTTATTTTCTGGCTTTCTTTAGGTGTTTCATCTTACATCCTTTACCCGGAAATGATAAAAAATGAATGGGAAGGTATACTTCTGATTTTTATTATGGAAGCCCTTTGTTATATGGTAAGCCTCTGGAAATTTGGAAAAGAAACCTGTACTCATGCTTTTTTAGCAAAAATGTGGGGATTGAGTTTACTGATTGCATTTACTTATCTGATAGGATTTCAGGAAATTGGCTGGGCATTTTACATAGCGATTGGTTTAGGATTAATCTCCCATATCGATGTGATCTTAATTATTTTACTGCTTCCAAAATGGCAGTATGATGTTCCAAGCTCCTATCATGCCTGGAAAATCAGAAATGGTAAACGGCGAAAGAAGACTATCTTCTTTAATTAAATAAACAGAAACAAGTGGACTTTAGATTAAATAATTGATTATTGATTTTTTAAAAGACAGTGCAATCATCAACTTGCGCTGTTTTTTTGTAACTTTGCGGACATTAATTTTTATACGAAAATTTATAATCAACAAATGAAAAAGCAGACGATTAAAGAAATCCTACAGGATTACAAAAAAGTATTACATCATGACATTACGGTATACGGCTGGGTGAAAGCTTTCCGTGCAAATCGCTTTATAGCACTTAATGATGGATCTACAATTAATAATTTGCAAATAGTTGTTGATTTTGAAAATTTTGATAAAGAAATTATCAATAAAATTAGTACAGCTTCTTCTCTTAAAATAGTTGGAGAAGTAGTAGAAAGCCAGGGTGCCGGACAAACGGTGGAAATTATTGCTAAAAAGATCATTATTTTAGGTGACAACTTTACAGAAGAATTGCAAACTACAATTCTTCAGCCTAAAAAACATAGCTTAGAAAAGCTTCGTGAGCAGGCGCACTTAAGATTCAGAACCAATTTGTTTGGAGCTGTTTTCAGAGTACGTCATGCAGTAACCTTTGCTATTCATTCATTCTTTAACCAGAACCAGTTCTTCAACATCCATACACCAATAGTTACCGGTGCAGATGCTGAAGGTGCAGGAGAAATGTTTGGAGTAACAAACTTTGATTTAAACAATATTCCAAGAACTGAAGACGGAGAGATTGATTACAGCCAGGATTTCTTTGGTAAGAAAACAAACCTAACGGTTTCTGGACAGTTGGAGGGGGAAACTGCTGCAATGGGATTAGGAAGAATTTATACATTCGGACCTACTTTCCGTGCAGAAAATTCTAATACAACACGCCACCTTGCAGAATTCTGGATGGTAGAGCCTGAAGTTGCATTTAACAACCTTGAAGACAATATTGATCTTGCTGAAGATTTCTTAAAATATGTAATTCAGTATGTACTGGATAACTGTAAGGATGATTTGGAGTTCCTGGATAACAGATTTGTTGAAGAACAAAAATCTAAACCGGAAAAAGAAAGAGCAAAAGAAGGGCTTATTGAGAAATTACAAAATGTAGTAGCAAAGCGTTTTATGCGTGTAAGCTATACAGAAGCTATTGATATATTATTAAACTCTAAAGAAAATAAAAAAGGTAAATTCCAATTCCCGATCGAGAATTGGGGGGCTGATCTTCAATCTGAACATGAAAGATTCCTTGTAGAGAAGCATTTTGAAAGTCCTGTAGTTTTATTTGATTATCCAAAAGACATCAAAGCATTCTATATGCGTTTGAATGATGATAATAAAACGGTAAGAGCAATGGACGTTCTTTTCCCTGGAATTGGAGAAATTATTGGAGGTTCTGAAAGAGAAGAAAGAATTGAAGTTTTAAGAGCTAAAATGAAAGAGATGCATGTGGAAGAAGAAGAACTTTGGTGGTATATGGATACGAGAAAATTTGGTTCTGTACCACATGCAGGATTTGGATTGGGTCTTGAAAGACTTGTCCTTTTCGTAACAGGAATGACCAACATCAGAGACGTGATTCCTTTCCCAAGGACACCGAAAAGCGCTGAGTTTTAGATATAAAAAAAGCCTTAAATTAAATTTTAAGGCTTTTTTTACTTTATAATAGTTTATTATGTTAAATATTATAATGCAAAAATCATGCTAAATATGAAATTTTTGAAAAAAATTCATTAAATTCGTGGAATATGTTATGTTAAAACACAAAGAGTAATATGCTGAAACAACACTTACAACTCAAGTTAGGACAAAAGCTGGCTCCACAACAGATCCAACTAATGAAGCTGATTCAACTTCATACTTTGGAATTTGAAGAAGAATTGGAAAGAGAGTTAGAAGAAAATCCTGCCTTGGAAATTGCTAAAGAGGAATCTAAAGAAGATGATTATGCAGCTCTTGAAGATACCTATGAAAATGAAGGAAATGAAAGCATTGAAACGGATTTTGATGTGAATGAATATATCTATGATGATGAACCTAGTTATAAAACAGCTTCCAGTAACTATTCTGCAGATGATGAGGAATTTGATAATGAAAGTTTATTAACAGAAGGTCAGTCTTTATATGATTACTTGCTGGAGCAGATTCACCTGGCAAATATTAACCCTGAAGATATAAAGATCGCAGAATATATTATTGGAAACTTAGATACTGATGGTTATTTAAGAAGAGAAATTAAATCTATTGTTGACGACTTAGCCTTTTCTCAGGGAATTTATACGACTACTGAAAAAGCAGAAGATATTTTAGAAAACTATGTTCAAAAGCTGGATCCGTCTGGAGTTGGAGCAAGAGGTTTGCAAGAATGTCTTCTATTACAAATAGAAAAGAAAGTAAGCTCTGATAAAGCAGTTTCTTTGGCTGCCAATATCCTCAGACATCAATTTGATGCACTTACCAATAAGCATTATAATAAGATCATTCAGAAGTATGATATTGAAGAAGAGGATCTGAAAGATGCTTTGGAGGAGATTTCCAAATTATCTCCAAAAGTTGGTGGAAACTTTGATACCCAGACTATTACGATTAATCAGGAGATTATTCCGGATTTTGTGATTCAGGTAAAAGACGGATTGGTTATTCCAATGCTTAACAGTAAAAATGCACCGACTCTAAGAGTCTCTGAGGAATATAAAGATATTCTAACGACCTATTCCCACGATAAAAATTCTTCTGAACATAAGCAGGCCGCATTATTTATCAAGCAAAAGCTAGATGCAGCAAAATGGTATATTGATGCGATCAATCAGCGTCAAAATACCTTATTGCAGACTATTACGGCTATTGTAAAATTCCAGAAAGAATATTTTATTACCGGAGATGAAAAATCTTTAAAACCAATGATCCTAAAAGATATTGCAGATATCACTGGTTTTGATATATCAACGATCTCAAGAGTAGTAAAGAGTAAATATGCCGATACTCCAAACGGTATTATATATCTTAAAGACCTGTTTTCTGATAGTTTAACGAACGATGATGGAGAGGAGGTTTCTACAAAAGAGATCAAAACCCATCTTATGGAAGTTATCAGTAAAGAAAATAAAAGAAAACCACTTACAGATGATGCGTTGGTTGTCATTTTAAAAGAACAGGGGTATAATATAGCCCGAAGAACAATCGCAAAATACAGAGAACAACTTAACATTCCTGTTGCAAGATTAAGAAAAGAACTTTAATATAAGTTTAATAATAATAGAAGTGCCCGGATCTCCGGGCATTTTTATGTTTTTAAAGTATCTATTTGTTCTTTATTTGATCTAGTTTTAGCTCTCTAACAGAAATTTCACGCATTTCTACTTTCCTGATTTTTCCAGAGATTGTCATTGGAAACTCATCGACAAATTTCCAGTATTTAGGGATTTTATAATGGGCAATTTTTGTCCTGCAATAATCAAGAAGTTCTTCTTCGGATACTTTAAACCCATTTCTCACCTTAACCCAGGCCATAACTTCTTCCCCAAATTTTTCGCTTGGAACTCCTATTATCTGAACATCCAAAATGTTAGGATAAGTGTATAAAAAGTCTTCAATTTCTTTTGGTGAAATATTCTCGCCACCGCGAATGATCAGATCTTTTATCCTTCCGGAGATCGTGATATACCCCTCAGAATCCATTACCGCAAGATCTCCAGTATGCATCCATCTCGCATCATCCAGAACCTTTCGCGTATTTTCCGGATCGTTCCAGTATTTTAGCATTACAGAATATCCTCTGGTACACAATTCTCCATGTTCTCCACGTTCAACAACCTTACCAGTTTCATCAATAATTTTTATTTCAAGATGATCCTGAATGGTACCTACTGTACTGACCTGCTTCTCCAAAGGAGTTCCAATCAATGTTTGAGTAGAAACGGGAGAAGTTTCTGTCATTCCATAACAGATGCTCATTTCTTTGATATTCATAAGGTTTTCTACCTTCTTCATAATTTCAGGTGGGCATACAGATCCAGCCATAACACCGGTTCTTAGATTCGAAAAATCATAGGTGTCAAAATCTTTAACAGCCAACTCGGCAATAAACATGGTAGGCACTCCATACAAGGAAGTACATTTTTCATCAGAAACCACTTTTAGCGTAATATCGGGATCAAAGCTTTCATTAGGAATCACAATACAGGCGCCGTGAGCAGCACAGCAAATATTACCGATCACCATTCCAAAGCAATGATAAAATGGAACCGGAATACAAACGCGATCTCTTTCTGTGTATCGCAACCGTATTCCAATGAAATATCCATTGTTTAAAATATTATGATGGGAAAGAGTAACGCCTTTTGGAAATCCTGTTGTTCCAGATGTATATTGAATGTTTACAGGATCATCAAATTCTATACTTTCTTCAAAACTTAGCAATATTTCATCAGAAACTGATTCTCCGTTTTTTAAAAACTGATCCCAACTTTCATTAAAGAAAATGGCCTCATCTAATGTAGGACATACTTCCTGGGCATATTCCACCATTTCTTTGTAATTGCTGGTTTTAAATGATAGAGAAGAAAAAATAAAACGAACTTCTGACTGATTCAGAACATAGGTAAGCTCATGCGTTCTGTATGCAGGGTTGATATTAACCAAAATAGTCCCTATTCGGGCAGTGGCATATTGAAGCAATACCCATTCATATCTGTTGGCAGACCAGATTCCGATTCGATCTCCTGATTTTACACCTAAAGAGATCAACGCTTTGGCAACAGTTGTCGTTTGATCATAAAATTCTTTATAGCTTGCACGGTAATTCTGTTGAACAGAAACTAACGCCTTATGATCAGGAAATTTTTCGACTGTTTTTTTTAAGTTACTACCGATTGTCTCTCCCAGTAAAGGAATATTCGAAGCTCCGGATACATAAGATAAAGCCATATCAAAAGATTTGTTTATCTAAAATAACAAATAAATCTTTTGATAACTGTTTAAGAGAATTAATTTTCCTGAGAATCAATATCTTTTAGTTGTGCCAGGTTTTTGTCCAGTTTTCTCATGATAATTCCATAAACCAATCTATAGTATAACCAAATCAACAATACACAAAGCCCTGTGCTTAAAATAGTCCCGATAATAAAAATAATAACTGCCGAATTAGCAGGTTCGATATTTTGAGAATTTAAGGCATAAAATATGAAAACAGTAAAAATTGAAGTGAAGGCTACTAATAAGACAATGCTTATTAAAATGAAAGCATTCACTGTTTTTTTAAATTTAATAATTCTGGTGATAAGACCTTTAAGGTTTTCTTCAATTCTTATTCTACGATAGTTTTGGTAGAATTTATAAACAAAATAAGCAGTGACCAGTAGACTTGAGATCTTAAGTATAAGATAAATAGTATCAAAGCTATTTTCCACTTCTGGCGTTTTTTGGGCTCCCAGTTTTTCTAAAACATTTAGGAAACCATTGGTCTCTTCTCCTTTGAAGAAGTAAAATAATCCCATAACGGAAAAAAGTAAGAATTCAAAAACACTGATCCAGAAAATATATTTCACGTAGTTACGTGACTTTCTGTTTAGCATTTTAAGAATTTCACTATTATCGTATTTTTGCTGAACAGGCTGTTCCTGCCATGTTTTCTTAAAGCTGTCTAAATCAAAATCAGGCATATCTTTCCATCTGTTCTTTAAGGGTTTTCTTTAATCTGTTCATCTTCACACGTGCATTTACCTCAGTTATCCCGAGGTTTTCTGCGATATCCTTATAAGGCAAATCATCCAAATACATCATTACTATAGCTCTCTCTACATTAGGCAGTGTTTTAATTACCGTATATAAAAGAGAGATCTGTTGCTGTTTTTCATCATCATCTTCTATAAAATCTTTATGATTGATGTCAAGCTCGTTCGTAGGTAAACTTTTGCTTTTTTTTCTGAAAAGAGTAATGGCTGTATTAAGGGCTACACGATACATCCATGTAGAAATTTTCGAGTTTCCTTTAAAGGAATCGTAGCTTCTCCAAAGCTGTAATACAATTTCCTGAAATAGATCCTCTTCATCTTCCAGCGAGTTGGTATAAAGACGCGAAACTTTAATAATCAATCCTTGATTATCTTTTATAAGTTGGGCAAATTCTTTTTCTCTGGAAATCAAAATAGATGTATAATCGCACGAAGATAGTAATAATGTGTTAATTTGAGAATTCAAATAGAAAATGTTTATAATTATTTATGTGTTTTGGATTAAAACTAAATATTAGCCTTACAGTCATCATATTGAACACATTCCCGTAGTATAAAAATTACTTATTTTCAAATTACCACATTTTCAAATTAACACCTATCTTTGCACCCACGAGAAAGTCGGCTTGTTGATCTTTGTTTCGACAGAGGTAGGAAAGTCCGGACACCATAGAGCAGCAAAGCGGATAACATCCGTCACCCGTGAGGGTAGGACAAGTGCAACAGAAAGCAAGTACAGTTCGGCTGTAGTGAAACCAGGTAAACTCTTTGCGGTGCAATGATAAGTATATCGGTTCTTTTCAGAAATGAGAATAGGAGTTGCTCGCTCTGAAAGCCGAGGGGTAATCAGCAAAAGTTTTGCAGCAATGTAAGACGCAGATAAATAACAGGCACTTCTTTGAAGTACAAAATCCGGCTTATAGATTTTCTCGTGATTTTTTTTGTTTAGATTTTAAAATTACATTGCCACCATCCACTCCTAACTTCCATTACGATATTTTTTATTCCTTTTCTAAAATCTTTTTAGATTCTTCTAAAGCTTTTACATCTTTTTCAGAGGGTTGAGGATATTTGAGATCCATTTTTTCTAAGGTATCAATGATAATCTGAATAGCGGCTACTCTTGCAAACCACTTGTTATCTGCCGGAAGTACATACCATGGTGCATACTCTTTTGAAGTTTCATTAATAGCTGTTTCATAAGCAGTCATATATTGATCAAATAATGCTCTTTCAGGAAGATCGGCAGATGAGAACTTCCAGTTTTTTTCGGGTTCATTAATTCTGTCTAACAGTCTTTGTTTTTGTTCCTTTTTTGAAACATTCAGGAATATTTTGATAACTGTTGTTCCATTTTGAGAAAGATGCTTTTCAAAATTCCTTATACTTTCATATCTGTTTTCCCAGAATTTATTATCAAATTCTTTTACAGAATTCCATGTCTTTTCGCTAAGATTATATTCGGGGTGTACTTTACAAACTAAAACACTTTCATAATGAGAGCGGTTGAAAATACCAATCATTCCTTTTTGAGGTAAAGCCAAGTATTGGCGCCACAAAAAATCATGTGAGTATTCCTTTGAGCTGGGAGTTTTAAAGCTCGTCACATTGCATCCTTGTGGGTTTACCCCTCCAAAAACATGTTCAATTAAACTGTCTTTTCCTGCTGCATCCATTGCCTGCAGGATGACAAGAAGAGATTTACTCCCATCCGCATATAATTTTTCCTGAAGATTACGAAGTTTTTCTTTTTCTATAGATAATAATGCCTGCCCCTCTTGTTTAGTAAGTGGTCCTTGATATTCTGTTGATGTTTTTTTGATAGAAAATTTTCCTTTTATTTCAAAGTCATCCGAGAAATTGGTGTCCATAATTTGTTTATTTGAAATAAATGTAATAAAAAAACCGTCTACATGTAGACGGTTTTTATTTTTTCTGAGTAAAGCTTATTTTGCGATTGTTACTTTTTTAGCTTCCTTAGCAGCTTTTTTAGCAGCTTTAGCGTCTGCCGGAGTTTCTACTTTTGCCGGAGCAGCAGCAGTAACCTGAGGAGCGGTTCCTTGTACATCACCTTTAATGTAAATTACTGTTCTGCTGTTTGCAGGGTCATTAGAAAATACCTCGATCATTTTGTTGAATGGCGAAATAATAGTGGTGTTATATCCAACCTTGATTTTAGCAGATTTTCCCGGCATAATAGGATCTGTACTGAATTCTGGAGTTGTACATCCACAAGAAGGTTTTACATTAGAAATAACCAAAGGCTTATCACCAGTGTTAGTTACTGTAAAAAATCTTGTACCATCAGAACCTGGCTTAATAACACCATAGTCAAAAGTAGTTTTATCAAAAGTGATAGTCTGCGCAGATGCAATAGCAAATGTTCCAAATAGTGCAATTCCTGCAATTAATTTTTTCATATTCTTGAATGTTAATACGTTTGTTAGATAAATTTTGAGAAACAAAGTTAAAAATTATTTTAATTCATACTGAAAATATTTTTTCTTTAAGCTATTTTTGCAAATTGTAAGCTAAAGAAATAGAATTTATGCAGATTTCAGAAAAGTATAATCCACAGGAAACAGAACAAAAATGGTACAACTTCTGGTTGGAAAATAAATTTTTCCATTCAGAACCTAATGATAAGCCACCATATACTATTGTAATTCCTCCGCCAAACGTTACGGGGATCTTACACATGGGTCATATGTTGAATAATACCATTCAGGATGTTCTGGTCCGCCGTGCAAGAATGCAGGGCTTTAATGCCTGCTGGGTCCCTGGAACAGATCATGCTTCGATTGCTACTGAAGCTAAAGTTGTTGCTAAATTGAAATCTGAAGGAATTAATAAATCAGATATTACCCGCGAGGAGTTTTTAACACATGCATGGGAATGGACCAACAAATATGGTGGGACTATTCTTGAGCAGTTAAAAAAATTAGGTTGTTCTTGTGATTGGGACAGAACCAGATTTACCATGGAGGACAAGCTTTCTGCACAGGTTATCAAAAGCTTTGTTGATCTTTATAATAAAGGTTTGATCTACAGAGGATACAGAATGGTTAACTGGGATCCGGAGGCGAAAACGAATATTTCTGATGAAGAAGTAATATTCAAAGAACAAAACGGAAAATTATATTTCCTTAAATATAAAATTGAAGGCTCAGAAGAATTTCTTTCTGTAGCAACAACACGTCCTGAAACTATTTTTGGGGATACTGCCGTTTGTATCAATCCGAATGATGAAAGATACGCTCATCTGAAAGGTAAGAATGTAATTGTACCAATCGTTAACAGAGTAGTTCCAATTATTGAAGATGAGTATGTAGATATCGAATTTGGTACAGGTGCATTGAAAATTACGCCGGCTCATGATACCAATGACTACGAAATCGGACAAAAACATCAGTTAAAAATGATTGATGCTTTGGATGATGATGGAAATCTTAACGAGCATGGATTACATTATGCAGGGAAGAACAGATTTGAAGTTAGAAAACAAATCGCAAAAGAATTACAGGAAAATGACCTTTTGCTAAAAGCAGAAGATTACGTAAATAAAGTGGGAACTTCCGAAAGAACAGGTGCTGTGATTGAACCTAAAATTTCTGTTCAGTGGTTCTTGAAAATGTCTGAACTTGCTCAGCCAGCATTGGATGTGGTAATGGATGATGAGATCAAATTCTATCCTGAGAAGTTTAAAAATACTTATAAGCACTGGATGGAAAACATCCGTGATTGGAATATTTCCCGTCAGCTGTGGTGGGGACAACAAATTCCCGCTTATTATTATGGCACTGGAGACGAGGATTTCGTAGTTGCTGAAACAAAAGAAGAAGCTTTAGAGCTAGCAAAACAAAAAACAGGGAATCAAGAGCTGACAGCTGACAGCTTAACACAGGATCAGGATGCTTTAGATACATGGTTCTCTTCTTGGCTATGGCCTATGTCTGTGTTTGATGGGCTATTGGATCCTGAAAATAAGGATATTCAATATTATTATCCTACCTCAGATCTGGTTACCGGTCCGGATATTATTTTCTTCTGGGTAGCCAGAATGATTATGGCAGGATTGGAATACAAAAAGACAGTTCCTTTCAAAAATGTTTATTTTACGGGTATTGTAAGGGATAAGCAAAGAAGAAAAATGTCAAAATCTCTTGGGAACTCACCGGATCCTTTAGAATTAATTGAAAAATATGGTGCTGATGGTGTTCGTGTAGGAGTATTATTAAGTTCTGCTGCAGGGAATGATCTTCTTTTTGATGAAGATTTAATGCTTCAGGGAAGAAATTTCATGACGAAAATATGGAGCGCCTTCCGATTGATCAATATGTGGGATCATGAAGACAAACCAGCTAATGAAGCCGAAACTAAGACTATAGAATGGTTTGAAAACAAGTTGAACAAAGTTATTGTTGAAATTAATGATCAGTTTGAAAAGTTCAGAATCTCTGATGCTTTACATTTAATTTATAAATTAATTTGGGACGATTTCTGTGGTTGGTATCTGGAAGCGATAAAACCGAATTATGGGGAGGGTATTTCTAAAGAAGTTTATCTGAAAACAGTTGCTTTCTTTGAAGAACTAATGAAGCTTTTACATCCATTTATGCCGTTTCAATCAGAAGAAATATGGCAATTAATTTCTGAAAGAAGTATAGATGAAGCTTTGGTGGTTGCCCAACAAAAAAACGCAGGAGAATTTAATGAAACCATCATTAAAAACTTTGAAACAGCTCAGGAATTAATTTCGGGAGTTAGAAACTATCGTCAGACAAAAGGGATCTCTCCTAAAGAAACGGCTGAAGTTTATACCAATGCAACTCATTTTGTCAATGAAGCAGTAATTAAAAAACTGGCTAATATCTCAGAAATTCATTTTGGAGAAAAAACGGAGAAACCAAGCTTTACTTTCCTTGTTGGATCAACAGAGATTTCCATTCCATTAAGTGAAAACCTTGATCTTGGTGAAGAGAAAACGAAAACTGAAGAAGAAGTAAAATACTTAAAAGGGTTTTTAATTTCTGTTGAAAAGAAACTTTCGAATGAAAAGTTCGTAGCCAATGCTAAAGCTGAAGTGGTAGAAGCAGAACGCAAGAAGCAGAAAGATGCCCAGGATAAAATTGCAATTTTAGAAGAGAAGCTAAAGAGCTTATAGATCTTTAGGTACTATTATTGTTTTATTTACTCTTTTCGGCTGAGTATAAATTTATACTCAACCGAAAAGAGTAAACAATTATAAAAGAAATGACACACATAGAAAATATAAAAAAACTATTCTCAAGGGATTTTGTAGAAAGTCCTGTGCTGGAAAGTTTTGAAGTTGGAAAGATCTATCTTTCCAGTGGGAAATTAGTGGCTTGTGATCCTTTGATCACAAATGATATGCAACCTTTTTCTACAGAATTTCCAAAAGGAGATTTTTCTGTCTTATTACACAAAGAAAGAGAAAGCAATTGTGTGGCATATGCTGAAATCATTTTCAGTAATTCCGAAATCACGGAATGGAAATTAGCCACTACTGCCGGTCAAAATATAAAAGATCTTGCTGAAGAGGAAATTTTTGGTTATCCTGTGGAAAGTGGGATGGGGTGTTTTATGGATGTAGATACCCAGGAGAAACTTAATGATCTTGAAAAAAGATTATACCATAGTAAAGGGGTTGATTTTATGGGGATCTATGAAGAGTTTTTTCATGAATATTTCTTTGATGAAAACGGAGCAATTGACCAATATGCCTTCTTAAAACCTGCTGAAGAACATCCCGGAACTATTTTTGCTTTTGAGACAGGATATGGAGAAGGTTTCTATGCCAGCTATATCGCATATGATAAAAATAATGCTCCAGTAAAGGTAGTTACAGAATTTATTGAAATAAGTTAATTATTCTTATATTAGTATTCCTATTTTTATATTTTTGTATAAATCAATTTAAGCACAATGAACTTCTCTTCAGTACAACCCAAAATTATAGTTGTTGGCAGCTCTTCTATCGACTTAGTCTTAGAAACTGAAAAGCTTCCAGCTCCTAACGATACTGTTTTAGCCATTAATTCAGATAGTTATTTTGGAGGAAAAGGGGCAAATCAGGCGGTGGGAACTGCACGATTGGGGGCAAGTGTTTATTTTATAGGATGCGTAGGAATGGATCCTCTGGGACAGCAGATCATGCGAAATCTTGTAAACGAGAATGTAAATGTTGGATTTGTTGCAGAAACGGATAGAGAAGCAACAGGAACTGCTTATGTAACGACATCTGAAGGTAATGCTGCAATCGTAGTGGTACCAGCTGCCAATAAACTTTTAAGTACAAAACATGTTGAGGATGCTGATCGATATTTTCAGACAGTTGATCTTATTCTAGTACAGCTTGAGGTTTCCTTAGAAGTGGTGGAGTATACCATAAAAAAAGCTAAGAAATACGGAAAAAAAGTTGGTCTTTACGCGTCACCAGCAATGAAGGTAAGCGAAGAGATCTTAGAAAATGTAGACTTTGTAGTTGCAAAAAGCAGTGAATTGTATATCGTTTTTGGTGAAGAACAAAAGGAGCAGGTTCTTGAAAAATACTTAAATAAAGTTTTTGTAAGAGACGATACCAATTCCACCATTTATTTTGATGGTACAGAAATGAAATACTTTAGAAATCATAATGACAACAAAACGGCACACAAAATGGGAATGGGAGATGCATTTACCTCTGGATTTGCCATTGCTTTATGTCATAACAATTCCATAGAGGAATGTGTAAAGTTCGGTAATGAAGTTTCTTTAAGAGTTTCTACTATGCAAGGATCACAGACGGGATTACCAAGAATGTCAGATTACTTTGCTTAAAGCTATTTACTACATATCGAAAGTATATCAATTAACATATAGATGAACAGTAAAATTTCCACTTTTGAGTGGATTTTTTTCTTTTAAAATATGGAAAAGCTAGTTCTTACAACAACAGATCATATCTCTATTGTAGCACACCTTTTTATGCCAGAGAATAGTAATGAAAAATTGTTACTGATCAATTCTGCGACGGGTGTAAAACAACATGTTTACTTTTCTTTTGCAAAATATTTTTCTGAAAAAGGCTTTACGGTAATCACATATGATTACCGTGGAATCGGACTTTCAAAACCTGATCATATGAAAGGGTTCAACGCATCCATGCGTATCTGGGGAACTGAAGATTATAAAACAGTAACGACGTATATCAGAACACGCTTTGCAAAATATGAGAAATTTTGTCTTGGACATTCTGTAGGTGCATTGATCCTTGGAATGAATAAAGATTCTGAAATTTTTAAAGAACTGTTTTTTGTCGGGACTCAAAATGCTTTCGTCGGTAACTTAAAATTTAAAACCAAAATAGAAGCTTATCTGGGCTTTGGGATCGCACAGCCACTGGCTACACAGCTGTTGGGTTATTTTCCAGCACATTGGTTTGGTTTAGGAGAAAGTCTCCCTAAAAATTGTGCTTATGACTGGAGAACCTTAATTTTGAATAAAAAATCAACCAACGGTTTGTTGGAAAAAATTGATGATTATTCTAAGAAATTAACGCAGAAAGTTTTTGTGATCTGGGCAGAGGATGATGTTTGGCTTACGGATAAAGGAGTAAAGAGTTTATTGAACGATACTTATCCTAACCTCAGTCCAACATATAGGCTTGTACGGGCATCCGAATCAGAAAAAGGAGAAATAGGCCACGTTAATTTTTTTAGAAACTATAACAAGAAGCTTTGGAATATTATTTTAAATGAATTAATAAAGAATGAGTAATACAATTGAAAACACAATAGTGTTTGTAAAAGAAAAGTTAGAAGGTGCAGAAGCCGGACACGATTGGTTTCATATTGAAAGGGTGTGGAAGCTTTCAAAAAAGATCGCAGAAAGTGAAAATTGTAATGATGAGGTTGTAGAATTGGCAGCATTACTTCATGATATTGCTGATCCTAAATTTCATAATGGTGATGAGACTATTGCTTTAAAAGTTTCACGCGAATTTTTAGAAAGTGAGAATGTTTCAGAAGATATCATAGGGCAGGTTTTATTTATTATTAAAAATATTTCGTTTAAAAATAGAGGTGAAGCACCAAAGGATCTTCCGATTGAGCTGAAAATTGTTCAGGATGCAGATCGACTGGATGCTATTGGAGCGATAGGCATTGCAAGAACATTTAATTTCGGAGGCTTTAAGAATAATTTAATGTACCATCCCGATATCGAGCCGAAACTGAATATGTCCAAAGAAGAATACAAAAAATCCAACGGAACAACGATCAATCATTTTTATGAGAAATTATTGCTTTTAAAAGATCTCATGAATACTGAAAAAGGAAAAGAACTTGCTCAGGAAAGGCATGATGTCATGCTGAAATTTCTGGATCAATTCTATAAAGAATGGAATGTTGATTAACATTCCTTCTGAAAATTCTTAAAACAGTATATTTGCAATATGGGATTAATCATCTTTGTTATCTTTCTCTGCTCTATTATTTCTCTTATTTTATCTAAAGTAAAATCGGGAAAAGGTGCTGAATGGGCAAAATTATTTCGTATTGCTACACTTATTTTTTCAATATCAGTTTTTAGCTATTGGTTTATAAAAAAAAGTGCTGTAGGTGTTGTGAACAACTCTGTAGGTTTGCAGGTTGTCAATAAACTTCCACAGACATTAGATTTTTATGTCATTAATGTGAATAATCCGGAAAAAAATGTGAAGCACGAAGCCAAACATATCGGAAAAATCCGCCCGGAATATTACAGAATTGAATACCTTAAAATGGATAAGTCCGATGAATATTGGATTATCGGATATTTAGGAAAAAAGAATCTGGTTTATTTTTCTCAGCACTCAGTTCCTAACAAGAATATTGATCAGATTGTGGAAGTAAAGAACTATATCAACCAAAGCGCAAAGTTATCTGAAGTGGCTAAAAAACAAATTGATGCTTATAATTATGAAAATGTAAAGCTTGGAATTTGGGTAACTCTGGATTTTCTATTGCTATTTCTCAATTTGGTACTACTCCTTAGAATAAAGAAATAAGAAAAGTATCTTTCGAAACATACAATAAAAAAAATGATCTGCTTATTGAGCAGGTCATTTTTTTATGAATTATTATTTTTAAAATCTTAGCAAATCATGGATAATTTAAGATCAGCATGATTTTTTCTTTAAGTTCTTCAGGACAGTTTTTAACAAGTTTGTCTTTACTTTGGCTACTTATCTGATCATTCGTCAGCCACTCTGTAATATCTAAATGTTTATTGTTGCTGTCGTAAATTCTTTTAATGGTTTGATTTTCATAGAAAGTGTAATTATCACCAAGCGAATTGTTTGCGATACTTATCGTACATATTTCTTTTTCCATAGTTTTAATTTTTTACAATTTAATATAACGGGTTGTGTTCTACAATATATCATTTATTAGTGAAAAAATTAGCTTTTGTAAATAAACTTTTTTTTCACACTAAACAGTGAAATAAATTTTGTAAAAAATTAAAAATTTCTATAAAATCTCAAAAAAATGATCAAATAACTGGTGATTTTTTTGGTGTTAAAATAAAGTTCCATTATTTTCAGTAGCCATTTTTGGAACTTGCAGATCAGTTTTCCAATCGTCGTTCATATTTTTTATCAAATAGGCAGATAATAATGGTGATGCTTTTTCAATATTCTGGTGAACGAAAAAATACAGATTCTGAAGACCCTCTTTTTTCCATTCGGTGGCGCGCTTTAACCAATCGTCTAATCTTTCGTAGTCACTTTCTGCATTAGCTCCTACGTAACGGATGAAAGCATTTGGAGTGGTGAGCCTCATATGAAGCATATCTCTTCTTCCTGCCGTGTCTACAATAATATTGGTAATATGATGAGCCTCAAAAAGATCGCAGGTGGTATTAAAGATCTCTTCGTCCGTAAACCATTCAGTGTTTCTGAGTTCTATGGCTAAAGGAACCTCTTTTGGCCACTCTTTAACGAATTTCTCCAGCCTGTCATAATCTTTAGGTTTAAAGTTATCATGTAACTGTAGAAACACCATTCCGAGTTTCTCATTGAAGTTAAGAACTGAAGTTGCAAATTGAGTAACCGGTTCAGTGACATCAATTAATCTTCTGAAATGCGAAACCGTATTGGTAATTTTCGGAAAGAATTTAAAACCTGCCGGTGTTTTCTCTTTCCATGTCAATACCTGATCCGGCGTAGGCATTCCATAGAATGTTGCGTTGAGTTCGATAGAATTAAATTGAGTAGCATAGTAGGTCAATTCATCCTTTGTTCCTTTGGGATAAAATCCTTTAAGATCAGTTTTATTCCATTTAGCACATCCAATAGAGATATTTTCCAATCCCTTTTTATTTTTCTTAAGAATTTCTTTAGTTCTGCTGTGATCTTTTGGTAATGTAAAATCTATTTTTGAAGGATCTTCTACTTGTCCGAATTTCATATTTGAAGTTTTTATGATTGATACTATTATAACAAATATAAAACAAAAAGCAGACAAATATTTTATGATTTCAGATGAAAATGATGAGTTTAAAAAGTGACTAATCTTTCAGTATCTTTTTTGAGATTTCTGTTTTTTCTGTTTTTATTTTTACGATATAAATTCCCTTTGTGTAATTTGAAATATCAATTTTGAAGACTTTTTTATTGAAGTTCCGATCCAGTAATAATCTTCCCAGGCCGTCAACTATTTTTACATTCTTAACCAGATCTGATGATTTTATTTGAAATGTATCTTTTACAGGATTGGGAAAAATATTGGTATTCGTGATCATGTTATCCAGTTTGGAACTCTGTGTCTTTATTGTATTGGGACAATTGGCAGTAAAGCTAATGTCAGGATATTCAGCTTCCAGATTAGTAAGTTGATCAGGATCAACGCATATTGTTAAATTGCTGCCATAACCGAAGAATTCGCATCCTTCCAAAGAACTGTTTTTAATATTTACATGAGTTAGTCCCGACATATTATAAAAACCTACACCTTCTAAAATACTACTGTTTGAAAAATCTAAGTTGGTAACAAGGGGGCAACTTCGAAGTGTCACATACTTTAACATGCTGTTTTGTGAGGTGTTTATACTTGCCAATGAAGAATTATACTCAAAATCTATAGATTCAAGTTGTGGACATTGGGAGAGCTCTAGATTAGGAACTTTTGTATAGGTAAGACCTAAATCTCTCAGTGCTGTACATTGATTTATGTTCAAAGTATTTAATTCTGAGAAATTGTCAAAAGGTGAATTTCCAGGTAAGTTAGAACCGAGATTCAAAGTCTGTATGCCGGAACAGTTTTGAAGATTTAAGCTTTTTAGATCTCTGTTTCCATTTATGCTAAGGTTGGTTAAAGCAGTACAGTTTTGTGCCATGATCTGCTGTAGGTCAAAATGAGCGTTTGATGAATTTAAATCATTGGGAATATCTGCCTTCAGAGTGTTTAGATTTGATAAATTGCTTACATTCAGAATAGCCATATAGCCAGAGGAGTTTGTAATATCTATGTTTTCTAATGCAGTTGCATCACTGAAGTTAACCGTATTTGTGATCGGCTGATTGAATACTTTTAATAGTTTAAGATGGGGAAGACCTGAGAGGTTTAATGATGTCACATTTCCGAAATAAACTCCTGATGTTGTATTATAACCATATCTGTTGTAGAATGATGCATCGAGTTCTTCAAGATTGATTAATCCAGTATTTGAAAAATCAATAGTGGGTACATTAAGACCTTTGACTTTTTTTAATGAAGAACAGCCATTTAGATTTACTGATGTAAAATAAGCTCCCGTTGTATCATAATGATCAGTATCTGCTATGATTTCCTGTAAATTTGTACAATTATTAGCAACAAGATTTATGTCCTGATTTGTATTGGTAAGGGTTATTCCATTTGAACCTAAAACGGATATTTTTGTTAATGAATTTATATTAGGTACGATTATTTTATCTAAACGATTACATGAGGTAAAAGTTAGTGTTTTGATATTACAGCTTTCAATATGGAGCTCTTTAATATTTTTATTATTTAAAATAATATCATCTTTAATCTGAGGACAGTTTTTAAATCTCAGGATTGTAGCTGGATCATAGGGAGCCAAATTAATGTTGGCTACAAAATCATTAACGTCCTTTACTGAGGAGCAATTATTAAATGAAAAGTCAATCGGAACAATATGACTCATTCCCGAATTGTCTATAAATCCTCCTGATCCTTCATAAAGTACTTTTTTAATCACATTATTATTGGTAAAGTTGATCACAGCAGATTTAGAATCCCTAATGTATAATTCCTCTAAATTTTGAAAAAGAAGCGCATCTGCTACAGAACCTGGAAGATTATTAAATGCAGGAATTCCTATTGATTTTATATTTAAAATTTTTACCTGCTGTGCCTCGGATATTTGTATTTCTCCATCACCATTTGAATCTACAGCCATAGGATTTCCATTTAGGTCCTTAGCTATCTCGTTGGAAGGTGTAGAATTTACTATTAAAGCTTTAAACTTTGAATCAGTAAAATTAAGATTTTGTGACTGAGCTATAAAAGAAAAGCTTACACAAAGAGTGAATAAGATTTTGTACATATTGTGTTTTTTAAAACGGTTTTAATTCTTATCAGATTTATTGAGGGAATAATAAATTCTGACATCACAAAAGTAATATTTTTTTACAACCAGTAACTTAGAATTAGTACTATAGTAATTATACTATATTTTTTAACCGTAGTAATACTTAACGACTCATTTCAAATGTTCTCCTATTTTTTAAATGGACATTAATTTAATAAAACTGAAGTCGTTCATATTTGGTTCATTTACAATAAAATATTATTAATTGAATAAAGTGCTTATTTTCAGGAGAATTAACAAAGGACGATATAGTGAATTATGAGAAAGTAATTAAGTTTTTTTTAAGGAAATATTAAACATTATGTGATGTAATGTTAATTGTATGTTACCGCAGTTGCTGTTTGTTGCTTCTAATTTTGCCATACAATTTAGAAGTATAAAAAATATGAAGCGAAAAATAATCTGTGCTTTTGCTCTTCTGTCATTTGGCTTGGCATTTTCACAGGAAACCAGCTCTAAAATTTTCGGAAGATTAAAAGGAATTAATTCTGAAGTTACTGTAAAAGTAATTCATGTTCCTACCAACAGTACCTTTGAAACAAAAAGTAATAACAAAGGACAATTCAGTTTGGATAATCTACAGCCCGGAGGACCTTATACAATAGAAATTTCCGATGGTTCACAAGTTATCTATTCGAATACAAATGTGCAACTTTCACTGGGAAGTAATGACTTACCGGTTGTAGAGATTAAAGACAGAGAAAAAGTAATAGATGAGGTAAAGCTCACTTCTAAAAGAACAACTGTAAAAAATGGTGTTGGAATTACCCAGGCACAAATTTCTGGACTTCCAAATATAAACCGTGGAATTCAGGACGTTACCAAGCTTGTTCCACAAAGTGCCAATAACTCTTTTAACGGAACTAACTTCCGTTATAACAACGTTACGATAGATGGATCAATTAATAATGATGCCATTGGTTTCAGTCCATCATTAGGAGGACAAACCGGAACATCGGGGATGCCGGGAAGTAGTACCCGTTCCAATTCAATAAGTTTGGATGCCATTCAGGACGTACAGGTATATATTGCTCCTTATGATGTTAAATTAGGAAACTTTCTTGGAGGAAGTATTAATGCTGTTACCCGCAGTGGTAGTAATAATGTAGAGGGATCTTTTTATGTGTATGGGCGTAACGCATCTATCACAGGAAGAAACAGAGCAGGTGATAATTCAAAAATGCCAAGTTCTTTTGAAGATTTTATTTATGGGGGTAGAGTAGGTTTGCCTATCGTAAAAGATAAAGTATTTTTATTCACCAATCTTGAATATACCAAAAGAACAGACCCTGTTTTCTATAATGCAAATGATCCCAACGGACTGGTTAATGACGCGGTTGCCCAGCAAATTTCTGATTTTGTACGTACCAAATATGGCTTTAATACAGGAAGCTTTAACCAGTATAATAACTTTTCAGAAAGTGCTAAGCTTTTTAATAAAATCGATTGGAAGATCAATGATAAACACACGTTATCAATTAAGAATAATACGGTGTTTTCACAAGCTTCAAACCTTGAAAGAGATGGTGCTAATTTCAGATTTTCAAGCATGGACTTTATTCAGAAAAACAATGCTTCTACCACTACTTTAGAGCTGAAGAGCCGTTTTAATGATAAATGGAATAATAATTTGGTGCTAGGATACTCTTCTATAAATGATTACAGAGACCCTACTTCTTCCAATGCGATGTTCCCACAGGTGGAAATAGGATATAATGGCGGAACTATTTTATTAGGAAACGACAGAGAGGCTACGGTTTTCAATATGAAACAAAAAACGTTTGAAATTACCGATAACCTAACTTATAAAACAGGTAATCATACTTTCTTATTAGGAACACACAATGAATTATATAATATCGATTATGGTTTTGTAAATGCTCTTAATGGCAGGATTTCTTATAAGAGCCTTGCAGATTTCTACAATTCAAATCCTGCAAGAATAAGAGGAACCTATCCATTTAATGGAGACAGCAGAGAAACGATTTTCAATAACCCATACGCTTCATATAAAGTTAATCTTCTTTCATTATACTTTCAGGATGAGATCAACTGGGGAAGATTACGTTTGTCTCCTGGTGTAAGAGTAGATTATACTGATCTTCCAAATAAACCACTTTTAAGTACAAAGGTTAATAATTCTCCACAGGATCCTAATATCGGAAATACCTATAATTATACACCTTTAAGCCAGCTTACAAATAAATATCTTAATAAACCGACATTGTCTCCAAGATTAGGATTTACGTATGATCTTACAGAAGATAGATCTGTAGTATTAAGAGGAGGTTCTGGTATTTTTGTGGGAAGAATTCCCTTTGCATGGTTAGGATATGCTTATTATAATGATGGGGTAGGTTTTGGAAGCTATGATTATAATGCACCAACTACAGCACAGCTTGCAGCTAATGGTGATCCATTGGTAAGTGATAATTTTGCTAATTGGCAAAACTCTTCAAAAGTTCAGGTAGACCTTATTGATAATAATTTTAAAATGCCAAAAGTTTGGAGAAGCTCATTGGGCGTAGATTATACTGTTGGAGGATATAAACTGACATTAGAAGGTATCTATACTAAAGTACTTTATGATCTGAAATTCCAGCAGGTTAATAAAACAGATAATGTAACGTATTATAGCTATGATGTGAATCATCAGATGCCAATCTATACCACAAATATCAATAGTAATTTTTCTAATGCCTATCTTTTATCCAATACCAAGGAAGGGTATCGATATAACGTAACAGCACAGATTTCCAAGTCTTATAATTTCGGGTTTAACTTCTTTGCAGCATATACGTATGGAGATGCAAAAGATATTACAAATGGTATCAGAAACTCTATGGAAAGTAACTGGCAGATGAATCAGTCTCTGACTCCTAATGATCCTCAGTTAACGACCTCTAATTTTGCCATTAAAAATAGAATTGTAGCAAATCTTGGCTATGGTTTAAATCTTTCTCAATCAAATAAATTATCAGCTAATGTATATTTCAATGCTCAATCGGGGAATCCTTTCTCTTGGGGCTTTGTGAACAGTACCATTGCTAATACAGGACAGGCTGCGGGATTGGCATATATCTTCAAAGATGCTACTGAAGCAGCTAAGTATATAGTTCCTATAAAAGATGCAGGAGGAACTGTTTTAGTAACGGCTCAACAGCAGATTGCTGATTATGAGAATTTTGTTAATAGTAATAAATATCTAAGCAGTAGAAGAGGAACATTTACTCAAAGAAATGGAGACGTTACACCATGGAACATACAGGCTGATATCAGAATTATGGATGAGATCAGATTGAGTGAAAAGTCTAAAAATACCTTACAGATTTCTTTAAGCATTATCAACTTTACAAATCTTTTAAATAAAGATTGGGGTAAAGTGTATTTTGTACCTAACACCTTCAACTCAACAGCCAGTGTGGGTCTTACGAAAGTTGGAAATGTAGCGACAGGGCAACCTGGGGCTGGAGATCCTACTTACAATTTTAAATCTCCGGGTTTACCTTATACCATTGATCAGTTTGCATCAAGGTTTCAGGCACAAGTGGGGGTTCGATATAATTTTTAATTTTTACTTTATATATTCTTTCAAGAGTCCAGATTTTCTTTCTGGGCTTTTTTATTTTATATAACCCTGTATTAAAGAATTTAATAAAAATAAAAAAAGCACGCTTTTAAACGTGCTTCATATATAAATGTTTATTATTTGTGGTCTAAGCTTCGCAGCTTGAACATGATACAAAGTTCACCATCATTTCTTTAGATACAGATGAGCTTCTTTGATAATATAATGTTTTTACTCCTTTTTTCCATGCTTCGATATATAGATAGTTTACATCTTTTACAGGCATTGTGGATGGAATTTGTAAATTCAATGATTGAGCCTGATCGATATACTGCTGTCTTTGAGCAGCCTGAGAAATAATCTCCATTGGAGAGATCTCCTTGAATGTTTTAAATACCGCTTTTTCTTCCTCTGTTAATTCAGTTAAATGCTGAACAGAACCATGATTCAACATGATCGTTCTCCATGTTTCTTCATTATCTAATCCTTTTTCTTCTAATAATTTTGCTAGATACTTGTTCTTACGCATAAAGTTTCCTTTAGCCAAACCAGCTTTATAATAATTAGACGCAAAAGGCTCAATTCCAGGAGAAGTTTGACCTAAAATAGCAGAACTTGAAGTCGTAGGAGCAATAGCCATTGTGGTTGTATTCCTCAATCCGTAACCTTTCAACAATTCAGGTTCTCCATAGATATTAGCTAATTCTCTTGAAGCTTGTTCTGATTGTTCTTTAATATGTTTGAAAGCTCTTGCATTGAATTGAGTTGCCTCAAAGCTTTCAAAAGGGATCATATTTTTTTGTAAATAAGAATGATATCCTAAAACTCCTAATCCAAGAGCTCTGTGGCGCATTGCAAAGTTTCTTGCTCCCTGTAGGTAATAGTTTCCTTCTGTTTTGTCAATAAATTCAGTTAAAACAGCATCCAGGAAATAAACAGCAAGTTTTACAGCATCAGTATCTTTCCATTCGTCATATAGTTCCAGGTTCATGGAAGATAAACAACAAATAAATGATTCTTCTCTTGTAGAAGGAAGCATGATTTCAGAACAAAGGTTACTTGCATTTACTGTTAATCCTAAATCCTTATAAACCTGTGGCTTGTTTCTGTTAACGTTATCTGTAAAGAAAATATAAGGAAGCCCTTTTTGTTGACGGCTTTCTAAAACTCTCGCCCATATTTTACGCTTATCCATATCACCATCGATCATATCCTGCATCCAGTAATCAGGAACGCAGATTCCCGTAAATAAATTCTGGATAGGACTTCCGATGTCTTTAATAGATAAAAATTCTTCAATGTCACCGTGGTCAATATCCAGGTAAGCTGCAAAAGCACCCCTTCTCACACCTCCTTGAGATACTACATCCATTGCTGTATCAAACAATTTCATGAAAGAAACAGCTCCCGAAGATTTTCCATTGTCAGTTACAGCAGTTCCTCTGTTACGAAGTTCTCCGAAATATCCTGAAGTTCCACCTCCAATTTTTGTCTGCATGATCACCTCACCCATTTTATGAGTAATTCCTTCAATACTATCTGGAATATGAACGTTGAAGCAAGAAATAGGAAGGCCTCTCTGAGTTCCCATATTTGCCCAAACCGGAGAAGAGAAACTGATCCAACCCTTAGTGATCATTTCTTTAAAAGCCGGTTGTAATTCTGGTTTATATAATTTTTTGGCAGCCGCAGTGGTAATTCTGTCGATAGCCCCGTCTACAGTTTCCCCTTTTAACAGATATCCTCTGTTTAGCATTTGCTCAGACTCCTCGTTGAGCCACCATATATTGGTACTTTGTTCCTCCATAGTTGTTATATTTTCGAATTCCAGGATGCCTATATCGTATATCCAGAAATTTTGTGTTATTAAATTGTTTGTAAGAATTCTACTTTGTGGGAATCATTCAGCCCACTCTCATCTCTTCGTTTTTGGAACTCTTTAAAAGATGGTGTATTCAAAACCTCATGTTGTACTTCTTCATTGATGTAATTGGAATAATGCAAAAATGTTACACCATCCTCTTTTACATATACTTTGTATTCAAATGTTGACTGATCCAATTGCTTGAAATCATCCAGAAACTTTTGAACATTCACTTTATTTTCTGAAACAAATTCAGGTTTTACAGTATAAGATACAATTACGTTGATCATCGTTTGTGCTTTGGTTATTATTACTCGGAATAACAGATTGCTAATAAAGTTTTTGTAAGGAACCTGTTTTCAATTAAAACAAATCGTTTGCTGTAATACTCTTATCGTGTTTTGTGTAATCTACGGGTCTTTTAGCAAAGAAATCATCCATAGAGTTAGCGAAAACTTCTTCTTCAAACCATTTCATTGGTCGATACTGTTCAGGAGAAATGTTGTAACGAGTGTCCATATTGATTTTCTTTAAGCTGTCATCAACACGGTATTTCATGAAGTTTAACAAATCTTCTTTTGAGAAGACAGTTAATTCCCCTAATTCGAAGATCCAGTCTACAATTTCCCCTTCTAATTCTACAGATTGATCTACCAATGTATAGATATCTTCAATATCAGAATCCGTTAATAATTCCGGTTGTTCCTCACGGATTTTATTGATTAAATAAATTCCTGCATTAGCATGAATTTGTTCATCTATTGAAGTCCAAGCGATGATATTCGAAACATTTTTCATATACCCTTTAAATCTTGTGAAAGAAAGGATGATCGCAAATTGCGAGAAAAGAGATACGTTTTCGATCAGTATACTGAACAATAAAAGTGAAGAAACATATTCTTTCGGTGTTGAAGAATTAGCATGCTTAAGAACGTTTGACAAGAAGTCAATTCTCTTCTTCACAGCAGGAACTTCTATTACATTTGTGAATTCTTCATTATATCCTAGTACCTCTACTAGACGGGAATAAGCTTCAGAATGGCGAAATTCGCATTCTGCAAAAGTAGCTCCAAGACCGTTCAATTCAGGCTTTGGTAAGTGGTTGTATAGGTTTCCCCAGAATGTCTTTACAGACACCTCTATCTGTGCAATTGCTAAAAGTGCATTTTTCACAGCATTTTTTTCGTGCGGTTCTAACTGCGAATGAAAATCCTGAACATCTGCAGTAAAATCCACTTCCGAATGCACCCAAAACGATTTATTAATCGCTTCTACAAATTGAAGAACCTCAGGGTATTCAAATGGCTTGTAACTTACTCTCTTATCAAAAATTCCCATATTAAAATGTCTTTAAATTAAAATAATTAGATCACTGTGGATAAAAATCAAAGAATAAATAACGGCTTGATTTGTTGGAACTTATATTTAAAAGTTTTTCACAAGAAAAGTGTTTTTATTATTTGCTAGTGCGAAGCACAAAGTTCGAAAAAAAGAACTGATTTTGAAAGGGGTAAATACTAATTGGCTGACTTTTAACCGTAAAAGTTTTCCACATTTACATGAAACAAGCACTGATATTGGTTTACATAGAATAATACACCTGAAATAAATATTTTTGATAAGTTACAGTTAAACACATGTTCTTAAACATCTATTAATAAAGCTTTAATATATTAAACAGTAAAATATTATAATAAATTTTTATTCTTGTAACAAAATCAAAATATCTTCTACTTATTGAGTATAAAACATAGATCACTTAATGTTAGTAATTCAGGATTTAAATAAATCATACGATACAGGCAAAAGTAAACTGCACGTTCTCAAGGGTATTAATCTTAATATCGCTGAAGGTGAGTTTGTTTCCATCATGGGAAGTTCAGGTTCCGGAAAGTCCACACTCCTTAATATTATAGGTATTCTGGATGAAAAGGATTCAGGTACTTATGAGCTGGATGGAGTTCCAATCGAACATTTATCTGAAATAAAGGCTGCTGAATACAGAA
This sequence comes from Chryseobacterium sp. FW101-FHT12H09, assembly GCF_058790395.1. Lineage (NCBI taxonomy): Bacteria > Pseudomonadati > Bacteroidota > Flavobacteriia > Flavobacteriales > Weeksellaceae > Chryseobacterium > Chryseobacterium sp. FW101-FHT12H09. The sequence continues at coordinate 980,732 of NZ_JBYTCP010000001.1, read as the reverse complement.
GTAAATTCCTGGGGTTTATTTTTCAGTCTTTTAACTTGATCGGATATAAAACAGCTTTAGATAATGTTGCCCTTCCTTTATATTACCAAAATGTACCAAGGAAAGAGCGTAACCAGAAAGCAATGGAATATTTGGAAAAAGTAGGTCTTGCTCAATGGGCGACCCACCTTCCAAACGAACTTTCAGGAGGACAGAAACAAAGAGTAGCTATTGCAAGAGCTTTGATTACCAATCCTAAAATTGTATTGGCAGATGAGCCTACGGGTGCTTTGGATTCAAAGACCACACATGATATTATGAAGCTGCTTCAGGATATTAATGATGAGGGAAAAACCATCATTGTGGTTACTCACGAACCAGACGTTGCGGCACAAACCAAAAGAAACGTTATTTTAAAAGATGGAATCATTGAAAGTGATGAGTTTATAAAGCAGGTTGTTTTGTAAATAGTGAATACTAAGGAGACTTTAAAAAAGTAAAAAAAGTAAAATTATGTTTGACCTGGATCGGTGGCAGGAAATATTCAGTTCTATTCGCAGTAATGTATTGCGAACGGTACTTTCTGGATTTACGGTAGCGTTGGGGTTATTTATCTTTATCGTTCTTTTTGGAATTGGTAAAGGTTTGCAAAATGCTTTTACAGAGGGTTTTGCACGAGATGCTCAAAACCTGATTTCCATTTTTACAGGAAAAACCACAGTTGCTTATAAAGGACTACAGTCTGATCGTACCGTTACGATGAATAATGATGACTATGATTTCCTGGTTAATGAGGATAAAGAAAAAGTAGGCTATTCTACTCCGAGATATCAGACTAGTTTATTAGTGAAGTATGGTAAGGAAAGTGGCAACTACCAGGTTAATGGAGGAGATCCTGAAGAAAAATTTATAGAGAACAGAAAGATTCTTGAGGGTCGTTACCTTAATCCTTCAGATCTTGACAGGAAACAAAATGTCGCTGTAATAGGGAGAATGGTGCAACGTGACTTGATCAAAAATGGAAGTCCTATAGGAAAAGACTTGAATATTAATGGAACCATGTTCAAGGTAGTTGGTGTATTTTCTGATGATGGTGGAGACTGGGATGAAAGACATATTTCGGTACCTATTACGACTTTACAGCAAATGAAGAAAGGGTCGGATACCGTAAGTACTGTGTATATTGCCTATAATGAGAAACTAAATCCTCAGGAAGCCATAAAATATGGTAATGAGCTTAAAGATAGATTAAAAGCCAGAAAAAGTGTTTCGCCAGATGATGAAAACGGAGTCCGGGTATGGAATAATGCCGAGAATATGAATGATACATTCATGTTTATGGCTGTACTTACAGGGATTGTAGGTTTTATTGGAATGGGAACCCTGATTGCCGGAATTATCGGAATCAGTAATATTATGGTTTACATTGTTAAAGAAAGAACCAAAGAAATTGGCGTGAGAAAAGCTATTGGTGCAAAACCCAGAAGTATTGTTGCTTTAATTGTTCAGGAAAGTGTAGTGATTACAGTAATTTCAGGACTTGTTGGAGTTGGCTTAGGAATATTGGCACTCAGCTTAATGGGAGACCGACTTGAGGAATATTTTATAAAAAACCCAAGTGTAGGAGGGACTGAGATCTTCATGGCATTTTTAGCTTTGGTATTTTCAGGGCTTATAGCAGGCTTTGTTCCCGCCTATAGAGCATCGAAAATTAAACCTATAGAAGCATTGCGATCAGAATAAAATCTGACAACTTATTTGATAATAATATAAAACGTATAATTCAAACTCATAACTAGCATCAATGAACATCTTATTTAAAAAGGATACCTGGCAGGAAATTTATTATTCATTGAGAAATAATAAACTTCGGACATTCCTTACCATGATCGGTGTGGGTTGGGGTATGTTTTTATATGTAAGTCTGCTTGGAGCAGCAAAAGGAATGGAGAATGGTTTTGATAAATTATTCTCAGGCTTTGCTACAAATTCTATTTTTCTATGGGCTCAGAAAACTTCCATTCCTTATGAAGGTTTTCCAAAAGGAAGAGAGATGAAACTACATCTGCCTGATATGGAAATGTTGAAGAGAAAAGTTCCTGAAATAGATTATATATCGCCACAAAATGCAAGAGGAAGTTTTACAGGAACACCTGGAGAAGCGATGTCAAAAAATGGTAAGAGTGCTACCTATTCACTTACTGGAGATTATCCTGTAGGAAATAAAATTTCTGAGAAAAAACTTATTTTCGGACGCTATATTAACGATGCCGATTTATCAGGAAATAAAAATGTAGCTGTAATTGGTGAGGAAGTGTATAAAAACTTTTTTGACTCTAAAAAGAAAGAAAATCCGATCGGAAAATCAATAAATATCAAAGGACTCTTTTTTAATATCATTGGTGTTTTCAGAGTGAAAAAGGGAGGCGGTTTTGAAAATGACCGTACCGTGTTTATTCCACTTTCTACCTACACGAAAATGTATAATGCCGGAGATAATATAGATATGTTTGCGATTGTAGGAAGGTCGGAAGCAGATCTAAAAGTGGTAGAGGAAAAAGTAAAACAAGTTTTAAAGCTTAAAAATAAAGTTTCACCAGAAGATACTAATGCTTTCGGAAGTTTCAATCTCGGAAAAGAATTTGGAAAATTAACCGGATTTTTAACAGGTATGCAGCTTTTGACGATTATTGTAGGAACATTAACGATTCTTGCAGGCGTTATTGCGATTTCAAATATCCTATTGATCACGGTAAAAGAAAGAACTAAGGAGATAGGAATCAGGAGAGCTTTAGGAGCAAAGCCTTCTGAGGTAAGAAATCAGATTTTGCTGGAAAGTGTTGTTATAACACTGTCTTCGGGATTACTCGGGTTTATGTCTGGAATATTTGTGCTTATGATTCTGAATATGATAACGCAGAATCAGGATGCCTTTCCATTTTATAATCCCACGGTAAATTATGGGAATGTATTTGCCGCGATGGCGGTGATGGTGATTTTGGGACTTATTATTGGAATGATCCCTGCCCAGAGAGCTGTAAAAATAAGACCTATCGAGGCATTAAGATCTGAATAATTTGAAATTAATAATTGCAAGATTATCTTAAAATTTTAAACCATTTAAATAAAAAATAAACTAGATATATGAAAAAGAAATTCACTTGGAAAAAAGCCATTTATATACTGTTTGGGCTTTTATTTGCAGTGGCATTATTCTCAGGAATTGGTTATCTTATAAAATCTAATTCTAAAGAGAGTGAGGCTTTCCTTACGCGGAAACCAACGATCCAGAATATGGATGATAAAGTAATGGCGACAGGAAAAATTATCCCAAAAGAAGAAATTGAAATCAAACCGAACATTGCAGGTATCATTGATAAGATTTTAGTAGATGAAGGAGATAAAGTGGTCGCTGGACAATTGGTTGCTACAGTAAGGATTATTCCAAATATTGCTGATGTAAATAATGCGCAACAAGAAGTTGAAAACTCTCAGCTTCAGATCAATAATGCTAAGATGAATGTAGAAAATATGCAGAAGCAATTTGATATGCAGCAGAAATTATATAGTCAGGGAGTGATCTCAAAACAGGATTTTTTAAACTCTCAGCAGCAATTATATTCTCAGCAACAATCTCTTAAAAATGCAAATCAGCAATTTCAGACAGCACAAAAAAGATTGCAGATCGTGAAAACAGGTGCTACACCGGAATTGCAAGGTTTTGCGACAACTCAGATCCGTTCTAAAGCAGCAGGAACTGTTCTTGAGGTTCCTGTAAAAGTAGGAAGTCAGGTAATTGAGGCTAACTCTTTCAATGCCGGAACTACGATTTGTTCTATTGCAGATCTTAATTTGTTAATCTTCCAAGGGGAAATTGATGAAGCTCAGGCAGGAAAACTAAAGCAGGGAATGAATATGAATATCGTTATCGGTGCTCTGCAAAATAAAACATTCCCAGGGAAATTAACGATGATCGCTCCTAAAGGAAAAGACAATCTGGGTACCATAAAATTCCCGGTTGAAGGTGATGTATTTAATCCAAATAATGAGTATATCAGAGCAGGTTTTTCAGCCAATGGAGAGATCGTATTGAATTCTCAGAAAAATGCTTTACTATTGGATGAGTCACTTGTTCAATATGAAAAGAGTAATGGTAAGGACAAATCTTTTGTTGAAGTAAAACAGGCAGATGGAAAATTCAAAAAAGTATATGTGAAATTAGGTGCTAGCGATGGTATCAATGTACAGGTGCTTTCAGGAATCGATAAAAATTCTGAAGTCAAAGTTTGGAACCCTTCTGATAAAGACAAAGAAGAGCTTAAAGAAAAGAAAAAATAATAAACTAATCAGATAAATTTTATCTTGTCCCGGGAATTCTTTTCCGGGATTTTTTATGAGAAGTATTCCAGGGAGTATTCTTAAAATAATTATCTTAGATTTTAAAGGTTTTAGTAATGAAATTGAATTTTGAAATGTTTTACAAGAAAGGATTTTATAAATTTGAATTATTCATAATAACATAATTATGTGTAGATACGCAGGAAAAACATATAAATCTAATTACGCCTGTTTTAAATGTAGAAAATCCTTTAAACAAGTGAATCCTAATGATATTCTATTGAGAATAAAGAAGGATAAAGTCTTTCATGAGCTTAATGGAAAATCGATAAGGAAGGTCGGGCAAATTTTCACAAAAGCAGAAAGAAGTAAATTATTAGAATTGATTAATGAAATAGAGTCAAGACCAATAAAATGTCCCCAATGTGGAAGTCTTATGGCGGATTTAGGGAAGGATTTTAGAGTGCCTAGAAAAGCGGCAATTAAAGAATGGGAAATTGTAGAAGGGCTTTTTAGAACAGGTAGGTACTTTTATAGTTGTGGTTGTAATGGAATTGGATATATCCCACAAAATTTAAATGATTATAAGGATTATTTAAAAAAAGCATTGAATAAATATCAGGGTTGTATTATATATTATGAAGGTAAAACTGAGATTGAATATCCAGATAAAATGGAAAGGATAGATTATTGGAATCAGAAAATACACAATGTTAAAGATGAAATGATAAAACAGAAATTTGATATGAATTAATTTAGTGAATGATGAAAAAAAATATCCTCATTCTTTTTCTTTTTGTTGTGATTAAGTTTGTTCTTCAATATTCTTTGATAGGACCAGAATATGAACTGCATCGCGATGAATATTTGCATCTTGATCAGGCCAACCATTTGGCTTGGGGTTATTTATCAGTGCCGCCTCTCAATTCATGGTTAGCTTGGCTGGTTCAGCTTTTTGGAAATTCTGTTTTCTGGGTTAAATTTTTTCCCGCTCTGTTTGGTGCTTTAACGATTGTTGTGGTTTGGCAGATTATAGAAGAATTGAAGGGTAGTTTATACGCTCAGATTTTAGCTGCAACAGGGATTTTACTCTCCGTACTTCTTCGGTTAAATATGCTTTTTCAACCTACTTCTTTAGAAGTATTACTGTGGATATTAATGTATTATGTTCTTATTAGATATTTTAATACTGAAAAAGTGAAATGGCTTTATATTGGGGCTGTTATTTTTGGTCTGGGCTTTCTAAATAAATATAATATTGCATTCCTGCTCCTTGGTATTATTCCTGCTTTACTGATAAGTAAGCAAAGGAAGATATTTCTGAATCCTCACCTTTATTCAGCCAGTTTCCTTGCATTGCTTGTTATTTTGCCTAATCTATTATGGCAGTATCATAATGATTTTCCTGTGATTCATCACATGAAGGAGCTTTCAGAGAGACAGCTGGCCCATGTTGATCGGTTTGATTTTCTAAAGTCTCAGATTTTATTTTTTATAGGTTCTGTTTTTATCATTTTTGCGGGATTCTACGCATTGCTTTTTTATAAACCTTTTGAAAGATTCAGGTTTTTCTTTTGGAATTATGTATTTGTAATTGCATTATTCCTGTTTTTTAAAGCTAAAGACTATTATGCAATTGGTTTGTATCCTATTTATATTGCTTTTGGCTCTGTATATTTAGGCTGTCTTTTTGAAAAAGGCCGGACAAGAATTTTGCGGGCGATAGCGATAATGTTGCCAATACTGTTGTTCCTACCATTATATCAGGTGGCTTTTCCAAACAAAAGTCCTCGATATATTCTTGACCATCAGGAAAAGTATAAAAGATTTGGACTGCTACGTTGGGAGGATGGGAAAGATCATTCATTGCCACAAGATTTTGCAGATATGCAGGGGTGGAAAGAATTAGCTCAAAAAGTAGATAAAGAATATTCCAAATTATCAAAGACAGGAAAAACGCTAGTTCTATGCGACAATTATGGCCAGGCTGGATCTATTAATTACTATTCAAAGATGGGAATAAAAGCTGTCTCGTTTAATGCCGATTATATCAACTGGTTTAATCTGGACCAAAAATATTCTAACCTGATAAGAATAAAAGACAATGATCATAATGATGAATTAAAAGAGACTGGTCCATATTTTGAAATTTCAAAAAAGGTAGATTCGATTACCAATCCTTTTGCCAGAGAAAAAGGTACTCTTATTTTTAGTTTCAAAGGAGCGAAAATAGATATCAGGATGAAAATAAAAAAAGAAATTGATGATACTAAAAGTGAGTATTAAAAGTTTTATTTTTACTGAAAAGAAGTAAAAATGAAAGCATTTTTTAAAGTCCTGTGTTTATTCGTAATAACTGTTTTAAGTTGTAGTTTTCAGAAAGCCAAATCAATAGATCCTAAAGTTGTTTATGAGTCTGAAAATCTGGTTGTCAGACAGTTATCTAAAAATGTTTATCAACATATTTCATATCTTAATACTGAAACATATGGGAAAGTTCCTTGTAACGGGATGGTTGTGAAAGATGGAAATGAAGCTGTCATTTTCGATACTCCGTCCGATGATACAAGTTCTGCAGAATTGATCAAATGGATTAAAGGTAGTCTGAATGTTAAAATTAATGCTGTCATAGCAACTCATTTTCATAATGACTGTGTAGGAGGTTTAAAAGAGTTTAAGAAGAATAATATCCCTTCTTATGGCAGTAATAAGACTATAGCATTGGCAAAAAAGAATAAATTTAATGTTCCTGATCGTGGATTTGATAAGACTTTAACTTTACATGTTGGCAAGCAAAAAGTATATGCAACATTTTTTGGTGAAGGACACACCAGAGATAATGTGGTGGGATATTTTCCTAATGAGAATGTGATGTTTGGTGGGTGTTTAGTTAAAGAAGTTGATGCGACTAAAGGATATCTTGAAGATTCTAATGTAAAAGCATGGTCTGAAACTGTTGAAAAAGTAAAAAAAGCATATCCGGATGTAAAAATAGTAATTCCCGGGCACGGAGAAGTTGGAGGACAGGAATTACTGGATTATACCATCAAGTTGTTTAAAGTAGAGTAGTTCTGCTAATCGGGATATGAGAAGTTTACGATTTTAACTGATTGAATGCAATCAGTTTTTTTTGTGATTATTTTATTATTGCAATTTAGTTGCATTATTTAAAATTTATTCTATCTTTGTCATTGTAATTTTATTTAAAAACATGGAAAACGACAACTTTGATGTTATTATAATTGGAGGAAGTTATGCTGGGCTTTCTGCGGGAATGGCTCTGGGAAGATCCCTAAGAAATGTTTTAATTATTGATAGTGGAAGACCGTGTAATGAGCAAACGCCACATTCTCATAATTTTCTGACTCAGGATGGTAAAACACCACAAGAGATTAGTAAGGAAGCAAGAAGACAGGTTGAAAAATATAATTCAGTACAATTTGACGATGATATCGTGGTAAGCGCAAAAAAAGCCACAAAAGGTTTTGAAGTGAAGACGTTGTCAGGAAAAAGATTTAAATCTAAGAAGCTAGTTATTGCTACGGGAATTAGAGACGTAAAACCCGATATTCCAGGTTTTAATGAATGTTGGGGGATTTCTGTTCTGCATTGTCCGTATTGCCATGGATTTGAAGTTAAAAATGAAACCACAGGAATTATAGCCAATGGAGATTTTGCTTTTGAGTTTTCAAAAATGATCATTCACTGGACTAAGGATCTCAGTTTATTCACTAATGGAAAATCAGAGCTTACAGAAGATCAAATAAGACAATTGACCAGGAAAGATATTCAGATCAATGAAAATAAAATTGATCAATTAGAACATACGAATGGGAAAATTAAAAATATACTTTTTAAGGATGGAAGTAAACACCCATTAAAAGCTATTTATGCGAAAGTTCCTTTTGAACAAAACCTAAACGTTTCAGACGATTTAGGAGTTGAACTCACTGAATTTGGCCATATCAAAACAGATCCATTTTATAAAACAAATGTTTTCGGAGTGTATGCTTGTGGTGACAACTCATCCATGATGCGTTCTGTAGCTAATGCTGTGGGATCAGGAAATACAGTGGGTGCTATGGTAAATAAGGAACTAATTGAAGAAGAATTTTAATTAAATTTTAAGTGTTTTAGTAATTCCCTGTTGGACTAATACAACAGGGAATTTTTTTGAAAAAATACATAAAATGATATTGAAATTAAAGATATTTTATGAAATTTTATTCCAAAAATCATATTTAACCGTACTAAATTCTTGGAGGAAATTCCGTACATTTGGGGTGAAAAATCTCAAAAACTTAAAGTAAAATGGATATTATTTTCGACCTGATTGAAAAAGAAAGACAAAGACAAACCCATGGATTGGAGCTGATAGCATCGGAAAATTTTGTTTCTGATGATGTAATGAAGGCAATGGGTAGCGTATTGACTAACAAATATGCAGAGGGATACCCTGGTAAAAGGTACTACGGTGGATGTGAAGTAGTAGATGAGGTCGAAACTTTAGCAATAAACAGAGCAAAAGAACTTTTTGGAGTTGATTATGTAAATGTTCAGCCTCATTCCGGTTCACAAGCTAATGCTGCAATTTATCTTGCAGTTTTAAAACCTGGAGATAAAATTATGGGGATGGATCTTTCTATGGGTGGACACTTAACTCATGGATCAGCCGTTAATTTTTCAGGAATTCAATATAATGTTGTTTCTTATGGTGTACAACAGGAAACTGGTTTGATTGATTATGATCAAATGAGAGAAGTTGCTTTAAGAGAAAGACCAAAAATGCTTATCGCTGGTTTTTCAGCGTATTCCAGAGATTTAGATTATGCAAAATTTAGAGAAGTTGCCGATGAGATCGGAGCTACTCTTTGGGCTGATATTGCACATCCTGCAGGTTTAGTTGCAAAAGGATTGCTGAATTCTCCTTTTGAACATTGTCATGTTGTAACAACAACTACTCATAAAACACTAAGAGGTCCTAGAGGTGGAATGATCATGATGGGGAAAGATTTCGAAAATACCTATGGACACAAGACTCCAAAAGGGGAGACCAAAATGATGAGCCAGGTTTTAGATGGTGCTGTTTTCCCTGGAATTCAAGGGGGACCGCTTGAGCATGTTATTGCAGGTAAAGCTATTGCTTTTGGAGAAGCTCTAGATGTGAAGTTTGAAATATACGCTAAACAGGTTCAGTCGAATGCTCAGGCTTTAGCAAAAGCCATGATCAGTAGAGGTTTTGATATTGTAAGTGGTGGAACGGATAATCACTTAATGTTAGTAGATCTTAGAAACAAGGGAGTAAATGGGAAAGAGACAGAAAAAGCGTTAGTACTGGCTGACATTACCTGTAATAAGAATATGGTTCCTTTTGATGACAAATCACCGTTTACTACATCTGGTATTAGATTAGGTACTGCTGCTATCGCGACAAGAGGACTGAAAGAACAAGATATGGAGACTATTTCAGAATTGATTTCTGAAGTTGTTGATAATATTAAAAATGAAGAAGTTCTTACATCTGTAAGAAAGAAAGTAAATGAATTAATGGAAGGAAAAGCTTTGTTTAATTACTAATTCTTACCTGAACCAAATATAAAGAATGAGCGATTGCTCATTCTTTTTTTGTAAATATATGGAGAAGAAGTCTTATACTTTTGAGGAGATTAAACAGAAACTGGTAAACTATTGTGTTTATCAGGATCGCTGTCATGCCGAAGTGGAGCAGAAGATGAGGGAATTTTTATTGATTCCTGAAGCTAAGGAAGAAATTTTTTTATATCTGCTAAAAGAAAATTACTTAAATGAGGAAAGGTTTACCAGAAGTTATATCAGAGGGAAGTTTTATATAAAACATTGGGGGCGAAATAAGATCAAGATCAACTTAAAACAAAAACAGATCTCTGAAAAATTGATCAGTTCATGTTTTGATGAGATAGATGAGGCAGATTATCATAAAGCTCTTAAGAAGGCATTTGAAGATTACTACTCTAAACAGAAAGGCTTAAAAGAATATCAAAAAAAATCTAAGACCATAAAATATCTGATGAGTAAAGGTTTTGAATATGAAATTATTCTTGAAATATTAGAAAATTAATAAATAAATAATTTACTAAAAGATTGTTTTTAGTTAAAAAAAAAATAGTTTTGCTAGAATTTTAAATATACTATTTATATAATAAAGATGACTATATTACTTACTGCGTTTTTAGATTAAATAATTGGGGTTGAAATTATAAGCCTTTTATATGTAATATCTTACATGATTTTATTAAAAAAAAATTAAATTTTTAAAGAGAAGATACCATAAGTGGCACGAAAAATGCATGTGGTTTGCAATATTTGTATTTTGGGATTTGTATCTGGAAAAGAATAAAAATAAAATATAAATTAGACTAAAAAAATGTGGATTATATATAATATTACTATTATATGTAATAATATTAGAAAGAAGATGTTTTAATAGGAATAGATGATGAAAAAAAAAGAATTTAATTATTGTGTTTAGAATTATGAATATTATCTATTACCTTTGCCAAGCTAATAAAATCACTTAATGTTGAATGAAAAAGTTGCATGACGCTTTTAATGCTCTTTACAATGGCGATAACATTGTGAAAATCACCAAATTGAGATATATACCGAGGTGGTTGGTTATTCTTATTGATATCCTGATTGTTTTGATTTCCATACTGCTTTCACGCCTTTTCTTAAGAAATTTGGATGTGAAGGTTAATTTTCCGGAATATACAGTTCAAAAAAGGTTTTTACTGATCGGAACGAATATTTTATTTATGTATGTTTATAAAACGTACGCTGGGATTATTAGACATTCCACTTTTTTCGATTTCTTTAAAATTATTTTATCTTCTGGAAGTACACTGGTTTCTCTTTTAGTGATTAACTATTTGTGGCAATTAGGAGTGGGGAGATCATTATTTTTATATCCTAATCTGTTTTTGTATTTCCTTATCTCGGTTTCTATAATGTTCTTTTTTAGAATGGTAACAAAACAGTTCTTTAATATTCTTATTGATATTAAGGGGGCATCTTCTAAAGTTAGAATAGCTGTTGTTGGTGTTGGTGAAGCTTCTGTAGCTTTAGCACGAGCAATTATGCATAATCCAAATTATCCATATCGACTACAAGGATTTCTTACGGGAAGATCTGATTCCAATCGAGCCTTATTATTAGGATATAAGATATATAATAAAAGTCAGTTCTTTACTAGTGAAAAGCTTATAAAACAATTTGATGCTGTCTTACTGATTAAAGAAATTATGACAAAGCAGGAGATTGAAGAATGGATGACACTGGCTTTAGATAATGGACTTAAAGTACTAAAAGCACCTACGCTTAGCAAAATGCGAGATAGTGACTTAGTGGGTGGTATTAGTCAACTTCAGATTGAAGATTTACTAAATCGTAAACCTATTAAAATAGAAAGTGAGGATGTTACAAAAAGACATTTTGAAAAAAATGTATTGGTAACTGGAGGAGCGGGTTCTATTGGTAGCGAAATCGTAAGACAGGTAGCACAGTTTAATCCTTCATTGATTGTTGTGCTGGATCAAGCTGAATCACCCTTATATGAGCTGGAATTGGAACTTTTGGAAAAATTCCCAGATCAAAGGTTTAAGTTTGTATTGGCTGATATATCTAATAGTTACAGATTAGAAAAAGTATTTGAAGATTATCAGTTTTCTATGGTTTATCATGCAGCGGCATATAAACATGTGCCACTAATAGAAGAAAATCCTCATGAAGCTATTTTTGTGAATATTCTAGGAACTAAGAACCTATCCTTACTATCCAAAAAATATAAAGTAAATCGTTTTGTAATGGTTTCTACAGATAAGGCGGTAAACCCAACTAATGTAATGGGTGCTTCAAAAAGAGCTGCGGAATTATTTGTGCAATCTCTACAAAACTCACCTGGAAATACCACAAAATTTATTACAACTCGTTTTGGAAATGTATTGGGATCCAATGGTTCAGTAATTCCACACTTTAGAAAGCAAATTGAAAAAGGAGGTCCCGTAACTATTACACATCCTGATATCATTCGATATTTTATGACAATTCCAGAAGCTTGCGAGTTAGTACTTCAAGCTGGAACAATGGGGAATGGTGGAGAAATTTATGTATTCGATATGGGTGAACCCGTTAAGATCTTAGATTTAGCAAAAAGAATGATAAGATTATCAGGCTATACTCCTGATGTAGATATTAAAATTACGTTTATTGGATTGAGACCTGGTGAAAAACTATATGAAGAGCTTTTAAGCAATAATACAGTTACAATTCCTACCCACCACGAGAAAATTTTAATTTCAAGAGATCCTTTAATGGAATTTGATGAAGTAGATGTCTTAAGTAAACAGATTATTCTGGCTGCTGTAAAAAGAGATAAGTTACAGGTGGTTAGGATACTTAAAACGATTGTTCCTGAATTTATAAGTAATAATTCGGAATTTGAGATTTTGGATAAAGAACCTGAGGTTAACAGCTCAATATAATATATTATTTGTAATAAGAAATCATAGCAAATTTTGCTTAAAAATTAATTATCCTATTTTTGTGGAAAAATTATAAAGAATGAGTTTGAAATATTTTATTTATGGAGCTGTGAGTTTGGTGATATTTTCTTGTGCAGCTAAACAAGACATTAATTATATGAAAGATATTGATGGTATTGTGCTGGAAAATTCAATAAAAAATAGCAGGGTTGATTTCCAACCTGGAGACCAGTTGATTATAACTGTTACCGCAAAGGATCTGGATGTTGTAAAACCTTTTAATCAAAATTATTCTTCAGGGACTACGGTTTCACAATATTCAATACCAAGTTCTAATAATCTTGCACAGCAAGTTCCTGTATCAGGACCAACTTATACTATAGATACTAATGGAGATATTATTTTTCCTCAAATCGGACAGGTAAGTACTAAAAATGAAAATATCGAAACATTAAGGATGAAATTAAGTAATCTTATTAAAGATTATGTGAAAAATCCTATAGTTGATATTAGACTTATTAATTTTAAAGTTTCTGTTTTGGGAGAAGTTACAAAACCGGGAACTTATGTGATACCTGATGGAAATACTACATTGTTAAGTGCATTAGGTCTGGCAGGAGATCTTACACCTTATGGAGTTAGAAACAATATTTTAATTGTTCGGAATAATGATGGACAAATTAACAAGGAAAGAGTAGATCTTACAAGCGCTAATTTCATCAATTCTCCTTATTACTATCTTAAACAAAATGATGTTGTTTATGTTCAGCCGAATTCAAATAGAGAGAAGGCTGCAAGAGTGGATCCAAATACAGGACTTTATATTTCAGTAGCCTCTGTAATCGCTTCAATTACTGTGGGAATATTGGCTTTAATTAAAAACTAGAAATTATTTTAGATAAATAAAAACATCACCATTTTGGTGGATACTATATCACAGTTTAATAGAAAAGTAGTTTATTCAATCATAATATTTTTATAACATATTGAGAACCTACTTACAGTAGACTTAAATAACATTATGAATAAAAAAATTATTACATACCTTGTAATACTGTTGGTGGTTTTGGCATCGTGCAAACCAAAACAGAATATGGTATATATGTCGCAGCAGAATATGGAGGAGGAAATTGCCAAGGCTAAATTTGAGGGGTTACATATCCAACAAGGGGATGTTCTCTTAATACTGGTTTCTGCACTTGATGAGACGGCTGTAAAACCCTTTAACCTTAATACTGCAAATCGTGTGGGAAGTGAAGCTCCTAATGGAGTTAACCAATTTGTACAACCAAGTGAATATATGGTGAACGAAGATGGGAATATTAACTTTCCTGTATTGGGGAATGTATATACTAAAGGTATGACACAAGTACAATTAAAAAATGATCTTGAATCCCGATTAAAGAGATATCTTACAGATCCTTTGGTTACTATTACTTTAAAGAATTTTAATGTAAGTGTTTTAGGAGAAGTTAAAGCTCCAGGTCAAAAGGAAAGCAGTACGCAGAAGCTCAATATTTTTCAAGCACTTAGTCTTGCTGGGGATATGACCGATTTTGGGGATCGTACAAAAGTAAAACTGATTCGTACCGGAGATGATGGTATTGATCAGGTTGTAAACTTAGATATGTCGAGGTCAGATATCGTTAATTCACCTTATTATTACATGAAACAAAATGATGTTTTATATATACAACCTGACAAAAATAAGCAGGTACAAGCTAATTCTAATCCGAACAGAGCCCTTACTTTTCAGATTCTCGCTTCAGCGTTGGGGGTAGCAACTCTTATCATTTCTTTAACACGATAAATCACAGTATGCAGCAGACAGAATTTCAGGAAAAGGAAGAAATATTAGATTTGAGAAAAATTATTGGGAAGTATTTGCATAAATGGCCATGGTTTGTCATATCTATCCTAATCTTTTTAATTGGAGGCTTTATGTATTTAAGATATGCAGTGCCTCAATATCAATCCATTACAACTCTTAAATTTGATAAAAAACAAACGGATATTACTGGTGCACTGGCAGATTTAGATAACCTCGGTTTAGGCCTGGGTAATGCTGATGAATTGAAAAGTGAAGCTGCAGTTGTTAATTCAAGACCGATTCTTATGAAGGTCGTGAAAAATCTAAATCTTAATGTACAATATTTTAGTAAAGGAGAAATTAAAGATTCAGAACTTTTCACAAATGTACCTATCATAGCTAAAGTCATAAGTTCTGATTATGATAAGAATTTTATTTCCTCTGAATATTTGGTGACAAAAATTGATGGAATTCAATTCACTTTATGGGAAGAGAAAAAAGGTGAAGTAAAAGGAGTATTTAATAAACCTCTAAAGCTCGATTTTGGAACAGTGATTCTACAAAAGAATGCTCAGTTACCTTCGAATACCAAATATAAAATCGTTTTTTGGAATCCGTTGGAAAGATTGAAAAAACTTGAAAAGAATATAACAGTAGACTTGCCCGACGAAAAAGCATTACTGATGGATATAAGTATTATTGGTGCTGTTCCGGAGAAGTCAGAAGCTATTCTTAATGAAGTTACAAGGCAATATAATCTGGATGGGCTAAGAGATAAGAACTTACAAGCACAAAATACCCAGGAGTTCATCGATAAAAGACTTGAGGTAATAACCCGTGATCTTTCCGGTGTAGAAAGCCAAAAAGAAGATTTTCAGAACCGCAATCGTATCGTTGATTTGGAAGCACAGGCTCAGCTGGCACTTCAAAATACGAGTGAAAATACAAAATCTCTCCTTCTCCAACAGACCCAATTGGATTTATTAAATTCTTTGGCTGAAGAAGCTTCAAAAGGAGGAAACCAACTTATGCCTTCCAATTTAGGCCTTAATCCATCATTGGAGCAAACTATTTCTCAATATAATACTTTGCTTATCAGTAGAAATAAAACATTAAAACAGGCCACAAATGAAAACCCAGCAGTGGTAGAAATGAATAAGGAGATTTTGGCATTGAAAGAAATTGTTCGTGATAATATTCGTCAACAAAAAGAAACAGTACAAGCTTCTATTAATCAATTGAATGGACAAATTTCAGTAAATAACGGACTCATTGAGAAAGTACCTGGCCAATCAAAAGTATATCGTGGTATAGAGAGACAACAAACACTTAAAGAGCAGCTTTTTCTCTTTTTGCTACAGAAAAGAGAGGAAAATGCAATTAATTTATCAATTAATTTACCAAAAGCTAAAATAGTTAATCCTGCTTTTACTCAGGACATTGCTGTATCACCTAAAAAAATTATAATTCTTTTAGGAGCAATTTTATTAGGTGGATTACTCCCGTTTGGATTATTATATGTATTCTTTTTATGGGATGATAAAATATATAGCAGAGCTGACATTACAGAACGTTCTTCTCTAGGTGTTCTGGCGGAGATACCATCATTGAAAGATAATGAGATCCACCTGGTGCAGAAAAATGATTTTTCAGAGTTGGCAGAAGCATTTAGGGTATTGATATCTAATCTTAAATTTGTATTGCCTGTTAAGGATTCAGCAAGGATTATTATGGTTACATCTTCGATAAAAGGAGAAGGAAAAACATTAACTTCGGTTAACCTGGCTCTTACTCTTGCAAATAAAAATGGTCGCTCACTTTTAGTTGGTTCAGATATTCGAAATCCTCAGATTCAGCGTTATGATAGTGAACCAATTAAAAGAAAAGGTCTTACAGAATATTTATATGATGAAACGGTAAATGTTGATGAACTAATACATACTTCAGACACAAATCCATTTTGTGATGTTATCTATGCAGGAAGTATCCCTCCAAATCCTCAGGAGCTTCTTTCTAATGGAAGATATCAAAAGCTTATAAAGGATCTGGCTTCACAGTATGCTTATATTGTAATTGACTCTGCACCACTTATGTTGGTTTCAGATACCCTTAATTTCACGGATATTGCAGATGCTACTTTATATGTTGTGAGATCTGGAGTATCAAAAAATATTTTGATTGATTTTGCTAATAATTTGGTTAATGATTCAAAGTTGAAGAATGTATCTTTTGTTATTAATGATGTTGCTAAAAATGTAGGTGGCTATGGTTATGGATATAATTATGGATATGGATATGGCTACAACAGTGATAAAAAAGAAGTTTGGTGGCGAAGGATATTTAGGAAATAATTTATTAGATAAATAAATTTAAAGGAATCAATAATCATTAAGGAGATAAAATATACTACAATGAATAAACACACTAAGATCGGTATAATAGGACTAGGTTACGTAGGTTTACCTTTAGCGCGCTTATTTGCTACAAAATATCCGGTGTTAGGTTTTGATATCAATAAGGAAAGAATTGTAGAATTAAATCAAGGTGTTGATCATACATTGGAGGTTGATAATGATATTTTGAAATCTGTTTTAGCTGAAACTAATCTTTTTAGACAAGTTGATTACTCAGAAAATTTACGGACTGGATTGTATTGCTCTTCAGATTTAGATGATCTTAAAGATGCTAATGTATATATTATTACAGTGCCTACACCAGTGAATAAGCATAATCATCCTGATCTGACGCCATTATATAAGGCTTCAGAAATGGTTGGGAAAGTACTTAATAGGGGAGATATAGTAATTTATGAATCCACAGTATATCCAGGTGTAACTGAAGAAGAATGTGTACCGGTCTTGGAGAAAGTATCAGGCTTAAAGTTTAATGAAGATTTTTTTGCCGGATATTCTCCAGAAAGAATTAACCCAGGAGATAAAGAACATACAGTTGATAAAATCTTAAAAGTAACCTCGGGTTCTACTCCTGAAATAGGAAAAGTGGTAGATGATTTATACAAATCGATTATTACGGCAGGAACACATCTGGCACCTACCATTAAAGTGGCGGAAGCATCTAAAGTGATTGAAAATTCACAACGTGATGTGAATATCGCATTCGTGAATGAATTGGCAAAGATTTTTTCATTAATGAATATTGATACACATGATGTATTGGAAGCTGCTGGGACAAAATGGAACTTTCTTCCTTTTAAACCAGGATTGGTAGGTGGACATTGTATTGGAGTAGATCCTTTTTATTTGGCTCAGAAAGCACAGGAAATTGGATATTATTCTGAATTAATTCTAAGTGCAAGAAGGCTGAATGATTCTATGGGGGCTTTTGTAGCTTCTCAAGTAATTAAACTCATGATCCAGAAGAATATTATGGTTAAAGGAGCTAAAGTATTGAATCTGGGAATTACATTCAAAGAAAATTGTCCAGATATAAGGAACTCTAAAGCTATTGATGTAATTACAAATTTGGAGGAGTATGGAGTGGAGGTTACCACTTACGACCCATGGGCAAATCCTGAAGAAGTGATGAAAGAGTACGGAATTGTATGTTATTCTGGACTTAATCCAGGCATTGTGACCGGAATAGAAACCCCTATTGGCAACAATATATCTGATAATGGTAAGCAAGCTAATAGTGTAATTGCTGCTCTTAGAGACAAGTTTGATGCTATCATCTTAACTGTAGCTCATACAGAATTTCTTAATCTCAATCTTACCCTTAACCTTAAAGAAAATGGAGTGGTATATGATGTAAAAGGTATTTTGTCTAAAACCTTTGCCGATAAAAGATTATAACAAATATTTTTTGAACAATAATAGTTTGAATTAAACAAGTAAATACAAAAAGAAATTAATGAAAATTACGGTAGTAGGAACAGGATATGTAGGTTTATCAAATGCAATATTATTGGCTCAGCATAATGAAGTACTTGCTTTGGATATTATGCCTGAAAAAATTGAAATATTAAATAATAGAAAATCTCCGATTGAAGATAAAGAAATTATTGATTTTTTAACAAATAAGGATCTTAATTTTAAAGCGACTTTAGATAAAAAAGAAGCTTATCAGGATGCAGATTATGTTATTGTATCCACTCCTACGGATTATGATCCTAAAACTAATTATTTTAATACGAGTAGTGTAGAGACAGTGATACTCGATGTGAAAGAATACAGCCCCAATGCTGTTGTTATCATAAAATCGACGGTACCTGTAGGGTTTACAGAAGATTTAAAAAATAAATTGGAATTCCAGAATATTATATTTTCTCCAGAATTTTTAAGGGAGGGTAAAGCTTTATATGATAATTTATATCCATCCCGTATTATCATTGGTGAACAAAGTGAAAGAGCAAAAGTATTTGCAGACCTTCTAAAAGAAGGAGCAATAAAGAAAGAAATTCCTACTTTATTTACAGACTCTACTGAAGCAGAGGCAATAAAGTTATTTTCCAACACATATCTTGCTTTGCGTGTGGCATACTTTAATGAATTGGACAGTTATGCTCAGATGTATCACCTGGATAGTCGTCAGATTATAGAAGGAATAGGTCTTGACCCCCGAATAGGTTCACACTATAACAATCCTTCGTTTGGATATGGAGGATATTGTCTTCCTAAAGATACTAAACAGCTTTTGGCTAACTACGATGCTGTTCCAAATAATATTATTCAGGCAATCGTAGATGCTAATAGAACACGAAAAGATTTTATTGCCGATTCTATTATAGCTAAAAAACCTACTAAAGTTGGTGTGTATCGTTTAATTATGAAGTCTGGTTCAGATAATTTCAGAGCATCTGCCATACAAGGAGTGATGAAACGAATTAAAGCAAAAGGAATTGAAGTAGAAGTATATGAACCAGTTTTGAAAGAAGATCATTTTTTTGGATCTAAAGTAGTAAGTGATTTAGAGCAGTTTAAAAAAGAATGTGATATCATTATTTCTAATCGTAACGCTCCTGAATTATCTGATGTTAAAGATAAAGTATACACAAGAGATCTATTTGGAAATGATTAACAGAACAAACCAACATGTAAAATACAGCTCATGGGTAAAGATACTAGGGCTAAGGGATACTTAATTTGTTTATAGAAGAATTCAAGTAAATTCAGAAAGAAAATATTACCTAAGGTGAAGCTATCATAGATGATTGGAATTTTTTATAGATCTGAATTACTACTGCAATAACAAATATTGTGGAGACAAAAATGGGTTGAAAAATCTTAATGTTACCTTGATTTTTTGGTAACAATTATATTACATATTGAATTGTAAATTATTAAGAATTTTAACGCATAACATACATTTTTAAAGAAGTGAACTGAACAAGTTGAAATATTATTTTGGAAAAAAACAAGAACAGTAGCCTTGCCTACCTTACGATTATTTATATGATTGGGAACTTCAGTTCAAAAGTTCTATCATTTGTATTAGTTTTTTTTATGACATATTTTCTAACTAAAGAAGAAGTTGGAGAGTATGATTTGATTTTAACGTCCATTTCATTTTTGGTACCCTGTATAAGTTTGCAAATTGACTCCTCTTTACTAAGATGGCTGCTAGATAAGAACCAGTCTGAAAAGAAAGATGAAATCTTTGAAAATGTCTTTGGCTTACTTTTTAGAAATATAGCCATTTATACTGTTCTTTATTGGATTTTAAGCTTTTTTATAGATTGGAATCATCAACTGTATCTCTATATATTTTCAGTACTAATGATGATTTTTCCAACACTTCAACAAGGAACTAGAGGTATTGGGAAAAACAGATTATATGCTTCTACTAGTGTTGTATATTCATTGTTTTTTGTCTTCAATACAGGAATTGCCTTATATTTTTTTAAGAGCTCAGTAGATGGTGTATTGCTAGCAAATATAATTGCCCTTAGTGGTGTAATTATCTGGCTGTTTATCAAAAATGATTGGTGGAAATATCTGAGAGCAAAGAAAATTGATTCTAAATTAATCAAGGAATTATGTGAATATTCATTGCCTTTGTTACCAAATACATTGAGCTGGTGGCTGATTTCGGCTTCTACAAGATATGTAATTTTAGGATATCTAGGTAAAGAATATAATGGGTTGTTTGCAATCTCATATAAAATCCCAACTATAGTATTAGTTATCACAAACGTATTTACATTGGCTTGGCAGGAAAAAGTAATAAAAACCTCAAACCAAGAAGAAGCGGAAACTCAATTTACAAATATTCTTTCTGGATATGTGAACTTAGTTATGGGAGTCATCATCATTCTGGTAAGTTGTTCAAAATTTATGATGCAATTTATAGGTAAAGGATATTATGAATCGTGGAAATATATTCCGATTTTATTATTTGCTGTTTTTCTACAAGCTATTTCTGCTTTTTATGGAGCCGCTTATTTAAGAGCTAAGCAAACCAAAGGGATTTTATATTCTTCAATTTTAGGTGGAGTTATTACAATTTCGACCTCATTCTTTTTTGTTCAGTATATGGGATTGTATGGGATTAGTTTATCCATTATGCTTGGTTATCTTGTCCTTTTAATTTTCAGAGGAATTCATGTACAACATTTTTTAAAAATTAAATTCCCAATTATAAACACTATAATTTTAACTATAATTTTTATAGTACTTACAAGTTTACTGTATGTGGAAAACAAATGGATTTTCCCTTTATCAGTGTTAATATCATTAATAGTATTTACCATATTTAATTACAAATATATTATATCATTAAAATCAAAAGTTATTTCAAAATGGAAGAAATCAAAAAGTATGGCTTAATGGGTTGTTCAAGGAAACAAACAAATGTTGGAGACTATGTACAAGCACTTGCCGCAAAGCAATATTTACCCCAGGTAGATATTTACAGAGATAGAGAAGAATTAAATACTTATGAGGGTGATGATATCAAAATGATCATGAACGGTTGGTATATGCACAATCCTAAAAATTGGCCCCCTTCTGAGAAAATAAATCCGTTATTTGTTTCAATGCATATCAATTCTTCAGTTTATGAAGGAATGACGGAAGAAAAAAGTATTAATTATTTTAAAAAACATCAACCAATTGGTTGTAGAGATAAAGCTACCGCTAAATTGTTAAGCGATCATGGTGTAGATGCTTATTATTCGGGTTGTTTGACACTTACTTTAGGCAGAACCTATATAAGAAAACCAGAAGAAATTTCAGATGAAATTTTATTCATTGATCCTCTTTTTCATTACTTTTCTCTTAAAGAAATGCTAAACTCAAGAATTAAATTATTGAGTAGAATTAAAAGAAGAAGGTTTTTTGAATTTATGCTAAAAAAGAAAGTGTTTAAAACTCAATTTTCTGATGACATATTAAAAAAAGCAAAATTCATTACACAAGTCATTCCTGAAACTACAATAGAAAATAACTTCAAGATTGCCGATGAGTATCTAAAGAGATTAAGTAAGGCAAAGTTAGTAGTCACTTCAAGAATTCATTGTGCACTTCCATGTTTAGCAATGGGGACTCCCGTTGTATTTTTAAATGGAGGTTTTGAAGGATTTGGAAATAGATTCAATAGCCGTTTTGATGGATTAATAGACTTCTTCAATAGAGTAGATATCTCACTTGATGGTAAAATCACAAGGAATTTTGATTTTGATGGTAAAATTGGGTTTAATAATCTTCCTGTTAATAAGTCCCTTCATATTCCTTTTGCCAATGATTTGATGGCTAAATGTGAGGGTTTTGTCGCTAAAAACTAATTCAGGTATGAAGGCTAGAAAAGTAATTTTATTTACCCGAAGGTTTCCTTATTTTAAAACTGAAGCATTTTTAGAGGCAGAAATCAATATTCTGGCTGAAGCATTTGATGAAGTGGTGATTTTTCCAACTGAAATTAGTGATGAGATTAGACAGGTTCCTGCAAACGTAAAAATTGAAAAAGATTTTTCTAAGCACTTTCAGAATAAAAATAAGAGAATTCTACAAACTGCTGTCAGTTCTTTTTTTTGGAACGCTTTATGGAAATATAAATCGAAAATCAATTCAGTAGGTTCACTTAAACATATATTTCAATTTTCCTCTAGTGTAATTGCTTACAAATCGTATTTCAAAAATTATAAATTTTCTGATTCAGATTTATTATATACTTATTGGTTTACAGAAGCAACTAAAGCATTTATAGATCTTAAAAAGACAAAGAAATTTAAAGTAATTTCCAGGGCACATAGATATGATATTTATGAAGGAATTCCCTCGACTCCGGCATTTTGGCCTTTTAGAAAAGATGTTTTAGAGAAAATAGATAGATTGTATTCGATTTCAGAAAATGGTAAAGACTACTTAGAAGGGAAATATAAAGTTAACAACAAAATAAAAGTTTCAAAACTCGGTGTTTTCGATAAGGGGAAAATTGCACCCCAAAACTTAGAAAATGAAGTAAGTATCGTTTCTGTTTCCAGGATTGATCCTATGAAAAGAGTTCAATTAATCGCCGATTCTATTATAGAGTTTGCAAAATTAAACCCTGAAAAAAAGATTACCTGGACTCATTTTGGAGATGGTAAAGAAAGAGTAAATATAAAAAATAGTATTCCAGAATTATCCAATCTAAAAGCTCAATTGAACGGAGGTGTTCCGAATACCCAAATTTATAAGTATTACGAAGAAAATCCAGTTTCCATCTTCATCAACCTAAGTAGTTCTGAAGGCATTCCAGTTTCTATTATGGAAGCACAATCTTTTGGTATACCGGTAATTGCTACCAATGTTGGGGGAAGTGGAGAAATTGTTCAGAAAGAAACAGGAAAGCTATTAAATGCGGATCCACTCATTTCAGATGTAAATTTGGCAATAAATCAGATATTGGGTGAAAATTTAAGTAGAGAAGAAGTAAAAAAATTCTGGAGTTTGAATTTTAATGCCCAAGTCAATTATGAAAATTTTGTAAATGATTTAAAATCTGAATTTTTTTAAATGAAAAATAAAATAGTATACATAGTTGCTACACAATATGATAATGTAGGTGATTTACTGATTAATAAGTGCTTGATTGATCAGATTTCCAGATTTGGACAGGTTTACCTAGATACCAGAAATGTGCCGGAACGATTTAAAAAAGAGCTTTTAAAAGATACCCAAAACGTAAAAGAATTATCAGAAATTACCAATAAAAGTTTTAAAGGAAAGAGTGTAGTTCCGTTATATTTTTCAAATTTGGGCATTACACATATTTTTAAAAGCCCTGGTCCTTTTGGAAGTGCAGGGAACAAGAAAGTGTTTCTGAAGAATATGCTGATCGGAGTAATTTTTAAGATATTTAAATCTAAAGGTGTAAAATCTTACTTGGTAGGCAATGACGTTCATTACAAAAATGAACTAGACAAAAGGTCGGTGAACTTTTTTTCTAAAAATACCGAAAAAATACTTTGTAGAAGTTATACTAATGTAAATGCATTAAAAGGACTAGGATTCAAAAATATTGATTATATCCCAGATATGTGTTTTGGATATTCTCCAAAAGATATTGTTGAATCTGAATCTAATGAAATTGGTGTTTCTTTTCGAAGATTAAATGATGAAAATTATCATCGGAAAATAGTAGATGCAATCCAAAATATTTTAGATAATACGGATAAAAAAGTAACCTTCTTTTATCAAGTTAATCACGATTTTGAATACAATAATGAATTATTTACCCATTTCAAAAATAATCAAAATGTAAGTTTTCACAAGGATTGTTTACAATGGGACAGTTTGTCTTTCTACAATAAATTCTCTTTTACACTTAGTAACAGGTTACATGTTTTGCTATTAGGAATGGTATATAATGTAATTCCAATTGGGCTATTGAATAATGATTTAAAAACTCAGAAGATAATTGATATTTTTGATGGAGTGGATTTAAATGATTTCTTAGTCAGTGAACTAACTAAAGAGGCAATAGAAGCATTGATTTTAAAAGAACAAGAATTAAAACAATTAATAAAAGAAGTCACCTTAGAGCAAAAAACATTGATTGAAAATAAAATTTTTGAATTAATAGAAAAGTAAATGGAAATTTATTTAATGATTATACTAATTGTATTATTTTTTCTTGGTTTAAGGATTAAGAATACAATTATTGTTGTATTTTTTTTAATAATAATTGCTACATTTAGGGCATATACTGTCGGAATTGATACCAATAATTATTTATTAAACTACAAGTATGAAATCGATTTACATAAAATTCCTCAATTAATAAAAAAAATTGAAATAGGCTGGCTTTACTTAAATGTATTTGTAAAAGAATATTTTCAAGAATTTAGAATTATATTATTTGTATCAAGTGTTTTAACTCTTCTTCCTCTAAATTATGTTTTTAGAAAAGAAACTAAGTCACCTTTATTAACATTTTTGTTTTATATTTTTCTTTTTTATTATTTCTTTTCATTCAGTATTGTTAGACAAGCTATTGCAGTATCGTTATTTATGTTATCCATTCACTTTTTAGTGAAAGGGAAACAGCTTAAGTTCTTTTTTTATATTGGTTTAGGTGCATTGTTTCATTATTCAATTCTAGCTTTGATTCCCATTATATTTGTTTTAAAAAGAATTAACCTTTCTTATTTCTGGTATTCTGCGATCTTAGTTATAACATTTTTTATTGGATTTTCAGGAGTTTTAGATTTGGCAAAATCTTATTTAGCATTATTGCCATTTGAAAAATATGCCAATTATGAAGATTATAATGCTGGTAGTGCTTTTAATAGAATTGCAAACTATATCTTCATCGTGCCTAAAACGCTTTTGTTTATGTATATTTATTTTTATACAAAAAAATACAACCTGTATAACAATGTGATCCAGATGAAACTTTTTTGGGTAGGAATTATTGTATTGAACTTGTTTTTAGCCGTTCCACAGGTTTCTAGATTTACTTATTATTTAACTATTTTTGAAGTGATAATTATGTCAAACTTCATATTTAATATTCCAAAGAGAAAAAAATTAGAAGTATTAATAGTTTGTTTTTCATATTGTTTGGTTTATTTTATTTACTATTCAATTACCAATCGTTTTGGTGTAATTCCTTATAAAATATGATTGATCAAAGAAAAAAAATTTGCTTGATTTATAACTATGCTCAGCACTATAGATTGGGTGTATTTAAATTAATGGATAAGCATTTAGATTGTGACTTTTATTTTGGAGACAAAATGGGGGATGTAAAAAAATTAGATTATAATGAATTACATGGATTTAAAGGAGAATTAAAAAATGTTCCGTTATTTTCTAATTTTTACTGGCAATCAGGCGCTATTTCTTTATTTTTTAAGAATTACAGCAATTATATTATTTTAGGTGAGTACTATTGCCTATCAACATGGCTCATCTTATTTCTTTCTATATTTTCATCTAAAAAGGTGTATTTATGGACTCATGGCTGGTATGGAAAAGAATCATTTATAATTAAAATTATTAAAAAAATATTCTTTTCAATGGGAACCGGAATTTTTCTATATGGAGAATATGCCAAAAAATTGATGATAAAAGAAGGCTTTAGTTCATCTAAATTACATGTTATTTATAATTCTTTAAATTATGAAGAGCAAATTGTCATTAGGAAGAAATTGATAAAGTCAGATGTATATTTGAATCATTTTGGAAATAAAGCACCTATACTTATTTTCATTGGCAGGCTTACTAAAGTAAAAAAACTACATTACATCTTAGAAGCTCAAAAGAAATTAAAAGACCAGAATATTCCATTAAATTTAGTTATAATCGGAGATGGTGAGGAACGAGAATTTCTAAATTCTAAAGTTTCAGAGTATGATCTTAAAGATTGTGTTTGGTTCGTAGGGCAGTTGTATGATGAAAATGCAATTGCAAATTATATTTTTAACGCTGATCTTTGTGTATCCCCTGGCAATGTTGGACTTACGGCAATGCATACTTTAATGTATGGAACTCCAGTAATAACACACAATAATTTTGCATTACAAATGCCTGAATTTGAAGCTTTAGAAATTGGTAAGACAGGTGATTTTTTCGAACATGAAAACGTTAATTCATTGACGGATAAAATTTATCAGTGGTTTCAAAAAGACGTATCGAGAGAGGAGATTCGAAAAAATTGCTATCAAGTAATTGATGAAAAATTTAATCCTGAATTTCAGGTTTCTAAAATAAAAAGTGTGGTTTATGAAAATTAAACAAAGAATTAGAAAGGTTTTCAGAGAGATGAAAACGTTTGTTTATAGAAATTTTTTGGGATATAAAAATTTAGATTCAACATTTTATTTTGGTGGTAAATCAAATGTGTCAAAAGATTTACAAGCTGGGAAATGGTCATACATTGGCCCAAATTGTATAATTTATCCAAAAGTAACAATTGGTGATTATACCATGATTGCCCATGATGTTTCAATTCTAGGAGGTGATCATAAATATAATATGCCTGGAGTTCCCTGTATTTTTACTGGACGTGATTTTTTAGGTGAAACCAAAATTGGAAAAGATGTTTGGATTGGTGCATATTCCAAAATCATTGCAGGTGTCACAATCGGAGATGGAGCCATTATCGCATTAGGCTCAATTGTAACAAAGGATGTAGAGCCATATTCAATTTATGCAGGAATTCCTGCTAAAAAAATAAAAAATAGGTTTCAAAATTCCCAAGATATAGAGAAACATGAAAAAATGCTTAACTCGAAGGTTTCTGTATTTGGATTTGAAGATCTTTGTAAATAATCTATAGTTTTGTTAATATAGAATAAGTGATTTAAGTCCCTAAGAATTATAAAGAAAGATAATTTTATTATAAGATAGGAACATTCGAACGCGAACTTTAAGTCCATAGTAGTTCAGTTTTTTAATTTATTTGGCATGCAAATTGTGAGAACTTTTAATTAATTCATAAGAAACTATATTTATTACTAAATAAAGTTATGTTTCTGTTTTAAAGTTCCTTTTTTACACGAATAATATGAATTAAAAACAATTAATTAGTTCTGAATGTTGATAATATAAAGTTTTGAGATAGGGGTGATTATACGTATTCTGTTCTCAACTTAGGGATTATTTATTCCTTTAACAATAATAATTTAAGATATTCTGGTTATCACCAAATTATAGTATTTACCAGAACCTCTCTAGTTTAGTTAAAAATAGAAGATTGAATTATATTAATGAATAAAAATTTGAATTATGCGTTTTTTATGTATGTTTTTATTGATCTTTAATTTATTATTTAGTGTTTTTTTACCTAATCAGAAAAATAACCTAGATGTTAAACAAGCGAAAAATTTAGATTTGTTATTCTTGGTCGAGCCGGATTCAGATAGTCAATTGAAATTTTCTAAGGATAATAATTTAAAAACCTATATGATTTTTTATCAGCAATTTTTTGTCAAAGATGAAAAATTTAATGAAGAAATGCTTAGAAACCAAATCGAGACTAAATTTCCTGATGTAAATTCAACAGGGTTTGCCGTTTTAGATTGGGAAGGAAAAGCTCTAAAATCATTTCAACAGCAGAAGGATCCAGGAATGGTTGATTATTACAAAGGAGAATTTCTGAAAGCCATAAGATTTGCTAAAAAGCTTAGGCCAAATGTAAAGTGGGGATTTTATCACTTGAATTATTTAAATTATTCAGGAACCATTCAAACATTTAAATCACAAAATGATAATTTAATTCCTCTTATTAAAGAAGTAGATTTTCTGGCACCATCACTTTATGTTTACAATCCAGGTTTATTACATAATAGAGGGAATCAAAATTATATAAAGAATAAATTGATTCAAGCTTTACAATATGGAGATCAATATAATAAGCCAGTTTATCCTTTTATTTGGAATAGAACAACATCAAAAGATGAAGGCGCAAATTTCAGTTTGATTCCAGTCGAATATTTCGCACAAGTAGTAGAGCTTATAAGCGAAACATCATATAAAAATCAAAAAGCTAAAGGTGTTTTTTGGTGGCATTCTGAAGGTTATTCTTATAGAAATATAAACAAACTAAAAGCAGTAAAAATGGAATATTCAAAAGTAAATAATACTAAGGATTACCAGTATCAAATGTTCAATGAATATTTTCAAAGTATAAAGAAATATGTAAAATAATACTGAGTATCTGTATTATAATATCGTTTCAATTTTGGATTAGTTTTTGAACAATGGCCCGATTCAAATCTTTTTTAGACCAATTGGATTTTCCCCAAAATTACTATCAACAGAAAGTTAACGGTATATTATGCAAATTTAAAACAAAAGTTTAATGAGAATATTTTACTAATAAAAATATCTTTTGAGACCGCTCAATTATTTTCGATATAATGATATTCACCTGGAAACCTTATAACTATGTTGTTTTTATGATCATTGCTCTAAAGTAATTTTGTAAGAATAATAAATTTTAAATGACCTCACTCACTTAAATAACTTTAAAAACAAAAACCTATTTTAATTGGCATAATATAAAAGTTATTAACTTTGGGCCTGCCAATTTTATTTTAGAAATTTTAATATGCAAATAAAAGATAAAACACTCCTAATAACAGGAGGCACTGGTTCATTCGGAACAGCTGTACTAAACAGATTTTTACAAACCGACCACTTTAAAGAAATACGCATTTTTTCTCGTGATGAGAAAAAACAGGATGATATGCGTAACCTGTATAAAAATGAAAAAATTAAATACTATATAGGCGATGTAAGAGATTATAATTCGGTTGAACCAGCGACAAGAGGGGTAGATTATATTTTCCATGCAGCTGCCCTAAAACAGGTTCCTTCGTGCGAATTTTTTCCTATGCAGGCTGTAAAAACAAATGTGGAAGGGACACAAAATGTCATTCTTGCTGCTGCTGCAAATAAAGTTTTAAAGGTAATTTGTTTATCAACAGATAAAGCTGCTTATCCTATCAATGCTATGGGGATTTCCAAAGCAATGATGGAAAAGGTAGCAGTAGCAGAAGCCCGTAATTTAAAAGACACAACAGTTTGTTTGACCCGTTATGGAAATGTAATGGCTTCCAGAGGATCTGTTATCCCGCTATTTTTAAATCAGATTCAAAAAGGAGAACCTATTACGATTACGGATCCTAATATGTCTCGCTTTTTTATGTCTTTAGAAGATGCAGTAGACTTAGTTCTGTTTGCTTTTGAAAACGGAAATCCTGGGGACTTATTTGTAAATAAAGCTCCTGCAGGAAGCATTGGAGATTTAGCTCAAGCTTTAATTGAATTGACTGGTAAAAAGGTCCCTGTTAAGATTATCGGAACTCGTCATGGCGAAAAATTATATGAAACACTTTGTACGCGCGAGGAAATGATAAAAGCAGAAGATATGGGTGATTTTTATCGTATCCCTGCTGATAACCGTGATTTGAACTACGCTAAATACTTTTCTGAAGGAGAAGAAGATATCTCAAAAATAGAAGATTATCATTCACATAATACGGAACAACAAGGTGTAGAAGGTCTAAAGCAGTTAATATCAACTCTGCCACTAATACGAAAAGAGGTGTTTGGTGAGGATGTAATGCAATATTCTTAGTAATATCTGATAAGGAAATTGTTCTTAGATAATTATTCAAACTATAAACTGGTGATATTAAAAGGAAACAGGCATGAAGACTTAAGGGGTGTTATAACTTATAATAATGAGTTTGATGCTTCTATAATTAAACGTATTTACACAATAGAGAATCACTCAACTGAATTTATAAGAGGTTGGCAGGGACATAAAATAGAAACACGTTGGTTTGCATGTATCAATGGAAGCTTTGAAATAGACGTCATAGAAGTGGATAATTTTAAGAACCCTTCAAAAGATTTAACGATAAATAAATATATACTTTCTTCAGAAACTTTAACTTACCTCCATGTAAGAGGTGGTTGCCTAACCGCGATAAAAAGTCTTGAAGAAGGAAGTAAATTACTTGTTTTAGCTGATTATGGACTGGGAGAAATAGATGATGAATATCGGTTTGAGTTAAATTATTTTACGCAAAAAAATGATTTGTAACCACTCTTTAAAGTATAATCAAATATTTGTTTTAAAAACAATTAAATGAAAAAAATAGGAATAACCGGCCAAAATGGATTTGTTGGCCGTCATTTATATAATACACTGGGCTTATTTCCAGAAGAATTTGAACATGTTGAATTTAAGAAAGAGTTTTTCGACAATCAACAGCAATTAGATGAATTTGTTTCAAAATGTGATGTTATTGTCCATTTGGCAGCCATGAATCGTCATGAGAGCGAGCAGTTTATTTATGAAACTAATGTAGCTTTAGCTCAGAATTTAGTTGAGTCTTTAAAACGCACAGTCTCCAAAGCGCACGTCATGATTTCATCTTCAACCCAGGAAGAAAGGGATAATTTATATGGAAGGTCAAAACGTGAGGGGCGTGAAATAATAGTTAATTGGGCCAGCGAAAATGGTGGGAAAGTTACGGGTTTAATTATTCCGAATGTTTTTGGAGCGTTTGGTAAGCCTTTCTATAATTCTTTTGTCGCTACATTTTGTTATCAGTTAACGCATGGCGAAACTCCAAGTATTGCCAATGATGGTGAAGTAAAGCTAATTTATGTGCAAGAATTGGTAGATCGAATTATTAGTGAGATTCGTTCGGAAGAAAGTAAGAATGAGTTATTTGTTGAGCCTACAGCCTGTAAGAAAGTTTCTGAAGTTTTGTCATTATTAAACCAATTCAAAACCAAATATTTTGATAATGGTGAGATCCCGGCTATTAACGATTCTTTTGAACATAATTTATTTAATACCTACCGTTCTTATATAGATCATAAGAATCATTATCCAGTTAAATTTACTCAACATACAGATCCACGGGGTGCTTTCGTTGAAATCATCCGTTTAGGTATTGGTGGACAATGTTCATTTTCAACTACAGTTCCGGACATAACAAGAGGGAATCATTTTCATACAAGAAAAATAGAACGTTTCGCTGTTATTAAAGGAAAAGCATTAATCCAACTGAGAAAAATTGATTCTGATGAAGTTCTTGATTTTTATCTGGACGGGACAGAACCTTCTTATGTAGATATGCCGATCTGGTATACTCATAATATTAAGAATATAGGAGAGGAAGAATTATATACTATTTTTTGGATTAATGAAGCATATAATCCTGAAGATGCAGATACTTATTTTGTAGAAGTTTAAAATATTAATTAATGAAAAAGTTAAAAGTAATGACGGTTGTCGGAACACGACCGGAGATTATTAGATTGTCAAGAGTATTATCCGCTTTGGATGCATCTGAAGCCATAGAACATATCATTGTTCATACAGGTCAAAACTATGACTATGAACTTAATCAGATCTTTTTTGATGATCTGGGACTTAGAAAGCCTGATTATTTTCTGGAGGCAGCTGGAAAAACTGCTACAGAGACGATAGGAAATATCTTAATAAAAATAGATCCGCTATTGGAAGAATTAAATCCGGAGGCATTTTTGGTTCTTGGAGATACCAATTCTTGTTTATGTGCAATTCCTGCAAAAAAGAGACATATTCCTATTTTCCATATGGAAGCAGGTAACCGATGTTTTGATCAAAGAGTACCGGAAGAAACCAACCGTAAAATTGTAGATCATACTGCAGATGTAAATCTTACGTATTCGGATATCGCAAGAGAATATTTACTTCGTGAAGGATTACCCGCTGACAGAATTATCAAAACAGGTTCGCCGATGTTTGAGGTTCTGAACCATTACTTACCAGAAATTAATGCATCTGATGTACTCAAGAAACTAAACTTAGAAGAAGGGAAGTTTTTCGTAGTATCTTCTCATCGAGAAGAAAATATTAATTCAGAAAAAAACTTTAGAGGTTTAATAGATTCTCTAAATGCTATAGCAGAGAAATATCAATATCCTATTATTGTTTCCACGCATCCAAGAACAAGAAATATGATCGATAAAATGAGAGTGGAAGTACGTCCTGAAATCCAATTTCTTAAACCTTTAGGATTTCATGATTATAATGCGCTTCAGAAACGCTCTTATGCAGTATTATCAGATTCAGGAACTATTTCTGAAGAATCCTCTATACTTAACTTTAGAGCTCTTAATATACGCCAGGCTCATGAGAGACCAGAGGCAATGGAAGAATCTAGTGTAATGATGGTAGGTTTATCACCGGAACGTATTCTACAAGGATTGGTGCAGGTTCAGCGACAGAAGATTGGAGATGAACGGAACTTCAGACAGGTTGCAGATTATTCTATGCCAAACGTATCCGAAAAAGTCGTAAGAATCATCATTTCTTATACCGATTATATTAAAAGAGTGGTCTGGAGCGAACAATAGATATATGAATGTTCTTATAATAACACAGTATTTTTATCCGGAAAATTTCAAAAGTAATGATCTTGCTTTTGAACTACAGAAGAGGGGTTATGATGTGACAGTACTGACAGGTCTTCCTAATTATCCCGAAGGCAAAATTTATGATGGATATAGTATTTTCAAAAATAGAAAGCAGGTTGTAAATGGGGTAAAAGTAATAAGGTCGTTGCTTCTTCCAAGGGGTAAAGGAGGAGGTATACGTTTATTTATAAATTATTATAGCTTTGCATTCTTTGCATCCATTAAAGCTTTTTTTATGGGCTTTAATACTAAATTTGATGCTGTCATCGTACATGAACCTTCCCCAATAACGCAATATTATCCAGCTCTCTTAATGAATAAAATATGGAAAACACCAGTTTATTTTTGGGTAATGGATTTATGGCCCGAAAGTTTATCTATTGCAGGAGGTGTGAAAAATAAATGGATTCTGGGATATTATGAAAGGGTTATAAAAAAGTTCTATACAAATTCAGAAAAAATTTTGATTACTTCTAAAGGGTTTAGAAAATCAATCAATCAAAAAGGAAATTTTGATGATAAGATTGTTTATTTTCCAAACTGGGCGGAAGATACCATATCTGAAGGAAATAAAGATTTTTCTATTCCAAAACTACCTGAAGGATTCAAAGTGATGTTTGCCGGGAATATTGGTGAAGCTCAGGATTTAGAGAATATAATGCAGGCTGCTTTGGAGCTTAAAGAAAACAAAGGAATCAAATTTATTTTAGTTGGAGATGGCAGGAAGATGCCGTATGTCAAAGAATTTATCGAAGAACATCAGTTGCAGGAAACCGTATTTACTATGGGAAGATATCCTGTGGAAGCGATGTCCAGTTTTTTTGATAAGGCTGATGTTATGCTTGTAACTTTAAAAGATGATCCTATTTTTAATCTTACCGTACCCGCAAAGCTACAAGCTTATATGAGTGCTTCAAAACCAATCATTGCAATGCTGAACGGAGAAGGAGCAGATAATGTTTTAGAGGCAGATTGTGGTTTTACAGTTTCTGCGGGTGATTATAAGTCACTGGCAAATACAATCCTTAAAGCTTCAGACCTATCTACAGATGTGCTTAATCAGCTAGGAGAGAATAGCAGAAAATATTATGAAAATAATTTTAGAATGTCTACCTGTATTTCAAATTTAGAAAATATTATTAAAAGGAAGTTATAGCCTGTTTTTTCAGATTTAAAATTTAATTTATGAATGTAATTATCACCGGAGCATCTGGATTTGTAGGTAAAAATCTTACAGAATATTTAAGACAGAAAGACAATCAAATTATTTCCTTATCTCTTAGAAATGAAGATTGGAAGAGTGATTTTCCAGCAAATGCTGATGCAGTTATCCATTTGGCAGGTAAAGCACACGACACATCCAACACTTCTGATGATAATGAATATTATAAAATAAATAGAGACCTCACGATTGAGTTATTTAATGAATTCTTAAAGTCAGAAATTAATCAGTTTTTTTATTTTAGCTCAGTAAAAGCTGCTGCAGATAGAGTAGAGCATATTCTGAC
Source organism: Chryseobacterium sp. FW101-FHT12H09 (assembly GCF_058790395.1). NCBI lineage: Bacteria > Pseudomonadati > Bacteroidota > Flavobacteriia > Flavobacteriales > Weeksellaceae > Chryseobacterium > Chryseobacterium sp. FW101-FHT12H09. The sequence continues at coordinate 946,207 of NZ_JBYTCP010000001.1, read as the reverse complement.
AGAAGAAGTGGATGCTGATCCTTATACACCTTATGGTAAGTCCAAGAGAGAAGCTGAAGAATATATTCTTAATCAATCATTGCCTGCAAACAAAAAAGTATATGTGATTCGTCCATGCATGATTCATGGTCCGGGAAATAAGGGGAATTTAAATTTACTTTATAAGATTGTTAAAAAAGGATTACCCTGGCCATTAACTGCTTTTGAAAATAAAAGATCATTTCTAAGCATTGATAATTTAAATTTCCTGATAGGTCAGATGTTAATTAATGAAAATTTATCCTCAGGTATTTATAATTTTGCAGATGATAGTGCTATATCAACGAATGAGCTCATTAAAACAATTAATCATGCAGTCGGTAAAAAAGCGAAACTTTGGAACATATCAAAGACTATGATCGAGAAGGTTGCAAAGTTAGGTGATAAATTACATTTACCACTAAACTCGGAGAGATTAAAGAAACTAACTGAATCTTATATAGTTTCAAATCAGAAAATAAAAAATGAATTAAAAATAGAATCTTTACCTGTATCAGTACAGGAAGGATTAATTAAAACTGTACAAAGTTTTAACATCTAAAATATAACCTCAAACTACTAAACATTTCATAATGATACGTATACTCGATTTCTTATTCTCTTTTTTTGGAATTCTTTTTTTATGGCCAATAGGAATAATATTGTACATAATTGGTCTATTTGATACCGGATCACCTATTTTCTTTCAGGAAAGAGTGGGAAAACAAAAAAAGCCATTTAAGTTGATGAAATTTCGAACGATGCATGTCAATACAAAGTCAGTAGCCACGCATCTTTCAAGTAATTCTTCTGTGACGAAATTTGGAGGATTTTTACGTAAGTCAAAATTAGACGAGCTTCCTCAGCTTATTAATGTTTTAATTGGAGATATGAGTCTGGTTGGTCCAAGACCAAATCTTTTTAATCAAACTGATCTAATAGAAGAAAGAGATAAAAGAGGAGTTTACAATTTTCTTCCTGGGATTACTGGTTTAGCTCAAATTAATGAAATTGATATGTCAACACCTGTTGAATTAGCTGAAAAAGATGCAGAAATGCTGCGGAACTTAACAGTATCTGATTACCTAAAATATATTTTTGCTACAGTAGGTGGAAAAGGCCAGGGTGATAGAATCAAAAAATAATTGGACTTTGTTGTGTTGATCCAAATTACTCCTAATCCCTGTCATAAATTTAAAAACTAAGATCTAAATTCAATAGGAAAAGTTATATTTGCTTCTCAATAACACACGATGCAAGATAAAATTTGGCTTTCTCCTCCTCATCTATCAGGAAATGAAATACAATTCATTGAAGATGCCTTTCAGAAAAACTGGGTAACCTCTATTGGAAATAATATTGATGAATTTGAATTTGATTTAAAGAAATTTCTTGAGAATGACGTCGAAGTTTGTGCCCTGAATTCCGCTACATCAGCGATACATTTAGCACTGATATTATTAGGAATTACTAAAGGGGATGAAATACTCACATCCACTTTTTCATTTATTGCCTCAGCCAATCCCATTGTATATTGTGGCGCTCAGCCAGTTTTTATAGATAGTGAATCTGAAACTTGGAATATGTGTCCTATTGTTTTAGAGGAAGCAATCATAAATAGATTAAGAAAAGGTAAGAAACCCAAAGCTATTATCGTTGTAAATCTTTATGGGATGCCTGCTAAAATGGATGAAATTTTGTCAGTTGCTTCAAAATATGAAATACCCCTTATAGAAGATGCAGCAGAATCTCTGGGCGCAAGATATAAAGGTAAAGCATGTGGAACTTTTGGGGATTTCGGCATTTTATCTTTTAATGGAAATAAAATTATTACAACTTCAGGAGGTGGAGCTCTGATATGTCATTCGCAAGAGACTAAAAATAATGCGATCTTCTTATCTACACAAGCCAGAGATGAAGCACCACATTATCAACATTCCAATATCGGATATAATTACCGAATGAGTAATATTATCGCGGGAATAGGTCGTGGACAAATGGAAGTTTTGAATGATCGGGTAGAAGCTCGTAGAAAAATGCATGATTTTTATTTGGAGTTATGCAAAGACATTGAAGGAGTGGATGTTTTTTCAGAACCGAGTGACGATTTTTATTCCAACCACTGGTTATCAGCCATTACAATTGATACATCAAAAACAGGAAAAACCAGTACGGATCTAAGATTGGCATTTTTACAGGATAACATAGAGTCCAGACCACTTTGGAAGCCTTTGCACATGCAGCCCATTTTTTCAAATAGTCCTTATTATGGATCAAAAATTGCTGAAAATCTTTTTGAAAAAGGGTTGTGCTTACCTTCTGGATCTAATCTTACAGAAAAAGATAAAAAACGAATAGCAGAGGTATTGAAAATTTTTTTCTCAAAATAGAAAAGTAATTTAATATTTTAATAATAGAATATATTTAATAGTTCAAAATCCGATATAGACACCTTAAGTTCCTTACTTGCTGAAGATTTCTTTATTCTTACAAACATATTTTATATATTTGTAAGGAATACGAATATTGTGAAAAAATACCCTTTTTGGAAAATGATGATGGATTATAGTATAGTAATTTCTACTGTAATAATATTATTGCCCTTACTTATTCTGTTATTATTGTTGGCCTCTTTGGATACTGGTTTCCCTGGGATTTTCACTCAAAAAAGGATAGGGCGGAATGCAAAACTTTTTACTATCTACAAATTCAGAACCTTAAGTCCGAAAACATTTGAAAAATCAACCATTGGTAATTTGATGAGAAGAACTAAACTGGACGAGCTTCCTCAGTTATTTAATATTTTGAAGGGAGATATGTCTTTAGTTGGTCCTCGTCCTGATATCCCTGGGTATTATGATAAGCTAGAAGGAAAAAATCGCCTTATTCTTTTTCTTAAACCAGGAATTACCAGTGAAGCCGGAATTAAGTACCGTAATGAAGAGCAAATCTTGTCTGAACAGAAAAATCCTTTACAATATAATGATGGAGTATTGTTTCCCGATAAAGTAAGAATGAATCTGGATTATTATCATAATCTTTCTTTTAAAAACGACATTGTTATACTCCTGAAAACCCTTTTAACGCTGAGAACATAGTTATTAATAAGATAAATGTTATATACCAATGAAATTCCTGATTAAAAATTTATGTTTTACAGCAAGCTTGTTTCTTGCATCTACATTGAATGCTCAAACAGAGGTAAAAGTTAACACCCTTTTTGCCCCAATAGGCATATATAATATAGCTGTTGAAAAGCCAGTCAGTAATAAAATTTCTTTACAGGCAGAAGCATTTGTCTCACCCTGGAAATCTTTTAGTGGAAGGAATTTGCAGATCTATATGGGAACCCTGGAAGGAAGATATTATTTTGGAGAGAGAATGAAGAAATGGTATGTTGGGACCTATGTTTCAATGGCAGCCTTCAATCTTCAAAAATGGAATTATTGGAATGACAAACCAGTACGGGATGAATTGGGACAAGCTGAGATATTGCCTGACGGAAGCGTCCGTGTGACGGGGAAATATCAAAAAGGCCTTGCATTTATTTTTGGAATAAGCGGTGGATATCACTTTACCATTAATGAAAATTGGGGACTGGATTTATATGCAGGAATAGGAACGACACAATCATTTTATAAAGGATATTTTAAAGATAATAACACAAGATATGAACATGCCACAAAATTCAATAAAAGTGGAGAATTAATACCTACAAGAGGAGGTCTCATGTTGACCTATAAAATAAAAAAATAAAAAAATATCTTTGTTTTGAACATTATGGATAAAGGAGATGTATATATATAATATCTTTAGTGAAAATAGGATACTATAAAAACAATTCCCCTGCAATCTTTTTAATAATTATTAAAAAGATTATCTAAAATAATAGATATATTTGCACACGTTTTAAATAAAGTGTTGTAATAGAATTTTTCAATTGATAATTTAATCCTTAAAAATGGATAAACTGAACTCTAAAGAAGTCGATGTAAAAGAACTTATAAGTCCATATTTAAAAAATTGGAAATATTTTTTCGGAATGATTTTCCTGATGTTGATATTGGCAATTTATTTTATAAAATCGACTGCTCCTGTTTATAAAGCTCAAACATCTGTACTTATAAAAGATGCTAAAAAAATGTCTGTAGCATCCGGAGATATTGGGGTGTTACAAAGTATTGGTGGTCTTAGTGGTATGGGTACCAATAGCATTGAAAATGAAGTTGGTGTTTTTGAATCCAAAACAATTGTAGAAGATGTCTTGAAAGAAAATAACTTTCAAACTCCTATATATGCTAAGCAAACATTTAATAGTGTAGAACTGTATGGGAATACAAATCCTTACATAATCAATATTATTCAGGAAAAAAAAGATTCCGAATTACCTAAGAAACCAATTTCTATTAAAACTAAAGGTAATGAAATCATATTGTCTTCTAAAGAATGGAAGAATGATATAAAAACTTCTTTTAATAAAACGACGAGCTTACCTTTTGCGGTAATAATGATCAGTAAGAATCCTGATTTTAAAGCACCTAAAAAAGTTGACCTTTCAGATGTTTATTTCAACTATAGTAATTTTGAAAGTACAGTTAATGATTATCAGGAGGCTGTAAAAGTTGATTTGTTGGATAAAGATGGAACTATTATAAATCTTTCTGTAGATTTTGAAAATAAAGATAAGGCAAAAGATTTTCTTAATGGTTTAGTAAGACAGTATAATGTCTACGCCATTAGTGATAAAAATATTGAATCTAAGAGAACGAAGGATTTTATTGATAAAAGAATTCTGCTTATTTCACAAGAATTGGGTGATGTAGAAACTCAAAAGGAAGGATATAAATCAGATAATAATATTGTCGATTTACCGACAGAAGCTAAAATTAATCTTCAATTGAAAGAACAGAGTAAAGCTCAGATTCTGGAAATAGGAACTCAGTTGGAACTTAATCAAATGCTTCAAAATTCTTTAAATAAAAAGGGGACAGGAGATGTTTTACCGCTTAATATAGGATTGGACAGTGAAACTGCTGGGAAAGCAATCCAGGAATATAACACACTTGTACTTCAAAGAAATAAATACTTGGAGGAAGCCACACCAGATAACCCGCTTGTAAAAAGTGCAAACAAACAAATTGAAGAAATGAAATCTTCTTTGACACAATCTTTGCAAAAAAATCAGGCGACATTGGAATTGGCAAAAAGAAAAGTAGAAAGCCAGTTAGGGGGTTCTGAGCAGATGATTGGCAAAATTCCAAGGCAAGAAAAATTATTTAGAAGTATTGAAAGACAGCAGCAAATAAAAGAAAATCTTTATTTATTACTTTTAGAAAAAAGGGAAGAAGCTGCGATCAGTATGGAGATAACTGCTGAAAAGGCAAGAGTAATAGATAAAGCATTTATATTTAAAAAACCCGTTGCACCTAGGAAATTAGTTATATTGGGAATATTTGCTGCCTTAGGTTTACTGATACCATTTGCAATCATTTATTTAAAAGGCCTTCTGCAAAGTACTATTGTTAGAAGAGCAGACCTTACTAAACTTACTGATTTACCGGTGATTGCTGAAATTCCAAAGCTGAAAAACAAAGAAAATGCACTCGTTACTTTTAATGATGTTTCGCCTATGGCTGAGGCCTTCAGGATATTTGTAACCAATTTGAATTTTTTATTACCTCGAAGAGATGTACCACATGTTATAATGGTCACCTCATCGGTAAAAGGAGAAGGAAAGACATTTGTTTCAACCAATTTATCAATCATATTAGCCTCTTCACGTAATAAAGTCTTGGTAATTGGGGCAGATGTTAGAAATCCACAATTACAACGCTACAATCCTTCAATGAAGACGGCAAAAGGTTTGTCAGAATTCTTAAGCGGAGAGGAAATCTCTATTAATGAAATTATTCATCCAAGTAGTTATAACGAGAACTGTGACTTTATTTATTCGGGTTCTATTCCTCCAAATCCGACAGATCTTTTACAGAATGGCAAGTTAGAAGAACTTTTAGACATTGCTAAAGCGCTAAACAAATACAAATATATTGTTTTGGATACGGCTCCTCTTTTATTAGTTACGGATTCTTTCCTTATATCAGATATGAGTGATGCTATCGTATATGTAACGAGGTCTGAGGTCACAGAAAAAAGCTATATAGAGTTTTTAAATAATTCGATAGGGGACAAAAAGCTCAAAAATGTAGGAATTGTATTAAATGAGGTGAAAGAATCTAACTTTGGCTATGGGAACAAGTTTGGATACGGATATCAGGCAGAGGAGAAAAAGTGGTGGAAGAAATATTTTTAGTATCGTCTTATAAAGTAAAGCATAGTAGGAAATGAAAAAAGATATTTTACACAAAATACAATCGAATGTATAAATAATTGACCTTAATGAATTTTTCTTCAAAAAAACTTACAATTAATGCTTTATCGGCAGTTATACAGGTTGTCTTTACAGCGTTGTTGTACTTTTTTTTGTATAAGTATTTATTAGCAGCGGTTGGTGTAAAGCAATTGGGAGTATGGTCTCTTATATTGTCATTTTCTTCTATTGCTAATTTGGCTAATTTGGGTCTGACTTCTGGATTGGTGAAGTTTGTTGCAGAATATCTTTTGGAGGATGACGAAACTAAACTGGGTAAACTAATATTTACTTCAATTTTGTCAATGTTGATCTTGTTTGGCACTCTAAGTTTACTAATTTTATCTTCTGCAAAATTTTTCTTGGGATTCGTAATTGATAAAAGTTTTTTAGATGTCGCATTAGAAATACTTCCTTATTCATTAGCTTCCCTTTGTATTAATGCCGTTGGAGGAGTATTTACATCCGTTTTAGAAGGGCACCAAAAAAATTACATCCGAAATTTTATTTACATCGCATCCGGGATTATTATGTTTGTTGGCACTATATTATTAACGCCTATTTATCACCTTAAAGGTGTTGCAATTGTACAGCTTTTACAATCTGTTTTTATTTTTGTAGTTGCCTTAATATGTACAGTTAGAATAAATCCTAATAATAAAATCCGTTATTGGAAGTGGAGTTTGAAATCATTCAAAGAACTTTTTAATTATGGATACAAATTTCAACTTGTATCCATAAGCCAGCTTTTATATGAGCCTGCTACCAAACTTTTATTGAGTAAATATGGTGGTCTTGCACTTCTTGGGCATTATGAGATGGCAACTAAAGCAGTGAATCAATTTAGAGCTTTATTGACGAATGCCAATCAGGTTGTAGTTCCTGTTGTTGCTGAAAAAGCAAAGGTTGGCGGATCTTCTTTTTTACAAGATTTCTATATTAAGATGAATCGTATTTTACTTTTATTCAATTTGCCATTATCCACGATCTTAATATTAGCAACTCCTTTCATATCTTTAGCATGGCTTGGTGATTTTAATAATGATTTCATTTTTTCTATGCTGGTCTTAACTGCTTCTTCATTTATTAATATTATGTGTGGGCCTGCTTATTTTAGCTCAATGGGAGAAGGACGGTTAAATATATTAGTTATCGTTCACATTGGTATGGCTGTTATTAATATTGTTTTAGGGATGATACTCGGTACATATTTAGGCGGGTATGGAATTATTATAGCCTGGGGAATTGCCCTTTCAGTAGGATCTGTTTTGGTTATTATCAATTACAATAGCTCTCTAAAGATTGGTTTTTGGAAGGTATTTCAAAAAGAAGAAATCAAATTGTTCTTTTTGAGTATATTAATTATAGTTATTAATGTTTCGTGTAATCAATTAATTTCTGCTGAAAAAAATATTTTAAAGATAATTATAGGTATACTTTCACTTTTTTTATATTTACCTGTTGTTTTGAAAAATGAAAACGTAAGGCAATTAATTTCATTAGTAAAAAAGTAAAAAGGTATGTTGGATAAATCTTATTTGCAAAATCCCTTTTCTGAGTATTTGAAATGGCTGATTACAAAAATAAAATACCAATCTAGATATCAGTATCTTAGAGTAGGGTATATGTCTAAATTATTCAATGTTGTTTTCGGTAAATACAACTGGCTTGGAAACAATGTGATTATGATAAACTCGTCAATTGATGATTTTTCTTATATAGCTGAAGGATCTGTCATAAGTGAAACGAAGATGGGGAAATTTTGTTCTATTGGACCCAGTGTTAGAACAGGACCAGGAAAGCACCCAACTCATACATTTGTTAGTACTCATCCTTCAATTTATTCAAATCCGACCAACCTTTTAAGGAATTTTTCTAAAGAAGATAATTATAAATATAGAAAAGATATTGTCATTGGGAATGATGTCTGGATTGGGGCAAACGCAATTATATTGAATGGTATTAAGATTGGTGATGGGGCAATAATTGGAGCCAATTCTGTTATTACTGCGGATGTAGAACCATATGCAATCGTTGTTGGTACACCAGGTAAATTAATAAAATACAGATTCTCACAAGAAGAAATTGATTTTCTATTAAAATTAAAATGGTGGGATAAAAGTAATGAATGGATAGAATTGAATTCTGAAAACCTGCTTGATATAAAAAAACTAATTAATCTAAATGCAATTTCATAATGATTTACTATAATTTAATATTGTATCCATTAAACAAATTGAAATTTGGAGCTTTCGGCTATAGATCTTCTATAAAAAATGTTATCCGAATCGAAAAACCAAAAAATATATTTATCGGTGAAAAAGTTTCTATTGGAAAAAATGCATGGTTAGCAGCAAATCCTCTAACAGGACATAAGGAGTGTAAATTGAAAATAGGAAGTAACACATACATAGGAAATTCAGCTCATATTTATTGTACAAAAAGTATTGTGATTGAAAACTCTGTGCTTATAGCAGATCGGGTTTATATTTCGGATAATCAACATGGTTATAAAGATATTAGTCGACCAATAATTGATCAACCGATAGTCCAACTTTCTGATGTTGTTATAAAAGAAGGCTCTTGGATTGGAGAGAACGTCTGCATCTCCGGTGCGAGTGTGGGTAAAAATAGTATTATTGGTGCAAATTCTGTAGTTACCAAAGATGTTCCTGATTATTGTATTGCTGTTGGTGCACCTGCAAAAATTATAAAACGCTACTCATTTGAAAAACAAGCTTGGCTGAAAACAGATGCTAAAGGGAATTTTACATAAATATGAAAAAAAATATATTAATTACTGGAGGCGCCGGTTTTATAGGCTCTAACATTGCTCTCAAACTTTTGGATAGAGGATTAAATGTAACGGTTTTAGATAATCTGTCACCTCAGATCCATGGGGATAATCCAGACCTTACTTCACCACTTTACAGAAGTATCAATAATAAAGTCAATTTTATTAAGGGTTCAGTGACGTCAAAAGAGGATTGGATTAATGCGATCAAAGGACAAAATGCAATTATTCACCTGGCAGCAGAAACCGGAACAGGGCAATCAATGTATGAAATCCAAAAATATATTGAAGTTAACATCGGAGGCACAGCAATTATGCTTGATCTACTTGCGAACAGCTCTCATAATGTGAAGAAAGTTGTTGTTGCTGCCTCACGTGCTATTTATGGAGAAGGAAAGTATGAATGCAGAAACCACGGAACTGTATATCCGACAGAAAGATTAGATGAAGATATGTCTAAGGGGGATTTTTTGTGCAAATGTCCTGTATGTCATGAAGCGGTTGAGATACTTCCAACTACAGAAGACAGCAAAATACACCCTACGTCTGTGTATGGTATCACAAAGCAAAATCAGGAACAGATGGTTTTAACAGTTTGTAAATCTTTGGGAATTGCCGCAGTAGGATATAGATACCAAAATGTATATGGTCCTGGACAATCCTTATCAAATCCTTATACTGGAATATTATCTATTTTTTCTACCCGCATTAAAAATGGAAATGGCATCAATATTTTTGAAGATGGTAAAGAGACACGTGATTTCGTGTTTATAGATGATGTTGTAAATGCAACTATATTAGGGCTTGAAAAAGAAGAGGCGAATGGTCAGGTTTACAATGTTGGAACTGGTGTTGCGACAGACGTGATAACAGTAGCTGATACACTGTCAAAATTCTACAAACGTGAGATACCAATAAAAATCTCTGGAAACTATAGATTGGGAGATATAAGGCATAATTTTGCAGATATTTCCAAAATAAAATCTGAATTGGGATTTGAACCCCAATGGACTTTTGACAAAGGAATTGAAGCTTTTACTAGTTGGGTTAATGATCAGGAAATCCCGGAAGATAAATATGAATTATCTATTGAGGAGATGAAAAATAAAGGCTTGTATAAATGAGTAGAAAAATAGGTATAGTAACCGTTTTATATAATAGCGAATCTGTTCTTGAAGAGTTTTTTGAGACATTAGGTAAGCAAACATATAAAAATTTTATATTATATGTGGTCGATAACCTGTCTCCAGATGGTTCTTTAGTATTAAGTAAAAAATTAGCTGATCAATATCAATACGACACAGTAATTATTGAAAATTCTGAAAATTTTGGTGTTGCCAAAGGAAATAATATTGGAATTACCAGAGCTGTTGCGGATGGATGCGATTTACTGTTGCTTTCTAACAATGACATTGCTCTTGAAAGCGAATCCATTGAGAAATTACTATTTGGTCTTGATACGCATGATGCAGATATGGTTGTTCCTAAAATATATTTCTATGGGACTAATAAAATTTGGGCTGCAGGTGGAGGTTTTAATAAACGGAATGGTATTACAGTACAATATGGACAGGAAGAAGATGATAGGGGACAATTCAACACAGACAAGAAAGTAATTTATGCGCCTACCTGTTTTATGTTGATAAAAAAAGAAGTGTTCAGCAGTGTAGGATTAATGGATGAGAATTATTTCGTTTATTATGATGATACTGATTTTGTTTATAGAGCACTTAATAAGAATAAAAAAACATTATGGTATATATCAGACTCTGTAATACACCATAATGAATCTACTTCAACGGGTAAAATGAGTGATTTTTCAATAAGGTTTTTATGGAGAAATTTAGTTTACTTTTCTTTGAAAAATTATAACTCTTTTTACGCATCATATATCGTCATATATAATTTTTTGTATGTTCTTATTATGTTATATTTTAGGTATCCCAAAAATCAATGGCTAATAGCATTGAAAGCTTATAAAGAGGGGTTCAATTTATATTTAAATAAAAGGACTGCGAGATAAGTGATTAATTATAAAAAGAAAGAGACAGCAGCTGTTTTTACTTATCATAGCTATTGTAAATTAATATTTAAAATACAGAGTTTTATATATTTAGTTATAATTGCAGTTAAAAAATTCAAAAAGTAAAGTATAGTATCTTATGGAACCAACTTTTAGCTATATATATTCAATACCATATATTGTTCTTTTTTTGATTTACTTTGCTCTTTTTTTATGGGAAAATAAATTAAGAAAAGACGGAAGCGATATTAAAATTATCAGATACCTAGGTATGTTGGTCTTTTTTGTTTTCTTTGGGTTCAGAGGATATATTGATACAGATTTTGCAGTTTATTATCCTTTATATGAAATGTCTCCAACACTCTCGGATAGTCGGGGAGTAGCACAGTTTTTTTCAAGTGTCAACGAAGATTATCTTCTGAAAGTAGAACCTGGTTTCAAAGTAATTTTGATTCTTCTCAAGAGTATCTCATCTGATTATTTTTTACTTCAGATAGTTTCTTCCCTTATCGATGTTCTACTTCTTAATTATTTTTTCAGGAAATACTCCCCTCAATATATATTGGGGTTTATTATGTTTTTTATTTTCTCAGGATTGGTTATAGAGATTAATCTATTGAGGAATTCCAAAGCGATATTTCTTTTTATATATTCTCTGAAATATATTAAAGAAAGAAATGCAGCTAAATATTTTATATGTAATGGAATTGGACTTCTTTTTCATACATCTGCAATTTTTTATTTTCCACTGTACTTTTTTCTACATAAGAAATTTTTACCGGCTTTTGTTTGGGGAGCTTTTATATTAGGAAATATTCTGTATCTGGGACAAATAAAGTTTGTAACACCTATCGTTTTAGCTCTTGGAAAGTTATTTGGTGGATTCTATTCTATAATGGCAGAAGCTTATTCAAAAAGTAGTTTATATAGTAGCGGATATGGTATTACAATAGGATATTTGGAAAAAGTTTTGACTTTCATTATATTTTATACCTCCTACGATAAAATAGGAAATTATATAAAAGATGAGAAGTTGCTCAATATCTTTTTCAACCTTCTTTTTCTCTTCACAATGACCTACCTGTTTTTGTCGGAATACTCTGTGTTGATTGATAGAATGACTACCCTTTTTGCAGTCTCTTATTGGATATTGTATCCTTATTTCTATGCCACCTTGAGTCGTGTGTTTAAAATGACATTTACGTTTGTACTGTTATTATTTGGGATTCTGAAAATGTATAAATCCAACAACTTCATTATCAGAAACTATGAAAATATATTGTGGGATAAGCCTTCTATCAGTAGAGCATATTATATATTTAATAAACATATGGATAAAATTCTTAATCCGAAAAAATAACATTTAAAAAAACTTATTTCTACCATGAAAGTCGCTTTCTTATCCACATTTGCCCTAGATGCCAACGTTTCTTTGATCAATGCGCTTAAGAAAAAATGTGATGTTTACTTCTTCACAGAGGCTCTGTATGAGATTTATAATTTTTTAGATAAAGAAAAATTAACAAAAACGATTTCTAAAGGTACAGAGGTAGAAGAATTACTAAGATTTGGAGAACTCATTTCATTAGATAAAACATATGTTGTAAAAGGAACTCGTAATGTCAATATTTTCAAGAAACTTTATATTTCATATACAATCAATCGATACATAAAGAAGATAAATCCGGACGTAATTGTTATTGATAATTATATGCTTACGTATTTTTTTTCTACACTATTGTATCGAAAAAAGATGTTGCTCATTGTACATGATCCGTTTTTACATTCCGGAGAAAACTTTATGATTGATAAGTTTTTGAGAAAGCTTCAGTTCAAACTCATTATTAATAAGATATTATTAAACGAAAATCAAAAAGATGATTTTGTAAAACACTATCAACAGCAACCGGAGAATATTCATACTGCTTTTTTAAGCGTATATGATTATCTGAGATATTATCAAACAGATAAGACGGAATCTTCATCTCAATTTAATATATTGTTTTTCGGTAGAATATCACCATATAAAGGAATTAAATTCTTATTAGATGCTTTTGTAGAGATTATCTCCACTCAAAAATATCCTGACATAACTCTTACAGTTGCAGGCGGAGGTAATTTTGATTTCGATATTGAAATTTATAAGCAATATTCCGAAATAAATATTCTTAATGAGTATATTTATCCTGAAAATTTGGCTAATCTTATTTCCAAATCTTCCGCAGTAGTTTGTCCATATACAGATGCCACACAGAGTGGTGTTATTATGTCCGCTTATGCATTTAAGAAACCTGTTATTGCAACTAATGTAGGCGGTTTGCCGGAAATGGTTAAACATGGAAAAACAGGACTTATAATTGAACCAAAGAGTTCCAAGGCAATTGGTGATGCTATATTGGAACTATATTATAATAGGGATCTATTAGAACAGATGTCTCACAATATCGAGGAAATGTATTTTTCGGGAGAAGAAGGATGGGAAAGTTCGGCAAATAAGTTTGTGAGTGCATTTGAAAAAATAAAAAAACAATGAAAGTAAGTATATGTTTGGCTACTTATAATGGCGAAAAATTTATATTCGAACAAATTGATTCGGTTTTGAAACAAATCGGACAAAATGATGAAGTAATTGTTTCTGATGATGGATCTACTGATAATACATTAGAGATCATTAGAAATATAAATGATAGCAGAATAAAAATATTGATCAATAAGGGAGAACGCGGTTACACCCCAAATTTTCAAAATGCACTAAAGGAATCAACGGGAGATATTATTTTCATATCTGATCAGGACGATGTTTGGCTGCCCGGTAAATATACTACGCTGGTAGAAAATCTGAAAACTAACGATTTGGTGGTTACAAATTCCATGGTGACCGATGAATCTTTAAATGTTACTAATCATTCATTTTTTACAATATATAATTCAGGAACAGGTCTATTAAAAAATATAATCTGTAGCACGTATTATGGTTGCTGTATGGCTTTTAACAGAAGAGTTTTAAATTATTCTATGCCGTTTCCTAAAAATAAAGAAGTGGCTATAGATCTTTGGATAGGACTGGTTGCAGAAGTTGTGGGTAAAGTAAAGTTCATAGATAAACCTTTTCTTCTTTACAGAAGATCAGATAATACAGTTACCCAGTTAGGAAGTTTATTATCCAGAAGTGATAGACCTTTTCATATGAAAATTTATAAAAGAATGGTTACCCTATTTGCAGTGTCGAAGTTGGCAGTTGAATATAAACTGTCAAAGAAAAAAGTAAATTAGTATTGTTAATCATTCACAATAAAATATATGAAAATAATTTATGCTTATAAAATAAAGATAATTTCTATAATCATCCTTTTTATTTCTTTAATTCTTGTCAAATGTCAGAGAACTAAGGATTCTGTAATTGTAGAAGTTGATTTCAGTAAAAAAATCAGCAATGTAAAATCAATGTCTGGTTTTCTTCATTATAATAATATTAAAGCACTTCAAAATGATATTATTGCTTTGCAACCTAAGTACTGGAGAATAGGGTGGTCTTATAAATCGGTTGATGATATAGATTATTTAAGAAGTTTTGGGGTTACACCAATTTTAGTAATATCTGATATGTATGGCTATCCCGGTAAAAAAAATAATAAAGAATGGTCACATCCTTTATATACAGGTCGGTTAAAAACAGTAATAAATACGGAGTATCAAAAATTCAATAATAAAGTAATTTATGATATATGGAATGAGCCTTTTCATCAGGGTGGATTTGGAGATTTTGATACGGAAGAATATTATAAAATATTTAAAAAAGCACATGATATTATCAGGTCTTCACCTGGAGGGGATAAAGCTTTGATCACAGGACCTTCTTTTGACCGATACAATGAAAAAGAAATGGAAGGATTCTTGAAATTTTGTAATACGAATAATGTAAGGGTTGATATACTTAGCTGGCACGAGTTAAGGGACGGAGAATATTATAAGGATTTCAATAAAGATATGAAAAGGCTGAGAACTGAGATACTTCCTAGATATCCAAAAGTTGGTGTAAAGAAAATTATTCTAAATGAAATAATCAACCAATACTCACAATTTTCTCCTTCAGAAGTATTACAAGTGTTTAAATATTTGGAAGATAATAATATAGATGGTGCTTGTAAAGCATGTTGGGCAGAAAGCGATGGCGTTTTCAATTGTAATAATTCAATTAATGGATTATTAGACAAAAAAGGCAAACCTAGATCGGTATGGTGGGCTTACAAAATTTATAATCAAAGCACGAAAGGCACTAGAGTAAAAGATATAACCAATTATGATCAAACATCTGTATTTGCCTCTTATGATGATAAGGGAGAATATATTATTTTAAACAATAACAGTGGAAATAGAATTGTAAATGCAAAGGTGAAGTTGAAAAATTTGTTTAGTCTTTATAAGAAAGATAAAAATCTTGACTTAGTAGTATATGAGATTCCTAATACGCTTGAGCTGCCACTGGAAAATATGATATTTAATCAAAAGCAAAAGATTATAGTTAATAAAAATACTACAACAATTAACATCCCAAGTATGAACCCTAAAACGGTATATTATTTATCCATCTCTAAGTAATTAAAAGAATTGAGATGTAAATTATTAAACTACATCTCATCATGTATTAAATCAAAATTATTAGTTTGGAAAAGAAAATTAAGATTGTTCAGTTTGTAGAAGCTTTTGGAGGTGGGGTTTATACCTACGTAAAAGATTTAAGCAATTTTCTGGCAACACATCAGTCTGATATTAATTGTGATATTCATTTAATTTATAGTCCAAATCGTATTGAACTGGATAAGGAATTATTTCATAAGGAAATTCATCCGGATATTTATCTTTACGAACTGGATATGCAGCGTCCCATAAATTTGAAAAAAGATCATCAGGTAATTACAGAGTCGCGAAAAATATTGAAAAAAATAAAACCTGATATAATTCATCTCCATTCTGCAAAAGCAGGTGTTATAGGAAGATTGGCTTGTTTGGGATTAGTATCTAAAAAGAATATTTATTATTCACCCCACGGATTTTCCTTTGTCCAGCAAAATATTTCGAAAACTAAGATTTTCCTTTTTAAAGTTATAGAATATGTAATGCCCTTTTTATTTGGTGGAACTACAATTGCTTCTGGAAATACGGAATATGAAATGGCAAAAAAAATTGGCAAAACGAGCCTTATTAGAAACGGAGTTGATTTTGAATTGCCAGAAAAACTGTACTTTCCTGTAACGAATGAACGTTTTACTGTTGGAACGGTTGGAAGATTGACAGCACAAAAGAATCCAAAGGCTTTTAATGAGATAGCATCGAAGCTGCCAAACGTTAATTTTGTATGGATAGGAAACGGGGAGCTTATCGATGACATTACTTCTGAAAATATTACTGTTACAGGTTGGATAAGAACAAGAGAAGAATTATTGCAAAAATTAAATACACTTGATTTATATTTACAAGTGTCTTTATGGGAAGGACTTCCAATTGCCATTCTCGAAGCAATGGCGATCCGGAAACCTCTTTTAGTGAGTAATGTGATGGGAAATAAAGATACCGTTGACAATGATTATAATGGGTATGTTTATAATACAACAGACGAAGCGATAGAAAAAGTTAAACTTTTTTTT
This sequence comes from Chryseobacterium sp. FW101-FHT12H09, assembly GCF_058790395.1. Classification (NCBI taxonomy): domain Bacteria; kingdom Pseudomonadati; phylum Bacteroidota; class Flavobacteriia; order Flavobacteriales; family Weeksellaceae; genus Chryseobacterium; species Chryseobacterium sp. FW101-FHT12H09. Next base: position 929,360 of record NZ_JBYTCP010000001.1, on the reverse strand, counting down.
GACGAAAAAAAGAAAACTCAAATGGGAAACAATTCATTTGAAAAAGCTTTTAAAGAATATAATAAAAATAATAATTTTTTGAATTTGATAAATCTTTATAAAAGGGTAATTAAATAAAAACTATTTTTATGTGGCATTAATTTTTATATTTGTGCCTTTTCAATCGGATAGTTATAAAACAAAATGATTAAGCTTTGTAAATAAAGCTAACACAACTTATGAAAATAAAAGAAACACCACTTAGGGACTGCTATATTATAGAGCCAACTGTTTTTGAAGATGAAAGAGGATATTTTTACGAAAAATTCAATGAGAAAAAGTTTGAAGAATTAACAGGTATGAACGGACATTTCGTTCAGGATAATATCTCCAAATCAACTTATGGAGTTCTTAGAGGCTTACATTTGCAGAAAGGAGAAAAAGCTCAGGCGAAACTGGTGTCATGTTTAGATGGAAAGGTTCTCGATGTAGCTGTTGATCTAAGAGAAGATTCACCCACATTTGGAAAGTGGTTTTCAATTGAACTTACAGGCGAAAATAAATTGCAACTATATGTCCCAAGAGGTTTCGGACATGGATTTTCTGTTCTAAGCGAGACTGCTATATTTTCATACAAATGCGATAATCTCTATGACAAAGAATCAGAAGGTGGTGTTCTTTGGAATGATACCGAACTTAATATTGATTGGCAACTCCCCTTAGATGACATTTTACTTTCAGAAAAAGACAAAGTTTTACCGGAATTTTCTTTAAAATTTTTTTAATTCATTTTAAACTTTATGAGAACTAATGACTTAAGTTTCTGAGTTACATAGATATTATAAAGTAAATTTGAAAAATTGAATAACCATTGTCGAATTTATGTTAGTTTATTTTTTTAGATATTTACCCGGAATTTTTCTGATAGGAGATTATATTATTATCAATGTTCTTTTTATTTTAGGAAAACTATATTTTTTTGAATTTGATGAAAGAAGTTTTGCTCAGAATTTTAAAGTTCAATTTATTCTCCTTAATATATCTTGGTTTGTCATTACAATTATAACTAAGCCTTACAAAAGCTTAAAAATTATGGAGTCATCACTGCATTTTAATGCATTGACAAAATCTTTTGTCTTATTGGTAGGCGCTTCATTAATTTACTTAAATCTAATTTTTTCTGTAAAAATTGACTATAGAAATATAATACTTTATTTTCTATTGACTGGTTTCTTTATGACCCTCACAAGGTTTCTTTTGTTCTTATACCGAAAGAAAAACAGAGTGAAATTAGGAAGGAAATTGTACTCTTTTAATACAGTTCTTGTTGGAGAAAATAAATTATCAACATCATTATTATCAAATAAGGATCTGAGGAGATTTATGGGATTGAGAGGTGTTTATGCACCTATTGAGACAGAAACGAAAAATAGATATCTAGGTAGCATTGATAAGTTATTCGATGATCTGGAAAATACAGGTATAAACAGTATTATATTTTGTGATGACAAAATTGAAGTTGATTTATATAAAAAAATTGTAGAAGTTGCAGAGCATAAAATGATAAGGATTTATATGGTACCCGATTTCAAATACGTTAATCTCGGACCTTATTATTTTGATGTAATTCACGAGATTCCTTTTCTGAAATTAATTAGAGAACCATTATCGAATCCCAAAAAACAAATTTTAAAAAGAACATTTGATATTGGGTTTTCATTTTTTATAATTGTCTTTTTATTATCTTGGTTAATACCTATTGTTGCATTAATTATTAAATTAGAAAGCAATGATTCGGCATTTTTTTTGCAAAAAAGATCAGGACTCAATAATATACCATTCAATTGTATCAAATTTAGGAGCATGACTATCAATACAAATGCTGACCTTCAAATTGCTAAAAGAAATGATCCGAGAGTTACAAAATTTGGTGCATTTATGCGTAAAACAAGTATAGACGAATTGCCCCAATTTATTAATGTTTTTCTTGGCCAAATGTCAATAGTTGGTCCGAGACCGCATATGATGTCCCAAACAGACATGTACTCCAAGATTACAAAAAAATATATGACAAGACATATTGTAAAACCCGGAATTACTGGATGGGCACAAGTAATGGGTTCAAGAGGGGAGATATTTTCTCATAGAGATATGGAAAAACGGATAGAAAAAGATATTTGGTATATTCAGAATTGGTCCTTTTTTTTAGATATTAAAATTATCTTTCTTACTTTGTACAATATTTTGAAAGGAGACGAACAAGCTTATTGATGAGCCTAATGTGAAAAAGATCAAAACGTACCAAGTTTTAAAGAAAAAACTTTTAAATAGCATATTGAAAACCACTTTATTAAAGTGGTTTTCTTTTTTTTGATTTAAACTTTTTATTATTTCGTATCTTTGCAAACTCAAAATCAAAAAGATGCGCACAAAATCTGTAGGTAAAAAGAAAATCAATATCGTAACCCTTGGTTGCTCTAAAAATGTATACGACTCAGAAGTTTTAATGAGCCAGCTTAAGGCAAACGGAAAAGAAGTTGTACATGAAGACAGAGGAGATATTGTTGTAATCAATACCTGTGGTTTTATTGACAATGCAAAAGAGGAATCTATTAACACAATCCTTGACTATGTTGATGCCAAGAATAGAGGAGAAGTGGAAAAGGTTTTTGTTACTGGATGTCTTTCTGAAAGATATAAACCGGATCTTATCAAAGAAATTCCAGATGTAGACCAATATTTTGGAACAAGAGATTTACCTATATTGTTAAAGCACTTAGGCGCAGATTACAAGCATGAATTAGTAGGTGAAAGATTAACGACTACTCCAAAACATTACGCATATCTGAAGATATCTGAAGGCTGTGACAGGCCATGCTCTTTTTGTGCAATTCCACTAATGAGAGGAGGTCATGTTTCTACACCTATTGAAAAACTGGTTCGTGAAGCAGAAAAGCTCGCAAAAGTAGGAACGAAAGAATTAATTTTGATTGCGCAGGATCTAACGTATTACGGATTGGATATCTATAAAAGACGTGCACTTGGAGATCTTTTAAAAGAACTTGTGAAAGTGGAAGGGATAGAATGGATTCGTCTTCACTACGCATTCCCTAGTGGGTTTCCGGAAGATGTATTAGATATCATTAGAGAAGAACCTAAAGTTTGTAACTATATCGATATTCCTCTTCAGCATATCAACTCCGATTTATTAAAATCGATGAAAAGAGGAACAACTCATGAAAAAACCGATGCCCTTTTAGCGAAATTTAGAGAAAAGGTTCCTGATATGGCAATCAGAACTACTTTAATTGTTGGTTATCCAGGGGAGACCGAAGAAAGATTTCAGGAATTGAAAGATTGGGTTAAAGAACAGAGATTTGATCGATTAGGTTGTTTTACGTATTCTCACGAAGAAAATACAACTGCCCATGTTTTAGAGGATGATGTCCCTCAGGAGGTGAAAGAAGCTCGTGTAGAAGCTATCATGGAACTTCAGTCTCAAATCTCATGGGAGAAAAATCAGCAAAGGATTGGTGAGGTCTATAAATGTGTATTCGACAGGAAAGAAGGAAACTATTTCGTAGGACGAACAGAATATGATTCTCCTGACGTTGATAATACAGTTTTAGTTTCTGCAGATAACACCTATATTTCAATTGGAGAATTTGCTATGGTAAAAATTACCTCTGCGGAGGAATTTGACCTGTACGGAGATTTAATTTGATAAAAAATAAATAAAAATATTATTTTTTAGATAATGATGTTAAGTGTGTATATTTTCCATCGTATTTTTTACTGATTAGTATTTAATTAATTTTTTATTGTTAGATTATCTGTTTCACTGTTTTTTGGTTTAAATTTTTCATTCTATTCATAATCAGCTTTTTAGCTGTATTTATATGACGCTTGATTTTCCATTTTGAATGGTGGGTTTTGGATTTTTAATTATTTAGTACTAGCTTTGCCATAGCAATAATTTTTTATCAACATAGTATTTCTAATCCTAGAATATGTATATAAATAAAGATAATCCCGAATCTTTATTTTATATCATAATTGAACAGTTTGGGATTTGAAAATATATATTGTATAAAAATTATTAATGAAAAAAAATAATTAAAAATCTTAAACACTTATGAGAAAAAATTTATGGACAGCAATAATGCTTATTTCGTTTGCTATGCTGTCAAAAGCTCAGAACAAAGGGGTAGGTATTAATACAATTACTCCGGCCGCTACTTTGGATGTGGTTGCTAGTACTACGGATAAGACTATGCCCGATGCCGTTTTAGTTCCAAGAATGACAGCCCAGGAATTAGCAGCTAAAGATGCTGTATACATTGCCGCTCAAAATGGAGCATTGGTTTTTGTAACTTCAGGTGTAGGTACTACTGATAAAACAGGAAACATAACGGGTGCAGGATTTTATTATTATGATAATACCTCTTCTACCTGGAAAACGCTTGGAGGTGGTGGAACAACACCCACAGCATTTAGGTTAAATTTAGGTCAGGCAGCTTCTACTGCTTATGATTGGACAAATTCTAATTTTGATTTTTGGGAATTTACTTCAGGAACTCAATTGACGTTACCAACTCCAGCTTCTTTTAAGGATAAAACTATCTATATAAGAAACCAAGCGGGGGGATTACTTCAGTTTTCAGGAAATGATGGAATTGGTACTCCAAAGGGTTTAGCCTCTATTACCGCACAATCGGCGGTTCAAATATTTAGTAATGGTACAACTTGGTATCTGGTTGCAGGTAGAAATTAATAATTAAAAAACACAAATCAAGATGAAAAATGTTTTAGTGAATATAACGGGATGCTTCCTTTTATTTCTAAGTGCTAATAGTAACGCTCAGCTCCTTAGTAATGGAAATGTTACTGCAGGATTAAGTGGTACAAATTATTTTATGGACGCCAGTAATTTTGAAGGTTTAGCAAACAAAAGCTTTGGTAGAGGAATGGGGTTTCCAAGAACAGATCTAACGGATTTTAGATTCAATACATCAACAGCGGATAACGAAGTCGTTCTTTCTGATTTTGATGGGATGGTGGTCTTTAATAGTACTACAGGAGATACTGTGACGGGACAAGGGGTTAAAACAAAAGTAGCTCCTGGATTCTATTACTTCTCAAACCCTGGAAATCCTGGAAATATTACAAACGGTAAATGGGTGGCGATAGGGGCTAATTCAGGTCGTACTAATATTCTTACCACAGAAACTGCTACAAATACTTTAATAAATAACGAACAAGTTTATGCCATTAAAGGAACATTTACAGCTACAGGTTCTTCAACTGCTGTAAGTATCCCTTCGCCAACAGGGATGACCGGTATGTATGGAATTACCATATATAAATCTGGAACTAATACAATATATGCCAGAGAATTATATTCATATGCACTAGGAACTACAGCAGGAAATGCAGTTACAGGGTCTCCCCACATGTCGGTAGTTTATCCGGCTGGAACGTATGATTATGTGCTGGAGTATTTAAAATAAAAGCATACTTATCTTTTATAAAAACCAATGAAAATTTCATTGGTTTTTTTTAGATATTTAACTAAAAAAATGGCGAATGTGTAATTTACTGATTTACAGTGTGTTTTAGAGCTGATTCTAAATGAATTTCTAGTAGTTAGTTAATTATGTTAACTTTTAGGCCTTATTTTTAACGTTTTTTAACAGTGGTCCTTAAAACGCCTGTCAATAGAGGGTTACAGACTTGGTTAACATATAATTGGGTTTTCGTTAACAGTTTTTAACATTTCGGCTATGGACTTAATGAGATTCATAATACATTTGCCAAGTCAAAACCAATAAAATTCAACATGATGAAAAGATTCATTCTCGTAATCATAATGATGATTTCAGCCTTTGGTGTTTATTCTTTCAAGAATAATGCCACAGATGCGAAAAAAACAAGTTATGCATCGTTCTACCACGATAAGTTTAATGGTAGAAAAACCGCAAACGGAGAAATTTTTGATAATTCAAAATTCACCGCTGCAAATAGAACGCTTCCTTTTGGAACTAAAATTAGAGTTACCAATTTGAGCAATGGAAAAGAGGTTACAGTGAGGATAAATGATAGAGGACCTTTCCATTCATCAAGAGCACTAGATATTTCTAGAGCCGCGTTCGATGAAATCGGAAATACCAATCTTGGTACAATTCCGGTGGAATATGAAATTGTCGATTAAACTTATGATTTATTAAATTTTAAAAGCCAACTGATTCAGTTGGCTTTTTCTTTTTATTATACATTCAATTCCAGCAATGCCGGGCAATGATCTGAATGTACAGCCTCTTTTAAAATTACAGCTCTTGAAAGCTTATCTTTTAAGGCATATGACGTAAAATTATAATCTAATCTCCAGCCCTTATTTTTAGCCCTGGAATTCTGCCTGTAACTCCACCAAGTATAATTATCTGGCTCATTATTAAAAAACCTGAAACTATCTATTAATTCACACTCTTCAATAAAGCTGGTCATCCACTCCCTTTCCATAGGTAAGAATCCTGAAACATTTTTTAAACGAACAGGATCATGGATGTCAATGGCCTGATGACAAATATTAAAGTCTCCTGAAATAATAAGATTTGGAATTTCTTTTTTTAAATTTTTGATATAATTCAGAAAATCATGACAAAACTGCATTTTAAAACCCAGTCTTTCTATATTAGAAGCTGAAGGGACATATACAGAAATTACTGAATAACCATGAAAGTCAGCACGAATAATTCTTCCTTCGTTATCATAACTTTCAATTCCACATCCATACTCAACATGATTAGGTTTTATTTTTGAGGCTATTCCAACCCCACTATAGCCTTTTCTGACTGCCGAATGCCAGTAGCTATGATACCCTTGCTTTTGAAGGCTTTCGATATCTATCTGGTCGTTTCCAGCCTTGCTCTCTTGAATGCATATGATATCCGGATCAGCGGTTTTTAACCAACCTAGAAAATCCTTGGTAAAAGCAGCTCTGATTCCATTTACATTATATGTGATTAATTTCATAAATAAAAGTAAATTTTTGGTCAAATGTAGGGAAATTAAAAGAGCGGACTTTGAAATTTCAAAATCAAATGCAAACAAAAAGGCGGAAAAAATCAATTGATTTTTTCCGCCCCTGAACCCAGAATTAATAAACTATGAAAAAAATTACTTGGGTTCTAAAATGCTAATTGGAATAATACATTCTTCTAATGATATTCCACCGTGTTGGTAAGTTTCTTTATAATAATTTACAAAGTGATTATAATTTTTTGGATAGGCCAGGAAAGTATTGTTTTTTGCAAAAATATACTTTGAACTTAAATTTCCTTTTGGTAAAAATAGTTTCTCAGGATTTGTAATAGCCCAAACATCTCTATCGTCATACGTTAAGCTCTTACCAGTTTTATAACGGATGTTTGTAGATGTTTCTCTATCTCCAACCACTTTACTTGGCTTTTTAACGTAAACTGTTCCATGATCTGTTGTGATCACTAGTTTATAACCGCTTTCGGCAGCTAATTTTATAATTTTTAGAATTGAAGAATTCTCAAACCAGTTATAAGTCAGGGATCTGAAAGTTTTATCATCACGAATTAACTGATCCACAATATGGTTGTCAGTTTTTGCGTGAGATAAGATATCAATAAAGTTATAAACGATCACCAACAAGTCGTTGTTTTTGTGTTGATTGAAATCATCATAGATCTTCTTTTCAAAATCAGCATTCAAGACCTTTAGATATTTCATTGATTTTGAACCTAAGCCAATTCTTTTCATTTGATCTTCAAGAAAGTCACGCTCAAATTCATTTTTATTTCCATCTTCATTATCATTAAACCATTTATCAGGAAAACGTTTTTCTATCTCAGAAGGTAATAGACCTGCAAAGAAAGAGTTTCTTGCATATTGAGTTGCTGTTGGAAGAATACTGTAATAATAATCTTCAGATACTTTATTGTAGTATTTCGTAAATAATGGTTCAACTACTTTCCATTGATCATATCTAAGGTTATCTACCATAAGTAAAAGAACCTTGCTTTTTTCAACCTCAGGCTTTATCTTATCTTTGAAAAGGGTATGGCTCATAGCTGGTTTGTCACTTCCATTTAGCCATTCTTCATAATTATTTTCAATAAATTTCGCAAACTGAATATTAGCTTCTTCTTTTTGAGACTGTAGAAGATCTGCAAATTCATTGTCTGTTACTTTATCGAATTTAATTTCCCAATTTAAAATTTTCTTATAATATTCAGCCCATTCCTGATAAGACTTGAGATAAGAAAGTTCCATAGATAGGCTTCTGAACTCTTGCTGATATTGCAAAATAGTTTTTTGCTCAACCAAATTGTCTTCCTGAAGATTTTTCTTTAATGATAAAAGAATCTGATTGGGGTTTACTGGTTTTAGAATATAATCAGCAATTTGAGAACCAATTGCCTCTTCCATAATGTGTTCTTCTTCACTTTTGGTAACCATTACTATTTTTAAAGAATTATCTTTTTCTTTAATCATAGGAATTGCTTCCAGCCCAGAAATACCAGGCATATTTTCATCAATTAATGTTAATGCAAATTTCTCGGAATCTATCAACTCTAGCGCTTCATTTACATTATTTACAGGAGTTACATGATAACCCTTTTTTTCTAAAAATACAATATGAGGTTTGAGTAAATCTATTTCATCATCTATCCATAATATTTTTTCCGACATAATATTTATTTTTTACATGGTTATAGTATCAAAAGTGTGACCAATTCATTATAAAATCTGTCAAAATGAACAGATAAAAAGTTAAATTATAGTTAAATGAAAATCCATTATTTTTTTTTATGTGGATATTTCATCTAACGGCCGGTCTTTATGTATTCTAGGGCTCTTTCCAAAACTTCATCTTTTCCTTCTTTTATTCCTTTTAAAGTAGGCTTAATGATAATGTCCGGGATAATTCCAATCCTTTGGGTTTCTCTTTGATCCGGGTAATATGCACCAAGACCTGTGAAGCTGGTTTCTAAGCCTGCAATTTTAAACCTAATGACATCTCCGTTGGCTCCGGAAGTATAACTTCCGATCGTTTTTGCTTTAGGATGCTGTTTAAACATCATCGTTGTGGTCTCCGCCTGGCTCTGAGTATTCTCATCTATCAAAACTACTACATTTCCTTTATAATAATCATCATTTTTTCTTCCAATACTATTTTTTCTACTATAAAACATACCCGGATAAGTGGTTTCAGGGAAATTAAACTGATAATATATGATTGTCTCCGGAAGAAACAATAAACTTAATGGTCTGATTGTTTGCCTAGGATAATTTCTTAAGTCGAAAATAATTGATCCGGTTGTCTTTAGATTTTGATACATTTCATTTAAATCTTCTCTTTCAATAATACCCATATCAACATAACCTATTTTTTTATCCTGATCGTAAAATCTCCATTTTTCAGGTGCTGCTTTCTTTTCATAAATTATATCTTTTAAAAGATATGTTTTTACCTTGAGAGTAATATTTTGTCCCTTCCTTTCCAGTTTAACTTCTATACTATCATTGTTGGAGAAAAGAAAGAGATTCTTTACCTTTTTTATTTTCCCCCATGAGTTTGAAGCTGGAATATATTTTGAAAATCCATTGACTATTTGTGGAATGGTTTTACCATTAATGTCATAAATTATGTCTCCGGGTTCTAATAAAGATCTTTCTTTCTTATATATAGTAGAATTAATTTTGGTGACGATCAGTTTCCCTTCTGCATAAGAATATTCTACAGGTACTTTCCTTCTTCCGTATTGATTTAAACTAATTAATGGTGAAAATAAAAAAGCATGAGAATCATCAGTTTTTGTGACCAATTCTGCTAATGTTAAATGGTAATTTACATCATTATCTATACTTATAAATTTAGGAATCATTTCTTTTAAAACATCATTCCAATTTTGATCTGTTTCGTATTTATAGGGAAAGAAATATTCTACAAAATTCCAATATCTGAATAACTCCAAAAGAGCAATTTTCCTGGAGATAAATTTTGAGCCCAGTGAGTCATCATTTCTGAAAAATATTTTTCTTCCTCCTTTTCCAAAATAATAGGGCTCTCCGATATATCTGTTTTTTTCGATAAATTGAAGTTTGTCAATCACTTCCGGACTGAATATGTCTTCATTTTTCGTCCAGTCTAAATTAAAGTTCTTCACAAAATATACCTTGCTGTTATCAAATTTACAGGATGTACAACTGTCAACCTGTCCAAGATTGTCAAGCCATTGAGAAAAAAACACATTCAGTTGATTTTTATCATGAATTGTTTCAAGTTCTTCTATTTTATCAATCAATTGTTTGTCCCAGTCGAATGTACCCTTAGCAACATGAGGGTGATAATATTTTAAAAATCCCCATACTTTACAAAGGGATTCCAGCTTTTGGGTTTCGGAAACGATTTGAGCAGAAAAAGTATTTATACTTAAAAATAATAAAAGTAATGCAGAGAGTATCCTCATTCAATGGGTTCGTTTATTAAAGACTCAAAGATAAAAATCTCTACCTAATGATCTATGGTTTACAAAATTAAAGCCTAAGATTAAATTTCCCTAACTTTGTTTACTAATACTTCAGTTATCAAATGCAGAATAAGCTAAAAATTATCAACGATCCCGTTCATGGATTTATCAAAATTCCCCACGAAATTTTATTTGATATTATCGAACATCCCTATTTTCAAAGATTAAGAAGGATTTCTCAGACTGGTCTTCTCAATTTGATTTTTCCAGGAGCTACGCATACGAGGTTTCACCATGCTATCGGTGCCATGCATTTGATGTTCACTGCACTGGAAACATTAAAGCAAAAAGGAGTTAAAATATCTGACGAAGAAGAAAAAGGAGCCATGTTAGCGATCTTAATGCATGATATTGGTCATGGGCCATTTTCTCACGCTTTGGAAAGCATGCTGATGGATGATTGGCATCATGAAAATCTTTCATTATTATTAATGAATAGGTTGAATGAAATGTTTGATGGTCAGCTTTCCATAGCTATTGAAATGTTTCAGGGGCAATACCATAGAAAATTTTTCAATCAACTAATATCTTCTCAACTGGATGTTGACCGTTTGGATTATTTAAAAAGAGACAGCTTTTTTACAGGAGTTTCTGAAGGAAATATTAATACCCAACGAATCATCTCTATGATGAATGTTTGTGAAGAGGGCGAATTAGTAATAGATGCGAAAGGGATTTACTCCATTGAAAACTTTTTGACGGCAAGAATGTTTATGTATTGGCAGGTATATTACCATAAAACATCTGCTTTAGCTGAATTTATTCTGGTTAAAATTTTAGAAAGAGCAAAATATTTGGTTTCAAAAGGCATAGATTTACCGGCTACTGAAAATTTGAAATACTTTTTATATAGAGAAAAGAGTGCAGCAACAGATGAAGATGTTGAAAGATTTACACAATTGGATGATAATGATGTGATTCAAGCCATGAAATTATGGCAGAATTCTGATGATTTTATTTTGTCATATTGGTGTAAGTGCGTGATTAAGAGAGATCTTCCTAAAACAATTATTTCATCGCATCCATTTGATAAAACACTTGTTGAAGAAAAAATAAAAAACACCAATGAGTTTTTTAATATTGATAATGGTGCTGAATTAGTTCATGAGATTAAGAGAAAACTTTTGCCTTACAACACCAAAATGCAACCGATCTACTTACTACAGAAAAATGGTACGAAAATAAGGCTGGATGAGTCTGAAGATCAGCTTTTATCAGGCTTAATAGTAAATAAGACCAAAAGATATATTTTAACATTTCCAAGAGATTTATCCAAAATAAATTCTTAAAGAATATTAAAATTAACGATCGTAAAACTAAAAAATGTTTACGAATAATAGAATTTCTTATCTTTGCAGAATATGGAATTTACAGCTTCGCAAATTGCAAGTTTTATTGACGGAAAAATAATAGGTGATGAAAATGCACTTATTAGTGGCGTTTCACCAATTGAAAATGGGGAATCGGGGCATCTTTCTTTTATAGCTCAAGATCGATTTTCTCACTATTTGGATACTTCAAAGTGCTCAGTAATTATTGCTTCTGAAAAACTTATTGTAAAGGATTCTTACAATGCTACCATAATTGCCGTAAAAGATGCTTATTTGTCTTTTCAGGTTCTGATGAATTTATATCAGGAAATGCAAGGTAAAAAAGAGGGTGTTGAAGATGGCGCGTCTATTCATGATACTGCCGTTATTGCTGATAAGGTATATATTGGAGCTTTTACTTATGTTTCAGAAAAAGCCAAAATTGGTGAAGGAACACAAATTTATCCGCAAGTATACATTGGCAAGGGAGTAAAAATAGGTAAAAACTGTAAAATTGATAGCGGAGCAAGAATCTACGATTATTGTATTATAGGAGATAACTGCGTGATTCATTCTAATACTGTAGTAGGTGGTGATGGATTTGGTTTCCAACCAACACCGGAAGGATTTAAGAAAATTCCTCAGCTCGGAAATGTTATCATTGAAGATGACGTAGAAATAGGTTCAAACTGTAGTATAGACAGAGCCACTATTGGTTCTACTATCATTGGGAAAGGAACTAAAATAGATAACTTAATTCAAATAGCACACAACGTAAAGATTGGTCAGAACAATGTGATTGCAGCTCAGGCAGGAATTGCAGGGTCTACAACTATTGGCGACTGGAACCAGATTGGTGGGCAAGTAGGCGTGGTTGGTCATATTAAAATAGGCAATCAGGTCAAAATTCAGGCACAAAGTGGGGTGAATTCCAGCGTTAATGACAAAGAAACATTATATGGTTCACCAGCAATAAGCTATAATGACTACCTTAGAAATTATGTTCATTTCAGAAACTTTACTGAAATTGTAGGACGAATAAATAATCTTGAGAATACCTCAAAAGATAATACTAATGAGTGATATGCAAAAAACACTTCAGCAAGAGGTTACTCTTTCTGGAATTGGCCTTCATACTGGTAAAGAAGTAAAACTTACCATTAAACCTGCTAAAGAAAATACAGGTTTTGTTTTTGTAAGAACCGATTTAGAGGGACATCCCCAAGTCGAAGCTGATGTTAATTATGTTGTAGCAACTGAAAGAGGGACAACCTTAGAAAAATTAGGTGTAAAAATCAATACTTGTGAACATCTTCTTGCAGCTTTAGTTGGTTGTGATATAGATAACGCAATATTGGAAATGGATGCTTCTGAGCCGCCTATCATGGATGGTTCTTCAAAGTTTTTTGTTGAAGCTATCGAAAGTGTGGGTGTTGTAGAGCAAGCAGTTGTTCGAGAATATCTTGTCGTTAAAGAAGTTCTTAGTTATACAGACCCTGCAACAGGTTCTGAGATCACGATTATTCCATCAGATAATTACGAAATTACAACAATGGTAGATTTTGGGACCAAAGTATTGGGTACTCAAAATGCTACACTTAAAAATATTTCAGAATTTAAGGAGGAAATTTCATCAGCACGAACATTCAGCTTTTTGCATGAATTAGAAATGCTTTTAGATCATGGCTTAATTAAAGGAGGGGATATTTCTAATGCAATTGTATATGTCGATAAAGATTTAACCCCAGATACAACTGAAAAGTTAAAGAAGGCATTTGGGAAAGACAATGTTTCTATCAGACCAAATGGCATTCTTGATAATCTTACTTTAAATTACCCTAACGAAGCGGCAAGACATAAATTACTTGATGTGATTGGTGATTTAGCTTTAGCTGGAGTTAAAATAAAAGGTAAAGTAATTGCTAATAAGCCCGGACATTTTGTAAATACTCAATTTGCAAAAAAACTCAATCGTCAGTGGAAATTGCAAAAAAAGAAAAATGTGCCTGATTTTGATTTAACAAAAGAACCGGTTTTTGATATCAACGGAATTATGAAGTTGATGCCTCACAGACCACCATTCTTATTAATAGATAAAATTCTTGAACTTTCTGACTCTCATGTGGTAGGATTGAAGAATGTTACAATGAATGAACCTTTCTTTGTTGGACATTTTCCTAAAGAACCGGTAATGCCAGGTGTTTTACAGGTGGAAGCTTTAGCACAAACAGGTGGGATTTTAGTTTTGGCTAGTGTTCCGGATCCTGAAAATTATTCTACTTATTTCATTAAAATGGATAAAGTAAAATTTAAAAGAAAAGTAGTTCCTGGAGATACTATGATTTTCAAAATTGAGTTGATAGAGCCCATCAGACGAGGTATCGTTCATATGCAAGGATATGGATATGTAGGAGATACAGTGGCTGTCGAGGCCGAATTAATGGCTCAAGTTGCAAAAAATAAAGTTGATTAAATGGTTCATCAATTAGCAGCCGTAGATAAACGCGCAAAAATCAGCAAAAATGTAATCGTAGAACCTTTTACTACTATTGCAGGGGACGTGGAAATTGGAGAAGGAACTTGGATTGGTCCCAATGTTACCATCATGGATGGAGCAAGAATAGGCAAAAATTGTAGAATTTTTCCCGGAACGGTAATTTCTGCAATTCCGCAGGATTTAAAGTTTGATGGAGAAGATACTCAGGTAATTATCGGAGATGAAACTACAATAAGAGAGTGCGTAACAGTGAACAGGGGTACAAAAGCCCTTGGATTTACCAAAATTGGTAAAAACTGTCTCATCATGGCAACTTCTCACATTGCACACGATTGCGTTATCGGAGATCATGTTATCATCGTAAACGGTTGTGGTATTGCTGGTCATGTAGAAATAGGTGATTATACAGTAATGGGTGGCCTTAGTGCAGTTCATCAGTTTGGTAAAATTGGAAAACATGTTATGATTTCTGGTGGAACACTGGTAAGAAAGGATATTCCGCCCTATGTAAAAGTAGCAAGAGAGCCAATGGCTTATGCCGGAATTAATTCAGTGGGTCTGAGAAGAAGAGGATTTACAAACGAGAAAATTTTTGAGATCCAAAAGATATATAGAGCTATTTTCCAAATGAAAATGAATGTCTCTCAGGCAATCACTCATATTGAGAAAGAAATGCTACCAACCGCTGAAAGAGATGAAATTCTCCAGTTTATTCAAAACTCTCCTAGAGGTATTGTAAAAGGATATGGTACCGGAAAGGAGTAATTAAATAAAAATAAAAAAGATAATATAAAAATTAATGGCAACAAGTAACGATATAAGAAAAGGACTTTGCATTGAATTTAGCAATGATATTTTCAAAGTAATTGAATTTCTTCACGTAAAACCAGGTAAAGGACCGGCTTTCGTTAGAACAAAATTGAAGTCAGTGACGAATGGAAAAGTACTTGATAACACTTTTTCTGCAGGTCATAAAATTGATGAAGTAAAAGTAATTACGAGAAAATTCCAATATCTTTATGACGATGAGAATGGATTCCATTTCATGAATAATGATGATTTCTCTCAATTATACATCGATAAAGAAATGATTGAAAATTCTCAGTTTATGAAAGCTGGTGAAGAAGTAACGATCATTTTAAAAGAATCTGATGAAACTCCACTTTCTGCTGAACTTCCACAGTCTGTATTTTTAGATGTTATCGAAGCAGATCCAGGAGTGAAAGGAAATACAGCTACTAATGCTCTTAAAAATGCAATCGTTGAAACAGGAGCAAGAGTGATGGTACCACTGTTCATAGAACCAGGAGACAGAATCAAAGTAAGTACTGAAGATGGTTCTTACTTGGAAAGAGTAAAATAATAATACAATTTATATAAATTCGGTCTGCATTTGCAGTCCGAATTTTGTTTTACAAGAAAAATATTTTTTATGAGATTTCATTCTCCACAAAAACTTAAAACAATTGCTGATTTAATTTCAGCGAAATTTGTTGGTTCTGATGATTTTGAAGTGCTGGGAACTAATGAAATTCACATGGTAAAACCGGGGGAGATCGTTTTTGTTAATCATCCGAAATACTATGATAAAGCATTAAATTCTGCAGCAACAATTATTCTTATCGATAAAGAAGTGGATTGCCCGGAAGGGAAAGCTCTATTAGTTTCAGATGATCCTTTCAGGGATTTTAATCTTATCAATACCCATTTTACAAGAATATATAATTTCACCGAAGAACTTCATGATATAGAGATCGGTGAGGGGACTAAGGTTCATTCTACCGCAGTTATAGGCAACAACGTGAGAATTGGAAAGAATAGTCTTATTTTTCCAAATGTAGTTATTGGTGACAGAACGATTATTGGGGATAATGTAGTCATTCAATCAGGGACGGTTTTAGGTGGTGATGCATTCTATTACCGTAAGCTTAATGGTAATTTTGACCGCTTAATATCTGTTGGTAACGTTATCATAGAAAACAACGTTGAAATAGGAAATAACTGTACAATCGACAGAGGAGTTACAGATTCTACGATTATAGGTGAAGGTTCTGTTTTAGATAATCAAATTCAGATTGGACACGATACCATAATTGGAAAAAAATGTCTGATCGCTTCTCAGGTGGGAATTGCCGGCTGTTGTATAATTGGAGATGAGGTAACATTATGGGGACAGGTTGGAATTGCTTCTGGAAATAAGATCGAAGGTGGATCTGTGCTTTTAGGAAAGACTGGTGTAAATAGAGATCTTGAAAAAGGTACCTACATTGGTATGTTTGCAGAAGATTTCAAAACCTATTTGAAAAAAGAAGTAAAACTGAGAAATCTCAAATAAACAATTCACAAGGTTTTATTTAAAATCAAAGAAAAATAAGTAAATTTGTGAGCATTAATAAAATAGTAAATAAATTAAAAACAACAATAAAATGTCAATTTTAGTAAACAAAGATTCTAAAGTAATTGTACAAGGATTTACAGGGAACGAAGGTACTTTCCATGCTGGCCAGATGATTGAATACGGAACCAATGTAGTAGGTGGAGTTACTCCAGGAAAAGGAGGAAGCGAGCACTTAGGGAAGCCTGTATTTAATACGGTTGCTGATGCTGTTTCAAAAGCAGGAGCTAACGTAAGTATTATTTTCGTACCACCTGCATTTGCTGCTGATGCTATTATGGAAGCTGCTGAGGCTGGAATTAAAGTTATCGTATGTATTACTGAGGGAATTCCTGTAGCAGATATGGTAAAAGTAAAATCTTACATCGCTGATAGAGATTGTAGATTGATCGGACCAAACTGCCCTGGAATCATTACTTCAGAAGAAGCTAAAATTGGTATTATGCCAGGTTTCGTTTTCAAAAAAGGTAAAGTAGGTATCGTTTCTAAATCTGGAACTCTTACTTATGAAGCTGCAGATCAGGTTGTAAGAGCTGGTTTCGGTATTTCTACAGCTATTGGTATCGGTGGAGACCCAATTATTGGGACTACTACAAGAGAAGCTTTGGAATTGTTCATCAATGATCCTGAAACAGAAGCGGTAGTAATGATCGGTGAAATTGGTGGTGGACTAGAGGCTGAAGCTGCAAGATGGTATAAAGCAAGTGGTTCTACTAAACCTGTAGTTGGTTTTATTGCAGGACAAACTGCACCTAAAGGAAGAACAATGGGACATGCAGGAGCTATTGTAGGAGGTGATGAAGATACAGCGCAGGCAAAAATGGAAATCATGAGAGAAAACGGAATCAACGTTGTAGATTCTCCGGCTGATATTGGTGTTACTGTTGCAAAAGTATTAGCATAATCATAAACAAAAACAATATGAAAAAATTTTTATTAGCCTCTACTTTGGCTTTTTCTACCTTATCTTTAGCACAAGTTAACCTTAAAGCGACAAGATTTGGTATTACAGCTGGAGGCAACTATTCCCGAGTACAAAATGCACATAACCCCTCCGGAGCAAGATTTGCTGTTCAGGCGGGAGCCTTAGCCCTTATTCCAGTAGGAAAAGGTAATCAGTTTTATATCCAACCCGAAGTACTATATTATGGTGCCGGAGAAACGGGGAAGGATAAGGATGCTAAAGGTAGAGATGGTTATAACGCTGTATATGCAAATAATTACCTTAGTGTACCTGTTTATTTCAAAGGATACTTTTCAGAGGCAGAATCTGAATTTTTTGGAATGATAGGTCCAAGATTTAACTTTTTGCTAAACCAGAACGTTAAAAATGCTCCTGCAAGCAGAGCTTATTATGATCCGGATGTAAATGATCCAAAACATCCTGGGGTTAGTGGAAAAACTAACAGTTTTAATTTTGGATTAGGTATAGGCGTAGGATATAGCTATAAGAGACAATTGGAATTAGCTTTAAAGTATGATTATGGATTTTCCAATACATATCCTGATCTTGCAAAAGAACCTGATGGAACTAGTAAGGGTAAATCAGAACAAGTTCTTAGTTTAAGTCTTAGTTATATCTTTCAATAAGAATAATTCATTCAAATAAAAAAATCCCGAGATTATTCTCGGGATTTTTTGTGATGTCTAATATTTTATACTAATTTCTAATCCATCTCCAAAGCTCTTTTAAGGTAGCTTTATTACCGTACATTAAAATACCTACGCGGTAAATTTTTCCAGCTAAGAATATCATAAAAATAGTGGTCAGTACCAAAAGTGTGATGGATAACGCAATCTGCCATGCCGGAACTCCAAAAGGAATTCTTGCAATCATTGCTACTGGAGAGGTAAAAGGAATCATCGATAACCAAAATCCTAAAGGTCCATCCGGATTGTTCATTAGCGAAAAGCTCCCATACATCCCTAAAGTTAAAGGTAGTATTGCAAATAGTGTAAACTGTTGAGTTTCTGTTTCATTATCAACAGCAGATCCAATAGCCGCATAAACAGAGCTGTAAAAAATGTATCCAAGAAGAAAGAACACAATAAATACAAAAATGATCAATGGGAAATTAAGCTCCAGCAGACTATGAGAAACCTGAGTAGCAATTTGTGCTATATCCAGTTTACTAGCCATTCCTTCACTTCCTCCTGGGATATTTTTTTGAATTGATGAAAACCCTGTATTGAGAACTAATGCTCCGATTACTGACATTGTAATCCATATGATAAACTGGGTTAAAGCAACCATTGTTACGCCCAATATTTTACCCATCATAAGCTCGAATGGCTTTACTGAAGAGATAATAATTTCAACCACTCGGTTATTCTTTTCTTCTAGAACGCTTCTCATTACCCTAACTCCATAAATGATAATAAACATGAAAGTAACATACATCAGAACCATACTAAGTCCTGTTTTTACTCCGAAAGTCATATCAGAATCTTCCTTATTGTCTTCTGAAACATTAATCGTTTTTAGAGTGAAGCCTTTATCAAGATTGTCCAATTGAGTTTCAGCAATACCCAATTGCTTGATCTTTTCTTTCTTAATAACATTTGTAATATCTGAAACGATTCGCTGCTTGGTATCAAAACCAATTTTACTATTGATAACCAGTCTTGTGTTTTTTTCCAGATCATCAAAGTTATTAGCATTCAGTTCAGGTAAAATAAGGATGCCATCTAAAGTTTCATTTCCTTTTAATTTGTTAACCTTTGATTTCTCCTCAGCAGAAGGAATAAAAGTATAATTGAGTTTGGAATCCGATGGTAATTTATCTTTAAATAAACCACTCTTATCAACAACTTCAATAACACTATGTGATTCATTAGCCTTAAACATTAGCCCTATAACCGCACCAAATGCAATGATCATGACAGGAGCCAGCAACGTTAATATAATGAAGGACTTCTTCTTAACCTGTGTAAGGAATTCCCTTTTTGTAATTAAAAAAATATTGTTCATAAAATTAAGAATGATTACCTACAGCGTTAATAAAAACTTCATTCATGCTGGGGATTCGTTCATCAAATGACCTGACTTTTCCAACATGTACTAAATCTAAAAGAATATTATTTTGATCACTCTCGTTTTTCAAATCAAAAGAAATCAGTTCATTCTCATTAGAAAAATTGAAAACCTCATATTTGTTTTTGAAATTTTCAAAATTAGATTCGCTGACTTCAGAAAGGGTGATTCCAAAAATATTTTTCTTAAATTTTTCCCTTACATCGAAAACCCTACCATCAAGAATTTTTTTAGAATTGTCAATAAGGGCTACATAATCACACATCTCCTCTACGCTTTCCATTCTGTGAGTAGAAAGTATGATAGTGGTTCCGTTATTTTTGAGATCGATAATCTGATCTTTGATAAGATTCGCATTTACGGGGTCAAATCCTGAAAAAGGTTCATCAAGAATTAAGAGATGAGGTCTATGAAGAACAGTAACTACAAATTGGATCTTCTGAGCCATTCCTTTTGAAAGCTCAGAGAGTTTTTTCTTCCACCACTGATCGATATTAAGTTTTTCAAACCATTTTTTAGCCTCACCCAATGCGTCGTTTTTACTCATTCCCTTCAATTCACCGAAGTAGAGGATCTGATCCCCAACACTCATATTTTTATACAGTCCCCTTTCTTCAGGCATGTAACCGATGTTTTTAATATGACTGGGATTTAGCTTTTCTCCGTTGATAAATATATCCCCGGAATCAGCTTGAGTAATTTGATTGATGATACGGATAAATGAAGTCTTTCCCGCTCCGTTAGGTCCTAGAAGACCATAAATACTCCCTTTTGGGACATGTATGCTAAAATCATCCAATGCTGTCTTTTTTCCTGCATTGTAGGTTTTAGTAATATGTTCAGCTTTTAGCATTAAATTGTTTTTTACAATTAGTATGAAAATCTCCCGAAAGTTACGGAATAATTAAGGGAGAACTAACGTAAAAGAAAAAATCCTGATGATTATCAGGATTTAATTTTATTGTTTTACTATTTGGGTAACCTTTTGTGTGTTGTCACTTAAAATGTAACGAATTAAATATTTGCCGGGTTTCAATTTTTCAATATTTATTTCTCCCGAATTCATATTAACGGTATAAGTTGCAACCTGTGTACCCAATATAGAGTAGAATGTAACACTTTTGACTCTTAAAGAAGAATCTTTTGCCTTTACGATGAGAAAATCCTTCGCGGGATTTGGATAGGCAATAAAAACTCCATCATCTGATTTTTGTGAGATGGAACCAGGCTCTCTAAGTTGAGCTTTAACATTGCTGGAAAATCCAACAAAAGTGCCTACGAAAAGAATTAAAAGTAAAAGTTTTTTCATCAAATTATAATTTCTCAAGTATTTAAAAACAAAAATATAAAAAATCTACCACTCCTCAATATATTTTTTCATATAACTTGTAGTAAATTTGCATAAACTTATTCAAAAAGTATTCCAAAATGATACATTCAAGAAATAGAAGGCTAAGAGTTAATGAATCAATGAGAAGTTTAGTAAGAGAAAATATACTTACAACTAATGATTTCGTAATGCCAATCTTCGTAATGGAGGGTGAAAACAAGGAAGAACCAATTGCATCAATGCCGGGAATTTTCAGGCGGAGTATAGATTTAACCGTGAAGGAATGTAAAGAATTATTTTCCCTTGGTGTAAAATCGGTCAATTTGTACATGAAGGTGTCTGATCATTTGAAAGATAATACAGGAAAAGAAGCATGGAATAAAGATGGCTTAATGCAAAATACCATCAAAGCGATCAAAGATGCACTTCCTGAAATGATTGTAATGCCTGATGTTGCCTTAGATCCGTATTCAATTTATGGACATGACGGTATTATTGAAAATGGAAAGATTGTAAATGATGCCACCGTTGATGCATTAGCCAGAATGTCTGTATCTCATGCAGAAGCAGGAGCTGACATTGTTGCCCCTAGTGATATGATGGATGGCAGAGTATTGGGTATTCGTGAAGCTTTAGAGGACAACGGGTTTACAGATGTGGGGATTTTAAGTTATTCTGCAAAATATGCAAGTTCTTTCTATGGACCTTTTAGAAGTGCTTTGGATAGTGCTCCAAAAGATAATATGGAAATTCCAAAGGATAAGAAAACATATCAAATGGATTTCCACAATTCCCGCGAAGTCTTAAATGAAGTATTCAAAGATATTGATGAGGGAGCGGATATTATTATGATCAAACCGGGGCTTCCTTATCTGGATATTGTTTCTAAAGTTCGTGAAGCTATAGATCTTCCGATCGCCGTTTATAATGTAAGTGGAGAGTATGCAATGGTAAAGGCAGCTGCTCAAAATGGCTGGCTGGATAATGATAAAACAATTATAGAAAGCTTAACCTGCTTTAAAAGAGCTGGAGCAGATATGATCTTTACCTATTTTGCGAAGGAAGCAGCCATACTTTTAAATAAATAGTAATTACTTCATATAAATAAAAAACACTTCAAATCGAAGTGTTTTTTGTTTATCCAAAACATGCGTTGTAATGGGGCTTACCCGGAACAATAGGGTCTCTGCCTCCATCATCAAAAACGCAAATGTTTGAAGGGCATAAATACCAACCTGGCTGACAGTTACCATTAGCGTCAGGAAATCTGATGTTTCCACCATTGATATTTTTTAAGTCCTTTTTTGTTAATTTTTTCATGATAATATTTATTTAGATAATCTAATATAATAAAAATTTATCACATGATGTTGAAATCTTTTCCTTTAGTAAATTTTGCGGCAAAAGGAGCTTGATTACCTGAATATTTTAGAACAAAATGTTTCTTGGTATCTGTATCTAATTTTGCATCAACCTCTACGTCCTGAGTCTGAAAGCTTACATCTAAAGCAACTGAAGATTCTTTTTCCAGATAAATTTCTACACTCTCAGCATAAAATAAAGAAGTACTCAAATAATTAAACTTAATATTTTTTCTATACGTTTTGGTTTTATCCTGAGTGAAAGCAGAGTAATTTTTTAAAATCTCAATTCCTGGGGAATCAATGTTAGTGATTCTAGATTTTGTTACCCCATTTACTCTTACAGAAAAGCTCTTGGCATTTTTGATCTCTCCATTCACTCCAATATTAAATAAGGATGGCAAAGAAAGCCCATATTCAATCATACTCTCTTTTGTAAATTCGAAGTCGGGAATTAAAGCCGGATGTTTAGGGGTATTAATCAATTGATTTTTGACCGTATTTAAGCTCTCACCAGAAAATAAATATCCAATAAGATTATTACCAGTCGTTCTCCAATTTCTACCATTCCATTCGAAAATTTCACAAAGCAAAGTATCGGTGGACGAATGGGGAAGCAGATCCATATCCTGCCATTTGAAAACTTCTTTAGCATAGGGTCTTCGGTCAACAAGATTGATTCCTAAATCTAGTGCAAGCAGTTCTGTTAGTTCTTTATTATTTTCCATAAAAAATTAATTGTTGATTGGTCCTATAAATTTATCAAATAAAATCGAAAGCTATCGAGTTTATAAGCATGTTATAACCAACCTTTTTTACCATAAACATAAGTGTCATCAAATTGTTTATCACTCATAAACAAATATAAAATACCTTCAATGAAAGGAATAATAGAAGCTGCACCTAAAGTGACAATATTTAAAACAATTTGGATAATTCCTTCTTTGGTATAACCCAGGTAAAATTTATTTAAGGCCAACCATCCAACAAGTATCCCTAACAATGCTGCAGGAATTTTCTTTTCTGAACGATACGTTGCAGTCGCTTGTTGATTTTGCTCATTTTCTGTTTTTGTATAACCGTAATTTTCCATTTTAATAATTTTTATGATAAAGTGAATTGTTTTTAACATAAGTCGAGGAAAAATATGAGTAGTTACAAAATCATAACTTAAAACAAATTTATATCTTTGCGACTATGATTTTACGAGGAGAAAACTTAATCAAGGAATACGGTCCTAAAAAAGTTGTAAAAGGAGTTTCTGTACAAGTTCAACAGGGAGAAATTGTTGGCTTACTAGGTCCCAATGGGGCAGGTAAGACGACTTCATTTTATATGATCGTAGGATTGGTTAAGCCTACTTCCGGAAGGATTTTTCTCGATAAACAGGAGATAACCACTGACGCGATGTATCGTAGAGCTCAAAAAGGAATTGGGTATCTTGCTCAGGAAGCATCTGTTTTCAGGAAGCTTTCAGTAGAAGAAAACATTATGGGAGTTTTGCAGCTGACTAAACTTTCGAAACGTGAGCAGCAAATAAAATGTGATGAACTGGTTGAAGAATTTTCATTGCAGCATGTTCGTAAAAACAGAGGGGATCTTCTTTCCGGAGGTGAAAGACGTAGAACAGAAATTGCAAGATGCTTAGCAACAAGTCCTAATTTCATTCTTCTTGATGAACCTTTTGCGGGTGTTGACCCTATTGCTGTAGAAGATATACAAAAGATTGTAAGAAGTCTTGTTGATAAAAATATCGGAATTTTGATTACCGATCATAACGTTCAACAGACACTTGCCATTACAAACAAAACCTATATTATGTTTGAAGGGAGAATCTTAAAAGAAGGCCTTCCTGAAGATTTAGCTAATGATCCACAGGTAAGAGAAGCTTATCTTGGAGAGAATTTTGTTTATCAGAGTATTTTGGACAAACCTAAAAAGAAAAAATACGCATACAATATCTGGGCTGGAAATTTTGATTCAAAAACTCAGTTTCAAAGTTTTGTAGATAATAAATTCTCTCAATTTGATGATTTGAGATTAATGTATGGTTTTGAAGATATAAGTTTTGCATCATTAGCAAATTCTGAGATTGAACATATCTTTAATGATGTAGTTGATAAAAATGCTAATAACTCTTTTGTGTTCCAAAGAAAAGAAATTACATCTCAGTATTCTTTAGAAGATGCAGGTGCTGAAGCAAAAGAAGCAAGCAAATCAGAACTTCATTATCTTACAACATATCTTTTCGAGGGATAAAAGCAGATTTTATTTTGACTCTATAAATACAGTGGACTTTTTAGTTGCTGTCGAAGTACGTTCAATATTTAGCAGATAAAAGCCTGGATTTTATTTTGCCATGCAAATTTGTTTATTTTAATATATATTATTTCGCATTGTTTTGAGTAATTGCGAAATATTTTCAATACAAAATTTTATTATCATTTATGTTTTTCTTATTTTCATTAAAAGTGATATTTTGATGAACTAAAGGTCTGGTTATTGTATTTAATTATGTGAAATTGATAAAACAGATTGTCTGACTTTATTAATAATTAAAAACGCATATATGTCATTACAAGAAAAATTACAAAAACTCGCCAATGAAAGAAATGAACCATGTGTAAGCATTTCATTAAGCACACACAGAACATTTCCTGAAAACCAACAAGATGAGATCATTTTAAAAAATTTGGTAAAAGAAGCGGAAAATCGGGTTATTGATGAATATGGAAAAAGACCTGCTGCAGGAGTTTTAGAAAAACTGGAAAAGATTGCAGATAAAGTTGATCACCAATATAATCTTGATAGTTTACATATCTTCTTATCCAAGGATACGGAAGAAATTATAAAATCTACATGGACATCAAGAGGCAATGTTGCTGAGATAGATGAGAAATTTGCAGTGAGACCCCTTATTAAGGCAGCAGTACGAGCCCAGGAATACCTCATCTTATTATTAACACAGAATGGAACAAAATTATATGAAGCGTTAAATGACTCTATTATAAACGAAATTCGTGAAGAAGGATTTCCATTTCCACAGAACCCTTTTTATATCACCCATTCAGATGTAAGAAGTGACTCAAAACAGGTCGATAATCAGATAAAAGAATATTTTAACAGGGTTGATAAATCGATTGTTGAAATTAGCAAAAAATCAAATCTGAATGTTATTGTAGTCAGTACAGCGGATAATTATAGTAAACTTCTTGAAGTTGCAGATATCCCCAAGATATACATAGGCCACGATAATAAAAGTTATGTTTCTGCGGAAGAGCATCATATTGTCGAACAAGCTTATGAAATTATTAAAGCTCGACAAAAGGAAAGTCGTACACTAGCAATAGAAGAAATTAAAGAAGCTGTTCCACAGGGAACTGTTCTTACAGATCTACAGGAAATTTATCAGGCTGCATTAGATGGGAGGGGAGATTTACTGATCGTTCATCAGGATTATGAACAACCAGTAAAAATGGTAGATGATCGGACATTTGAATATGTAGATGATTCTAAAGAGCAGGGTGTAGTTGATGATATTGTATCCATAATTGCATGGGAAGTATTTTCTAAAAAAGGAAGAGTGCACTTCACCCAACAGGATGGGCTTTTGGATCTTGGAAAGATTGTATTAAAAACGAGATATTAAAAACAAATTTTCGTTAAGAAAGAAGATGAGCTGGCATAATACCAGCTTTTTTTATGTATTATTTTAAAAAAGCTTTAATTTTACTAAAGATCTTTATATCAATGGCGAAACCTTTTAATAGAACAATTACTTTATTCGGAATATATAAACAACTCATTCCGTTTATCAGACCTTATCGTTTGATGATCTATGGAACACTGTTTCTTACTTTTTTAGGAGCATTAGCTGCACAAGTCAATCCTTTGGTATTAAAATATACAGTGGATGAGGTAACCACTCTTACACATCTTCAACATCCTATGTCTGAAGGTATTCATGTTCTGGTAGTGATCTCCATCATTTTACTGGGAAAAGAATTATTAAATATCTTTATCAACTTCGGCCAGAAATTTTACGGTGAGAAAATTAGAATTAATGTAAGCTCTGTCCTGGCACAATCAGCAATTGATAAAATATTGACATACAGAGTTGCTTATTTTAATGATGAAAACCATGAATCAGGGAAACTTCAAATAAGAATAGATCGGGGAATAGAAAGTTTAACAAAGCTTGTTCAGAATTTTTTTATTGATATTTTACCTCTATTCTCGAATGCTATTATTGCACTGATTATTATGTATATGCAAAATGTTTATGTAGGAATGGTTTCCACCATTATTGTTCCTATTTACTTTTACATCAGTTCTCTTCAGGCCGGTAAATTAGGAGGAGTTCGTCGTCAATTGAGAAATCAGCGGGAGCAGAAAACTTCAGGACTTTTAAATCTGATCAATTCGATTATGGTGATTAAGAGTTTTGTACGTGAAAAGTTTGAAGGTAAAAAGCAATATGACCTGCAGATGCAATTAATGGAAAGTCAGATGTTCACAAGGAAAACCAATTTTATTTATGATGGATTGAAGACCTTTATAGAGCAGTTTGGAGTTGTTCTTATTATTTTATTGACCGTTTATCTTGTATTGGATCAGCAGATGACCATTGGTGCTATCATGCTTCATATTATGCTTTTCAATAATGTCTCGTCCCCCATTCGCCAGCTTCATCGTATTTATGATGATATGAATGATGCGATGATCTATGCTGAAGGCTATTTTGATATTCTGAATGCGGATGACGAAAAAGAACAAAACGGAACATTTGTGGAAAAAGAAATTAAAGGAACATTCGAACTTAAAAATGTAGATTTTGCCTATCCTAATGGAACTAAAGCTTTACACGATGTTTCCATGAAAATTGAAAATGGTAAAACAACAGCTTTAGTAGGATTGAGTGGTGCCGGGAAATCCACAATAATTAATCTTTTATGTAAGTTTTATCCACCCAGTTCTGGAGAAATTTTATTGGATGGTGTTAATTTGAATGATTTTGATAATACTTTTTTAAGAAATGATATAGGTTTGGTACTTCAGAGAAACCATATTTTTCAGGGAAGTATTGAAGACAATATCCGTTATGGAAATATGAATGCCGGTTTTGATGATATTCAGGCGGCTGCAAAAAAAGCTTATCTGCATGACCAGATCCTTGATCTACCGGAACAATACCGTCATGATGCAACTCAGCTTTCAGGAGGGCAACAGCAAAGAATTGCTATTGCAAGATTATTTTTAAAAAACCCACCTATTATATTTCTCGACGAGCCTACAGCAAGTTTAGATGCTATTGCAACAGAGCAAATAAAAAATTCTTTGGATGCTATTAAAGAGGGAAGAACAGTAATTATTATTTCGCATTCTTTATCTCAGATCTTAGATTCAGATAAGATTTATGTGATGAAAAAAGGAAGGGTAGTTGAAAGTGGAACTCATAGTGAGCTGGTGCAAATGAATGGTACTTATCGGGAGATCTTTGATGCTTCTGCAAGAAGCTTAAATCTTGATAAACTAATAAATACTTTTAAAGAAAACTAGATTGATCTAGGAAAAAAACGAGCTCAATGAAAAAGAAATGATTGAGCTTGTTTTTGATGATAGAATTTGATTTATTTTTTTTCCGGAACCTGATACGTACCAACTTCCGCTCCAAAAGCTATATTTACTCTGTTATAACTGTTAATTGCAATAATAGCCATGGTAAGATCCACCATTTCGGTTTCTGAAAAATGTTGACTTACTTCTGAATATATTTCATTAGATATCTCTTTCCCATTTAGAATAGTAAGGCTTTCTGCCCATAGTAATGCTACTTTTTCTTTTTCAGTGTAGAAAGAACATTCTCTCCATGCACTTACCAAGAAAATTCTTTGTTCGGTTTCTCCTTTTGCTCTGAGTTGTTTCGAGTGCATATCCAGGCAAAAAGCACAGCCGTTCATCTGTGAAACACGGAAGTATAAAAGCTCGAGAAAAGCATTATCAATTGATGAGTTTTCTACATGGTATCCCATCGTGTGAAGTGCATTTACAGCTTTGTTTCCCATAGCGAATGCGTTGATTCTTTGTGACATAATTTTAATTTTTATTGATTAATTATGTGACAAATGTAGATCGGTTTTATTTCAGATTTTTTTACAAATGATAAAAAATCATTTTTGCGCCCGGATTCTGCTTAACGATACCTGAGTGATTCCAATATAATCTGCAAGATCTCCCAGACTGATCCTTTGGATAAGTTCCGGCTTTTGTTTTAAAAAATTGTGATAACGCTTTTTACCATCATCTTCCAACATTTCACTTATCCTTCCCATCATATTAACAGGAGCCTTTGAATACAGTTTGCTGAAAAGTGTTTCAGCAGAATGATACTTTTTACATAGATCATCCACTACATTTTTTCGAATAGAATATACCTCAACAGGTTCCAGAGCAACAAACATATATTTTGAAGGTTTGCCTGTAAGAAATCCACTGAGTTCTGTGAAAAAAGAATTTTCAGAAAAGAATGTCATTATAAAGTCTTTATCCCCATTATCAAAGAATAATTTTACCAGTCCTTTTTCTAAAAAATAAAAATGTTTGCAGGTTTCATCAGATTTTAATAAAAAATCACCTTTTCTGTAATTTTTTAATTCTAAATTTGAAATCAGTTCATCAATGACAGCCCGTTCGGGATTAGAAATTTTTTCAATAGTCTGGATGAAATTAGTGTAACTCATTATTATTAAAGTGTGGTTCTTGAATATCTAAATATAAATAAAATTCTTGTTTTATAGTATTTAAAATTCTCGCACAAAAGTTTAGATTGATCAGATAAAATGAATGACCATTATCTCAAAAAGCTCGATAGAGTAACAGCAATTCTTACCCAATTACAATCCAAGCCCTTGGTAAGAGCTCAAGATTTAGCGGAAAAATTTGAGGTAAGCATAAGGACGATTTATAGAGATGTTAAAACGCTTGAAAATGCTGGAATTCCAATTTTAGGAGAGGCAGGAAGTGGATATTCTTTAATGGATGGCTACAAACTTCCACCCGTGATGTTTACTAAGGAAGAGGTTTTAAGTTTTATTACCGCCGAAAAACTAATGCAAAAATATTCACATCAGAGTTTGGGCTCGCACTATCAGACGGCCATGGAAAAGGTACGTTCGGTTTTGAAGAATTCAGATAAAAACTTAATTAAAAATATTGAAAAGCAGATTGATATTTTTAATTACCACGCTCCAACTATAGAAACGATCAAAAATATAATTCCTACTATTCTTGAAAGTATTGCAGAAAAAACTCAACTATCAATAGAATACAAAAGTATTGATTCAAAGGTTTCTAATAGAGTTATAGAGGCGGTTGGTGTATTTCTGGAATTTAATTACTGGTACATTATGGCTTTTTGTACTTTAAGAAAAGATTTTAGGCAATTTAGAGTTGATCGTATTCTGCAGGTTGCTAAAACCAGTAATCCTTTTTCACAAGAATATGGAGGTATTAATGATTACCGAAGAAATTCGAAAAACGAGGTAACTGTAGTGAAATTACTGGTAGAGAAGAAAATAATGAATCATCTTGCCAATTCTAAAAAATATTATGGATTAACAGAAGAGGTAGAAACTGAGGAAGGCATGTTATTGACTTTTGAAACCGAATGGATCAATGATGGTTTTCCACGCTGGCTAATTACATTTGCAGATTACGCTGTAATTTTAGAGCCTGAAATGCTCAAAGTGAGGCTTAAAAATTTGATTACAGATATTTCTGAAAAATATAAATAACTTTAAACTAAAGATTATGAAATTTTTATTTTCACGCTGCTTGCTTCTGTTGGCAGTTACATATTATACTCTGGCTTCGGCCTGTTCAGCATTTTTATTAAAAGGAAACGACTATTGTGTAGTAGGATTCAATGAAAATTGGAAAACAATGCCAGGAATGATCGTTGTAAACAAACGAGGTGTTACGAAAAGGAATATAAGTTGGGAAAACCTTACAACGAATCATTTGACCGGATCTAAAGAATGGAATTCCCAATATGGTTCTGTTACCTTTAATCTCCTTGGATATGATTTTCCTTGTTATGGCGTAAATGAAAAGGGACTTTTTTTAGTTGAGCTTTCTTTGGAGGAAACAACAAAGGTATTTAATCCGACACAACCCAACATGTTTTGGGCACAGTGGATACAATATCAACTGGATAATTATAAATCTGTCCAGGAAGTTGTAGATCATTTAAATAGTGGCCCCAATATAGACTGGTGGCCTAGTGCAGGAGGTAGCCATTTTTTTCTTAGTGATGCTAAAGGAAATACAGCAACAATCGCATTGCTGAATGGGAAATACAAAGTAATTGCAGGTAAAGATATGCCTATGCCACTTTTATGCAATAACCAGTATAAAAAAGATTTTGATAATATTCAAAGGTTTGATTTCTTAGGTGGAAAGGAAAAGTTCGACATTAATCAACAGAGCAAATGGGAAGATCGCTATAACAAAGCCTACTATATGCTGAATAATTATAAGTATGATAAAAAGCCTGTAGATTATGCCTGGAATATTCTCAATTCCGTATATGCGGGAGAATGGCAAACTGTAATTGATGTGAAAAATATGAATCTTTATTTCCGGTCAGATCTGAAAAAGGAAATTAAAACTATTGATATCACAAAGCTTGATTTCTCAAAACAGGCTTCAGTTAAATTTTTGGATATTCATACAGATAAACTTGGGAAAGTAAATGACGATTTCCAGACACTTACTTTGCAGATAAATAATGAATATGTAGAAAAAGGTTTTCCAATTGGTTATGACAATAAAGAGTTTGGAACTTCCGACACCTTTACTAAGCTTAAAGAAAATATTGTAAGTTTCTTTAAAAATATCCTACCTGGTTAAACAAAATTACAAAAGCTTTCAGAAATATTCTGAAAGCTTTTGCGTTGGCTTAATTTAATAATTTGATGAGAAGTTTTATAAAAAGAATTAAAATCTCTCCCAGAAGAAAGGAGGTTCAATTCCTAAAGATCTTAAATAAACATATCCTTGTCCACGGTGGTGAATTTCATTATCTATGAAATAAAGAATATTTTGAAAAACCGGAAATTCATACTGACCGAATAGATTGAAAGTCTCTTGAAAACGTTGTTCAGAAATTTGATTGAAATAATGATTGATCACTTCAGTTTCTTCGTCCCATTTTTTTAGTATTTCCTCTTTAGTTTTAGGATTAAAGCCTTCTTCATTATAAGCTTCCATATTTTTTTCGTTGATTCCCTTTAAAGCTGGTCCTGCGATGCTTATTAGCTCTACTGCTAGTTTTGCAAAAGGTCTCATTCCTGCAACAGAAAATTCAAATAATTCTTTTTCAGGAAAAGCTTCGATCACTCTTCTTGTCAGATTTCTATGCCCTTGCCAATGTTCTAATAACTGTTCAGTAGTCATGAACTGTTTTGTAGCTGTAGCTGTGGTAGTTGTCATAATATTTTTGTTTTAGTTTGTTATTGTTGATACAAAGATAAGAGCAGGTTATGACAACAGTTTGTCAGTAGGATTTTATAGATTAAAAAAAATATTTATTTTTAATTTCAAAATATCATTCAGATTTTTCCGTTTAGAAAAAAGAAGTATTGCTAAAGCGGATAATTATTTATAATTTCAAAGAAATGAAGAAGTTAATTTTAGCTGTTACAAGTGCTTTGTCGCTATTAGCTTGTAATAAAATCAGCGAAAAAATAGATCAGACTGTTCAGGAAACCACTGAAACAGTAAAACAGAAAACCCAGGCCGCTGTAGAAGAAAGAGTAAAAAAAACGGTGAACGAATCTATAAAATCGCTTACCAATTCCGAAGATGTTCAGTTTAATCAGGTCTTTCCTCATTCAGGAAAAGGATTTATATCTGCAGAAAGTGGAAAGAAGTTTGTATTTCCAAATGGAACAAAAGGCTACATTTTTAAGTATAAGGCAGATAAGGCAGACTTAATTCCGTTTTTGGAAAGTCAACCCTCTACTGATGAATCGCGTTCTGATAAAAAAGCCCGAAAAGTAGATGGGCAGAATATTGTAGATAAAATAAGTTTTATAGAAAAATTCCTTCCTGAGAATACGATTGATAAAGGCATTTTAGATGATATAAAGAATGATGAAGGTATTGAATATTATAAATTAAAACGATTTCCTAATAGCAGTACAATCATTTATAATTCTAAAAATAAGACAGTGTTGCAATATGTAGAGGTAGATAAATAATTTGAAGATGACTGGTTTTAACCAGTCATTTTTTTTATAGTAATACTGGAAAGTAATAATATCCATAAAAACAGGACTTGAAAGTATTGTAGAGATAATTTTAAAAAAGTAATTTAGTACTATGAAAATTTACACGAAAACAGGAGATAAAGGACAGACTGCTCTTTATGGTGGAACGAGAGTTTCTAAAGCCAGTGCTAGAGTAGAAAGTTATGGAAATATAGATGAGCTGAACTCTTTTATTGGCATTGCAAAAAGCCATATTGAAGATGCTGAAGTTTTACAACAATTAAAAAAAATTCAGTTTGATCTGTTTACTGTAGGTTCTGAAGCAGCAACACCTACTGATAAATTGATGCTTGCTAATGGGAAATCCCGTCTTCCACTAATTATTTCGGAATCTGAAATTGAAGAATTGGAACAATGGATGGATAATTTTGAAACGAAGCTTGAACCTCTTCAATATTTTATATTACCGGGTGGAGGTAAGTCAGCTACATTTTTACATGCTGCAAGAACTATTTGCAGGAGAGCAGAACGATCTCTGGTTTTCTTAAATGAAGCAGAAGAAGTCCGTCCTGAACTTATTAAATACCTTAACCGACTTTCAGATTACCTTTTTGTTTTGGCACGTTACGTTTCGAAATTAAATAACGAACCGGAAGAATACTGGAATCCTAATGAAAGATAAAGCACTACTTTTTATTAACGGAGAACCTCCAAAATCTTTTCCAACTTTAAATGATTACGATTTAATTGCTTGTACCGATGGTGCTTTTCATTATCTGAAACAAGGAAATTTTCCTTTGGATCAATTGGATTTTATTTCCGGTGATTTTGATTCTCACACGGGATCTGATGAAAATGTGTATCAGGAAAAATTCATTCTTACTTTAGATCAGGATAAAACGGATTTTCATAAAGCTTTAGAAATTATCCTGGAAAGGGGATTTCATTCTGTAGATGTTTTAGGGGTTAGTGGTGGTGAACAGGATCATTTCTTAGGAAATCTAACGGTAGCATATGCATTTAAAGATCAATTGAATATCAAATTTTATGATGAATTCTCAGTGTATTATTTTATTTCTAAAAATTTTAAATTGAATGGAGTGAAAAATAAAATGATCTCACTTTATCCATTCCCTTCAGTAGAAAATATAACAACAAAAGGATTAAATTGGCCTTTAACAAACGGAAGCTTAAGTATTACCTCAAGAATTGGAACCCGGAATTTTGCAATTGAAGATGAAGTTTCAGTTGAATATGAATTAGGAGATCTTCTGTTTTTTGTAGGGCGTGATGGAATAAAATACCCTGAGATCTATTAAAATAATTTTTACCATCATATCCCAAAAACTTTATAAAATATAACTGTATTCAGCAGTCTCTAAAAACTTTTGTACCTTTTGTGGTCAAATCATGTTTCTAAGATCTAAATTTTGAAAAAATTATTTAAAATATCGCTTCTAATTATTATTCTACACTGTGTTTTTTCCTGTAAAACACAAAATTTTACTTCACCTGAATATGGTAAAAATGAAGGAGCCGAAAACATCGAAATAAAAAAAGTATACAATTTCAGAACACTGGAAAATATTAAAAATTCTGAAGGAAAAACGTTAAAGGAAGGTCGGTTTTATAGAAGTGGTCATCTTAATAAGCTTAAAAAAAAATCCTTTGATAGTCTTAGAATGTTAGGAATCAAGGAAGTTATTGATCTTAGAAATGAAAAAGAAATCACGTCGAAACCTGATCAGCTTCCTGAAAATCTTATTTATAAAAAATATTCGGCCTTTGAAGATCAGGGAGATCAGCTATCGCAAGCTAGAAAATTAGTTTTAAAGGGAAAAGTAAGTGCTGAAGATGCTGATAAAAGGATGATCGATTTTTATCGTGAGTACGTAACTGAAAATCCTGAGGTCATAAAAAAGATCATTACAGAAATTTTAGATGGAGATCAACCTGTTTTGTATCACTGTACGGCTGGAAAAGATAGAACGGGAATTATTACGGCTTTAATTCTTACGATATTAAAGTTTAACAAAGCAACCATTTATAATGATTATCTATTATCTAATAATTTCAGGAAGGAGATGATCATAAAGAGACTTCGACTTGCAAACAATCTACACTTTTTATATCCAAAAATGGATTTAAAAGTATTGGAAAAATTGAGCTGGGTTGAAAAAGATTATCTGGATGCAGCATTTAATGAAATTGATAATAAATATGGCTCAATAGATGTTTATATTCATAAGGTGTTGGGTATTTCTGAGGATAAAAGAGAATCTTATCTTAAGAAGTTTACGTATTAATAAATCTTAAAAATGTAATTATTGTTTTAGATGCAGGTCTTTAGGGGAACTGACGAAAATTATAATAATTTTAACACCAAAAAATCAAACTTTTTTAGCAATTTTGCATTCTTAATTCACTTGTTAAAAAATGAAAATAAAATACTCGGAACTTATTGATCAGACATTATATTTTCCAACGGAAGAATTTAATGTTTCTGAGAACAATTTGTTGTTTCACGATATTCCTTTAATGGAAGTTGTTGAAAAGTTTGGAACACCTTTAAAGGTTAGTTACCTCCCGAAGATTTCTCAAAATATTCAAAAAGCAAAAGGCTGGTTCAAAGAGGCTTTTGAGAAAATCGAATATAAGAAAAATTACCGATACTGTTATTGTACGAAATCCAGTCATTTTAATTTTGTTATTGAAGAAGCGCTGAAGAATGATATTTCAATTGAAACGTCTTCGGCTTATGATATGGACATTGTAAGATCTCTTTACAAAAAAGGAAAAGTAGATAAGAGTATTGAAGTGATCTGTAACGGATTCAAAACAGATGATTATCTGGCGAAGATCTCCGATATGATCAATAGTGGTTTTGAAAATATTACACCTATTCTTGATAATTACAGAGAGCTTGATAAGCTTACAGAAAGTATTGACAGTACTTTTGATATTGGAATCAGAATAGCCTCGGAAGAAGAACCTAAATTCGAATTTTATACCTCAAGATTAGGTATTGGATATAAAGATATTATTCCATATTACAGTCAGAAAATTGCTGAACATCCAAATGCTAGATTGAAGATGCTTCACTTCTTCATTAATACGGGGATTAAAGACACTGCTTATTATTGGAACGAATTATATAAATGTCTTCGCGTTTATGCACGTTTGAAAAAAATTGCTCCAGAAGTTGATTCATTGAACATTGGTGGTGGTTTTCCAATTAAAACTTCTTTAAACTTCGATTATGACTATCAGTATATGGTTGAAGAAATCGTTTCGCAGATCAAAAAATTCTGTGAAGAAGAAGGAGTAGAGGAACCGAATATCTATACTGAATTTGGAAGTTTCACAGTTGGAGAAAGTGGTGCTAACCTGTATAAGATTATTTCTCAAAAACGTCAGAATGACAGAGAGAAGTGGAATATGATCGATTCATCATTTATGACCACACTTCCTGATACGTGGGCGATTTCAAGACACTTCATTATGCTTCCGTTAAATCGTTGGGAAGATACTTATGAAAGAGTTTTCCTAGGTGGTCTAACATGTGATTCAGATGATTATTATAATTCTGAACAGCATACCAATGCAATCTATTTGCCTGTTTTTAGTGATACAAAACCACTGTATATCGGTTTCTTCCATACAGGAGCTTATCAGGAAACAATTGGTGGCTATGGTGGGGTACATCACTGTTTAATGCCTCAGCCAAGACATATCCTGATCCAGAAAGACGAAAACGGGGAGTTTCAATATGAGATATTCCGTGAAAGACAGGAACCTGAAGATGTTCTTAAACTTCTGGGTTACTAGCATAAAAAATAATTAGTCCTTTTTTAATGACTAACCAATATAAAAAAGGGTTCTCAGCTGAGAACCCTTTTTTACTCAAAATAATTTGAAATCTTATCTAATTCCAATTCAGTATAATCTGAAACGATAATATTAGCTAAAGTATAATCTTGATTAAGGGAATGTTCGCTTTTATAGGCTGCGCAGAAAATATTGGCATTGTGGGCTGCTAAAATTCCATTTGTAGAATCTTCAATTACCATACAGTTTTCAATAGGTTCACTGGCCATTTCTGCTGCCAGAAGAAAAACTTCAGGATGAGGTTTTGATTCTTTTAATTCAGCACCACTTATTTTTCCATTGAAATATTTTTCAAGTTCAAATTTATCAAAAACCATATTTATAGTGATCATACTTGCAGATGATGCAACGATTAATTTGATTCCGTTTTCATAATAATGCTCAATTAATTTTCGTACTCCAGAGATCAAATCGAAATCTGCATCATTGTAGAAATAATCTTTAAAATAATCCCTTTTGATGTTGCTAAGTTCTTGATAGGTATAATTAAGTCCATAAGTTTGAATTAATATTTCACAAACTTTTTTGGTAGAATATCCGGTAAATGAAGTGTATAGGTCTTCTGATACTTCAATTTTCAGATCGTTAAACATTTTGAAATAAGCTTTTCTGTGCAATGGTTCTGTGTCTACTATAACCCCATCCATATCGAAAAGCACAGCTTTTAAGGACATATTTTGTTTTTGCAAAAATAAGGTTTAATATTTAAATAATGAAGGAAGGAGGAAGTTAGGAGTTAGATTTAAGTTTTAGCTCTTGTCTATTTGTATCTTAATCTTATTTCAAAAAATTCAGGGACCTTGCTTCCGACTTCCAACTTCTTTGTATCTTTGTTGCTCAGTATTTCAAATTTTAAATCATTTAATTTTTAAATAAAAACATGAAAACATACGCGGGAATTCCTGAAGAAAATGCATCATTAGAAAACTCAAAAGTAATGTTGGTAACAGTTCCTTATGATGGAACCTCAACGTGGGGAAAGGGAGCAGATAAAGGTCCTGAATTATTCCTTGACGCTTCTGAAAATATGGAGCTTTATGACATTGAGACAGGAACTGAACCTTATTTGGAAGGTGTTTATCTAGGTGGAGAAATTTCTGAAAATTCTACACCGGAGGCGATGACAGAAGCTGTTTATCAAAAAACAAAAGAACTGTTACAGAACGATGGTAAATTGTTTACACTTTTTGGTGGTGAGCATTCTGTTTCTATTGGTTCTATCCGTGCTGTAGGTGAAAAATATGAGAACTTAACAGTCTTACAATTAGATGCCCATACAGATTTACGCCCTGAGTTCCATGGTTCTACCTCCAATCATGCTTGTGCCGTTTTTGAAGCCAATCAGAAGCACAATCTGGTTCAGGTGGGAATCCGTTCAATGGATGTTGAAGAGTACCAATATTTGCCTGAAGGAAGAGTGTTTTTTGCTCATGAGATTGCAGTAAATGAAAACTGGATCAATGATGTATTGGAGAAGGTTTCTGGTAATGTTTATATTACGATAGATTTAGACGCTTTTGATCCTTCCATTTGTCCTTCTACGGGAACTCCGGAGCCTGGCGGTTTACAATGGTATCCGACATTAGAATTATTAAGAATGGTATTTGAAAAATGTAATGTAGTTGCTTTTGATATTGTAGAATTAATGGATTCTCCAATGGCTAAGCCTAGTGCTTTCCTGGCAGCTAAATTATACTATAAAATGTTAGCTTATTATCACATTAGCAAAGGCTAAAATTCCACAAGAATCGGATTTTTTCTGCGGAATTTTCTTTGGAAATTTGTGAGATAAAATACAAAGATATGTCTACACAAAGTCAAATAGATTATAACCGAATTGCGAAAGCGATAGCGTATATCCAAAGTAATTTTAAACTTCAGCCAAGCTTGGATGAGGTAGCAGAAAAAATACATCTGAGCCCCACTCATTTTCAGAAAATATTTACTGATTGGGCTGGGACAAGTCCGAAGAAATTCTTACAATTTATTAGTCTGGAACATGCAAAAAGTCTATTGAAAGAAGAAAAACTCAGCATATTTGATGCAGCTTATGAAACGGGATTTTCCAGTACCAGCAGGCTTCATGACCTGTTTGTAAACATAGAAGGAATGTCTCCTGCAGAATATAAAAATGGTGGAAAAAACCTTGTGATCAACTATGGCTTTTCCGAAAGTCCTTTTGGAAATGTTATCGTAGCTTCCACTGAAAAGGGAATCTGCCATCTGGCTTTTGAAAACGATAAAGAAACGGCATTAGGAAACTTGAAAACTCAGTTTCCTAATGCTTCTTTTTTTGAAAAACATGATGAGCTTCAAAAAAATGCTCTTTCAATTTTTGATAAAGATTGGAACAGATTAAACACTATAAAACTTCATCTTAAAGGTACCGACTTTCAGCTTAAGGTCTGGGAAGGGCTTCTCTCTATTCCAATGGGTAAATTATCAACGTATGGTAATCTGGCCGAAAAGATAGGGAATGCTAAAGCTTCGAGAGCAGTAGGTACGGCAATAGGGAGTAATCCCGTTGCTTTTCTTATTCCTTGTCACCGTGTGATCCAATCTTCAGGAAATATGGGAGGCTACCGTTGGGGAAGTGATCGAAAACAGATGATTATCGGTTGGGAAGGTTCACATACTTCTAATATGGCTAATTCAATCTAGAAAGCATAATATAAAATAAAAGCATGATTAAAAATAAGATCATATCTGCTTATGAAGAGATCGCTGAGAAATACAATGAGCTGATTGATCATAAGCCGCATAATGCATATTATGACAGGCCTAATACACTGGAGTTAATTCAGGATGCCAAAGGGAAGATTATCCTTGATGCAGCCTGTGGTCCGGGAAAATATGCTGAAATATTATTGTCTGAAGGTGCTATAGTAAAAGGTTTTGATATCAGTTTAAAAATGGTGGAACTTGCACAAATAAGAAATAATAACAAAGAAGATTTTTTTGTTCATGACTTGTCTTCACCCTTCGAAATGTTTAATGATGAAAGCTTTGATACTGTTATTTGTACATTAGCCCTTCATTATGTAGAAGATTGGAACCTTACGATTAAAGAATTCTACAGAGTATTGAAACCTGGCGGAAGTCTTGTTATATCGATTGAGCATCCTTTTTTTGAATACAATTACTTCAAATCAGAGAAGTATTTTGAAATTGAGCATGTGAATTGTACATGGAACGGATTTGGCGATCCCATTGAAATCAACAGTTTCAGACGACCGCTTAGCGAATGTATAACTCCTTTAACTGATAATGGATTCTATATTGATAAACTAATCGAACCTAAACCAACAAAAGAGTTTGAAAAACTTGATCCAAAACATTATAAGGAGCTTAATGAGTTTCCTGCCTTTATGTGTATCCGTGCAATAAAAAAATAAAATGATGAGTTTATTTGAAGAAATATCAGATTTTCCAATTAATATCCTTCCCAATGATGGAGTAGTCAATTATTATGGCACCGTTTTCTCTAAAGAAAAGTCGGATTTTTACTATGATTATTTATTTAATCAGATTCCATGGGAAAATGATCAGGCAGTGATATTCGGTAAGTTGATTTTAACTAAAAGAAAGGTTGCATGGTTCGGGGAAAGGGCTTTTGAATATACATATTCCAACAGAACGAAATATGCAATACCATGGACTCCTGAATTATTAGAATTAAAGCTAAGATGCGAGGAAGTTTCAGGGGAAACCTATAATTCCTGTCTGCTGAATTTGTACCATGATGGAAGTGAGGGAATGGCTTATCACAGTGATGGTGAAAAAGATTTGAAAAAACATGGTGCAATTGCTTCTGTAACATTTGGAGCAGAAAGAAAATTTTTATTTAAACATAAGGAAACCAAAGAGAAAGTAGAAATCTTCTTAGAAAATGGCAGCTTATTGGTGATGAAAGGAGCGACACAGGACAACTGGCTCCACAGACTTCCGCCTACTACGAAGGTGAAAACTCCCAGGGTTAATTTGACGTTTAGAACGATTGAAGAATGAAAAAAGGTGGCTGAGATTCTCGAAGCCACCTTTTTTTTTATTTTATAACCTCAGCTTCAATAGCGCTGTCATTGTAAATTTTAATAAAAGCCTTTGTATAATCTTCCTTAGTCGCCATATTCGGATTATCCATAAATTTCTGTGGATTTACAGAAAAGAGCGGGAACCAAGTGCTGCTGATCTGGATCTGGATCTTATGTCCTTTTTTAAAGGTATGAACAACATCCTGTAACCTAAAGTTAACGGCTGTTTTCTGATTTGGTACCAAAGCCTCTGCCTTTTCTCTTGAATTTCTAAACCTTGCAGGCATAATCTCACTTCTTACCATTTGATGATAATTGCCGTAAATAACACCATCTTTCTTCTCTGTTGGCTTAAAATCTTCCGGGTATATATCAATTACTTTTACAGCAAAGTCAGCATCTGTAGAAGTAGATGCAATGTTTAATTTAGCCATAATTTCACCGGCAAATGTCATATCTTCTGATAAAGCATCTGTTGTAAAGGTAATAACATCTGGTCTTCCTTCTGCAAACCTTTGATCTTCCGACATATAATTTCTGGGAGTAAAGCCATTAAAATCTTTCAGACTTGAAGAACTTAATACCGGGTTATTTGGATCACTGTAATATTCTGAAAATCCTTGATCTGAAACATTTTTCAGAGTTCCGTTAGTAAGATAAAAATTAATCTTTTTAGCCGCTTTTGGAGGATAGGTTGCAAACTCTTTCCATTGCTTTGCTCCGGTATCATACATCATTGCTTCTGGAAGACCTGCATCCTGTTTTGTATTTCCTTTTAGATAATGATTAAAAAACTTGGTTTCAATATTTTTCTGATAATAGGTTGCAATACTGTCTCCAAAATAGATCTCATTGTGGAAGTGTTTACCCATTTCCTGAGACCATCCACCATGAGAGAAAGGTCCCATCACAATAGTATTTTTTGCTTTTGGGCTTGTTTTTTCAATCGTTTTGTAAATGTTAAGTGGTCCGGATAAGTCTTCCGCATCAAACCATCCACCAACGGTCATTACAGCATGGTTTACATTTTTAAGATGAGGAAGTAGGCTTCTTTTCTGCCAGTATTCATCATAGTTAGGATGATTCATTATTTCGGTCATAAAGAAGTTGTCTTTGTAATACTTATCGTAACCGTCTTTTAAAGTTCCCATATCTCTGTAGAATTTTAAACCGTCTTCAGAAGTAGGCTTGATAAAAGTATCCATGTACCAGGCCTGCTTTTCAGCTTTGGTCTTCTGAACTCCAAAAACCGGGAATGTTCTGAAATAACCCAGCATAAATCTTCCGTTGTGAAGGAAATCATCATTCCAGAAATCTGAAATTGGTGCCTGAGGAGATGAAGCTACCAAGGCAGGGTGATCAGCCAGAATTCCTACAGCCGTATAAAAACCAGGATAAGAAGTTCCGAATTGTCCTACCTTTCCATTATTATTTTTTACATTTTTCAATAACCATTCTATAGTATCATAGGTATCTGTACTTTCATCTACATCTTTTTTAGTTTTTCTTTCTACCTGAGGGGTCATATTGGTAAAAGTACCTTCACTCATGTATCTTCCACGCACATCCTGATATACAAAGATATATTTGTCCTGCATCAGATATTGATTAGGACCCACTTTGGCCTTGTATTCATTCTCTCCATAAGGAGCAATACTATAGCAGGTTCTCTGCATTAAGAATGGATATTTATTTTTGTTTGTGATGTCTTTTGGGATATACACTGCTGTGAAAAGCTTAATACCATCACGCATAGGGATATAAAATTCCTGTTTTGTAAAATTGTCTTTTACAAAAGTGTCCTTTTGGTTGGTATTTTGTGCGTTTCCAAGGATGAAAAAGAAAATAAATAAAATGGAAATATGGATTTTCATAAATAAAATTTGTCGCTAATTTAAAAATAAAAACGCTTTGACCATGATAAATATTGCTTTATCAGTGTTAAATCACAAGAAATGATCAGAGTTACACAGGCTATTTTAGATTTGTAAACAAAAAAAATCCCCGAAATAAATTTCAGGGATTCAGTATTTATTATAATGAATTAAGCTTTCAAGTATCTTGAATAAGCATATCCTTCCTGTCCATCAGCAGTTTTTACTTTCCACCAATCATCAGAAGTTTGTTCAATTAAAGTTACCGAAGAACCTTTTGATGCTTTTCCTACAACAGCAGCTTCAGTAGAAGGCTCCTGTCTGATGTTAAGGTTTGAATCCTCAGTAGCAACTGTAAGTGCTGCTCCAGAAGCAAGACCTGCAACCTGTACGTCAACATTGATATCTGAAGCAGAATAAGTAGAATCAATAGTTCCTAAAGCATTCCATACTGCATCTTTTGCTGCTGTATTAGAAGCTGCTCCTGAAATATATAAAATTCCATCCTGTTCCTGAACCTGAAGATTTGAAATTCCTGCAGACTGAGCTGCTGAAATAACCCCTGAATATTTATCTTGTAATGTACTCATTTTAATTATTTTACAGTGTAATTATAGTTTACTTTTCCAGCCTTTAAAGCATCTACAGACTGCTTGATTTTTCTAGCTTGCTCTTTAGAAACATTTCCTGTAAGTGTTAATTCACCATTTACCACTTCTACTTTTACAGAAGGGAAATCTTTAACAGCATCCTGAACTTTTTTCTGAACAGCCGGATCTACAGCTGAAGTTGTTGCTACGGGAGCAGCAGTAGCTTCAGGAGCAATAGTAGACATATCCATAACATCTTTTACTCCATTTACTGCTTTAAGTTGTTTGATCATAGCATCTTTAGAAGCCTGATCCGGGAACGTTCCGCTTAAGTGTGCTACACCTTCTTTTACTTCAACAGAAGCGCTAGGGTTCGACGTTACAATTGTTGTAGCTTGTGTCTGAAGATCTGCATCAGAAACTTTCTTTTTACAAGAAATAGCTCCGAAAGATACTGCCAGAGCAAGGGCAGCCATTGCGATTGTTTTTTTCATAGTTGTATATTTAAATGTAATGTATTGATACTATAAATATAATAATAAAATTTATACCAAATGATTAAAAATTAGCTAAATGTTTCTTAATTTTTTTACAATGTTTTTAAAATCAGCGTTTTAATTTTGCCTATGTTCCAATTTAATAAGTAGTACTGAACAATTTAAAAACTATTATATTTGCGAAAGTTGAACTATTTATATGAAAGGACAAAATAAGCTGTTTATAGCAATTATTATTGCACTTATCTTGGGTGTAGGAATTGGAGGGGTTATTCATGTGCAGTACCCGGAGAGTGCAGAACCTTTTTCTAAAAATATCAAATTATTAGGAACTATTTTTATCAGACTTGTTCAGATGATTATTGCTCCGTTGGTATTTACAACGCTAGTGGTTGGTATTGCTAAAATGAGCGATATCAAAATGATCGGAAGAGTAGGAACAAAGGCTATGCTATGGTTTATTTCCGCATCTCTGATGTCTCTTTTTATTGGATTGATACTTGTAAACTGGCTAGAACCCGGACATGTGACCAAGCTGCCTATTCAGGATGCGGCTTCAGCCGAAGAACTCTTGAAAAGCAGCAAAGGATTTTCTCTTGAGGATTTTGTAAAACATGTTATTCCAAAAAGTATATTTGAAGCTTTTGCAACCAATGAGGTTCTTCAGATCGTTGTATTTTCAATTATGTTTGGGGTTGCATTAGCTAACTTGGGTGAAGAGTATGCACAGCCGGTTATTAAGTTATTTGATATTGTTGCTCATGCTATTCTTAAAATGGTAGGGTACATCATGTGGTTTGCTCCGTTTGGAGTACTCGGCGCAATTGCTGCAGTAGTCGCTATGAATGGCTTTGAGATATTTAAAGTATATGCAGTCTACCTGAGAGACTTTTTCTTTGCACTAGCAGTTCTTTGGCTGGTTCTTTTATTGGCTGGTTACCTTATTTTAGGAAACCGTCTTTTTGAATTACTGAGAAGAATTAAAGCACCTTTACTAATCGCTTTTTCTACT
Organism: Chryseobacterium sp. FW101-FHT12H09; assembly: GCF_058790395.1. Classification (NCBI taxonomy): domain Bacteria; kingdom Pseudomonadati; phylum Bacteroidota; class Flavobacteriia; order Flavobacteriales; family Weeksellaceae; genus Chryseobacterium; species Chryseobacterium sp. FW101-FHT12H09. Next base: position 884,729 of record NZ_JBYTCP010000001.1, on the reverse strand, counting down.
ACAAGTTCCGAAGCTGTATTCCCAAAATTAGTTGAAGAGTTGGAAAGATTTGGATGCAACAGCAGAGTGGTATCTTTTATTTTACCTCTAGGATATTCATTCAATCTTGATGGAAGTATGATGTATATGACATTTGCTTCGATCTTTATTGCTCAGATTTATGGGATAGAAATGACATTGGGACAACAGATCACAATGCTTTTGGTTCTTATGCTTACATCAAAAGGAATTGCCGGGGTACCTAGGGCTTCGTTGGTCATTATTGTAGCTACCTGTTCTATGTTCGGAATTCCACCGGAAGGAATTGCCTTGATTTTACCTATCGATCACTTCTGTGATATGGGAAGAAGTATGACTAATGTTTTAGGAAATGCTTTGGCGACATCTGCAGTATCAAAATGGGAAGGGCAGCTGGAAAATCCCGGCGTGGAGTCGTAATAAGCGTAGGCTTTAATGAGAGGATATGATTTGAAGGCTTCTAAGAGTGAGGTTGTAGAAAATGGCTTTGCTGTTATCAATAACATCTTTTCTGATAAAGAAATTGAAGGTATAGTTAATGTTATTCAGGATACGGATACGTCAAAAAATACGTTTAGAAAATCTGAAGACCTGTTTGCTATAAGACAGTTCTTAAAAGAAATTCCTGAAGTTACAAAACTTGTTTTCACGGATCGGCTTAAAGACATAATAAAAGAAGTTTTCGGAGATAAATATTTTGCAGTAAAAAGTATTTATTTTGATAAACCGGAGAAATCCAATTGGTATGTGGCTTATCATCAGGATCTGACTATTTCAGTGGATAAAAAACTCAATTTACCTAACTTTGGACCCTGGACGACTAAGCAAAATCAGTTTGCTGTTCAGCCACCCTTGGATATACTTGAAAATATATATACTATAAGAATTCATTTGGACGATACAGATGAGCATAATGGTGCTTTAAAAGTTGTTCCGAAATCCCACGCCAAAGGAATTTACAGACCAGAAACAATAAATTGGGGAATAGAGACTGAAGAGAATTGTAAAGTGAAAAAAGGTGGTATAATGATTATGAAACCTTTGCTTCTTCACGGCTCAAACAGAACAACCAATTCTAAAAAAAGAAGAGTAATTCATATTGAGTTCTCGGATAAGGAACTGCCGGAAGAACTTCAATGGTCAGAAAGAATATAGTTATAGCCATTGATTCTATCTGAGCTTCGGCCTCAGAATAAAGCGTAAAGACAATGAAGAATCTCTATAGTAACTACTAAACATAATACAACACATTAGGAGATTTCTCCTGTGCTCAAAATGACATAAAAACCCGCCTTTGATTTGAAGGCGGGTTTTATTTAATTAAAATCTGGAAGAATTATTTTATAGAAATTTCATCCACAAATAGATAAGAGTCACCACCCGCGCCCTGATGCCATTCCGGAAGTTTTCCAAAATGATGGGCTTTTACTTTTATATAACGGGCTTCAGTGGGTAAAATATCTGCTGTAAAATCTTTGACCTGAACTTTTTCATCTTTAGGATCAATAGTATTATCAATGGTTTTAAGGAGAATAAAATCTTTACCATTCATAGAAGCATAATACTCAACCTTTTTAGGCATTAAGATCCAGGCTCTGCTATCCTGAAGATAGGTCGAAGATAAATTTTTGATCTTTTGTGGAGATTTAAAATCAAGGATGGCTTCAAAAGTCTGTCCCTGATAGCCTTGCCATTCACCTTTTCTCCAGTTTTCAACACCATTAATACCATCGATAAGGGCAAGTTTCCCACCTGCTGTATATTGAGGATTTACAGTCGAGTTTACGATAATATCCCAATGGTTAGGCCTTCTATTGTAATTCGCTGAGGTGATAGAACTTTTTTCACCATTCCTTTCGGTATAGGTAGAAACTTGAGTGGTTTTGTTAATGGTAAATGGACCTTTATAGGTCGTAAAAGTTTTTCTTACATTCTTATCATTTTCATCCATTGTCATATAGTATACCTTATCCTTTTCATTCAATGGGGTAATTTCCACTTTAGTAGAAAATTCAAAAAGCCTATCTGCTGTGATAACAGGTGATGCCGTTTGTTCCGTGTATTTAAAATCTTTTACAGGTTTTATATTTTCGAATCCCAGTCTTTTCAGCTCCTCTTTGCTTGTATTCTTGGTAATGGTTTTTGTGGTTCCATCTTCCAGATGAATTTTAATTTCATCAAAATAAGGAGTTACAGTTTCCCATTCCGGTTTCCCTGGAGTTACGGAATAAATACCTATGGAACTTAAGATATACCATGCACTCATTTGCCCGCAGTCTTCATTTCCGATCAATCCATCTGGAGTATTTTTATAGAAATTATCAAGGATATATTTGATCTTTTCTTCTGTTTTTTGCGGCTTGTCAACAAAGTTATACAGATAAGCGATATGATGGCTTGGTTCATTGCCCTGTGCATACTGTCCTATAAGTCCGGTAATGTCCACCTGTTCTCTTCCAGTTGTCGTATTAGGTGCAGCGAAAATAGCATCAATAAACTGTTCAAACTTTTCCTTCCCACCATGAGCCTGAATTAACCCCGGAATATCCTGTGGAACAAAATAAGAGTAATGCCATGAATTTCCTTCTGTATAATTGTTATTAACTTCTCTAGGCTCAAAAGGCTCATACCAGTTTCCGTTTTTTCGGGCCTGCATAAAGCCGTTTTTCGGATTGTAAAGATTCTTCCAATTCTGAGAACGTTTCATGAAATATTGATAGTCTTCTTTTTTATTTAAAATTTTTGCCATTTGAGCAATACACCAGTCATCATAAGCATATTCCAATGTTTTAGAAACACTTTCATGTTCATCGTCAATGCTGATGTAGTTATTTTGTTTGTAGGCATTTAATCCAAAAATATCCAGCATAGCCGAATTTTTAGACGCTTCGAATGCTTTTTCATAATTAAAACCGGTAATTCCCTTCGCCATCGCATCTGCAATTACAGAAACAGAATGATATCCGATCATACATTCAGTTTCATTGGAAGCCAGTTCCCAGACAGGAAGTTTTCCACCCTGTTCATATTGTCTGATAAAAGTATTAATGAAATCAGAAGTTCTTTTTCTATCAATTAAGGTCATTAAAGGATGTGTTCCTCTGAAGGTATCCCAAAGTGAAAAGACAGAGTAGTAATCAAAGTTTTTAGTTGCATAAAATTTATTATCCCTCCCTCTGTATTTTCCATCAACATCCATATTGATATTTGGCTGCGTAAAAACATGATACATTGCAGTATAGAAAATACTTAGTTTGTTTTTATCTTCCGACTTCACTTCAATTTTCGAAAGTTCCTTATCCCAATCCCTTTTTGCCTGTTCCTTTATCGTCTCAAAGTCATTGGATTTTCCCTCAGCCAACATGTTTTTTGCAGCACCCTCATAACCCGTCGGGGAAAGGGATACTTTTACGTAGATCTTTTCTCCTTTTTTAACAGCTGTTGAAAATGCCAAAGCTAACTTTGTTCCTGTATAAAGATTATTTTCCTGCTTTCCATTCGTTTCTATTTTTGAAATTTTCATCGGTTTTGAAAACTCAATTCTGGCATATATATATTGATTGGTAGCCCAGGCTTCACTCCTTCTGAAAACTTCAATGGTTTTGTCATCAATGACTCTTACTTCACCTTCAAGAAGTTTATCCCTATGATTTAGGTCTAAGATAATGTTGGCATTTCCAACATTATTAAAGATATATTCGTGATATCCGACTCTTTTAGTAGTGGTTAAACGGACATCAATATTATTTTTATCCAGTTTTACGGCATAAAATCCTGCCGTAGCTTTTTCATTTTTATGAGAGAATTTTGAAGAATAGTCTTTGTTATTAAGACTTGGATTTCCCATAGTAGGCATCAGCATAATATCACCATAATCTGAAACTCCGGTACCATTAAGATGGGTATGAGAAAAACCATAGATTACTGAATCAGAATAATGATAACCACTACATCCATCCCAACTGCCATCTACTCTTGTGTCAGGTGAAAGCTGTACCATTCCAAAAGGAACAATAGCTCCGGGAAAGGTATGACCATGACCTCCGGTTCCTATAAATGGATTAACATGTTGAGAATAATTCTGGGAATAAATAATCTGAGCAATAAATAAAGAAAGAATAATGAAACTTTTTCTCATAAAATAATTTTATGCTAGCGAATATATTGAAAAATACACGAACTAAAATGTAATAAAGGGAAGATAAGACTTGTCCTAATAAAAACGATAACAATGAAAATATTTTTAGTTTCAGGATTGATATTATTTCCAATTTTTGCGATATCTCAAACTATAACAGGGAAAATCCATCAGGATAGAAATGAAGCATCATATATTGAAGTTATTGCTGTTAAAGATAAGTACAGACAAACAGCTATTTCAGATGAAAACGGAAATTATACATTAAAATTACCTGAAAACGGAGATTATAATATTAAACTTATTCAGGATGGAGCTGAGGTTTTTACTACCAGTATTGTTGTAACCATGGATACAAGAAGGGATTTTACAATTGAGAAAAGACAGGAGAAGCAGATTGAGAAAGTTAGTCTTACTGCCAGAAAAAAGCTTATTGAAAGAAAAGCAGATCGGTTGATTTATAATATATCTGCCTCTGTAGCTTCACAGGGAATGGATGGGATAGAAGCTCTTGGAAATACACCGTTGATCAAAGTGGATGAGAATTCAGGTATTTCTATGGCAGGAAAAAGCGGATTAGCAGTAATGATCAATGAAAGAATCTTAAATCTTTCCGGAAGTGAGCTTATCAATTATTTAAAAAGTTTAAGATCAGAAAATATTGAAAAGATAGAAATAATTACAGCACCTCCGGCAAAATATGAAGCGCAGGGAAATAGTGGCTTAATTAATATTGTTCTAAAGAAAAATCAAAAACTTGGATGGAACGGAAGTTTAACTACCAGTTTAGTCCAGACAACTTATACAGGTGTTTCTAATGCAGCCACGATTAATTATCAAAATGAAAGACTGCGTTCTTCACTTAAATTAAGGCAATATGATAATGAGAAAAGATCATATGAAAATTATAAAATTATTGGAGAGGATGGATTGGTAAGTTCAGATAAGAGAAGAGACTTTAGTGATGGGATAGGTGCCAATCTTAGTGTAGATTACCAAATTAATACGAAATCAAATACCGGATTTATTTATGATATTGGTTATGGTCATTCGAATATGGATATTTATAATACCTCAGATTATTTCCAAAATGGAAACTATACGAATACATTATTAACCTATGCAAAACACCGCTCAAAAAGTAACCAACAGACAATAAGTGCCTATTATGACCTTAAATTTGGAAAACAAGATAATAAGTTGAGCATTACAGGTAATTACTTTTCTAATATTCCAGAAAGTAATATCAATTTTACAACTACTGAGAACTCAGGAAGCAATTCCGTAGTGAGAACACCCTCTACTGTGGATTATAAAATCTATTCTGGACAAGCAGATCTCTCATTGCCTTATAAGTTTGCAAAAATAGAGAGCGGGGTGAAGTTTACCAATTTCGATAATAATTCTGATGTAGCCTATCAAAACCTGATCAATGGAAACTATATTACAGATCCTGGCAAAAGCAATATCTTTGAATATAACGAGAAAAATTATGCAGCTTATTTGAGCATGGAAAAAGAATTTAATGAGAAGTGGACAGCGAAAGCAGGTCTTCGATATGAATATTCTACTGTAAATGGGAATTCTGTAAATTCCAGTCAGACAACCAGCAATTCTTATGGTCAATTATTTCCGACCGCCTACGTTACCTATAAAAGCAATGAGAATAATACCTTTAGCATTAATTATTCAAAGAGGATCAACAGACCTGGGTTTAGAGCAATTAATCCCTATCGCTGGTACATTAATGTAAACTCATATTTTACAGGGAATCCTGTACTGAAGCCTTCGATCAATCATAATTTTGAATTGTCTTACATTTATAAAGGAAAATTATCAGCTACTGCCTATTTTCAAAGAATTTTAGGTGCATTTGGCCAATTGGTAAATCTGGAGGGAGAAAGCAGAATAAGTACTTTTGATAACTATTACAATCAAAACAGTGCAGGAATAACATTGAGTTATTCAGATACTTTTTTAAAACTATGGGAGGTTAATTATTCGGCAGATGTATCCTATATGAAAACACATGTTTTTGCAACAGACGCAGCATTTTCAAAGGGAAATGCTTATACAATGGATTTCCAGAATAACCTATCATTGAATAAAGCTAAAACCATACAGCTAATCCTAAACTACTGGTTACGTTTGCCTTCTAGTTTTGGAAATACCTACTCTTATTTTGTAGGAAACTTTACCTCAGGAATTAAACTCAATCTGATGGATAAGAATCTTCAAATGAACCTGGTAGTTTCAGACATTTTCAGGCAAGCAAAAAGCAATGGTGAGATATATTATACCAACTCAACCCATTTTTATGATAACTACTATGATGGAAGAAGACTTAATCTTTCATTAACTTATAATTTTGGAAACAAAAAAATAAAGGGAACAGATCGTAATATAAAGTTTGATGAAAAGAACAGAGTAAATTAAATCAGCATACTAATTTAAACCTCACCTTCAAACAGATGATCTAAATATTGCTGTTTGCTGTTTTCTTCTCTATCTGTCCCTAAGAATTTTTTCCATGCCTGTGACTCATGATATACAATTCCCATTTCCCAGACACAATAAGTAGGTATATGATTGCTTTTTCTTTCCCAGATTTCAAACTTTCCTGAGCCATCATAATACACACTTTCCCATAATTCGTTTTCATTTCTCCAGGTGCAAACTAAGAGGAGGTAGTTTTCGCCACATCTATGAAGAATAATAAACCCTAAATCATTTATATTCTGAAATTTTTCATCAGAATTTTCTATACATGCTTTGGCATTCATAATATCCTGAGTAGATATATTTTCAATATTCTCTGCCAGATTATACCATTTGAATCTTGTTTTTCCAACTTTAAAAGTATCTTGATGAGAGGCAGTTTTGGAAGGATATGAAGTTATTTTTGTGTCCATTTTTCTGTGATTTAGGGATTGTTTTTTTTAGGTGGGTCTTTAAAAAAATTAATTAGGTGTTTTTTGTGATGCGATTTATCACCTTGAGTTATAGATTTTATTCATTCTAAATTATAGAAAAATTACGTAAATTTGTAAACAATTTATAGCAATTTTATGTTGACGAAAGAAAAGGTTCAAGATTTCCTTAAAGAAATAGAAGTAGATGATTTAGTAAATAATATTCAGATTGTAGGGAATGATGTTTATATAGATATGACAGCTCATTCACCGGCAATGCATGAAAAGAAAAAATTAGAAGCTGCCATGAAGCAGGCTTTTGCAAGTGAGTTTGGAGAAGAGATTCATTTAAAGCTTAAAATTGTTTCTCCTGAACCTAGCGAAATTCAACAAAGCCAGATCAAAGGAAAACAAATTTCAGGAATTCAAAATATTATTGCGATTGCCTCAGGAAAAGGAGGAGTTGGTAAATCTACCGTTGCCGCAAATATGGCCGTTACTTTAGCTAAAATGGGCTTTAAAGTAGGTTTATTAGATGCTGATATTTATGGACCATCTGTTCCTACGATGTTTGATACTGAAGGGCAGAAGCCTATTTCTGTGGAGGTTAATGGAAAGAATCTAATGAAGCCTGTAGAAAACTATGGAGTGAAAATGCTTTCAATAGGTTATTTTTCCGGAGCTAATCAGGCAGTAGTCTGGAGAGGTCCTATGGCTTCTAAGGCATTAAATCAAATGATAAGAGATGCTGATTGGGGTGAATTGGACTTTTTATTAATTGATTTACCTCCGGGAACTGGTGATATCCACTTGTCAATTATTCAGGAAGTACCTGTAACGGGTGCCGTAATTGTAAGCACACCTCAACATGTTGCTCTGGCAGATGTAAGAAAAGGGATTGCCATGTTCCAGATGGAAAGCATAAATATTCCGGTTCTTGGATTAATCGAAAATATGGCGTATTTTACACCAGAAGAATTACCTGATAATAAATATTACATCTTTGGAAACCAGGGAGCACAATATTTAGCTGATGATTTGGGAATTCCGGTACTGGGAGAGATTCCGTTGATCCAAAGCATCAGGGAGGCAGGTGATGTTGGAAGACCAGCAGCATTACAGGAAAACTCTAAAATTGCAGAGATTTATACTGACACAGCACGTAAAATGGTAGAGAGTCTTGTTGAAAGAAATAAAAGTCTTCCACCTACTGAAGCTGTAAAAATTACAACAATGGCCGGATGCTCACCAAAGGCAAAAAAATAATATTTCAAATTAATTTTTGAAAAAACCGAATTGAACTGAAAAATATGGAAACAAACGTAGCACACGAAGATACTGTAACAAGAGTAATGGAGGCTTTAGAAAGTATTCGTCCGTTTTTAAATAAAGACGGCGGGGATATTGAGCTTATTGATGTGAAAGATAGCTCAGTTTATGTAAAACTTTTAGGAAACTGTTCCGGGTGTTCTTTGAACTTTTCAACCCTGAAGCTGGGCGTTGAAAATACAATTAAACAACACGCTCCGGAAATCGAAAAGGTAATAAGCGTAGAGTAAAAGAAAGTTTATAGATATTAAGAGACAGGTTTTTTAAGCCTGTCTTTTTTTATTGCTCTCCTTTTCGGAATTATAAGGTAGTTTTTGTTATATTTGTGAAAAGCACATACTTATGTTTGGATTTTTAGAAAATTTAGAACCTCTTAATCAAGGCTTTTGGTATATTGCTTTGGCTGCCAGTTTAATATTTTTATTTCAAACGATCCTTACTTTTATAGGTGGTCATTCTGATGGTCTTCATACAGATTTTACAGGTGATGCTGGTCATGGTGATACCCCTTTTCAGTTATTCTCTTTCAGAAATTTAATTAATTTCCTCCTGGGATTCGGATGGGGTGGTGTAGCATTCTACAATTCAATAGGTAGTAAGGCATTGTTATTTGTGGTAGCGATCCTTATTGGAACAGTTTTTTTATTTATATTTTTTATTCTTATTCTTCAAATTTTAAAATTAACAGAAGACAATACTTTTAAGATGGAAAATCTTATTGGAAAAACCGGTGAGGTCTATCTTACTATTCCAGCCAATATGAGTGGCAAAGGAAAGATTTTGATTTCTGTAAATGGAGCCAATCATGAACTTCAGGCTATGACAGAAGCAGAGGAAAGTATCCCTTCAAGTCATTCGGTAAGGGTGATATATATCTACGATAAAATTCTTGTCGTTTCGAAAGTCTAATTAATTATCAATATTTTACAAACTATATATGGAAATTCCCGGAACTCTTATTCTCACAGTTGTAATAGTCGTTGTGCTATTCGTTACATTCCTAGCGCTTATTTCGCGATACAAAAGATGTCCTTCAGATAAAATCTTAGTAATTTATGGTAAAACAGGTGGAAGTTCTGCAAAATGTATTCATGGCGGAGGTGCTTTTGTTTGGCCGGTAATTCAGGATTTTGCTTATTTGGATCTGAAGCCAATTTCTATTGAAGCTAATCTTACCAATGCACTTTCACGTCAGAACATCAGGGTGGATGTGCCATGTCGTTTTACGATTGCTATTTCTACGGAACCTGATTCCATGGGAAATGCAGCAGAACGTTTATTAGGTCTTTCCCCGGAGCAAATTCAGGAGCTTTCTAAAGATATACTGTTCGGTCAGTTACGTTTGGTTATTGCAACAATGACCATTGAAGAAATTAACTCAGACAGAGATAAATTCTTAGATAATATTTCGAAAAACGTTGATACCGAATTAAAGAAGATTGGTTTAAAATTAATCAACGTAAACGTTACGGATATCAGGGATGAATCCGGATATATTGAAGCTTTAGGTAAAGAAGCTGCTGCTAAAGCGATCAATGAGGCGATTATTAGTGTTGCAGAGCAGACTAAAATCGGAGAAACAGGAAAAGCGATTGCTGATCGTGAAAAAGACACTCAGATTGCCGAAACGCAGAGAGATCGTGATGTGAAAATTGCCATCACCCAAAAAGATAGAGAAGTAAGTATTGCTGCAGCAGGAAAGGATGAAGCAATCGGAAAGGCAGAAGCAGCAAAAGAAGCACGTATTGCAACTTCCTTAGCCAACTCTATCGCTGTAAAAGGAGAAAACGAAGCAAAAATTACCATTGCAAACTCTGATGCCGAAAGAAGAGAAAAAGAAGCTGAAGCGCTGAGAATTGCTACTGCAGCCGAGAAAGTTCAGGCCGCAAGATCATTGGAGGAATCTTATCTTGCCGAACAGAAAGCCGAAACAGCCAGGGCTGAAAGAGAACGTTCTACCCAACAGGCGAATATTGTCGTTCATGCAGAAATTGCAAAGCAAAAGGCAATCATTGATGCACAGGCAGAAGCTGAGAAAATAAGAGTTCAGGCAAAAGGTGAGGCAGACGCTATTTTTGCTAAAATGGAAGCTGAAGCAAAAGGTCTCTACGAGATTCTGACAAAGCAAGCTGAAGGTTACGACAAAATAATACAGGCAGCTGGTGGTGATACGAACAGTGCATTCCAGTTATTGTTAATTGAAAAACTTCCTGAATTGGTTAAAACCCAGGTGGAAGCTGTTAAGAATATTAAGATCGATAAGATTACAGTATGGGATAGCGGAAATGATAAAGATGGAAATACTTCCACAGCTAACTTTGTTTCAGGAATGATGAAATCAGTTCCCCCATTGAATGATTTATTTAATATGGCGGGATTAAATTTACCGGATTATCTAAAAGGAAAACCGGAAGAGGTTCAAAAGGAGATTGTTAAGATCATTGAGAAGAAAGAAAAGAAGAATTTTGATGATATGACTTTGGGAAATGAAGCTCCAAAAGATGATTCTTCAAAGGGTTAAAAATGAAGTCCATATATCTATATATTTAAATATTTATATTCAATTTCCGATTTTATTAATTTATTCAATTATAATAATATAATATGTTTAAAGACAGGTTTTTAGAACCTGTCTTTTTTTTGTGATCTTTACTCAAGAATATGTGATTAATAATTAGAATTAATATTAAATTCATATAGAAATAATTCTATGTTTTTGTGAGTTTTATTAATGTTACTTTTGTAAAAAATTTATTTACAACACTATATGAGGCTTTTCTTACTCCGGCTATGCTTTTTATTTTCCTATTTTGATGTGCAGTACTTTTCAATTTGGTCTCAATCAACCAATGAAACGATATATAAGAGACCAAAAAGTATTACAGGAAATAATTATGGCTTAATATGGCTTGTGAATATAAATGCAATTTCCATGACTACGATTGTATATTAATTGAGACTAAACCAAAATTGATCGTTACTAGGATTATAAATGCGAGACAACTGGGAGTCATTAAAATTGACAATTCAGGATATAGGTTTCTTCGAAACAAATAGATGGTAGTAAAAATTATATGTAAAACCTTATTATAAAGAAATTTCTTTGAAAAAAGATAGTATCGGCCTACATGTTGTATTGCATTTCGTGCTAAAAATCGGAAGAGGAAATGCTTTCCAAAAGAATAAGAAAAATTCCTTTTGGAAGTTATGATCAAAAACTTAGAACTATGAAAAAAATACTCATTGCGGATGACCATTATATTGTGAGAACGGGTACTGCGCTGCTTTTAGAATCAAAACTTCAATATCCCTGTGTAATAGATTTTGCCGAAAATTATACAGAAACCAAAGAAAAAGTTTCTAAAAAAAAATATGATCTGGTAATCCTTGATACCGATATGCCTGATAGCATTTATAAGGCAATGGTAAAAGAGCTTAAAAAGAAAAAGGATGATCTTAAAATCATGATATTTTCCATCTATGATGAAAGTGTAGGTATTCAGTATATTGAAGAAGGAGCAGAAGGGTTCCTTAATAAAGGGGCTTCAGAATCTGAAATACTGAGAGGGATTACCGCTATATTTGAAGAAGGGTATTATTATCCTTCAAAAATGGTGAATAAGCTTTTAAACCACTCCAAAGATAGTCGTACTGTAGAAAAGCTTTCTAAAAGAGAGTTTCAGATATTTAAACTTTTAGCAGAAGGAAATGGAAATATAGAAATAGCTAATATTCTGGATCTTAAAATGTCTACGATCAGTACCTACAAAAAGAAAATTTTTGATAAACTAAAGGTTAAAAATGTTGTTGATCTCGTTCGTATTTACGATGATATGCATTAAATAATTTAAGCCTATAACAAAAGAGCTTCAGACATTGTCCGAAGCTCTTTGCTCAACTAAATAATATATTCTACTTTACAATTAATCTCTTAATTGTACCATCTGAAGTTTTAACCAGATATACTCCTGTAGAAAGTCTGGAAGTATCAATTGTTAAAGCATTTTTTTCTTTTCCAATTAGCTTTCCTGACATATCATACAATTCATAATCCTGGGCTCTGTTAAAATACAAAGTATTTCCTTTTGCAACTGGATTAGGGAAAATATTGAAAGTTGCTTTTTCAGCCTTTATTTCCCCTGTTCCTAATGTCGGCGACTGTGCCACTTCATACATTGATAGGGTACCACTGATCTCATTGGCGATCACTACATATCCTTTTCCTGTTGTTGTATTTTGAGGAGCTATATAAATAATGCCTTCCGGACCATTATCACCTCCATAAGCGGATGTAGAACGAGAGTTCTTGTAGTCAGTAAATGTTACGTTATTAGGATCCGTAATATTGTAAACCATGACACCTCCTGTTCTTTCCAAAGTGATGAAAGCAAAAGTCTGCCCGTTGATAGTTCCTAAAGCGACGCCCTCGGGTTCAGGACCCTTTGCGCGGCTCCTGTTTTTAGCACCGTTTGCTTCATTATCAGCATTGAAAATTAATGGATGATTGGCAGCAATATACCTTTCAAATCGGTCACCACTATCATAGGCAATCTGTTTTGTGTCGGCATTAAAGATAGAGAATGAACGAGCTCCCATTGCATTGATTTCCTCATATTCAGCATCTCCGTCTGTATTTCCATTTACCGATGTTACTCTGAATCTACCTAAGTTATGGGAAGCTTTTAATACAGATGAATTAGGGAAAACTGCCGCATCCAAAGCATAGCCATTAGCTCCTACTGTAGTTCTTTCACTAAACCCAGAAAGGTCTTTTTCATCACCTTCATTAGCCGTTACAATGTAATTGGTACCACCCACTTTGTAGTTTTGTACTGCATCCGGAGTATAGAACGTTTTTACCGGCCAGTTGGCAATTAATACTTCACCATTATTATCTGAAGCATCGAATCCGTTGCCAGGTAAGCTCATATCTTTTTTACCCAGACCCCAAATGCTTGTTATGGTTTTTGTCGCAAGATTTACCTCAGCGATAGCATTATTCTCCTGAAGAGTAACCCATGCTTTTTGACTGTCTGAGCTTACAGTAACATATTCAGGCTCTAAATCCTGAGCTAGTGTACTCGTAGATTTTACTTTTCTAAGACCTGTTGCTATAAGAGCAGCTTCTTGAGAATTAAAATTGGTGAAATTAAGCGTAGTAACATTCGTTTGGGTAACATTATTAACTCCGCCAGAAATATCAATAATACTTATAGAACCTTCCGGATCTACAGTATAAGCATCATTAGGTTCTCCTTCATTTGCTGTGATTACTTTTGTACCATCCGGAGTGAACGTGATCATATCAGGCAAGGCACCTACGGTTACCTGCTTAAGGAAGTTTCCATTGATATCAAAGAAAATTACAGAACCGTTTTGTTGTGGATTAGCATTAGGAGAGGAAACAGCTAAAATCCCATTTTTTACAGCGATACTTGTAATTCCTCCGTAAGGAGCCATATTTACTGTTTTAGTAACTACTGGTGTGATTGGATTAGTAAAATCAATGATATCAAAAACATCTGTTAAGGAACTGATCGTAAATAATCTCTGCGTGGCAGGATCATGAACAACAATTTCTGTAGAACTATTGTTATTACCTGAAGGATCAAAACTTCCGATATAGTTCAGCTGAATCTGATTAGAAGGAACCGGAGCAGCTTTGTCATTGTCTACAATATATATTGTTGCCGAATTATCTCCCGTTATGGTTGCCCCTACAGAGTTCTCAAGACTTACGACAAAGTATTCAGCCTGTTGCTCTTCCAGTGTATCATCAATAATTGGAATATTCACCGTATAACTGGTTGTTGACGGTGTGATATTGATGGTCTGATTGCTTAATGTAAAATCATTGCTTCCCGCTGTACTGAAAGGAGCTGGTTTTACCACAAGATTTACAGTAGAATTTGAAGGATTGTTGATGTTGATCTTAAAGCTTAAGCTACCCGCATTCTCATTGACTTTTACAAAGTTTTTATCTAAAGAAATACTTGTACCTGCAGTGGTGAAAACGGTTGAAGTTGATGTGGTCACTGCATTATCACTTAAGTCTTCAACAGTATTAGGTTTTAATGCTAAATAATAAGTGTGATTTGGAAGTAAACCTGCAGTTGGGATCACCGTGATCTTATTATTACTGAACGTTGTTGTAAAAGGAACTTGTGTTCCTGAAGCACTTCCCAGACGGAATTCAACAAGATTTTGTGCATTAATATCGTTGACTGTGGAATTATCGATCAATCTTATATTTTCATTAAAAGAGATACTTGGGTTAACAGTTGTGGAAGCATTATTGGTATTGTTTGCCGGAAGATATGCTACAGAGGGTGGAGTAGTGTCTGCACCACCTGCAGCCGTTGCATCAACAGTAAAGTTATCAAAACGGTTGTTACCTACATTTCCTCCCGCTCCTGTTGAAAATTCAACTTTTAATTTGAAATTTGGATTATTGGCAACTCCAGCGATACTTGAAAAATCAAAACTAATCAGCTGTGGATTTCCATCTTGTGGATTCACGGTTTGATAGGGTGTAAAAGTAGTCCCGTCAAGTGAATAGAACCAGGATTGTGCCCCTGCTCCTGAACCTGATCTTCTCGTTGTAAATTTTACAACCACGTTATTGTATCCTGTTGTTGGTAAAGAAAATTGAAGTCCACCACCAATTGGATTATTAAATCTTAAATGGGTTCCGGCAGGATCATTATTTCGGGTATTTAAATTATCGACATTGAAATTTTGTCCGGTTCCACCCGCAAAATCAATAATACTTGTTCCACCTGCAATGGCAACGAGGGAAGAACCATTTATTAAAGAAGAAGTGGGAGCGGTAATGGAAGTTTCTGAAGTATTGTTATTGAAATTCCAATAATGGATCAATGATTGTCCAAAAATACTGCCTTGAAATAAAACAGCGATAGGAAGGAAACCTCTTAAAAGGTAGTTATTTGTCATTTTTACTTTAAATTTTGATTAATGCAAAAATGGACTTTATCCTTTGTAAATATTTTAATGGAATCTTAAGAAATGATTAATAATGTGTAATAATATAAATTTTGTTCATACTTAATCAGATTCTAAAGCTATTTGTGGTTCTTTCCTTTTTGTATCCAATGTTTTTCTGCTGATACTTTTTCTAATGGATGTTTCTGAGTATATAAAAACCCTGAAATTGCAGTTAAAACAAGTAATATAAAAATAACAAGGATTATTCTTTTTAGCATTTCTCTCATATTGCAAGTTTTTTAATGTCTCTGATTTCTAAAACTGATGTCGGATATCCCTTCTTAACAACATTGATCATAGCTTTTCCTACCTCATGCAATGTTAAAGATTTCGAAGGTAATAGAATAGGAAAGAGCCAGATAAAAGGTTTAAAAAACCACTTTACGTTCACTTGCCCATCTACAGGTTTCATAAAGCCTGGACGGAAATTATAAGATCCTTTGAAACCTAATTTTTTCAAAGAGTTTTCAGTTCTCCCTTTTACTCTTGCCCACATAGTCTTTCCACTTTCCGTACTATCAGTGTGTGAACCGGAAACATAATTAAAAACCATATCTGGATTTTGATCCAATACAGCCTTGGCAAAATGAAGGGTCGTTTCGTAAGTTATTTTAGTGTAATCTTCTTCGTTCATTCCTATACTGCTGATCCCAGCGCAGAAAAAACAGGCATCATAACCTTTCAGGTTTTCATCATTTGAATTGATGCTCAAAAAATCAGAAATAATATACTCTTTTAATTTAGCATGTTTTTTTCCTGAAGGTTTTCTGCTGACACTTAAAACTTCTGAAACAGAAGGGTTTTCAAGGCATTCCATTAGAACACCTTCTCCTACCATTCCTGTAGCTCCTGTGATGATTATTTTGATTGGATTTGAACTCATGTTATTTCGATTATACTTTTATAACGATTGGGCACTTAAATTTACTTTAAAAAAAATTAAATTCTTAAAATATTTTTAAACACTTTCGTTTGTTTTAGCTGTGCCTAAAAGGTAAGTGTCTTGTATACCTACAATTTATGCAGTTTTTATTGAAAGCGAATATTTTAAACATATTGTCATTTTAAGTAAATTTTAATAAAAAAGCATGGAAAAAACGTGGTAATAAAGTTTGCTTGAGGTCAATTTGTTTTCTACGGTATAACCAAATAACTATGCTAAGAATAAAAATTTATGAAAATGAGTTAAGAAAATAAAAAAACCAGTTGCAATGACAACTGGTTTTACGATATGCTTACAAATTAAATGTAATTATTTTTTCTCATGTAACTGACTGTAAATATTGTGAATAAGACCATCAGCAACAGAGATTTTTGGAACAAAGATCCTGTTGATATCAGACCACAACATTACATTATTGAAAATCTTTAAAGCATGAACTAAAACGTCCGCTCTATCCTCCCTCAAATTATGTTTTGTCATTCTTTCATCCACACTCAATTCATCAAACTCTTTATGTACTTTCTTCAAATGCGATAAAGTCATGGGTTTTCCGTCCTTTGTTTTGCTCATAGAGAAAACCTTATTAATGTTTCCTCCTGATCCAATTGCAACGATTGGTTTTTTGCTTATAATATTTTTCTTTACCTCCTGCTTCATTTCATACCAATTGTCGGCAGTTACGAAATTATTCAGAAGACGTATTGTTCCGATATTGAAAGATTTTTCATAAACCATTTTATCATTCTCATAAAAGGTAAGCTCTGTAGAACCTCCGCCAACATCAATATATAAATATGCAAAATCTTTATCTAAACCTTCTGCAACATGATTTTCATAAATTAATGTAGCTTCCTCATCTCCAGAAATAATTTCAATATTAATTCCAGAAGTTTCCTTTACCTGCTGAATGATTTCCTGTCCGTTTTTAGCATCACGCATAGCACTGGTAGCACAAGCTCTATAATGATCTACCTTATAGATCTTCATCAAATCACTGAAAATTCTCATTGAGTCAATGACCATTTTCTCCCTTTCCTTACCAATTTCTCCATGAGTAAACACATCCATTCCTAATCTCAGAGGAATTCTCAGAAGATTAAGCTTTATAAATTCGGGGTGTTTATTGGTGATTTTTACTTCATTAATTAAAAGTCTCGCTGCATTACTTCCTATATCTATCGCTGCAATCTTCATTTGATATTTGTTTTAGCTTTTAAATATTTATATGTTTCAATTTGAGAACGACATTCCTGTTTGTCATTTCTCACATATTCATTGCCTAGCCTTTTATCTAAAATTCTAGCTTTTACATTGTCTCTTAGCTGTATATCAAGAATGTCTTTCAGCTCCTTTTTCAGATCTTTGTCTGTGATTTTAGCTGCAGCCTCAATCCTGTAATCAAGATTTCTTGTCATCCAGTCTGCGGAAGAAATATACATATCTTCAACGCCTTTATTATAAAAGTACATCACTCTTGCGTGTTCCAGGTATTCATCAACAATACTTATACCCTTTATTTTTTCTTTAAATTCTTTTTGGTTAACAACGCAGTAGATTCCTCTTACAATTGTTTTTACCGTAACCCCCGCCAGTGCAGCATCATAAAGTTTTGTAATTAAAGCACGATCACTTACTGAATTTGCCTTAATGATAATTTCAGCTTTTCTTCCGGCTCGGGCTTCATCGATTTCCTTGTCGATATGATGTACAATCTTTTCACGCATGAACTGTGGACAAACAACAAGATTTTTGCACGTTTTCAAAACAGAGATATAATCTTCCTTAGGCTTTTTAAGAACATTAAAGACTTTATTGATATCTGCCATAACGCCTCTGTCTGCCGTCATCAAGAGATGGTCACCATAAATTCTTGCTGTTTTTTCATTAAAATTACCGGTACTTATAAAGCCATATTGAATCGTTTTATTATGAGCCCTCTTTTTAATGACACAAAGCTTTGCATGAACTTTTTTATCAGGAATTCCTACCAAAACATTTATGCCTTCAGGTTCCAGCATTTCTTTCCATTCAAGATTCGATTCTTCATCAAACCTTGCCTGAAGTTCAAGCATGACTGTTACTTCTTTGCCATTTCTTGCTGCGTAAATCAGTGCATTGATTATTTTCGAACTGCTGGCTAAACGATAGGCAGTGATCTGTATCGATTTTACATCAGGATCCATTGCCGCTTCACGAAGAAGATCGATAACTGGATTATATTTATGATAAGGGAAACTGAGAAGTACATCTTTTTTTAATATAACATCCGTTACTCTTTCGCCATGTTCAAAAGCCTGGTGTGTAAAAGAAGTTCTTTCCAAAGGTCTTGTGTAAGTTGCAAAAACATCAGGGAAATCCATGAAATGTTTGAAATTATGAATTTTTCCTCCGGGAATGATACTGTCTTTTTTTGTCAGGTTAAGTTTGCGGATAAGCAATTCCAATAATGCCTTATCCATATCTTTATCAAAAACGAATCTTGTAGGTTTTCCTTTTCTACGGTTTTTTAGACCTTTTTCTATTTTTTCAGCGAAGTTGGTTTTGATATCATTATCCAAATCCATTTCTGCATCTTTTGTTACTTTAAAGGCATTGGCAGCGAATTCATCATAACCGAAGTATGAAAAAATATGTGGTAAATTAAAGGTAATTACATCTTCTAGAAGCATTACATTTTTTTCCTCAGGATCTTCTGTTGGCAGAAGAACAAATCTTCCCACAAAACGGGAAGGGATTTCTATAATGGCATAATTACTCTGATACTGCCAGTCTTTTTTTCTCATGGCAACCCCAAGATAGAGACTTTTATCTCTTAAGTAAGGCATTGATGTATTTTCGTGAAGAAGGATAGGAATTACATTGGATTCTACCACTTCATCAAAGTATTTTCTGACAAACTCTTTTTGTAAAACAGTTAGGTTTCTTGCGTTTTTAATCGAAACCTTATGATCAGCCATTTCACCCTGGATCTTTTTCCAGGTTTTATCGAAATTCTGCTGTTGACTTATTACAATTTCATTGATTCGCTGTAAGATCTTGGAAGGTGGCTGATAGAAAGATTCAGCGATTACCTTTTCTTTAAAATCCATGGCGCGCTTTAATCCGGCAACACGTACTCTGAAAAATTCATCTAAATTATTGGAGAAAATTCCCAGAAAACGTATTCTTAAATGCAATGGTACATTCTCGTCCATTGCTTCCTGTAAAACCCTTTCGTTAAAAGCCAGCCAGGTAATATCCCTCGGATTAAAGTGTATTGACATATTTATATAAAAAATTTATCAAAAATAAGGATTAAAACATATTTAATGTTGATAAACAAGATTAAACTTTGATTAATAATTTTGAATGGGAACATCCACATGACCATCACTAATAAGAGATCGAATTATTTTGTTCCAGTATGAGTCACCTACCCATAATCAGTGTGCAAGGACAATACTGACTTTCTTCACTAATATATGTTTTTTTAAGATTCGGTCATCTATTTATTATTGATTTTTCAAGTTAAATTTACTTGTTGCCTTTAACCCTAACTATACAAATTACACATCGACTAATTCGATATGATATTTTATACCATGTAAAGATGTATTATTTTATTTTTCTCAGATCTGTTTATGAAAATCTTCATTCTTAGTTTTTAGTGAATGGTAAATTAAACATGAAGGTTTGTCATAAAGAATGATAAAAAGATTCAAAGATGAATTATTTTATAATCCACTGAAAAATAATGAAATATTTTGAATTGATGGCTTCATGAAACCTTGGGTAAATCAAGTCTTTTTACTTATTATGTCAATTTGTCATATAAATTTGAATGGTACGAATATTGAGAAATGTAGAGTGTAAATCAAATTAAAAATTAGAAAAAATAAAAATATTATGAGTAAAATAATTGGAATTGACTTAGGAACGACCAACTCTTGTGTTGCTGTAATGGAGGGTAAAGACCCTGTTGTTATTCCTAATGCAGAAGGTAAAAGAACGACTCCTTCTATTGTAGCATTTACAGAAGATGGTGAAAGAAAAGTAGGAGATCCTGCAAAAAGACAGGCTGTAACGAATCCAAAAAAGACAGTATATTCTATCAAAAGATTTATTGGAACTCATTTTAAAGATGATGCAAGTGAAATTTCAAGAGTACCTTATGAAGTTGTAAAAGGTCCGAATGACACTGTAAAAGTTAAAATTGACGATAGAGAATATACACCGCAGGAAATTTCTGCAATGACACTTCAGAAAATGAAGAAGACTGCTGAAGATTATCTTGGACAAGAAGTAACAAGAGCAGTAATTACTGTACCTGCTTATTTTAATGATGCACAAAGACAAGCTACTAAAGAAGCTGGAGAAATCGCAGGTCTTAAAGTAGAAAGAATTATCAACGAACCTACGGCTGCAGCGTTAGCGTATGGTATGGATAAAAATCACAAAGATCAGAAAATTGCTGTTTATGACCTTGGTGGTGGTACTTTCGACGTTTCTATCCTTGATTTAGGAGACGGTGTATTTGAAGTATTATCTACTAATGGAGATACACACCTAGGTGGTGATGACTTTGATGATGTTATTATCAATTGGATGGCAGATGAATTTAAAGCTGAAGAAGGAGTAGATTTAAAATCTGATGCTATTGCATTACAAAGATTGAAAGAAGCTGCTGAAAAAGCTAAGATTGAATTATCTTCTTCTCCACAAACTGAAATCAACTTACCCTATATTACGGCTACAGCTACAGGTCCTAAACACTTAGTGAAGACTTTAACAAAAGCTAAATTTGAGCAGTTATCTGCTGACTTGGTAAGAAGATCTATGGAGCCTTGTAAAAAAGCATTAGCTGATGCAGGTTTATCTATTTCTGAGATCGACGAAGTGATCTTGGTTGGTGGTTCTACAAGAATCCCTATTATCCAGGAAGAAGTTGAGAAATTCTTCGGTAAAAAACCATCTAAAGGAGTTAACCCGGATGAGGTTGTAGCGATCGGTGCAGCAATCCAAGGGGGAGTTTTAACAGGAGATGTAAAAGATGTATTACTTCTTGATGTTACACCACTTTCTTTAGGTATTGAAACAATGGGTTCTGTATTTACTAAATTAATTGAAGCGAATACAACAATCCCAACTAAAAAGTCTGAAACATTCTCTACTGCTTCTGATAATCAACCAGCAGTAAGCATTAGAGTAGGACAAGGGGAAAGACCTATGTTCAACGATAACAAAGAGATCGGTAGATTCGACTTGGCAGACATTCCACCAGCACCAAGAGGAGTTCCTCAAATTGAAGTAACTTTCGATATTGATGCGAATGGTATTCTTAGCGTTTCTGCTAAAGATAAAGGAACTGGTAAAGAACAAACGATCAAAATTCAGGCATCTTCAGGTCTTTCTGATGAAGAAATCGAAAGAATGAAAAAAGAAGCTCAGGAAAACTCTGCAGCAGATGCTAAGAAAAAAGAAGAAGTTGAAATCTTCAATAAAGCAGACGGATTAATCTTCCAGACTGAAAAACAATTGAAAGAGTTTGGTGATAAATTATCTGCTGATAAAAGAGCAGCTGTAGAATCTGCAGCAGCTGAATTGAAAACAGCATTCGAATCTAAAAATTCTGATGATACAAAAGCTAAAACAGAAGCTTTAGATGCAGCTTGGATGGCAGCTTCAGAAGAAATGTATGCAGCAGGACAGCAAGCTCAAGGAGCTGATGCAGGTGCTCAAAATCCTGGTGGAAACGCAGGAAGTGAAGATGTGCAGGATGCAGACTTCGAAGAAGTAAAATAATTATTGATTAATATTAATCAATAAAACATATAAAACCGCTATGGACAAAGGTCCATAGCGGTTTTTATTTTTTTAATAACTATTGTTTATTTGTTTTATATTTCGTTTTTAATTATTTATACCAGAACTTAAGTTGTGATAAAGTGAAACTTAAGTAAATTTTTATTATAATAGGATTAAAAAAAGTGTCCCATTTATGATGCACAGTTTATACCTAAAACTGTCACCTCGGTTTATTGTACCGAACAATGCGGTAAGTTCTTAAGCGTTAATTTCAAGCTTATATCCTTTTCCGCGTATAACAACAATTTTGATATTCGGATCAAATTCCAGTTTTTTTCTAAGTTTTGAAATAAACATATCCAGACTACGCCCCACAATAACACCTTCATCTTCCCATATCTCTTTTTGCAACCTGCTTCTCTCTATAGTTTCGTTAGGAGATAATGCGAAAATAAGTAACAGACGTGCTTCAGTTCCGGTCAATTCTATTGTATTTCCATTTATTATAAGCTTACGGTTCTTCGCATCGAACAACACTGAGCCCAAAGTGAACATATCTGTATGCTGATTTTCAGGTAAAGTTTTCCGGGGCTGAGCATATCTGAAAATAATAAAACCAACAAATGCTAAAAATGACAGGCCACCCAGAAGATACCCATTTTTCACTATGTTTATTCCTGTGGGTTTGAATTTAATTTTGATCATATAGCAGGCAACGGGTTGCTTTCTTCCTCTACACGGTACAACATCATCTCGTTTATTTTTAGATATAGCATATCCATAGGCTACGCTGGAGTTGTCACAGTTAAGTACATTTACAATATAATCACTTGTGAGCGGATCTTTGGCTAACAAACGTTGAGTCGTATTAACTAAGGAGTCCGGTTGAAAAGTAATTTTATTCTCAAAGCTGATCAGATATTCATTTTTCGCAATTTTTTTCACAGGGAGTACTCTTGATATACTATCACCCGACTGTAGAAGTATTTCATGTCCGATTCTGCGGAGCAAAACTTCCCTTCTGGCAAAGTCAAAGTCGTCACTATTCTCACTGCTGAAATCCGCATATACATAGATTACACAAATAAATGAGAGAAGTATTAATCCGAACAGGTATTTGCGTTTTCCTGAAAGGAGATTTCTGCTATTAAACATAGTGTCAAGTTTTTTTTTTACAAAGTTTACATTTTTATTTACAATTTTAAGTTCACAGGCAGAAAAACATTAAAGTAATTTTATCGCATAAACTTTAAAAGAAGATAAAGCGATGTTATTAATTAAACCTACAAAAAACATGAAAAAAATGATTTATGTGCTGAGCTTGCTGCTGATTGTGGTAAGTGGATTGGTATTTGCTAATCGTGAAATTAAAAATGAAACTTCTAAAAAATCAATCCCAAAGACTCTCTCTTCTGCTGAAAGGAAAGCTGCATTGAAACAGTGGGAGGCTACTCCTGCTGGTATAATGTATAAAAAATGGGAAGTGTCTCCCGCAGGTAAAAAAGTGCGGGACGCTGAAGCTAAAATATGGAAGAACATTAAAGATTATACCAATATGGATGGAGTTGTAACCTCACTTTCTCTTCCGCCAGGTTCAAGATTAGGTTTTGGGGTGATGGTCAGAATTAATGGTGACGATTACATTGTAAAATTTGAGCCGGAAAAGTCTCAACTAAAACAATTGCATAGTCTGAAAGTTAACGACAAAATAATTGTAAGAAGCCATAACATATTGCATGCACCCAAGTATTCATACCCAATAGTATCTGGCGAATATGTAGAACGGGATAGTAAGATAATTTTTCAACGTATCCCCCGCAAAGGAGGCTGTTAAGTAAAATAAATTATGATATACATCTGCATGAGAAGCAAGAAAAAACAACGAACCAATATTGTTCTATAATGATGCTTAGAAAAAGGTTTTGTGTGTAATAATATATAGGTAATTCTTTACACTTGATTATACAACCGGAGTAAAACATTGTTTTACCCCGGTTTTTTTATTGAAATAAATACTTTAAAGAATCTCTACTTCTTCTGGTATCATGAAAAAAAGTATACAACCATTCTCTGATTTCACGGAATGTTTAAAATTTGATGGAGTATATAAATAATCCCCTTTTTCCAAATGTGCTCCTGCAATAACAGCATCTCCTTCCATTACAAATAATTCTTCTCCAGCTGGATGATTATGATAGGGATAACTCGCACCTGGCTCAAATTTTAAAAGTATGGTTGTAGACCGGTTTTTTTCAGGATCAAATTTTAAAGACTTTACAAATATGCCTTCGTAGTGAATTCCTTTTTCAATTAATGGCTGCCACTCTGTTTGTTCTGTTTTTACGATGTAATCGTGGATGTTTGTGTTCATGATATTAAAATTTAAATTATTTTATTGTGTTTAAAAACTCTTCTAAAGTCCATTTGTAACGTGAGAAAGTACTTAGCAAAAATGCTCCCGCGCTGAATGCAAAAACTGAATAATCCAAAGGCTCTTTACAACCAAAAGAAATAGACATGGCTAATGCAAATAATAAAGTGAGAATAGAAGCGGATAAAGCAGTTTTACTGATTTGATAGCCAACAAGAAGAAAAATACCAATCGATAATTCAGCAATAGTTGACAATAAAGCAATACCTGGTGCAAATGTCTGTGGTAAAAAGGAATTGGTTTCAGCGGTATAACTGACGAAATTTTTCCAACCCGAAGAATAGCTACCCCAAAAACCAAGCCTGCTTGCAACAGCTGATAAAAAACCTGTCGCTAATGTTATTCTTAACAGGAAAACGGCTATATCTTGTTTAGTCTTCATACTTAAAAATCTTAGTTGATTAATTACAAGTACAAAGTTCGGTGATAGCCGTAGCCTAAAGAATAGACAATTCTGGGAAAAGCATATAATATTTAGTTTTTTACCGACTTCTGATAATCTTTTGGAGATAGGGAAGTGTGTTTTTTAAAGAAGTTGGAAAAGTAAAAGGGGTCATTGAACCCAAGCTGGTAGGCGATTTCTTTTACAGTTAACTTTTCGTAAAGTAATAATCTTTTAGCCTCAGAAATGATAAGGCTGTAAATAACATTCTGTGCTGTTTTGTTAGTATGCAGTTTTGAAACTTCATTCAATTTAGCTTCTGTAGTTCCTAGGAGATCTGCAAAATGAGATACCTGATAGTTTTCTGCAAAATGATTACGTACGCTTTCCAGAAATTTTAAAAATAAAGCGTCAGGCTTCCAGATCTCATCACCATTTGCTATTTTACTGCGGTTGATCTCAATAAGTAATAATTCAACCAGTGAATGTGTTGAAATTAAATACTGATAGGGTTTCTCACTTATTTCATTCTCAATTAGATTCAATGTTTCAGTGAAAAATACGGGTTGACGGACACTTATCTTTTCATTCATTCCAAAATGACAGAATAAACCGTTGTGAAAAATGAGTTCAATATCGCTGTCATTTTTACTAAAGAAATCAAGAGTAAACTCAAGTGCTGTCACTTCTCCTTCAACAGCTCTCAATTGATGAAACTGCCCTGAAGTGATGGTTACTGTTTCTCCAGCCGTAAGATTAAAGATATTTTCATCAATCAAGATTTCAGCAGATCCACTCTTGCACCAGAATAAGGTGTATCTGATCACCCGTCTTGGTTCAGAATGGCTTATTTGATTTGAATATTTTTTTATTTCAATCATGTTTGATGAGCATTAGAATTGAGTTTATGTTCAACCAGAAATGAATCTATGTTCTTATGAATCGTTGTATTCTTTTGAATCTAAATTACAAAAAAAGTGAATGTAAAAACAGGGTCGAAAGATTAGGTTTCTTTTTAACTGATATTCCATTGAAAGGGCAGTTAGCGGTATCCAAGTGATTTTCATATCCAGGCTAATGGTATTTAATTCTGGAAAATCACCAAAATATTATGAAAATTTATTACCAAAATAAAATATTTACTTTTTATTTATATATTTGTTTTTATTTATTCTAAATAAAATATAATTAATTTAGGATGTGAAAAGTATTGGAGAACCCAGCAAAATAAGGAATTAGAGAAAGGTTGATTATTCTGCTAAAAAAATAATAGTAACGAGATAACAGAAATTTAATACAAAAAGGACTTTCGATAGCTTCAAATAGTTCATGTATGATAGAATTTGAAGCCTTTTAAAAACTAAAAAATTATGAAACAAAATAAAAGAATTCTGGCACTGGATTTAATAAAGGGAATGAGTGTTATAGGAATGGTCATTATTCACACCTTACTCATATTTGCGAATGTGAAATCGCAATCAGAAACAGCTATCGGTAGTTTTATTGTCTTTCTGGGCAGAGGTACTTCTATTTTTCTGATTTGTATGGGGGTAACATTTATGACGTCCAGTCATCAAAGTCTTAAAAGTTCAATAAAGCGAGGTGGTTTACTTTTACTGGCAGCTCTTTTCATGAATTTTATGAAATTTATGATTCCTGTAATTTTTGGTTTTGCACCGGATAATTTTATTCAAAAGTATGGATGGCATGCCCCAATAGAGCAGCAATATGTGTATTTGGTCTTGCTAGGTGATATTTTACAATTAGCGGGAATGTCTTTACTATTTGTTGGCTTTATAAGAAAATATGTTAAAAATAAATTTGGCATTCTAGCTATAGGATTGTTAGTAGCGTTGGTATCCAGAGAAGTTAGTGGAATTAATATTGACGTTCCGGGAATTAATTATGTTTTAGATCTTCTTTTTAATAATGACTTTCCTGCTTATGTCTATTTCCCTGTTTTTCCGTGGATGTCCTTTATTATCATTGGGATGTTTTTTGGTAAGTGGTTTCAGGAGTTAAATTATGACAGTAAGAAATTATTTAAAAACATGGTGTATGTGGGACTTGTGTTTGCAGCATTTGGAGCACCATTAGTTTTTGTGTATGGAGACTATAATTACAATGGCTTTTATCATATGGGGCCTGGAGGTGTTATTTATTTTGCAGGATGGACTTTGATCTTTCTTTGGGTTATTTTTAGGATGACTTCCAATGCTAAAGAAAATGCATTCATGAGAATTTTAAAATATTGTAGTAAAAATCTGACATCAATGTATATGATACAATGGATACTAATTTCTTGGGGTAAAGGTATTTTCGGATATAGACAACATGGAATTGGATTCGTATTACTCCTTATACTATTTTATTTGATTCTTACATTTTCAGTTCAGATCCTGTTAGATATCTTAAGGAAGAAAGAACCGTTAATTATTTTTCGACGAATCGCAACAGATGAAACTGTCCTGAAGTAGTTATTACGATTTGATTAATCTTCGTAAAAGATATTTTTGTCAATCAGAATTTTCAAAAGAAAAAATTAAGTACATTCGTTTAGTTAAATTTTTAAAAGACAAAAATGAAGTATTCTAAAATTATTTTGGTTGTTACCTTATTGTTATTTCAGATAGGTTTTGCACAGGAAAAAGCAGATGTAGTATTAAATAAAGCGCTTAGTGAAGCAAAAAAAGAAAATAAAAATGTCCTTTTAGTGTTTCATGCTTCATGGTGCCAATGGTGTAAGCTAATGGAGAAAAATATGAACCTGCCGGAAACAAAACCACTATTTGATAAAAACTATGTTACCGCTTATCTTGATGTTCAGGAAAGAGGAGAAAAGAAAGTGCTTGAAAATCCGGGTGGGGAGGAAATGATGAGCAGGTATAAGGGAAAAGATGCAGGACTTCCTTTTTGGTTGATCTTAGATCCTAAAGGCGAGGTTCTGGCAGATTCTTTTAATGATAAAGGCGAAAATCTAGGATCTCCGGCAACACCAGAAGAGGTTGACGTTTTTTTAGCTAAACTGGAAAAAACAACAAAGCTCAGTAAAGAGGAACTTGCTACTATTCAAAAGGTTTTTGTGAAGAAAAAAGCTCAATAGGAAAAAGAGATTAAGATAAAAAATACCCCCAGGATCTATTGATTCGGGGGTATTTTTATTTAAAATTATCTTTTACCAAAAAATATTTGATCCTTTTTTTGTTGCTCCAGATAGATCTCCTGGAAATTGACAGGCATGTACTGGAAAATGGCATTCCAATGCTGTATCTTAGTATGTTTCTTAAAACTTTCAAAAGATCTTACGAAAAGATTTTCGATAATATCTTTTACATATGAATCTGCATTTCTATAGATCCCTTCCATCAGTTTGATGTGATGGCCGATAATATTGATTTTGGACTCTCGTAAAAGGTTTTTTAAGTAGTTTACAGTTGATTGGATAATACCTGCAAAATTATTTTGCACCGATAACTGTGTAATTTCACTTCTAAGAGTGGGATAGAAAAATTTTAAATACTCTACAGCGGTCTCTTCATTAATAGTTTGCATTGGCTCGTTCATCATAAATAATATTTTATTTTTCAAACACTTTTACTGCCGCTAAAAGTGTACCAAACTTATAAGCAGGCAGCAAAAATAAATACTCCGATGATCAGTGCAATGTGAGTAGCTAGGATTTCAATATTGTGTCTGGAATTCGACTCTTTCCATTGTTTCCAGTCAAATTGTTTTCTGATTTTTGTCTTCATAATCGTAATAATTTTGTAATGAAATCGTTGAAAAATGTAATAAAAAAAAGTAGTGTCAGTTTTTTGAGGAATCTATTTTTAGAAAAATCTCTGTAATGTGACAAAATGATTATTTCTTCTTACAATTACTGCCATTATATACCATGTGTATAAATCTGTTTGGAATAAATTCTCTGAAGATCCTTGGACATATGACTAAAGATAGCTTTTCGGTATTCTTCACTGCAGAAAGTTGTTACATTGTCCAATGAATAGATAAAAGTGCATTCTATGGCATTTTTAAGTACTGCATCTCCGTTTTTATAGATCGTACCCATCTTTTTTAGACTTTTAAATAAAAGAGGTCTTTCATTTTGACGAATCATTCTTTTGATGTGATCTGTAAAAGTATTCATCATACTATAAGAACTCTGCGTTTTAGTTTCATCCAATTCATACTGTATGCTAGGAATTACTTCTGTAATTTCCTGAACGGCTTGTAAATAATTCATATTAATAATGATTTTGTTCTAAAAATTTTATAAATCCTCCAAAAATAAAAATCACTAAGAATGCTATAAGCAACAGATGATAGGGCTTCATCCATTTTGGAGTTTTTGGCCCTGTGCTTTTTAATCTTCGTAGCTTGTCGATTTTGTTTAAAGTTTTTAAGTCCATTTTTGTATGTTTTGATAATGATGATGCCAATTGCATTCCTTTAAAGATTGGTTTGTTTTAATTGGTTGTAATTCAATGTGTTGATTATTTTTGTTGAATTTTATAATGCAAAAAAGCTATCCAAAATGATAGGGTTATTATCAAAACGAAATGCTGCTCGATATTTGAGATTATTAATATCTTTGCAGTCCATAAAAATCAAAAATGTTTTCAAAAATTATAGTACACAGAGTCGGTAATAAGATCAATGGTGAGTCTTTAACACTTTCTCAGGAAGAATTGCAGTTGGAAGAAGGGATGGCAGAAATGCTTGAAGATTATTTTTTAGGTTCTTTTAAAACAGAAGAAACCTATCAGTTTTATAGTGATACTTATTTAGTAAATAATCCTGTTTACAGTTCTGTAACAGAAATTTTTGAGGATAAGGCTAAATTCCTATGGGAGTCTGAAAACATTGCTAAGCATCTTTTTGAAGCTGCTGAAAACCCTAGAGTTCAGGGGGGTGAGTTATTTATTGTATTCTTTGAAGATGAGAGAGAAGGGGATGAGAAAGTAGATAAGATCGGGATTTTTAAAACTGAAAAAAGAGAATCTTTCTTAAAGATATTCCCTCAGGAAGAAACTTTTGCATTGGAAAAAGATCAGGGTATCGGATTATCAAAAATTGATAAAGCAGCTTTGATCTATAATAATCATAAAGAGAATGGATACGTATTGTCTGTAGTTGATAACAACAAAAACGGAGATATGTATTATTGGTTTGAAGATTTCCTGAAAGTGAAACAGCGTGATGATGAGTATTTCCACACTCAGGAAGCGTTAATGGTTTATAAAGATTATATTACAAAACAGCTTCCTCAGGAGTTTGAAGTTTCAAAAGCAGATCAGGCTGACTTTTTAAATAAATCGATTAATTTCTTCAAAGAAAAAGAGGAATTTAAACTTGATGATTTTGCAACTGAAGTATTAGGTGACCAGCATGTGATTGAAAGTTTCGTTAATTTTAAAACAGATTACGAACAGGATATGCAGGTCAATATTGCTGAAGAATTCCCAATCAGTGAAGCTGCAGTGAAAAAGACGCAGCGACATTTTAAGAGTATTATCAAATTAGATAAGAATTTCCATATTTACATCCATGGTGATCGAAAAATGCTGGAGCAGGGACAAGATGAAAAAGGAAAATTCTATATGCTGTATTTCGATAAGGAAGTTTAAAACAAAGGATAAAAGCAGTAAAGCGATGAATTGCTAAAGTCGCAGAAAAGAATAGATGAGTAGGAAGGGTAAAAGTAATTTTACCCTTTTGCTTTTTACAGTTTAGGACTATCACTATTCAACTACTTCTTCCCGAAGAATAAAGCTCTGCTATACTCATAATTCATTCTGGCGATATTGAGAACTGAAATACCTTGCGGGCATTCTACTTCACAGGCTTCAGTGTTGGAACAATGTCCAAATAACTCGCTATCCATTTGCTTTACCATATCTATAACGCGCTTACTTCTTTCTTCCTTACCCTGAGGAAGAAGAACCATATGTGTAATTTTAGCAGATGTAAATAAAGCGGCACTTGCATTTTTACAGGTTGCCACACATGCCCCACATCCTATACAGGCAGCGGAGTCAAAAGCTTCTTCGGCAGTTTGATGCGTAACAGCTATGGCTGTTGCATCGGGAGCCTGTCCCGTATTTATGGAAACGAAACCTCCTGAGGAGATTATTCTGTCGAAAGCTGAACGATCTACTTTTAAATCTCTTTTTATAGGAAATGCTTCTGCCCGGAAGGGTTCTATAACAATAGTTTCTCCATCTTTGAAAGAACGCAGATGCAACTGACATGTCGTGGTATTTTTTAAAGGACCGTGAGCTAAACCGTTGATCATCATTCCACATTGTCCACAGATTCCTTCACGACAATCGTGATCGAACTCTACGGGTTCTTCGCCTTCAGTGATCAGTTTTTCATTTAAAGTATCCAGCATTTCAAGAAAAGACATATGAGAATTCAATTCTTTTAAATCATAATTTACCAGCTTTCCTTTGGTCTTTCCGTCCTTCTGTCTCCATATTTTCAAATGTAAATCCATAATTTTTGTTTTTATTTATAACTTCTCACCGTTGGTTGTACCTCTTCAAATACAAGCGGTTCTTTAATTAATTCAGGTTCTTTGTTTTCACCCGTCCATGCCCATGCTGAAATGAACTGGAATTCATTGTCATTTCTCAAAGCTTCACCATCTGGAGTTTGATATTCTTCGCGAAAATGAGCACCGCAGGATTCATTTCGGGTCAAGGCATCATAGCACATCAATTCTCCGATTTCGAAATAGTCGGCAACGCGTCCCGCTTTTTCCAGTTCCGTATTCATGCTGTTTCCCTGTCCGGATACTTTTACATTTCTATAGAACTCTGCTTTTAGCTTTTGTATTTCCTGAATAGCGTATTTTAGACCTTTTTCATTTCTAGCCAGGCCACAATAATCATAAAGCAACTTTCCTAAGGTTTTGTGGTAATGATCTACGGTTTTTGTTCCATTGATGTTGATCAGATTTTCTACCTGTTGTTTAACTGCATTTTCAGCTTTTTCAAATGCCGGATCTTCTGTAGATATTTTTCCAGTATGGATTTCATTAGAAAGATAGTTGGCAATTGTATAAGGAGCGATGAAATAACCATCAACGGAAGCCTGAAGAAGAGAATTTGCTCCAAGTCTGTTAGCTCCATGGTCTGCAAAATTAGCTTCCCCTAAAGCAAATAATCCTGGAATAGTAGTCATCAGCTCGTAGTCTACCCATAAACCACCCATAGAAAAGTGAGCCGAAGGAGATATCATCATAGGCTCCTGATAGGCATCATATCCTGTGATCTTAAGATACATATCAAACAAGTTTCCATATTTTTCCTGAATCTTCTCTTTTCCCTGTTCTTTAATTGCTTTTGAAAAATCGAGATATACAGCATTTTTTAAAGGTCCGATTCCGAACCCGGCATCAATTCTTTCTTTTGCAGCTCGGGATGAGATATCTCTCGGAGCAAGATTTCCAAAAGCCGGATATCTTCTTTCGAGATAATAATCCCTTTCATTTTCAGGAATATCATTAGCAGCTCTGGTTTCATTTTCTTTTGAAGGAACCCATATTCTCCCATCATTACGAAGTGATTCCGACATTAAGGTTAATTTCGACTGATAATCTCCAGATTGTGGGAGCGAAGTAGGATGTACCTGAATCCAGCTGGGAGAAGCCATTAAAGCTCCTTTTTTATGAGCCCTCCAAATGGCAGAGCCATTACACCCCATTGCTAATGTAGAAAGGTAGTATATCTTGCCATATCCTCCGGTAGCCAATACAACAGCATGAGCAGCATGCCTTTCAATTTCTCCGGTATCTAAATTTCTTACGATAACCCCTCTTGCTTTTCCATCTATAACCACCAGATCCAGCATTTCATGTCTTGAAAATAATTCAATTGTTTTTTTGCCAACCTGTCTCATCAAAGCCTGATAAGCTCCTAAAAGTAATTGCTGTCCGGTTTGTCCTCTTGCATAAAAAGTCCGGCTAACCTGAACTCCACCAAAAGAACGGTTATTGAGATAACCACCATATTCTCTCCCAAATGGAACTCCTTGGGCTACAGCCTGATCGATGAGGTTTAAAGAACACTCTGCCATGCGGTATACATTAGCCTCCCGTGCTCTGAAATCGCCACCTTTTAAAGTGTCTACAAACATTCTGTAGACGCTGTCACCATCATTTTTGTAATTTTTAGCAGCATTCACTCCGCCCTGAGCTGCTACAGAATGTGCTCTTCGCGGGCTGTCCTGAAAACAAAATGATTTTACATTGTATCCCATTTCGCCTAAAGATGCAGCAATAGAACTCCCTGCTAAACCTGTTCCTACGACAATTACATCTAATTTTTTACGGTTGGCTGGATTAACGAGCTTTGCTGTTTTTTTATAATTGGTCCATTTTTGTTCTAATGGTCCTTGAGGTATTTTAGAATCTAGCATCATCATTTTATTTTAATTAGAAGTAAAGAATATATAGATGGGCATCAGTGCAAAGCCGATACTTATAATTACTGAATAAGCAATTCCTATGGTTTTAACCCATTTTACAAATTTAGGATGATATAATCCTAACGTTCTTATAGCACTGTATATCCCGTGAATAAGATGGTAGCACAAAGCGGCCATTGATATAATATAAATGATCACATACCACCATTCTTTAAAAACTGCAACCACAAGAATATATAAATCTTTATTTCCGTTTTCATCCAGAGGGGGAGTTCCGAATTTATATACATACCAAAAGTTTTGAAAATGGATAACCAGAAAAATTAATAGTAATGTTCCTAATATTCCCATATTGCGGGAATACCATTTGCTGGCTCTTCCACGTCTGTCAGCCTGATAATGGGCGTTGGATTTCTTATTCTTCAAAGTGATTATTAAACCATCGATTGCATGAAGAATTATGCTTGCATACAGAACGTAAGAAACTATTTTAATCACAATATTTCCTGACAGAAAATGTGAATACGCATTAAACTGTAAATGAGCCTGATCCTGGGGAAGAAATAGCTGAAGATTTCCAAGGAAATGAATCAACAAAAAGAAGCTCAGGAAAAGTCCGGTAAGACACATCAGCATTTTTCTTGACAAAGTAGACAGCATAATTTTTTGTTTTATTAATTTAATAATATCCTAATACTTTCATCCAGAGACCTCCTACTACCATATAAATAATAAGTAATACAATTCCTATTTCGAGACCTCGAAGCCACCATGCTTTTAATTCTACATATCCACTTCCGAAAAATACGGGAGCAGGACCATGACCGTAATGGGTAAGAACCCCATAAATAGATCCTAAAAAACCAAGCATCATCGCTAATAACATGGGTGGAATTCCAACAGCAACTCCTACACCTAATAATGCAGCATACATCGCAGCAACGTGAGCTGTAGCACTTGCAAAAATATAGTGACTGAAAAAATAAACTACAATAATTACAGGAAAGGCTATCTGCCAGCTCAATCCACCGATCTTAACCTTGATAAGGTCACTGAACCATCCAATAAATCCAAGTTCATTAAGCGAACTGGCCATCATGACCAATACTGCAAACCATACAATAGTATCCCAGGCGCCTTTCTCAGCTTTTACATCTTCCCATGTCAGTACAGAAGTTAACAATAACAGGGTTAAACCTATGAAGGCTGTTGTAGTGGCATCAATTGAAAGGGATCCTCCAAATATCCAGAGAGCTAATAAGATAAAGAATGCCAATAACATGAGCCATTCATTTTTGGAGATCGGACCCATTTCTTTCAACTTTTGAGCGGCCATTTTAGGAGCATCACCTGTTTTTTTCAATTCTGGTGGATACAATTTATACAATACAAGAGGAACAACAAAAAATGCTACCAGACCAGGTAGGAAACCTGCAGCTGCCCATGACATCCATGTGATATTGATGCCAAGGTTGGCTGCAAACTTCTGACACATCGGGTTGCTGGCTGTTCCTGTTAAGAACATTGAAGAAGCAATCAGATTCATATAGTAGCTGTTCAGTGTTAAAAATGAACCCAGTTTTCTGTGGGTTTCAGGTTTTTCAGGAACAGAATCAAAACTGATGGCCATGGATTTCATAATAGGGTAGATGATTCCACCACCTCTTGCGGTATTACTTGGAATAGCCGGGGCAAGGCAAACGTCTGCCAGTCCTAAACCATAGGCTAATCCAAGGGAACTTTTCCCAAATATTCTGATAAATAGAAAAGCTATACGGTTTCCTAATCCGGTTTTAATAAATCCACGGGCAATAAAAAATGAGATCCCAATCAACCAGATCACTTTATCTCCGAAACCTGAAAGTGCTTTGGTAATTGATTTTCCAGCATCTCCGGGAGCGATCACTTGTGTAAGCGCTGTAAACGCAATGGCCATCATACACATAGTTCCCATGGGAGCAGCTTTAAGAATAATTCCTAAAATTGTTGCGGCGAAAATAGCGAACAGATGCCATGCATCTGCAGTAACACCATCGGGTTCAGGGATAAACCAGATGATAAGAGCAACAGCAAAAGTTATTGCTGTATTCTTGATATTAATTTCTTTCATAATAGTATTGATATTAATGATTAAAATCTACTTTGTACCTGAACAATGAATAGATTATTATTGTATTGTGAGGTGTTTGCGATCTGTTTTTTATATCTGTCGAATTGTACACCCAACTGAATTCTGGCACCATAGTTTTTAAGGAATTCCAATCCGAACATTGGGGTAACCGTCTGTCTGGGATTAGAGCTTACTCTGAAATTAGTATCCAGATATTCATAACGGCACGACAGCTCAAAGGCGCTAAGATTTCTATGGTTAATTTCATACCTCAGATTAGGAAGGAAATAAACTCCGCGAATAAGATAATCATCGGGATTAGAAAGTCTTTGTTCTGGGGTTATGGAGTTGTACAAAACATGGTTGGTTGCCTGTTTACCTTCTAGTTGCATATCAAGGCTCCATTTGGAATCGAAATTGATCAATGAGCTAAAGTCAACCCCCAATGCATATACTTTCTTGCCCAGAACTTCACCGATACCGCCATTTAAGCCAACATTAAAATTATATTTTTTGGACAGTCCGAATACCAATCGTGTTGAATACTGCTTTCCATTATCGTTATCATTAACCTGATTTTTCCCATTTCCATTAACTACAGAAACGGCATATTGAAACGGTATTTCTCCCAATTCCAGCTGACCTGTTGCCGCCATTCCAATTTGGAAACTCGTCCAGCCTAATTTTCCAAACTCGGTGTACTGATTAGACCAATCCAAAGACTTGATGATATCAATAGGATAAGTTTCTTCGATACCAAATAATGGACGGAATTGACCTACAGTAATGGCCAGTTTAGGGTTAAAAGTGTATTTTAAATAGGCATTTTCAAGAACCCTGCTTTTGGGGTCATTCTTAAAGTCGGCGAGATTGGCCAAAACAACAACTTCTGTTCGTTTGCTGATCTGTGCCCGAACCTGTACCCGCATATATTTCAGCATAAAATTATTGTCTGTTCCTGATCCATCCTCGTGATGAAGGCCGTTAACGTCTACATTTTTGGTCATACCTAAAAGGTATCGAGCCTGGAAAAGACCTTTGATCTGTAGTATGGGATATTTTACATTTTCTTCCTCTGTTTTATTTTGAACAGAATCTTTTACCTGTCCACTCATTGATAAAGAGAAGACTAAGAAGCAAAATAATTGCGTTCTTTTTTTTGTTGAAAAAAAAGTCATAGTGCTTTGTATTGGTTAATGATTGGGTGAATGCTAAAATCCTCGGAATTTAGAAAACCTGATCTTCGCGAAATTTTGTGTGCTCATGATAAATTTTGATATTATCAGAACTGATCACTATTATTTTTTCCTTGGAATTGATATGACTTAATAATCCAGATAGAAGAAAAGAATGAAGCATAATGGATGGGAATTTTTTCATACTGATGTATTTGATTGTTAGAGAAGTAAATAATGAATTTTTTATAATAA
Organism: Chryseobacterium sp. FW101-FHT12H09; assembly: GCF_058790395.1. Lineage (NCBI taxonomy): Bacteria > Pseudomonadati > Bacteroidota > Flavobacteriia > Flavobacteriales > Weeksellaceae > Chryseobacterium > Chryseobacterium sp. FW101-FHT12H09. The sequence goes on along the minus strand of NZ_JBYTCP010000001.1, from coordinate 847,814 downwards.
TATTCAATTATTTATCCGTATTTTCATGTTTTGGTGATATAAATCTACTAAATTTTACTTAATTAAGAGAATAATTTTATTTTAATACTGTTTTAATGTTAATAATCATTTCTCATTAATTTCTATGAAAAAATTGTGATTTTGTTAACAGAATTGTGTATATTAAAGACAATTGGTGTGTATGTAAGGTGTTTAGCTTCAGTTAGTTATTGCTACTCATAAATTAGATACCACACTATAATATATCAGCAAAAAATTCGTTATATTTGATTGATTTTAGAATATTATGAATTTTGTAGAGTGTCATGAAGAACCCATCCATATTCCAGGGTATATACAAAGTTTTGGATACCTGATTGGCATTGACGCAGAATCTTATCTCATTACTTTTTTCAGTGAAAATATCCGGGATATATTTACTATCGAAAATAAGGAATCACTTTTCGATAAAAAAATTACTGATCTTCCTGAAAGCTTTCAAAGCATTATAGAATCTGATATTTACAAGTCATTGGACACATTTACAAGACGTGAAAATGAAACCTATTTTGATAAAATTTTTATTAAAGGAACTGAATATCATTTTTCTGTTTTCCGTAATGGAGGCCAAATCTTTTTAGAGTTTGAAACCGTACTGGAAAATCCTGATAAACGTATTTCGAACAAATATGATAATTTCTATGTGATTGATAACGCACAGGATATTTGGGATCAGCTTCTAAGTACACTTTCTAAAATTGTAAACTATGACCGGATGATGATCTATAAATTCATGACAGACGGTTCTGGGAAGGTAATTGCTGAAAAGAGAGATGATAATATGCAAAGTTACCTTGGCCTGCATTATCCTGAAACGGATATTCCCAAACAGGCAAGAGCGCTGTATATGAAGAAGAGAAAAAGAATCTTCAGTAATGTATATTCTGAAACAGTTCCGATTTTAAGCAAAACAAAACAAAATATTGATCTTACGTTTACGGCTTCACGAGGAATGTCACCGATTCATGGTCAGTATATAAAAAATTCCGGAGCTTCTTCCAGTTTCAGTATTTCTATTATCATTGATGATAAACTTTGGGGGTTGGTTACATGTCAGAATTCAGAATCTAAACATATTGATCTTGAGGACAGGGTACAGGCCGGAATTTTTACCGCTTTAGCATCCAACGCTTATTCATCTTTTAAGACCAAGAAAGAGCTGGAGTATCGTATGGATCTTAATGAAAAATCAGCCTATCTGAAAACAGAATTTCTGAAACAAAATTCTTTATTTGATTCTTTAGTTCAAAACAGAATAGAAATTAAAGATCTTGCTGAAGCTGATGGACTGGCTATTATTTCTGATGAAAATATTGTAAGAACAGGAGCAACTCCTCCACATGCGATTATTGAAAAAATAGTAAAATGGGCATATGAAAATACGAATAAAAGTATTTATGTAAACCGCAGTTTCCTGAAGGAATATGGTGAGAATTTAGGATTGGACAAAGATTCAGCAGGTATTATTATATATTTTATCGATCGGACTAAAAATGAGATGCTGATCTGGTTTCGTAAGGAATTTGATGAGCATATTCAATGGGCCGGAAATCCTGAAAAGAAAACTGATGTTTTCTTTCACAATGGTGAAGAAAAACAAATGGTATCTCCAAGAACATCTTTTGAAGTTTTTAAAGAAAATATTAAAGGGAATTCCAAAAGATGGAGCTCAAGAAATACAAGTGGTGTACAGGCAATCAGAGATGTGATCTTGGAAACTTCACATAAACAGTACAATACGATAAAGCAGCTTAATGATCAGCTTAAAAAGGTAAATGAAGAACTTGATAGTTTTTCCTATACCATTTCCCATGATCTTGGAACCCCGCTTACCGTAATGAAACTAAATGCTCAAATGCTGCTCGCTAATTTTGATAAATCTGAGAAAGAGAAAAATAAGCTAAAGTCTATTATTGAGGAAATTGATAATATGGCAGAGATGATGCATGATGTTTTGCAGCTAAGCCGGGCAAAACACAGTGAAATAGAACTTGAAAGCCTGCCCACAGTTCATACAATAAGAAAAATCTCTGAAAATGCTAAAATGACTTTTGAAAGTCCAAAAAGCGAGATCATTATTAAAAACTGTCCGGAAGTATTGGCCGATAAAACAATGCTCCATCAGGTATTTCTAAATGTCATCAATAATGCTGTAAAATATTCGTCAGATCAGGATCATCCAAGAGTAGAAATTGAAGGGATAGAAAATGACGAAACCATTGTTTACCGAATTTCAGATAACGGAATAGGAATTCCTGAAGAAGAGAAACATAAGATGTTTAAAATTTTTAACAGGATGGATAATGCAAAGAAATTTAAAGGCAATGGAATAGGCCTGTCAATTGTTCATCGAATTATGAAAAGAATAGGCGGAAATGTGGATTATGAAAATAATAAAGATGGTACTTCTTTTCTTTTAACGTTTAAAAAGCCTTAAATTTGGAGGACTTATAAACTCTAATTATGGTTTCAGAATATCTTAAACAAAATACAGCAGAGTATCACGATGCTGCTGAGAAACTTTTTAACTCTGAAAAGATTTTTAACAAGACTTTCAGTTTAGAAGATTACAAAAAAATCATCAATACCAATTATTTAATGCTTTTGCATTCTGAAGACAAAATTTTTAATAGCCTTAATGGAAAATTCGCTGAGAAACTTCAATTGAATCAAAGAAAAAAGCTTCCATTGATTGAAAAAGATCTTGTAAGCCTTGCTTTGAAAAATCAAGTTGTTTCTCATGCTCTTGAAATTAATAATGAAAATGAAGCGTTAGGAATGATGTATGTGATCGAAGGGTCTACTTTAGGTGGAAACGTGATTGCAAAACAACTTTCTAAAACAGAAGGTTTCGATGATATAACGTTCAATTTCTTTGGGTGTTATCAGGAAAATACAGGGCCAATGTGGAAGAATTTTAAAGAAGTTCTGGATACAGAAGTTGCTGAAGAGAACTATAACGAAGTATTATCAGGAGCTAAAAAATTATATACGTTCTTATTAAACGTTAATTAATTTTCAAATTAAAATCTAAATCTATCCTTTGCAGATAATTAACTTCCTGAAAGATTGCTCAATTTTTCAGGAATTGTTAAATTTGGGAGTCAAATTTTTAGACTGAACTAAAAATAAATAATTTTAAAAAGTATACATTATGAAAGTAACTGTAGTAGGTGCAGGCGCTGTAGGAGCAAGCTGTGCAGAATACATCGCTATGAAAAACTTCTGTTCAGAGGTAGTTTTAGTAGACATTAAAGAAGGTTTTGCTGAAGGTAAGGCAATGGATTTGATGCAGACAGCGTCGCTTAACGGTTTTGATACCAAAATTACCGGGACAACAGGAGATTACAGCAAAACTGCAGGTTCTCATGTAGCAGTGATCACTTCAGGAATTCCAAGAAAACCTGGAATGACAAGAGAAGAATTAATAGGTATTAACGCAGGGATTGTAAAAGATGTTACTGCAAACTTAGTAAAACATTCTCCAGAGGTTATTATCATCGTAGTTTCTAATCCAATGGATACAATGGCTTATTTGGTACACAAAACTTCTGGTCTTCCGAAACACAAAATTATCGGAATGGGAGGTGCACTGGATTCTGCTAGATTTAAATACAGATTGGCTGAAGCATTAGAAAGCCCAATTTCTGACGTTGACGGAATGGTAATCGCTGCTCACAGTGATACTGGAATGCTTCCATTATTGAGCAAAGCGACAAGAAACGGAGTTCCTGTAACTGACTTCCTTGATGATGAGCAACAAAAATATGTAATTGAAGAAACTAAAGTTGGTGGAGCTACATTAACTAAATTATTAGGAACTTCTGCTTGGTATGCACCAGGTGCTGCTGTTTCTGTAATGGTTCAGGCAATTGCATGTGATCAAAAGAAAATGATCCCTTGTTCTTTAATGCTGGAAGGTGAATACAATCAAAGTGATATCTGTTTAGGTGTTCCTGCTATTATCGGTAAAAACGGTGTAGAAAAAATCGTAAACATTACCCTTACAGTAGAAGAACAATTGAAGTTTGCTGAAGCTGCTAAAGCGGTAAGAGAAGTAAATGGAGATTTGAAGTTTTAATTATTTTAAACTTTATATAAAGAGAAAACGCGCCCGAAGGGCGCGTTTTCTCTTTATATTCTCTATTCTGTTCCCTTCTTAATTTCCTTCAATTCTCTCAATAAGCATTTTTCTTCCCCCTGCGTCAATTTCCTGCTTCAATACCTGATTGGATTTTGTATCGATATAAAAAGTCATCTTTACAGCATTACTTGAAATATCATCCGTTACGCTAACGATCCAGACTTCCTTATTTTGGAAACTTCCTTTTTGAGTGTTTGTAATATGGGCTTTCATTAATCCTGAGCCTGATTTTGGATTATAATCAAAAATGGCAATATCAGTTTTGTAATTATCCTTTAATGGCAGCCAACGAATAATTTGCGGGTATAGATTACTGTCAAAAAAACTTCCGTCCACTTTTTCATTGATTTCAGTTTTGGCATTTGTCACTTTGTCTGTGTAATATCCGGTTACTGTTTTCCCGAAATTTAAAGACATATCCCTTTGGGTATTAAAGGAGGTATGTTTTATCGGTTTTAATTGAGGAAGTTCAGCCGTAGTTTCATCTACCCAATCAGGTTTTCCTGACATTTTTACAGTGGTTTTTACATTGATGGTTTTACCGTTGCGACTGATATCGGCGTATATTTTTGCAATTTCAATTTTAGTGGTATCCTTTAATGCATACCAGATCATTGTTTCTTTTCCGTTCTTTATTAGATTCGGAACAATTTCATTCTTTTCAGGAGTCTGATCTTTAATCTGTGCATTTGTAAGAGAGAAAAAAGATAAGATTACAAAAACAGAACTCAAAAAGTGGATTGATTTCATATTATATTATTTTGTTGATTTTATTATTAAGTCTTTGGAAATGAACAAATGTTACAGCACACACGCTAAAGAATGGTAATTTTTTTATTTGATTATCGGTAACGAATAAAAAATCCAAACAAAAAAACGCACCTGATAGTACGTTTTATATTCTTTAATAAAATAGTAATGATAAATTATTTTTCGGCATGTAGACCAATCCTGTTACCTTCTGTATCCGTGATAACAGCAATATAACCTGCGTTCATTTGAATGGGTGGAGTTACTATTTTCCCACCAGCAGACTCCACCTTATCTAAAACTTTTTGAATTTCAGGATAAGCATTGATATAGACCAGCGTTCCCTTATCTGAAGGGTGGCTGTCTTTTGATTTTGATAAAACGCCTGTAATTCTGCCGGAGGTTGCCTGAACTACATTCGGGTTGTAAGGAAAAAAAGTAAGTTCCTCATTGGTTTCGGGAATAGAACGGGTAATCATTTTAATGTCTAAAATTGTCTCATAAAATGTTTTTGCCCTGCTGGTATCAGTAACAGGGATTTCAAACCAGGTAATAACATTGGTATTCTCGTCGATTTTTTTTAGTGGTTGCATAACTTAATATTTTTTTGGTGTAAGGTTGAGGTATCCAATACAATACCAACAGTGACAATCACTATCTAATTTATTTTTCCTTCTTTACAAAGGTCCATACGGTATTAATGAATTCTGGGTTTTTCTCATAATACAAAAGATGCCCACCATCAATTGAAACCACTTGTTTATTAACGAATTTGAATGATTGATAATGTTTTGTACCTACCGCTTTGTCTTTTTTTCCTGTAATGATTAAAGTTGGAACCTTAATGTCTTTTGTTGATTGCGCATAATCAGCATAATATTCCGGATATTCTTTAGGTTTTGAGATCACAGCCATTCCAAAATCAATAATTCTCGGATTTAATGAATCTATTTTGTCCATTTCTTTGATCGTCTCAATGTCATCAGTAAGGAATCTGTATCCCATTCGTTTTGATCTTAACGATTTGCTTAATTTGGAAAGCTCGGAAGAAAGACTATCGTTTTCTATTTTTCTATTTTTTAGATGGAGAAGTTCATTGGCATAATCAATTTGTTCCTTAACTGATTCATTATTTAAGAAATGTAAGGTTACGTTGGCTAAAATAAGACCTTTTACATTTTGAGGGTATTTCTTGGCATAGCTTACCGCGATAATTCCACCAAAAGAGTGAGCCATGAGGAAAACCTTATTTAATTTCAAGTGTTGTCTTAATTCCTCAATATCCTGTACCATTTTATCTAAATGATAATCATCCGACTGAGCAGATTTTCCGGATCCTCTCTGATCCATATAGATCATCTTTAGGTTTTTCTCAAGATGATTTCCTCCCATTAGTTCAAATGAAGGATAGCCCTGTCCCGGTCCCCCTGGAATATAAATGCAGGCTTCTCCGGTTCCCGAAACTTTATAATGGATCTGCACATGATCACTGGTCTGAAAAAAGTCTTCAGATTTGGATTGACCTTGAGCAGGCAGGTAGTTGAAAAATAACAACAGGGTAAAGAAAAGAGCTTTCATATGCTTTGTACATTTTATATTAGTAGAACAGATTAGTAAATGTATTTATTACATGCTGGATTTTATTTGTCTTATTTAATAGCTTTTAAAATATGTTCAAATTCCAGATCACGATTTTGAATAATATCATCATCGGTATATTTTATCAACTCGTTAATTCTTATACCTACTTTTTGAGTTTGTGTGTTATCATAATAGAATATGCCATTCCCTGTAAACACCAGTGAATAGCCTGCTGGTAATTGTATTTCTACTGTATCTCCATCAGCACCAGCTGTTTGCTGTCCTATTGTAATGGCTTGAGGAAAAATATTTTGCAGATTCATAGTGTTCCATTCACTCATACTTAAGGTTTCAGGATTGACGATTATAAAAACTTTTCCTTTATATGGGTTTACTGTTTTGTTCTCAATCTTAGGGTAATAGTGGCCATACACCTTATAACTGATAGGAATGTAAGTACCCATATTTTTTAAATTAGGCTCATAATATTTTCCAAAATAATTTTCTCTGGGTGAGAAGTATTTGTAAATATAATGAAAAACAAATCCACCCCAGTTCGGATATCCTCTCATATCAAAGACAATTGCTTTTTTAGAAGAAGCTTCTTTAAAAATAGTATCCATGTGACTGTCAAACTTATCATCTGCAATATTATCAGTCAGATAAAATACATCATTGATTTTAAAATATGCAATATCATTGTGAACCAATTTGTGTTGCTGTTTTAGACTGATTTTCTCAGTTAAATAAGCTGAGATGACAGACGTTTGTTGCTGATCTGTAGGATTAATAAAGGTGATTTTTGTATGTTCAGCTTTATTGTTTTGGGTATGTAGTATTTTGAAATCTTTTTGTTGTACATCATCTGGCCATATCATATTTTTTTGATAATCTGAAAGGTGATATAATAGATTCTCAAGATTTGAAACGGAAAGCAGTTCTCTTTTTTCATTGATGATCTGTTTAATACTTTTACCATTGATTTCGGTTATTCTATCTCCAACCATTATTTGCGCATTAGAGCAGATCTCAGGAAAAATAAGATGAGTAATTAAGAGATGATCATTAAAAACTTGGTAATCAAAAGGAGCATAATAAAATCTATGTAGGATTTCATTTTTATAGTTTAATTGATCATAGAACTTAAAAGCATGACTGTCTTCCATTTTAGAAATTGCTTTTGCAAGAATAATTTCAAAATCTTTTCTTGAAGGTGAAGATATTGCTTGTCCCACCAGATCTGTAAAGAAGACTTCGAAGTTCTTATCCATAAGGTATTTATGCGGATATAAATAATCTATGGAGCCTTGTATCTTAGCAAGTATGAGCAGCCTGAAGGGCAGTGGTAATTGTTCTTTTTTGGAAAGCTCATATTGTTTTTCTTTTAGAACTTTTCCTATATACCGATGTTCAAATATAGTGCTCAAAATCGTTTTACCTTCCGCAGTGAGCATTTTATTCTTTTTATACCAATCAAAATTCTGATTTACCGTTAAAGCTTCTTTAGCTTCATCAATCACAAGTGAATGGGAAATAGGATTACTCAGTTTTCCTGATAGTTGCTTAATAATAGAGTTAGCATCCGATTTCTCATCTACCTTCTCAATATTAGCTAAAAATAGACTATCAGCATCCACTTTCCCATTTGCTAGATCCGGATGATAATATTTTAGAAAATTCCAGGTTTTCATAAAAAAAGCATACTGCTCTTTTTGAGCATAAATCGCCTGTTGAATGAGAAATAAAAAGAAAAGAGTAATGACTTTTTTCATGGAAATGGAAGTTTATCAGATTAGTTTTTATTGCATAAAGATATCTTAAATGATTATATATTTAAATAATTAAAAAGCTTGATCAATAAAAATAAAAAAACGCATCTAATGATGCGTTTTTATCAGTTGAAACTATTTGTTCTTATTTGTAAAAAATATATTTTAAGTAATCAAATGTGCCATCTCCGTTATAATCGTAATTATCGGGGACATAAATCACTAATTTGTTTGAAGTGAGTTCCAGGACCTTTGCTTCTACAGAGTTATTTATGATGATTTTCTGTTCGGATGGTTTGTAAACATAATCGCGGGTATCGGTCTTTTTTATACAAGAGTTACCAATATTATTGTAATCATTAGATATATATTTTCCGTCATTTCTGTACTCATAAGTGCTTTGTTTTTTACAGTCATCAGGAAGATATTCGTGTAAAACAGTTGTATTATCTTTCCCGGATATGACAATGTTTGTTTGCATTTTCCAAACTCCCAGAAGGTTTGCATTCTCATTTGTATTTTGATTTTCATCAGCATCGCTGCCACAAGATAATAAACTCAAAACCAAAGCTCCTGCTAAAATTTTTTTCATAGAATAATTTTCCGCGAACTTAACGAAGATTTCAAAAATAAACTATTTCAATTAAAAGACTGCCTGAATTCCAGTGGTGAAAGATTGGTTTTATTTTTAAATAATTTACTGAAAGACTGTGGATGTTCAAATCCCAATTCATAGGCAATTTCACTTACGGATAATTGAGTAGTAGATAATTTTTCCTTTGCCTTTTCAATTAATTTTTCGTGAATATGCTGTTGAGTGCTCTGCCCGGTAAGAACTTTTAATAATCCGGTTAAATAACTAGGTGATATATTTAGAGTGTCAGCAATATACTGAACGGTAGGAAGCCCTTTACTGATGAGGTCCTCCTCATTAAAATATTCAGTAAGTAAGGTTTCCAGAGAATCAAGAGTTTTATGATTGGTTATTTTTCTGGTAATGAACTGTCGCTGGTAATAACGTTCAGAATAATTTAATAAGGTTTCAATTTGTGAAATAATAATATCCTGACTGAACTTGTCAATATTGGAATGGTATTCCTGCTCAATATTTTGAATGATATTGCCAAGCACAGTTTCTTCTTTGTCTGAAAGAAATAAAGCTTCATGCACAGAATAATCAAAATATTCATATTGTTTGATCTTTTTGGCAAGAGAAGTGTTCCACAGAAAATCAGGATGGATTAATAGCATCCATCCTGTATGTTGTATTGTTGAATTAGGATCTACACTAACGCTGAACACCTGACCTGGTGCCATAAAAAACATCACCCCTTCATCAAAATCATAATCCTGTTGGCCATATTTCATTTTAGCATTGGAGGTGCGTTTAATGGAAATAGAATAAAAATCCAATATCCAGTTTGTCACAGGTTGATCTGGAGAATGTATGATGATATCACTGTAATTTATGACGCTGATCAATGGATGCTCAGGTTTGGTTAAGCCCCTCACCTGATGGAACTCAGTGATGGATTTTATTCTTTGAGGTTGTTTGTTCACGATACAAATGTAGAAATTATTGATGATATGCTATGGCAAATTCCCTGGCGAACTCTTTCACTTTTACTTGGCCCAAAACAGGTTGATGAGCATAATAATCTTCATACAGTATTCCGTTACGTCTTGATGCATTCATTTCTACAAAACCTTTAGCTGTTTGAGGATTCATTCCTGTATTAATTAGATTGTTTAGCAGTTTTTCATCCTCAATAGTTTCCCATTTCAGTTCCCTGTTTCCAATGGCATCTCCTAAGGTTTCAGCTATTTCATTGGGTGAGATTTCTTCACTGGCAATATATCTGATTTCTCTGCCATTAAAAGGTTTTTCAATTTCTTCTGCAATTTCTTCTGCAATATCCAATGGAGAAACCCAAGGTTCTTTGTCGTCTCCACCATAATTCTGAATAATAGCTCCTTGCGTTTTTATACTTGGAATAAAAGCAAACATATTGTAATAGAATCCAACCGGACGCATAAATTTTATGGATACATCTTCAGGTAATTTATTCAATATGTTTTCCACATTATAATGAAACGCTAGAATACCGTTTCCCTTATTCGTATGTGCTCCGATACTGCTAAGATGGACGATACGTTTTACACCTGATCTTTCAAATGCCTCTTTGTAATTTTTACCGATCTGAGTACTGGCTGCAATAAAATCTATGTTGTGATCAAAAAAGCTTCCCGCATTCAATGCTTCCATAGCGTAAACAATATCTGCGTCTTTGAAAGTCTCAGAAAGGAAGTTTACATCTTCCATTGTTCCAATGGCGGCTTGAGCACCTAAAGCTTCAATTTCTGCTTTTCTGTCCGAACTTGTACTGATGACAGTAACAAGGTGTCCTTTTTCTACTAAGTGTTTTGTCAGTGGCTTGCTGATATTTCCTAAAGAGCCTGTTACGATTATTTTCATTGTATTGATTTATAGGAACAAAATTCAGAAATGTCCGATCAGCAGATGTATCCGGATCTACTTTTTTTGTAGTCAGAAAAAGAGTGTTAAGATGATAAAATAAAAACAGCCTCATGATTTGAGGCTGCCTGCTGTTTACTTATTGACAATTACCATTAATGGGATTTACAAAATAATCTTTATCCTGAGGTGGCTTTACAAAATAGGATGTTCCATAGGTGTTTCCAGGTTTAAAAAAATCGGTGGAAACGACCTGAGCGCCGCTGCTGAATGCTTCTTTAGCACGGGTGAGGTCATTTACTTTTGCTTCATAAGTTTCAATATCTGCCCTGGTTCGAACAATAAATCCTTGTTTTACCATCTCCTGAATTTCTTTTTGACGGACAATAGCATTATCTCTCAAAATAAAAGCGGCAAAACTATCTTCAGGTTCACTTTCCATAAACATCAGTCTCTTTTCCAAGGAGCCATCTATTAAATATGGATTGTCTTTAGTGGATTTTGTTCCTGCACTTCCCGGTAATAACATCAGGATAAATTTGCCTCTGCTGTTCTCTGCTTTAGGCCAATTATTATGAACTACTGCTTCACGCAATGTTTTAAATTTACCCTGTATCTCTTTGGGAGTAATCAATTTATCTTTGCCTAAATATTGTGAGATTTCCTGATCCAGATCATCGTATGCTTTTTTAGTAAAAGGCAGAACCTGAGTGCTGTTAGGGAAAATTGGAAACCCTGAATCTTTAGCTTCAACCATAATAAAAATCGTGGAATGCTGGGGATGTTTGTCAGACCATTCACGCAGTTCCAATAAAGCGTCTTTTAATGTAGGGTAGTGGGATCTGAAATCAATGTCTGCCATATGCAGGACTTTAAACCCGGGTTTATCCAATCCTTTAGTATTGTGAGGAGCAAGATCATTTACTCCTTTTTCCTTCAGCACGCGATAAGATGCAGGATTATTAAAACGATTACCATCCGGATCATAATAAACATCCAGCTCCAATCCACGCAGGTTAGCGTTTAATTGTTGTGTAAAATCAGGATGATCGTAGTTAAGGGCTTCATTAAAATCCATACCGTTAGGATGATATTCCTGAAATTTAGCTTTTTGTTCGGCAGACATTCCAGAGTCATATTTTTTCATTAAGTTTTTAATAATAGGCGCTGCAAGATCCAGCACTTTTGGATCAACGGGTTCCGCATAAGAGTTGTGAGTTCCTACTACCTGTAGTTGATTGATTTTAATATTCCGGCACTTTTCCTGCGCGTTTATTAATGCAACAGCAGCCATTGCTGCGGAGCAAATATATTTTTTCATAAAGGTGAAGTTTATTGTATGATTAAAAATTAAAGTTTACACCAAGTTGACCTCTGATCCCTGAATAAGAAATGTTTTCAACTCTGGATTTTATTCCCATATAGTAGCGATTGGGTTCGTTGAAAATATTATTCAATTCTACAAACAGTCTGATATTTTTATTGATACTATATGAGGTAGAAGCATCAACAGTGAAATTTTTGTCAAAGTGCTGATAATGATCCGGACCTGCAGCCGTTCTTATTTCACTTACATAGTCACCTTTATAATTTCCTGCTAATCGAAGCATGAACTTACTGGTTTCATAGAATAGTATCGTATTAAAGATATGCTTCGCCTGGTTTGGAATTGTGGTTTTCATCGTTCCGGTTTGTTTGCCATTTTCATATACGGGCATTTTCATTTCCGACGCGATATAGGTATAGTTTCCTTCGAAACCAATATTCTTCAGAAATCCGGGTAAATTTTCTAAACGTTTAGAAATTCCTACTTCAAAACCATATAGCTTTGCACCTTCTAAATTCTTAGGAGTTGTGAATGTATAAGGAAGTCCATTCACACTTACAATAGACTGATCCTTGTAGATCAAATCAGTAATATCTTTATAGAAAGCTCCGGCCGTGATCAGATCCAGCTTTCCAAAATAATTTTCGAACATCAGATCAAAATTATTAGAGAACGTAGGATTTAGCTGAGTGTTTCCCTGGGTTACTGTATTGGCAAGGTCATTAACGATAGTTCCAGGGTTCAGATCATTGAAATCAGGTCTTGCAAAAGATCTTGTATATGCAGCTCTTATGATTTGATTCTTAGTAAGATTCCATTTCATATTAACCATAGGAAGAAATACATTGTATTTTTTACCATCTTTAATATCTTCTACTTTAGATCCTTTGTTATCTGAAATTACCTTTTTACCGAAGAAAGAGATATTATTATATTCATTTCTTACTCCACCCAGGAACTGTAAATTTTCATTTATTTTCCAGGTTCCCATCAGATAGGCTGCCCAAACATTTTCCTGTCCCCGATAAGAGCTTGTTACATTAGAATTACTGTTTTTTCCGCTTACCTGTGAGAGACCCAGATTATTTTGAGTATCACTGTTGTAGAACTGATCAATTTGCCCGTTGGTGATCTGATTAATAATAACAGAATTATATGGATTACCAATAGGATTCATAAAACCTCCATTAAATGGAAAGGCTATTTGCTCAAATTGATTCATATAACTTACCGGAGCTCCTGGAACTCCCAATGCTGATTTGGGCATCCATACCAATACAGCAGCATCTACAACCTTTTCCTTATTATCGAATTTGGTTCCGAATTGGAGCTTGAAATTTTCTGCTACATTATATTTCAGGTCGACTTGCCCACGAAGGTCGGTTTCACTGTTCCTGTTTTGACTGAGAATAACCTGATTGAGCTTCAGCTGATTTCCCGATATAGGATTTTGATTATAGGGTAAGGTGTAGCCGTTTGGATCACCAACACCATTTGGGGCATCCATGGCAAAATATTTCCTGCCATCAGAAGCCAGATTTCCATAAGTCATTGGTTGTACAAAGTTGACGATAGGATAGCCTCTCTCATGTTCTTCCAATTGCTTGGGAGAGTTAAATTTAAAAGCCGATCTTGCTTTGGATAAAGACCAGTCTATTTCTAAACGTTGACCGACCTGATGGTTTCCACCAAACTGCATAGAATATAAATCGGTAAGATAATCAGCATGTCTGGCTTGTAAAGTCACATTTTTATTATCAAAATTAAAATAAGTTTCTCTTACAGATTGTCCATCTTTATACTGACTATACAAGCCCTTGAAGTATAATTTGTTTTTACTGTTGATGTCATAATCCATCGCATAGTTGAAACCTAATGTTCTTCTGTTTGCAACGTAATCACGTAACTGCAGTTGATTGATAGAATAGGAGGATACAGGATCTGTAAGTCCATAGTTAAAAATATTACGCATTTGATCTATGGCTCCGGATCGTTCCCATATGACGGCAGAGGAAATAAATTTCAGTTTATCTGTAATTTTGTTTCCATAGACAATAGAGGAGTTAAAAGTAGGGGATTTGGACATATTGACGTATCCGGTAGATGTACTGATAGCCAATGTTTCTTTATTTGGGGATGTTTTTGTAATAAAATCTACATTTCCACCTATAGCATCCCCATCAAGATCGGGAGTTAAGGCTTTTGATAAACGTACATTCTGTATCAATTCTGAGGGGAAAATATCCATCTGAACCCCTCTGTTGGCATTGTCACCACTCGCGCTGGGCATTCTGTTTCCATTTAATGTTGAAGCTGTCCATTGTACAGGAGTTCCACGAACGGCAACAAAACGTCCTTCTCCCATATCTCTCTCAATTGAAACACCCTGCATTCGTTGTACCGCATCAGCGGCATTACGGTCTGGAAGTTTACCAATAGCGTCTGCACTTAAAACCTCCGTAATGGTATTGGAATTCCTCTTCATCGTAATAGCTCTTGCCTGGGATGCTTTGTATACACTGGCTACCACGACCTCCTGAATACTATTTTCTTTTATTTTCTTTTCACCTATTTTGATAGGCCCGAAATCTATCGGTTTTTTATCTGCTATTGTAAAATCCAGATAGGCATTTTCATAACCGGTATATTCCACTACAAGTCTATAACTTCCATCAGGAATATTACTTAAAGTAAATGATCCATCTGTATTGGAAGTTATTTTCTCAGCTTTATTTTCCAGATAGATTAAAGCATTAGGCAGATTTCCCTGATTATCTACAACCACACCATGTACCGATGTTTGGGCAATGGCAAAACCTCCCAGTAAAAAGCATGCTGCAGTTGTTAAAAAAAATCTTCTTCGTAACATTTTATAAATTTTTTGCAAAGATGATTTCTCGTAAAAAAAGCGGAGTTCATTTAAATTTAAGCAAACCTGTACAGAAGAACTTGTATTTTATGTGTTTGATTATTAGTTGTTTGTGAATATTAAGTTATAGTAACATTAGTTTTTACTAGAACGCATACTCGGTTGGAAGGCAGTTGAATTCCTTTTTGAAATATTTGTAAAAAGTAGATTTAGACTTGAAGCCACACTGGTAAGCGAGATCTGTAACATTGGCATCAGGTTCTTCTTCCAACATACGTTTGAACCGTAATACCCTGTTTCGATTGGTGTATTCATGGAAATTGGAAGTCAGATACTGGTTAAAAGTAATGGTAAGATCCGTTCTGGAAACAGATAAATGCCGGGCAAGATGATCCAATGTAAAGGTATCTTCCAGATATTCCTGACTTTCACTATAAAATTCTTCTATACAGATTTTTATTTTTTCAAAATCTATTTTAGATAAGTCTTTATACTGGTATTTTTCCTTAATGACAACCTCTACAACAGGTTGCTGCATATTTTTTTTGAGCTGCTCCTGGTGCGTTAAAACATAAACGTACAAAATCCAGGCAAACTGAACCAGGAATAAAAGGGTATATATTTTTTGAAATAAGAGAATGTCAAAACCAAATTTAAAACTGCACCAAAATGCTAACATGCTTGCTAAGATAAAAGACAGAAATAAACGAAATTGTTTAAATAAAGGATTTTGAATCTTATTCTGATATTTATACAATAGGAAAATACAAATGATAAGACTACATGCCCAATAATGAATGTAATAGTTAACGAAATAGGTTTTGTAGAAATGAATAATAGCATCCGCCTCTTGGTACCCAAACAACTTAGCCGATAAAGCAAAAGTATGAAGCAGAACGATCAGAGAGAAAGGGTACAGTAAATACTTTAACTTATCACGCCATTTGAATTCTATAAAATTAAAAGTAATATATAAAAATATTAAGCCTTTAAAGATCCTTAAGCTTCCAGGGATTTCATAAAGAATAGATTCATAACCAAACCTATTTATAATGAAGTACTCATAACCCATATCCAATATGACAGTTACAATATATAGCAGTAGCATATTGAGGAAAGATTTTCTGTTTTGAGCCAGAAAAAGTAAAACGGCAAGCGTAATAATTGCCTGCAGAATGACAACCATTATAATGTACAACATAAACAATTAGATCTGGTCAAAAGTATTAATAAAGAAGAAGTCTATTTTTAACACATCATTAAATTATTAATAAACCTTTATTTTTTTTAATTACTATAAAATTTTAATACCTGATCCTAAGAAACGGTAAGAGAAAATTTTTGATTGAAAAATAATCTCCATTTTGGATGATTTCCTTAAAATATGATTAAATATTTCCCTACTTACTTATTTCATTTGTAATAAAAATTAACTTTGAAATGTCTAATAGGTAGACAACCTGCTTATCTGAAATGAAAATATTGCATTTTTTGATTTTAAATAATACGGATATCCCAATAAATCTTTAGGCTTGGTCTTGTACTGGTATTTTTGGAAGAATGAAATTTATTAAGGGCAACTAAGAATATCGAAGTCGAATTAATAGTAAGATTAAACTAAAACTCAAAATGAAAAGAACAACTTTATTAATATTCTCTGTTGTGACCGTATATTTTTGTTCAACAAACCAAAAATTAAATCCCGAAAATTCTTTTGAAAGAGATCTTAATAAAGTGGCTGACAGTATCAAGGTGAATGATATAGTGGTTAAAAATATTTTCAAGTATCAGATACTGGCGCATCGTAATGATTCTTTTGATGAAAGGATGATCGTTGACAAAGTATACAAATCCCATCAAAAACTTTGGGATAGTTGCTATGCGGTTATTTTTGGTGAAAAAAATGCTGGCTTATATAATAATCCTGAAGGTATGATACAATGGAATAAAACGTTGTATCCAAAACATAAAGCTGAATTTGATAGTAAGACACAGAAACTTTTAAAACTGAATCTCAACCGGATATTAACAACAAATCTAAAAAAGTTCAGCCAGATGGTACCATATCAACCTAAAGCTACCATAAGTATACTTTTTACACCATTTACAGGAATCGGTTTCGGTGGCTGTAAGGCTGATCAGTTTGCACTTGAACTGAATAATGACAGTACAGATCCTGAATTTACATTGGAAAAAGGTTTACCACATGAGCTCAACCATCTTGTTTATGAAAAGTTCAGGAACCACGACATTAACAAAAATTCTGCATTAAGCCAAACAATTGATGAAGGTTTTGCATGTTATTTTACCTGGATATTTTTTGAAGGTAAAATGGAAAGATATCATGCTGTAGAAAATATGTCACAGGAAAATTGGTCCTGGTATCTTAAAAATGAAAAAAAGATCTTTATGAGCGTGAAACCCTATTTTTCAGATACTTCAGGAGATAATCCATTATTGAAGAATGATAAGAAAAAACTTTTCCCACAAGCTCCAAAGACCTTGAATTATTGGTTAGGATTCAGAATCGTAGAAAAATATGTAGAGAAACACGGAACGAATTCCTGGAAAGATATTTATAAGCTTACCCCAAAAGAGGTATTAGATAAAAGTGGTTATGAAAATTATATTAATTCTTTATAAAATATATTGATTGTTAGAATAATGTAAAAACGCATCCAAAAGATGCGTTTTACTGTTACTGATTTTTTTTCAACTATTAAAAATAAATACATCCGCATCCGGTTTCCCATTCTTGGCAAAAACGTTTTGGTTCATGACATCCTCCTCCAGGTCCACCACCTGCTTTAGGACTTTTGTAACATACATCTCCACTACAATAGGTGTCATAACCAGGACCCGCTGGAGGGCAAACCCCATCAAGGCAAAATGCATAAGCAGTATCTCCGCCACTGATTAATACTAAATCTCTTCTCGTTAGTTTCTTTAAATTTTTCATATTACTAAGTTTTAATTTATTGATTACTAATGTAATAAAAATTATTTAATACACGTTGTTGTGATTAAATAAGCGCATATTAAACTAATTTGAAGATTACAAAACTGTTTTATGACTCAAATGTGCTGGAGAGAAGCCATACTGTTTTTTGAAAACATAAGAGAAGTGGGAGAGATCTTCGAAACCGAGATCGATATAAATTTCTGTAGGTTTTTTATGTTCTTTATCCAGCAAAAAATAAGCTTCCTGCAAACGTTTATTCATTAACCATTTACCCGGAGGCATATTGAAGATGGTTTTAAATTCACGTTTAAAAGTAGATAAACTCCGTCCCGTCATAAAAGCAAAACGTTCCAGACTGATGTTGAATTTAAAATTATGGTTCATAAAAGATTCCAGATCGATTTTATAAGGAACATTAAAATTGAAAAAGATATTTTTCAATTCAGGATTGTTTTTTAATAAGATCATTAATAGTTCCTCTCTTTTAATATCAACAAAAATACTGTCCAACTGCTCAGTCCCATTATAATATGGTTCTAATGAGTGGATAAAATTTTTAATCAGTTTATCTTCATTAATGAACAGGAAAGAGTCATTGTTTTCTGTTGGTTCTGCAGAGTAGGGGTGACGTTCCAGAAATTTTCTTAAAAATGTTTCGTCAAAAGATATAATTACTTTCTCAAAGACTCCATCTTCCTTATGCTTTGTATACCGTACCAGATGATTTTTCCTTGCAATACAATAGTCTCCCGGTTTCATAGTGTAGTGTTTATAACCGTCATATGAAATCATGGAGCCCTTCAGTAAAAATAGAAAGAAATGCTCCGGGATGAATTGTTCCGGTGATATCTCAGGACCGAGGTAGCAGGATTGTATGTTGTTAAATTTCAATGTACTATTTCTTT
Source organism: Chryseobacterium sp. FW101-FHT12H09 (assembly GCF_058790395.1). NCBI lineage: Bacteria > Pseudomonadati > Bacteroidota > Flavobacteriia > Flavobacteriales > Weeksellaceae > Chryseobacterium > Chryseobacterium sp. FW101-FHT12H09. The sequence continues at coordinate 828,992 of NZ_JBYTCP010000001.1, read as the reverse complement.
TGATATAACAAATTTATGCTTTTACCTTTAAACTGTCTGCACTCGCTAATAGTGCCTCTTCTCTGCTTTTGGGAATCCAGTGTAATATTGTTTTTGCCTTTTCATTAGAAATTTCTTTATAAAAATCCCTTCCGATAGGACTCAGATCCTGAATTCTTGAAGAATACTCTGGTCTTTTTGCTTTAATAAGTTGTGCCACATCATAAAATGCCATTACTCCTTCAGAAGTAGCAATGAACCTTTCTCCTGCAGCATTCGGATGGAGCATTGCTTTGATATGAATATCTGCAACATCTCTGACATCAACTACTCCCATCGTAAAGTTTGGATTGTAATTGGTTGTCCCATCAATAATTCCTGCAACGGCAATATCCAATGACGCGGAAGAAATTCCCCCTACAATTGGACCAAAAATCCCGACAGGATTAATAACGGTTAACTCCATACCATTACCTTCTTTTTCAATAAATTCCCAGGCGGTTTTTTCAGCTACGGTCTTTGATTTGATATACGGTGGAAGATCTGCATCTACATCTGTCCAGTCCTTTTCCGTGAAAATATGTCCTTTCGTGTCATTACTGTAGCCCACTGCCGCAAAAGATGAGGTAAGTACTACTCTTTTTACGCCTGCACCACGGGAAGCTTTTAATACACGTAAAGCGCCATCTCTGGCGGGAATGATCAGTTCATTTTCGTCTTTCGGATCCTGAGCAGGGAAGGGAGATGCCACATGAAGCACATAATCACAACCTTTTACAGCTTCATCCCAATTACGATCACTTGTAAGATCTGTTTCATAAAATGAAAGGAGCGTGAAATCTGTAATTCCACCTTCTTCTAATGCTTTCAATACAACATCTTTTTTAGCAAGCGAACGGATTGTTGTTTTTACTTTATATCCCTGCTGTAATAATTGGAGGATGGTATGTATTCCTACGAATCCTGTCCCACCTGTTACTAATACTGTTTTTCTTGACTCTAAATTTTCCATAATTCTTTTAAATTTTATAAGACAAAGTTCCTTATAAATTAAACTGAAGATTTTGTTGTGGAGTTCAATTTTTGTTTGTTGTAGAGTTCAATTTAGAAGATAGAAAAGAAAAAAGCAATCAAAGCTTAATTGCCTTAATTGCTTTTGATGTATTAACCATTTAATTTACATTCGAGTTAAGTCAATTGTATAAAAGATTTCTTAGCTTCGCCCGAAATAACAGAGATTGTTTAATTATTGAATGTACTGAAAGCAGCTTCTGAACTTGCAAAGAAATTGTTATACAATAATTCAGTATTTCCAACACGTACTTCGTAAACATCATTCTGAAATGCTTTTATCAGATCTCCGGCTACTTCAGAAGCTGGGATGCCATTTTCACGACCACCAATTTCTACTGAAAATTCAGTGTTTACTAAAGGCGGCATTAATTCAAAAACTTTTACACTCGTGTCTTTTGCCAATTCATATCGTAGTAATCTTGTGTAAGAACGTAGAGCAGCTTTAGAATCTGAGTAAGTCGGTACATGAGATCCAGGAACAAATGCTACAATAGAAGAGACATTTACGATTGCAGCTTCATTCTGTTGTTTTAATAAAGGAAGCAATTTTTCTGTCAAGCGGATAGGTGCGAAGTAATTAGTTGTAAATTCCGCTAAAGCTTTGGTGTAGGTATCCGAAGAATCAGAAAGTGTATATGCATAAGCATTAGCTGCATTATTAATCAGGATATTTAATTCCCCAAAATTAGTTTTGATTTCCTCTACCAATCTGTTAACATCATTTTCATCTGTAATATCAGCCTGAATGGTGAAAACATTGTCTAAATCTTTAGCCGCAGCATCCAGCTTTTCCTTGTTTCTTCCTACAATGATAACTTTGTTTGATGGGTTCAATGCTTTTGCAATTTCTAAACCGATTCCTGATCCTCCTCCTGTAATAAGGATAGTGTTGTTTGTAATGTTCATAACTTTTGTTTTAAATATATTAAATTTTATTATTGTACTATTTGGTACAAAATTGTTTAAAAAAATTTATTCGAGTATTTTTAAATTCATTTCAATAAGGGAGCGAAATATTTTGGGTGAATCTTCCATGCGTCTGGTCACATGAAGTCCATTCCACAAATTAGTAAGATGCCAGGCTAAAATTTCGGCCTCTTCATTATTTTTTATTTGCTCGGTGGATTGTGCTTTTCTAATTGCTTCTGCAAATACCTGCTGTAAATTTTTAAGAAAACCAACAGAGATCCGTTTTACCTCATTGTCTTTGTCAGAGAGTTGTACCAAAGCATTTCCAAGGTAACATCCACGTTCTTCATCGCAATTGTGTGCTTCAGCTAATTTCAAAAAGAATTGCTTGATGAATTCAATTTGATTATCTGATTTGGAAAGTTGTTCTAGAAAACTGTTATTAAAACCTTCCGCAAACTGTTCAATAGAACGAATATACAATTCACGTTTTCCACCTTTAAAAGCAAGATAGAAACTTCCTTTTCCTATACCCATCGCATTCAGTAGCTCATCCGCAGAAGCAGTATCATAGCCTTTATCTTTGAAAACATGAATCGCTTTCTCAATAGCTTGATGTTCGTCGAATATTTTAGGTCTCCCTGCCATGGTTTCTCTATTTTGATGAAACAAAGGTATGTAATTGTACCATTCGGTACAAAATAAAATTTACAATATCTTTAATTGATTTTGTCGATTGAATTTAATTTTCCCAGTTGTTTATTTTTACCCCATACAATATAAATGGAGATGAGAAGAAAGAATATATTGATTCCGATCTGTGAGATTTCTCCACGGGAAATGTGAAAAATTGAAGCTGAAATCATTAACAGAATTACTCCATAAGCCGCATATATTGTGAATCTGGTTTTTGGGTTGATTAGATTTGGTAAAATAAGCCCGATCGCTGCTGTTGCATCAAAAATGCCGGTTATGATTACTAATCCTCTGTTTGCAGCCGTCCATGGCCATATTTTAGATAGTTCATCGATAGGTTGAAAGAGTTTCATTGAAGATGCCCAAATTAGAGATGTAGACAGGAAAATTTGTACGGTCCAGAGTGAGATATTTAAAATTTTTGATGTTTTCATTTTATAGTAATTCTTTAAAATTGATGGATCAAAATTACTTACTTTTGTTATCCGAAAATGCTTGCTTTCCAGGTGGATAGCGCTTTCTGATCGGAAAGTAATATAAAAATCAAAGACTTATGTTATCAAAAGGGGGATGTCCTAAAACTATGCTTTCTATCAAGGATGCTTTGGATGCTGTAGAAGGGAAATGGAAATTGCTTATTTTATTTTCTTTATCTGAAAAACCTAAAAGATTTAAAGAACTTTCAAAAGAAGTTATTGGAATAACAGATAAAATGCTATCCAAAGAACTGAAGCTTTTGGAAACGAATAAACTTATCGAAAGGGAAGCTTTTGATACAGTTCCACCAAAAGTGCAATACTCTATTACAGAACACGGTTTGTCCCTTGAAAAAGTGCTGGATGAATTACATTTTTGGGGACTGTCTCATCGGTCAAGAATTCTAAGCGAATGGTAGATGTTTTAAACTGCAGATTATTCGACATCAAAACTCATATATAAAGCCGTTTCTGTAGAATTATTATACAGCTTGGTATTGATTCCTGTTAAGGCAAATCCTGCCCGCTGATAGAATTTTATAGCAGGGTAGTTGGTGTTTTGAGTTTCCAGTTCCACTATTCTGCACTTTAAATTTCTGGCTTCTCTGTTTGCCTTTTTTAGAAGTTGCTTTCCGATATCCTGCCCTCTGAATTTTTCATCGATCAGAATATTTTCTATGTAATAGCTGTTATTCCATTCCCTGAATTCAGCGATCAGCCACCCTACTAATTCATCTTCTTCATAGGCTCCAAAAGAATGTCCCTGTTCTATTATTTCATTGAGTTCAGTGATATCATCAGGACTTGTTTCCCATGTCTTTTTATACTGTTGTTTTTTCTCTCTCAACGAAAATTCAAAAGTATTATTCATTTCAATGGCGGAAACTACAAATATGGTATCTGTTTCATATCCATTAAATCCCCAATTGATCGTTGGATTAGATGGGAGTTTTTCCAGTTTTTTAATTTCTATCATGAAAGATTAATGTGAGATTTATTGGTTTGCAATATTATTTTCATAGAAATCAGTAAATCTTTCAAGGAGATCATCAGGATTATTTCTATCAAATTGACCAAACCCTAAAGTCATTATATGTCCTGAGACAAATTGAGAAAATACAGAATTGAAATTTTCAATATAGGTTTCAGCATGCCCCTGCAACTCTATCTCAGCCTCGATCATTTTTGTCCAGTGAGGAGGGTTTTCCTCATTCTTCGAATAAGTAAGATAAGGAAATATAAAAGGAACAAATTTTTGATATTGTTGATGTTTATTGGGATCCAGACTATCATTTGGCCAGACCATGAATTGGTCTAAGCCTAAATTTTGTGATTCTACAACCATAGCAGTTTCATTATTGGCAATTTCTGCGATCGCCTTTTTTTCTTTAAGATAAATGGAAAACCAGGCGAGGTCCCATGCCGTTGCCCCTTTTTGATTGACAAGGTAATAGGGATGGAAAATAGAATCTATTGCAATGAAACCTTGATTGCCAACTGTATTTCTTATAATTTCGGACACCGCTTCTTTATCTGAAATTTGTTGCAGTGGATTACCATTGATAAATCCATAAATGTAATGAGAGTTCCAGTGAGAAGGATCGAATGAAGGTTCATTATCCTCCTCGTGATTAAGTTCTTGTGATAGCATTTTTGTGGTGTTAAATTATTATTAATATCTTATTTATCTAGACTTAAAATCTAATAAGAACATAGTTAACTGCTTTTTAAGTAAATTAAATTTTACTGTAAATTTTTACGTTTAAGCCCTAAAAATTCTAATAAATTAAATTTAGGATGGTAATATTCTTCATTATCATTAAAAACTGCAATTTCAACTTTATCCCTATCAGTTACTACAACTCCAGTATGATCTTTAAAATTTGAAGTAATTTTTTCAAATAAGTCAAGATTCAACATAACTTCAATGATTCTTTGTCCATCGGCAAAATCTTCATATATATTTACAGGTAAAGGATAGTATTTTGTAGAAGACTTTATAAATTGTATAAAAAAATAAGGATCTAAATCTCCAAATTCCATCCCAAACATAAAAGGAACTTCAATCTCTTGTTTTGTGTTAATATTTCCAAAATGACAATGAAAACCGTGAATGAAGTACTTCCAATCTCCTACTTTTCCCTTTTGTTCTTTTCCTTTAAAATGATTAAACATTATAGATGGAAATTTGTGATTAAATCTTATTTTTTTCTTGTGAGCAAACATGAAAACCAATTCTTCACCGAGCTTTCGGTAGTCCTTTGCACAGTTTTCAAAAAACACTTGATTTGCAATAATCTCTTCATCAGTAATCAACTTGACAATGTTGATTTCAGGTTCAATAGTATGAATAGCAATTTGAAAACCTGAAAGTTGCTTTCTTAAATCCTTTCCAACATTCTCTCTTAAACCCTGAATAGATTTGTCAAATAATATTTTAAGTTTTTTGTTTCGAGGAATATTTTTGATATAATCAATCGGTGGAAGCTTGTCAATTGATTGAACTTTGATTTCCTCTATTGTTCTTTCCAATAATTCTAAATATTTAATCTATCTCAAATTTAATCAAAATTTCATACTGCAAAACTTTCAAAACCCTTAAATTTGCTTTCAATAAAAATTTACTAGATGCTTAGGAAAATTTCAATTGCGGCACTTACCATGTTGTCCGTAGTTACAATTGATGCTCAGAAGAACAAAAATTCTCAATTAGAAAGACCAAAATTAGTTGTAGGTTTAGTAGTAGACCAGATGCGTTGGGACTACTTGTACCGTTTTTACAGTAAATATGGAAATGACGGTTTCAAAAGATTATTAAATACCGGATATGCATTAAACAATGTTCATATTCCTTATGTTCCAACAATAACAGCTTTAGGACATACTTGTATTTATACAGGATCAGTTCCCGCGATTCATGGGATTGCAGGAAATGACTGGACCGATAAAGAAACAGGAAAAAATGTTTACTGTACAACCGATGAAAGCGTACAACCGGTTGGAACGACCAGTACCAGAATAGGAAGTCATTCCCCAAAAAATCTGTGGTCAACTACAGTTACTGACGAATTAAAACTGGCAACAAATTTCCAGGCAAAAGTAATTGGAGTGTCTTTAAAAGACCGTGCTTCTATTCTTCCCGCAGGACACACCCCAAACGGAGCTTTTTGGTTTGATGATTCTACCGGGAATTTTATTACCAGCAGCTGGTATATGAATGATCTGCCACAATGGTTAAAATCTTTCAATTCTCAGAATTTACCTGAAAAGTTAGTTTCTAATGGATGGAATACTTTATTACCTATCAATCAATATACAGAAAGTTCACCTGATAATTCTGCTTGGGAAGGTCTTTTAGGAAGTTCAAAAACACCTACTTTCCCTTACAGTAATTTAGCAAAAGATTATAAAGAGAAAAAAGATAATATCCGATATACACCTTTTGGAAATACCTTGACATTAAAGTTGGCAGAAGCTTCTGTAGATGGTGAAAAACTGGGAAGTGATAATGTCACAGATTTCCTGGCGATCAATCTTGCTTCTACGGACTATGCGGGACATAAATTCGGACCTAACTCTATTGAAGTGGAAGATGTCTATTTAAGATTGGATCAGGATCTTGCAGAATTCTTTAGCTACCTTGATTCTAAAGTAGGAAAAGGAGAATATACCGTTTTCTTATCTGCAGACCATGGTGGAGCTCATTCTGTAGGATTTTTAGAAGAGCATAAAATTCCAACAGGTTTCTTTGGTGAAAACAGTCAGAAAGATATCAATCAGAAACTGAAAGAAAAATTCGGTGTAGATAAACTGATCAATGCTGTAGACAATTACCAGATTTATTTCGATAGAAAGCTGTTAAAAGAAAACAAGATAGAATTGGATGATGTAAGAGATTTTACCATCAAGGAATTGGAAAATGATCCAACGGTTTTATATGCTGTTTCTGTAGTTGAAGTTCAGGAAGCAACAATTCCGGAACCTATCAAGCAGAGAATTATCAACGGGATCAACAGACAGAGAAGTGGTGATATTCAACTGATATCTCATGATTCTATGCTTCCTTCTTATGCAAAAACTGGAACATCACACAGTGTATGGAACTCTTATGATTCTCATATTCCCTTATTATTTATGGGATGGGGTATTCAGCACGGAGAAAGCAATAAACCGTACAACATGACAGATATTGCACCTACTGTTTCTTCTTTATTGAAAATCCAATTCCCAAGTGGAAATGTTGGAAATCCTATTACGGAAGTGATAGGTAAATAATCCTTCAGAAAATATAAATTGTAAAAGCACTCTAAATGGAGTGCTTTTTTTATAAAATCAAGATCTGATCAAGGACTGGATCTCTTTATGGTATTTGCTGTTCTGTTTCCTGATCTTTATGATTAAATAAATAATGATGCCTATAACAGCAGTTCCTAACAGGATAATTCCAATTGTAAGATACTTATATCTGTCTTTTAGTTCCTGGGTTTTCTTTAAAGTTTCTTTATTGTGATTGTCAATTGAATGATTAATAGAACTTAGCTCACTTTGTTCTCTTTTAAAACGCATCTCAAAATACTTTCTGTTATAGGTCTGATAGAGATCGGGTTTTCCCATAGCCAGATAGTTTTCCGACATTTCTTTATAGATTCCCTCATTAAGAATAAGGTCTCCCGTATTTTTACAAAGATTTTCAGCCTGAACCAAAAGGTCCAAAGCTTTTTCATTTTCGCGATTTTGCTTAAACATCTCTGCCATACCTTTTAGAGCAAAGGCTTTAAGACTTTTTGCATTTAGCTTTTCAGCATAGTTTACAGATTGTACAAATGCTGCATGAGCTTCTTCTCTTTGATTCAAATTAAGATAGCAGTATCCAATATTATAATAAACAACGCTCATATTCGCATAGGTTGTTTTTTTGCTTTTTACTTTTTCAAAATTTTGAATAGATATCAGTAATTTTTCCAGAGCAATTTCGGAATTGGACTGACTTTTATAGATCATTCCCCGGATTGCATAACTTCTAGCCGTTTCAATATATTTTTCAGGAGTGTCTTCTTGAAGCTGCGCTAAATAATGATCAGCTTCATCAAGTGTTTCAAGACTTTTACTGAAAAGTTCCATTTGTTGATACTGTATTCCTACAGACACGAGTACACTGATTTGTGTTTTTAAATCATTTGTTTTTTGAGCCAGATCCTTTGCTTTAAGAATGTATTGTAAAGATTCGTCGAAGTTTCTTTTCGCAATATTGGCCGTTGACAATAATAGATAAATGGTAATGGATTGATTAATATCCTTTTCTTCTTTTAGTAATTTTTTTCCTATCATAATTGCATTGTCAGGATTGTCATAAATCTCAAGACGTGCTTTTTTGATCAGGGAATCATCAGAAATTTTCTGTCCATATAAAAAAAATGGCGGGATCAGTAATAAAAGGATGATTATAGTGAGCTTCATGACATTTTGTTTTTAGTGATTTCCTGAATGTAAGAATTGGGAGACATTCCCGTAACCGACTTAAATACTGTGGTAAAAGCACTGTGTGACGAAAATCCCGAAAACTCTGCCAGATAACTTACTTTATAATGAAGAAAAGCAGGATCTGTTTTTAATAGATGAGCAATATGATTGATTCTTAATTCGTTAATATATCCATTGAAATTTTTCCCTTTGCTATTGTTAATCACTTCAGAAAGGTATTTTGTATTCACACCCATTTGCGCCGATAAGGTAGAAAGTGACATGCTTTTATTAAGGTAACGATCAGATTGTTCCCAATCATCCAGCTTTTGTAAAATTTCAATTTCTTTCTCTTTTGAAATCTTATTGGAATCTTTTTCTGCAGTTCTATCAATGATAATTTTTTCCTGTTTCTCTTTGTGATAAGTTGCTATTGGAATTGGACGTTCTCTTTTTTTCTGTTTTTCAAAGAAATATACCTGCTTCTTTAAGTCTTTATTTCTTCTTTTTTCTATCAGAAAGTAAACGATCAAGCTTGTTATTGATGATATGAGAACAACAATTAATAGCCATAATTTTTTAGATTGATTTTGTCTCTGAAATTCAAGATTATTGTTCTGATAGGTTTCCACCAATTTTACAATGTAACGTATGCCTTCTTTTTGATTAGAGTCTAATTTGGATTTTATCTCGAGATAAAGCTTATTATATTCGTGGTATTTAGTATCATTATGTAAAGCAAAATAAGTTTTTGCTAAAGACTCATAAATTTTCGATTTTAAATTATTGTAAGGTAGATTTTCAATTTCCAAAAGTCCCTTTTCCAGTTTATCAATGGCCATTTTATAATTTTCAGTGAGAAAATAATAACGGGATAGATTTTCATAAGCCAATGCAGATAAAAATGGCTGACGAGATTCTTTTTCTAAATTAATGATCACCTGATCAAGGAGAATTTTAGCATCATTATATTTATTTTGTCGCATTAAATAAGAAGCGCGAAAAATTTTATTTTCAAAACCTATCATTCGGTTTTCCTCATTATGAAAATCGATATATTGATCACTTTTATTTAAGTTATCAAAAGCTGTACTATAATTTCTTATAATAGCTGAGTTAATGGCTTGTAGCTGGTAAAGTTTAGCAATCGTTATTTTTGATTTTGGACTTTCATTTTTCAGTAATTTAGTATCAGATAAAAGGCTTGAAATGATTTTTTGAGATTGATTATAAAGATCAAGATTCTGATACTGATCGGCCAGGTTATACTCTCCAAATAGCTGCATAAAATAAGAAATATCCCGATCTTTTTCAGTATCATCTTTCTGTGCAGAAGCATTAACAGATTGTACATAATCTCCTTTCATGGCATAAGCCTGTGAAATAATATTCTGTAAAATGATTTTGTGTTCAGTATTTTGGTCACTTATCAATAAGCTTTGAGAATAGCTGATGCAGTCATCAGGGTTTTGATAGAGTTTCTGAAAAGCTTTATCCGCTAAAATGGTAAAGTCAGGACCAGACTGTCCATTGATAAAAATGCAACACACAAATATAGCCAGTATGAGTATTCTGTTTTTAGCGTTTTTAGTTGAAAATAATTCGTTTTTCTTATGGTTTTCGTCAATCGTCTTAAAATCTGTCTTCAAAGTTGAATTTTTGTAATTTATTGATTTTTAATTGTTTAAATTTTTAATTCTTTTAAATTTCACGAATTATGTAAGTCAAATTCTTTTAAAAAGGTAAATATAATATTAATATTGTTTCCACCAATTCAAAATATTAACACCAAAGAAATATGAGAAAATTTTACAAAATTTCAATGAAAGCTTTATACGCTTGTTTTTTGTGTAACCTGTCCTTTGTGGCAAATGCGCAATTAACGGTAATGGCAACCGGAAATTATACGGTAGGAGCGATCTCCGGTAATGGAGTAGTAAGTATGCATACCAGTGGCGGCGGAATTTTTAAATGGGATGCCGCAAACGGATTATCGCAAATAGGAACGATTTCTAATGGTTATCCAGCTGCAGGAAGAACGATGGTTAATAGTGATGGCTCAAGAATAGCATCCTCTGTAACCAACACAATCACTGGATTTAATGAAGTATCCATCTACAATACAACAAACTCTACATGGACTAATCTTGGTGGGCTTGTGCCTACCGGTTGGGATGGCTCCGTAAGTTCAACCTGGGGAATGAGTACTGATGGAAATACTATTGTAGGACTAGGCTGGATAAGTGCAGCTAACGCACATGCCATAAAATGGAATTCTCAAAATGGAATGGTTGATCTTGGTAGTATGGTTTCCGGAAGAAGTTCAAGAGCAAACGCAGTCAATGAAAATGGAACAGTAATCGTCGGTTGGCAAGATGAAGACGATGGCACAAGAAGTGGTGCAAAATGGGTAAATGGAGTTGAAAGTTATATTACCGACGGTAGTGGAAATAATGTAGGGGAGGCTGGAGACGTTTCTGCTGATGGAAATACAATAATAGGAGCGAGTATGCCCAATCCGTATGTATGGAACAATACTACGGGTCTCACCTATATAACACATCCTAATTCCTCAGCCTTCTTCAGAGGTGGAGCAACCGGAATTTCCGCTGATGGCGGAACGGTAATAGGCTTTTTCAGGCCATTTGCAGCACCACCAATGTCTGGAGAAGGCTTTATATGGACAGCTGGAGGAGGGAGAATTAATTTAAATGATTATGCCACAAGTTTGGGTATTGCTACCCAAGGTGTAATCATGTCACTGCCTTTGGCTATTTCCAAGGATGGTAAAAAAATAGCAGGAATAGGGACAAATTCTTCTAATCAGATTGTTGCATTTTATCTGGATCTTTCGGAATTCCTATCAACTCATGAAGTGACAAAACAAGTTTCAGGACTATCTATTTATCCTAATCCGGTTAAAGACATCATCTATTTTAAAGGAGTTGAAAAAATTGAAAAAGCTGAAATTTATAATATGGTCGGTCAGAAAATAATGACCTCTGATGCTGAGGGACATCAAATTGATGTATCATCGTTATCAACGGGGAATTATATACTGCAAATTTTTGTGAGGGGGGAAATCTCACAGAATCTAAAATTCATTAAACAGTAAAGATAAAAATTGGACACTTTTACATGACTTAGGCCAAAAAACTCGCAGAACAATCTGCGAGTTTTATTTTATTATGTTCTTTAATTATTCTTGGTCTTCGGATGCATCCTCATCCTCATATTGCTCAAGATAGTAACTGAAAGTGAAGTCTTCCATTTGTTCCTCTGCATCTTCAAGAGTCGTCAGTAAATCTTCAAAAATTTCCAACTGATCCACGGTTAAATTCACAAATTCCAGATGGAGAGGCATTTCCAGTTCACCAGTAATAACATCATAGAGTGCATCAAGGTTATCTCCAAAATATTCCGGTAAACTGATCTTTTCTTTTAACTGAGTATAAAAATCCTCATAATCTCCTATATCCGTAAAATCTATATATACTGTTTTCATATTAAGTTGAATTTCCAATTTTTATTTTTTAAAAAAGTTTTACATTTTGGGCAGAAATCAATTTCCTCATCTGTAGGATTTTTACCTTCTGCACTTCTCATAAAACACTTTTTCTCAGGACAGTGTTTTAGTCCTTGTGTATGACCAATTTCATGAATAGCAATTTTAAAAAGCTGTTCATCGTTTTTTTCTTTATTTAATCTAAAGTTTGAAGCAACACATGCTTTTCCAGGTCTATAACCCAAACCCATGATTCCAAAATCACTTACTTTGCCCTTAGTTGTGCTAATATCTTTTGAGGTTAACCCAATGGTTACAAAACCCTCTTTAGTTTTTTCACTTAGAAATTTGATTATCGAATCTGCTTTATAACGTCTTCTATCATTATAATAGGCATTTTTAGGCAAATCTAAGGGTTCCAAAACTTTTATCTTTGGATAGATTTTCTTTATCTCATTAGTTACAAATTTTACGCTTTCAGGGTTTAAATCTTTAAAAGGCTGAACTAATATGATCATCCCATTGTTTTCCTTTTCTGATATTTGCGGTTTATCCGAACAGGAAAGTATAATTATTGAGAGTATAAATAAGAAAAAACTACTGCTTTTCAAAACTTTTGTAATGGTTTTTAGTCAGGTAAACATCGCCGTTTTTTGTAAAGATAATTCGATCTGCATTTCTGTTTCCACAGCTGTAGTTAACATCTGCTTCAAAATACTGATCACCCTTCGGAAGACCACCTTCTCTGTTACCAAAGTGGTCACCACCAATTGCTCTTCCTGGTAAAACTTCACAAAGATTTCCCTTAGAAGGATTCCAGCCTTGGTTTCGGGCTTCATTTTTTGTCATGTAATAATCTGGAAGTTTATGGTTTTGTTTTACATAAGTAATCACGGTTTTCTCAGCCGTCAACTGATCGATAGTCTGTTGATCCGCTGAATTGGCTGAAGTACTGCTATATTCTACTTTTGGACCCTGAACATCTTTTTTGGGATCCGAAAATTTATTAAATACATACATCACGGACATTCCGAATAAAAGTCCAAGACAGGCAAAAAATAAAGGTCTCATTTTACTATTCATAATTTACAAATTAAGATCGCCATTCTTCAGGAACATCACAAACAGGAATAGGATTTATCTTATGTTGTGCTGCTTTATGCATTCTGTCGAAAATTAAAAATACTTCCTTATCACGTCCTTCGTAATCTTCTACAGTCTTGGTTCCATATTCTTTTTGAATTTTTTCAAGCTCAGGATATGTGGCACCAATTTGTTGTTCGTCCGTTCTTTCGGCATCCCAAAGCCCATCCGTAGGAATAGCCTCCTGAATATTCTTAACCAGATTTAAAGCGGTTGCCAATTTGTAAACCTCGGTTTTATAGAGATCAGCAATAGGAGATACATCGACACCACCGTCACCATATTTCGTATAAAATCCGATTCCAAAATCTTCTACTTTATTTCCTGTTCCACAAACCAATAATCCATTGATCTGCCCATAATAATATAAAGTAAGCATTCTTAAACGAGCCCTTGTATTAGCGAAAGCCAATTTTTCATTGGGATAAAGATCATCTTTTACATCAAAGGTTTTATACAGTTCTTCAAAAGCGGGAGTTAAATTAACAGACATTACTTCTACATTGGGAAATCTCGATTTCAAGTCATTCATATGTTCCCAAGCACGGTTTACCTGATCTTCTTTCTGACGGATCGGCATTTCAATTAATAAGGTTTTCAGCCCTGTCATTGCCGCCAGTGTAGAAACTACCCCAGAATCTACCCCTCCTGAAACTCCAATTACATATCCATTTACTTTTGACTTTTCAGCATACTCTTTTAGCCAGCTTACAATATGATCAATTATTTTTTGTGTCTGCATTATTTATATTTTTAATCTATTCCAAATTCTTTGCGGTATTTTACTACCCCTTTTACATTTTTTAAACCATCTTGTATTAGTTCTATAGCCATTCCATTTTCTTCCGGAATCTCAAAAGGAAAAGTGATTCCAAAATTAGTTGTTTTTTTATATCCAAACTTTGGATAATAATTTTCGTGACCTATTAAAATTACAGATTCATAACCTAATTCTTTTGCGATCTTATGTCCATATTCTATCAGCTCGCTTCCTATTCCTTTACTTTGATATTCAGGTTTTACTGAAACGGGTGCTAATGATAAGGAGCTAAAGATTTCCGAATCACTTCGAATAAAAAGCTTTGTGAAAAGGATATGGCCAACAATTTCGTTGTTTATTTCTGCAACAATAGATAATTCAGGAATGAAAGCATCAGACTTTCTAAGCTTTTCTACTAAAAAATGTTCCTGATGATCACTGTAGTCAGCATCTTTAAATGCCTCTTCTACAAGATTGAAAACCTGAGAATAATCTTTTTCCTGTTCCTGCCTTAAGATCATTAGTTTGAACTGTATTTTTCACGCTTTAATTCATACCAAAAACAAAGTCCATCGGGTTCTTCAAATTCTCCGGTTTTTTCAAATCCTAATTTTTTTAAAACATGAATAGAACCGTCATTTTCACAATGAGCGCATGCATAAATTATCTCTTTATCAAGATCATTAAAACCAAAATCTAAAGACGCCTTTGCAGATTCTACGGCATAACCTTTGCCCCAAAATTCTGGAATAAAACGATAACCTAATTCATAAATATTATTGTAACCATTTATCTCTTTGGTAATAAATTTTAACCCGCTCCATCCAATAAGTAAGTTACTTTCTTTTTCGATCACAGCAAGTCTTCCAACACCAGTATCTTTATATTGCTGCTGGATCATTTTAATTATATTTTCAGATTCTTTAATATCCGTTACAGGAGGTGTACCTACATACTTCACCACTTCCGGGTTGGAGTCGAGAAGAAAAAGGCGCTCAGCATCATGATCTTCGAGCCTTCTTAAAATGAGTCTTTCAGTTTCTAGTTGCATTAGTTTGTTTTTTTTAAAAATTCAATATAAGAAAAGACTTTAAGCAATAGAAAAATGAAAATTTATAATGAAACAAGGTGTTTATTTTATTTTTCATGATGACATTGTGTTTAAATCCGTATTTTCGTACACTTAAATTTCATGTAAAAATAATGAAGATTTTTAGAACTATTGCGCTTTCTTCGATTTTAGTTTTGGCACTTTATTCTTGTAAAAAAGAATCTCAGAACCAATGGAAAGTCGAATTGAAAGATCCTGTTGAAAAAGTAGAACTGACCGATATTTCCAAACAATTCTATGACCAGAATATTCCATTGGAAAAATTTAAGGCTGAGTTTCCCTGGTTTCAGGGAACGGTTTCTGATGAAGATTTTAGAAAGAGAAGAACAGATGTTGAAGAGATAAAGATCTATAAAGAGGCTGCTTCTAAAATAGATCAGGTGAAACTTCAGAAGGAACTTCAGGAATTGTTTTCACATATAAAATATTATTTTCCAAAATTCAAAAGCCCGAAAGTATATCTTTTTTCATCTGCATTACAGATGATTCAGGATCCTATTTTTTATGACGAAAAAGGAAACCTTTTATTTATAGATATTTCCGGATTTATGGGCGATAAAAATCCTAATTACAAAGGATTAGAAATGTATTTCCAAAAATCAATGAATCCCAATAATATGGTTCCTAAAGTATCCAGAATGTTTGCGGAAAATATTGTTCCTTTTTCTACGGATCATCAGAAATTTATCGATCAGTTAATGTTTAATGGAAAGATAATGATCCTTCAGGATGCGTTTTTACCTGATACTCCGGATTATTTGAAAATGAATTATACCAAACAGCAATATAATTGGGCAGTGGGTAATGAAGGCAATATCTGGAATTATTTTGTGGAAAGTAATTTATTGTTTGGAGATGATCACAGATTAGAAGAACGGTTTATTTCACCGGGGCCTTTTTCCAAGTTTTATACAGATATCGATAATGAATCTTCTCCTCAGATCGGAATTTTTACAGGATGGCAGATATCTAAAAAATACCTACAAGAAAAGCCTGAAACAAAGCTTACAGATTTTCTTAAAATGGATGGCACTGAAATATTTAACCAGTCTGGTTATAAACCAAGTGTAACAAAATAGATCACTTCTAACACCTATATAAGACCTTTTGCGAAACGCAGGGGGTCTTTTTTATTTTTTAACACCTATCAATACAATATGCATGGAAAATTTAATTAAAATCCAAAACTTAAGTTATGGATTCTCTCAAAATAAACTCATTCTTAAAAATGTAAGTTTATCAGTCCCTAGAGGAAGTATTTTTGGCTTTCTTGGAGCCAATGGCGCCGGAAAATCAACTACCATGAAGTTAATGTTGGGAAGTCTTCCTGATGAAAGCAATACGATTGATATTTTTAACCAAAAGTTATCTCAGCTTTATCCTGAAGGGTTTCAAAAAATTGGAAGCTTAATTGACAGTCCTGCTTTTTACGACCACTTATCCGGATGGGATAATCTTGTTATTCTCTCTAAGCTGAGAGGCCTTCCTGATTCAGAATGCGAAAGGGTTTTGAATTTGGTAGATCTTTGGGATAGCAGAAAAATGAAGATGAAAAAATATTCACTCGGAATGAAGCAAAGGTTGGCAATTGCCATGGCGCTTCTTGGAAAACCAGAGCTCTTAATTCTGGATGAACCTGTTAATGGTCTTGACCCCAACGGAATGCTGGAAATTAGGGAGCTGCTTCTAAAGCTTAATAAAGAGCAGGGAATTACGATATTTATTTCAAGTCATTTATTACAGGAAGTTGAAAAGATGGTTACTCATTTGGCTATTATCTCGAATGGTACCATTAAATTTTCAGGAAGTGTAGAAGAATTAAATAGCCATTACCGCCATAATCATTTACGGATAGGGTTGAATAATGCTGCCAATTTTGTCCAAAGTATTCCTGAGTATTATTCAGCAAAAATAATTGATGCAAACACAATAGAAATAACCGTTCAGTCCAGAGAAGATATTATCAGGCTTAATAAAATGCTGGTGATGAACGAGGCTGAGATTTTTGAGATCAAAAATAGTGCAGGATTGGAAGATTGGTTCATGGAAATAACAAAAAATTAAAAATCAACACAAAATGAAAAAATTACTCATATTGGTCAATACTGAATGGCTAAAGATAAAAGGACTTGGATTGGTTTATTTAGGATTGATCCTAGGTGCTTTAATTCCTCTTATCGGTTTTTTGAATCAAACTTTTAATCCAGGATTTATTACTGCAGAAGATCTTCCAGCCTCCGTTTTTGAAAGCACTATAACCGATACTTTCAAAGCTTTTTCTCTTTTCTTTCTGCTGCTTTACATTATTATTACAGCAAATAGAATTGCTCAGGTGGATCATAAGAATAATGGTTGGCAACTTATGGAAACACAGCCGATCAGTAAATTTCAGCTGTATCTTTCTAAATATATTGTTCTCTTGATCTTAGGCTTTTTGTGTATAGCTTCTTACTTTATATTTAGTATTCTTTTTTCTTTATTGGATTTCTATATTCATCCCAGTGAAACAAAACTGCTTACTTTCGATTTGCTCTGGGTTGTGAAAACATTTACTAGGTTATGTTTCGCGATATTAGGTGTTGCAGCGGTTCAGCTATGTGTTTCTGTGGCTTTTCCTGGCTTTATTTGGGCTTTTTTAGTGGGGATTCTTGGACTCATTGTTAATATGTATTCTCTGGTTGAAAGAGTAAGTCTTCCATATATTCCATACAATTCCATCTATATTTTAAGTAAATCTCCTAACATAAGAAGTCTTAGTCATTTTGTTACATACAGCGAATATTTAAGCTTGTTTTGGGCGATTGTATTTTTTATAATAGGATATTTTTGGTATCGAGGAAAAAGTTTCAAAACTGCTTTTCTAAAAAGTAAAAAACAAATTATCCTTTCATGCATTTTTGTAATTGTGGTATCTGGGGCATTCTTTATTTTAGAAAAACCAAAAGCTTACTATAGTGAAGGTTCGGGAATTGTGATCAAAGGAAAATTGAGTACAGATCTGAAAATAGACTCCATAAAGATTTTCTCTAAAGATTTTCATAAAAAGATCGGAAGTGCTGCTGTAAGAGATGGGATCTTTTTATGGGAAACAAAACAAGATTTACCATTTGATGAATATAGTCTTGAATTTGGAACTAAAAGAATTGATTTTATGATGGGAGATGGGGATCGATTTGACTTTAATATTCGATGTAACACCATGCATATTCTTTATTATCTTAATTCTAACCGATCTGCAGAACAGGAGTACAAAAATGAGGAAGATGGCTTTGGATCTGAATTTTCTTATGCTGTGGATGGGCAGAAATATAATGATGATCCCATCCAATTTTATAAGCTGGCTCAATCTGACTGGAAAAAGAATATGAAAAGGCTTGAGTATTATACAGATTCTGAGAATCATGCACTTTCTGATGAATATAAAGCATACCGAAAGCAGTTGCTTGCTATTCAGTATTTGAATGAGATTAATAATTATAGAAAAATGACTTCCTATGATGATCCTAAATTTGCTCCTCCAGCTTCCTTTCTGACAGAATTAAATACAGGAATTAAAAACCCAACTCTATTATTAAGCAAGAATGATGATTATATTCAATATAAACTTGATCAAATGCTTACTGATAAGGATAGATTATCAAATGCTGACAGTATTCTTTTTATAAAATTAAATACTCTGCCAAATGGAATTAATAAAGATCGTCTTTTAACAAAACATCTTGTTAAAAGTATGGAATTAGAATCTGATAGTCTTTCAAGAAATCAGCTCTTTGCAAAAGAGATTAAAGAATTAAAAGATATTGATTATCAGAAATTGGTTGAATCCAAGTTCGAGCAGCTTAATATCTCTCAAAAAGGTGCTCCATTTTTAGATTTAAAACTCCTTGATAATAAAGGAAAAGCTCATCAACTATCTCAATACAGAGGAAAGTATGTGGTCATAGATCTGTGGGCGACATGGTGTGGACCATGTAAACAGATTCGTCCGATATTTGATACCCGAAGTAATCAGTATCGCTATTACAGCAATATTCAGTTTATTTCGATCAGTTTGGATCAGGATAAAACCAAGTGGGTGAATTATTTGAAAACAAAACCGTCGAAAGTGCCACAATATTGGTTATCAGACGCACGAGAGTTTATGAACAAGTATAAGATCCAGACAATTCCAAGATTTATTATCATAGATCCTGATGGAAAAGTTTTCAACCTAAATAGTCCATTTCCTGATGAAGATAATTTCGTAGAAATTTTAGATAAGCTCAAGAAGTATTAACTTTGTGAAAAATTTAAAATTGATATGAGAAAGACTCAGATAACGATAGACGTTGAATTGGATGAAAACCATATTCCTGAATTAATAACCTGGAATGCGCAGGATGGAGGAATTGAAAAGGAAGAGACTAAAGCAACAATGATTTCTGTTTGGGATGAAAAAACAATGGAAGCTTTAAGAATTGACCTTTGGACCAAGGAAATGCCTGTTGATCAGATGAAGATGTTCATCCACCAGATTTTAGTTTCTTTAGGAAATACCTACCAGAGAGCAACCGGAGAAGAGGATGTAGCACAATGGATTGAACAGATTGCAGAAGAGTTTGCCATAAAGTCCGCAATAAAAATGTAAATAAAATTTACCAATATATCAATGTACCAATGTATTTTTAATTGTTAAATTGTTACACTGGTAGATTGTTACATTATAAAAGAAAAATATTATGAATTTCAATACAAAAGTTATACACGGCGGACAACACCATGAGTCTGCAACAGGTTCTGTAAATGTTCCGGTATTTTTAACTTCTACTTTTGCACAAAAAAGCCCTGGAGTGCATTCTGGTTACGAGTATTCAAGAGCAGCTAATCCAACAAGACAGGCTTTAGAGGATTCTTTAGCAAGTATCGAAAACGGAGCAAGAGGTCTTGCTTTCGGCTCTGGTCTTGCAGCCATCGACTGTGTTTTAAAATTATTAAATCCCGGTGATGAGGTAATTGCTGTAGATGATTTATATGGTGGAACTTATAGAATGTTCACAAGACTTTTTGAAAAATACCAATTGAAGTTTACTTTCGTAAATTTTGATGATGTTTCTAAAATTGCTGACGTTATCACAGATAATACAAAGCTGATCTGGGTGGAAACACCTACGAATCCTTTGATGAAATTGGTGGATATCAAAGCTGTTGTTGAAATTGCTAAAGGAAAAGATATTTTAGTAGCAGTTGATAATACTTTTGCAACTCCTTATATCCAAAGGCCAATCGACTTGGGTGCTGATATCGTAATGCATTCAGCTACAAAATACTTAGGTGGACATTCTGATGTTATTGCTGGGGCTCTTATCGCTAAAGATGCTGAATTGGGAGAAAAGTTACATTTCATCCAGTTTGCAAGTGGTGGTATATTAGGACCTCATGATTCTTATTTGGTATTAAGAGGAATTAAAACATTGGCATTAAGAATGCAAAGACATTCTGATAATGGGCTTGAAGTAGCAAAATATCTTGAAACTCATCCTGCTGTGGATAGAGTAATTTATCCGGGATTAGAGTCTCACCCACAATATGAATTGGCAAAATCTCAGATGAAAGAAGCTGGCGGAATGGTGTCTTTCACTTTCAAATCTGGAAAAAAAGAAGACGCAATCAAATTCTTAGAAAGAGTAAAAGTTTTCACATTAGCTGAATCTTTAGGTGGAGTAGAGTCTTTAGCCAATCACCCGGCATTAATGACGCATGCATCTATTCCTGCAGAAAAAAGAGCTGAATTAGGTATCACAGACGATTTGGTTCGTTTAAGTGTTGGTATCGAAGATAAAGAAGATCTTATTGCAGATTTAGAAAGAGCTTTTTCTTAAATTAAAAACAATAAACATCCGGTTTTGATCAATGCTTTTTATATTTTGCTTAAAATAGTATGATCAAAAACGGATGTTTTTTTATAAACCAAATCTTAATATGAAAAACACAAGAAAGGCAACCACTGAGGATTTACCTCAGTTATCAGAATTGTTTGATCAATACAGGGTTTTTTATCACAAAGAATCTGATATTCCAAGTGCGGAAAAATTTCTAAAAGAAAGAATTGAATATAAAGAATCTGAACTCTTTGTTGCTGAAACAGAAGGTAAGTTGGTAGGATTTGTTCAGCTATATCCTTTATTTTCCTCTACAAGAATGAAACGCTATTGGATATTGAATGATTTATATGTGAATGATTCTTACAGAGGGAAAGGTTATTCTAAAGAATTAATCGAAGAAGCTAAAGAACTATGTAAATCTTCAGGTGCCAGCGGAGTATTGTTGGAAACAGGAAAAAGCAATGATATCGGGAATCAGCTATATCCATCTTGTGGATTTGAATTATATGACTCTGTTAATTTTTATGAATGGAGTAACCCGGATCAATAAAGAATTACTAATTACTTATAACTAATAGAAGTCATATGACCGATTTTCAAAAATACATTCAAAGATATTTAGACCAGATTCCATCCGAAGACTGGATGGGAGAATTAAACAAATCAGGGGAGAAGACTACCGAAATTTATTCTACTCTTACTGAAGAGCAATCTCACTTTGCTTATGGAGAAGGGAAGTGGACATTGAAGGAGTTGCTTCTACATTTATCAGATACAGAAAGAGTGTTTCAGTATAGAATTCTTGCTTTTGCAAGAGGTGAGGAGGCCGCATTGCCAGGATTTGATGAAAATGATTATGCCGCCCGTTCTTTCGCCAATGAAAGAAGTTTAAGTTCCCTTTTAGAAGAATACAAATTGGTAAGAAAATCTTCTCAAATATTACTAGAAACACTTAATCCAAGTGCTTTAGCCAATAAAGGGATTGCCAGCGGAAATGAGATAACGGTTGAAACAATCGGAAGGCTTATTGTTGGGCACAATTATCATCATTTGCATATTATTGAGGAAAGGTATTTGCCGAATTTGCTGTAAAACTAAAAGAAAGATTGGTTATAATTAAATTTCAATGATATTCCGGAAAAATTTTTTACTAATACCTCTATTTATTTTTTTTATCTCCCTTTTTTTCAATGCTTTTAAAGTTGTTGATTTGGGTAAGATGACAGATTACCAATCTGGATTGATTCTTCTTTTTGGAGCAATTAGCTTTCTGGGTGGCGGAATATTAGAGTTTTTTATTTGGACTGCTAATTTATGGTTTTTATTGGCTATTTTGTTTCTGTATAAAAAAGAATATTTTATAGCTATTTTATTTGGATTATTAGCTTCAGCTATATCTTTATCATTTATTTCTTGGAAAGAAATTTTAGTTTCTGAGAATGGCAGAATGGGAGAGATATACAGTTTAGAAATAGGTTATTTTTTATGGCTGTTTTCCATTTTGTTTACGACGATTTCTTCTATTTATTTAAAAATTACGGTTAAAAATAATTGATTTTTCTTTAATTCCCCCCAGGGGGCTTTAGCCAAAACATAATGAAAATTCTTATTTTTGACAAAACAAATAAATAAAGGTCTTTGCTCTTTTACCTTTATTCTTTCTTCTAAAAAATTAAAATGGAAAACATTATCAATATATTAAAATCCGGTGGAACGATTCTTTACCCCACAGATACTATCTGGGGGATTGGTTGTGACGCGACCAATGTCGAAGCGATCAATAAAATCTTTGATATCAAAAAGCGTGAGAAAAATAAATCCATGATTATTTTAGTGGAGTCTGAAAAAAGACTGCAGGACCTGGTAGATGTTCCGGAGATGGCTTGGGAGATCATTGACTTAAGTGAAAAACCGGTAACAATCGTCTATGAGAATCCAAAAGGCTTACCCAAGGAATTACTAGCAGAAGATGGAAGTATAGGAATCCGTTTAGTGAAAAATGATTTCTGTAAAAAACTGATTACAAAACTGAACAAACCTTTAGTGTCAACATCAGCCAATTTTAGTGGAGATAAAAGCCCATTAAAGTTTTCTGACATTTCCTCAGAAATAATCAATTTGGTTGATTATGCCGTGGAAGAAGATCGAGAAAAGGTTTCTAAGTTTTCAGGATCTTCGGTTATAAAAATATGGAGTGATAATAGAATAAAAGTTCTTCGGGAATAGAAAACAAGATTTTAATTATCTTTGCAGATCATTTAACCATTAGGAAATTAAGAAAGATGGAGTTTGTTTAAAATACATCAGTTTTTAAACATTGATCTACAACTGGATTTCTTAGTGGTTTTACATTAAATAATAAATATGTTCATCAATCTTACTCAAAATAAAAATCTAAAGCTTTTTAAAATAATCTCGGAAGTAGCGGCCAGAAATAATCAGTCAGTATATATTGTTGGTGGGTATGTTCGGGATTTATTGATGAAAAGAAAAGCATCTACAGATATTGATTTTGTTACTGAGCAGAGTGGAATTGAACTTGCCCAAAGTGTAGCTGAAGAAATTGATCCTAAGTTAAAAGTTTCTGTTTTTAAGACCTATGGAACAGCGATGATCAAATATAGAGATCTTGAATTAGAATTTGTAGGAGCAAGAAAGGAAAGCTATACTGAAAATAGTCGTAAACCTGAAGTAGAAGGAGGCACACTGGAAGACGATCAGAAAAGAAGGGATTTTACCATTAATGCAATGGCTATCTCTTTGAACAAAGATAATTTTGGAGAACTTATTGATCCTTTTAATGGGATAGAAGATCTTGAAAAGAAAATTTTAAGAACACCTTTAGAGCCTGTCCAGACTTATTCTGACGATCCACTGAGAATGATGCGGGCAATTCGTTTTGCCTCTACCTTACAGTTTACAATAGAAGAAAATTCATTATTGGCGATTAGTCAGGAAGTAGAAAGAATTAAAATAGTTTCTATGGAAAGGATCATGGTGGAATTTAATAAAATTATGATGTCTGAAAAGCCTTCTATCGGATTAAGTTTATTAGGACAGACAGGGCTTTTAAAATACATTATCCCAGAGTTAATAGAGCTGAAAGGAGTAGAAGAGGTAGAAGGACAAACCCATAAAGACAATTTTTATCATACTTTAGAAGTGGTAGATAATATCTCGTTAAATACAGATAAACTCTGGCTACGTTGGGCAGCATTGCTTCATGATATTGGAAAAGCTCCCACAAAGAAATTTGTTGAGGGAACGGGCTGGACATTTCATGGACACGAGTTTTTAGGTTCAAAAATGGCAAAAACGCTTTTTCAAAGACTTAAATTACCTTTAGGTCCAGATTTAAAGTATGTCCAGAAAATGGTAAAACTTTCATCCCGTCCAATTGCTTTGATTACAGATGATGCATCCGATTCTGCATTAAGAAGGCTATTGTTTGATGCCGGTGAAGATATGGAAGATCTGTTTACACTTTGTAAAGCAGATATAACGACGAAAAATTCTAAAAAACAGGATAAGTTCAAACGTAATTTTGAATATGTTGCCGTCAAAATAAAAGAGGTTGAAGAAAAAGACCAGGTAAGAAACTTTCAGCCCCCAATTTCAGGAGAAGAAATTATGGAGATGTTTGATCTTAAACCGGGACGCGAGATTGGGATTTTAAAAGAAAAAGTAAAAGAAGCTATTTTAGAAGGTGAAATTTTAAATGACCATGATGAGGCGAAAAGATTCGTAATTATTGAAGCTGAAAAATTAGGACTAGAAGCTAAAATTTAAAATAAAACTTCAAATAATAAAAAAGATCTGAAAAACTATTTCAGATCTTTTTTATTTAAATCTTTTATAAAAGAAATCCGGGCTGCCCTAAGGCAGCCCGGAAAAAACACAAATGATGAAAAAAAATAAAATTTATTTGTATATCGAAGTATAAATTTCTTAATTCAGATATACACCATTAGAACCTTTACCCGTTGTAAAGGACTTAATCTTTGATCCTGAAGTTGTATATACTGTAATTTCACTGTCTTCAGTAAAGTTTTTAACGTCTGATGTGAAGATTTTTCCATCTACAACGCTAAATCCATATAAAGTATAATATTGTCCACCGTCTACAGCTGTAATAATAGGAGTTGTAGGAGTGATATTAGATGTCATATTCATTGAATATACTTTGTTGGCAGAAGAGAAGAAATACTTCCCGCCATCTATCTGAAGATTGGTGGCATTAGCAATACCTGTTAAAGTAGTCGTTTTGGTAATGTTTCCAGTATTAGAGATCTGATAAATATAGGAATCTGTAGCTTCTGAAGCAATAACATAAACATTTCCATTATAAGAAATAGTTCTGTTGATATTTCCGTTTGGTAATGTGATTACAGATTGTATTTCATTATTTGAAGTATTGATGTAGGTAATTTTGTTTCCAAAACCAAAACTTGCATTTTGAACAAAAATGTTTCCTCCAGCTTCAACAATTCTTTCTACAGCATCATTGAACGTAATTTTTTTAACGAAAGATAAATCTGAGCTTTTATAAATGCTTACATATTTTGCACCGTTATACTTATCGTTAGTTACATATACGTTATTAGTAGTAACGGCAACATAACGAGGCTGATCAATTTGATCAGTAATTGTACCTGTACTTTTAAAAGTATAACGGTTAACCACTTGAATTTTATTGGAATTGTTCAACAGAAGATATGCTTTGTCACCATTGAATGCTACAGATTGTAAAACATCTCCCAGTTGAGTTCCATTGTTTTTAGAAAAAATACTGTTCTGGCTAAAAGTCAGATCTCTTGAAACAAAAGTTACTTCTGCATTAGGCTTTCCAAAATTCCCTTCATTAGCGATTAAGAAACCATTTTCATAAGTAATTACTGGTAATGTATCATCATCATTGTTACTACACGAAATATTGAATAGCAATATGGTAGCAAATAAAAGTTGTAAGAGTTTAGTTATTTTCATGTTATTTTTAATTAAAAATTTATTGTTGCTGAAATACTATAGTTTCGTTTTGGCATAGGATAATAGGATACCGTTTCATAAACAGTATTGGTTAAATTATTTACTTTAAACCCTATGATGTATTTTTTTAGGATGGTTGCCGAAATTCCAGTGTTTAAAACAAAATAAGGATCCAGAGCGTCTTCTCTTTTTTCATCGGTTGTGGTATATGTAAGACCGTTAAATAAACCCTGAACATAAAATTTTAAGAAATCGTACTGATAATCAAAATTTCCAAAAACTTTATGAAGTGGGACATATACCATCTGGTTCTTAGTTTCTTTGTTAATTGATTTGGCAAAGGTATATCCAACATTGAATCTGAAATGGTGTTCATTGAATTTTTTATCAAATGTAATCTGAGATTCTAAACCATAAGATTCCACCTTGTTGATATTTACAGGAGACCAATAACCGTATTCTGTAGGAAGCCAAACAATATTGTCTGAAATATTAAGATAATATGGGCTTAATGTAAGTTTAAACGCACCAAATTTAAAATCATGATCCATATCTATCTGGAATGATGTTTCTGGTTTTAAATCAAGGTTTCCCCCGGGATTCCAATACAGCTCATTGAAAGTGGGAAATCTGAAGTTTTTGGATATATTCAAACCTACGCTGTACCATTGTAGAGGATCCCATTTTCCGGATAATGAATAAAGCAGAGGTGCATTTATATTTTCAACAAAATCTTTTTTTACTCCAGCCTCAAAACGCAGATCTTTCGTTGGGAAATAGCGTAATAATCCAGCCACAGATCCCACATTTCTACTTACATTTCCAATTCCCTCTGTTTTTATACCTGGGATGACGGGCTGATATCCTTCTCCTTTATTCACCTGAAATTCAGTAATTACATTAAAATTCAGTTTTGGAACAATGAAATAGTTAAAATCATTTTTAAAAATGTAATTCTTTCCTGTAGATCCACTTGTTTTTGGAGCGTTATAATTGCCGAAATATTGAAAGTTTTCTTCTGTATAAGCTGCTTTTAGGCTATTCGAAAATTTACTTTTATTGATGTCCCAAGAAAGTAAGCTTCTGGTACTTTGTGTCTCATATCTTGTTCTGTTCCCATTTTCGACAAAAATGGGATAGTTTTGAGCGGAATCAAAAAACTGACTTTGCCACGAAAGGGTTTGATGATTGGCAATTTTGTATGATATACCAACATTAAATGTTGTATTGTAATATTTCCCGTTTCTGTTTAGGTAATTTTTCTCTTCAACTTCATAATCATTCTGACTGATCGAGTGATTTCCCGAAACTTTAAAACTGAACTTATCATTGCTATAGGCAGCTTGAGCAAAATTATTAAAGGTGTTAAAAGAACCTGCCTCAGAATATAAAGATGCTTTGAAGCCATCATTAAAGCCTAAATTGTTATTGAGATGAATGCTTCCTCCAATAGCACCACTTCCATAAATGACACTTCCACCACCTGCTTTTATTCCAATCTGATCATATCCGAATAAAGGGATATTATTAATGTCTCCTTGTCCAAGAAATATGGAGTTAATATTAATCCCATTCCATACAAAAGCAGTCTGTTGTGCAGTTGTTCCCCTAAATGAAGGCGAAGATACAGCACCACGGCCATTTTCTTTAATGTAAACGCTGGACTGGAAACGTAGAAGCTCTGAAAGATTGGTGGAGTTTTTTTCCACATCTTGTGGAGTAATCGTATTTACCTTATGAAAAAGCTTTACTTTATTCATTTGGTTGTCAAAAATATACACGGTGTCAATTGCTTTCTCCTGTCCCAGACAAAAAAAATAGGCAGATGACGATAAAAGTAGTACTAAAGTTTTTTTCATACTATTTTACTTTTCCTCCGAAAGCAATATATTTTTGATATTATCATTTTGGCAGGTCTCCTGACTTTCGCTTTTCTATACCTTCCCGTTTGCACAGTGGTTTGTTATAGAATATGATAGTTGCGATTTACAGTTGCGGGGACAGTTTGGGTTTTCCACCCAATTCCCTATTATTTTCAATAGCTTGAAAACCAAAATTTTTGCAAAGATAAGTTTTTAAAAAGAAACGCCAATTTTATCTATTAAAATGTGTTTTTTTAAATCAGAAATCACGAAATATTCTGTTATTAAATGATATTGATAAGCAAATTTAAACTTTCATGATTTTACTCTTAGTGATTATAAAAACGTAGCATCAAAATAGAAAGGTAGTAGATCTTTAATGGAATGAACTTTTACAATCTCATCATTCATGCTTGAGAAATAAAGATCAATATTTTCATTTTGCTTTGTTTCGTACTCCATTAAACTTTGTCTGCACGCTCCACATGGAGGGATAGGAGGATTCTTTTCAGAAAATTCTTTAGGTCCGCCCACGATAAAGATCTTTTTGATCTTTTGATCCGGAAAGTTAGCACCAACCCAGAATAAAGCTGTTCTCTCAGCACAAAGTCCTGAAGGAAAGGCTGCATTTTCCTGATTGTTTCCAGAGAAAATTTCACCGTTTTCCAGCAAAATGGAACAGCCAACAAAAAACTCAGAATAAGGGGCATAAGCATTTTCACGAGCTAGTTTCGCTCTTTCGAAAAGTTTTTTTTCTATATCGTTCAGTTCGCTACTATTTTTAAAGTATTCATAGCCGATCTGTATGTCTTTTTTCATATATTGGAGCCTAAAAAGGGGGGATAAAATTAGTTCTTTTTCAGCACGTAGGCAAGCCAATTTTATTCCGTCATTTAATATTAAAATCCAAAATAGATAAAGATGTTATATACTCCAATACAGTTTAGAAATGTTGAACTGAAAAACCGTTGGGTAATGTCTCCCATGTGTATGTATTCGTGTGAAAACGGATTAGCAAATGACTTTCATTTTGTCCACTATGGAAGTAGATCCCAAGGAGGAACAGGATTAGTAATGGTTGAAGCAACGGGTGTTGAACCTCGTGGAAGAATTACCAATAAATGTATGGGTATCTGGAATGACGAACAGGCGGCCAAGCTTCAGAAAATTGTAGAATTCATTCATTCAAATTCTGAAAGTAAGATTGGAATCCAGCTGGCGCATGCTGGAAGAAAAGGATCTACCTGGAATAATATTCAGATTCCCATGGAGGAAGGATGGGAAACTCTTGCTCCAAGTCCAATTCCTTATCATCCGACTGAAAGAATTCCACATGTTTTAACTGTTGAAGAAATTAAAGAACAGGTTCAAAATTTTAAGACTGCTGCAAGAAGAGCTGTTAAAGCTGGTTTTGACATCATAGAAATTCATGGGGCACATGGTTATTTGATCCATCAATTTTTATCTCCACTTTCTAATATCAGAACAGATGAATATGGGGGAAGTTTTGAGAACAGAATAAGATTTCTATTAGAAATTGTAGACGCAGTTAATGATGAGTTGAACGAAAATGTAGCACTATTTGTTAGAATCTCAGGAACTGAATATGCTGAAAATGGATGGAGTGTTGATAACAGTGTAGAATTGGCAAGAGTTTTAAAGGATCATAATGTAGATTTAGTAGATGTTTCCAGTGGTGGAAATATCCATGGAGCAAAAATATCTGTTTTTGATGGTTATCAGGTACCTTTCTCTTCACGGGTAAGAAATGAAGCTGTAGTAAAGACAGGAGCAGTAGGTTTGATAACTAAAGTGGAACAAGCCGAAAATATTTTACAAAAAGGAGACGCAGATCTGATCTTTATTGCCAGAGAGATTTTGAGGAATCCCTATATTGCCATTCAGGGCTCATTTGAAATGCAGGAAGAATGTTTTTTTCCGCATCAATATCTCAGAGCTAAAATTTCTTCTTAATTTTAGATAATAATAGTAAAAATACCAAAAATGAAAATCGAAGATTTTATGCTGCCTTGTCCAAGTAAGAAATTCTTAGGAATAGAATGCTTTGGTTGTGGTACACAAAGAGCAATAGTTTTGGTTTTTGAGGGAAAATTTTCGGAAGCCTTTCATATGTTTCCTGCAGTATATACCTTACTGCTTTTTTTATGTACTGTGGGGTTGAATTTTATTGACAAAAAAAGAAATTACGGTAATGCATTAGTTTTTTTAGCAATTATTAATTCAATTATCATGGTAGTTTCCTATTTTTACAGACATCCTTTACCAATAAATTAAAATTATTAAAATAAAAAACTATGAATCAAAAATTACCAAACGCAACAACAGTATTAGTATTAGGAATCGTTGCAATCTTAGGAAGTTGCTGCTGTAACGGAATTGTTGGAGTAATCTGCGGATTAATCGGAATGAACCTTTATAATAAGGATAATGCTTTATATCAACAAAATCCAAGTTTATATTCAGATTTTGATAATTTGAAAGTAGGAAGAATATTATGTATTATCGGTCTTATTATAGGAATTCTAAGTTTAATATACATGATCTTTGTTCTTTCAACAGTGGGTTGGAGCGGTTATATGGATCAAATTAATCAATTAAAAAACATGGGTAAATAAATATCCAGTTAATGATAACTAAAAAGACTGCAATGAAAATTGTAGTCTTTTTTATTTAAAAAATAATCTCTTGAATGATTGTATAATAAAAGGTAATAAGCACAGCTAAAGAGAATTAAAATAATATTTAATAGTAAAATGGCTTCTCTTTAATTAAAGAGAAGCCATTATATTTATAATTAAGTTAAATTTTTATTTAACGATAAACTTCAAACTAGAGTTATCTAATTTCAGAATGTAAATTCCCTGTTCAAGACTTTTAATTTTAATTGAGTTTCTGCTGTTTTTAAAAGGGCTGTTAATAGTCTGCATTACTTTCCCTTGTAAATTATAGATCTCCGCTACTTTAATATTTTGAGTCTCACCTTTAACGAAGATTTCCTGATTTGAAATTGGGTTAGGGTAGATTTGTAAATCTCTGGATTCTATCTGTAAGTCGGAAGCAGTGCTCTTGCTTTGCTTTCCCGTTCCAGAGTAACAAGTCCAGTTTAGGTTGTCAAGAGCCACTCTGTTACTTGTTGAATTATTTTCTAATGTCACAATCACATTACCGGAAACATTGATGTTATTAATAGTGGTAGTTGCAGTTGTTGCGCTATAAGGAATTGTTCCTACCTGCGTTCCATTGACAAGAACATTGAATGTTCCGTTGCTTCCACTGAATTTTAATTGAGTTGTCACTGTTAATGATCCAATACCGTTACTTGAGCTGCTTGATTTTAAAGAACCATCTCTCACAGTAATTGCTTTGTTAGAAATTGTCTGGTCAGTTCTGGAATCTGTTGCTGTCCAAGTAATTCCACTGTTAGTCCACGTTCTTGTTGAATAACTTGATGAGCTGCCTGTAGGAATTGTTTCAAAAGTTTCATTTACACAATCAGTTGGCGGATTAGTGGTTCCGGATTCTGTTGTTGCAGAAACGGTTGAACTGTTTGAAGAAGTATTTCCAGCTGCATCTTTAGCCACTACATAGAAATTATAGGTGGTAGAAGAACTTAATCCTGAAATATTAGCAGAAGTGGAGCTAACATTGGTTTTTAAGCTTCCATTCATATAAACGTCATAAGAAGAAACTCCTACATTATCTGTTGATGCACTCCATGAAAGAGAAACACTACTGGATGTTTTTCCTGAAACGGTAAGACCTGTAACTGTAGTGGGTGCCTGTGTATCATTTGAAGGCTGCTGAGATCCCCAAATTTGATCTACATAAGCCGGATTATCAATAAAAGGATTTCTATTTCCCTGGTAAGTATAAGTAGCATTGTTTCTGACGATTTCTGTCTGAGAAACAGGATCCTGATTATGCCAGGCTAATAAAACATTAAGCTCCCAGGTTTGTAATCCAGGGAAAGTTGTATTTCCAAGCATGTTACCTGAAGAGAAAGTAGAAAGTTTGCTTTGATAACGTGTTACAAAATAAAAGATCATACGGGCAACATCACCTTTGAATTCATCGATAGGCTCGAAAACTGTTCCACCATATCCTGAAGAAACAGAATTTCCTAGTTTTGAACCGTTTTTAGAGGTGAATGTAGCTGTTCCAACTTTTCCGAAAGGATAATTAGATCTCATTCCATTTACCTTTCCATCAGTTGCTCTGATAAAATTCACATCGGAAACCATTGGTGAAGCTTCATTAAATAAACTTTGTGGAACAATATGCTCACGGTTATAGCAATTTCCTTCTACTGAATAAGTACCACATTGGTTAGTAACTACCGTATAGTTATAAGGATCCGCAGCAGTAGGCTTTTCAGAATAGATATCCATAATAGAACCATCATTTTCGTAGGTTTTATCAATATCAGTTGTTTTATAAGCCGTCCATAATCCGCCATATCCTTTGTCCTGATGTCCATTTGTTATGATGGTGCTTAGTGCCGTTTTTAAAGAAGCACCGGTAAGTCCATTTGCAGAAGAATAATAACCCGACGGAGCCTGGGCATTAGCAACACCTGCAAAAGCAAGAAATAAGATAATTTTTTTCATATTAATAAAATTTAGGGTGTAAGATTACTACAATTTTACGAAAAGATAAATTACATTATTGTTAATTTTGAATGCTATGCATTAGATGCTATATTTAGCTGTATTCGTGAGATTTCCTGAGTCTTTTCCACGTTTTTGAGCACAAAAAAGCCAATACAGGGCTGTATTGGCTTTATATATAATTTTGATCTAAATAAATTTTATTTTCTCTGTGGAGGATAATTTTTCATTATTTCCGCCATGATTTCTGGAATTTGTCTTTGTTTTGATTTTGGAGAATCTACAGAAATTCCGCTACCGATTCCCTGCCAAACAAGTTTATTGGTTTTTGTGTCAATAAGATCAACAATTAGAGCCCCTTCGTTGTAGTTGCTCGTCCATGTTCTGCTCATTCCAATTCCCCAACCGAAAGAACCACCCCATCCCCACATTCCGTAAGGAGAAGTACTGTTAATATCTGTTATTTTTTTGTGATTGGCTTTTACATTGACAATTAAATCCGGATTTTCTCCTGATGAAAGACCTTTAGTTTGTAATTGTCTCGATAGTTCATTCAGAACTCTATCTTTATCAATATCATTCAATTTCAAGTCATCAATTCTTATTTTATAAGTTTTGTAAGATGTGAAATTTGCTGTTTCGGCGTAGTCAGAACGTACCTGAAATGGGCTACAAGAAGTTAATCCTAAAGTAGCCGCGGCTAACAAAATAAAAATATATTTTTTCATTTTATTTATTTTTTTTATCGTTTTTAATGAATGTATCGGTCTTTTTATCGTATCCGTAAGGACAGTGTCTACAGCCACTCTTACAACAATATCCTCGTTTCAGATGAAACTTTTCTGTAAAAACTTTGTACCCTTGTTCATTGTAGTAAAAGTCTTCATGTTCTTTGATGTCAAAATGAGCCATAAGTTAAATCTTGATCAAAAACTTTTATATTTGTTACTATGATAATTGTGTGCCAAAAACCATTAAAAAAATTAAAAATTAATGGCATTGCTCTCTTTCCCTTTATCTTCGTAAGGAAACCCGAAGATAAGGAAAATAATGTATTGATCAATCACGAGAAAATTCATTTAAGACAACAATTAGAACTACTGATATTTTTCTTCTATATTTTCTATGTTATAGAATATTATTATCACCTTTTCAAGCTTAAAGATCCTTATCTGGCTTATAAGAATATTTCGTTTGAAAGAGAAGCCTATGCGATGGAAAGTGATCTCAACTATCTGAAAAAAAGAAAATTATGGAGCTTTTGGAAATACTTATAATAAGGGGTCTGAGTTTGGTTTAAGTCAAAACCATCAGAACACTTGTTAATGCTAAAAACACTAATTTTGTTAAAACAGTATCATTTAAATTAAAATGCTATTAAAAGTCCCAACCGAAAAAATTCCCATTCAGGAAATTTTCATCGATAAAAAGGTTAAACTTTTCATTAAAAGAGAAGATCTTGTTCATCCTTTGATCTCGGGAAATAAGTACTGGAAACTTTTTCATAATGTTAATAATTATTTAGGAATCCATATTGAAGATCCATTGATCATCACTTTTGGTGGCGCTTTTTCTAATCATATTTCTGCTGTTTCTGCAGTAGGAAAATTATTGGGAGTTCGTACAATTGGAATTATAAGAGGTGAGGAACTTAAAGATAAATGGCGGGATAACCCTACATTGGTTTTTGCTTTTAGAAACGGGATGAACCTAAAATTTGTTTCCCGTGAAGAATATCGCAATAAAGAAAAATTATCAGAATTTTTACAACAGGAATTTCCCGGAGCTTTAATTGTTCCGGAAGGGGGAACCAATGAGGATGCTGTTCAAGGTGTAAAAATGATGCTTAATAATGAAACAAAAGAATTTGATTATCTTTGCACGGCAGTTGGGACGGGAGGAACAATTGCTGGTATTTCGAAATTTTGTGAAGGGAATCAGAAAGTTATAGGTTTTAAAGTAGTTGATGATTCTTCATTACAGGAAACGATCTATCAATTAACCTTAAAGAAAAATTTTAATCTAATAGATTCTAGTTTTGGAGGTTATGGTAAAATAAAGGATGAAAACATTCGTTTTATGAATGATTTTAAAGAGAAATATGATATTCCTCTTGAACCGATTTATACAGGAAAAATGATGCAAAAAGTTTTTGAACTGATTGATGAAGGTTATTTTCCTGAAGATAGCAAGATTTTATGCTTTCATACCGGAGGTTTACAAGGGATTGAAGGTGCTAATTTGCTTTTAGAAAAACAGAATAGAAAATTAATTATATAAAGTAAAAATTGAAAAACATGAAAAGACTTTTCTTGCTAATAAGCCTTTTAGTTTTGTCAAAATTCTCAGCTCAGACTTGGGCTACTGAAGACCAATATATTCAAAAATTTGCTCAATATGCAGTAGAAGAAATGGAGAAATATAAAATTCCCGCTTCTATTACTCTTGCTCAGGGACTTTTGGAGACAGGAGGGGGGCAAAGCAGGTTGGCTCAGGAAGGGAAAAATCACTTTGGGATAAAATGTAAAGAAGACTGGACCGGTAAAACGATGAAACATACTGACGATGCACCTAATGAGTGTTTCCGTGTATATGATGATCCCAGACAGTCCTACGAAGATCATTCGATATTTTTATCAACAAGAAAGTATTACACCAATTTGTTCAATCTGGATATGAAAGATTACAAAGCTTGGGCGTATGGTTTAAAAAAGGCTGGATATGCCACTAACCCTCGTTATGCTTCTATTCTGATTGGTAAAATTGAAAGATATAAACTTTATGAGTTTGATAATACCAATTCTAGAGAGGTTCTTTATGCCGTATTAAGCATGTATCCGGATCTAAAAGATGACAGAGCTTTTATGGCAAAGCTGGAGCCTTCAAAAGTTACAAAAAAAGACCCTGTTACAGTGAGTGTACCATATAAGCAGACTTCTTATGCACAGCAACAGAAAAGGGTAGAAAGAATTAAAACAAAAGCTGAAATTCTCAATTCTATTTTAATAAAAAGTCATCCGAATGATGGTTTAAAATACATTGTTATTCCTGAAGATACCGATGTGAAATACATTGCCAATAAATTCAAAGTAAGCGAAGGCAGGTTGATCAAATGGAATGAATTGGAAGGTACCACTCTTAAGAAAAACGAAATTGTATTTCTTGAATCAAAAAATTCAGCTGGAAATACAGCAATTTACAAAGCTGAATCAGGTGAAGATATGCATGATATTGCACAGAAATTCGGAATCAAGCTACATAAACTATACGCAAAAAACAGAATGGATGAAGGTCAGCAACCTTCTGCAGGCCAGTTAATTTACCTGATAGATAAGAAGCCTAGAAATTAATACCCAGTCAAACCATGAAAATGCTCAATATGGATATTAAATATCTATGGATATTTTTATTATTCATATCCTGTACTATGTTTTCGCAGGAACTGGACTATATTCCATACAGAAGAGGAAAAGTCTGGGGATTATGTGATGCAAATAGACGCGTAATGGTTCAGCCACAATATTACAGTATTAGTTTTTATGATCATTCTGTTGGTGGATTTCACGCTGAACAAAATGGTAAATTTGGTATTATTGATAAAAACTCTATCCAGATAATGCCTTTTATTTCAGAAGGCATGCCTATAAGTATAAGTGGTGATACATATATTGTTTTTGATGGATTTGACTTATACAGGTATTCTATTAAATCTAAAATGAGACTGGATAGATTTGTTACTGTTTCAAATACTGTATTGAATGACTCGGGATGGTCTTCTTCTAAGATCTACGAGGGCAAAATGATAAGAGAGAGTTTAGATGAAGAAGATTGGAAGATGCTGAAGCCTTTCGATAATGATCAATACAGTTTTAATTTTAGAATAAATTATCTTGAAATAGTTTTAAATAATAGATCTATAGGGATTTATATTCCTAAACTCAAGAAAATATTTTTAGATACTCCTAATATTACACATGTTGGAGTACAAATTTATAATGGAAAATTTTATGTTGTAACAACAGATTCGAATGGCTGGTTATTTGGTTTGATGGATGAGAACTCTAATGAACTTTATCCAATCAAGTACTTGTCAATTGCTTTAATAGATGGTAGTGGCATTATTATTCTCTCTGAGCCTGATCCAAACAATCAGAATAATCGAATTTTTAAAACAATTCTTCCAGATAATCGAATTTTAGATGGAGAATTTTATCCAGATAGTAAGATTCTAAAAAATGGCTATCCATTTCAGCTATACTTTAAAATGGTTGATGGACAAAAAAATTATGCAGGAGAAGATGGAACCCTTTATTTCGAGGGTTAAATAATAAAA
Source organism: Chryseobacterium sp. FW101-FHT12H09 (assembly GCF_058790395.1). Lineage (NCBI taxonomy): Bacteria > Pseudomonadati > Bacteroidota > Flavobacteriia > Flavobacteriales > Weeksellaceae > Chryseobacterium > Chryseobacterium sp. FW101-FHT12H09. The sequence continues at coordinate 792,209 of NZ_JBYTCP010000001.1, read as the reverse complement.
AATAAAAAAATGAAGTATCAAAGAAGTTCGGCTTTATTTGAAGAAGCCTATAAATACATTCCGGGAGGGGTGAATTCCCCTGTTCGGGCATTCAAATCAGTGGGTGGAGTTCCTGTGTTCATGAAATCGGCAAAAGGAGCTTACCTTACGGATGCGGATGATCATGCCTACATTGATTATATTAATTCTTGGGGTCCTGCAATTTTGGGACATACTCACCCTGAAGTTTTGGAAGAATTAAAAATTCAGGCGGAAAAAGGGTTCTCTTTTGGTGCTCCTACAGAGCTGGAAACTGAAATTGCAAAATTTATTGTAGAGAACGTTCCAAATATTGATCAGATCAGAATGGTTTCTTCGGGTACTGAAGCTTGTATGAGTGCTGTAAGATTGGCGAGAGGTTTTACAGGAAGAGATAAGATTGTGAAGTTTGAAGGATGTTATCATGGTCATTCAGATTCATTTTTGATCAAAGCAGGAAGTGGCGCCGCTACTTTTGGAAATCCAAATTCTCCGGGTGTAACAGCTGGAACTGCAAAAGATACTTTATTAGCAAGATATAATGATTTTGAACAGGTAGAAGACTTATTCCGTCATAATCAGGGAGAAATTGCCGCTGTAATTATTGAGCCGGTTGCCGGAAATATGGGATGTGTTCTCCCGGAAAATAATTTCTTACAAAACTTAAGAAAGATCTGTGATGAGAATGGAGCTTTATTAATTTTTGATGAGGTCATGACAGGATTCAGATTAGCTTTTGGTGGTGCTCAGGAACTTTTCAATGTGAAAGCAGATTTAGTAACGTACGGAAAAGTGATCGGTGGAGGTCTTCCGGTAGGAGCTTTTGCTGGAAGAAACGAAATCATGGATCATCTGGCTCCGAAAGGGGGAGTATATCAGGCTGGAACATTAAGTGGAAATCCTTTGGCTATGAGAGCGGGTTTAAAAACACTTCAGTTGATTAAAAATGATCAGAATTTCTTCGAAGGACTTAATAAAACAACGGAAACCTTAGATTTTGAAATTGGAAAAATTTTAAATGAAAAAGGGATCGCGCATAAGATTAATAGAAAAGGTTCTATGATGTCGGTTTTCTTTCATATCAATAGGGTATCGAATTTTGATGAAGCGCAGGAAGCGAATCATTCCTTGTTCAATAATTTTTTCCATCAAATGCTAACCAATGGAATATATCTTCCACCAAGTGGTTATGAGACATACTTTATCAGTGATGCCATTAAAGATAAAGAAATTGATATGACATTGGAAGCAGTAAGAAAATTTGAATATTCCAATAAATAAATCAAAAAATAAGACCGGATTGTAAACCCGGTCTTATTTTTTGATTTAAACACTGGGTATTTTCTTTTTAAACTTTGCTTAACCTAAATTCACGTTAATTCAAAAAAAATATTGCTGCATTTTTTAACAAATGGTAATTGTGATCGTTCTGATATTCTTCAATTTTGTATCAAATAATATAATGATGGATACAAAAAAAGTTTTATTAACTGGTATCAGTGGTTTCCTTGGATCACATACAACAATCCAACTTCTTGAAAAAGGATACGAAGTAAAAGGTACATTGAGAAGTCTGAGTAGAGCAGGATCAATTAAAGATGTAATAGCAAAGCACACACGTTATGTAGACAATTTATCATTTTTTCAGGCAGATTTAAATGATGCCAATATATGGACTGATCTTACAAGAGGTATGGATTACGTTCAACATATTGCATCTCCATTTCCCAGAGAATTGCCTAAACACGAAGATGATTTAATCCTTCCTGCTAAAGAAGGAATATTAAATATTTTAAAGGCTTCATCTCAGAATAATGTAAAACGAGTGGTATTAACCTCGTCCGGGGGTGCAGTAGTATATGGAAAAACAAAGAGACAGCTTGAAAGTGTACTGAATGAATCGATCTGGACAGATATAAATTATAAACAAGACCTTTCTCCTTATTTCAAAAGCAAAACTGTTGCGGAAGCTGCTGCATGGGAATTTATGAAAAAGTATCCGTCAAAAATGGAATTGTCTACTGTTTTGCCTGGAGCTATTCTTGGCCCTGTATTGGAAAAAGACTATGGTACTTCTGCTAATATTGTAATCAAACTGATGGACGGAAGTATGCCTGCTGTACCACAAATTGGTTTTGAAGTCATTGATGTACGTTCTGTAGCAGATGCCTTAATTAAAGCAATGGAGGTAACCTCAGCGGCTAATAACCGTTATCTCTTATCGTCAGGTTTTCTGATGATGAAAGATATAGCACAAATACTTAAAAAAGTTTACCCGGAAAGAAAAATTCCAACCAGAGAGCTACCCAATTTCATTGTGAAACTTTTTTCTAAATTTGATTCTTCTTTAAGACCTGTTATTATTGATTTGGGCGTGAAGAGAAGAGTCAATGTGGATAGGGCTAAGAATGAATTACAGTGGCAGCCTATACCAGGAGAAGAAGCTGTTTTATCTTGTGCCAAAAGTATTTTTGAACAAGGAATTTTAAAATAATGGAAAAAATATTATCCGAAAACGATATTGAAATCTTTCTGTCTGCTTCAGCATACGCACTTTGAGAGCAAATGAATATATGAAAGTGAGCGGAGAGATTTCTTCGGAAATAGCTTTTGTAGATAGCGGAATTTTACGAATTTTCGATATGACAACTCTGGTTCAGATGTTACAAAATATTTTGTTCGCTCTGGGCAGTCTGTAATAGAGTTGGAGAGTTATTATTACGGTATTCGTATGGGCGAAGCTATACAGGCAGTCATAGATTCAAAAATATTCGTCGTCAAAAAAGTAGCTATAGAAAAGGTAAGCCTCCAAATTTTATCACTTTATCTTTTTTTGAAAAGCATGACCGAGAGTGCTTTACTCAACAAATTAAAGGGCCATGATTTTCTACATTATGGAATGGTGAAACAAAGTACACTGAATTTGTGAGAAGATATCCTGATTTAGCATTATACGTACCCCAATAGATGATCGCATCATACCTGAAAATTACACCACAATCACTTAGCCGAATGTAGAAAGAGGTTCAAGGAATAGATAAGTCTACAATACAGAAAATAGTAAAGAGTCAACAATACTTTTAGCAATTAGTAGGCATTGTTAACTATGTGCTATTGTCGAATTTCGATATCAAACGTCATACAAATAATTAATATTTAAGTCATGAATTTAATGAACAACCAAATTGTATTAACCAGTTTACCTAAAGGAAAATTAAATACAACAAATTTTAACTTCAAAAAAACGATGTTGCCCGTGCCAAAAGTTGGCGAGGTATTGGGACGGACACTATACATAGCAATCGATGCTGCCAGCCGTGCGTGGATGCAGGCTGACACTTATAGGCCTATACTTCGGGATAATGAATTGATGCCGGGATTGGCACTAGTTGAGGTGATGGAGTCACAGGTAGGTCATCTGAAACCGGGGGACCTTATTATTGCTGAGACAGGCTGGCAGACTTATTTAACTATTCCAGCAAACAAATTGGTTGCTTTACCAGAGATAGAACCGCTTACGAATCTTCTGAGTATTTTTGGAGTTCCTGGACTTACAGCTTATTTTGGACTTTTGCAGTGCGGTTTGCCTAAACCTGGGGATACATTAGTAGTCTCTGCAGCGGCCGGTGCCGTAGGCTCGATTGTTGGGCAAATTGGAAAAATTAAAGGATGTACTGTGGTTGGAATAGCAGGTGGTGTTGAAAAATGCAATATATTGGTTGAGCAATTTGGGTTCGACTCGGTGGTGAATTACAAGGAAGGAAACATAGAGGAGAATCTGCGCTTGACGTGCCCGAACGGAATTGATATCTATTTTGATAATGTGGGAGGAAGCATATTAGATGCTGTACTTTCCAATATGGCTAATTACGGGAGGATTGTTTGCTGTGGAGCCATATCTCAATATGACCAAAAAAAACTTGATGTCGGGCCAATTGGAATTCCTGGTCAGATTATATTGAAAAGCCTTATTATGAAGGGATTTTTATTGTTTGATTTTTTGCATGAGCAAGACAGGGCAATCCAAGATTTGGAGAAGTGGGTGAAATCTGGGAGTATAATCGTTCAAGAAGATATTATTGATGGGTTTGAAAAGCTTCCGGAAGCTTTGGTCGGTGTATTGAATGGAGAAAACGTTGGTAAAAGGATAGTGAAGGTTGCAAATCGTAATGAGTAAAAACTTAAACTTATTAATTCTGATTAATAGAATCTGGAATCTGAAATTTCTTTAATTGTTACTAATGGTAATAAGAGAAAAATAGATAGGAATATCAAAACCGTTTGTTTTAAATATAGATTTTGATATTTGAACTTTAAAGAAAATTTTTAATGTTGCTTAATTAATGACTATTGTTTTTTTCCTTAGAAGTTAGCAAATCGAAAATTTGAAGAAACAGTTTAGTACACGATTAAACCAATTAATATTCCAAAGCATAAATCATACAGAAACTGTTATAAACTATACTCGTTCTTTAGATGCGGTGTTCTTAACTTTGTAATAAATCGACTCGGAATGAACATTTCAAATAATATATCCCGCAAAGACTTTATTAAAAGTTCTGCTCTGGCAATGGCAGGATTAACTTTAACTTCAGGTACTATGAGTGCTACAAATTTATTTTCAGAAAACATCTCTCCTTTAGCAAAAGGGAAGCTTAGCCTTAAAAATGTACGTTTGGAAACCGGTTTTGAATATGAAGAAGGGGAGGTGATCTCGACGAAAACTGATTTGTTCTGCGTTGAAATAGAAAACGGAAAGATAATAGCAATAGCTCCGAATCAACCTAATAGTAAAGCAATTGATGTCAAAGGCTTTTTGATGCTTCCTGCATTTAAGGATATGCATATTCACTTGGATAAGACTTTTTATGGTGACCAATGGCAGGCGGTAAGAAAAAGAACAGGTGGTGTAAAGGGGATGATCGCGTTGGAGCAAAAGATACTTCCGGAAATGTTGAAAAATTCAACTTTTAAAGCTGAAAAAATGATAGAATTGCTGCAATCTAAGGGTACTTCCTTTGCACGAAGCCATGTTAACGTTGAGCCCACTTCAAAACTGGATTCATTAAAAAATCTTGAAAAGGCTTTAGTAAATAAAAAGAAAACTTTTGGAGCAGAATTGGTTGCCTTTCCTCAACATGGAGTTTTTTATACCGATTCAGTACCTTATCTAAAAGAGGCGGCTTCTATGGATATCGACTACATCGGTGGGCTAGATCCATATACGATTGATGGGGCCATTGAAAAAACAATTGATTTTACAGTCCAGTTGGCATTGGATCATAAAAAAGGAATTGACATTCATTTGCATGAATCAGGAGAATCAGGATTAAAAACCGTAGAGTATTTAATTGATAAAGTCAATGAAAATTCCAGTCTTAAGGGGAAAACCTACTTAAGTCATTGTTTTGTATTGGGAAAATTGGATAAACCAAAACAAGAGGAAGTTGCTGAAAAATTGGCGAATGCTCAAATAGGAATTGTTTCTACTATTCCTTTCGGAAGTCTTATTATGCCAATTCCCACCCTGTATAAGAATAATGTAACGGTTTTAACAGGTAATGACAGTATTGTTGATCATTGGAATACTTTCGGAACGGGAAGTGTTTTGCAGAAAGCGAATCTGATGGCGCAATTGTATGGATATTCAACAGAGTTTTTATTATCAAGAAGTTTGAAACTGGCGACGGGAAATATTCTTCCTTTAGATGATAAAGGAAATCAGCAATGGCCTAAAAAAGGGGATGATGCTAATTTGGTATTTCTTAACGCCAGCTGTTCCGCAGAGGCTGTTTCAAGGATTTCACATGTAGAATCTCTAATTCATCAGGGAAATGTAGTCTTTTAGTAAAGTCTGTTATTCACTCTCATAAAATTTACTTATTTTAGAAAGTAAATTAAGAGTAGAATGAGTCACGGATCAGATTATTTTCCTGTTTTAGGTATTCATGAATTTAGTGAAGATCAGTCGAAGGGTTGTAATCTGGTGTTTAATGAGCTTCATGGGGAAAGATCAATTGATAAACCTCATAAGCATGATTTTTTTATCATTAATCTTTTTGAACAGGGCAGAGGCTTTCATACGATTGATTTTAAAGAATATAAAGTTGAAAACAATCAGGTTCACCTGGTTTTTCCAGGCCAGGTTCATCATTGGATCATAGAGAAAGAAACAATAGGATATCAGTTAATGATAAGTCGTGAATGGTTTGAAAGTTTCTTACCTGCCTTAAGGTTTTCTGCTTCTTACTACCACAATCATCCTGTTATTACTATTTCAAAGGAAATATATCAATTGCTTTTGTATGAGTTTAAAGGCATTCAGAGTATTTTAAATGAAAAAGTGGCATTCTGGGAATTGATACAAAAAAGAAGTGAAGTGATCGGATTGCTCATAAGTAAATCCGTTGAAGGGACTTTTAATGATTTTGAAATCTTTAATTCAAATCCCATTATCTCCAAATTTTTACATTTAATCGATAAACATTTTAAAGAAGAGCGTTCTGTTTCTTTTTATGCTGAAAAGTTGAGTATTTCGGCAAATTATTTAAATATTGTCTGCAAGAAAAACTTGAATGCTTCAGCTTCTTCTCTTATCCAGGATCGGATCTTACTTGAAGCAAAAAGGCTACTGAAGGTTTCAGAAATGTCGGTAAAAGATATTGTCTATGATCTTGGTTTCTATGATCACGCCAGTTTTTCCAAATTTTTTAAAGCCCAGACAGGAATGACACCCTCTCAATTTAAAGAATAATAATTGATACAAATGTTGATATAATTGGTACACCTGGTTTAGATATGACGGATGTAACTTTGTGGTGTAAAATCATGAGTATGAAGTCAGAATATCAATCTATCGGTATAGGAAGTTATACATTAAAAAATGTACGTCTGGAAACAGGCTTTGAATATGATGATAAAGAGGTTGTCAGAACAAAAACAGCTCTCTTTTGTATTGAAATTGAAGCCGGAAGAATAAAGGCTGTCAGACCTAATGATGTACATTCAAAGGGGATTGATGCAAAAGAGTTTTTGATGCTTCCTGCATTCAAAGACATGCACGTGCATTTAGATAAGACTTTATATGGACTGCCCTGGCAAGCGCTTTCACCGAAAAGAAAAACGGTAAAAGACATGATTACTTATGAGCAGGAGATTATCCCTGAACTTTTAAAGACCTCTGTTGAACGTGCAGAACAATTGATTTCTTTGCTACAAGGTTATGGGACAAGTTTTGCAAGAACCCATTTCAATATTGATCCTACTTCTGGATTAAAGTCTTTAGAAAATTTAGAAAAAGCTTTAGAGCATAAAAAAGATTTCTTCAAAGCTGAATTGGTTGCTTTTCCACAACATGGATTGTATTATACGGATTCGGCTCCTCTGATGAAAGAAGCCGCAGCATTAAAAACGGTTGATTTTATTGGAGGCTTAGACCCATATAGTATCGATGGAAGTATTGAAAAGGTGATTGATTTTACCGTTCAATTGGCTTTGGATAATCAAAAAGGAATTGATATTCATTTACACGAGGTCGGCGAGTCAGGAATGAAAACAATCAATTATCTAATTGATAAGGTGATTGAGAATCCACAACTTAAAAGAAAGATTTTTGTCAGCCATGCTTTTGCTCTAGGGCATCTTTCATTAAAGGAAACAGAACACATTGCAGAAAGATTGGCAATGGCTGAAGTTGGAATAGCTTCTTCCGTTCCATTCAGGGGAACAATTATGCCAATTCCAACATTGAAAAAATATGGAGTCAATGTTTTAATAGGTAATGACAACGTACAGGATTACTGGAGTACTTTTGGATCAGGAAATATGCTGCAGAAAGCCAATTTAATTGCTGAGCTCTATGGTTATGAAACAGAATTAGAGCTTTCACGTACTTTAGAGTTTGCCACCCAAAATATTCTCCCATTAGATGAAAAAGGAACTCAACAGTGGCCTAAAGGAGATGATGAAGCTGATGTGGTTTTCGTAGACGCAAGCTGCTCTGCAGAAGCTGTTGCAAGAATATCTGAAGTAAAAGGATTTATGGCTCAGGGAAATTTACTCTGGAAAGAGGATTAATATATTTTTTAATACTTGTTTTTGTAATCAAGCACCTTTGGGAATTAATTTCTGAAGGTGTTTTCTATTTTATGTTGAATGAAATTTGGTTAATATAATTTTAATATTAATTTTACGTAATAAAATGCGTTTATTATTTAAGAATAAAATAAATTCGCACAGTTATTTCAGAGCAGTGATGCTGTGGAAAATATTAAACACTATCGCACAAAAATTTTTTATGAAAAACTATTGTTTCACCTTCCAAAATTTTGGAGAGGCTAATAAATAATTATATATCATGAACTATTTAGAAGTAGATTACAAACAAATTCTTTTCTTTTATGCTTTTTTGAGACAGGTGGATTTGTCACTGGATAGAAGCAGATGGACCTCTTTAAAAGAACTTCAGGATTACTATCAGGATAGAATATCCCCTGAACAGATGATTAGCTATCTAAAGATAAAGCTTAATGTTCCTGATGGGAATTTTAATCATTCAACTGCACAGGCTGAGAACAGTAAAAGTAAGTTTAAATTATTTTCCAAAAAAGCGCTTCTTTCTGAGGAAGAGATGGTTAACCTTTATCAGCTGCTGTCATTATTTGATGAATGCCTTAAATCTGGTCAAGAACATTATACCATAGAAACAGAGGGTCTAAGAGTGGATATAGCAAGATTCTACTCATTGCTATTAGAACCAAAAATTGCTAAAAGCGACTTAAAGAAAGTAATTACCATAGAACATTACGGACAAAACAGATTGCTAAAAGCAAAGGAATTAAAAAATGTGATTCCTAAGGATTTTCTTACTACTTAATTTATACGATAAAATATGACGAAACTATATTAATAAAAAAGCAAAGATCATCCAAAATAGAAAGGTATTGAATATTATTCAATACCTTTTGTGTGATAAAAATATACGAGATTATTCTGGTGGAAGAAAAAATAATTTACTTACCCAAACTACAATACAACTGTTGTTTTCTTGGTGATAGCTGGAAGGTTGTTTATAAAGAAAAGGTACAGAATATTAGTGTTAATTCATTTTATGGCTATCCATTCTATATAGTATTTGAAAATATAGAAGCGGTAAGTGAGCAATTGAGAATACTAACTAAGAAATATGATGTTTTACTTTCAGATATTTTTCCTATAGAATTAATATTAAAAGATATGGTGGAGAATAAGCAAAGTTATTGGTTAAATCTATGTGTTGATTTTATTCTTGAAATGAATTATTTAAATGAAAATATTGCGAAAATTTTAACTGAAACTAAGAATAACAGAAACTTTACTCAAGCACTTAGACATAAAATAAGGAGAATCATACTTCTTAATAAGTATGAATATTAATAAAAGAAAAAGCCATCAGAAAATAATTTTCTGATGGCTTCTTTCAATTTGATATGAGAAACTAATTACTTAATTATTGTAATCCAGCTAGAAGGTTAACACCATCCACAGTAGCCCAAGCTCCTGCAACTAAAGATACTTTTGTAACCGTTGTTGCATTAGTGAAAGTTTTACCACCGTTCGGAGTGTATGCATATCCCCAAACTCCAGCATTATCAGAGTTTAAGTAAGTAAGAGGATTAACTACTATTTTACCTGTATTTACCTGACTAGTTTCAGTAGCAGCATCTTGGATAAGAACTGAATATCCTTTTTGATTTCCGATGTTTTTATAACCACTGATATAAACATTAGAGAAAATACCTGTTCCTTGTTTTTTAAATTGAATAGCTGAAATTTCTGGTGAATTAGCTGTTTCCGGATTTGTGTTATTAGCTCTAATAAGTGTGATATTCGAAATCTTTGGTGCTGTATTGTCTACATTTCCAGATGATTCGATTTCCATCCCAAAATTACCAACACCTGTCTGGAAGGCATACCAATTTGTATTGTTTTGTCCACTCCAAGCATCCTGCCAGTCAAATGAGTCATCATAGTTACCATATGATACAATATTTTTAGCGCTCACGGTTCCTCCGAAAAATTCATATCCATCATCAGTCCCTTTGTAAGTAACTAGATTTTCTAGTGTAGTACCTGCTCCAACTGCATAGAATGTCATGGAATTCGTTTCAGATGTTCCATCACCAATTTTTTTACCAGCATACTCTACTCTTACAAACTTCAAAGTTCCAGAGTTTGAATTAGCATCATTTCCACCATAATACACTGCATTCCCATCTTCTGAAAGTGCACTTGATGTACCATTTATAGCTTTAATAGGTGCTGTTCCATACAAGGTAATTCCTCCCCAGTCTCCTGGTGTTTTTGTAGTAGTAGTAAATACAATTGGTTCAGCAGCAGTTCCTACAGCGTTAATTTTACCATCTTGAAGAACAACTAAACTGCTGTTCGTAGATGTGTCAACCGTGAAGTTAGCTCCTGCTTCAATAGTCAAAGTTGCTCCACCTGTCACTTTTACAATACCTTTTAAAGTATAATTTCCTTTTTTAAATACAGTATCTTTATTGATTGTACCTGTAAGTACTGTTGTATCAGGGTTAGGAGTAACTATTTCGTCTCCTAATCCGTCATTTACATCGATAGTACATGAGTTTAGGGCCGCTGCTAATATAAATGTTAGCGATAATAATGATAAAAATCTTCTTTTCATTTTATATATGATTTATTATTTATTAAAAATTTGTTAGAAAGTATAACCTACAGTAAGGTTAAAGTTTACTCCTCGGAAGTAGTCTGTATAAGTATTAATACCATTTGTATCTACATTATAATAACTTTTATCTCCTAAGAGTATTCTGTATCTGTTATTGAATATATTTTGAACTCCAGCTTTCACATTCCAGTTCTTTGTGATTTGCTCCTGATAAATAAAATCTAACTGATGAAATGGCTTTTCGTAAAAGTTGTCTGAGCCGGAAGTTCCAACTGCATATATTTTAGAACCTGAAACATTGTATACCAGTGAGAATGTTCTGCTAAGATTGTTCTTAGTTTTCATTTCATATTTCAAATCTGCATTAATCGTGTAAGGTGAAGCACCTTGAAGACCTCTTTTTCTTAGACCTCCTTTATAAAATTCTGGATTGGGTTGCTCAAGTTTTAATTGATCTTCGCTTCTTTCAACATCAGTGTACATAAATGTTGCATTGGCGCCCAAAGTAAATTTATCTAATGATTCAGAGATTCTTCCCAGGCTAATGATTCCCTCTAGCTCAACTCCTGCAAGGTCTGCTTTTTTAGCATTATAAAAAGTAACGGTTACACCATTTGCATCTCCTGAAGAAACAAATGATCTTTCAATAGCATTGTTAATTCTTTTTGCAAATAAATTAACGGCAAACATTTCCTTCGTAGTTGGGAAATATTCCCATTTCAAATCAAAATTGTAATTATTGCTGTTTTCGATATTTGGATTACCTCTAATGGTTTCATTATCTGGGTTGATATAATCAATATCCATTGTTTCAATAAGAACAGGTCTCGTGACTGTTTTACTGAAAGCGAATCTTAAGTTATTTTTATTATTAAGTGCTTTTTTGATGGAAATTGAAGGAAGGAATAAGTCTCTTATTTTTTCCTTATTTTCTTTATTAGGTGCACCTTGTTGTGAAAAACGTATTAAGGTCATATCATTTTCATAACGAGCCCCTAGTAAGAAATCCCACGTTTCGGATGGTTTATAATTAAAATTAATATATCCTGCATTTACAAATTGATACATGCTCGTAAAGAACTTAGATCCATCAGATTCTTCTTGGAAATAAAATAAATTATTAGCTAAGTCTTGATTGAATTTGTCTTGAGGTTTGTTTTTATCAATTAAAAAAGTTTGTCCAGCAGTTCCATTAGGTTTTCCGAAAAGGAAGCGATATGACGTTTTTCTTAAATCAGCGAAACCATTATATCCAATGGATAATTGCATCGGATAATCTTTTTTATCTCCTTTCTCTCCTAAGAAAACTGAATACTCTCCATATGCTGAACCATAGAACCTTGAATTTACATCAAGATACTGACGAATAATATTATTTCCACCATAAGCCAAAAGTAATTGGTCATCTGATAAATTATTTCCGTTTGCGTCTTGACGGCTTCCTTCTAATATTTTTCTGTCTGGCTGTTGGTAGTTGTTGATTACATAACTTCCTCCAGCTTTAAATTGATGTCTGTCCCCTAATTTTTGAGAGGCTGTTAATTGAATATTTAGAAATCTTGATAAATCCTGTTGGTTAGTACGGAAAAATCCAACATCTCTATTTTGAACTTGATTATTTTTGTATCCATAGTAATCTTCAATAATATTATTTACGTTTTGAAGATACATAGCGTTTAAATTGATCGCTGTTCCTTTATTTTTATATCCAAAACCTAAGAGAGCAGAAGATTCTAATTCATAATTGTACTGCTTTCTTTGAAGGTCATTATTAAGATTGATTATTCCTCCAAAATCTTTAAACTGATTTTTTGCGCCTTCTTTATAAGAATATTCGGAACTTTGATTTAATGAGAATAATATACCTAAGCTCCCCGTTTCACCAGCCTTCATTTTTTGTACTGTTGTAAAACCAATACTCGTATTTGGTAGAGATTTTACATTATCCACATTCCAATTATCTTTAAACTGGGATAATGATTCAGCTGCTGAAAATCTGTAGTTGTTTGGACGAGCATTTCTAATTGCTGAAGGTAATTTTTTGTCGTTCGAGTTAAGTCCTAAATAACCGTTGAAACCATCTGCTCCTTCGGAAATTTTGAAACCATCCTTGAAAGTACTTAATGTATTTACACCAACGCTAAACTCGATTTTTGAGAATGACTTATCGATCGTCAAAGTTTCGATATCAAAAGTGGCTCCGGCGAAATCACCATAAAGGTTAGAGTTGAATGTTTTATAGATATTTAATTTACCTACAACATCGGTTGGGAATTGCTTTAATGCAATGATTTTTTGGAATGGGTTGTTAGAAGGAGATCCCAGTCCGTTTATTAATAGATAGTTGTATCTTTCTTCAAGACCTCTTACGAAAAGTCCTCTTCCTTCAACTGTAGTGATTCCGGTTACTTTCGTAAGACCTTGTTCTACGTTAGAGATTCCTTTTCTGGAAATTTCCTCGGCACTTACAGCTTGCTTCTGGATAATTGCCTTTTTCTGTTCTCCTAATACAGCAGTTTCAGTTTTTTTATTGCTACTACCCTGGATGACAACACCTTCGATCTTTTTCTCTTTCTTGATGGTATCTTGCCTGGTATCTTGAGCATAAAATGCAGTCGATGAGGCGGTTAAAAATATAACCGCTATACTAACTTTCTTAAAATTCATTTTATTTTACTATATTCTTTCGCTGCAAAGAAATAAAAGTTAATCGGTCTTAATGGTTTAGTTTAATTTAATTTTTTCTTAACTAAACATTAACAAAACGATATAATTGTTAACTTTATATGAACGATAGATGATTTGTTCATCTGTGGTATAAAAATTATTAACTTTGACTCGTAAAAATTGAAAATGAACCAAAAGAAAATACTCTTAATAGACGATGAACTGGACATTTTAGAGATTCTGTCTTATAACCTGGAAAAGGAAGGCTACGATATTTATACCGCTACCAATGGTAACGAAGGAATAGAAAAAGCTAAAGAAATTATTCCGGACCTTATATTACTGGATGTGATGATGCCAGAAAAAGATGGTATCGAAACTTGCCAGGAACTTCGCAAAGTTAAAGAACTTCAAAAATCATTAATTGTTTTTCTTTCTGCAAGAAGTGAAGAATTTTCTCAATTAGCCGGTTTTCAGGCAGGAGCAAATGATTACATCGTAAAACTGATCAAACCAAAAATTCTTATTTCTAAAGTAAACGCCCTATTACAATTAACATCTCAGGTTTCTGACAATGCTAAATTAATTGAAATCGGAGACTTAATTATTGATAAAGATAATTTCAGAGTTTCTAAAGCCGGGCAGCAGTTTTTACTTCCAAAAAAAGAATTTGATCTGCTTTATCTTTTAGCATCTAACACTGAAAAAGTTTTCAAAAGAGAAGAAATTCTAGAGAAAGTTTGGGGTAATGATGTTATCGTTGGTGAAAGAACGATCGATGTTCATATCAGAAGATTGAGAGAGAAATTAGGAATTAATACCATTCAGACTCTAAAAGGAATAGGATATAAGTTGATCGTTTAATAACGAAATATCCTACCTTTACCCTACTAACCCATAAAAATTGTAAAATTGAAATTTTACAGGCTTACTCTTGTCGCATCATGTTTAATAACATTGGTGATGTTCTTATTGGTGATCATTTTTGATTCACTGAAAGATATTTATTATAAAACTCCTTTTTTCAAAATAGGACTTATCCTTTGTCTCGTTATTATCTTTATTGTTAATTATTTAGTCCTTGAATTGCTGTTTAATTACTACGGTAAAAAGCAGGTTCGTGGGCTTTCACAGCTTTTACCACAGGAGATTGTAAATAACAATGATGAAAATATTACCATTAAAGAATTAGGAGAAAGGTTTTCTGATCTTAATCAGCAGAAAGTTTCTGAGATCGATATGATGAAGGAAATGGAAAGCTATCGTAAAGAATATATTGGAAATGTTTCTCATGAGCTCAAAACGCCATTGTTTTCCATTCAGGGATATGTGGAAACCCTAAGAGATGGTGGGGTAGATAATTTAACCATCCGGGATAAGTATCTGGAAAGAATAGATATTTCTGTTGAAAGACTGATTGCTATTGTCACCGATCTGGATATGATTAACAGACTTGAAGCAGGAGAAATTAATCTTACAGTTTCAAGATTTGATGTGAATCTTTTGATAAAAGAAATTTTTGACCTTCTGGATCTTGAAGCTGAAAAACATAATACAACATTACAGATTCAAACCCTGCATCCACAGATTTTTGTAGAAGCAGATAAGCAAAAGATGTCTCAGGTTTTTATCAATCTGGTTTCCAATGCTATTCATTATGCTAACAGACAGGAGGCAAAGGTTGTTGTAAAAACAAGTGTCCTGAAGAACAAAGTCTTAATCGAGGTTATTGATAATGGGATGGGGATAAAATCGGAAATCTTACCAAGAATTTTCGAGAGATTTTATCGCGTAGAGACAAGTAGAAGCCGAAGAGAAGGTGGCTCTGGCTTAGGTTTGGCCATTGTAAAGCATATTCTTGAAGCCCATAAAGAAAATATTACAGTTGAAAGTGTGTACCTTGAAGGGACAAAATTCAGTTTTATGCTTGAAAAAAGCAAATAATCCTGGCAAAATGTAAGGAAAAAAAATATTTTAAAAAATCTTGAAATATTTTTTTGTGACATGTCATTTATTATATATTTGCAACAGAAATTTATCATAATAAATAAAGGCAAAAAGTAATTTAAAGACTGATATGGTTTACAAAATCCGCGTAATATTAGATGCGAAAGAAGATATTTTCCGTGATATCGAAGTAAAGGGAAAACAGACACTATGGAATTTACATCTAGGAATTAAGAGTGCGTTCAGCTTGCAAGGAGATGAGCTTTCAACTTTTAATTTACTGGAAGAAGATGGTACGATAGTAAAAAGTGTTCCACTAGAGGATATGAGTGATGATGGTGATGGCGAAATTATGTCAGATGTATATATTGATGAGGCTTTTGCAAAAGAAGGGGATAAAGCTCAATTCCAATATGGACTTCTGGATCTTTGGGAATTCTTCTGTGAGCTTGTTGAAGTAATTGAAGAAACAAAAGGAGTTAATTATCCAATTACAGTATACCGATTTGGAAATGTTCCTTTAAAAGCACCAAGTAAAAGTGGAAATGGGGGTGCGTCTAAAAAGAAATCGGCTATGCCTCTGATGGACGACGAATTCAATTTTGACGATGATTTTGGAAGTGGTGATAGCTTTGCTGATGAAGATGACAACTTTGATGATGAGGAAGAAGAAGACTATAACGATGATGTCTTCGATGAGGAAGATGATAATGAAGAAGTATAAGATTTATACACTATTAAAAATATACAGTCCTGGATTTATATCCGGGACTTTTTTATGCTTGAACCTAAACAAAAGATAGAACAATAAATTTGCTTTTCTGCTTTTTATATTAATCATCCGAACAATTCCTATTTTTGTTAAAACGGGATTAATGAAAAAAATAATTTTATTAGCAATTATTGGCTTAGGAATTGTTTCCTGTGCTATACAAAATACAAATAAGACAATGGATTTACCCAAAGATTGGAAGCATTCTACTAATATTTATGAAGTCAATATAAGACAATACACTAAGGAAGGAACTTTTAAAGCATTTGAAAAAGAAATGCCGCGCCTAAAATCAATGGGAGTGAAGGTACTCTGGTTTATGCCTGTTACTCCAATTGCCCAGCAAAATAAAAAAGGAAGCTTAGGAAGCCCTTATGCAGCTGCAGATTACACTTCTATTAATTCGGAGTTCGGTACAATCAATGATTTCAAGCATATGGTGAATGAGGCACATCGATTAGGGTTTAAGGTGATCATTGATTGGGTTGCCAATCATACAGGGTGGGACCATATCTGGACAAAAACACATCCTGAATTTTATTTAAAAGATCCTGATGGAAAGTTTCACATTGCTTCAGGAATGGATGATATCATTGAACTTGACTATAAAAATCAAGAGATGCGAAAAGCAATGATTGATGCAATGAAATTTTGGGTTAAAGAAACAAATATCGACGGTTTCAGATGTGATCTTGCTTCGTGGGTTGAAGTTGATTTCTGGGTGCAGGCACGTCCTGAAGTGGAGACCATCAAACCGCTTTTCTGGTTAGGCGAGTTTGATGAATTGGAAAGTCCCGAATATGGAAAGGTTTTCGATGCGAGTTATTCATGGAAATGGATGCACACATCTGAAGACTATTATAAGAAGGATCTTTCATTACAGGATTTAAAAGACTTGCTGATTAAATATTCTAATATTGGAGACTCTTCAATGCGGGCATGGTTTACCAGCAATCATGATGAGAATTCATGGAATGGAACAGAGTACGAAAAGTACGGAGTCATCACCAAACCAATGGCTGTTTTCTCAGCAACATGGAATGGTATTCCTTTATTGTATTCCGGACAGGAGCTGCCTAATATGAAACGATTGGAGTTTTTCGAAAAGGATGCTATAGAATGGACAAACAATTATCAGGTTGCAGATTTTTACAGGACATTATTGGAGTTGAAATCTTCAAATTCGGCCTTAAGAGGTGGGGATGCAAACGTTATAACCTATCTTCTGAATACAACGGCTAATGATAAAATTTTAGCCTATATCAGGAAGAATGATAAAGATGAGGTTTTAGTTATTTTAAACATGTCAAAAGAAGATGTAAATTTCAGTATTCAGGATGAAAACCTGTCAGGAACATTTAGAAATGTATTTGATGGAACAAAAATGGACTTTAATACAGGTAAAGATTTTAATTTTAAAGTTTCTGATTACAAAGTGTTTGAAAAATGAAATTTTAAGCCATTGAAATTCTGGCTTAAAATATAAAAAAGATTGATTATATTTAAGTTTATAATACCAATAGAAGCGGGCTCCGGCCTGCTTTTTACATCAAGTAAATACAGGATCTAGTTAATTGTAAAATGAATAAGAAAGAAATATTAAATATTATAAAAACAAAACTCTCAGAGAGAATTCAAAAGTTTGAAACCCTAATTGCTGAAACCCGGGCCTCAAATAATGAAACCAAGAGTTCAATGGGGGACAAGTATGAAACCAGTCGTGAAATGGTTCAGCAGGAAATCAATAATCTTCAAAGACAGCTTAATGAATCTTTAAATCAGCAGACTATTCTTCAGAAAATAAGTTCAGATGAATCTTCCAAAGTACAGAACGGAGCATTAGTGAAGACCGATAAAGGATTGTTTTATATTTCCGTACCTGTTGGAGAAATTGTATCTGAAAATCAGAAAATAATGACCGTTTCTGTAGAATCTCCGCTGGTAAAAGCAATGTTTGGCAAGAAAATAGCAGAGAAGTTTGATATTAATAATATTGATCAAACTATTGAAAATATCTGGTAAATGATGAAATTTTAACGATAAACTTCTGTATTTCTTCCCTTGTCATTGAATGACAAGAGAATCATATATCATAATCATATTTTAATAAAATATGATCAAGTAATTGATAACAAAGCATTCACGATATTGAACTTTTTTTTATGATATATGATAATAGATTTTCTCTCATATTTTTCTAAATTTGAACCATAAAACAGTTTCAAAATGCAAAATTACTTAGACCTTTTACAGCATATCCTGGATAATGGAACAGACAAAACAGATCGAACAGGAACCGGAACAAGAAGTGTTTTCGGATATCAGCTGAGATATGATTTATCAAAAGGTTTTCCCTTGGTAACAACCAAGAAGGTGCATTTGAAATCTATAATTTATGAATTACTATGGTTCTTAAAAGGAGATACTAATGTTCAATATTTAAATGATCATGGGGTAAGCATCTGGGATGAATGGGCCAATGAAAATGGAGATTTAGGTCCCGTTTACGGAGCACAATGGAGAAGCTGGAGTGGAGCAGATAATAAGATAGTGGACCAGATTTCAGAGGTAATTGATCAGATCAAAAAAAATCCGGATTCCAGAAGGCTGATCGTTTCTGCATGGAATGTAGCAGAAATTCCAAATATGGCTTTAGCACCTTGTCATGCATTATTTCAGTTTTATGTAGCAGACGGAAAGTTATCTTTACAACTTTATCAAAGAAGCGCTGATGTTTTCCTTGGAGTTCCTTTTAATATTGCTAGCTATGCTTTATTATTGATGATGGTAGCGCAGGTTTGTGATCTCGAAGTGGGAGATTATGTTCACAGTTTTGGTGATGTTCATATTTACAATAACCATTTTGAACAGGTAAACAGACAACTTTCAAGAGATCCAAAACCACTCCCTACAATGAAATTGAATCCAGAAATTAAGAATATATTCGATTTTAATTTTGAAGATTTTACGTTGGAAAATTACGACCCACATCCGGGAATTAAAGCGCCTGTTGCGATTTAATGACTTTCTCTAAAATTTCCATTATCCTAATTTCTGTGATTTTTCTTTTTAGTTGTAAAAAAGAGAAAGATCCGGTTTATTCTGAACTTTTAATAGAAAATTGGGATAATTCTAAAGATGCTGTTTTTGATACATTGCGAGTGCCCCAGCATTTGAGAGATATCGTTAAACATATTTCAATAATCAATACCTATCAAACTGGGGACATAGGGAAAGGAACAGAAAAACCTGCCAATGCTGAAAATTTTAAAAAATTAGTTGAGCTGGCTTCGGAAGACGAACTATTATCACTAATTAATAATAAAAACATAACTGTAGCTGTGTATGCCTCAGTAGGACTTTTAGAAAGAAAACCAGAGCTTATTGACAAAGTGTTTTCGAACTTCTTAAATCTAAAAACTAAAGTTCATACAAAATATGGTTGTATAATTGGGGATCAGAATCCTGCAGAACCTTTATATCGCAAATATCTTTACGCTATACCCGGGAAGAACGGGCAATCTGATCAGTTGTTGAAAAAGCTTGATAGCATCATTATTTTTAATCCAAATTCGCCGAGAAGCCTTTTACTAGAGGTATTTAGATATAAAAATTATCCTAAAAATTACCGAAAAAGAATTGAGACTTTAGCTTTTAAAAATCATGAAATTTTTGCGGCTATTTACCTAAGTCATTGGCATAAAGGGGACTATATTGATGCCTTGCAAAAGGAATTCATCTCAATCATTAAAAATGATACTTTAGTTGGTATTTCAAAGGATATATATCTAAAAGAACTGCTGTCTTTCAGAAATCCCTCAAACAAAGAATTTATTCTTAATTATATTAAAAAAGATACCCTTTTCAGTGATGAAATTGAAATCAGAAGAGAATTAGAGGCAAATGATATTTTTCCAGATGAATATCCGACGAGATAAAGGTTTAGATATGTAACAAGTCCCTTTCTTTCACTACTTATTAATGAAATGTCATTAGTATGTTGAAAAAAATACTTTTTTGTGTTTCTATTGGAGTTTTCAGTTTAAATTTCGGTCAAAATATTAACAAAGAAAAACTTGATAGCTACTTTAAAACTTTAGACAAAGAGCATAAAGTAATGGGTAGTTTTGCCATTGCAGACCATGGAAAAGTAATCTACACCAATACGATTGGATTTTCCGATGTTGAAAGTAATAAAAAAGCTGATATCAATACCATTTACAGAATAGGCTCTATAACGAAAACTTTCACAGCAGTTTTGATTATGAAAGCAGTAGAAAGTAAAAAACTCACTCTCGACACCAGACTAAGTCAGTTTTTTCCTCAAATAAAGAATGCCGAAAAGATCAAAATAGAATATCTTTTAGATCACAGAAGTGGAATTCATAACTTCACTGATGATGGTCTGTATATGACCTACTATCTGCAGCCCATTTCACAGGAAAAACTCATCGATATTATTCAGAAAGCAGGTTCGGATTTTGAACCGGGCAGTAAATTTAGTTACAGTAATTCAAATTATTCTTTACTCGGCTTTATTTTAGAGAAAGTTTATAAAAAATCTTACACTCAGTTAATTGAAGAATACATCACCGCACCCTTGCAATTAAAATATACTAAAGTAGGTGGCAAAATAGAGCCTTCGAAAAATATGGCTAATTCATATACTTATCAAAATAATAATTACGTGAAAAGTCCTGAAACAGATATGTCTGTCCCTCTTGGTGCAGGAAACTTAGTTTCTACACCCTCCGAGCTAATCACCTTCATGGATGGTTTAGTTTCAGGGAAGCTTATTTCAAAAGAAAGTCTGGGAAAAATGCGTAATTTTAAAGAACATTACGGTTTTGGATTGACTGAAGTTCCTTTTGAAGGGAAAATGGGTTTTGGACATAATGGAGGAATCGATCATTTTAGTTCGGTAATATCATATTTTCCGGATGGTGAGAAGTCTTTTGCAATGATTAGTAATCAAAGTAATTTTGGAAATGAAAATATTTCTACAGCAGCTTTGAGTGCTGCCTATGGAAAAGATTTTGAAATTCCGAGTTTCACAGTGATTAGTGTTCCTGAAAATGAACTGCAGCAATTTATTGGAACTTATGCCACGAAAGAGATGCCTATGAAAATTAATATTTTTGTTAAAGATAAAGTATTAATGGCTCAGGCAACAGGGCAAGGAGCTTTTCCTTTAGAAGCAACTTCCAAAACAAGTTTTAAATTTGATACAGCTGGAATTGTCATTGATTTTAATCCAGCCAAAAAGGAATTTATACTCTCGCAGGGTGGTAATAAAATTATATTTGTAAAAGAATAACACAATGAAATATTTAAAAATAAATACAGATCAAAAAATAGACCTCGAACTATTACAAAATGCCATCCTTCAATTGAAGGGCGTAGATTCAGTAGAGATCATTGATGAAGAAAACCCAGAAAGTGAACTTAAAAAAGCTTTTGCTAAAACTAAAGAACAGCTTAAAAAAGGGGATTACGAAACATTAGTCAATGATATTTTCGAGATAATAACTAAAAATAATTCTAAAAAATAATGAAAAAGGCCATTTTATCGATTGCTTTATTAGGAATTTTCTTTTCTGCTCATGTATCAGCACAAACTGAAACGTCAGGAAGAGAAAAAGTATACAGAGCAACACACACTAAAGTAACGGAACTAAAACATACCAAACTTAAAGTAAATTTTGATTATCAGAAAGAACAGATGGGTGGTGAAGAGTGGCTTACTGCTTCACCTTATTTTTATCCCACAAATCAATTGGTTCTGGAAGCTAAGAGTATGTTGATTCATGAAGTGGCTTTAGATAACAACGGTAAAAGATCTCCTTTAAAATATGAGTATAAAGATGATGTTTTAACTATTAATTTAGATAAAACATACCAGAAGGATCAGGATTATACGGTTTATATTAAATATACATCGCGCCCAAATGAAGTAAAACAAGAGGGTAGTGCAGCAATTAATGATGCAAAAGGGTTGTATTTTATTAATGCCCAGGGAAAAGATCCTGATAAACCAATTCAGATCTGGACTCAGGGTGAAACCGAGTCTTCTTCAGCTTGGTTCCCAACAATTGATAAACCCAATCAGAAAACCACTCAGGAAATTTATATGACCGTTCCTGATAAATATGTTACCCTTTCCAATGGAATTTTAAAAGACTCACAGAAAGAATCAAATGGACAGAGAACGGATTATTGGGTTATGGATAAAAGACATTCTACTTATCTGTTTTTTATGGGAGTTGGAGATTATGCTATCGTAAAAGACAAATGGAAAAATATTCCGGTGGATTATTACATAGAAAAGGAATATGAACCTTATGCAAAACAGATCTACGGAAATACTCCGGAGATGATCGAGTTTTTCTCTAAGAAAATGGGTTATGATTATCCTTGGGCAAAATATGCGCAGATTTCCGGGAGGGATTATGTGAGTGGTGCTATGGAAAATACTACGGCAACACTTCATGGAAGTGATATCTTACAAAAACCGGGACAGCTGATTGACGAGAATAAATGGGAAGATACTATTGCTCACGAATTATTCCACCATTGGTTTGGAGATCTTGTGACAGCAGAAAGCTGGAGTAATCTTACAGTAAACGAATCTTTCGCCAACTATTCAGAGTACTTATGGAACGAATATAAATATGGTAAAGATCAGGCAGATTATCATCAGATGAGCGATGTGAATATGTACATTCATAATCCTACTGATTTTAAGAAAAATCTTGTTCGATTTAATTATGATTCCCGTGAAGATGTTTTTGACCTTGTAACCTATCAGAAAGGTGGTGGAATCCTTCACATGTTGAGAAATTATTTAGGGGATGATGCATTCTTTGCCGGAATGAATGATTACCTGAAGACCAATGAATATAAAAATGGGGAAGCACATCAGCTAAGACTTTCTTTTGAGAAAGTTTCGGGAAAAGATTTGAACTGGTTTTTTAATCAGTGGTATTTTGGTAGCGGAAATCCAAAGTTGAACTATTCTTATACATTTGAACCTGTTAAAAAGCAGGTTACTTTGGTGATCAACCAAACCCAGGATCAACTATTTGAATTTCCATTGGCTCTTGATGTATATGATAACGGAAAACCTAAAAGATATAATGTCTGGGTAAATGCTGAAGGTAAGAATACATTTAATTTTGATGTTTCAAAAACTCCTGATTTGATCAATATCAATGCTGATGGAGTATTGGTGTCTGAGATTACAGAGACAAAAACTCCTGAACAGAATTTAATGCAATTCACAAACTCTAAAGAATTTAAGAGCAGATATAATGCATTGAAAGCAATTAAGGATCAGGTTGGTAAAAATCCGGCTGCAACAAGGTTATTGTCTGCTGCTTTAAAAGATCCTTACTTCAGGGTACGAATGAAAGCATTGGAATTAATGGATCTATCCAATCCTGAGCAATCAAAAGCTTTAGCTGCGGATGTGGAAAAATTGGCAACCAATGATCCAAAAACTTTAGTGCAGGGTGCTGCTGTTGCTGCTTTAGCAAAAACAAAGGATAAGAAATATCTTCCGATTTTTGAAAAAGGAGTGAATGCTGTTTCTAACTCAGTAAAAGGAAACTCTCTATCAGCATTAGTTACTGTTGATCCTTCTAAAGTTAATACATTAGCAGATAAGATTGATTTAAAAGGAGCTTCCGATGATTTATTGGCACAGTTGCTACCTATTGTGGTCAAAAATAAAGTAACTTCTCAAATGGCTAATATTGCTCCTATTGCAGCTTTTTATCCATTTATTAAATTCCAGAACCCGGAATTAGGAAAGTCTGCAGAAGACGGCTTCAACTGGATCATGACTTCAGATGATCTTAAAGCTACAGAAAGCATTACCAAATTGTTGGGGCAGGCAAAAGGTCAGGTTGCTCAAAATCCTCAAGCTAAGATGATGATCTCTCAAATGTTGAAAGAAGGTCTTAGTAAAAAAATGGAATTATTGAAGCAAAACCCACAAAATGCAGCAAGCATTAATAAGCAAATAGATGCCATAAACAAAAGCATCGAAGATTATAAATAAACTTGTAATTCCAGCTAATAGAAAAGCACTTCCATTGTGAAGTGTTTTTTTTGTTTTCGGAAATATTGTGGTTGATTTTTAAAAACAAGATAATATAAGAGTAATAAAACGGGTGCTTTTTTTTAAATTCGTATAAAATTTGAATACTATGAGTTTTGGAATAGAAGCGGCGAGTTACTATGCACCTTCTTTATATTTGGAAATAAAAGATTTAGCTGAAGTAAGAGGAATTGAACCTGCAAAATTAGAAAAAGGTTTAGGATTAAATAAAATGGGCTTTCCTGATGTTCATGAAGATGCAGCTACTTTTGCCGCCGAGGCGTTATTGAAATTAATAAGAGATTACCATCTTGACCCTAAAAATATAGCTAGGATTTATCTGGGAACTGAAAGTGCATTAGATGCTGCGAAGCCAACAGCATCTTACGCAATGCAGATGGTTGAAAAAGTGCTGGAAAAAGATTATGGTGAAAGGTGTTTTAAAAACTGCGATGTGGTTGATATGACATTTGCTTGTGTTGGCGCTGTTGATGCACTACATAATTCTCTGGATTTTGTAAGAGTAAACCCTGATAAAAAAGCAATTGTTATTGCCAGTGATTATGCAAAATATGAATTGGCTTCTTCTGGTGAATATACGCAAGGTGGAGGAGCGGTAGCTTTATTAGTTTCTTCCCAACCGGATCTGTTAGAAATTGAAAATCTATGGGGAGTAGCCACAGAAAGTGTTTTCGATTTTTTCAAACCCAGACGTCATTATAAAAAAGAAAATCTGAAAGATGCCCCGGAATCCTTTTCTGATAAGATAGAAATATTCACGGATGAACCTGTTTTTGATGGACAGTATTCTAATCAGTGTTATCAGGATCGGATCAGAGAAGCTTATCATCATTATAAAGAAATTAGTGGCAAGGATAAACCTTATACAGACTGGAGGTATTTGATCTTCCATCTTCCCTATGCATTTCATGGTAAAAGGGTGTTTACAGAAATTTACAGTTTAGAAAATGGCCTGAGCTACGAAACTCAGGAAGACCAAAAGGCAGTAGCCAAATCTGAAAGTTATCTACAATTCATCAATGAGAAAATTGAAAAGACACAACGCGCATCTTCAGAAATAGGAAATATGTATACAGCATCCATCTTTATGGCATTACTCTCTGCTTTACAAACTTCTTATAATGAAAATGAAGATCTGACTGGAAAAGAAATAGGATTTCTAGGCTATGGAAGTGGATCAAAATCTAAAGTATTCACAGGGAAGATTTCTGCAAACTGGACAAAAGTTGTTTCCAAATGGAATTTATTTGGAAGCTTGAAAAATAGAACTCCAATTAATTTCGAAATCTATGAAAAACTACATAGAAAACAATTGGACCAATCCATTAATCAAAATTATAAAGGGTTTGGATTAGACTCAGTTGAACTTGAAAATCCATTATCGAAAGGAGCGAGATATTATACCTACCAGAGCTAAGTTATTATTAAATATATTTCATTGAAAACATCTCTATTCAGAGGTGTTGTTTATGCAGAATACAATTGTGCCTGTAAAAAGAGGATTAAGTTAGTGCGGGACGTTTCAAAGGATGGCTAAAATTTATGTATTATCTGTAAATGTTGAAATAGACGCTGTTCCCGATATAGATGTTAATTTTAACAGAACAATGTCAGCTGATAGATTTATTAAATTAAAGTCAATATTACAAAAATAAGATTATGAATTATTATTATGCAATCATTGTAGTTGTTTTATGCATTCTACTCACTTTTAGTTGTACAGATAAAAAGGATAAAAGCCTCCGTGATTTTAATGATTATTCTTTTGATACTCTATTGAGTGGAGAAGGATTGTATAATATTGGATATGAATTCAATATAGATGGGAAATATTATGTAGACAAAAAGTATAATTTTATTTATCAGACTCAAGATTTAAATAATAAAAATATTTTAATTCCAAATACTTTTTCAAATAATCAATTTCCTATTTATTGGAGAGAAACTAATCTTCCTTTTAGAATTATAAAAAAAGCTAATAGTGACACTTTGATTATTATAAAGGATAATAAAAAGTTCATTTTTAAAAGGAAAAAAAATGTTAATTAAAAGTTTAAAACCAGTGCTTTGTACTGGTTTTTTAATAATTCTTTAAAACACTTGAAATAAAGTATTATTTCCCGACTTCAATCCAGCTCCTAAAAAGCCCCGGCCACGCCGCCACCTCACTCCCTTTCTTCCCCATTCCCCAACCATGCCCACCATTCTGAAACAAATGCATTTCAACAGATACATTTCCTTTCTTTAAGGCATTATTCATTAGTGTACTATTCTCCACAGGAGAAATAGGGTCATCAATTGCCTGAGCTAAAAATGTAGGTGGAGTCTGAGCATTCACTTGTCTTTCCACTGAGAATGCAACTTCTTCAGAAATAGAAGGATTAGTTCCAAGAATACTTTTAAAAGCGTGGGTTTTATTATTGGGTGGAAGCATTGAAATAACCGGATAGATCAATCCTACAAAATCTGGTCTTGCGGATAGTGAATCTATAGCATCGATGGGTGTATAAAATTTTTTATTAGGCTGTGTTGCGATCATTCCAGCCAGATGTCCTCCTGCTGAAAACCCTAGAATTCCTATTTTGTGAGGATCAATTTCATAGTTTTTAGCCGAGCTTCTGATCAGTCGCATGGCTCTTTGAGCATCCTCAAAAGGAACATTAGTAGTCTTCCAACCTTCTTTTGGTAGCCTATAAATAAGTTCAAAAGCTGTAATTCCTTCTGACTGCAACCATTTCGATGTTGGAGTACTTTCTTTTCCTAATTCAATATGAGCATACCCGCCGCCACTGATGACCAATATAGCTGTACCGTTTGGGCTTTCAGGACGATGGACAATTAATCTTGGTGTAGATATATTGGTAAGTGATCCTTTATAGGTTATTATTTCTGCTCCTCTTGTACCGGATTGATCGGGTATTCTATTTTTTGGCCATAAAGAGATCTGCTGTAAATCAGAGGAGATCTGAAACTTTCTTCCGGAAGTTTGAGAATTGTACATATTGCTTAAAAAAAGTAATAGGCTGACAGTAATATTTAAAAGTTTCATACAGCGTATTTCTAAAAGATAAAGAAGAAGTGATAGTAGTGCTATCAATTTAATCAAAAAAAATAATCTTATTCTGATAGCTCTTAGGTGTCACACCCACCAATTGTTTAAATACCCTTGTAAAATAATTGGTATCCGAAAAACCAGTTTGATAAGCGGTCTCTTTAATACTGTTTTGACCAGCCAGTAACTCTTTTGCTCTGTTGATTCGTTCCTGAAGAATGAAATCATTGGGCGAAGTCCCTAATTCATCTTTAAACATTTTAAAAAAGTTCGATTTGCTGACATAAGCCAGTTTTGCAATACTGTCAATGGATAATTTCTGATGAAGATTTTTTTTGATATAATCTACAGCAAAACCTATCCTCGATTTATTTTTAGCAATATTTTTCTCCACCATACTTCTGGCTTGAGTTTGCATGAGTCGTATCAAAAGTTCTTTTAAAGCAAAGTCTGCCATAATATCTTTTTGAGAATTATCATCCATGGCGATTCTCATAATGTTGTTGGTAGCAGACGCAAGAGATTGATTGTTAAAAAGAAAATATTCGTCCAATTGAATATTCCATTGGGAAGTTTCATCTACTTTAGGCAGAGTATAATTTAAATGATTGAGCGAATCTTCTATAAAATCAGGATTTAAACTTAAAGAAATACATTGTGAGGGCGTTTCATCCGCTTCAGGAAAATCAATAACCATTGTTTCTCCCGGAGCAACTAATATACTTTCCCCTGGAAAATAATCAAAATAGCCTGTTTTGTTTTCCAGCTTCATGTGTTTTTTTCCTCTCAACATAGCCGTAAAAGCAATGGTGTCAAAATGAAGTTTTACATCAAAGGCTGCTTTATGGGTTTCATAGATGCTAAATTCACAGTTGTTTAGATTGAATTTCGTTTGATTTTCAACTAGGCTCATCAGCTGATTTTCTTTTTTCAGTTCAGGAGTATTTAATAAAAATTTATTATTATTCATTTCTAAACATGTTTAAGGCCCATTCTATCAAATATAAGAAAATATAAAATGAGGGTATTGTTAAAAAAGTATAAAATTCGGGTCGTGCACTATTTTGAAGTTTTTTTATAGGATTGTGCTATTGGTTGTTGGTTCGGAAGTGTAATTTGGCTTTACAGAAAAATTAAAATAAATACTAATATGAGCACAATAACAGAACAAAAATCAGAAACTACTTTACAGTGGCCTGAGTTCAAAAGTAAATATGATAATTATATCAACGGTCAGTTTACAGCTCCGGTTAACGGACAATATTTTGATGTGGTATCACCGGTTAATGGAAAAAACTTCACACAGGCAGCCCATTCCTCCAAAGAAGATTTGGAGCTTGCTGTAGACGCTGCTCATAAAGCATTTCAAACGTGGAAAAATACCTCGTCTACTGAGAGAAGTATTATGCTGAATAAAATTGCAGATAGAATAGAGCAGAATCTTGAATATCTTGCCATAGTAGAAACAATTGACAATGGGAAAGCGGTAAGAGAAACTCTTGCAGCAGATTTACCTCTTGCAGTAGATCATTTCCGCTATTTTGCGTCTGTCGTTCGTGCTGAAGAAGGTTCACACAATGAACTGGATAAAGATACCGTTTCTCTTATCGTTCATGAACCTTTGGGAGTAATCGCACAGATCATTCCATGGAACTTTCCTTTATTGATGGCTATTTGGAAATTGGCTCCGGCATTAGCTGCTGGAAACTGTGTGGTTTTAAAACCTGCAGAAAGCACCCCGATTTCTATTATGGTTTTAATGGAAATTATTGGCGATCTATTACCTGCGGGTGTTGTAAACATTGTAAACGGTTTTGGTGCAGAACTAGGAAGAGCTTTAGTGACAAATCCTAAAGTTTCAAAAGCGGCCTTTACAGGTTCTACAGCTACGGGTCGTTTGGTAATGCAGTATGCTACAGAAAATATTATTCCTGTTACATTGGAACTTGGTGGGAAATCTCCGAATGTCTTTTTCAGTTCTGTAATGGCTGCTGATGATGAATTCCTGGATAAAGCAATAGAAGGGGCCGTTCTTTTTGCACTTAATCAGGGTGAAATATGTACATGTCCTTCAAGATTATTGGTTCAGGAAGATATTGCAGATGCATTTATTGCAAAAGTAATTGAAAGAGTAAAAGCTATTAAAGTTGGGAATCCTTTGGATAAAACAGTAATGATGGGAGCTCAGGCTTCCCAGATTCAAAAAGATAAGATCTTATCCTATATTAAATTAGGAAAAGAAGAAGGTGCAGAAATTCTTGTGGGTGGGGATGTAAATAATGTTGGTGAAGGTTTAGAAAGTGGATATTATATCCAACCCACAATTTTCAAAGGAAACAACAGGATGAGAATCTTTCAGGAAGAAATCTTTGGACCTGTTTTGGCTTTCACCACTTTCAAGGATGAAGAAGAAGCTGTAAAAATTGCGAATGATACTATTTATGGCCTTGGAGCGGGAGTTTGGACACGAGATGCCCATCAATTGTATAACATTCCACGTCAGATTCAGGCAGGAAGAGTTTGGGTAAATCAATATCATTCTTATCCGGCAGGAGCGCCATTTGGAGGATATAAACAATCGGGAATTGGTAGAGAAAATCATAAAATGATGTTGGATCACTATCGCCAGACAAAAAATATGCTGATCTCTTACAACAAAAATAAATTAGGTTTCTTTTAATTTTTTAAATATTAGGGCGTGCCCGTTTGTCCCGCTTTAACAGCGGGACAAAACGGTCGGGCTATGCAGGGCTTCACTTCGTTTCGGTGCTTCATTGCGTTTCGCACCGGCTCGTTCCTCGCCGCCCTTACTATCCCTCACGCAAAATTGTAATGTTAATGCTTTTTCAGTATTATTTTAGAATCATATAAATTGGTTAACCCAATTAATATTTTAAGTTAATATAGCCTGACAGGACTTGTTTTGTCAGGTTTATTTAACTTTATAAGAGATAGCTATACTAGTGGGAAGTGCGTCTTAAAAACAGAAAAATACACCTTGCAATTAATTCAAAACTAAAAAAATGGAAACAAAAATATCCAGATTGTCTGCTACAGAAAAAGCACTTGAAGTCATTTGGGAATTAGAAAAGAAATATGGTGATCTCATGTTCTATCAAGCTGGTGGATGTTGTGAAGGAACCCAGCCCCAATGTTTTGAAAAAGGCGGTTTCTATCCACGGATGAATGATGCAATGATTGGAACCATCAACGGCCATGAATTTTGGATCGATCGCGATCTGTTCGAATACTGGAAGTACTCCCACTTTACATTAGATGTTACAGATGGTTTTGGTCCGGGAGGTTTTTCTTTGGAAACACCATTAGGTAAAACCTTTAAAGTAGAATATAAACTTTTCACTCCTGAAGAATATGAAAACCTGGAACCAGTGAAGCGCAGTGAATAAGATCTTAACAACAGAAATAAAATCTGCTCGACCTGCAAAATCTGCTCGAGTTTAATATAAATCCTCTTAGAAATATTTTAACAGAAATCTTTCAGCTATCGACCTTCACAAACCGATTTACAAACATAGCTGCGACGACATTACCGACAGCGTTTAAAACTGTAGCCAAGGGATCTACCAATGTTCCAATAATCATTACCGCAGGAATTGCTTCATGTGGCAATTTGTAAACAGAAATCATCAGCAGCTCACCAATATAGCCACCATTAGGAATTCCACCTTCTACAATACTTACAAAAACAGTAATCCCCAGTGCTAAAATCAGATTTGAAGGTTCGAAAAAGTCCTTTCCAATGATTAAAAATGCTACGTAGATCTTAATAATTGAAGATATAGAAGAACCATTTTTATGTAAAGTAGTACCGATCGGAATAACAAGATTGGCTATTGAGGTTGGAATACCAATTTTTGAAGCAGCCTGTAAATTCGCAGGCATTGTTGCAAAACTACTGCAGGTACTTAATGCAGTCAGTGTAGGATAGGGAGCGTTCTTCCAGAAACTCTTAACTCCATTTCGCCCATTGGCTATGAAAGTATACAACGTGAAAAATATAAAGAAATAAATAGTCCCTACAATATAATAGATTCCCAGGGGTTTGCCATAAAATCCGAAAAGCTGAGGTCCGACAGTAGCTACCTGATAAGCAAAATAAGCTCCCAGACCTATTGGTGCTAGTTTCATAACAAGCATAAGCAATTCTTTCATCACTTCATATCCTGAAGCTATAAATGCTCTGAATGGTTTTCCGCTTTCACCGGTTTTTCTGGCCGCAAAACCAGTAAGAAAAGCAAATATCAACAAGGCAAGCATGTTTTTTCTGGAAAACAACTCTGTAAACTCACCCACGGTAAAGAAGCTGACAATCCTGTTACCCCAGGTCTCATTATCCGTTCCTTCAGATATGATCTGCGAACTTCCTGAAATAGGAGACATAGGAAAAAGATAAACAGCGCCAATGGTAAAAATAGCCGCAGTAAGTATAAAGAACAGAAAAGTAAATGACATCACAGCGATGATTTTTCCAAACTTTGACTGTTGTTCTAAAGAAGCTATTGAATTGGATACAGCAAAAAATACCAATGGAACAACACTCACAAAAAGTAAATTAAGGAAGATATCCCCAAGAGGTTTAATGTATCCAACAAATCCGGGTGCAGTAATGCCGATGATGCTTCCAACTATGATTCCTAATAGTAAAAGTAAAATTCCTGAGTAGTTTTTAAATACCTCTTTCATGCGCTGCTTTTTATCAAAGATAGGTTTATTTTTAACATATTATTATATAATTTTCAGGCTTAATTTTTCTAAATTTGAGTAAATAAACGTTTCTATGGCTTATATAGATTACTATAAAATTCTGGGCGTAGATAAAAAAGCCACGCAGGATGATATCAAAAAAGCATATCGGAAGCTGGCAAGAAAACTACATCCCGATCTTAATCCTGATGATAAAGAGGCTGAGCGAAAATTCAAGGAGCTGAACGAAGCTAATGAAGTTCTTAGTAATCCTGAGAACCGCAGCAAATATGATAAATATGGTGAAAACTGGAAACATGGTGAAGAATATGAGAAAGCTCAACAACAGCAAAGACAATATCAAAATCAAGGTCAAAGTTATGGGGGTGGATATTCAGGGGCTGATTTTGGAGAAGGTGAAGATTTTTCAGACTTTTTTCAAAGCATGTTTGGACAAGGTGGAGGCTTTGGGAGAAGCTCTCGTGGAAGCGCTTCCGGGAAATTCAAAGGACAGGATGTTCAGGCTGAGCTCAATTTACAGCTAAAAGATGCTGCTAAAACACACCCACAGACTTTTGAGATCAATGGTAAAAAGGTAAGAATAACAATTCCTGCCGGAGTATATGATGGACAGCAGATTAAATTAAAAGGCCATGGAAATCCAGGCATTAACGGTGGTCCATCAGGCGATTTATATATTACATTCAGTATTCCACCAGATCCTGATTTTGAAAGAGCAGGGAATGATCTTAAGACAAAAGTGTCAGTTGATTTGTATACCGCTGTTTTAGGAGGAGATGTAAAAGTAAATACATTGGATGGTCTTGTCAATCTAAAAGTAAAACCTGAAACTCAGAGTGGATTAACAGTAAGATTAAAAGGAAAAGGATTTCCGGTGTATAAAAAAGAGGGGCATTTTGGTGATTTGTTTGTAACCTATGAAGTGAAATTACCAACAAATCTTACCGATAAGCAAAAAGAACTTTTTGAACAACTTAAAAATTCTTAAACCATGGACGAGAAGATATCACGAGAGGAACTCGTAAAAATATACAATATAGAGATTACTTTTTTTGATGAACTGGTAGAATATGGCCTGCTTCGGGTGCAGACAGAAGATGATGTACGATATTTATTGTATGAAGATCTGCCAGCTTTTGAAAGGTTTACCAATTGGCATTATGATCTTGAAATTAATCTGCCTGGTTTAGAGGTTATTCACGACATGCTTCAGAAAATGGCGGATCTTAAACAAAAGAATAAAGATCTCTTAACTAAACTTTCTGCAATAAATGCTCATTATGAAGATATTTAATTTAGTTTTGCAATCTTCAAACAAATTAAATACTTTCACGAAATGAGTGACGAAAAAGTGATCAGGCTAAATGTAAATAGAAAGGATTTCGAAGAGATTTACTTTAAAGGAAATCAGGGAAGTTTATTTTTTTCACCTACAACCAAAAGCAAAACAATTATCACGATTATTGTTGCCCTTATTTTCTTTATAACATTTTGTCTAAAAGGAAATTTAAGTCAGGAAAGCTTTGGGGTTCTATATTTCATAAGCTTTGTTTTCCTTCTTTGTGCTGTGTATCTTTCAGTAGCCATCAACAAGGTATCGAGATGGAAAAAAGAAGTGAACAGATATTTAAAATCACTTGAAAAAGCAAGCATTTATGAAATAAGATTTAACAGTGAAACTTTTAATGTTAATCTTAATGATCAGCATGAACTCAGTACATGGAAAGAATTCACAACAGCTGATATCAATGAGGATTATATTTCTTTGGAAGGTAAATATAATTATATGTTTCCTCAGAAGTCAATGACTAAACAGGATTATAACGTATTAATACAGGCTGTAAAGAAAAATATAAAATAAAAAAATCAGAGCAAACAGCTCTGATTTTTTTATCGTTTAATCTAACCAACCCATTTCTTTCATCCATTCATCATTATAGATCTTTCCTACATATCTTGAACCGTGATCATGAAGTAAAACAACGATCACGTCATCTTTAGTAAACTGCTCTTTCATTTGTACTAACGCAGCCATCGCACTTCCTGCCGAATAACCACAGAAGATCCCTTCTTCTTTAGCCAGCTTTCTTGCGTAAATAGCACCGTCTTTATCTGTTACTTTTTCGAAATGATCGATAACAGACATATCATAGTTTTCAGGAATAATATCTTCCCCAATTCCTTCTGTAATATAGGTATAAGCATGATCATAATGAAGTTCACCTGTTTCATGGAATTCCTTTAGTATAGAACCGTAAGTATCAATACCAATTACTTTAATGTCTGAATTTCTTTCTTTAAAGAATTTTCCACATCCGGTAATGGTACCTCCTGTTCCGGCGCCCACTACAAAATGAGTAAGTTTTCCTTCTGTCTGTTCCCAGATTTCAGGAGCCGTAGATTCATAATGAGCTGCTCTGTTGGATAAGTTATCATATTGATTAACATACCATCCGTTTTCAGTCTCTTTAGCCAGTCTCTTGGAAACTGAATAATAAGAACGAGGATCTGTAGGTTTTACATCCGTTGGGCAAACAATAACTTCTGCTCCCACCGCACGGAGAATATCACATTTTTCCTTTGATTGTTTGGAATTGGTTACAAAAATACATTTGTAGCCTTTGATGATGGCTGCAAGAGCTAATCCCATTCCTGTATTTCCAGAAGTACCTTCAATAATGGTTCCTCCGGGTTTTAATCTGCCGTCTTTTTCGGCATCTTCAATCATTTTAAGAGCCATTCTGTCTTTTACAGAATTTCCAGGATTGAAAGTTTCAACTTTGGCCAAAACTAATGCGGGAAAGTCCTCACCCAAAACCTTATTAAGTTTTACTAGTGGCGTGTTTCCTATAGTTTCAAGAATATTTTTTGCGTATTTCATACTTGTTTTATAAGCCCTGCAAAGATACAGCTTTAAAATTATTTATAAAGTTTGCCTCAAAGTAAAATGAACCAATTATAATATAGTTTGGAATTCCTATATAATTCGTTTACTCTGTTTTTAAGAATAAAAAATGATTTAAGCTTAATTGTATTTAATGGCTTTAACTGGTGAAATCTTACTGATCAGATAACTTGGAACAATCAATGCTAATGCAGAGATAATCAATATTCCTACAGAAATTGAAATGATGGCAATAGGGTTGAGGTCAACAGGAACTGTACTTACATAGTAATTCTCAGGATTCAACTTTATAATTCCAAAAAACTTCTGTAACAATAATAAGCCCAGCCCTATAATATTTCCATATAAAAGCCCAGGAACCATGATGATCAAGGTATAATTAATGAACGTAGCTCTTATCTGGGAATTACTTGCTCCCAAAGTTTTTAATAAACCAATAGAATTTGTTCTTTCAATGATAAGGATTAAGAGAACCATGATGATATTAATGATCACGACGATGAGCATAATAATGATGATCAAAGCGATATTAGTATCAAAAATGCTTATCCAATCAGTAATTTGGGGAAACTTTTCAGTTGCTTTTTCAGCGTAGTTCTTATAACCGATTAATTTTTCAATTTCTGGAAAGTCACTATCAATATCATTAACGTTTTTAAAGAAAATATCCAGTCCCCCTATATCATCAGGTTTCATATCCTGAATCTTTCTTACATGATTAATTCCGCCAATTACAAACTGTTCATCAATCATCTTAATGTCAGTCCTGTAAATTCCAACGACTTCGAATTTTCTATAAATAGGTTTCTGATCAGCTTTTGAAAATATAGTAACAATGCTGTCCTTAACTTTTAAATGCAGATCATTGGCAATCTTTTGAGAAATAGTAACCCCATGGTTATAACCTTCTTCTGTTACTTTTGGAGTCCTGCCTGCTATTAAAAATTTTTTAAAGCGGGCACTGTCAAAATCTTTACCTATTCCTTTAAATATAATCCCGGCGAAATTATGCTCATTACGCATAATACCAGTAACCATAGCATATTTTTGAACGCTTTCAACATCAGGAAGCGCTTTTATTTTTTGAATATTTAGGCCCTGTTTATCAAGAACGGAAGTATTGTATGATGAATTTGATCGTGTGGATTTTACAGTAATATGCCCACTAAAATCTGCAAGTCTTTCTTTGATCGCTTTTTTTGAACCGAAACCTGTTGATACGGTAATTAATGAAACAATGATTCCTAGAGCCACAGAAAGCCTGCCTATGAAGATGATAACCCTTGAAAGATTATTTTTGTTATCTTTGGAAAACGCTATTTTTCTAGAGAAATATAAAGGAAAGTTCAAGCTTATGAATTTAGATCTCAAAATTAAAAATTTACTTCTTATTTGCCTAATTTTTTTAGGAGTATTCAACCAATATTATTCTCAGAATCAAACTAAAGATGATTTTAAGACTGGTGCAGACCAGCCTGAGCTTTATTTACCATTATTAAAAGGAAAAACAATTGGTATTGTCACCAATCAAACAGGCTTGATGAAAGATCGTAGTCATTTGGTAGATTTCCTAGTAAAAAATAATATTAAAATAAAAGCCATTTTTGCCCCTGAACATGGTTTCAGAGGAAATGCCGATGCCGGAGAAACGGTGAAAAATGGAGTAGATGCTAAAACAGGAGTGCCTATTGTTTCTCTATATGGAAATAATAAAAAGCCAAAACCTGATCAGTTGAAAGGAATTGATATTGTAGTTTTTGATATTCAGGATGTTGGTGTCCGATTCTATACTTATATTTCAACACTAACTTATCTTATGGAAGCTGCTGCAGAGAATAATGTTGAGGTAATGGTGTTAGACCGTCCAAATCCACATGATGGTTATACAGATGGTCCCGTTTTAAGAAAAAAATGGACAAGCTTTGTAGGAATGCATGAGGTTCCTGTAGTATATGGTTTAACAATTGGCGAATATGGAAAAATGGTAAATGGTGAAAAGTGGATGAAAAATGGAATACAGGCAAAATATACGTTGATTCCAATGTTGAATTATCATAAAAAACATCGATATTCAGTTTCCGATAAGCCATCTCCTAACTTACCTAATGATAAAGCGATAAATTTATATCCTAGCTTATGTTTTTTTGAAGGAACCCAGGTTTCTGTTGGAAGAGGAACGGATAACCCTTTTCAGGTATATGGTTCACCCTGGACGAAGAATCTGCCTTATCAATTTACTCCAAAGCCTAATTATGGAGCTAAAGATCCTTTTCTTAATGGACAGCTATGTTATGGTGAAAACTTATCCAACTACACAACAGATTTAAGAGAATTGAATTTGGAATGGGTGATCAAAGCATATAAAAACTATAAAAATCCACAACAGGATTTTTTCCTTAAAAATTTATGGTTCGACACTTTATCAGGAACTGATGAATTCAGAAAACAGATAATCGCAGGCAAATCAATTGCAGAAATCAAAGCTTCCTGGAAATCAGACCTGGAAAAATTCGAAAAAGTAAGAGCTAAATATATTGTCTACGAAAACTAATCAAAATCCTGCGGCGGATTCTTATCATTTTTACCTTTATTAAGGATAAAAAGCCCAATAGATAAACCAACTACTCCGGCAAAGGCCGTCATAATAGCCCTTTGTAATTTATCAGGTGCATCATTTCCGATGTAATTCATCAAGAAAAGAATGACAAAGGTGATCACCAAAATGATGATATGATTTTTTCCGAATAGCTTCATTGCATTATTTTATTTTGTACGAAATCATAATACCACCTCTGTAAGGAAGTACCTCACCACTTTTATTATATTCACGCGCTATATCATAACGTTTTCCTGTAGTGCGGTCATAGCCTTTGTAGTAATCCTGTGATGTTCCTACCGTGGCATAAACATCCAGGTTCCAGTTTTCAGAAAGTTGGAACTGATAACCGGCAGTGACACCAACTATTACAGAAAGGCCTTTTTGATAGAGATTGGATTTCTTAAATTTTTCATTTCTGTCATTAGTGTATGTGCCGTTTCCCCAATAATTCCATTTTTGTAATACAAAAGAAGCAGCAGAAAGATTAGCTCCTACATACCAATGTTTAAAGGCTTCATCAAAATAATATCTGCCTTCTAAAGAAATTGAATAGTATTGGAATTCATGGCCTGCAAAAGATTTCCATGGAGAAATAAAAACATCACCCTGTAAAGTGTATTTTTTGCCAAGTTGATATTCTAGTCCTGCATTCAGTATTCCTACTGGAAGTAAAAGAGCATTGCCTTTTACATACAAACTTTTTCCATTTTCCTGTATAGGTTCTAAATTCT
This sequence comes from Chryseobacterium sp. FW101-FHT12H09, assembly GCF_058790395.1. Taxonomy (NCBI): domain Bacteria; kingdom Pseudomonadati; phylum Bacteroidota; class Flavobacteriia; order Flavobacteriales; family Weeksellaceae; genus Chryseobacterium; species Chryseobacterium sp. FW101-FHT12H09. The sequence continues at coordinate 753,981 of NZ_JBYTCP010000001.1, read as the reverse complement.
TTTCTGTTTCCTGTGCATATAGATTTCCTATAGAAAGTAGACTAAGAAAACCTGCTAAAATTTTGTACTTCATGAAATTTATTTGATTTGTTTAAGTAATCCTTCAGCCAAAGTAGCATCTTTATTGGCTTGTGTTGCCATATTTTTTGACATTTCAGCATACGTTTTTGCCATATCATTATTTCCTGTTAAGAAATAAAGCTTCGCCAAAATAAAAGTGTTTTCAGATGTTTCTCCTCTCATGACGGATTTTTCTGCCCATTCAACAGCCTTTTTTAATGATGAAGTATTTTTAATATGTTCAGAGAAGATCCAGGCAGCTTTCAATAATTGATTGGGCTCAAATGAATCCGAATTCTTGTAATATTCTAAGGCAGCTTTTTCATACTCAGGATAATTAGCATTTTGCTCGTAGTAGCTTAGCTTAGTTTGATTAAGTTTTACTTCAGCATCATATTTTCCAACCAAAGGTTCTGCTGTTTTTAAAAAATAATCTTCGTTGATTCTTTTATTTTTTTCATCAATAGATTGAACAACTATTTTTGATAATATAAGCTGATGGTCAAATTCCTTATAGGTTTCTTCGGGAAGGTATTTAATGATATCAGCCTTTCTGGAAGTGAAAATTTTATAATTTGGATCTTCAACAGATTTTAGAAAGAATAATAAGAATCCTATATCATCTTTAGAGAGCTCCTCTGTTTTTTTCTTATTTTCAAAATATCTTTCAGAAGCTTTTTTTGCAAAATCAAAATCTGATGTGGAATTTAATTTCATAATATTAATTAAAAATTCCGGGTCTTTTTCACCATTTGCAAAGCGATCTTTTAAAGATCCTTTTTTATTGTTTGGGGAGTTAATATCCTGTGCCATTGTTAAGAAAATACTTTCTTCCATATAGCCAAGATTCTGAGAGACCAATTCTCCATCACCATTAAGAAACAGGTAAGTAGGATAGGAACGAACACCATATTTAGCGGCAATTTCCCTTCCTTCTCCTTTTTCCATGTCGAACCTGGCGTTCACAAAATTGGCATTGTAATAATCTCCTACTGATTTTTTAGTGAAAACATTTTTTTCCATCAGCTTGCATGGTCCACACCACGAGGCATAAGCATCTATAAAAATTATCTTGTTTTCCTTCTTAGCCTTAGCAACAAGATCTTTAAATGGCAGATCCTGAAATTGGATAGATTCCTGTGCAAAAAGAATGACAGTGAGAAAAACAAAAAATCCGGAGATAAGCTTCTTCATTCGATTAAAATTTGTAGGCGAAGATAGGTATTTTTCGAGATATAGATTCCGAATTTAGTCTTCGGATATCTTACATTAACTAATTTTAAGAACCGAAGCTAAATTTCACATTGATAAGATTAAGCAAACCTTTCTTTTTTTTGTCATCATTACATGGAAGTTATTCTTTATTTTTGTGAATTAGGCGATTAAAATTTATTAGCGCTATAACAAATAATAAAAGCTCTTTATGCTTTATCTTTCCGGGATATTTATTGCTTTCTTTTTGACATTTCTTTTGCTTACAAAGAAAGGTAAAAGTTCTGCAGATTTTATTTTAAGCGGGTGGCTTCTGGTAATTGGAATAAACTTACTAGCACATTATTTATTTCTTACCGGTCAATATGCAAAATACCCTTCTTTTGTCTTTCTGGGATTTACGCTTCCACTTGTCTACGGTCCGTTTTTATATCTGTATGTAAAAAAACAAACATCTCCGAATCCTTTTTCATTAAAACAGTTACTGCATTTTCTACCCTTTGTAATTTGCAATCTATTATTTGTATCATTTTATACTGCTTCTTTTAACGAAAGATTGAATATTTTTAAACATGAAGGAAGAGGATTTAATGTTGAAATGCTTTTAAGATTGTATGGTATCTATATTTCAGGTATTGTTTATGTAGCTATTTCCTTTCTTATTTTATATAAATTTCGGAAAAATATGGTTCAGCAGTTTTCAAATACTGAAAGAATAAACTTCAATTGGCTGCTGTATCTTATCATCTGGATTGGTATGATCTGGGGATTGGTTCTCTTTAACGAGAATGCCAATATCATTTATGGTGCAGTAGTGATTTTTATTATGTGGTTAGGTTATTTTGGCATAAAACAAGTACAGGTTTTCAATCAGTCCAATTCTTTTTTTAGTGCCGAAAAAGTTGTAGAGGTAATTGTAAATGTTACAGATTCTCAGGATAAGAAATATCAGAAATCTGGACTGACAAAGGAAAGTATTGAAGATATACATACAAGATTACTCATCGTCTTAAACGAAGAAAAGCCATTTATTAATCCTAATCTTACTTTAAATGAACTGGCGGAATTGCTTAAAGTTCACCCCAACTATCTTTCACAAGTAATCAACTCCAAAGAAAATAAAAACTTCTATGAGCTTATTAATGAAAAAAGGATAGAAGAATTCATGCATAAGATTATACAGCCGGATAGTAAGCAATATACTTTTCTGGCCATTGCTTTTGAATGCGGTTTTAATTCTAAAACATCCTTCAACAGAAATTTCAAAAAATATACTGGAGTTACCCCTACAGAATATCAAAAAACTTTTTAATTCTTATTTTTTACGGTTCAATTTTCAGGGAAGAGTTTCATATTTCATAAGTTGTTGTTATATAGTCATTTGTGTTCTCTGTTTTTTATGAACCAACTTTCCTAATGGAGCGTGTAAGTTTCGGGTTTGATGAATCTTTGCATCAAACATTTTAAACCGATACTATGACAACATTAAGAAAAAAGAATGCCCTGGTGGTTTCTTTTGCAATTTTCACACTGTTATTTTCCTGTACAGATGGGCGGCTTATAGATGAGCCGGGGAACCTCGTACCTAAAACGGTGGACCAGGATTCTTCCTTACCATCAATTAATGCTAATGGTACACTACTTCATTCTGAAGCTTTCGGACCTGAAAACGGGACTCTTATTATTGCTCTTCATGGTGGGCCAGGAGGGGATTATAGATATCTTCTGAATTGTAAAGATCTTGCAGCCCAGGGATATCGGGTTGTATTTTATGATCAGCGAGGTTCTGGATTATCACAACGTTTTTCCAAACAGTCCTACACATCGTTGGGAGCAGAAGCACCTGATCTTATGTATGAGGAATTGAAATCTGTAATTGCCTACTATCAGAAAACTCCAAATCAAAAAGTAATTTTATTAGGACATTCCTGGGGTGCCATGTTAGCTTCAGGATATGCCGGGAAATATCCAAATGCTGTTCAAGGTCTTATTTTATGTGAACCTGGCGGGTTAAAGTGGGATGATATTAAAGATTATGTAAAAGAATCAAGGTCATTTAAGTTATGGAGTGAAATCCTTAACGATGCAACCTATTTAGATCAGTTTATTTCCGGGAAAGATGACCAACATGAAGTACTAGATTATAAAATGTCCATGTTGAGCTCAAAGAACAATATTACCGGAGAAGGAGATTTTGATCCAAGTATGAGTTGGAGGAGTGGAGCAGTGGTTATGGATGCTTTATTTGAGGTTGGAGATCAATACAAATCTGATTTTTCTAAAGGTTTACAGGATTACAATGCTCCTGTACTGTTCTTTTACAGTGAAAGAAATAAAGCATATCCGGATTCCTGGGCGCAAAAAGTAACTTCAACTTATAATCATATAGAACGGGTAAAAATTTCAGGAGTAGGACATGACGGTATTATTACCAATCAAAATGCATGGAACTCTCAGACAAAACCAAAAATGATCAACTTTATCAACAGTCTTTAAAAATGAGAAATAATAAATTATATATCAGCATAGCTTTTTTTAGCCTGATGTTTAGTGTAGTAAAGTCACAGACTGTGAATTGGGGTGCACTTATTGATCGCGAAAGGCATATTCTTAATGCTAATATCGGTGCAGAGTACGGAGCTGTGGTTGGACTTGGATATGGGTATAAATTTAATAGTAAATTGTTTCCTACTATTGCTAATGTGGAAATCTCAGTTCCGGCAGGTGATCGGTTGTTTGATGATTTTAAAGTAAAGGCAGGAGCGAATGTAAGATGGCTGAAAATTCAAAATTTACAGTTCTCGACTAAAGCTCAAGGGATTTTTCGAAAATATGAAAATGAAAATGTACAACTTATGAATTTTGGATTGGATATATCCGGTACTATAGGATATTACCGCCCCAAATGGTTTGCAGGTGTGGAAGTTGGTTTTGATAAAGCCATTGTTACTCATTTTAAACATTCCGATCATTACAGACAGATTTATCCCGAAGTAAAAGATGGATGGTACGAACCGTCAACAGGAGGAAACTTCTATGCCTCAGTTCAAGGCGGGTATTCATTTAGTAATCAGGAAATTTATTTGAAAGTTGGGAGTATAGTGTCTCAGGATCTTAAAACGAAACCTCAGTTACCTTACCTTCTTCAAATAGGATATAATTATAAATTACCCTTCTGATCATAACAAAAAGCCGAATCTTAAGATTCGGCTTTTTGTTTTTTTTAATATAAAATATTAGGCTCCCAGTTCGAGTTGATTTTTGACTAGATTAAAATAATCTGATTTTCTTTCAACCAAAGACTGATGATTTCCTTGTTCAATGATTTTTCCTTGTTTTAATACAATGATCTGATCTGCATTTTTAACAGTCGAAAGACGATGGGCTATAATTACAACCGTTTTCCCCTTGAAGAATTCCTGTAGGTTATCATGAATTACTTTTTCATTTTCTGCATCCAGCGCAGAGGTTGCTTCATCAAAGAAAATAAAGTGGGGTTCTTTGTAAACCGCTCTTGCAATAAGGATCCTTTGCTTTTGTCCTCCCGAAATGCCATTTCCTGAAGCTCCGATTTTAGTTTTTAAACCAAGTGGTAAGTCGTCTACAAATGATTGGATGTTTGCAATCTGTAAAGCTCTTTTTAATTTATCTTCATTAATGACTTCATCACTTGTTGCTATATTTCTTTCAATGGAATCTGAGAAGATATGACCATCTTGCATTACTACACCACAGTTTCTTCGTAAATCACGTGGTGATATTTCTTTTAGATTGGCATGATTAAAATAGATTTCCCCTTCAACAGGTTCATAGAATTTCAACAATATTTTCATCAATGTAGTCTTTCCGCTTCCACTTGCACCAACAATAGCTGTAACTTTTCCTTCAGGAATAAAAAGATTAATGTCTTTTAATATATATGGAGATTGTGGTCCTTCGTATTGAAACGACATGTTTTTCAGATATATACCTCGTTCTATTCCATTTTTCTTAGCATATTTTTCATGATCAAGACCTATAAGTTGTTCGGATTCTTCTTCAGGGTGGTTTTGAACTTCATGGAGTCGGGATAAGCTTAATTTAGCTTCCTGTAAAGAACGAAAGAAGGTTATTAACTGACTTACCAAGGGGTTCATTTGTCCTATAATGTAGGAAACACTTAATAATGCACCTAATGTCATATGCCCTTTTACTACAAAAGAAGCTGATAAGAACATCACAATAATATTTTTCAGCTGGTTAATAAATTCAAATCCTGAAAGCTGAATTTGATCAATCTTTAAAATTCTAAGATTAACGGTAAATAACTTTTTCTGAATTTGCTCCCATTCGTTACGCTTATAATCTTCAAATTCATTAAGTTTCATTTCGGATATTCCATTAATGATCTCATAAATGGATTCCTGATTTTCACTTTTCTCCTGAAAGCGATAATAATCTAAAACTTTTAATTTTTTCAGCCAGTATAATGACCATACTATAGAAAGTACAGTAAGAATAAAATACGTGGCTAGAATGCGGAAATCATAAGTCCATAAGACTACAAAAAATACCGAAAATGTGATCATCGAAAAAATGGTAACCAGACTGTTGGAAGTCAAAAACAGCTCTATCTTTTCATGATCCTGTATTCTCTGATTAAAGTCACCCATGAATTTTGTTTCAAAGAATTTGATAGGTAAACTCATCAACTTCTTTAGAAAATCAGAAATAATTTTGATATTGAGCTTACTACCAACATATAGCATGATCCAGTTCCGGAATATTCCTAATGTTATATTGCCGGCAAAAAAGGCAAGTTGAGCAACAAGGATGTAAGTGATAATTCCTAAATTCTTCTTGCTTACTCCCTCATCAATTAGTTTTTGAGTTAAAATAGGAAAGGCCAGAGTTGTTAAAGTTCCCATTAAAAGAATGAAAAATAACCAGGCAAACTGTTTCTTATGAGGACCTAGATAACTGGATAGGTACTGCAAAGATATTTTTTTGTCAGGTACATTTTTTCTTTGGAAGAATGCCTCGGTGGGTTCCAGTAAAAGAGCGACTCCTTTATCTGTGTTTTTTAACCATGACTTTTTAAACTCTTCTTCTTTAAGTTTCAGGATTCCATGTGCAGGATCGGCAATGGTATATGTTTTCTCTCTACTGAACAAAGATCTTGATATTCTTAGAAGAATAACAAAGTGATTTTGATTCCAATGTAAAATGCAGGGTAAAAATTCGTCTTTTATATCCTCAATAGATAATTGTGTTGCTATTGTTTTAAAACCGATTTTTTCGGCAGCATTATTGATCCCCAGGATAGAAACACCTTCCCTGGAAATAAAGCAGGTATCACGTAAGTACTGAAGCCCATATGCTTTGCCATAATAAGAAGTTATCATAGCTAGGCACGATGGGCCACAGTCCATTTTATCATGTTGAGGGATAAATTTCATTATTTTTCTTCTAGTAGTATATCCTCAGTTTGTTTCACAGTTTGAGTTTCTCCTATTATTTCAATTCCTTTTTTATCATAGATCATTGAAAGGAAGTATAATCCTGCTTCCACAGGCCATTCTTTTTCTAGATCTTTTAGTAAATCACTTACTTTCCAGCTTTCATGGCTGTTAAGGTGATCAACGATATTTATTAACTCGGGATGATATCTCATTTCTATTTTTGACCCTCTTACAAATAGATAGAACATATCTTTAGCTTCATCTATTTTGTAGATCATTTTAAAAGGATTATTGGTGTAAATTTCCTTTTCAAGAAGGAATTCGTAATCATCAATATTATAGCTGTCTTCTTTTTCCCGCGATTGAGGTGGTGCCTGCCAACCAGCATTACTTAGTAATCCATGCTTAAACTCATCGTAGAAATATTTGAAGAATGATCTTGTGGATCCGTTAAGTATTTCTTCGTCGATTTTCAAAATAGACAAAAATTCATCGAATGTCTCATTGTTTTCCAGGAAATTGTGTTGTGGTTCAATGATATCCTTATTAATATCAATGTAATCTCTGTAAAAGGTATTAAGTATTCTATCAAAGAATTTTACTTTTGATGGATTGTTGAACCAAAAAGTTACCCCTACAGAAAGATCATCACTTTTACCTATATGAAACTTATTCCAAGGCATGAAAAATAAATCTCCTGCTCCAAAATCATATTTTTCAGCATGTTCCAATAAAGGCTCTATTTCAAAATTATTATGTTTTGTACCTGTAAGGTCTTTGTATTTTTCCTGATCCCAGATATACATTGTTTTATCACCAGGGCCTAAATGGAAATGTAAAACATTTTCCCCTTTATGATCCTGATGAATTCCAAGAGGTGTCCATCCGTAATTTCCTATAAATACAGTTACATCTACTCCTGTTGCAGGAATGCCAATGATTTCAAGCAAAGGCTCAGTGATTAATCGTAATTCTTTGGATATGAAATTAGAATGTCTCTCCAGAAAATTGATGATCAATCCAAATTTTTCTTTGAAAACTCTGTTACAGTATTCAATGATTTCTTCATTTTCAAGAGGTGGATTTTTATATAATTCATCAATGAAGTCAGCATTTTCTTTACCTTTCCCTTGAGAAGGAAAATAAAGTCTGAAACCATCAAGGTCTTTTGTTTTAAATCTATTAACAAGGCCGTCCACCACTGCGTCTTTTAATTTTTTAATTAAATCTTCCGGAATGACGTCTTTGATTACACAGGTTTGGGTGAAGTTTTTATTGGTAGCAATAAAGTTTTCCCAAAACTCTTTATTAAACTCTTTATTATTCATATTAAAATGTATTAATGGTGGAAAAAAGTAATAGAGAAAATAAATTTCTCTATTACATTATTCATTTTACAAGCCGATAACTCGTTGTACTTGTTGTACTACACGTACTACACGTACTACTACTACGTTGTCAGCTGCGTCAGCTGCTTCACCGAATCCTCCTCTTAATTGATTTTGCTCAAGTGGAGAAAGAGTTTTTACCTTTAAGAACTCTTTTGCGTTAAATTTTGCTTTTTTCATGATAATAAATTTTTAAAATGATTTTTATGGTTCAAAGTTTATAGACATTAGCCCCTTCGTCGGTCTCTTCTTGCAAGAAAATATTTTTAACATCTATCTCATTTTATTTTTCTTTAGTAAAAATGAAAGAGAAGACTGGTGTGTATCTTAAAAAGATTGCTAGATTATTTTCATTGTATAAAAAAGAATAGTGTTTTTCATTTTATACTGTTTCATACGTATAATACTCTTCATAGTGAAATGTATTTATTTTCGGACTATAAGAACATATAATATTGTCAGTAATTACAGTCAATTTTAATTTCAAATAATTGTGAATTGATTTATGTAAAGATGTCTTGCTCATGGGAATTATTTTTCATAAATTTATATGGATTGATTTAACTGAATGCTACACTTTAGTGTAGAATTATCATTTAAATTAAATTAATCATGAAAAAACTATAACCAAACTTAAATTTATGAGTGAAATTTTTAATGACTTTTTTTTCTCTGAAACTAAAGTCAAGGGGGTCTTGCGTGAAGAAACTTCACAATCGAGTAATTATCTGGAAGTGACAGATGCATTTTCCAGGGCAATTTATATGAGTGTATATATTATTGACTATCAAAAAAGGAATTTTGAATATGTTTCCGAAAATCCATTATTCCTTTGTGGGAATACTGCCGAAGAAGTCAAGAATATGGGATATGATTTTTATTTTAAGTATGTACAGAAAAGTGATGCAGATTTATTATCAAAAGTTAATCAGATAGGATTTGAGTTCTATGAAAAGATTCCGGCTGACGAAAGAAAATACTATACGCTTTCTTATGATATTCACTTGTTGAATAATAATAAGGCTTTTTTAGTAAATCAGAAATTGACTCCACTTTTTCTTACAGAAGAAGGGAAGATATGGAAAGCGATGGGTGTAGTTTCCCTTTCCACAAATACCAATTCCGGAAATATTACCATTTCTAAACAAGGTACGAATGACTATTGGAGATATGATACTAAGGAAGGGGTATGGAGAAACGAGAAAAAAATAAAATTAACGGAAAGGGAACTGGATGTTTTACGATATCACGCACAAGGTTACACCATTAATAAAATAGCAGAGAAAATTTTTGTTTCTCCTGATACCATAAAATTTCATCGCAGGAAATTATTTGAAAAAATGCAGGTAACAAATATCTCAGAAGCATTGGCATTTGTAACCAATAATAAATTGCTATAGAAAGATGAATGATATTTAAGAGTTCAGTAGTGTATCTTAAACTAACTGTTCAATTAAAATAAAACAAAAAACCACCTAATTAGGTGGTTTTGTGGTTTCTCCAGGAATCGAACCAGGGACACATGGATTTTCAATCCATTGCTCTACCAACTGAGCTAAGAAACCAATATGTTTGTTTGGCTTACTTCGTTGTTTAAAGTGGGTGCAAAAATAGTAATTTTTACTATATCATGCAATAAAAATTAAAAAAATGTATAAAAATAAAAGCCTGCTATTATTTTTCCCAAATGGTAATAGCAGGTTATATCTCTTATATAAATGTTTTATGGAAGATTTAAAAAATCTATATTGGGAGCTTGTGTTGGTGCTGTAACCGAAAACTGAGTTCCTGGGTTTACAACAGTATTAAAGAATCCTCCATTTTGTAAGAAGAATGCATTACCATTTATTCCGCCCATAGCATCTATCCTTTGCTCTGCATTATAAGTATTATCCACACTGAATCTCGCTCCTGAAATTGCCATCCAGTTTCCAGAAGAGGTTCTTACCCACTGATTTTTAAATTCTACCTTTCTTCCCTGATATCCATTCTCAGGTTCAAAATTTTCTACGAAACTGTAGAATCCTTTAAGATAAGTGCTGGTTTGTGGCCTCTTCCAGCTGGCAATGAGTTTCCAGGAAGTGGTTTCTGGAGAGAGGAACCATGCTGTATAATCCGTTTTTCCATTTCCATCAGGTTCACCTTTTAATAAGAATTTATAGGTCTGTCCAGCTGTCCAATTATATTTATAATAACTCTGTCCTCCTGAGCCTTCATTACCAAATTCTCCAATAGTAACTCCATTACCTGCTCTGTTTAACACAATCTTGTGGTCGGGTGGGATATTATTGGGATCGTCTGTTTCAAATGGGCTCCATACAGAGAATAAAATCCTTCTTTCAGTGGCAGAATTAACCTGCATCCCAAAGTAGCCCTCTTTGAAGCCGTTTGCCATAAAATAAGAGCCGATCTTATCTTCACCAATGGGAATTGTCACTTCGTTATAATAATAACTTACATTGGTATTTGTTGGGATCGTGTAATTCAAGTGACAGGAAGGCCCTCTACGGGCCCAGTAATAATATGAGGGATCATTACTGAAAATATGAATTCCTGTGGCTGCGGATCCACTAACTAAAATATCGGTGAGGTCCGCAAAGTAACCTCCTGTTTTAGATACCCCTTGAAGATCAACTTTTACATAACCCGGGTTAGAAATGGTAAAATCTCCCACAGTATAATTGGTATAAGCCAATCCTGTTAATGTAATGTTCTTAGATTCATTACCAATCGTTACTTTAACTATGCTACTACCGGAAGGGACTGAAGCCTTTAATCCGATATTTAACGTTCCAGTATTGCTTAGTCTGAAATAAGTACTAATAACCGTATTGGGATTGGTCCAGTTGGCTAATTTGGCAGATGTGATTACCTCATTGGCTCCGGAAGGCTTTACGGTCAGAAATGAATTTCCAGCTACCGGAACACTGAATGGTGGATTGTTTATTAAAGAAGATGCTTTATTTTGTTTAGAAATGGTGTCTTCCGTGGCTATGCTATTATTTTCTGCACACGACTGAAAAACAAGAAAAGCAATACCTAAAAAGATCTCTGTCAATAGTTTTAGTCTCATAATTTATTTGTGATTGGATTTACAGCACTAATTTAATTTTTTATCTATAGAATAAAAAATTAATTCTCACATTGTTGATTAAATTATAAGTGAATTCATATTGTTTCAATAAAAAAAAGGGTAGAGTATAAGATGGTGGGTTGTATATAAAACAAAAACCACCTTAAAAAGGTGGTTTGTGGTTTCTCCAGGAATCGAACCAGGGACACATGGATTTTCAATCCATTGCTCTACCAACTGAGCTAAGAAACCATTATATTTTTGTTTGTCTTACTTCGTTGTTTTAAAGTGATGCAAAAGTAGTAAGTTTTGGTATATGAAGCAAGTATTAATAGAATTTTTTTATAGTTTAAATAAAAACCTACTGATTCTCAGCTGGATTATTTTCCTGTTCCTTTCTGATTTGCTCACTCATTTCTTCTAATACAGGCTTAATCGTACTTTCCGGAAGATCACTGATTCGGATATACATAAGTCCATCTATTGCATCATTAAAATTAGGATCTACATTAAATGCAATTACTTTTGCATTTTGCTTGATGTATTTTTTGATCAAAACAGGCAGTCTTAACTCCGGTTCAAGATCATCAATGATTTTATCCAGCTTATTAAGATCAGATTCCATTTCCTCAAAAAAGATATTTTTGTCACGATCTCTAAGCTTCACTTTATATTCATTTCTGGGCGTAATATATTGGGCAACTGCACCATCATAATAATTTGAACGCATGAATTCGATCATCAAAGATTTTGAAAACTCTGAAAACTTATTCGAAATACTTACTCCACCCATAAGGAACTTATGATCAGGGTTTCTCAAGCACACATGAACGATTCCACGCCATAATAAAAAGAGTGGAAGCGGTTTTTGCTGATATTCCTGACAGATGTACGCTCTTCCCATTTCAATCACTTTTTTGAAGAAAGGATGGATATCCTGTTCGAATTCAAAAAGTGAACTGGTATAAAATCCTTTAATGCCATATTTTTTCATAACATCTTTACCTAAGGCCATACGATAGGCTCCAACCAGCATTTCTGCAGTACTGTCCCAAAGGAAAAGATGGTGGTAATGCTTATCATATTCGTCGAGATCAAAAGGTAAATTACTCCCTTCTCCCACGGCGCGGAAAGTAAGCTCTCTCTGTCTGCCTATTTCCCTCATTACAGAAGGGATCTCCTCATATGTAGTGAAATAGATTTCATAATTGCCATTACTGAAAAGCATTTTATCAGTACCTCTCAGCTTACTAATATCATTTAGAATATTTTCTTTAGGCGTTTCATCAATGATATTTTGTACAATATTTTCCTCCTTAAGTAAAGGGAATTTTAAAGATAGATTTTGAAGATTTATAACCTGGGCAAGTGACTTCCTTTTTTCATAGTAAGATTTCATCATATACACCTTACGTTTTAAAAATTCACCTAGCTCCTCAATATTTTCCATCTCATCCATGGCTTTTACAGCAATGGGTTTACCTATTCTTACACGGATGGGTTTTTCTCTGTCATTCATCATTTCAGATGGTAACATTAATGTTTGCAAACTCGCATGCAGTTTTGCCACCTGATAAAATAATGTGCTGTTTTTGGCATGGAAGTACATCGGAACAACCGGTACTTTTGCCATTTTAATCAATTTTAAAGCTGGTTTTTCCCATTCCCTGTCTAAGATCTCACTATAAGCATTGTTTTTGTTTGAAACTTCCCCTGCTGGGAAAATGCCAACACAACCTCCATTTTCAATGTGTTTTAAAGTCTCACGCATTCCTGAAGAACTGCTGTAAGCTCCCTTTCTGTTTTCAAAAGGATTTACAGAAATTACATAAGGTTCCATAGGTTTTATTTTCTCTAATAGAAAATTACCCATTACTTTAAAATCAGGACGTACTTCTAATAATATTTTACACATTAAGATTCCATCAATTGCCCCAAGCGGATGATTGGAAACCAGGATAAATGGTCCTGTCTTTGGGATCTTAGCTAAATCTTCTTCAAATGCGATATAGCTTAAGTTTCTCTCCCTTACAAATGAATCGAAAAAGTCTTTACCTTCCTTGTCTTTTAGTTTATCATATAATCTGTTGACTTCATTTATTTTAGCAACGCTCATGATAGCAGATGCTACAGGATTCTTTAGAAATCCTATTTTACTTAAGCCGGAAGCTTGGATTAAATCATTTTTCGAAATTAAGCTCATATGTGTTTAGTCGCAATTATATTTATAGTGTTACCATTTGAAGCGTACTCTTGGAAATTTGTTCCAATAATACACTTTTTTCCTGGTAAAATTTATCAATGTTATCCATCTTCGCATTTCTTACGGTGAATAGAGATACATTCTTAACTACCTCAGTTTTAAAACCTTTTTGTAATTCTTCGTTCAGCTCATCAATAGTATTGAATTTATCTTCCAAACATAAAGCTAGTGAAATTGCAGAATTCTGCATCAATGAAACTTTAATTTTATGTCTTGATAAAAGACTAAAAATTTCACTCATATGATCTTCAGCAATAAATGAAAAATTTCTTGTAGATATTTTTAAAAGATTCTGGTTCTCTTTTAAAATATAAGATTCTTCATGTTGATTTTTTTCTGAAGCTCCTACTTTCGTTCCTCCCTTTGTAGGGTCTACAAAAGATTTTACATAAAAAGGAATGCTTTTTTGTTGTAAAGGCTGTAAGGTTTTTGGGTGAATAACACTTGCTCCATAATAAGCCATTTCAATAGCTTCCTCATAAGAGATATTAGAAAGAAGGGTAACATCCTTGAATTTTCTGGGATCCCCCGTCATTACCCCGGGAACATCTTTCCATATCGTCATTGCTTCCGCATTGGTGCAGTAAGCGAAAATGGCAGCAGAGTAATCAGAACCCTCTCTTCCTAAAGTAACTGTAAAATTATTATCGTCAGAGCCGATAAAACCTTGTGTTACATAACAGATCTCAGAATTTAAAGTAGAGATAAACTCTTCTGTTTTTTTCCAGTCTACATTACCATCTCTATAAGAATTATCAGTTTTTATATAATCTCTTGCATCCAGCCATTGATTAGTAAACTGTATCTCATTAAGATATTCACTCAAAATTTTTGTAGAAATCATTTCTCCACAACTTACTACCTGATCGTAAACAAAATTATAATTTGGAGATTTATTTCTTCTTAAAAAAGAATCAAGATCATCAAAAAACAAATTAATTTCCGAAAATACTGGGTGGTTTTCTTGGAAAAGACCCTGAGCAATCTCGATATGCTTCTGTTTAATAATCTTAATTTCAGTTTGATAGTTTTCCTTCTTGAAATAAAGTTCTACAACCTTTTCCAACTCATTAGTCGTTTTGCCCATTGCTGAAATTACCAGCAAGCATTTGGCAAATCCTTGGCTTTTTAAAACCATTGACACATTTTTTACACTTTCAGCATCTTTTACAGATGCTCCACCAAACTTGAAAATTTTCATTAAATTATTAAAAATAAAATTGTTAGATAAATAATAGTTGAGTTTTTTACGGACGTCAAAATTATAAATTTACAATGAGATATGAAATACCTGAGTGGTAGGATGAGATAAAGATTTTTATGATAAATGGATGATTTTATTGGGTTTTCTTTAATATCAACCTCTATTATGTAGTTTTATTTCTATGTAATCGAGTTATATGACTAAAAATGATGATAATTGATGAAATTTCTTTGCAATGAAAAACGGGAACAGATTATTGAGAAGATAGAGAAGGATAATGATAAAATAACACTATATAACATTGATATACAGTGTTTAAGATCTTTTAAAAGAATTTTTTTTAGATTGCGATAAATTTTACGAAATTTGGAGAAATCGTAAATAGTAAAATATGTCAGATCAATCGTTGCAGACTTTAGGAGAATTTATTATAGATAAACAAGAAGATTTTCAATATTCTACGGGGGAACTTTCCCGACTTCTAAGTGCTATAAGATTGGCTTCAAAAGTGGTAAACAGAGAAGTAAATAAAGCTGGAATTGCAGATATTATCGGAAAAGCCGGTAATGAGAATATTCAAGGTGAAGAGCAGCAGAAATTAGATGTGCTTGCCAATGAAATATTTATCACTGCATTATCGCAAAGAGAGGTAGTTTGTGGAATTGCTTCGGAAGAGAACGATGATTTTATAGATATTAAATGTGTTGGAAACGGGCATCTTAGTAAATATGTAGTTTTAATTGATCCTCTTGATGGTTCATCAAATATTGATGTTAATGTTTCGGTAGGAACTATTTTCTCAATTTACAGAAGGGTATCAGAACCTGGAACTCCGGTTCAGTTAGAAGACTTCTTACAGAAAGGAGTAAATCAGATCGCAGCAGGATATGTGATCTATGGTTCTTCCACCATGATTGTTTATACCACAGGAAATGGAGTGAACGGCTTCACCTTAGATCCTTCTTTAGGCACCTATTATCTTTCGCATCCAAATATGAAATTTCCTGCAACCGGAAAGATTTATTCCATTAATGAAGGGAACTATATTAAATTCCCTCAAGGAGTTAAAAATTATCTGAAATATTGCCAGATGGAAGAAGGCGATCGTCCTTATACATCCCGATATATTGGTTCTCTCGTGGCTGATTTTCATAGGAATATGCTAAAAGGTGGAATTTATATTTATCCATCTTACTCTCAATCACCTAATGGTAAGTTGAGATTATTGTACGAATGTAATCCTATGGCATTCCTTGCAGAACAGGCAGGAGGAAAAGCGACAGACGGATTCAGAAGAATTTTGGAAGTTGAACCTACTGAACTTCACCAAAGAATTCCATTTTTCTGTGGAAGCGTAGATATGGTAGAGAAGGCCGAGGAATTTATGCGAATAGATAGTGTAAAATAAATGATAGCTAAATATTCTAGATATTTATTAGAATTCAAACGCCCGAGTGGAACATCTCGTGGTGTTTTGCATGAAAAAGAGACCTTTATTCTTGAAGTTTCAGAAGGTGAGCAAAAGGGAGTAGGAGAGTGTGCTGTTTTCAGAGGATTAAGCTTTGACGATAGACCTGATTATGAAGAAAAATTGAAGTGGCTTTGTGAAAATATCGATCAGGATCCCCAGTTTTTAAAAGAACAGTTAAAAGAATTTCCATCCATTTGGATTGGATACGAACAGGCCATTCTCAATTTGCATAATGGTGATCACCTTTATTTTCCAAGTGAATTTACAAGAGGACAGATTCCCATTATTATCAATGGATTGATCTGGATGGGAGATGTTAATTATATGGAAGAACAGATTCATGAGAAACTTGAAAATGGCTTTCATTGTATTAAGTTAAAAATTGGTGTTGATTGGAAATCTGAACATACAGTTCTTCAAAAGTTAAGAGAAAAAT
Source organism: Chryseobacterium sp. FW101-FHT12H09 (assembly GCF_058790395.1). Classification (NCBI taxonomy): domain Bacteria; kingdom Pseudomonadati; phylum Bacteroidota; class Flavobacteriia; order Flavobacteriales; family Weeksellaceae; genus Chryseobacterium; species Chryseobacterium sp. FW101-FHT12H09. Next base: position 737,433 of record NZ_JBYTCP010000001.1, on the reverse strand, counting down.
TTCCGAAAGATGCATTAGAGTTGCGTGTTGATGCTAATGGTGGATTTAATACAGAAGAAGCAAGAATGGTCTTAAAGCAGCTTTCCGATTTGCATATTCATTCTATAGAACAGCCTATTAAAGCCGGAAACTGGACCGATATGGCTGCATTATGTGCGGAAACTCCAACACCCATTGCTTTGGACGAAGAATTAATTGGGGTAACTGAAAATGATGAAAAGAAAAAACTCTTAGAAGCCATCAGGCCACAATACATTATTTTAAAACCCTCATTAATCGGAGGTTTTTCAGGATCTGATGAGTGGATTAAGCTCGCAGAAGAACAAAAAATAGGATGGTGGATAACTTCAGCTTTGGAAAGTAATATCGGGTTAAATGCGATTGCGCAGTATACATTTACAAAACATAGTAAATTGCCTCAAGGCCTTGGCACTGGAGGCTTATTTACTAATAATTTTGTCAACCATATGAAACTAACTGGGGAACGCTTGCTTTTTAAAGCATGATCTAAACATGGAAATGTGTTAAGGTTTCCTGTTTGAAGGCATCTAACTAAATCTCATCATTTATGAAAATCGTTTTTTTAATGTTTTCTAATAAAATAGAAAACTTTTCTTTAAACTTTTTCATTGCCGGAAATTTTAATTAATTCTCTAGTCTAAGAAATATGCAATCTTCATGCCATTTCGGGCTTTTTACAAATATTAACACATTATTTTATTGTTAACTCTAAATTAATTAATCATTTTGAGACAATGATGAAGGTGTTTTCATTATTGCTTATTCTATTGGTAATGAGGTTGCTGTCGGTTCCATTTAAAGTTTGGAAAATATCATTTTGAACCTGCGAGCTGGATAGGTATCCCCAATGATTACCAAGTTCAAATTTCAGACCACTCTTCAAATCATTTTCAATAAAAGTACAGTCGATGATAGAAACAATATCCTTAAATTTCTGAATATCACTTGGACCATGTTTTCCCAGCCTTGGCGTAAGAATATTTTTTGTGAATTGTGAAATACCGAGGACTGCGTCTTTTCGGTTTAAATAAATTGAAATCCGGTTGGCAAGTAAGGGAAGTTTATTAAAAGAATCTTCAGAATCTTCGAAGACTTTGTAAGTTACATCGGCGTTTAGCAATAATACCTGATCAATAACTCTTAGAATATTTTCACTTTTTAAGCTATAGAGCATACTTTGGAGTACTCTGTTTCCCAGAGAATGTGCCATCAGATGTATTCTCTGATTACAGGGAGCAAGATCCCGGTTGGAAAAAATATCTTTTAAGAACTGGGTATAGAAATAGAACAGCCTCATTAAAGAGGTTCCTGAATTGATACTTGAAGCCTTATCATCAAAATATGTTAGAGGAACAATACTGCTTGAAGCCGGCCAGCTAACGAATAGAATATGCTCAACAGGAGATTCAGGGCTATCAATAAATAGCTTTTTCAGATCGATGATGGCTTCTAATTCATCATCAAAATCATAGGCATAGCCATGAATAAATATTAACACATCACTTCTGGACTTTGTAGAGGACATATTTTTATATAATTCATAAAACATCCTTTGCGTTCCCCCAAGGTTGTTGGCAGTGAGCTTTGATTTTTTTATCTTTTTCTCACTTAATAATACTTCAAGAACATCTTCGTATCCTTGCTTTTCCGGTTCCGAGAAAAGCTGATAATTTAAAATATTCCTGTTGGTATAATCTTTTTTCTTTTTTGCCTGAGCAGTAGGTTCTGTATAATTATCGAAATCACATTTTGCAATTCTGAAATTAGGGATAGAGTACTCGTCATTGGAAAATGAATCAATGGTTTCGTTTTTATGACGAATGATCTTCCGATTACTTAATATATAAACGGCCATAATGAATGATTTTGTGAGTGGTTTTTAACTTTATAAATTTCGGAAAAATTATTGGATAATAGTTCATTGTAGTTTTCATTCATTACTTTCATAAACCCTAAATTTTCGCTAAATTTGCACAAAGTCCACGAGCTTTATAAAGTTAATTTAATGGAAGAAGAAAAAAAATCACTCAATTTTATTGAGCAAATTATAGAAGATGATTTGGTAAACGGTTTGAATAGAGATCAAATCCGTTTCCGTTTTCCCCCTGAACCTAATGGGTATCTGCATGTAGGGCACACAAAAGCGATCTGCATCAACTTTGGGTTGGGTGAAAAGTACAATGCTCCCGTAAACCTTCGTTTCGATGATACAAATCCTGAAAAAGAAGAGCAGGAATTTGTGGATTCCATCAAAAAAGATGTAGAATGGCTAGGTTTCAAATGGGATAAAGAATTGTATGCATCCGACTACTTCCAGCAGCTTTATGATTGGGCTGTTAGACTTATTAAAGAAGGGAAAGCTTATGTAGATGAGCAACCATCAGAAGTAATTACAGAACAGAGAAAAAACCCTGCAGAGCCAGGAGTTGAATCTCCATTCAGAAATCGTCCTGTAGAAGAATCTATTGATTTATTCGAAAGAATGAAAAATGGAGAATTTGAAGAAGGTACGATGTCTCTTCGTGCTAAGATTGATATGATCTCGCCAAATATGAATATGCGTGATCCTGTGATGTACAGAATATTGAAAAGACCCCACCACAGAACAGGGACACAATGGAAAATCTATCCAATGTATGACTGGGCGCATGGAGAATCGGATTATTTGGAGCAGGTATCTCACTCATTGTGTTCTTTGGAATTTGAAAACCACAGACCACTTTACAACTGGTATTTAGATCAGGTATATGAAGAGCCTAAAGTAGCGCCAAAACAGAGAGAATTTGCAAGGATGAATGTTACGTACATGATTACTTCTAAAAGAAAACTGCAAAGGTTAGTTGCTGAGAAGGTGGTAACAGGCTGGGATGATCCTAGGATGCCTACTATTTCAGGAATGCGTAGAAAAGGATTTACACCAGCTTCTATCAGAAACTTTATTGATAAAGTTGGGGTAGCAAAAAGAGAAAATCTGATTGAAATTCAGTTATTGGATTTCTGTGTTCGTGAAGACCTGAATAAAGTAGCTAAACGTGTGATGGCTGTGGTAGATCCTGTAAAATTAGTGATCGAAAACTACCCTGAAGGACAGGAAGAATGGTTGGAAACTGAAAATAATCCTGAACAGGAAAATGCAGGAACAAGAGAAGTTCCTTTTTCAAGAGAATTATATATTGAACGTGAAGATTTTAAGGAAGAGGCAAACAATAAGTTCTTCAGATTAAAGTTAGGAGGTGAAGTTCGTTTAAAATCCGCGTATATTATCAAAGCTGAAAGAGTGGAGAAAGATGAGAACGGAGAGATCACAACTATTTACGCTACTTACGATGAGAAGAGTAAGTCTGGAAGTGGAACAGAAGAGAGCTTAAGAAAAGTAAAAGGTACGCTGCACTGGGTATCAGCAAAACATGCAATTCCTGTAGAAGTAAAAATTTATGATCAGTTATTTACTGTAGAACAGCCTGATGCTGAGAAAGATGTTGATTTCTTAAACTTCATCAATCCTGAATCTGTGTCAACAATTCAAGGATTTGCTGAACCAAGTCTGAAAGATGTAGCAGTAGGTGAACCACTTCAGTTCCAAAGAATTGGATACTTCACGAAAGATCAGGATTCTACAGAATCTAATTTGGTATTTAACCGTACGGTAACATTGAAAGATTCTTACAAACCAGAGTAGGATCATTCCAATATAAAATAAAACAGGATCTATTTTTTAGGTCCTGTTTTTATTTTTACATGTTTCATTTAGGCTTAGAAAATAAATGACATTACTTCAGGAAATTTTTCTTTTCAAATGCCGGATCAGGGTAAGCATAAAACCCCTTTCCAGAAACAATACCTAATTTCCCTTTATCAACGTACTCCTTCTTTAATTTCTTTGAAATTTTAATTTTAATAGGAGATTTTGTGGAATCTGCTGCTATTTTATTGATATTATAAACTGTAGTAATACCAACTACATCCATTATTCCAAAAGGACCCATTGGTGCTCCAGTTGCTACCATCCATGTTTTATCAATGGTTTTAATATCTGATATCTTGTTCACCCACAACTCTAATGCAGAACTTAGTAAAGGCATTAATAACGAATTGACGATATATCCAGGCTGTTCTTTATGGATAGGAAGTGTAACCATTCCAATTGCTTTGGCAAAGTCAATGACAGCATTAAAAACCTCTGCTGATGTTTCAGGATGTTTCATTACCTCTCCGGTATTATGTTTCCAGATTTCATTGGCGAAATGTAATGCAATAAACTTTTCTGGTCTTCCTGTTTTTTTTGCAAGCTTACTGGGAAGTAATGATGAAGAGTTCGTTGCGAATACCGTTTTTTCAGGAGCGACTTTTGATACCTTTTGGTAAAAATCAATTTTGATCTTAAGGTTTTCAGGAACAGCTTCTATCAATAGATCAGCGTTTTTTAATGCTGCCGAAAGATCAGAAGTATAATTTAGGTTTTTAAATGCCACGTTCAGTTGCTTCTGAGTGGCATTTAAATCTTTTTTAAAAGCTTCACTAAGTATATTGAATTTTGTCTTTGCCTTTTCTAAGATTTCGTCACTGATATCATAAACTGTGACATTGAAGCCATAAAAAGCTGCTTGAAAAGCTATTTGATATCCCAATACACCGCTACCGGCAACAGTTACATTTTTAAAATTCATAAAATTTAAATTTAATAAACCATATTAGTAAGAATTAAAAACCGAACAATGGTACGTCCGGTTTTCATAAAATTTATTTTAACTTTTTATACCTTTAATCCAGTCCTGGAATTTATTGATTTGCTCCATAAAAAAGGATTCATGCTCTTCTTTTTCTACCGGATTATTGACCAGGATATGTTCAAAATAAGTTCCTTTTAATATTCTTCTTAGAATTCCCTCACCAAGGAACGGTTGATAGTCATTTAAGGCTTGGGTTGCTTTTAGAAGATGACGGATGTCATACTGCAAAGGATTTATATCCGGAACCTGTTTATTCAGGTTGAGTAAATTATAGACCGCTAATCTTCCAGTCCTTATAGAGCTCTCCATAGTAAATACCACATCATTATTGGTTTCTACAAATTGTCCCACCAAAGCTAAATTTTTACAGCCTTCTGGAACGACTCTTGGACGGTCACCTTTTGCTCTCGGCATAAACATCGAAGTGATATAAGGCATAAATGAAGATCGAACGATTGTGTTTTCAATGACATTGTCCAGCTGATCAATAATTCCAAGATGATAACATAGTTCAGCTAAAATTTCATCCCCTGTACATTCAGGCATCGTTTTCTTTACATAATTACCCTGTTTATCCATTAGTAATGAATATACCCAAAGAACAAGGACATCGTCAGGTTGGGTTGGAAAATGGGGCTGTCTGTTGCAGGTAAAACTCATCACCCAGTTAGAATCTGTAATGGTAATGATGCCTCCCGTAACTGTTCTTCCTGAATAGGGATCATTAACGGATAGTTCTTTTAATTTATCAACAAAAGCCGAAGGTTTACAGGTAAGCGTTGCAGATTCCCAGGCAGATTTTTCAATATTACTACAGAATTTTTCAGGTTTTCCAAATACTTCTGATTTTGCAGCGAGGTTTTTCCATAGCATCCATCCGGCACTTTGTCCGCTTGTACTATTATCGATATTGATAATTGGAGCTTTTTTGTTATCTCCATAGAAAGTGCTTTCGGTCATAGATCCTGTTGTTACGATCACATAATCATCTTTACCCACAGGGATTTTTACTTCCTTACCATCCTGCTCTGTAAGAATACCTTCAACTACTTTTCCTTCGGTATTAATGTGGATATCCAAATCTTTAACCAGTGTATTTAATTGGATTTGTACCCCTTTTTCAGTAAGGAATTTTCTTAATGGAGTTACGAAAGTATCATACTGATTGTACTTCGGAAACACTAAACATGAGAAGTCTTTCATACCATCTATGGCATGTAGAAATTTGTGCATATAAAGTTTTAATTCCAATAAACTGTGCCAGTTTTCAAAAGCAAACATAGACCGCCAGAAAAACCAGAAATTGCTGTTTAAAAACGATTCACTGAAATAATCCTCAATTGATAGATCATCAAGCTCTTCTTTTTTCTTTAATAAAAGCTTTATAATAGCAAGCTGATCTTTTTTTTCCAATCCGAATTTACTGAAATCCTGTATCTGTCCCTGATTATGAATTAATCTTGCTTTGGAATAATTAGGATCATTATCATTTACAAGACGGTATTCATCTAAAACAGTATAAGGAGCGGGTAGTTCTACAGCAGGAATATCCTGGAAAAGATCCCAAAGATTTTCGTAAGTCATATCCATCTCACGACCACCACGAATAATATATCCATCCTCTGGATTTCCCGCACCATCCAATGAACCTCCATCTATATGCAATTGATCTAAGAAAATTATATTTTTTCCGGGAACATGTCCGTCACGGATAAAGTAATAGGCTGCAGCCATTCCTGCAATACCACTTCCTACAATATAGATTTTACTGTTTTCGTAGGATTGGGTAGGAATACCTTTATTACGTTGATAGTTTCCAATCTGATCGGAAAAAGGCATTGTCTTTCCGGGGGTGTTAATTTGAACTTCCTTGCTTGAATCTGGTTCGTGATTTACTTTTCCATACTCATTTGAAGCTTCTAAAACTTTGTCGAATTTAGAATTGATCGTACTCATTTTATATTGTTTTTTTATTAACAGAATAAAGGTACATCTATTCTAGAGGGGCAATATGTCCCTAATGTCAGAATTAATATCCCCTAATTCTTAAGGCTTAATTTTTTTTTCCGATATTCAGAAGGGGAAAGAGAAGTCTGTTTTTTGAAAAAACGGCCAAAGGCTGACGAAGAATTGAACTGAAGCTGAAAGGATATCTCTGATATCGTTATCTCAGGAGTTCCAAGTAAAACATATGCTTCCTTTAATAATGCTTCATCTATCACTTCATGAGGTGTTTTTCCGGTTGCCTTTTTTACGATCTCTATAAGATATTTACTTGAAACAAAAAGATGATCAGCATAAAGCTGCACTGTTCTGTAGTGGTGGATGTTTTCACGGACTAATTTGCAAAACCTAAGATATAGATCGGTCTTTCCTTCTTCTTTTTCTTCAAGGTTATCGTCCGCATTGTTGAGTATTTCGGCAACTTCCAATAGCAGATTAAAAATGGTAGTTCTGATAATTTCTTCAGAATATTTTCCTTTTTGCTCTGCTTTTTTTTCCATATATCCCATTAAGTCTATTAGTATAGATGCATTTTTATTGTTTGTTTTTAAAAGACTATAAGAATTGTTGTGAAATAAATTCATTTTCTCAATGATAAAAGGATCTGAGATGTTTTTGAGTAAAAAATTCTTATCAAAAAATAACAACTTCATGGTGAAGTCCTTATGGGTATTCATAAACCTGACAATAGTAGAAGGCGCTGAAATAAGACAGCTGTTAATTCCCAGATGATATTGATTACTGTCTATTTCAAGATCTATTTCACCACCAGTGCAAATGCAGATGGCATAATAATCCATCCTGAAAGGAGTGTCGGGAAACTCAAAAATTGTTTTTCCGGAAGAAATATAATAGGATTTATGACAATCTATACTATAAAATGATAAGGTATCCTGTAAATTTTCGTAAGTTATCATTCTAATATTGAGTTGATTTTAATTTAGTTAGATCCTAAAGATTTGTATAATGAATCTTGCTTTAACTGCAATTTACGAATTTTATAAAATTGAAATAAGGCAATGAGTTAAAATAATACTTGTTTTTTTATCATTTTCACTTTGTTTTTTATTTCTTCATAAAAATTAGGATTTTACGTTTATGCTCTGGCTTAATTTACCTAATTTTGTGTCTTCTAATTTTTCCCCAAACAAAATCCGTGAAATTATTAAGTATCTATACGAGCTCCTTTAAAGGGCTTTCTAAAGAAAGCTGGATGTTGGCATTGGTAATGCTTATCAACCGTGCCGGCTCTATGGTACTTCCTTTTTTGGGAGTATATATGACTGCTCATTTGAATTTCAGTATTGAAAATTCAGGAATAGTCCTGAGCTTTTTTGGAATTGGTTCTGTAATAGGTTCATGGCTTGGAGGGATGATTACCGATAAGATCGGTGAGTATAAAGTTCAGAGTTTAAGCTTGCTACTCAGTGTTCCTTTATTTTGTATGATTCCTCTCTTTACAACAGAAGTAGGGTTAGCGGGAATTATTTTGGCACAGAGTATTGTAAGTGAGACTTTCCGTCCTGCCAATTCAGTAGCGATCACTAAATATGCGAGACCTGAAAATATCACCAGGGCCTTTTCGTTGAATAGAATGGCTGTGAATTTAGGATTTTCAATAGGTCCGGCTTTAGGAGGTATTTTATCTGCTATTTCTTATGAGTTTCTATTTTATAGCAATGCTTTGGGAGCACTTATAGCAGGAATAACTTATGTTGTATTTTTTAGAAAACGAGATAAATTAGCAACTAGGAAAGCTAAAAAAGTAAAAGAAACTGTTGCTATTGCCAAAGAAGGGTCACCTTATCGGGATGGAAAATTCTTGATATACTGTTTCTTTTGTATGCTGTTTGCCATATGTTTTTTTCAGTTATTCAGTACACTGACTATTTTCTATAAAGACACGGCACATCTTAGCCAGGAGCATATCGGTTATTTATTAGGATACAGCGGTTTTCTGATTGTATTGCTGGAAATGTCCTTTGTACAAATTGCTGAAAAGTATTTTAAATTAGGTGTTACGATGCTTTTAGGAACTTTCTTATGTGGTTTTTCATATGCAATGATGGCGTTTGATTATAGTATCATAACATTGCTTATTTCAATGACCATCTTATGTATTGGCGAGATATGGACACTTCCTTTTATGTCTACTATTACTGCCTTAAGATCAGGAGCCAATAATAAAGGAGCTTATATGGGATTAAATGGAATGTCTTTTTCCATTGCGTTTATTGTAACTCCTTACGTAGGAACTTTAATTGCTGAAAAATTTGGATTTACAGTACTATGGATAGGTACCGGAGCTCTCGCAACTCTAATTGCCATTGCTTTTTATTTTATTGTTCCATGGATGTTAGCTGAAAAAAACTCAAAAGAGGAAACAGTTTAAAGAATCATTTGCTAGTTTTGTAGTATGGTGAGGATCTGCTTTTTACTCTTTATCATTGCTTGCCCATTTTTCTCTTCACAAAAAAGAGATTCTGCTGAACTGATCTCAGAAGTGAAAATTGATGCATATAAAAAGCCAACTACTTATATTACCTCTACAAAATCTGTTTCTGTAATTTCAGGAGTGCTTCTCCGTCAGAACACACCAGAGAGAATGCTTGAATCCATTAATCAGATCGCTGGAGCAAGAATAGAAGAACGTTCTCCTGGAAGTTACAGGATTTCGGTGCGTGGAAGCACGCTAAGATCACCTTTTGGGGTAAGAAATATTAAAGTATACCTGGATGACTTTATCCTGTCTGATGCTTCGGGAAATACCTATTTTAATCTCATCTCCCCTGAATTGATCGATAGGATAGAAATATATAAGGGGCCGGAAGGAGGTGATTATGGGGCTGCAACTGGTGGGACACTTCTTCTTCAGACAAGATCTTCAGAAAATTTATCTGCTCATCTTTCTGTCGGTAGTTATGGGGCATTTAACCAAAGCTTTGACCTTTCAAAGCAATTGGGAAAGCATTTTTTTGAAATTTTTCAGAATTATTACAGAACGGATTCTTATCGAAAACAATCTGCTGTAGAGAGGAAACAGATTTTTTTAAAAGACAGATTTCAATATACTAAAAAAGCATCATTGAATACCATGCTTTTATTTTCTGATCTTGATTATCAAACACCTGGTGGCCTTACATTAGAACAAATGCAGGTGGATAGGAAACAGTCAAGACCAGCGACCACTACAATCCCTGGTGCCAGTGAGCAAAATGCGGGAATAAGAAATAAAATGATTCTTGCAGGAATTTCTCATCAGCTGGAACTTAGTCCGAAACTTTCACATTTCATGATGTTGCAAGGTTCATATGTTGATTTTGAAAATCCTTTTATTACCAATTTTGAAAATAGATTTGAACAAAATTTTGCATTGCGAACCCATCTTAATTATACAGAACACTGGGATAAAGTTGAAATGGCATGGCGATTTGGATTTGAAGGTGGGATTAATTCCATTCTGGTTAAAAATTATGATAACAATATGGGATCAGAAGGAAATCCTCAAAATTTTGACAAACTAAGGAACAGATCCGGATTTTATTTCCTTTCACAAAAATTTAGTTTTAATGAAAAATTATTTACAGATATTTCACTAAGCCTGAATTCAAATTCATACCAATGGGATAGGGTATATCCAAGTAATGAAAGTGGAAAGATAAATTTTAAAAAACAATGGCTTCCAAACATTGGGCTGACCTATCTTATAACAAAAGGATTTTCTGTAAGAGTGAAAGCTGGAAAGGGAAATTCGGCTCCGACAAATGAAGAGATCCGATCTTCTGATCAGCAGTTCAATCTGAATCTTGCTCCTGAATATGGTTGGAATAAGGAGATTGGAATCCGAAAACAATTTGGCGATATTTTGTTCGTAGAAGGAAGCTATTTTGATTTCAGAATGAAGAATGCTATTGTGAGAAGACAAAATGAAAAGGGACAGGAATTTTTTATTAACCAGGGAAGTACTGTTCAAAGAGGATTTGAAACCTTAATAGAATCAAAGAATTTCAACTTTCGCAGTGAAGTGTTGAATCATTTCAAATTCAGACTTTCCGGTAGTTTTTATAGATTTAGATTTGAAGATTATAAACAGGATAACAAGGATTTTTCTGGAAATAGCTTAACAGGGGTTCCTGCAACGACAATAAATAGTTTGCTCAATTTCATGGTTTTAAAAATCATTTCTATTGATTATTCTCATTTCTATACTTCAAAAATTCCTTTGAACGACGCCAATTCAGTATGGTCTACATCAACACTCATTGGTAATTTACAATTCAGGGTTCCTGTTCAATTTCAAAAAACAAAACTCGATGTATATCTTCAGATTCAAAACCTGTATAATACAGATTATGTTTTAGGATTTGATACCAATGCATTTGGCAACCGCTTTTACAATCCGGCTGCAAAACGGAATTTTATTTTTGGTGTAAAAGCCGATTTTTAGTATTTTAATGTTGGGACCTTAGTGTATTTTTCTTGTTTTTACTTGAAATGGGTTGGATTTTCATCTTCTGTTTCCCTTGGAATCATGATTGAGATTGCTTCGCTTCGCTACCAATGACGGCCAAATCTTAAAAACTCAGAATTGGAGAAAAGTTGTGTCTTTGTGATTAACCAAGAGATGAAAGAGTCGCCAATATGTTCTTTATAATCATGCTGGCATGAATTCTGGAGTTTTCAATAAACCACAGATGGGTATCTTTTCCTCCACAAACAACTCCCGCCAGATATAGATTTTTAATGTTTGTTTCCATTGTTTCAGGATGGTGTACAGGCTTAAGACAATCTCCCTGTAATTCAATTCCAGAATTTTTTAGAAAATCAAAATCGGGTAGGTAACCAGTCATGGCAAGGACAAAATCATTTTCAATCTCATTCATCTGACCTTTTTCATCCTTAAACACAACGCTATGCTCTTTTATCTCAATAATTTCAGAATTAAAGTGGGCATGGATGCTGCCTTCTGCAATTCGGTTGTCGATATCCGGTTTTACCCAATATTTTACACTTTTTGATATTTCAGAATGTCGGACGATCATCGTTACTTCAGCTCCTTTTCTGTACGTTTCCAAAGCTGCATCTACGGCTGAATTACTTGAGCCTATAATTGCGATCTTTTGTTTAGCATAAGGGTAGGGTTCAGAATAATAATGTTTTACTTTTGGTAAGTCTTCACCGGGAATATTCATCAGATTTGGAATATCGTAGAAGCCTGTGGAAATGATCACATTCTTTGAGTAATACTTGGCTTTGGAGGATTCAACTTCAAATATACCATCTGTTTTAGAGACTTTAATAACCCTTTCATAAAGGTGAATGTTAAGGTCTTTCTGTCTGGTAATTCCCTGGTAATATTCTAATGCTTCTTGTCTGCCAGGTTTTGGTGCTGTGGATATAAAAGGGATTTCTGCAATTTCTAATTTTTCAGCCGTAGAAAAGAAACGCATGTATAAAGGATAATTATACAATGAATTAACAATTGTTCCTTTTTCGATAATTAAATATGAGAGATTGTTTTTCTGAGCTTCGAGTGCACAATTTAACCCAATAGGTCCTCCTCCGATAATGAGAATATCTAAAACTTCCATTCAACAAATTTACTTATTTTTCTGGCATTAGTTTTGGTGATTTTCTATAATTAACATTAAAAAAAGATGAAGAAACTATTCATTTCAATATTGATATTAAGCGTTATAGCTTGTAAAAAAAATCCGGAGAAGCCTGCAACAAACTCTATCGATTCTATTGCTCAGACAAAAACGGATAGTACAGCTGTTCCGAAAATGAGTGAAGCTGAAAAAAAAGAAATTTTAAAGAAAACCAATGATGAGGTTTTGCAGACTCTAAAAAGTAAAGATTATCAGAAATTTTCAGAATTTATTCACCCACAAAAAGGGATTCGTTTTTCCATGTATGCTTTTATAGACATTAAAGAGGATAAGCACTTTTCGAAGACTGATTTTGAAAAATATGTTCAGACACAAACGCAATTTACCTGGGGTTCACATGACGGTTCAGGAGACTTGTACAAAGAGACGATCAAAAACTATCTTGGGAAATGGGTCTTTTCAAAAGATTTTACAATATCTTCCTATTCTCTTAATGAGTTTCAGGGAGGTGGAAATTCATTGAATAATTTAAAAGAGATCTATCCAAAGCATGATTTCACAGAAAATTATATTAAAGGAACAGAGAAATATGGAGAGATGGATTGGAAGACTCTTCGTTTTGTGTATGAGGAATTCCAGGGAAAATATTATTTAATAGCTGTTATTAATGATCAGTGGACAATTTAAGCTAATACTTCAGCTAACTTTTTAGTGAGATTTCTTCTTGAGAACTGTTCAATATTCTGAGCATTTTCAAGAAGATTTCCATTTTTCCAAAGATCAAATTTTTCTAATATAAAAGCTTTTATTGCATCATCATCTTGATAACTGAAATGCTTGCCGGATTGAGTTTCTTCAAGTATTTTGGAAACGTCAGCTTTATCAGGACCAAATGAAATGATTTGTTTTCCTGTGGCTAAATATTCAAATATTTTTCCGGGAATAATGCCTTTTGAAGATTCATTTGGAAAATTAGTGATCAACAGCATATCAGAAGATTGCATTTCTACAATTGCTTTATCATGGGAAAGATATCCCAAATCTAAAATGTAATTTTTTAAACTTGAATTTTTTAGAGATTCTAAAATCTTATCATCCACTCTTCCTGCAAATTTCAGCATAAAATACTTAGCAAAATCCGAATTTGTCTGTACAAGATCATTAAGTATTTTCCAAAGGTTTTCAGGATTACGAAGCTGTTCTAAAACACCAATATAACTCAATATAAAATGAGTGTTTGGGTTTGAGGATTCAAGAGATTGTATATTATTTTTGATTTCACTATTATTTTGCCCGCTCATTTTTTCATCGGTTAAGTTGAGCGAAACATCTTCATCAAATCCATTGGTAATACAAATCGCATTGGCACCATTTTTACGGAAGTTTTCAGCATCTGTATAGCTTGTTGCCAGAGTTATATCTGCGTTTTTAAAAACTTCACTTTCTAGCTGTCGGTGCTTTTTATCTGAACTTTTGGTTAGCCTTAAATGCCTATAATAAGAAATTTCTGTCCATGGATCACGAAAATCTGCAATCCATTTTAGTGTTGGAAGTTTCTTTTTAAGTTGCAAACCAATGAGGTGTAAGGAATGAGGTGGCCCCGAAGTAAGCACAACATCAATTTTATTTTGTTTTAAATAATGTTCTAAAAATTTCACAGAAGGCTTTACCCAGAAAATCCTGGCGTCAGGAATGAAGAAATTTCCTCTTACCCAAATAGAAAGCTTTGATTTCCAGCTTTGATTTTTACCAACATCAAACTGTCCTGCTTTAAACTTTTTATTACTTTTATTAAGTTTTTCGGCAAGCTGATAAGGTTCCCAAATAGGCGTCTTTATAATTTCTAGATCTTGAGGAACATCTTTTATTAAACTCGCATCCAATAAAGGGTAGCTGGGGTTTTCAGGTGTATAAATAATAGGATTCCATCCAAAATCAGGTAGGTATTTTGCAAATTTCAACCACCTTTGAACACCCGGACCTCCTGCAGGAGGCCAGTAATAAGTGATGATAAGAATTTTCTTCTTTTCCATGGAATGTCAAACCTCGAACTTAAACTTTAAGCAGTTTTTTTAACTAGGTCTCCCTTCTTTTTGTTCACCCAGAAAATACCAAAACCACTTAGAGCAATGAATAATCCGAAAGAAAGCAAAGATATCCATTTCCCTTTTTCAATAACCTCGGGTTCGAAAACCATTCTGATGTGGTGATTTCCAGCAGGAACATGAACAGCACGAAGTAAATAGTCTGCTTTAATATAAGGTACCTCTTTTTCATCCACAAACATCTTCCATCCATGAGGATAGTAGATCTCAGAAAATACGGCCAATTGTGGAGTCTTAGATTTAGATTTAAACTCTAACTCGTTAGGCTGGTATTTTGTTAAATTAATAAATGCTGTAGAATCAGCCTGAACTGGTTTATTGGTAAAATATGATTTATCTTCAGAAGCAACAACTGCCGTTCTTTTGCTATTGATAACACCAATTGATTTTATTTCTTCATTCGGTGTATTGGCAAATTGGATATCACTTACAAACCAAGCATTGCCGTTGGCTTTTGTATTTGGCATTGTCTGTGGTTTTTCCGGACCTCCAAGAACCCAATATTTTGCATTCAATAGACTAAGAACATTCGGAACTTTTACAGAATCCATTACCTGGAAATACTCGTTGATCACATCATCATATCTTCTTAGTTTTACAGCATGATAACCTCCAATAGAAGATTTGAAATAAGAAGTATTCGTTTCACTGAAAGTTCCTAAAATATTATTGAAAATTCTATAGTGTGTTTTATCTTTTTCAGCAATTGTTTCTAATGTTTTATTGACATTCACGTTAGCTAAAATAGATCCTAGAGCCGGATTAGCCTGTACTTTTTCTGCCAGAAGATCTGAGCTTTCAGTCTGAAATGGATTTTCAGCAAATACTTTATCTACATAGTTTTCGTCATTCAGATATCGCTTGTTTACGGTCCATAGGTCAAATAAACTTACCACACCAATTATAACTAAAGCAATATTCTGATTTAACCTTTTCTTCATAGTAAGGAATAGAACTACAGCCGCTATTGCTACGTAAAGAAATGCTTTGATTGCATCTATTTTGAATAATTTAAATCTCTCATCCACCAGATAATCCAGTAGGAAAGGAGGGAAATATAGCTTCTCGTTGTCTGTGGCAAAACCTAACAAACCTTTACCAAAGATTAAAAGAATTAATATGAATCCTAACGTTCCACCTCCTACATAAAAAAGTATTTTCTTTTTATATTCTTCGGTTAATTTTTCATCGGTAAAGAATCTATACAATCCAATAATAGCAATTAATGGAAATAAGAGTTCAACAACAACTAAAATAGAAGATGGGGCTCTGAACTTGCTATAAAATGGTATGAAATCTATAAAGAAGTCCGATAATGGCATAAAGTTACTTCCCCAGGCCAATAATATGGTAAGAATGGAAGCACCTAAAATCCAATAACGGTATTTTTTCCATGCGAAAAAGAAGCCTAAAAGAGCCAGAAAACATACAATAGCTCCCTGATAAGCAGGTCCTGATGTTCCGGGCTGATCTCCCCAATAGGTCATTCCAGCAAAGCCTTTAGAAATTCTGTCCATTTCTTCCTGGCTGGAAACATTTTCCTGAACCATTTCCTGAACTTTATTCATCATTTCTTTGGCCTCAGGCTCCTGGCTTCCACCACCCATTAACCTTGGAATAAATAAGTTCAGTGTTTCCAGTTTTCCGTAACTCCACAACAGAATACTTTCTTTATCCATTCCGGATTTTCCTGCAGTATGGCTATCGGTATTTAAAATTTGTTTTCCACGAACAGTTTCCTTGATATATTCCGAATTGGCCATGATTCTCTGTGAATTCATTCCAACACCGATTACACAGGAAGCTGCAATAATAGCTGAAGAAATAAGGAAATGCTTCATCAGAGTCTTTTTCTGAATAACTCTGATCAATTCTGAGATAAATAAGAATCCTAAGGCAAGAAATAAATAATAGGTCATCTGCGGATGGTTTGCCGCAATTTGTAATCCCATAAATAGCGTCGTGACAATAAATCCGACGATATATTTCTTACGGATATAAACCAGTAAAATACCGGCTAAAAGCGGTGCGAAATATTCAATAGTATTAACTTTACCGTTATGTCCCGCTGCAATTATAATGTAAAAATAGGTTGAAAGACCAAAGAAAGTGGCTCCTAATAAAGCGTATTTCCAGTTTCTGACCACAACCATTCCTAAGAGGAAAAATCCAGCAAAAAGTAAAAACAGATAATTAACAGGTCTTGGAAGAAAGTTCAGGTTACTGTCGATTTTTTTTATGATATCACCTTTAAACTGGCTACCCATTTGATACGTTGGCATTCCTCCGAACATAGAATCACTCCAATAGGTTTCCTTTTCATAATTAGCTCTATAATCGAGAAGTTCTTTTGCACCCCCTCGATACTGAACGATATCATGTTGGAAAAGCTGTTTCCCTGTAAAAACAGGAGTGGAATATAAAAATGCTAAAACTATAAATACAACTAATGAAATTGCAATATAAATTAAGTTTTTATTTTTCGCCATGCTGGTTATTATCTTTTATTTTCTTGGAATTTATCTTTTATCCTTAGTCTCTTTTACTTCTTCATAATCAACAGTTTCTGCGTCCCAGTTGATTTTCTTATTAATATCCTTATTTGAGTTTTGTATATCCTGCTTTTTATTATTCTGGTTATTGAATCTATAGCTATAGAAGGTCTTAAAGAAAAGTCTTCTAAGAATATTCCAGACAAAGAACATAATAATAGCGGTAAGTACTAGCTCAAGAATCCACTTCATATCTTTTAAATTTTATAAACCTAAACTATTTAGCAGATGGATTTACCATGACCGAAGAATTAGAAACACTTTTCATGGACTGAGATTGTTTTCCGTCTGAAATAGTTTCTACCTGAGTTGTTTTTACCGTGATATTTTGGTTGGTAATCCATCCCGTATTCTCGTCAAACTTAATAGTACCATTTTGTTCCAGTTCACTGCTGATGCTGTGAGTCATAGGTCCTTGTGCCTGTTTGTCTGTTTTTTTTGGAATTCCACCTGTTACAGCAATTTCAGCAACACCGTTACCTACACTTTTTAACTGATAGTTTGAGGTAACTTTAATTTTACCATTTGGATCAGCATTTTCTGTATTAGTCCATTTTTCTCCAACTTTTACCCCTTTTTTAGGCATAATAGTAAGGTTTTTACTGAACTGATCTTTCAATACTTTTTCATTAAAGCTTTCCTTAAGACTAGCTACAACACTTGCTTTTTGATTGGCATCTTTTACCAAAGTACCTACTGCATTGGAAACTTTAGTATAAACAGGCTCAAAACCTGTAATGGAAATTACATTTCCTTTAGTATCCATTTTCATGCTCAGCTTGTTGCTTGTAAGAGCTCTGTTGATATTCCAGATCATTTTAAGATCATCCTCTTTAGGAATAGGTTGTTTGGTGTCTACCACAATTGTTTTTCCTTCTGCAGTCTGAGAATTTCTCTTGGCAATAAGATTCAGCGTAATATCATAAACATTATTCTTAACATCATTTACAGTAAAACTCATCTCATCAGTAGATTCACTTGTTCCGTTCAATGTTTTTCCCTGTGGGTCAGTCATTGTCTTTACATCTCTCTGATACGTTGTTAAAGGATATGTTTTTCCTATTTCAAGCTTGAAAGTTTGTTTATAAACGCCTGCCGAATCTTTAATGGCAGCATTCTCTGCAACCTTTGCAATTGAATCAGCCGGAACTTCCACTGTAATGGTTTTTCCTGTTTTTGGATCTACTTTTGTAATTTTTGCTGTTTCTTTTTTACAAGAAACTAATGCTATTGATATTAGCGCTATCGCTGCTATATTTTTCATTTAATATTTTTTAAATTTTACTACTATTTTTGTTGTCTATGGATTGGGAATCACAGACATTTTCTGTCTTACTGCTTCATATAAAATCGCTCCACATGCTACGGAGACATTTAAAGATTGAGTTTTCCCTTCAATTGGTAATTTTATTTTTTCATCCGAATGGTGTAAAACTTCTTTGGATATTCCTGTTTCCTCATTACCCATAACAATAGCACAAGGTCCAGCAAAATTAACGTCATAGATCAACTTCTGTGCTTTTTCAGTAGCCGAATAGACTGCAATTCCACTTTGTTGAAGGAAATCCACAGTGTGTGCTAGATTCGCTTCTTTACATATTTTTACATTGTAAATAGCTCCTGCTGAAGTTTTTATGGCATCTGAATTAATTGGAGAAGCTCCTTTTTCAGGTATAATTACGGCATCAATTCCCACACATTCAGCTGTTCTGCAAATGGCACCAAAATTTCTTACATCAGTCAATCGATCAAGAATTAATAAAAAAGGAGTTTTTCCTTCTTCAAATAGTTGTGGAACAATGTCTTCTATTTTATGAAACGGAACATCCGAAATAAAGGCAACAACCCCCTGGTGGTTTTTTCTTGTAAAACGGTTCAGCTTTTCAATTGGAACGTAGTTTGGACGTATTTTATTTTGTGCTAAAACTGTTTTCAGTTCAGCATAAATAGGACCTTGAAGTGCATTTTGCAAAAAGATCTTGTCAATAGTTTTTCCCGCCTCAATAGCTTCTATTACGGGACGTAGCCCGAAAATAAAATCGTCTTTCTTATCTGTCATTTTAATATTTTTCTCCTAAAATTGCTCTTTTCTGTGACATGATATAGCCATAATGAAGGCTTTCATGCATATTGTTAAAGATGATAGCATCCTGAATACTCTTCAGATCCATACCAAAACTTGTGGTATAGGGTGTATAATCTGCAAAGAAATCACTGTCATAATCTTTCATTAAAATTTTTGAAGTTTCGGTTAATAAAAACTCCAGATCTTCAACCTCAGACTTTTGAACATTTAAGTTCGGTAAGGTTCCTTTTTTGTAAGTTTCAATCCAATATTTATCAATTCGGAAGGGGTTACCACTTAGGTAATAGTGCAGAAGCTGTTGTGTTGCAACAGTATGTGCAATATTCCAGTACATGTTATTGTTGAAGCCATCCGGGATGAGCAAAAGATCTTCATGGGAGGTATTTTGCAATATTTCCAAAAGGTTTCTTCTTACCTGTCTGTGAGCTTGAAAATGATAATTCATTTTACAAAAATTTTAATCACCAAAAATAGTTTAATAAACTGAAAATGACAATTTTTTGGCTGGAGTATTAAAGTAAAAGTTTGTAAATCCTAATAAATGCGGTCTTTATTATTTTTTTTTTTGCAAAAAAATCCCACCAGTGAAAAAAATTCAAAGGTGGGTTTTATTGTTGTTCAAATCATGTGATTTGGAGATATGAGTTAAAGTAATTGTACTTTAGTAGGTTGTTACACCGCATTGGTAACTCTTCTCATGTTTATTTTTTGATGATCTTATGTTTAAAAGTGGTTCCATCTTTTAGCACAATATTCAAAAAATAAATTCCTGTACTATAAACTGAAAGATCTATCCTGTTTTCATTGTAATTTTCAGATAGTTTTTTTCCATCTATACTGAAAAGACTGATCGAAGCTACACCTGCTTTTGATTTTATATTAACGAAATCGGAGGTAGGATTAGGGTATATGTTGACGTCTATTGTTTTAACATCACTTACATTTAAAACAGCATTGCTTTTACCTTGCATATAGACTGATAAATAAACATCTCCTTGCTGCTGATTGAAAACAGCTGTTGGTATTGTATGTTTCAGGGTGTGATTGCCGGCAGTCATTGTAGGTAATGTAAAGCCTCTGATCGGAACAGAATTACCAGGACACCAGTTGTTCCATGAGGTCCAGTCTGCGAATGTTTTTGGAGTAGCTCCATAAATTCCGTTACCTTGCGTATTATAGACTCTATAAGGTTCGCAAGAGATTCCCCCTGGTGTATAAGTCAGTACCTGGACATCATCCATGTATGTGTAGTTTTGTCTTCTTACATATTCCTCGCCACCACTATTGGCACCATGAGGGGTTGATATTACAAAAAAGCGGGCATTGCTAACAGCAGTTGGAAGGTTAAAATTTACTATTCTAACGGTTTCACCGGTCACGTCAGTACTATTATAATTATTAAGCCTGCTGTAAGTAAGTATAGGAACCAAACTATTATGATCTGTTGATGTTGCTCCTGTATTTGTTGAAAAAAAAGTTAGTGTTCCGGAAAAAACATCAATCCTACCAGAACATCCTGCGACCTGAGTCTGCGCCGCATATGGAACGCCAAAAACATCGAGTTCCATATATAGATCTGATGTGCTGCGTAAACCGGTATCATGAAATACGTTGTACAAATTACTAAGGTCATAAGTATAAGGAACCTCTAGAGGAGAGCGGTTTTTATTCATAAATGGAGTAATGTATCTCCCAATTTCAATTCTTTTTACATTAGCATCGTTGATGGTGTATGTGGGTTGGTTTTTAGGAACCATTGCCAAAAAGACGCTCCCCAGACGGTCATAATTGTCGCATAGAGCACCTATAGTCACTCTCATTGCGATCTTTGCTTTAAAAGAATCGAGTTCAGCATCTGTAAGTTTTCTTGCATATCTTGTATTCGATAGTCGGATTAATCCAGGAGGTACCGGAGTTGATACAGTAGCTGCATAGCCATCATAATAAGTTGCCTGTGAAATCACATTCGTCATTGTTGTGGTCTGTGATTTGAAAAGGCCAATAAAAAGAAGACTTAAAAAAAATAGCTTTTTGTGCATATTATTGGTGTTTGATACAAATATATTAAGATGTATGGTTAATTAATCATTTTTATTATAAAAATTAAAACTTTAATGCTAAATTAGCATGCCATACCTTATTAATTCTATCATATATGAAAAAAATATTACTTTTGTCTTTGTTATCAGCAGTATTGATGCTTAATGCTCAAATAAACTTAAATATTGGAAGTACAAATGTCGGAACAGCACCAATAAGTAGTTTTTTTTCCTATTCGTACGTTCAGCAGATATATCCTAAACAGGAAATAAATACCAATGCTGCAGGAAATATTACAGGACTTGCATTTTATTTGGATTCCTCCGCAAGTATTAATGATTCTTCAAATTGGACGGTCTATCTTGGGCATACAACAAAAACATCCTTCACATCCGGAACAGACTGGATACCTTTTTCACAACTTACTCAGGTTTTTGCAGGAACAATAACCAATAATAATGGTAAGGTAGAAATTTCTTTTACAACACCATTTGCTTATAATAATACAGATAATTTAGTTGTAGCTGCAAAAGAAAACGCTCCAAGTATTGATATTAATAATTTTGACGAAGTTTTCCGGGTTTATGATCATATTCCATATTCTACTCTTTATTATAAAGGAGATAATGCAGTTGTTGATCCGGCGTCTCCACCAGGAGGAATAAGAGCTGATTATAAATCATCGGTTACAATTTTAGGATTAACACCAAGAACTACTCCTGCTTGTCCTTTTGTTGTTTATCCTGTAAATAATGCCCCATCAGTTCCTTTATCCCCCAATATTAAATGGTTTCCAGTTTCAGGAGCAGATTCTTATAAAGTTTCAATAGGAACCACTCCAGGAGGAACAAATGTTATTAACCAGCAAGTAGTTACTGCTACTAATTTTTCTCCATCAACGGCACTTAATCCCGGAGTTAATTATTATTTAAAAGTTACTTCTGTTTCTGGTGGTGTTGAATCGTCTGGTTGTGCAGATGTTATTTTTAAAACAGTTCCTCCAGTACCGACAAATGATGCTTGTTCGGGAGCTCTGTTAGCGTCTGTTTTCCCTTATACCTATACACAAAGTGATGCTATATCCACTACTAATAATAATGGGAATATCAGTGTGTGTGCTGATGCGATGAATGATGGGACCTGGTTTAAATTTGTTGGCGATGGTAGTCAATATACCATTAAAGTAACAATGCCTTCAGGTAGTGCTTTTGACCCTCAAATAGGGATATATAGTGGTACTTGTACCAATTTAGTATGCGTAAATACGGTGGATAATGGAGGTGCTGCTGCTGCTGAAACGATAACTATTACCACAACAGCAGGAACTGAATATTACATAAACGTAGGGTCGTATGAAGAAACAACAGATGTCGCGGAAGATACTTTTACTATTACAGTGACTAAACTTTAATATTCCAAATAAACATATATTATTTCATCATGTTTGTCGATTTTTATAGTCAATTATAGGCATGAAGAATTGTTGTGATAGATGGTGTTGAAGTAATAGAACAGCACTGGATTCTTCTTTAAACACAGGAATATTTAACAAACTTTAACTCAAAAATGGCATTTATTGTGTTGATTAATGCGAGTATTTATTAGAAATTTACCAATTATTTTAAATTAAGCTATGTCAGATACATACCAAGCAGAAGATATTCGTCAGTTAACAGAGAAGGTAAAAGAAAAGAATTACTTGTTTTCTCTTCTAAGACAGGAAATCAACAAAGTTATTATTGGACAGGAATATATGATAGACCGCCTTTTGGTAGGTCTTTTGGGGAATGGACATGTTCTTTTGGAAGGTGTACCCGGTTTAGCCAAGACTTTAGCTATAAAAACTTTGGCAGAAGCTGTTCATGGTGATTTCTCCAGAATCCAGTTTACTCCTGATTTACTTCCTGCTGATGTTGTAGGAACGATGATATTCAATATTAAAGACAATGATTTCTCCATAAAGAAAGGTCCTGTATTTGCTAATTTTGTACTTGCAGATGAGATCAACCGTGCACCTGCAAAGGTACAGTCAGCACTGTTGGAAGTGATGCAGGAGAAACAGGTTACGATTGGAGATGAAACCATGAAGCTTCCTAAGCCATTTTTGGTATTGGCCACTCAAAACCCGATTGATCAGGAAGGAACCTATTTATTACCTGAAGCTCAAAGTGACCGTTTTATGCTGAAGTGTAAAATAGATTATCCTGAATTTGAAGATGAAAGAAAGGTAATGAGAATGGTCTCTACCTCTCACCAGCCTACCGTTCAGCCAGTAATAGGTCTTCAGGATATTGTAGATGCAAAAGAGCTTATCAATCAGATCTATCTGGATGAAAAGATCGAGAAATATATTCTGGATATGGTTTTTGCAACCCGTTATCCTGAGAATTATGGACTTTCAGATCTTAAAAATTATATCAGTTTCGGAGCTTCACCAAGAGCTTCCATCAACTTAGCAATAGCTTCAAGAGCCTATGCATTTCTAAGAGGAAGAGCATTTGTAATTCCTGAAGATGTAAAAGAATTGGCTAAAGATGTTTTAAGACATAGAATAGGTTTAACATTCGAAGCTGAAGCAGAAGAAATTTCATCAGAAGAAATCGTTAATAGAATTTTGGCTAAAATTCAAGCTCCTTAATATTATTTTATGAATGATGTTGTTATAAGAAAAGCTTTTCAGGAAGACTGCGTTCCAATGTTGGAGCTTATTAAAGAACTTGCTGAATATGAAAAGGCTTTGCATGAAGTTACTGTTACTTTAGAGGAATTTATAGATGCCGGATTCGGGAGTTCTCCTGTCTGGGGAGCTTTTGTAGCGGAAGTTGATGATGAAATAGTGGGGATATCTTTATATTATAACAGATATTCAACATGGAAAGGAAGGAGATTGTATTTAGAAGATCTGGTAGTGACTGAAAGAATGAGAGGAAAACAGATTGGGAAGAAATTATTCGATGCTACCGTGGAATTCGGAAAATCAAATAATTATAGTGGAATGATGTTTCAGGTATTAAACTGGAATGAGTCTGCGATTAACTTCTATAAAAAGTACAACCCTAAATTTGATGATGAGTGGCTTAATGTATCCATTGAGTTTAAAGACTAAAGCAAGAAGTTGAAAATTTAAAGTTGAAAGTTGAAAATTTTTGGTTTAGCACAAATAATTTGTAGTTCATCACTTTCACTTCTCCATTTTCAACTTTCAATTACCAATTAATCTATGCAGATAAAAGATATTGTAAAAAAAGTAAAACAGATAGAAATCCGTACCCGCAAGAAAACGGAGGCTACTTTAATGGGACAATATCATAGTGCTTTTAAAGGGCAGGGCATGACTTTTTCTGAAGTTCGTCCTTATCAGTTTGGAGATGAGATCCGTAGGATAGATTGGAATAAAACAGCTCGTTTCCGGGAACCTTTCGTAAAAGTAATGGAAGAGGAAAGGGAACTGACAATGATGATTCTGGTCGATATATCGGCATCGATGGACTATGGAACAAAAAAACAGCTCAAAAGAGAATATGTAGCAGAGATTGCTGCGAGCCTTGGATTTTCAGCTGCAGGAAATAATGATAAAGTAGGATTGATCTTATTTGCCGATAAAGTATATAAAGTAATTCCACCTCAAAAAGGGAGAAAACATATCCTTTCCATTATCAGTAATATTTTAACTGCAGATTATGTACCTGCGGTTTCAAAGGTTGATAAAGCTTTAGAGTACATGATGGGAATTTTCAAAAGAAAATCACTCGTTTTTCTCTTTTCGGATTTTGATGATGAATATGATTCTAAAATGTTGAGGGTCACTTCAAAGAAGCATCAGCTATTGGGAATGAGGATTTATGACGAAAAGGATAATGAGATTCCGGATGTAGGATATGCATTATTTTATGATGCGGAAACAGGAAAGCAGGTTTGGGCAAATACATCAAGTGCCAGATGGAGGTATACCTTTGCGGAGGCACAAAAGCAAAAAGTACGGGCATTAGAAGAAGATTTTGCTAACAGCTCTGCTAGTTTTATGAATGTAGCTGCAGGTGAAGATTATTCAAAATTATTATATAATTATTTTCAAAAAAAGTAATTGTATCAACAGGTGTGATTTTAAGAACGCACAATAATAAAAAACAGGTAGGGCTTTTCAGCCAAAATTGAATTGAAATTGAAAAAAATACTATTTATAATATGTTCTCTGGTCTGTGTAAATACTTTTTCACAGATCCTTTCTTCCCATCTTGAAAAACAGACTCTTGCTTTAGGAGAAGTGAATCATTTTGTTATTAAAATTGATAACCTGAACAATCAGCAGGTGGGTGCAGCAGCTAAAAATGAACTGCTGCCTTTCCATTTTGAAGAGGTGAAAGACAGCATTGGTACTAAGCCAGATTTATATGAGAGAAAGATCGAATTTGCTGTTTATGAAGAAGGGAAATTTACCATTCCTGAACTCGAATTTAAAGTAGGAGATAAAATATTAAAAACCATTCCTTATGAAATAGACGTCATTAATACGGCCCAAAAAGGGGATCAGATTAATGATATCATGAAGAATAAAGAAGTAAAACTGGGAACTAAAGATTATTGGGAGCTTTATAAATGGTATATTTTGGCTGCCTTATCGGTTATTGCCCTTATCATTGCAATCATTATGTATCTGAAGTGGGGAAGGAAATCAAAAAGCTCTCCTGTCGTAGCTACCAATCAGACACTGAAGGAACTGGACTCGCTTAAAAAGAAAAAATATATAGAAGAAGGAAATTATCGTTCTTTTTATGTTGAATTAATTGAAATTTCAAGAAAATTTATCACTAAACAATATCATTTACCGGCGGATGTATTGCTTACAGATGATCTTGTACATTTAATGAAAGAGAATAATACAATATCATTGGAGAATGAAAAGGTAGTTGAAGAGGTCTTTCTAAGGGGAGATTTAGTGAAGTTTGCCAAAACTTTCCCTGATCAGAAGACCATGGAAAATGACTTTGCAGATATCAGAGAGTTTGTAAAAAGATCATCAAAAGATCTGGAATTTGAAAACTTAAGAAAGGATGTTTAATTTCGAATTTTATAGCCCCTGGTTTTTTCTGCTTTTTCTGTTGTTTATTCCTCTTTTGTTTAGAGACATAAGCAAGCAGAAGAAAAAAGGTATAAAAGTACCTACAGTAAAAAGTATGGATAGCAGCAATGGAATTGTGGCTGTATTATTTTTACTTAAAATATCAAAGTATATTATACTTTCTGCACTTATTATTGCGATGGCAAGACCAAGAACCTTTACGATCTCTCAAGACAGAGATGATACAAAAGGAATTGATATTATGCTTTCTGTGGACGTATCTTTAAGTATGCTTGCTAAAGATTTAACACCCGACCGATTAACGGCTCTTAAAGATATTGCAATAAAATTTGTTGAAAAACGACCTAATGACAGATTAGGTTTGGTGACCTACTCAGGGGAGGCATTTACAAAGGTTCCTGTGACATCTGACCATCAGGTGGTGATAGATGAATTAAAGAATCTTAATCCACTGGAACTTCAGCCGGGAACAGCTATTGGCGAGGGACTTTCTGTAGCGGTAAACCATTTAAAGAATAGTAAAGCAAAAAGTAAAATTATTATCCTTATGACAGATGGTGTAAATACCATTGAAAATGCGATGCCTACTCAGGTGGGTGCAGAGCTGGCAAAGAATAATAACATCAAAGTATATTCTATTGGGATTGGAACAAATGGATACGCTCTAATGCCAACCCAAACCGATATTTTCGGAGATCTTGTCTTTACGGAAACAGAAGTTAAAATTGATGAGCCTATTTTAAGAGAAATTGCTCAGACAACGGGAGGTAAATATTTCAGGGCTACCTCAAACAGCAGTCTGGAAGAAGTATATGACGAAATAAACCAATTGGAAAAGTCTGATGTGAAAGTTTCCAAACTGTATAATTATCAGGAATATTTTAAAATTTTCCTGTGGATCGCTTTAGGGATGCTCGTTATTGATGCATTTCTAAGATGGTTTTTTTATAAATTTTTGAGTTGATGGATTGGTATTTAGGGAATTATTGGTATTTGTTGTTGCTGTTGCTTTTGCCGCTGCTCGGTTTTTTATTGGTTCGTTACCTGAACTGGAAGGATAAAAGAAAAGTGATTTTTGCGGATAATCAGTTTCATGAAGATCTTTTTGAAAAAAAATCAGGATTTACCAAAGTATTTCCCGTCTTATATCTTTTGGGAACCCTCTTTTTAATTTTTGCAATTATTGATTTATTAAATGGTTCTGAAGAAATTAAAACCAATCAAAAATTAAATAATGTCATTTTTATGCTTGATGTTTCCAATTCGATGAATGCGGAGGATATCAATCCAAATCGGTTGAATGAGGCAAAAAATCTAATGATCAATACGATGCAGAAGATGAAAAGTGATAAAATAGGAATTGTGATTTTTGCAGGTGAAGCTACTTCTATAATGCCTTTGACAACGGATTATACTTCCGCTGAAACGTATATCAACGCAATTGAAACGAATTCTATGCAAATCCAGGGAACCGATTTTCTTAAAGCCATGCAGGCAGCGGTCAGTAAGTTTAAAAATGTAAGCAAAGGAGCCCGGAAGGTTGTCTTATTAAGTGATGGAGAAGATAATGAAGGGAATGATAATGCAGCAATAAAACTTGCTAATAAGGAAGGTATTATGGTTACTTCTGTAGGAATAGGTTCGGATGAAGGAGCGCCAGTCCCGGAATATGTATTTGGCCAGTTAATGGGATATAAAACCGATAGAGCGGGAGAAACTGTTATTTCAAAAAGACAGACCGGAGCACTAAAAAAAATAGCAGAATCTACAGGTGGATCATACGTTGATGGTAATAATATCAATGAAACACCAGACCGAATTATTGATGCCTTAAATAAAAAGATGTCTACCTCAGAAACACTGGTAAAATCTCAAAACGCAAATCATTATTATCAATACTTTTTAGCAGTGTCCTTATTGTTTTTTTTCCTAATTTATATTTTCAATCCAAAAAGAGATTTTAATGTGTGATTTTTCTAGTTTTTTTCCTATTTTTTCACCAGATACTTTAACCCAATTTTAACAAATAAAAGCCTGTTTATTAACATATAAAGGAATAATTTTGCATATAATGAATACTAAAATCATTTTTTTATCGTTTATAATTGCTTTTCTAGTGTCAGGGACGTTGTTTGCTCAGGAAAACTACAAGACTTTGGTGTATGAAGGCAATCAAAAATTCAATGGTAAAAACTATGATGGCGCATCTTCTAAATATATGGAAGCTATAAAATCCAATGAAAAAGATTTTACAGCACATTACAATTTAGGAAATGCATTGTATAAAAATAAAAAATATGAAGAGGCCAGGGCTGAATTTGAAAAAGCACAAAAGCTATCTCAGACCTTGCCGGATAAAGCAGCGGCTCTTTATAATTTAGGGAATACTTATATGCAGATGAATCAACCTGATAAAGCTGCAGATTTTTATAAGCAATCCTTAAAACAGGATCCCTATAACGAAGCTACGAGAAAGAATTATGAAATTGCTAAGTTGAAGGAAAAAGAAAGCCAGCAAAAGAAAAACCAACAGAGTAAATCTGGAAAAGGTGGCGGTGGTAAAGACCAACAACAAAATGATGATCAAAAAGGCAATCCAAAAGATCAAAAACAAGATCAGGGCAAAGGCCAGCAAAATCAAGGTGAAAGTCAGCAGAACAATAATCCTGACCAAAACCAGAATAATGAAGGTAAAATGCCAAAAGATCTTGAAAATGCAATATTGAATAAAGTAAGCGAAAAAGAAAAAGAGACCGCCAAAAGAATTTTAAATAAAGATTCTTACTCAATGCCTGAAAGCAATGAGAAAGATTGGTGATGCAATATAAACTGTTTTACATACTGGTTATCCTTACTTCCGTAATTTCTTACGGACAGGTAAATATTTCCGTAACCCCAGATAAAACAGATTACAGCAGCAAGGACATTGTAAACCTTACCATTATTCTTGAATTGAATGGGAGTGAATATAATCAGCAAACACCACTTCGTTTACCCGATCTATCAAAATTTAATATGGTGGGTAGTGGATCTGTAAGCAGTGGCTATATGGATCCTGAAACCAATACTGTGATTACTCAATATGTAACCAGAGTAGCCCTTGAACCTAAACAGAAAGGAAAAGTAAAAATCGGGTCTGTACTTGTTACCATAAATAATAAAATTTATAAAACCGAACCTTTCGACATCTTTGTGAAAGATGTTGAAAAAAAATCTGTTGCTAATGCTTCAAATGATGTCTATCTTAATATGGAGATTGAAGACAGAGAGGTTTATCAGGATCAACCAACTATTGCCGTTTTAAAAGTTTATTCTAAAAATATAGACAACTTCAGAAAGGTGAAAAATATTCATCTTCCGGATCAGGATAATATCAATGTTCATCCCATTAATTTCAACAGATCAGAAATTGATCCTTCAGGTTACGGAAATATGGCTTCGCAGGTTTTAGCTATGTTCATGGTTTTTCCAAATGAAGCAGGATATGTCGAAGTTCCCTCTGTTTCAGCTTCTGTAAGTACATATGCGAACAAGAATAAAATTTTGTCAAATAAGGTTAAGCTTAATGTAAAAAAACTACCCGAAGGTTCACCAGAGTATTTTAAAAATGCAGTAGGAAATTTCAATGTGAGCGTTTACAATACTTCCAACGAAAAAGTAGAGGTTAAGAAACCATTGAATATCATTGTAAAGGTTTCCGGTGTAGGAAATTTAACAGATATGATTTTGCCAAAAATTGTTGAATCTCCGGATTATGATTTATTTGCACCTAAGATCACTTCGAAAGTAGTTCCTGATATGACTGGAATAAAAGGAGAGGTTTTAGCAAACTATGTTGTGATTCCCAAGAAAGCAGGTCCTATATCAATTAAAACTGAACAGTTTGCATTCTTTAATCCTAATAGTAAGGAATATATAGATCTGGGTCAGGAAACATTAGCCGTAAACGCTTTTTCACATGATCAGATTATGGAAGCCCGCTCTACGGTTGAAAGAGTAAATGAATATACCAATACTCTCCTGGAAACGGTAGATACTCCGGTATTAAAGACTACAACATTTAAAGTTAAAGAGAAAAACAAGTTCCATTGGAGTATCCTTTTAACGAATATTGGAATTCTTTTAGGCTTATTTATTGCATATATTCTATTTAAGACTTGGCAAAAAAAACGTAAATTAATTAAAGAAACTGTACCGATGAAACCTCTTGGATCAGTTGCTGAAACAGAAAATGAAATAAGACAAAGACTGAAAACTGATGTCAATGATTATTTCAGTTATTTAGAGAATCTTAAAGATAGTGAAGATTATCAAAAGTTCTTTCAGACGGTTGATGAATTAGATGAAGAAGTTAGAAAAGAGTATTTTCAGAGCTCTACAAAAGATTTTGGAAAATTTTTAGAAAGTTATAAAGGGATTGCTATTGCTGAAGAGTATAGAACACTTTCACAAAAGATTCAGATTGAAAAGTTCTCACCTGTGAAATCTTCAGAGGGAATTGATGAACTTTTAGTTGCTATTGTTAATTTGTATTCTAAGATTAGCAAATAGTCAATTTTTTTTCATATTTTTGCGAAATTTTTAATTACAAAAGATGGAAGTTTTTGATCATTTTTCTTTAAAAGAAGTTCTAACCTGTTTTATGGTTCTTTTTGCTGTAATCGATATTATAGGCTCTGTTCCCATTGTTGTTAGTTTGCAACAGAAATTCGGGCAAATAGAGGCTGGAAGGGCATCGATAACGGCAGGAGTAATTATGATGGTCTTTTTATTTGTGGGAAATAAAATTTTGAAATTCATCGGAGTGGATGTTAATTCTTTTGCTATTGCCGGTGCTTTTGTAATTTTTATTATTGCTTTGGAAATGATCTTAGGAATTGAAATTAATAAAACAACAGAGGCTAAATCGGCGTCTATTGTTCCTATTGCTTTTCCTCTTGTTGCCGGAGCAGGAACGCTAACTACCACATTATCGTTGAGAGCTGAATTTCATGATATTAATATTATTTGTGGAATTATTCTCAATACAATTTTCGTATATTTGGTGCTGAAATCAGCTAAATGGCTGGAAAGAAAAATGGGCGAGGCCACATTGGCAATTTTGCAGAAAGTTTTCGGAATCATCCTTTTAGCAATTTCAATTAAATTATTTACCGCTAACTTTGCCCAATTGGTGCAGAACTATATTAATTTTTAAGAATCATGCAGAAGTTTTATAAAGTATTTTTAGTACTATTTATCGTTTTCATCGCAATTAATCTTTATGCGTTAGACTGGCAGTCAGAAGTTTTATCAGAAGATAATCTGAAGTTTGTTTTTTCAATTGCTTCAGCGGTTATCGGATTGATCTTGCTTTTTGTATTGAATACCTGGAGTAAAATTGGAATAAAGAAGTAATCTTAATATTACAATCAATTATAAAACCTCTTTAAATTTTTTTGAAGAGGCTTTTTATTTTAAGATAATGAAAAATAAGACAGTAGAAATAAATAATTTTATTTAGATCATTCAAAGGGAAATAATTAGATTAACGGACATTTTTCCACCATTCCTTAAATGGCTGTTGAGGATTATCTAATTCTACCAACTCACCGATCATAGGGGTTGCTAAACGATAGGGTTGATTTTTAGACAGGGCAGAGATTTTTTCCAAAGGTTCTTTCCAGGGATGATTTGCCAGAGTGAATTTAGAATTATGTACAGGTAATAGGTTTTGTGCTTTAAGCTCTTTTGTAGCCAGAGCAACTTCTTCAGGGAGTTCATGTACCGACTGCCAGGCTTTGTTATATTGGCCACATTCCATAATTGCCCAATCTATTTTTCCATATTTTGAACCGATTGTTTTAAAGCGGTTATCACGTCCGCCATCACCGCTGTAATAAATATTCGTTGAGGGTGTCTGAATGAAATACGATAGCCACAAAGCCTGTCCGCTTGTAAAACCGCGACCGGAATCATGGTGGGTAGATTCTATCAGTATTTTAAATCCGGGTTTTACATCAACGGATTCATACCAGTCTTTCTCAATGATCTGCTTTGGTGTATAGCCCCAACGCTCAAAATGAGCCCCATTTCCAAGTCCGCAAACGACGAATTTTACTTTGTTTTGTAGTGCTTTTATAGTTTCAAAATCCAGATGATCATAGTGATCATGGGATAAAAGTAAATAATCGATGTCTGGTAAATCATTCACTGTGTAAATGTCACTTCCTTTATAGGCTTTTACACCGCCCGGTAAAGGGGAAGCTTTTCCACTGAATACAGGATCTGCAAGAATCTTTATGCCATCCAGTTGAAGGAAAAACGAAGAGTGTCCAAACCATACTAACACATTTTTTTGAGGATCAATTGTTTTTAAATCCGTTTTCACAGAAGGAAGGGAATCAATAGGATATCTATTGGGGAATTCTGTAAACAGTGTTTTATACAATACGCCCATCATGTTGTATCCTTTAGTAATTGTAGGTCTCTCCACCAAATTCCTGAATCGGCCATTTTTATAATGGGGTGAAGATTTCACGAGCTCCAAACGTTTTCCTTCAGGTAAAGATCCAAATTCCGCTCGCCTCATATAGAAAAAGATGGTTACACTAAGAACCACCAGGATAACTGCTAATACAACAAATATTCTCTTAAATATTTTAATCACTTTCTTCATTTTAATAAAGTGTTAATATTTTTTATTTCAGAAATGTTCTCAACCATGGAATCTTTATTGTCTTTGATGGCTTTGTTATTCTGTGGACATTCTGGCAAAAGATCTTTGTTTACCATGCTTTTTGCTCTGGCAATAATGCTATTCATATGGGTGTTTTTATAATTTCCAAGTTACAATATTCAATCAAGAAATGAAAGATCTTGGTCAAGTTGTTGTAGTGAATTGTATTGAACTAAGCTTTTTACAGTGGCCAGAATAGTATCTTCATTAGTCTGAGGTTGCCAACCCAATACCGTTTTAGTTTTTGCATTACTGGTCTTTCTATTGACTCCCGGTAAAGGAACAATTGCTTTAGCTTTCTGATACAAATTTCTGCCAAAATCTTAACATTCTATTTTGTTGAAAGGTTCAGACTAACTTTGTTTAAAAATCCTTTTCCTAATCTAAGAGATCGCGTATATACATAAAAAAGCCCCAAAAATGGGGCTTATGAGTGATTTGATATTATCTTATTGAAATATCTGGAAAACTATGCAAGTTTTACGTTTACTGCGTTTAATCCTTTTTCACCTTTTTGTACTTCAAAAGTCACTTTATCATTCTCACGAATGATTCTAGTGCTTAATCCTGAAGCGTGTACAAAAATATCCTCTCCTCCGTTTGATGGAGAAATAAATCCGAAACCTTTTGTTTCGTTAAAAAATTTTACTGTGCCTTCTTGCATTGTAATTGTATTAAAATTGTTGTTGTTATTATTATTTATTTGACCAATTGAATATCAATAGCAGAAAATCCTTTCGGAGATCTCTCTTTTTCAAATGATACTTTATTTCCTTTCTTTACTAGTTCCGTGCAGTTGTTGGTGTGGAAAAATACATTTTCCTTACTTTTATCTTCAGTAATAAAACCATAACCCTTATCACTGAAAAAAGTGATAATTCCTGTCTTACGGATTTCTTCTTCGGGAATAGGTGCAGCTCCTAACTGGATATCATCAAGATTGATTTCATGTGTTTCTTCAGGTGGAGTAGAGGTAAGTCTTCCATATGAGTCAACATATGTTAACATCTCATCAAGTCCTTTTCCCTTATTGTTATTAGTTTTACGGTCTTCACGACGTAAAGCCTTTTCTTTTTGTTTTTGAATTTTTTTCTTGAAATTTTCTTTTTTAGAGAAAGAATCTGCCATAAATTAATTTTATTATTTAGTTATTGTATTGAAATATTTTTTCGGACTGCAGGCATTATATAGCCTATCCGTTTTTTCTTTTTTTTCAACAAGAAATACTGATTGATCAACAATTTTCGCTGTAGAAGAAATAGGACTTGCCTTAATTTCTATAGGATTGTTTAAGAGCATGTCAGCAAATTTCCGAATATTTTCTGATATTGTTGAAGAAAAAAGTAAGGTCTGTCTTTTTTGAGGAATAAGTTTAAGAACTTTCTTCACATCATTTATAAAACCCATATCAAGCATTCTGTCTGCTTCATCCAAAACCAAAATTTCGATCTTGGAAAGATTAATATGTCTTTGGTTAATTAGATCGAGTAGTGCAGCAGGTGTTGTTATAAGAACGTCCACTCTTATCCTTAAAGCGGCAAGTTGATTTCCTTGTGAAGTTCCATCATGAATAGTAAGTTGGGACAATGGAAGGTATTTGCTGTACACTCTGAAGTTTTCTTCGATCTGAATACCCAGTTCCTGAGTAGGTGTTAATATAAGAGTTCGTACTTCTTTATGTTCAGGAGAACTTTTTTTCAGTAATTGAATAACCGGCATTGCAAATGCAGCCGTTTTTCCCGTTCCCTTCGGAGCATAACCAAGAATATCTCTACCAATCAGAATTTGTGGAATAGCACCACTCTGTATTTCTGTAGGTTTTGAATATCCTGCTTCTGTTGCAGCGCGGATAATGGGATTTATTAAATTTAAATTCTTGAAATTCATCTATAAGGGTTGCCGAATCTTCGACCTTTTATCAATTCTTTATCAGAAATTGAAATATTTATTTTACTATTGGTATATGGTTAAAATAAAGAATTAATTCTTCGTCTTTCCATTATTTTATTTTGCTTTGTTCACCAATAATCTGAATATATAAAGATCGTTGCTGAGTTTGCAATAGCGTGTCATGCCTCGTGTTAGTTGAGCACTTCTATACGCCCGTAAACCCTTGAGCCTGCGGAATGGTCTTCTTTTGTAATTTCTACTGAGAGTAAATCTCCTAAAGGAGTAAAAGGATGTTCAAATTGTTTTTCTATTGTTTGAGTTTTAAAGTTGCCGATATAAATATTCATTCATGAAATAAATAAGGGTTAATTTTTGGCAGCTGAAAAAGCAAAAACTGAAAGAAAAAAATAAGTATTCTAAACTGTAACAGAAAGCAAAGGCAGAGGCCTGTTTATTTATTATATGCAAATATACAAAAAAATATGGAATAAACTATGTTTTAAATGATTGATTTTCAAAAAATTGTTTGTAACTTTATATGTAATCTAAGTTGTTTGCAGGTGCAGATGATTTTAATCTTCTAACCATGCGACCATATCCCATCAACCAGCCCCAAGAACAATCTTTCAGAAGTCTTTCTCCGGAATCAGTGAAGATTGCTTACTTTATTATGGTTCATGATAAACCGGAAAGATTTGTTAACTTGTTTCACAAGATATATTCCAGGGATCAGTTTTATCTTATTCATATCGATCGAAAGGCTAGTGCAGAGGTAACTGAGGAAATTCAGTTGTTTCTGGTACAGTTTCCAAATGCCTATATTCTGGAAAGTATGAATATTACTTCCGGGGGATTCAGTATGATCCAGGCTGAGCTGGATGCAATGGAGTTTTTGTTGAATGTAAGTAAGGATTGGGATTATTTCATTAATTTAAGTGGTGAAGATTATCCTTTAAAATCACAACATATCATTCGTCAGTTTCTCAGTATCCGTAAAGGTAAAAACTATTTATTCTATTATGATCAAAAATTTTACAGACCGGATACCCTGCAGAGGATACAAAATCATTTCACAGAACTGGCGCACAAGATATCTTCTTTAATCTATAAAAGAGAATTTATGAAAGGAGTTGTTCCTTATATTGGGGGCAAGTGGGTCATTCTTACCAGAGACACTTGCGCTTTTTTAAGTAATAATAAGAAAGTAATGGATTTTGAAGATTATTATCTAAACACTCTTTTACCAGGAGATTCTTTTTTTCAAACTGTTCTAATGAATACTTCTTTTCATGATATTATCGTAAATGATGATAAGAGGGCTGTAATTGGAAAGAAATTTTGTACAACCGAAAGTCCGGAAGAATTTATTGAGTATTTAAAATCAAACAATCAACTTTTTATAAGGAAAATAGATGACGCCACGGATGAGAGTATTATCCAGTACATTCATGAAAGTTATCATATTCCATTACCTGATGTTAATGAGATCGAAAGGGAACTCAGAGCTGGTGGTTGGCAAAATAACTGAATCTAATGCATTAACAAAGCATCACATACTCTGGATCCCTGCACATTATTTACAGGGATTATTAAATTATCGTAAAAACATATTATGAAAAAGCCATCCAACTGCTTTTTTCATGGATATCATCCAATGCGTTAAGGTTTTTATGGTGGTGCATGGAAGCGAGAATACTTACAATTTCATGTCTTATCATCTGAATGGTATGATCTGTAAGGTCTTGATTAAATCCTGAATTATTTAATTCTAATAAATCATTTACAGTAATAATTCGCGCAATTACTTTTCCTAAATCGATCATTTTTCTCTGTGATATTACTGCATCGATCTTGAAATTCAACTCTTTGCTGTATAATTTAGAAGCATTTTGTGTTAACTCATTTACAGCCAGATAATCTCCGAAATGTTCCGTTTTCTTTTTCTTCATGTCTTTCAGAATTCCTTCTGATATCTGAGTGTATAGCATTTCATTGGAACCCTCAAAGATCTGAAAAGGACGACTGTCCATAATTCCTCGACCTCCAATATGGGAAGTTCTGTATCCTTTTGCTCCGGAAAGCTGAACATATATTTGAGCGGATTCCTGCATCATATCAGTGACCAGAGCTTTCATACTGTTGGCATGAATACCACTTCCGGAAACATCATTATCAATGCCACTTATTTTACAGCTTTTTGCACACATTGCAGAGCAAAGGGTAAAAAATGACTGCATTTTTGACAGCTGATACTGAACCTGATCCAGACAAAAAAGGTTAGAAGTTCCTACAATCCTATCTTTGCAGTGTTGGGTAGCCTCATCCAGCATTCTTTTCAGAAAACCCATTCCCATTCCTGGAAACTGAAACCGACTGCGGTGCAAAGTATCTAACATTATTTTTAAGCCCGTAGATTCCGGAATAAGCTTATAATGTTCCGGGACTTTAATATCAATCTTATTAAGGCCATAAGGAATCATGTATAATCCAGCATTGTCATAATATTCAAGAACCTGAATATTCTGATCTTTTTGATGAGTGTCTGCAATAAAGAAATCAACATCTCTTGACAATTTTCCTTCAGCATTTAAATTTCGTGAAGTAATCAGCCAGTAATCAGCCATTCCTGTTAATCCCTGCCAATGTTTTGTTCCTTTTACATGATAATAATCTCCTATCAGCTCATTCTGTGTCCTCATATTGAGTGCATCACTTCCATAATCAGGCTCTGTGATCATTAATCCTCCCATCGCCTTATGATTTAAAAAATCGTTGAAAACAGGGCCTTTTGCGGATTCACTGCCATATTTTGCCAGAGGCTCAAGAAAAAGGGCGATGTTGATTCCAAATGTTAAGGACAGAGAGAGTGATTCATAAGATGCAGCCGATAGGACTCCCAGACATTCTTTTACGTGTAATCCCCGTCCTCCAAATTCTTCCGGAATTGCAACAGAGAGTGGTTTTAAATTCATGATCTCCTTCCATACATTAGGAGGTAGACCCCGCGAAAGGCTAAGCTGATCTATATTTTCTTCCTGAAAAAGTGTATTTAATGAAGTTTTGAAATGGTCAAGAAATTCCGGGTATGTTTTTTGGGGTTTATCAAAAGCGAATCCATTCATAGTAGTATTGAAGTTTAAATGCTGCACGCCATCTATACAACAATATCATAAAGCGAAGCGAATGGCAACAGAACTTAAAAATCAAAATATCGGCAGCTCCACGTATATTTATGTAAGGTACAATTAATTAAATGGTTCTATTTAAAC
Source organism: Chryseobacterium sp. FW101-FHT12H09 (assembly GCF_058790395.1). NCBI lineage: Bacteria > Pseudomonadati > Bacteroidota > Flavobacteriia > Flavobacteriales > Weeksellaceae > Chryseobacterium > Chryseobacterium sp. FW101-FHT12H09. Next base: position 699,326 of record NZ_JBYTCP010000001.1, on the reverse strand, counting down.
TGGGTGTGAATTATTCTTTTTTTAACGAAGTTCATCACACTGCCCTGAGACTGCTTTAAGTTTTCTTTATATCCAATTCGTAAATATGGCCAGGAAGGGAAAATGCTTTTAAAATGATATTTTCTTTAAAAATAAATCCATGATCCTTTAAAAATGAAATAATAGGGCTATTTTCAGCAATACTGATCCATATACTATCGGTAAATGTAATAGCTGATCTGCTTTTGCTCCACAATGACTGTCTTACCTCGGGTTGATCATATTCCGGAAGTATGGCAAAATCTATAATCTCCGTCATTCTTTTTCCTTCAGAAGAGCCGGAATAAGTGGAGCCACTTTTAAAAAGGCAGTAGCCAACGGGTTCATTGTCCGCAAATACCATGATAAGCTGAGTTGACAGATCGTTTAAAATATTGATCATTTTTCTATACTCAACATGTTCGCTAAGGTATTCTTCTATTTTTTCCGGTGAAATATTTTCGTGATAGGCATTTCTGATATAAGGTCTCATAACGGCAAAGAGATTGTCGATCCCCTGATCTGATCCTACTGTGAATTTTGAAATGATCTCCATTTAGATTCTTTTTTTATTCAAAGCTACAGGATTATTAAACTAAAATGTGGGTACAGTTCGCGACAATTGAGTCGGTACAGTTTATTATTTTATGCCAGTACATTTGTACATTTGTTCTGAAAAAGATGAATCCTTATGCAGACGTACAGATATGAGATTTTTACTTCTATCATTGAAAACAAAATAAAAAAAGGAATATTAAAACCGGGAACCCGATTACCTTCGGTCAGGGAAATTAAGGCGGACTATCATTTAAGTATAAGCTCCATTCAAAGCGGTTATGATCTTTTGGTTATTAAAGGATTGGTTAAAAACGTTCCTCGTTCCGGGTATTATGTCGCTTCGGATGTGCATCAAAGCATTTCTGAGCCTTTATTAGAACCATATGCTGTCGCGAAAAATGGGGCTTTCAATAAAAATATTGCGTTGACCTCTGTCAGAAATAAACCTTCTGAATATAGCTCTTTTAATGCAGCAACCCCAACCGATCTGTTGATACCACAAAAGCTTATTTTAAGAAAGATGCAGGAAGTCATTCGTGAAAAAGGAGCTTCTCTTCTTCGCTATTATCCATCCAATGGTCTACCAGAATTGAGGAGTCAGATAGCTGACAGAGCCTTACAATATGGATGTAGATTCAATCCTGAAGAATTGATCATCACAGATGGTGCATTGCAGGCACTTTATATTGCTTTGGCAAGTGTTACCAATGCGGGTGATCTTATTGCTGTTGAAAGCCCATGTGTTTTTTCTGTTCTGGAGGTGATCACTAATCTTAAGCTTAAAGTCCTGGAAATCCCTATTCATGGTGAAGACGGATTTGACACAGAATATTTGAAAAAGGTTTCTGCTGCCAATGATATCAAAGCACTTGTTGTTACCCCAAATTTCCATAATCCAACAGGGAGGTTAATGACTGATAATACCAAAAAGGAGCTGTTATCCATTGCCATGGATCATCAGTTTCCGATCATTGAAAATGATCTGTATGGAGATCTTTATTTTGGTGATGAACGTCCTTCCAGCATACGCAATTTTGATGAATATGGCTGGGTGATGACCTTTTCTTCTTTTTCTAAAACATTGGCACCGGGTATTCGTCTCGGTTGGTTACATTCAGGGAGGTACCATGCAAAGGCAGAGAGGCTGAGGTTTTCTCTGGGAAGATCGGTAGCTCCAATATATCAGGAGTTATTGCTTAAATTACTTGAAGATCACAGCTATAGTAAGCATTTACGTTCGTTTCGTAAACAATTGTATGATCAGGCTAGAGATGTTTTACAGGCGTTACGTACTTCTTTTCCAGAGGGTTCATATTTTGAGGATCCGCAAGGGGGATACAGCATTTGGGGAAGCTTATCAAAAGCAGTTGATATGAAGATGTTTTATAGGTATTGCGATGACCAGAGGATTTTATTTACCCCAGGAGAAATCTTTAGTTTGACAGATCAGTTTAGTCATCATTTTCGGATTGTTTTTGCTGACCGTATTACTTCTCACAGTTTAATATCTTTGAAAAATGCAGGCGAGAAAGTTAAAGAGCTTTTATAGCTGTTTTTTGCAATATAGTATACTTTTAACCTGACTTTTTTCAAAATGAAACAGGAAGAGGTGATTATGAATTTTAGTTTTCTCTCAATTCGCATGAGATCTTTTTTGATATTTATAGCATATGTTTTTTCTAAAAAACGTCCTTAGCATTCCTTTTCGACAATTTATTTTTATATGATTTTTGTCATTTAGTTATTTTTTTAAAATTTTGAATTACTTTTAATTGTCATATTTACAGGCTGTTGTAAAATCCTAACGCTTGTTCGTGAATTAATATATTAACGTTTCAATAAAATAGTTATATTTACCACCAAGGAGTTCATTTAAACTTCTTTATCAACCGAAACTGGTTACACTTAGCTGTGAATTAAAAGGGAATCGTGTGTAAATCACGAACTGTCGCGCAACTGTAAGTAACACTCAAAAGGTTTTTATCAATCAAGGTCCACTGTTCGCTCTTGTGAATGGGAAGGACGATAAAAATCGTTACAAGTCAGGAGACCTGCCTATTTCGAATTGACGATGCTTTCGCGATCTGAAGCTTATAGTCAGGTATGATACGTTTTGATAATCGTGCACAACTTTTTCTGGGTACATTATCATAATTTAGAGATAGTTTGTAGTATTAGCTTTTAAAGTTATGCTGTATCTATAACTCTGGCGTATCACCCCTTTCCATAATTTTCTCTCTTACAAAGTATTGTGAAGTTTATCACCCTCTTTTTATAATGATTTATAAACATTAAAAAGATGATTGTATACCCATTCAGCCGTTCGCTAAGGTTTATAGGTCGTTTGATTAATTTAACAGAATTTAAAAAAGATAATTTTTTAAATTGTTGATGGTATGTGAGTTAAATACATTAAAACGAACAATAATATTAAAGATGAGTAAAAATGTTAGTTTAGAGTCTGCCGGATTACGGTTTCGGGAGGCGATGCAAAAAGAAAGTCCTCTTCAGATTGTAGGAGCGATCAATGCTAATCATGCATTGTTGGCACAGCAGGCAGGTTTCAATGCCATTTATCTTTCAGGAGGAGGGGTTGCTGCAGGTTCTTTAGGAGTTCCCGATCTGGGAATAACAACCCTTGAAGATGTATTAATCGATATTCAACGGATAACCAACGTATGTGATCTGCCATTATTGGTGGACGTGGATACGGGCTTTGGTCCTTCAGCATTTAATGTGGCAAGAACTGTAAAATCCTTAATTAAAGCTGGAGCTGGGGCTTTACATATTGAAGATCAGGTAGGAGCAAAACGTTGTGGACACCGTCCTGGTAAAGAAGTAGTGAGTAAAGATGAAATGGTAGACCGCTTAAAAGCTGCGGTTGATGCAAGGACAGATGAAAATTTCGTTATCGGAGCAAGAACAGATGCTTTTGCGAATGAAGGATTAGAAAGAACATTGGAAAGAGCAGTTGCTTACAAAGAAGCCGGGGCAGATTTTATATTTGCGGAAGCTGTTCCTGATTTAAGCTATTACCAAAAATTTGTCGATGCAACAGGTATTCCCGTATTAGCCAATATCACCGAATTTGGAATGATCAGAATGTACACTGTTGATGAACTTAAAAATGCTGGAGTAGGTTTGATTTTATATCCACTTTCGGCCTTCCGTGCAGCGAATAAAGCTGCTCAGAATGTTTATGAACATATCCGAAAGGATGGCACTCAGGTTAATGTACTTGATACTATGCAAACCCGCGACGAGCTTTACAAAAGTATCGGCTATCACGACTATGAACAAAAATTAAATAACCTATTTCAAAAGAACAAAAATATCAATGAATAATGAACCTATTTTTAAGCCCAAAAAAAGCGTAGCGCTTTCGGGTGTAACAGCTGGTAATACTGCTCTCTGCAGTGTTGGTAAAAGCGGAAATGATCTCCATTACAGAGGTTATGATATTTTGGATCTTGCGGAAAAAGCACAATTTGAAGAGGTAGCTTACCTTCTTATTTATGGACAATTACCAACAGGAGCTCAATTAAAAAACTATAAAGCCAAATTAAAATCATTGAGAGGACTGCCTCACTCTGTAAGAAATATCTTAAAAAGTATTCCGGCAGCTGCACACCCGATGGATGTCATGCGTTCAATGGTTTCAGCGATTGGAAGCATTCAGCCTGAAAAAGATGATCATAATGTAGCAGGAGCAAGAGATATTGCTGACAAATTATTGGCATCATTCAGTTCCGGGCTTTTATATTGGTATCACTATACTCATAATGGGAAAGAGATTGATGTAGAAACTGATGATGATACTATTGGTGGACATTTCCTGCATTTGTTGCATGGTAAAAAGGCTCCTGATTCCTGGGTAAAAGCAATGGAGATATCCCTTAATCTCTATGCCGAGCATGAATTTAATGCTTCTACTTTTACTGCTCGTGTTATTGCTGGTACATCTTCGGATTTCTATTCCTGTATAACAGGAGCAATCGGAGCATTAAGAGGCCCTAAGCATGGCGGTGCTAATGAAGTTGCTTTTGAGATCCAAAGCCGTTATAATTCTCCTGATGAAGCGGAAGAAGATATTAAAAAACGGATTGCCAACAAGGAAGTAATTATTGGATTCGGACATCCGGTCTACACCATATCAGATCCAAGAAATGTAGTGATAAAAAAAGTAGCTAAAGAACTTTCCGAAGAAGCCGGAGATATGTTGCTTTATAATATTGCAGAAAGATTGGAAAAAATCATGTGGGACGAAAAGAAAATGTTCCCTAATCTGGATTGGTTTTCAGCGGTATCTTACCATTTAATGGGAGTTCCCACCTTAATGTTCACTCCATTATTTGTCGTTTCGAGGGTAACAGGATGGAGTGCTCATATCATCGAGCAGAGACAGGATGGAAAAATTATTCGTCCAAGTGCCAATTATACAGGGCCTGAAAACAAAGATTTCGTTCCTATCGGAAGCAGATAATAAATTCAATTCAAATAAATAATAATTAAAATCAAAATAATAAAGATGTCATCACACATTTCAAATGAAAGACCACAACCGGATCGTGTATTAACCGATATTGCAGATTACGTATTGAACTACGAAATTAAAAATGATTTAGCCTGGAAAACGGCTCATTACTGCCTTTTAGATACTATTGGATGTGGGCTGGAAGCTTTAACCTATCCTGCCTGTACCAAATTGTTGGGACCAATCGTAAAAGGAACTGTTGTTCCGAATGGCGCTAAGGTGCCGGGAACTCAATTTCAGTTAGATCCGGTTCAGGCTGCTTTTAATATTGGGGCCATTATTCGTTGGCTGGATTTTAATGATACCTGGTTAGCCGCAGAATGGGGGCATCCTTCAGATAACTTAGGCGGTATTTTAGCAACTGCAGACTGGTTATCAAGGACCAATATTGCGGAAGGAAAAGCACCTTTGAAAATGAAACAAGTGTTAGAGGCAATGATTATGGCTCATGAAATTCAGGGTGTTATAGCTCTTGAAAATTCATTTAACAGAGTAGGTCTTGATCATGTACTATTAGTAAAGCTTGCGTCTACTGCCGTTGTAGGGAAATTAATTGGACTAAGCCGTGATGAGTTGATCAATGCTATTTCTCTTGCCTTTGTAGATGGACAGTCTCTAAGAACCTACCGTCATGCTCCAAATACCGGAAGCCGTAAATCATGGGCTGCAGGAGATGCTACTTCAAGAGCGGTGCGTTTAGCATTAATTGCTAAAACAGGAGAAATGGGATATCCTTCAGTGCTTACTGCTAAAACATGGGGATTCTATGATGTTTCATTTAAAGGAAATGAATTTAAATTTCAGCGTGAATACAGTTCTTATGTGATGGAAAACGTATTATTCAAGATTTCTTTTCCAGCAGAATTCCATTCACAGACTGCAGTAGAGGCCGCTATGACCTTGCATCATAAATTAGAAAACTTGGGTAAAACTACAGACGATATCAAAAAAATTACCATTCGTACGCATGAAGCTGCGATCCGGATTATTGATAAAAAAGGACCATTAAACAATCCTGCTGACCGTGATCATGCGATTCAGTATATGGTAGCAGTGCCACTTATTTATGGAAGACTGACTGCAGCAGATTATGAAGATAACATTGCTTCAGACCCTAGAATTGATATACTCCGTGATAAAATAGAATGTGTTGAAGAAGTTCAATTTACTCAGGATTATCATGATCCTGAAAAACGTTCTATTGCTAATGCATTAACAGTTGAATTAAATGACGGAACTGTTTTGGATGAAATAGTGGTAGAATATCCTATCGGACATAAAAGAAGGAGAGATGAGGGTATTCCTGAGTTGATTAAAAAATATAAAGTTAATCTGGCTCGTATTTTCCCTGAGAAACAACAAAGACAAGTGTTAGAAAACTCTTTAGAATACGATAAACTAATCAGTCTCAATGTTAATGAGTTTGTAGATCTATTGGTTATTTAATTAATGCAAAGTTGAAAATTGAAAGTTGAAAAATGGAATCCAGTTCTCAACTTTCAATTTCTACCTCTCAATTCACTAAAATAGTATATCAGAAAAGTGAAAATATTAATCGATGGAGCTTTTATAGAAAGTAAAGCTATCGAACACTTACCTGTTGAACATCTAACTACACGAGAAGTACTGCTGAAGTACCTTTAACATGCTTATCAGAAATTGATGAAGCGATAGAGGCTGTAACATAGGTGTTTAAGACTCCAGCCAGGTTTGTCTTTTTGTGTAATTCTTTTTTTTGTTGCGGGAATAACACAGCTAATTGAAGAAGAAAAAGCAGGAAAGCCGCCAAGTGTAAAATCAGAATACTATTGAATAAATCATGATATTAAAATTTTATGGTTTTTTAAATAATAGAATCCACAGGACAGACAAATGATAACGGCGATTAGATGTGAAATTAAATGGCCTGTTTTAAAGTCGGGATGAGATAATACCACACAAAAATCCATTGCAGGAATTATTGTTCCCAAATGAGAATTAAGCCAAGGGCAAATAATTGTTTCTTCCATAAAAGAATGATAATAATTAATCCAAAGAAAAAATCCCGCACACCTTTAATATACTGAAAAGAAAAATCTCCATTGGTTACGGTATGAATGCCATAATCGATTTCTGCACCTATCGGGTTAATAAAAAAACGGATGCCGATGTAAAGAAGGCCAATCCCTGAAAGAAGGCTAAGCCAAAATGCTGTTTGTTGTTGTAAACGTTTCATAAGAATTTTGTTTTTGTTGATACAAAATTCTTCAACTCTTGATAAATATTAATGCACCTGGGTTAATAAATCAAAAAAGGGATATTCTTTTTCTGATCCGGCTTAGAGATTGTGGCTTTACACCTACATAAGAAGCAATGTAATATTGAGATAACCGTTGTTGCAAATCAGAGTGTTCTTTAAGAAACTTCTCATAACGGGATTTTGGAGAATCAGTATAGAATGAGTTTCTATCTTTTAATGTTTGAATGAAAACCTGCTCAATAACAATCCTTCCAAATCTTTCCCCGAGCTCTATTTCTTCATAAAATTTCTGCAGATTTTCATAAGAAATTGTCCAGATTTCAGTATCTTCTAAAGCCTGAATAATCTGATTTGATGGGGTTTGTGGGACAAAACTTTCATAATTACAGGTAAACTCATTTTCTTTTGAAAAGCCATAGGTTTTTTCCTCTCCATCATCATTGATGTAATAACGTACAATACCATTTTTGATAAAGCCCACATACTTACAAACTTCGCCTTCTTTAAGAAAGAAATCTCCTTTTTTATATTCTTTTAATTTGAATAAGTCTTGAATTATTTCTTCTTCATCCGAACTTATTTTTATTGTACTTTGTATGGCTAGAAGTAGTGTGTTATTCATTTTAAAAGCAAGTTAATTACAGCTTCTAAGGTACTGCTTTTACTAAAAAAGGAAGGAGATTACTCCTTTTGTATTTTACCTTTTCACTTTTTACTTTTTAGAGTGCCTTGTAATCATATTCAATATTACTCCATAAAACTTCATCACCTGGTTCGGTCATTTCAGATGGTGTAGTAAATGAACTATTTCCGAATATGGTGGTGTATTGAGAAATTCCAAAAGTACTATTACGAGAAACAAATAAAGGAGTAGAATTATTCCTGGGAACTTTTTTTACATATTGAAAAGTTCTTTTTAGAGTAAAAGATGACTCTTTTTGATTGAAAGTTCCTATATACTTCAGTTCATTATTGTTAATGATAAACAAAGAATCTTTTGAAACTTTAATCGGATACGATACATCTGCAGATGTCCCGGAAAGCAATTTTATCAAATTGCTTTTTGTATCTACACTGATCTTTTTCCAAATCGGCTCCTTATAAGAATTCCAGTAATTGTTTAGATATGACTCCCCGGGATCAGATTCATGAGCGATGGGTCCTTTGTAAAGGACAATATTTTTCAAATGGTAATTTTTATACTCGAAATTGTGTACATTCTTTTCTGCTGGCTGTGGATTTTCGGAAGTGTCATCATTTCCGCTGCATGAGACTGCTAATACAGAGGCTAAAAGGATCGTGAAAATAGTCTTCATTGTGCTGTTTAGATTTCTCAATCTGAGATTGGTTTTGTTTATAAATAATTCACTATAAAGGTACATATTATTGTTTGAAATCAGTGCTAATATAATGTAGAAAGGCGATTAGAAATATATTTATTGATGCAATGAGCTTGATTTTAGCTATTTAAAATTTATTTATTTTTATTAAATTTTGTTAATGAGGTTATGTTATTGAATGTTGAGTTGTTCTATTAATGAACGCTTAAGTTAGCACTACGATATATTATTAAACTATTTCCAAAAGAACATTTTATGAGAAGAACAGTCTCTACTTACATTTTTTGCTTGGTACCATTATTTATATTTTCTTTTATCTCTGGTCAAAGAAAGGATGTTGTCACATTTTTTAAAGAATTACACGCTGACCAACAATTTAATGGCAATGTATTAATTGCTGATAAAAACGGTATTGTTTATCAGCAGTCGCTGGGTTTTGCTAACTTAACAACGCAACTACCTCTTTCATCAGATTCTAAATTTCCAATAGCTTCTATTTCTAAAACCTTTACATCAACGGCTATATTGCAGCTTAAACAAAAAGGAAAGCTTAAACTTAGTGATCCTGTCCAGAAATATCTTGCCGATTTTCCATATAAAGAGGTTACTATAAAGCATCTGCTCAGTAATACTTCAGGTTTGGTAGATTATTATCACCTCTTTGATTCTGTAATGGAACAGAATCCTGATAAGATTATAACCAATAGTGATATTATTCCGACATTGATTCAGTATAAAGTTCCACTTAGCTTTGCTCCCGGAGAAAAATGGGAATATAACAACGTGAATTTCTGCATTGCGGCACTGATTGTTGAGAAAGTTTCAGGAATACCATATTCCAAATATTTACAGGAAAATATCTTTAAACCAGCTGGGATGAAAAACAGTATACAGCCCTTTGATAGAAGTGTTTTACAGGAAGGAGAGGTTGAGCGTTATAGTTTTAGAAATCTTTATACAACAAAGCTTGAGAATGTTCACAGCATGCCGGAAAATTTCAAAATAAGTGAGCATAGCAATTTTTATGGGAATGGAGGAATAGTAAGCACAGCGGAAGATCTTTATCTTTTTGACCAGAGTCTTTACAGTGGTGTGTTGCTGGGACAAGAGGAACTCGATGAAGCATTTACCCGGGTAAAACTTAATGATGGAAAAACAGCAGTATATAAACTTGATGAAAAAGAAGTAGGATATGGATTGGGATGGGAGATATATTTGGATGAAAGTAATGGAAAAATTGTTTTTCATGATGGGTCTATAACGGGTCTTACAAGTATATTAGTGAGAAATATTTCTCAAAAACAGTCCGTTATTCTACTGGAAAATAATGGAAGCAATGCTGTTTTTTCTGCATCAAATGCCATGATAGCATTATTGAATCAGAAACAATATGATCCGGTTCGACAGGCTTTTTCAAGGATATACGGAAGTACACTTGTAGATAAAGGAGTAAAAGAAGCCAATCAACTGTTGAACAAATACAATAAAAACCCTCAAAAATATAGGGTCACCGAAAGAGAATTGATTCGAATGGGTTATGAACTTGCCCGACAGAAAAAATTAGCTTCAGCACTTCATGTTTTTAAAACCACGACTCAAATATTCCCGGAAAGTTGGAATGCATTTGATAGTTATGGAGAAACTTTATTACTAAATAACGAAAAGGATGAGGCGATAAAAATGTACAAAAAATCAATAGAACTCAATCCTAAAAATGAAAATGGGAAAAAAGTTTTGAAGGGATTGGGTGAAATTTGATAGTGTAAAGAATAATATCTTAAAACGATACGAAAGTGTTTTTAAAAAAGGTGAAAAAAAAACCTCTGAATTTTTCAGAGGTTTTTTTGGGAGATTATACTAAGTAATGACTTAATCGAAAAAAGGTAATGACAGTATTTTTTAACAAATGGTAATTGTCAACTCAATGACAACCAGTAACTTTACAATTGTAAAACGGAGTACCTGTTCTCGAAATAGAACTTTTGTTATAATAATTTTAAAAAATAACAGTACGGAAATTTTATATACACGAAACTGGGAAACAAATGATTTAAAAATTATTTTGTATTCAATTAAAATATCATAAAAGAGATTGCTATTTTACTCTTTTTTGAAATTATTATTACTGTATTTCTAATGATAATGATTAGAGTTTTTCATTAAAACATTAAACATTAAAAAAAAGATCATGAACAATAAAAGAGTTTTATTAACAGGGGTGTCTGGCTTTTTAGGTCTACACACAGCAATCCAGCTTTTGGAAAAAGGATATACAGTTATCGGGACATTACGAAACCTCGAGAGGGCAGGTGCCATTAAAGCAATCATTGAAAAACATACCTCAAATGCTCAAAATATTTCTTTTGTTGAAGCAGATTTGAAATCGACAGATGTTTGGTTTCAATTGACAGAAAATATTGATTTTATTCAACATATTGCATCACCATTTCCTCGTGTTTTACCTAAAAAAGAAGAAGAACTCATAGAACCTGCAAAATCAGGTACTTTAAATATACTAAAAGCGGCATCAGCAAATGGTGTAAAGCGTGTGGTGATAACTTCGTCCCTAGCATCAGTAATGTATGGCAAAACAAAAAATGAACTTGCTTCAACATTAAATGAAAACCACTGGACCGATGAAAATAATAAAAAAGATACAACACCTTATATCAGAAGTAAGACAATTGCAGAAAAGTCAGCATGGAAATTTATTCAAAAAGATAGATCTGGTTTAGAATTAACTACTGTTTTACCAGGAGCTATATTAGGACCTGTATTAGAAGATGATTTCGGTACTTCTGCAAATATAGTGATCAAATTAATGGATGGAAGCACACCAGCATTACCTAAAATAGGATTTGATATCGTTGATGTTCGTTCTGTTGCAGACTTATTAATAAGGGCTATGGAATTGCCACAGGCAAAGAATCAGAGATATATAGCTTCATCAGGATATTTGACTTTTAAAGATATTGCAGCAATACTAAAATTACATAATCCAGACAGGAAAATACCATCTAAAGAGCTTCCAGATATATTTGTAAAATTACTTTCTAATTTTGATACCGCTTTAAAGCCAATTTTAATAGATTTGAGAATAAAAAGGAAAATAGATACTTCAAAAGCAATAAATGAACTACAGTGGAAACCATTATCTTTAGAAGAAGCTGTTTTATCCTGTGCAAAAAGTATCAGTGAATTGGGAATTATAAAATAAAAATGGAAAAGTTAAGATCATCTTTAAGTTTTGGAGGTATTTTATCACAAGAGAGCATAGATCATGTCTCATTGTTATTCAAAAAAAATGAACTCAAAGCTAATGAGCATTTTCAACAGATTGATGGAGTTTCAAATAAAATTGGGTTTGTAGAAAATGGGATAATAAGGGGTTATTCTATTGGTAAAAATGATACAGAGGTTACAAAATACTTTGTTCGTGAGAGTCAATTCTTTGTTGATCTGGAGAGTTATTATGCATCATTACCAAGCAAGGATGCTTTTCAGGCGGTTACAGACTCAACAATTTATTCGATCCAAAAATCGGTTATTGAAAAACTGAGTGAAGATCTTCCCAACTTTTATATTTACCTGAAAAGTATAACCGAAGCGCAACTTTTAAACAAATTAAAAGACAATGATTTTTTAAATTATGGTGATGCTAAAACGAAATATCTTGAATTTATTAGCCGTTATCCAATTTTAGCATTACAAGTACCACAACAATATATTGCTTCTTATTTAAAAATAACACCACAGTCTTTAAGTAGGATTAGAAATATAATTTCGAAAAAAAGCAAGTGACTTATTATATGTATAGCTTGTTATCATTTTCGGCTACTGCCTTTTTGCAATTGTGATTTCCTCATAGGTATCACCCATTACTGTATTGAATTGTGAAACGGTTAATTCATCTCCTTTAATTGAAGCATTATAAATAACCCCATTGAATATCATACTTCCATTGCCAAATGTTCCTTTTTGTGTAGTGTAATGATCACAGGTAGAGTAGGATACAAAAGTAGCATCACTAGGCTGAGTGATTTCATAATATGACTTTGCAGTGCAGGTGCCTTCATGTATCACAGTAAATGTTACGATATTATTTTTTCTGGTTAGTGATTTGTAAACAAAATATTTTGTAGATTTTTTGATTTCAGGAGGAGGAGCATCATAATCACCCAGGCATGAATTTAATAGGAGAATTGAAGATAAAATAAATACTAATAATTTCATTTTAAAACACTGATAATTGTCTTACGTTAGTTCGCTGATTTCTTTTTTTCCAGCCGTAAGTCTTTTAAGAAAAGCCCATTGTTTTAGAGTAGTGCGTGCTTCGGCAGCAGGATAACCAAGATAGGTTTTACCAGCAGGTACATCGCCTACAACACCAGACCCCGCACCTATAGTGGCGCCATCGCCAATAGTAGTATGGTCTTTAATAGAGGCGCTTCCACCAATAATAACACCATTACCCAGAGTAACACTCCCTGCAAGTCCACTGTTACCAGCCATAATACAAAACTTACCCAGTATACTGTTGTGACCGATTTGCACAAGATTATCGATCTTACATCCATCGCCAATAATGGTAGAGCTAAATTTACCACGGTCAACACAAGTACCGGCACCAATTTCTACCCAATCCCCAATGATAACATTACCAATTTGTGGGACTTTTGCCAATCCCCTTTCAGGGCATGGTCTAAACCCAAAACCATCTGCACCAATAGTTGCATTGGGATGAATTATTGTGTTTTTACCAATATGACAGTTTTCTCTAATAACAACACCGCTCCATATAGTACTGTTTTTACCAATAGTGCTTTTGTCTAAAATCGTAGCATTTGGGTAAATGGTTACATTGTCACCCAATTCTACATTAGGGCCAATATATGTACCTGCACCAATACGTACACCTACACCAATAATAGCAGAAGGGTGTACCGAAGCTGTAGTATGAATATCTGTATCGAATTGTGGATGAAGGGGTGCAAACAATTCCAGTATCTGCGACATGGCAAGGTCAGCATTATTAACCTTTATAAATGCTCTGTTTTCACCGGGCTCAATAGATATATCATTATTTACAACAGCTACCGATGCTTTACTGCATGCCCAAAGTTTTTCGTATTTTTTACTACCTATAAAAGTAATTTGATGATTTCCGGCGAGCTCTATTTGCTCAGGAGAGGAAACAGAATGCGACGTACCGCCTACTATGTAACCTTTTAATAACGTATTAATTTCTAATGCTGAAAATGATTTCATAAGTAGTTGTTTTTGCTGTTTTTGCAGTAATCAAATGTTAGTGAGGGGATTACCATAAACTAAAAAGGAAAGTAATGACATTTAATTGTTGGTTTATGGGCATATATTAGTAAAACGCAAAAAAAAGAAAATTATTTTAATAAACAAGTATTTTTATTGTTAAGTTTTTAATAACCAGTCGTCAATATAAATTATTTCGATAAAATTTATGATGAATTTTTCATTTTTTGTTAATTGGAGATGGTGGGAATCTTCCCTTCTGTACTGGTGTGAGAGTCACTTTAGGGATAAAAAATAATCCTGAAAAACTGATTGATAGGCTTTTACGGCTGTATTTTGTGAACTGATATACTATGTGACAGTTTGATAATTGGGTCATTTTTCCGAAGGAAATACAAGTTGTAAAGCTATTTATATTATTGCAGTATAATTTTATAGTATCCTTTTTCTTCTTTAACATCAAAACCTACTCCCGTAAATGTCAGTTTGTTTATTTGGAACCCATCACAGCCTCCTTTGAATTCGGACGACTGTATTGAAAAATTAAAAGTTTTGACTGAAGAATAGAATGTGTAATTTTTTGTGCCATTATATTCACCTACATTCTCTAAAATAATCTTGTCATCATCTGTTTTGGAAGCCTGTATCACAACTTGATTTTCGTCTTTGACTGAAAAGTTATTAAGAGTTCCGTTGGTAATTAGGTTTACATTATCAACATCAACGAATTCAAAAATGATAGGCAGAGGAGCATTATAACAATCGTTTCCACAGGCTGTCAAAACAAAAGTCATTAAAAGAAATAGTATTATTTTTTTCATGTGAGAGATTAATTCGGTGAAATGTGAAGTTAATCATTAAACGAATGTGGTCAAAATTATAAATAATATTCTTTACATCTCGGATCTGCAAAAATTGAGTGGTATAACGAATCACCAGAAGCAATGTTTTTCGGACGTATATTCTCTAAATTAACAATCGGTTACTAAAAAATAAAGCCGGAAAAGCATCGCTTTTCCGGTTGAGTACCATAACCGAAAATGTAGTTTGAAAAAAAACACTGTTAATCAGTGATAAGTCTTATTAACTTTCATTTTTGGAGTTGCGATTTTAAAAACCATACATACCACCCGAAACGGAAATTTGCTCACCCGTAATCCAGGCTGCATCATCTGAAGCCAGGAATACCGCAGCTTTTGCAATATCTGCGGGCTGTCCTCTGCGGCCAAGTGGTGTTTTTTCGATAAACATTTTTTCATACTCACTGCCGGCGGTAACGCCTGCACTGGTTGCACCTTCTGTTTCCGTAGCGCCGGGCAAAATAGAATTGATACGGATATTTTTTCCACCCAGTTCTTTAGATAATGCAATGGTGAACGCATCTATTGCGGCCTTGGTTGAAGAGTATAATGATGCATTTGGAAGTGGGTATTTACTTGCACCCGAACTAATATTGATGATGTTTCCGCCCTTATCTCCAAAAAGTTTCAGAGCTGCCTGGATAGTCAATACAGTTCCTAACACATTGACGTTGAAACTTTGGTGGAAATCCTTTACCGAAATTTCTTCAATAGATGCATATCCCTGAGATACCGCATTATTGACTAAAATATCCAGGGTGCCGAAAGCATTCTCGGTTTCTTTAAACAACCTGATCACATCTGCTTCGTTCGATACATCTGCTTGTACTGCAATGGCTATTCCACCATTATTTGTTATTGCTTTAACGACTTTGTCTGCTCCTTCTTTGCTGGAGGCATAATTTACAACAACCTTTGCACCTGCTGCTGCAAAATGTTTGGCAATAGCTGCACCAATTCCTTTGGAAGCACCGGTAACTATCGCTACCTTGTTTTCTAATTTACTCATGATTTCTATTATTAATTGCATTGAAATTCTTCAGGTTTTTTTCCTTCTGAAGTATATGCAAAGTTGCTGCATCATAACGAGCTGCACGTTGAGATGGATCATTGATTACAAGTGACAAATATCAATTCAAAGTGATGATTTAAATCAAATAGATATGTTAAAAGGTTGTAAAAAAGCGACTTATGGAAAATGTGAAAATGAAAAAAAGAGAATGCTAAAGGATCACAAAGGCATAAATTGCATCATTAAGTACTTTTTCATTGGGGGAAGGGACAAAATTGCATAATCCAAATTGGGGTATCCGGCGGAGGTAATTTACAAATTATACAAATCCGGGCATTGATTTATAGGATGTTTATGTCAGGTGGGTAGAAGATCCTTAGGTGATTCAATCTAACAGGCGTAAAATGATAGCGAATCCTAAGATAGTTAAAGGATCTATTTTAAAGCGTTTTTCTTTATCCTGCTCAGAGTTTCAGATGTTAATCCAAGATAAGAAGCGATCATGTTTTGCGGAAACCGCTGAAGAAAATAAGGATAATTTTTGACGAATTCCTCATAGCGCTCTTCAGCGGAATAGTTAATAGCCAGCATCCTTTTCTGAGCTGCAATAGTATTGTTTTGGCTAATCACGTTCGACATCGCAGAAAAAGCAGGGATATGCTTGAGAAATTCTTCAATTTCCGCGTTTGTTGATTGTAGGATCTCAAGTTCCTCCAACGCTTCAATATTAAAGCGGCTTGGTGTTAGAAGGTAAAAGCTTTCAAAATCTGTCAGCCACCAATTTTCTATAGACAATTTTAGTATATTTTCATGTCCTTTCTCATCTACTGTAAAGGTTCTGGCGGAGCCCTTTACAATAAATCCAATATATTTGCAAACGTCTCCTTCCTGTAAAAAATATTGTCGTTTTCGAAGTTTTTTGGGTTTGAAATGTACTGTCAATAATTGCTTATCATCTTCTGATAGCAATTTTCCTGATATTTCTTGAATGTAATCAAAAAACGTTTCAAAATTGGACATTATAAAAGTATCTTAATGGTTTGCAATTTACTCAATTTAAAACATATCTCTATAATGCAGAAAACATATATTAGGGTACTGCCTTTTGTAATTTGTTGATTATCAAAGTGTGTTAAATAAAATGGCACTAACTGTTTTTAGTTAGTGCCATTTTTCTTTTGTACCCAGTACCAGAATCGAACTGGTACATCTTTCGATACTAGAGTTTGAGTCTAGCGCGTCTACCAATTCCGCCAACTGGGCTTGTTTTAAATTGGTGTGCAAATATAGAAACTTTTCTGAAAATTTAAAAATTTTTTATGAACTTTTCTTTAAAATTTTATTTCCAAACCGTCGTAAGCAAGGTGCATTCCGGGTGGAAGTAGTTTATCTTCAACATCATGCAAACCTAGGTGATGGCTTATATGAGTAAGAAATAATTGTTTAGGTTTTAGTTCTTCATGGAGCTGAATAGCATCTGGAAGAATAAAATGAGCCGGATGGGGATCAAATTTTCGGATGACATTTAAAATTAAAACATCAAGATCTTTTAATTTTTCTTTTTCAGTTTCAGAAATAAAGCTGGCATCCGTGATGTAGGCCAGTTTTTTGAACTTATATCCAAAGATAGCTATTTGATGGTGCATTACCTCGATTGGAGTTATCTCTGCATCTAAAATATGAAAAGATTTATTTTCAATTTCATGAAGATCAAAAGCTGGGGCGCCGGGATATCTCACGTCGGCAAAAGCATAAGGAAAGCGCTCTCTAATTTCATTTCCTACTCTTTTATTACAGTAAATAGGCATGTTTTCGCCACTTTTGAAAATAAGTGGCCGCATATCATCTAGCCCGATGATATGATCATTATGCTCATGGGTAATTAGAGCGATATCTACTGTATTTTCGTGGTTTGCCAACATCTGCTGCCTGAAATCCGGGCCGCAGTCGATGAGTATTTTTCTGTTTTCTTCTGTAGAGATCATTACGGAAGATCGCAAGCGATTGTCTTTTGGATTATCCGAAGTACAGACCTCACAAGTACAGCCAATAACGGGTACGCCCTGAGAAGTACCAGTTCCTAAAAATTTCAACTTCATTTTGTTTTGAGGTTGGTATTATTTTGGTAAATTTACAAAAAATTTAATGTCCTAATGTATCAGAAACTAACTCCTAAACAAAAAGCATTAACAATTAATCTAGATCCTACTATTTATGGTACTTTCGCGGAAATTGGAGCAGGGCAGGAGACTGTTCGACATTTTTTTAGAGCAGGTGGGGCTTCCGGTACAATTGCTAAGGCGATGTCTGCATATGACAAAGATTTTAGTGATGCCATTTATGGGAAAGAGGCTAAAAACAGGTATGTTACTCAGAACCGACTTCGCAAAATGCTTCGATATGAAGTTGCATTGATAGAAGAAAGGATTTCCAGAGAAAACAGTCCAAACAGAAAGTTCTTTTCCTATGCTAATACGGTAACTACCATTAATTTTGATAAGACCCTTAAAGGGCACGGTTGGGTAGGAATCCGTTTTCAGGTAAAAGAAAATGAGGACTATAACGAAATTGTTATCCACGTAAAATTCAAAGAGAATGATGCTACTTTACAGCAGGAAACTCTTGGAAATTTAGGGGTAAATCTTATTTTCGGAGCCTTTACTTATTATGACAATCCACGAACATTAATTGAGTCTTTATATGATGATGTAGCGACTGACAATCTTGAAATTGATATGATCGATTTCAGTGGTCCTGCCTTCGACTATGTGGATAACAGATTGATGTCTTTACAACTGGTGAAAAATAACATGACTGATGCTGTTATTTTCAATAGCCAGGGTAATAATATGTTACCGGCAGATATTCTTTACAAAAAAAATATTTTTGCGGTAAGGGGAAGTTTCAGACCGGTAACCAAAGTAAATATTGACATGCTGCAAAATGGTATAGATATGTTTATGAAAGATGCTGCTTGTACCCAGGAACAAACCGAAATTTTAATTGAAATTACAATTTCCAACCTTCGGGCTGATGGTGATATCGATGAAAGGGATTTTATGGATAGGGTGGATATCTTAGGGAAATTAGGATATACGGTAATTGTTTCGAACTTCTCAGAATACTATCGATTGATCGATTATTTTGCTTCCTATACTACCGGAAATATTGGAGTGGCAATGGGAGTAAATAATCTGTTGATGGTGTTTGATGAGAAATACTATAAAAACCTGTCAGGTGGAATTCTCGAAGCCTTTGGTAAGTTTTTCCGTAACGGAATGAGAGTGTATCTTTATCCATATAAAGATCCGGAAACACACGAATTACTGGATGCTTCTACGCTTAAGGTAGAAGAAAATTTGAAAGAGCTTTACAAATACTTCAAATTGAACAATCGTATCGTAGACATTAAAAATTATAATCCGGAGTTCCTGGAAATTTATTCCAGAGAAATATTAAGAAAAATTGCTTGTAATATCAAAGGCTGGGAAACTCAGGTTCCTGAAGGTGTTGCGGAAATGATTAAAGAACGTGGGATGTTCGGATATAAAGAAGAATTTTCATTAAAACAACTCTCTTAAAACAACAATATAATGTCAGAATTAAAGAAAAGGCTTTCTTCTATTCTTGAAAGCCCAAAACATAATACAGAAGAAAAACTTCAGAAAGTTTGTCACCTGCTGGATCAGGAAATTTCCTATTTCAATTGGACGGGTTTCTATTTTAAAAATGGAGATAAGGAGGAATTGATTTTAGGTCCTTATGTAGGAGCTGAGACGGATCATACTATTATTCCATTTGGAAAAGGTATTTGTGGTCAGGTTGCAGTTTCTAATGAAACCTATGTAGTCCCTGATGTTAAGCAGGAAAGTAATTATTTGAGCTGTTCAATTGATACCAAGGCAGAAATCGTAGTTCCGATTTTTAAAAATGGAGAAAATGTTGGACAGATCGATATCGATTCTCATAAAATAGATCCTTTTACGGATGAAGACCGTGAATTATTAGAATGGCTTTGTAAAGAAGTTTCCAAAATTTTATAATCCATCTTAAAGAAAATACAACTCCGGTCACAAGCCGGAGTTTTTTTGTTTGTATGGTCTTAGCATTTATTCTAAAGTATCTGCGGGCAATAAAACATATTCATTTATTTAATAGAAATGGGCATAGTCATAAATTATTTAGAATCTGAATCTATCTCAGCAATCAATTCTTTAAAATAATCTTCACATTTTGCAATGTGTGTTCCATACCAGGAAAATGCTTCCCCATCAACAATCATCATTTTTTTATCGGGATAATATTCTTTTAACTCTGCAATATGTTTTTCTTTAAATGGAAAGGGTTCAGAAGAAAGCATGATAACATCAGTATCAGCAAGATCTTCAATGGTAACTTCCGGATATCGGGTTTTATCTTTAAAGCTATTCTCAAAACCAATTTCAGTTAAAATTCTATGGATAAAAGTATCAGAGCCAATAGTCATATAAGGGTTTTTCCAGATCAGGTAAGCTGCTTTTATTTTTGAATTGATTTTCGCTTGGTTTAGAACTTCATAGATCTTCAGATTGTAAGTTTTTGCTGTTTCTTCTTTATGGAAAATATTTCCTAAATTTTTTAATAGATAATAGTTGTCTTCAATGGTTTCGACGTTTGTTACAACAACTTTGAAATCTTCCATTAGAGCTTCTACCTGTTCTTTGATATTCTCTTCTTTATTGGCAAGAATAAGATCTGGTTTTAAGCTTTTAATCTTTTCAATATTCAGGTTTTTTGTTCCACCGATAATGGGAACATTTTTTACTTTTTCCTGGGGATGAATACAAAATTTTGTTCTTCCAATAATCTCATTTTCAGTTAACCCTAAATCAAATAATGCCTCCGTTATAGAGGGTACCAGAGAAATAACTTTCATTTTTAGACTTTGCCTAAAATTACAAAAGTTTTTTAAGTAATGAAATATTACAATATTTCATTACTTATTGTATTAATAAAAATTAAAGTTGCTGATTAAGTGATCAGTAAGGGATTTGTTACTATTTAATTCATTTAAAAGTGTGTTATTTTTTTCTCAATCTATATATTTGCAAACTTAAATAGTTTAATTTATGAAAAAGACATTAATTCTTTTAACTTCTTTGATGCTTATTACATCATGTTCTAATAACGATGATATAGTAGATGCAGTAGGGAACAATGCAAAAACAAATAATGATGGTTTAGCCGTAAAATCAAAATCAGGATTGGAAGCGAAAGGAGCTCCTATTGCACCTTGGATTGCTTTTAATGGTGACTTTGCAAGAGTAATAGACAATGGTAATGTGATGTATTATGTGAAGTTTACAGGTAAGTGGAGGCATATTGATAAACAAGCTACTTGGGATGGTCTTTTTATTGATAAGGTTTTTAAATATGATCGTCCATCAATAAAAAGCTTGGTTGAATATACTCAAACAGCGGTAGCAAATCCTATCTTTTTAGATAATGGGCTTTTGCAAAATCCAAATAACGGAAGGATATACTTTAGAGAAGGTAATACATTAAAATGGATTCCTTCAATGAATTTATTTGAACAATATCATTTTAATCCAAATGCTGTTGTTCAGTCAACAGAAACAGAGGATCCTTTTAAATATACTCAACTACCAGATTTGTCTAACGATCTATATTAATAATTTAAGCCTCATATTTTGAGGCTTTTTTATGCTTGTTAATTATAATAAATTACTTTAAAAATTCTATAAAAGTTTACCGGTTAAGAAAAGTCCAGCCACGGAAAAATATATAATTAATCCGGTAACATCCACCAGAGTTGCTACAAAAGGAGCAGATGATGTTGCAGGATCGAGTTTTAATTTCTTCAGGATAAATGGAACCATAGAACCTGAAAGAGTTCCCCAAAGTACGATTAGCACTAGAGAGACCGCGACACTTAAGCCTACATATACCCAATGTGCTCCATAGCTGAAGAAACCTGCTTCATGCCAGATCATAATTCTTAAGAAACCAATAATTCCCAGGATTCCTCCCAGAAATAATCCTGTAAAAATTTCCTTTTTCATGACATACCACCAGTCTTTTAGACCGATTTCCTGAAGTGCCATAGCTCTAATGATAAGCGTTGCAGCCTGTGATCCAGAATTTCCACCACTGGAAATAATTAAGGGAACAAATAACGCCAATACCACTGCCTTTTGGATCTCGTCTTCAAAATATCCCATAGCTGATGCGGTGAGCATTTCAGAAAAGAATAATATGATCAGCCACATTCCTCTCTTTTTTACCATTTCAATAAGAGAAGTTTGTGTATAAGGTAAATCTAATGCTTCAAGACCTCCAAACTTCTGAATGTCTTCCGTATTTTGTTGTTCAATCTGGTCAAGGATGTCATCAATCGTTACAATCCCTACAAGGACTCCTGATTCTGTAATAATAGGAAGTGCAGTACGGTCGTATTTTTCAAAATACGTAACAGCATCTTCTTTTGAGGTCATTGTGGTAATGGCAACAAAATGGTTATCTGTAAGATCAGATACTAAGGTGTCTTCTTCGGCTAATAATAAACTTCCGACTGCTAAGTCATCAATTAAACGGTTTCTTTCATCCACCACATAAAGATGGTTCATTGTTTCAACCCTTTTTCCAACCTTCTTGATCTGTTGCAGACATTTCTTTACTGTCCACTCCTTACGGATCTGGATGTAGTAGGGGGTCATTAATCGGGCAATGGAATCAGAATGGTATCCCAAAAGTTTCAATGCAATCCTTCTTTCCTGTGGGTTAAGATGATTGATGGAATATTTAATAAGTTCATCCGGAAAATCTTCAAACAGTGCCGTCCTGTCATCTGGAGTCATCGCATTCAGGATCTCTGAAACATCATCACTTCCAATACTTCTGATAGTTTCTTCCTGGAAGTCCGGATCGAGATGAGAGAATACCTCTGCTTTGTATTCTTTGGGAACTTTCAAAAATGCCAATAGCCTCTCATCAGCAGGAAGATCGCTAAGAGTTTCGGCAATGTCGGCAGGATTTAAGATAAGTTCGTCAGTATAATTCAAAACGTGAGATTTTTGGATACGCAAAAATAATTCAATTTTTTAGAATTGCCCAATGATGTGGCAAAATTAAGGATTTATTAAAGTTTTATTCTTGTGATCTGTGGTAATTAGCATTGATCTATAGGGGATATTAATGAAAAAACATCTGTGGGGGACAGATGTTTAAATTAGTTTTAAAAAAAATAAGTTTTTTATTCAAGCGGTTCGCAAACAGGAAAGGGAGATACCATACAAATTCCTCCACTGCAGCATTCTCCAGCCCAGCATTGAGTTGAATCTTTGCACTTTCTGATAAGCCCGCTGCCATTTATTTCTTTTTGCATCAGCCTGTCCAGTTTTTTTAAATTTACATTTTTCATGGTATTTGATTTAAATTAATCTTCAATACAAGCTTGCGGTACACAGATTCCATTGCAGCACCATGCTCCAAAACATTGTGCGTGGCTGGTGCATCTTTTAAGAGCTCCGCCATTAATTGCTTTTTGTTCTTGTCTGTTAAGTTTTTTTAGATTTTTCATAAGGTTTTAATATAAAGTTAAACTAATAGGTGTTATTAATCTTCAAAGCACGCATCCAGAACGCAAACCCTGTGGCAGCAAAATCCTCCAAAACACTGTGAGTTGTCAGTGCATTTTATAATTCCCCCTCCATTAATTGTTTTTTGTTCTTGTCTGTTGAGTTTTTTTAAATTTTTCATAGTGTAAAGTATTTGGTTTTAATGTGTTACTAAAATAATGAAAATATTTATATTATTCACTCATTTGTAGAGTTAATTGTTTCCTGCTAATCTTTATCAGATGAGAATTATGGTATAAAAAACAAAACACCCGCAAAAATTGCGGGTATAATAATGAATTTAAAAAATGAAGAGATTTATTTTGTTTAATTAAACTTCGGGTAGGTGGTGAGTACGATATACTCTTTTTCGACATGATCTATCAGTACATCTAAAATGCTTAGTTACATCTCAAGCTGTAACACTAGGGTTTCAATGCTTGCTTCGGGTTGGTTTTTGATTTTTCATGGTCATTAGTTTGTTAGTATGAAACTAAATTAATCAAAATATTTGAATTATTCACAAATAAATTGAATTATTTTTATCAAAATTTATTAAAATTTTGATTTCTAATGAGATGTGTGAAATGTAGTGATAGTGATGTAAAACTAAAAGCCAGATTCTGAAGAAGGTTTTAGTTTTCTTAATTTTTTCAGAATACTTTTTATTGCTCCGTTGGTTCCTATCTTGATAGAGTTCTCTGCTGAACCTAAAAGACGCATATTTTTACGGTAAGTATCATAATCCGATTCTGTAATAAAATTCCCCGATGCATCAAAAAGTTTCATACTTACAATAACCTGATTGGAGAAAACATACTTTCCAATTCCTACTTTGAAATATTTTACCTTAGGAACGATCGCAAAATCAGCATCATTGTTGATGCAGTAGTCAGCAATGGTTTGGGTATCTACACTATCAAAAGGGATCTGGACTTCAGTTCGAAGCATTTTATTTTTCTTATAGCCGCTTAAATGATCTGAGACAGCACTAAAAAATGCATGATTGGTAGGCTCTTTTATTTCTTCAATATCAGGTTCTACTTCAGGATTAAAGTATAGAACTTTTTTTATTTTGTCCTCTGAAGCACCTTTTTGTGCTTTTACTGAAGCGATACCGATCAGTAAAAGAGTAGAAGCCGTGGTAAAAAGTAAAATTTTTCTCATTTGTATTCGTTTGCAAAATTACTGTCTTTTAACGGGATGGCATAAAATTTATTAAGAAATTTTTAACATTTTTTTCTATCATTTTTGATATATGAAATCAATAATGTTTTGCTGACTTAAAAAATAGTTGTACTTTTGCACCCGTTACATAATAATCATTAAACAATATTGGAATGTACTTAACAACAGAAAAAAAGCAGGAAATTTTCTCAAAACACGGGAAATCTGCACAAGACACAGGAAGTGCTGAAGGACAAGTAGCTCTTTTCACTTTCAGAATCAATCACTTATCTCAGCATTTAAAGGCTAACCGTCACGATTTTGCAACGGAAAGATCTTTGGTGAAATTAGTAGGTAAAAGAAAAAGTTTATTAGATTACCTTAAAAATAAAGATATCGCAAGATATAGAGCAATTATTGCTGAACTAGGTTTAAGAAAATAATCTACAAAGATTTTCAAAATAAAAAGCAACTTCTTTCGAAGTTGCTTTTTTGTTGGTTTAATAGTAATTTGAAATTTAATTTAAATAATTATTAATTTATTGTGAATGAATGGTTAGATTTGCCAGTCTTTAAACTAAATTGATGTTTTTTAGGTATTTCTGTCTGATTGTACTTTCTTTAATTTTTGATTTTTGCATTGCGCAGGAAAAAGAAATCATAGTGCCATCTTCTTTGGCATTCTCTGGTGGAACGGAGTACGGAAATTTTTTTCGCACCAATGACCCCCTGAAAAGTTATCAACGAAGTGACTATATGGGATATTCTTTTCAGGTTTTAAAACAGACCAATGGTAAGAAGGATTGGGAAAAGGCTTATAATTATCCTCAATATGGTATTGGATTTTTCGCTTTTGACTTTCTCAAAAACAAGGAAATGGGAAGTCCATTTGGAATCTATGGTATTTATAATGGAAAGCTCAAGCAGTGGGGTAAGCTGAAATGGTATCATAGTGTTAACTTCGGAATTTCATTTAATTCTAATCCATTTGATGAAGATCATGGCTATTACAATACATCTGTAGGTTCTAAAACGAATATGTTTATCAGTTTAGGAACCGGAATGTATTATGAATTAGGAAAGCATTTTGATCTAGGATTAAATCTCAAGTTTAATCATCTTTCCAACGGATCATTAAAATTCCCGAATAAAGGTCTTAATACTTATGCTCCTCAGCTAAGTCTTGTTTATTATCCCGAGCGGGCAGTATCTCATGTACGAGATACCGTTTTTGTTGATCGTAAAAGGTATAATACACTGGAATTCTCAGTTTTTGGAGGACGGAAAAATATCTTTTATCGAGGTGGACAGCGTGATGAGTTAAGAAAACGGTATGATGGGTTTAATTACTCAGTATATGGTGCAGAAGCTTTTTATATGCGGCAATATTCTCCAAAATCAGCTTATGGAATCGGTATTGGTGTTACTCATGATGAGCAATATAATCACACCATGTATATATCAGATAGTACACTGTATCAGAAAAAACGTTTCTCGAATGATCGGTTGCTATTCAGTGTTATTCCTACTTATCGGTTAATGATTGGTAAATTGTATGTAAATATTGGTGCAGGATATTACATTTTTAGAAAAGAACGGAAATATGACAGTCCAGCTTTTTTTCAAAAAATAGGCTTGCATTATCAGATCACCGACCGGCTTTTTGCTTCATTTGGAATTAACGCGTATGATCTACATATTGCTGATTATCTTGAATGGAGATTAGGATATACATTTTCTAAAAAAGAAAGAAGATAGATCCGAAATCGAATTTTAAAAATTAAAGAGGCTTCATTAAAACCAGTTCTAATCATTCAGGTGATCGATTTTAATGAAGCCTAAGCTTTTATAATATAATAAATTAGTTTAATGTCCTGACTTGGCTTCTGTAGTTTCTACATGTCCCAGATATTTAGTGCAATAGGCTCCGAAGATCAGAATGACCAGATAACAAAATACTGGAATAATAAAGGAGTGCTGCACGCCAAACTGATCAGCAAGGAATCCCTGGAAAATAGGAACAATAGCACCACCTAAAATGGCCATAACCACTAGAGATGATCCCTGGCTCGTATATTTTCCTAATCCTGAAATAGCCAGTGTGTAGATATTAGAGAACATGATAGAATTGAAAATCCCGATTCCTAAAATACTGTACATGGCCAATTCACCATGATTCACCATAGCGGAAATCAGCAATACGACATTTACTGCAGCGAAAATAGACAATGTTCTTGCAGGAGCTGCCTTACCAATGAAGAAAGCAATAAAATTAAGTACGATAAATACAAGGAAAAAGCTAATCTGAGAAAAGGTAAGATTAACGATACTAAAGATGACTAGAAAGACAACAGTAGCAGCTCCAAGCATGTAAATAGCCTTTTTTCCCTGACTGATCGATTGGTTTAAAGAAATAGCTCCTAAAAAACGTCCGATCATAGCGCCACCCCAATATAAAGAAAGATAGTTCTTGCTGATGATTTCATTAAAGCCCATCACTTGTGGCTGCTCCAGGAAGCTGATGATAAAACTTCCAACAGCTACCTCCCCACCTACGTAACAGAACATAGCAAAAACGCCAAATTTCAAATGGCTGAATTCCAATGCTCCCCAACCTTTTATAATTTCTTCTTCATTAGTCTGAAAAGAGGGAAGTTTTACTCTTGAGATCAATAAAGCAACTAACAAAAGGATTCCTGCAAAGATTAAATAAGGGATTCTTGTTGCTACTGCACTGAATGATCCGTCTGGTGCTGAGAAAAATTCGAAAATTAAATGTCCGCCTAATACCGGAGCAATAGTTGTCCCAAAAGCATTGAACGCCTGAGTCATATTTAAACGGCTGGAAGCAGATTCTTCACTTCCTAATAAAGAAACATATGCATTCGCTGTAATCTGTAATACGGTGAATCCCAGGCCTAGAATAAACAGGGCACCCAGAAATAAAGGGTAGTAAGAAAAAGTAGCGGCTGGATAGAATAGAACACATCCAAAGGCAGCCAGGAAAATACCAAATATAATTCCTTTTTTATAACCAACTTTATTAATAGGATCTCCACTAGAAATAGAAATGAAAAAGTAAATTAATGAACCAATAAAATAAGCTCCGAAGAAACAGAACTGTACCAACATAGATTCGAAGAAGGTGAGATTGAAAAGCTGCTTGAGATAAGGGATCAAAATATCATTCATACAGGTAATAAATCCCCACATAAAAAATAACAAGGTGATGGTGATCAAAGGAACCGTATAATTCCTGCTTTGCGACTTTACTTCTTTATTTTTAATCATAAACATTTATTTAAAAGAAAGAGATGATGATATACTCTTTCAACGAGTTATAAAAGTTGGAACTTTAAAACTGTTTTATCATACATAAAACAGACTTTAAAAAGCAAGGCAAATATAGGGGAACAACTTTTTTTTCTGCAACTTTTCTTAACCTTTTTATGTTAATTTTATCCTTAAACACAATTATTATCTCTGATTGAGACAAAAATAGACCAAGAAAATTTTTATAGATAAATAAAAGAGTGAAAAAGTGGAGTTAACTTTAATAGATATACTTTTGAATTGCTCAATATGATAAGCTTCACAGTTTGAAATGGGCAGTGACTTTTAAAAGTCTGACTAAGTTGTTGCTAGATAGTTATTTAATGACTGGATCTCTTTTCTTTTTTATACTGGCAGTTACCGAGAAAATAGCTTATATTTGCAAACGAAATTTTAGACGAATTTATATCAATCACACTCAATACGGAGTGTTTAAACAAAAATTATTTATGAGTATACCTCAAGCGTTTACAGAAACGATTACTCTTGCAGACGGCAGAGAAATCACAATTGAAACAGGTAAATTAGCAAAACAGGCTGATGGTTCTGTAGTAGTAAAAATGGGTGGAACAATGCTTTTAGCAACTGTTGTAGCCAATAAAGAAGCTAATCCTGGAGTAGATTTCTTGCCATTAACAGTAGATTACAGAGAAAAATTCTATGCAGGAGGAAAGATTCCTGGAAACTTTTTCCGTAGAGAAGCAAGACCTTCAGATCAGGAAATTTTAACAATGCGTTTGGTGGACAGAGTTCTTCGTCCGCTTTTCCCTGAGGATTTTCATGCTGAAGTTCAGGTTATGATTTCCCTTATTTCTTATGATGGAAAATCTATTCCTGATGATTTAGCAGGTTTAGCTGCTTCTGCTGCAATTGCTATTACTGATATTCCTTTTAACGGACCAATGTCAGAAGTTAGAGTAGTAAGATTTGACGGAAAACTTTCTGTTAATCCAAGTTATGAAGATCTTAAGAACTCTGAGCTTGATATTATGGTTGGAGCTACTAAAGATTCAATTGTAATGGTAGAAGGAGAGATGAAGGAGATCTCTGAGCAGGAAATGCTGGAAGCGATCATCTTTGGACATGCCGAAATTAAAAAGCAGATTGAAGCTCAGGAAAGATTAGCTGAAAAAGTTGGTAAATCTTTACCTAAAAGAGAATATAACCACGAAAATCACGATGAAGCAATCCGTGAAAAAGTGTGGAAAGAAACTTACGATAAAGTTTATGAAGTTGCAAGAACTCCATCTGGTAAAGAAGAGAGAGGAGAAAAATTCAAAGCGCTTCGTGAAGAGTTTTTAGCTCAATATGTTGATAATGCTGAAGAATTAGAAAGAGTAACACCTTTCGTAAAAGTATATTATCATGATGTAGAGAAAGAAGCAATGCGTCAGATGATCTTAGAAGACAATATCCGTCTTGATGGTCGTGATCCTAAGACGATCCGTCCTATCTGGTCAGAAATTGATTACCTTCCGGGAGCTCATGGTTCAGCAGTTTTCACAAGAGGTGAAACTCAGTCTTTAACAGCTGTAACTTTAGGATCTGTAAAAGATGCTAATATGGTAGACAGCGTTATGGCAAACTATGATGAGAAATTCTTCTTACATTATAACTTCCCTCCATTCTCAACTGGTGAAGCAAGACCTTTAAGAGGAACTTCAAGAAGAGAAGTTGGACATGGAAACTTAGCTCAGAGAGCTTTACAGGCGGTTATTCCTGCTGAAAATCCATATACGATCAGAATTGTTTCTGATATTTTAGAATCTAACGGTTCTTCTTCTATGGCAACAGTTTGTGCTGGAACATTAGCATTAATGGATGCTGGGGTACAGATTACAAAACCAGTTTCTGGTATTGCAATGGGTCTTATTACAGATACAAAATCTGGAAAATTCACCGTACTTTCTGATATCTTAGGAGATGAAGATCACTTAGGAGATATGGACTTTAAAGTAACAGGAACTGCAGATGGTATCACAGCTTGTCAGATGGATATCAAAATCCAGGGACTTTCTATGGATATCATGGAGCAGGCTTTAATGCAAGCTAAAGACGGAAGATTACACATCTTAAATAAAATTACAGAAACTATTGCAGCACCAAGACCAGACGTGAAACCTCATGCTCCGAAAATGGTAGTGTTAGAAATTTCTAAAGACTTTATTGGTGCGGTAATCGGACCTGGTGGAAAAATCATTCAGCAGTTACAGAAAGATACAGATACAGTTATTGCGATTGAAGAAGTTGGTGAAATCGGACGTATTGAAATTGCAGGAACAGACAGAGAGAAGATCAATGCTGCTATTGCAAGAATCAACGAAATTACTTTCGTACCTGTAGTAGGTGAAGTATATAAAGGAAAAGTAGTGAAAGTAATGGATTTTGGAGCTTTCGTAGCAATTGCGAAAGGTACTGAAGGTTTACTTCACATTTCTGAGATCGAATGGTCTCGTTTGGATAAAGTTCCTTATGCAGAAGGTGATGAAGTGGAAGTGAAATTTATGGGTTATGATGACCGTAAGAAAATGAAGTTGTCTCGTAAAGTTTTGTTGCCAAGACCTCCAAGACCGGAGCAGAAGCCAAGACAGGAACAACAAGCAAGACCTGAAGGTGACAGACCTGCAGCTCAAGCTCCAACAGAAAATCAAAATCCTTCTTCTGAAGCATAAGATTTTAGTCTTACTAATATATAAAATCCCTCTTTATGAGGGATTTTTTTTTGGAATAGAGCTATTTCTTTTAATAGCTTTTCATAATGACTATACTTGCTATATCATTTTAAATAATCTATCGATTTCTTTTTTAGTAGAGTCATTTGGGCTCACTTTGTAAAATTCTTTAAGTAAATCTAAGCTTGTGGGCTTTTTCGGATATTGATTATTTAAAAGAAAGTTTTTCAAGGCTATATTTACCTTTTCTTCTCCAAGCAGTTCACTTAGTTTTACCATTGCGACGGCCCCTTTCGAATAGGCAATATGTGGGTTATCTCCTGATACCTTGTAAATAGGTTGGTTTTCGGATAAACCTTTTTCATTATCATAGATCTGCTGATGCATTTTTATTCGATCCAGCATTTTTTCTTTTCCATGCATTTTTTTATAAAGCATCATTTCAGTGTACATGGCAACTGTCTCTGTCAGCATTACTGAGCCTTCTCTGTCGTCAGGATCGATCTGGCTATTTCCCCACCAGAGATGGGAAAGTTCATGACCCGCCAGTTCATTGATAACATCCTGCTCTTTATCTGCATGAATATTAGCATGAAAAACCATGTCTTCGGGCATAAAGATCGCTGAAGGATAAGCAGTAGCAGCAAAGCCTTTAGTAAAAGAGGAAATTTCCGTAAAATTAATTGATTTAAAAGGATATTTTCCAAAATTCCTGATACAGTAATCTAAGGTGATTTTGGCATTTTCAATAAGATGATCTACGTTTTCAATATGTTTTTGATGGTAGTATAGATTGATAGCAATTCCTTTATAGTTAGTACTTTTATGCATATAGCTTGCTGAAGAAACGGCAAATCGGAATGGGATACTATTGACCTTATACTGAAAATAATTTCTATTGCCATTTGTCCATTGTTTTATTAAATCTCCAGTTCCGATCGCTGTTTGATCCTTCTCTGTTGAAACAGTCATATTTAAATTAATAAAATCCTTTTTAAATACTTCCTGAGCTTCAAGTCTTTTGAGCTTTGAAGCTTTTCCCAGTTTGAAGTCTTTTCTTCTTTTTTCATCCTCAATTTCATAACTTTTCTGATAGCCAATACTTGGATAATATCGGCTTATTCTCATAAAAGAACCATTTTCAATAATAGCATTAAAAGATTCATGGCCGTTTACAGCGACCCATTGATAGGATAATCTGAAATTTAAAGTTGCTGTCTCATTAGGTTGTAAAGATCGTTTTAAATGAATTTCTGTCACTTCCGCACTCATTTTCTTTGATTCGAAAGAGGTTGCAAAAACGGCTGATTGTATCTTTAAATTTGGATTAAAATTAATTAAAACCTTTTCCATCATTTTATCCGTATCATTGATAAGTGTATACTTTCCTTCAATTATATAAGAGTTTTCTGAAGGATGCAGCATAATTTCCGTAACAACATCCTTTATCGTAGGTTGAGGCAGATTTTCGTAAACTCTGAATTTTTTTTCATAATGAACCGCTTTTATAATCGTTTCTTCATCATCATGAGGAATAAAACCCCTCATAAAAAGAGATCCGCTGATCATTCCTGTGACTAACATGATGAAAGCGAAAATTGTTTTTTTAATCGTCCATTTTTTAGTTTTAATTAATGGAAGGATTATCCATAAAAATATGATCAAACCCGCTCCAAATAAGAGTCTCCCGGCAAAAGAGTTCTCATAGATCCCATAACCGTTGAAATCACTGTATACACCTTTGAAATCAGAAAATATTCTTAACAAAGGATAAGTGATGACTTTTTTTGATATTGGGCCGGTCAATAGGAAAACAGCCAAAACAGAAATTCCCAATGCTACAAACCTGTTTTTAATACTGTCATTGATGAGTAATAAAAAACCGGAAAAAAGAATTAATGGTAAAGTATTAAAAAGGATAGTACCAAGATATGCACTCCAATCAATATGAAAATAACGGTATCCCAACTGAAAGATCAATCCTTCAATAATATGGATCCCCGTGAAAAAGAAGATCAGAATACTTGCTGAAAGGAAATGTCCACCCAATTTATTACTTGAAAAATATGTGCTTTTTTCAATCATGTAAAATCCTGAAGACTGACTTCTCCAATAAAGATCGTTAATGAAATAGGTCATAATCAATAGACCTATAAAATGAAAATTTTCAGAAATAGTTGTTGCCATCAATCCCGAACTGGCATATTTTTGTGGCAGTCGGATTCCCTTTTCGATTTCAGCATACATTTCCATACCTACAGCAAATAGTAACAGGATAGAAATAGCTATGATGGTAATACTCTTAAAAAGGTAGATCAAATCAATTTTCGCAAATGATAAAACAGATTTAAAAGAGGTTATACTTCCGAAGTCTGATTGTGTAATATGATAATCTGATATAATCGTTTTAAGGGAAGCAAAGGATTCATTTTTCTTTTTGGATTTTTTGTTTGAAAGACCTCTAAAAGAAAAGAATCGATAGGAGAGTACTAGGAATAATATGGACAGGATGATGAAAATAGATCTGTTAATCAAAAGATATCCTGAGAATGGGACGACCAATTTGTTTTTCTGATGAATTGTATATTCTTTAGCATCAAAAAAGTAAGATGATATACCAAACGGATCAAGTAAAGCCGACAGTTGTTGTGCTTTTTCTGATTGGGGCAGACTTCCTGCCATAAAAGGGGAATTAGAAAATAGCAGGACTACCATATACAGAACATAAAGCAGTAAACCACCGACTACGACCAAAAGTTTTCTTTTAGTAGAAAAGGATATGAGGAATAAAAGACTACAGACTAAAAAACAATTGATAAAACCTAAAATAAATAGAGGATATATATAATACCAAAGATTAAAATAAGGCTGTATTTCTGTTCCTGTTCTTATATTTTGACCGATTATAAAGCCTGATATCAATAATACAAAACTGAGAAAAGTCTGTAGAAAATAGGATATAAATTTTCCTGTCAGGTAAGTCCATTTTGAGAATGGGAAAGAAAAAAGGATACTATCAAATTTTGAATCCCAGTCTTTAAAAAGCTGTTGGTTCGCGTAAATGATTGCCAAAAAAAGTATGGAAAGACTTAACATCCCAATCATAAAACCTATTGTATATGGTGAATTGAGATAAATCCCTTCCCCAACACTAAGATTGAACTGATTTCCACAAAAGACACCAAGCATTACGAGGGTTATGGCAACAAGATAACTTAGCCAATGCTTACTGCTGCGCTTGGCTTCGAATAAAAATAATGGATTCATGATTAAGGTTTTTGTCTGAGAGTATGGAAGTAAACGTGCTCCAATAAGGGAGAAACAGAGTTAAAGCCATTTGGCTGCTCTTCGGAAAATGTCGTGATATACAATTCCCTTTCAATCAGCTGCTGACTGATGATATGGTGGCTCAGCTGATAGGTTTCCCATTCATTTTTATCAATAGGTTTTGACCAGATTCTGTTTTCGAGTTCAGAAATAAGATCATTGGGTTTTCCTTTTCGGAGAACCTGACCCTTATCCATAATAGCCATTTCAGAACATAAATTTCTGACATCTTCTACAAGATGAGTAGAAAGGATCACGATAACCTCTTTACTGATGTCGTTTAATAAAGAATTAAAACGGTTACGCTCTTCCGGATCTAAGCCTGCTGTTGGCTCATCAACGATAATGATCTTAGGATTTCCCAGTAAGGCCTGAGCAACTCCAAAACGCTGTTTCATACCGCCGGAAAAAGTATGGACTTCTTTATTTCTGAAATCAGATAAATTAACTTTTTCCAATAAATTAAAGACCTGATCCTTACGCTCAGAATGCTCTTTAATCCCCTTTAGAATAGCTATATGATTCAATAGATCATAAGCTGAAATTTTTGGATAGACTCCAAAATCCTGTGGTAAAAATCCTAGATTCTGTTTTATGCAATCAGGGTTTTTAGAAATGTCGTTTCCATTAAAAAGGATATTTCCGGAACTGGGCTTCTGCAGACCGACAATTGTTTTCATTAAAGAAGATTTTCCGGCTCCATTCGGGCCAAGCAAACCGAACATGCCGTTTCCGATCTCCAATGAAATGTCTTTAATTGCCTGAGAGCCATTTTTATAGGTCAGGCTGAGATGGTTGATAGATAATGTGTTCATAATCTTGAGTTTGGGTAATAAAATAGCTGGCAATGTTTCCATTGCTTTTTGAAAATGATATGTGGTTGTGATTAGTTGATGATGATGTAGGAGGGATTTATGATTTTTAGAATAAAGAATAAAGAGAAATAAAACTTTAGAGGTTCAATTTTAAACTTTTATTCCAGATCCTTACTACTCTCTATACTCGAGAATATCTCCGGGTTGGCATTCCAGGATTTTGCATATTGCTTCCAGCGTATCGAAACGGACACCTTTGGCTTTTCCTGTTTTTAGAATAGATAAATTAACAGGTGTAATTCCTAATTTTTCTGCCAATTCTTTACTCTGCATTTTTCGTTTGGCAAGCATCACATCTAAGTTGACTATAATCGGCATATTATATAAATAGGTCTTGTTCGTTTTGCAAATGTAGTCCTTGCTTGAAGATATTAGCAAGAAACAGACAGAAAATTCCTAACATGAAATGGATAAAAACCAGTCCCCATATCATACTTTCCACTTCCACGAAAAAACTTGCTATAATCACAATAGGCAAAGGAAGGAAAATATTGTATATGTAAAATCTTTTAAGCTGTATGATATTTTTTTCGTTGAATAGCTTTGGTTGAAAAAAAACTTTAAAAACTCTCGCCGAAAACCAGAAGAAAATACCATATGTAATTAAAACTGTCATAAATGAAAATAAAATGTAAGGATAATTATTCTCAATATTGAGAAAAGGCTGATCCGTAAAAGGAAAATTGATATGAAGAAATTTGTTTTCCTTGTATGGAGTAGTAGCAAAGCCTGTAATAAGACAGAAAACAGAATATACTGCCGTCAACATATAACCTGCTGACAATACAAGGCACAGATAGTAAAGAATCCTTGAAATAATTTTAGTCTGGTTCATAGCACGATTAATATTAATAATGCAAATGTATAATTAATTATCGTAAAACAATAATTAATTTATTTTTTATTTTTTGCTAAAAAGATAAAAGCGAAAAAACCTCCGAGAAATAGGAGGTTTTTTCTAATTACTACAAATTAAAACGAACAACTTTTTATAAAGTTATTTTTGCGGTTGATGAATTTGGATTATCCTTTCCAAACAATATCTTTATAACATCTCAACATGTCAATTTAGCATTACTTAAGTGATCATTTTCTGTGCAGTTACTTTAGGGATTATAATTAAATAATCATAGCCACCCAGTAAATTTTTAAGAGTACCTGATTTAACAGAAGTATTTTGTTTCTTTATCTCTTCGTTAATTTTAGTGAGGTCAAATAAGAGCCATTGATTTTCCTTATTGACCAATCGATAAAAGGGTCTTAAGAATAAAACATATTCAGCGTCATTGCTTTCCGAAAGAAAAGAGCCGGTTTTACCAGATTTTTGTATAATAGCGATATGTAAAGATTTTTCCTTTTCTGAATCAGCTAAAGCAGAAGCTAGATTTCCAATATCAGAACTGTTTTGTAATAAGCTTTTATCTTTAGCAGCATGGTTTGCTCCAAACTTAAACAAATTTCTTTTGCCTTTAATTTTATCAAGATTTTCAAGAAAATTCTCTTTCATCGACGAGCTTCTCAAAAAGTTAGATTCTGCTTCTTTTTCTTTATTTTCGAGGATGTATATCTCGTTGCTGGTTTTCAGTTTATTGATAGCACGATATTCGTAGTCTGACAGTTTTAATTTTTGAAGCTCTGCAAGATTCTTACCCAGATCATCAGAAAACAGATAAGGGCGATTGGAACCATCCTTAAGCGGAACCAGGTTTGATTCTTTTTTATATCTATCCCATCGGGTTGTGGATTCTTTTAATAAAGCTTGATATTTTGTTTTTGCTACTTTATTGGTTGTTATTTTAATAAGTTCCTGGAAAATAACTGCATCAGAATTGTAATAAACCTGATCAAGACCTATCACAGTCTTATTGTTTTCGAAAAAATAATCTAATAGATTATGATCTTTATTAAATGAGAAAAAAGAAAATTTATCATTAGAGTTAGGTGCAATAGACTGGTGGTCTTTATTTTTTTTACAATCTTTTTTAAGGATATCAATAGTGAACTGATCAGTTTCTGTGATATAATTGTCGAAGTTGATATGATTAGTAAGGTAAGTTGTAAAATCCAGGACTTCATTATTAAGATGATCCTCACCAATTAGAACATATTTATGCTTTGCAATAGTCTGAGTAAGGTTTGTAATTCCTTCACCCGAAAAATGGTTATTCTCGAAATTTATAATTTGATAATGTTGTGACGCAATCTTAGTAACTAAAGAATCCTGTGCCTGGATGGTGAAGCTAAGCAAGAATGCAGTTAAAAAATATACTACTTTCATTATTTTTTTTACAAATTTAGATTACTATCAGCGCCAAAAATTGTAAAAATGTAAAGCATATCTATACACTAAATCTGTCATTGCGATGAATTAATCTCTAAGTCAACTCTTAGTACTTTCAATTTTAACCATACAATCTTTCTCTTATTTCAACCAATATCTTTGTTGTCTTTTCCAGATCCGGTTCTTCAGGAAGTGTAGAAACTGAGTGGTATTGATCAATAGACTTTACCAGATCTTCAGCTTTTTTCATTACCTCATCATAAGACCAGTTTCCAGCTTTAATATCTAATAATTCATCTCGATTTTCAACACGGATATGCATCGATCCAGTTTTAAAAATATGTTCACAAGACTGCAATAAACGGATGGTATGCATCATGTTTTTGCTGTCATAGTTTTGTCCATGATTTTGATTCACGTTATAACGGTCTTCATTTCGTTCTGAGACCCATTTCCAGTATTCTTTATAATCTTTACAATACACAGAGTAGGCATCAAGATTGCAAAAGAGATAGGCAGCGGTTTTTTCTCCTTTAGGAACAGAGGATACTGAAACCTGATTAGCTTCCTCATTCCGGATAATTCCTTTATAACCTAATGTGTGGGTATTATCATAAAATAAAGCAAACATTCCTTTAGTATGATCGATGCTGACCAATCCACATTTCTCCTGAACTTTTTCATTTCTGAAAAGCCATTCTTTCAACGGTACTGAGCGGTGATCTTCAAGAATAAAACAGAAATCAAGAAGGGATTTCCTTTCTTGATCTATAGGATTTAGGATTTTCTTATTTAATCCTTTAGCCTTTTTGATCTGTGAGATAGCATATCCTGCAAAGGTGTCTTTGCATAATTTTGACAGGAAATCTTCGGGTTTTAGAAGATCCATCAGAGGGTGTTTCTCTAAAATACAATCTTCCGGACTGGCCAGAATCTCAAGAATGTTCGGATTGTTTTTTTGCAGTAGCTCTATGAGCCTTCCGATTTCATAGTAGGTAATATCATTAGTCTCATTAGAGATTTGCGGAACATAATTCAGTCCAAAAAAATCTTCTTTCGGTATATAATATATCCCTCGGATATCGGTGTCAGAATTTTCCGTCGCCAATCCGAAAGCACGGCTTCCGGAAATGGCTTCGAAAAGGATTAGTTTTTTATTTTTAAGATCCTGGATCGTCATATTGAATTGTTATTATTACTGAAATTCTATGTTTTTCAAAAGCTTTAATATATTGAAATACTTATCATCTTTTATCTAGTCTGCTAATATTTCCCTAAATACTTTTTCCATCTCAACTTTATCCGCTTTTCCAGCAGATAAACTCTTTGCTCTATCCTCAGTCTCAGTAACTACACTTTCAAGAAATCCGAAAAGTTCCCAATCGTTGGCGTGATAATAAGATTCTCCTTTAGTCGCTTTTAGAGCAACAAGGTTTTCTATTTTAACTCTCGTAAAGTCATCTACTAAAACCAATAGATCACTGAATAAAACCGGAGGTACAGTTCCTTTTTCTAATATCCATTTTCCGGTAAGCGCCGTTCTAAGACAGTAGAAATAACTTTTTAATTTTACCTCATCATGTCTGCAGGCTTCCAGATATTTCTTACTCATACTTAAATAGTGATAAGAAACGGCTACGGGAGAAAAACACGCGTCTGCCAATGGTGTAAATAATTCCACAAATTTCTCGTTTTCCATATAAACGATAGGCGAGTAGGACCAGCTTAATAATGCAGCATTGGATTTCAACAAAAGATGAAAAGTCTTTCGGAGGTCCCAACCAGAACCATCTAGATCATCTTCTGTCATAAATTCTATCGTTTCATCTTTATCCCAGGGAGAAAGATACCAGTCTTTTTTATGTCGGTATATAAACCGTATATCATAATCACTGTCCGGAGAGGCAAAACCCCAGGCTCTGCTTCCTGATTCTACGGCAAGAAGTATTTCTATACCACGTTTTTCTTCAACTTCTTTTAGTTTTTCTAATATTCTATCTTTCATTGTTGTTGTTTTATGATACAAATTAATAAATGATTTGCGCAGTCTT
The DNA here is from genome assembly GCF_058790395.1 of Chryseobacterium sp. FW101-FHT12H09. Lineage (NCBI taxonomy): Bacteria > Pseudomonadati > Bacteroidota > Flavobacteriia > Flavobacteriales > Weeksellaceae > Chryseobacterium > Chryseobacterium sp. FW101-FHT12H09. The sequence continues at coordinate 660,175 of NZ_JBYTCP010000001.1, read as the reverse complement.
TTTGCGCAGTAGATTTTATTTGCGGATTAGAATATTATTGAATAAAAAATTGGAGTTGTAAGATTTACAGTTTTAAATAATTTTAATGCATCAATGAATGTTTTTACCAAGGCGATTACATTTTTTGTAATATTGTAATTTAAACAAGAAATATGACATTAATAGGTGATCTGGGCAAAATTATTGCTTTTTTGTTTTTGCTGCTTGTGATCTTTTTGATAACAGCAAAAAGTAAAAGAAAATTACCTAATTATTTATTTGCTTCATTTCTTCTCGTTTCTTCCATTGATTTATCGGGTCTTTTTTGGTCTCCTTCCAGCACTTTTTTTAGAAGCTTTAAATCTGCCAGTGTCTTATTACAGATGCCTCTGTATTATCTGTATGTAAAATCAGCCTGTTATTATAATTTTAACTTAAACAAAAAACACCTTTTACATGCATTACTATTCTTACTTTCCTTTGTTTTATTTATTTCAACAGACATTTCAAAACAAGGCTATCGGTTATTTGATATGCTATTGACAGTACAATATTACTATTATATTGTTGCCGTATTTCTTGTGCTGAGAACATTTAAGAAACTATACCGGGAAAATTACTCGAGCAATCATCAACAAGTTTATCAATGGTTGTTAAGAACTACAATTTTATTTTTAATAGGTAATTTTTTTGTACTGCTCAGGGGTTTCATTAAGAATAACGACCTTCTGTTGTATTTGTATACATTTACAGGGTTCTTTGCATTATTTATGATCAGTTGGTTTGTGTTAAATTGCTTATACAGACCGGATTTATTTGCTGGAATAGATAAAGATTTAGTTCCGGTAAAGAAAGCTCCTGACTTTAAGGAGGAACCAGAACAGTTAAAAGATCTCCTGATTCTGATGGAGATGGAAAAGCCTTACTTAGATGATACGTTAACGTTACAAAAACTGGCAGAGAAAATCAACTTGCCGGAAAAACAACTATCATTGTTGATCAATCAGTCAGTGGGAAAACATTTTTTTGATTTCATTAATGAATTCAGAATTAACAGTGCTAAAACTCTTTTAAAGGAAAATCCACAGCTAACAGTCTTGGAAGTATTGTATCAGGTGGGTTTTAATTCTAAATCTTCATTTTATACAGCATTTAAAAAAGAAACGGGTGTTACCCCTACAGATTACAGAAAATCAATCAGTTAAATACTGTTCGACTTTAAGTCGGACTGATTTTTCTAAACAAAAGAGTCCGATTTTCGGTATCCGGATATTTATTTCAGCGCAAAGTTTCAGATTTGTTTCATTAAAAATTTAAAAATGAAATCACACATTAAACTTGCGTTATGTATTTTCTTTCTAATGGGCTTTGGATTATATTCCAGTCAATTCACTCCAAAAAATGAAATCAGAAAAGCCGATTCGCTATTAAATACATATGCTAAGGCGAATGCTCCCGGAATGGCCATAGGGATCATAAAAGATGGGAAAGTAATCTATAAGAAAACATATGGGCAGGCCAATCTGGAGGATCAAATTTCCGTAACAGATTCCACTGCTTTCAATATAGCATCAGTTTCCAAGCAGTTTACAGCGTTGGTTGCACTTATGGCCGTAAAGGAAGGAAAGCTTTCTTTAGATGATGATATCAGAAACTATCTTCCTGAGCTTAGCAGTTTACCTTATAAAATCAGCGTCCGCCAATTGGCGAATCATACCCATGGCTTACCCAATTTTACGGAAATTAATGAATTACAAGGTTTTGGTGATGAGTTCAGACTGACAAATAATGAAGCTGTACAGACCGTTTTAGGAATTAAAAGTATTAACTATACTCCGGGAGAACAGTATCAATATAATAATACAGGTTTCATGCTGCTTGCGGAAATCCTCCGCAGAGTATATAAGAAGGATTTTGCCCAGATACTAAAGGAATTCATTTTTAATCCACTTGGTATGAAGCATAGCGTAGCAATAGATGATCCTGAAAAAATAATCCCGAATAAGGCAGAACCATACCTGCAAAAAGGAAATATATTTTTAAAATTTCCAATCGGACAAATGGTTTATGGAGCATCTAATATTTATATTACTTTAAATGATTTATGTACATGGGCCATCAATTTTCAAAAGCCAACCGTTGGCAGTCGTGAACTTTTTAATACCATGCAGAAAAATACAATATTAAATAATGGAAGTCATATCGAATACGGTTTAGGACTGCAAACAGGAACGTATAAAGGGTTGAATTTAGTTTTTCATGGTGGTGGTACTGCAGGTTATTGCTCTTATATTCTTCATATTCCTTCTCAAAACTTCTCTCTGGTTGTATTAGGAAATAAGAGGGCTTTTGACGGTTTCTTAATTGCCTATCAGCTGATTGATTTATTTCTTGCCAATAAGCTAACTCCAGATATTAGACCACAAAAAACAACATATACACCATCAGAATTAAAGAACTTTGAAGGAGTGTATGAACTGAGTCCGGGAAACTATCTTGAAATTTCAGCAGATGGGAAAGATCTTTATGTAGGGACCTATAATCATAAAGGTAAAGAAGTTTTACCAGGAGTAGGGGACGGTAAATTTAATATTAATTCTATTCCTACCGCAAGTCTTACATTTAATGGAGGATTAGTGACCTTTAGAATTGGTGATTTTACATACACCGCAAAAAGAGTAACATTGAATCCGCCTAAAGCAGAGACCATGGATTTGAAACAGTTTGTTGGATTTTACAGAAATGACGAGTTTAATACAACTTATCAACTGGTTATTGAAAATAATAATCTGGTAGCAAAACACCCTATAAATGGTGATATTCCATTATTTCCTCTAAAACAGATGAGTTTTTATTCGACGCAATCCTATTTTGGACAGCTTGATTTTAAAGTGGGAAAAGGAGGTGATATAAGCGGATTTATGCTGTCGGGTTCCAATCTTGTCAATATAGAATTTAAAAAAATAAACTAACAGTTTTATTGTCTTAAATGATTAATACCCTTGTACTTATAAAGCGCAAGGGTATTTAAAAAATATACTTGTAATTGATTATAATTAAATTTTTTTGAATTACATAATTTAATCTCTTGCAGGTTTTACAATTGTGGCAGATTAATATTATAAAAAATCTACGTGATCTGCTTAATCTGCGAGAGTAAAATATATTCAATAATCAATCAGGCTTAGTATCAAGCCTTTTTAAATTTCCTTTTCTTTTTCCATGGGGCATTTTTTCCGACATCACCTGCCATGATACATCCGTAAGGCATCACCTCGTCCAGTACTTCACATAATCCATATTCCTCGATTTGAGCTCTTACGTTTTTAGCGCTCTTATAGGCGGTAGGTAATTCAGAAATGTCAATTTCATTCGAGAAGAATCGGATATCCAGCCCTTCGGTTTCTTCAGCAAAAACTTCTTCAATGGTTTTATGAGCCAATGATCTTTTATGCTGACTTCTGCTGAAATTTCTTCCTGCTCCGTGAGGGGCAAACCCGAGATTTCTCTCATTGGTTTTTCCCTGAACGATCAGAACGGGTTCTGCCATATTTAGTGGAATCAATCTTGGTCCCGTAATATCAGGCATAAATTTATCATCCAATGGAGTAGCCCCTTTTGCATGGTAGAATAAATCTCCATCCTTGAATACGAAATTATGCTCGTTCCAGAATCTGTTTTCTTTTTCAACTTCCATCTTATTTAAAACAGCATCATGAATAGATGTATGGTTTTCTTTCGTCCATGTTCTGATCAATTGAAGTGCTTCCCAATATGATTTTCCTTCTTCTGTATCATATGGGATCCAGGAATTCTCTTTTAAAGTTTCCGGTGAAATATCCTGTCTGAAACGGTTTGCAACTTTCATTCCTTTATCATACAAAGCAGCACCCGGAGCTCTTGATCCGTGATGGGTTACCAACATTGTATTTCCCGTATTTTTAGAAATTCCAACGAATAAAAAATGATTTCCATCTCCCTGGGTTCCCATATGAGAACGGGCAATACTGATCAGTCTTTCATCATTCAAAAAATAGTTTTCCCTGAACGCATCCATTAGTTCCTGAGACATTGGCATTTGCTCACCTCTTGGTCTTCCACCGTATCCGAAATGTGTTATTGAATGTGCAGCATCCAGTACTTCTTTAGGATTCGCCTTTCCAAAGTCTGTCAACATAACGGAACAACAGATATCTGCGCTATGAAATCCTGGATGGATAGCATTTTTAGCGACAACAACTCCGCCAACGGGAATATGACCTTCCGGACCAGTAGGGCAGGCATCAGGCATTAAAGCTCCATCCACTAATGTTGGTGTTTTCATTAAAACCTGCATTGTTCTGATTACTTTTTCTACATTGTCAAGTTCACTTTCGTTCTCAGCTCTGATGTTAATAATGAAATCTTTTGGAGTTTCATGCAACGGCATCTGATCCGGTTGTTCGAACTGTTCCAGATAAATTTTAATCTCAGATTCATCCAGATTGTTAATGTTGATATATTCGATTGCTTCTTTAAACCATTTTGCTGGTCTATAACCTAATTCTATTAAGTGATTTCCGTTAAATTCCATGTGTTCTCTCATTTTGATAATGCAAAGTAATTACGCAAGTGTGCAATGTTTTTGCGTAGATGATTTTTTTTTGATTATTTTTACATCAATCTTTTTAAAAAATAAATATTGTATGTTATTGGAACAATTAAAGAACTCACCTGAAGAGATTCATTTCAAGGACGTTATTACTTATATCGATGAGAATTATAACTTTACACCAACAAAATTTAAAAACGGAACTACAGCGAATGAAGCAGATCAAAATAATGGATCTTGTAAAGTATTTAGTTTTGCAAAGCTGAATGATCTGTCAAAAGGGGATGTTTTAAATCTTTTTGGAGAATTTTACAGAGAAGATGTTCTTAAAAATCCTGAAGGGGTTGATCATCAGAATATCAGAAACTTTATGGAGTTCGGATGGGACGGGATTGTTTTTGAAGGGGAAGCGTTAAGAAAGAAATAATTCTGGCACAGCGATAGTAAAATACGATGAATGAGATTGCTTCACCTTCGGTTTGCAATGACGATGCAGCATAAGCCAGCCAATACCCACTAAACACAAGAAAAATGTCATCCAATAAAAACGCTCTGATCCGCTATAAGACTCTGGATAAATGCCTTAAGAACAAATACCGCCAATACACATTAGAAGACCTGATCGATGAATGTTCCGAAGCGTTGTTTGAGTTTGAAGGAAAGGAATCCTTTGTAAGCAAACGTACCATACAGCTGGATCTGCAGAATATGCGCAGCGAAAAGTTCGGTTATGAGGCTCCTATTGAAGTTTATGAGAGGAAATATTACCGATACAGTGATCCTGAATACAGCATTCATAATATTTCGGTGAATGAAAGCGATCTGAAAGCAATGAACAATGCCGTTCAGATCTTGAAGCAGTTCAAAGATTTTTCTATGTTTAAAGATATGAATGGGGTGATCCAGAAACTGGAAGATTCAATTCATTCAACCAATCAGAAATCCATTATTCATCTCGATAAAAATGAACGGCTGAAAGGATTGGAACATATTGATATTTTATATGAAAGTATTTTAAACAGGAGGGTATTAAAGATTCTGTATAAAAGCTTTAAAGCAAGGGAATCTGACTATTACATCGTTCATCCGCAGTTACTGAAAGAATATAATAACCGTTGGTTTCTTATCTGTTGGTATAAAAATAAAATGTATAATCTGGCATTAGACAGGATGGAAGAAATCTCTATTGAAGAAGCTGTTACATACATCGATAAGGAGTTTGATTCTGATCGTTATTTTGGAGAAGTGATCGGGGTTACTGTTTCAGATGGGCAACGTCCTCAGAATGTTATTTTTAAAATCAATGCCAAGCACGCTCCGTATGTTAAAACAAAACCTTTTCATCATTCTCAGGAAATTATAAATGAAGATGATAGTGGGACAACATTTAAAATATGTGTGCAGCTTAATTTCGAATTAGAAAGGATGATCCTGGGATTGGGTGAGTTTATTACTGTTTTAAAACCGGAACGGCTTAAGAGAAGAATCCAGGCCAGCCTGAAAGAGGCTTTTCAGAATTATCAGAATCTTAATGAAGGGGTCTGATTTAATAAATGGCGCAAAAATTGTAATTGTTAATCAAAATAAATAAATATGAAATCAAGAATTCTTAAAGCAGTCATTGCTATAGTTGCCCCACTTGTTATCGAGTATATCGTAAAAAAAGTGAGTGAAAAATTAGATAAAAAGGATGAGGCTAAAAAAAAGCAGATTACAGCTTAAGTTAGACATCATTCACTATGATAAAAAGGCTGTCTGTTATGGACGGTCTTTTTTATATAAAATCATAGACACCGTTTTTCCAGCCCAATACTTTTGAAGAATCTGCTTTTAGCCAGTTCCTGAGGATCGTAGCATATACTTTCCTGAAATCTTCAGTATAGATCAGATCACCCTCATTCAGGTTTTGTAAATCGGGAAGGGTATTTAGAAATCCTTTCTTTTTAAGCCCACCACTGATAAAAAACATTTGATTTGCTGTTCCATGATCGGTTCCATTACTGGCATTCTGAGCAACACGACGTCCGAATTCTGAAAAGGTCATTAGAAGGATGTTGTCAAAGAGCCCGTTCTCCTTCATATCGGCCACAAAAGATTTTACTGCTTCATTGATATCTGTGAATAGCTTTTGTTGTCTTTCATTCTGATTAACATGGGTATCGAAACTTCCTACGGAAAGATAATAGACCTGTGTATTAATGTCTGATTTGATCAGTGATGCTATTGTTTTGAAGTCTTTACCCAATGTTGAATTTGGGTAGGTTTGATCCGTTTGTTTGGATTTGCTTTTTTCAAAAATGTAACTGGCATTATTGATCGTAGAACCTAAGGTCTGATAAAGATAAGAGACAGTTTCATCTTCGTGATGGTGGTCATAAAGTGATTTGAAATATTTTTCCTGACTGGTTTGATAGAGTCTCTTTGGATCTTTGAAAGCAAATGCCTTATTATTTTTACCTTTTAATGCCAGGCTCAGCATATCATCAACTTCCAGAGCCTGAGTAGGGTGTTCACAACGGTAACATTCTTCATCGAGAAAACGTCCCAACCAACCAGTTTCTAAGAACTCATCACTTTTACTTGCGGACTGCCAGATATCCATGCTTCTGAAATGTGATTTGTCAGGATTCGGATAGCCGACATTGTTCAAAATAGCCAATTCTCCATTGTCGAAAAGATCTTTGAAAGAAGAGAGAGCAGGATTGATTCCTGTTTCATCATTTAATCTTAGAGAATTATTGATCGCAATATTTTTTCTTTCCCTGAAGTACACATCATTTTTTATCGGAATAATTGTATTTAATCCGTCATTCCCTCCTGTAAACTGTAGCACGATCAAAATATTTTGACTGGGTTGTAACGCGTTATCCAACGTCATGGATCTCAGGAAGTTTGGAACTACCAGTGAAGCTGTCGCTAACGAACTTATCTTTAAAAATTCTCTTCTTTTAATTAACATCTTACTGCTTTTAAGGAGGTTACATCAATTGATACTCTGGTGTGGACATCAGATTAATTATATTCATTTTTACACTCTGATCAGAAAAGTTTTTCACAGAACTCATATCCAGGGATTTCGAGTTTTGGAGAAGATAGTCCTCCCCTTTTTTATTCTGAAAAACCTTTTCTACACGATTCCAGTCGATGGTGATATTTGGATTTTTAAACGCTTTATTTAATGCTGTTTCACGGGACTTCATTCCCATATCAATATCATCATCCTGTCGGGGGCTGTATTCTAAAGGTCTTAATCCGGACCAGATCTGAGGGATCTGAAGTCTTAGCATCAGTGTAGAACTGTCGATCCAGGATTTCCCACTCGGCCATCCCGCCACATTGGGTGGATAAAGAAGCATCTGTCCTAACAATTTTTGATAGACGATGAGATTTTCAGGAGCTTGAATATTCATAGGTAAAACTCTCATCATTCCTACCATGAGCTCAATAGGGGATTTTATTTTTGTTCCGATATTTTTTGGATCATAAAACCATGAACCTGAAAAAATGTGCTGCAAAAGCTTTTTTATATCGTAACCTGAATGGTAAAAATCCTCACTTAATCGATTGATAATGGTATTGTCAATGTTTTCGTTAACGAAAAATTTATAAATTTTAGTTGTTATGAATTTGGCCGTAGCCTTTTGTTCCAGAATAATATTTAAAATATCATCGCCTGTGAAATTTCCAGTTTTTCCTAAAAACGTTTTGGTTCCTGTATCGTGAAGTTTTTTTCTTTCATTAAAATTTCCATCCTTATCATATCCCCATCCTGTAAAGGCTCTGGCGGCTTCTCTGATATCTTTTTCATTATAATTTCCCCGTCCCATGGTAAATAATTCCATAACCTCGCGGGCGAAGTTTTCATTGGGATGGTCTTTTTTATTCTGTTGATTGTTGAGGAAACTCAACATAGCAGGAGAGCGGCTGACATCAAAAAGCAACTCTTTAAAATTACCCAATGCATTTTTTCTGATACTGTTTAATAACTGTCTGTTGAATTTTGAATTATTAATTCTTGTAGCGAAATGGCCATGCCAGAAAAAAGCCATTTTCTCTCTGAGTTGATCTGGACTGTTGATCATGCTATCGAGGAAATTGAGGTTAAGCTCATTATTCTGCTCCCTGTTGATCTTCTGATTTTCTTTTCTCTTTTCGGCAGGTGTTGGCGAGTTCATATAATCAACAGCAGCTACATCCGGGGTATTATAGGTCAGTTCAGTAAAAGCTTTTTCTTTAAACAATTCATCGATCAAAGTTTTATTTGATAGAGTTTGTATGTCTTCAAACTGGCTAATGCCGGGACCAAAGCCTGCACGCCAAAGTAAGTGCTTGTTATGAAGTATTACAGGAAATGCCATGAATAGATTTGTATTTTGGATATCATAAACTTAAAGAGGTTAAAAATTAGAACGTTTAATACGTTCATAGATTGTTTTTTTAACATTAATTAAACATTTATTTAAATTTTAACAAAAATTAACTATTTGATTTTCATGCGTTTGTGTTTCTTGTAGATGTTAAAACAGTGAAAAAGTGCTTGGTTGGCATGATTTTTACATCATACTGATTAGTAAAATTTAAAGATCAGAAATTATGAAAATGTTTAAACAAGCAGTTTTATTAGCTGGAATTTTAACAGCAGGTATTGCAAGTGCACAAAGCGTACAAATGAATAATATGCTTAAAGTAGGAGCAAATGTTGGATTAGCTGTTCCTTCAGATAATCTTTCCGCTGCTGTAGGGGTGGATGTGGCTTACCAAAATCTGATTACTCCGGGATTCGGATTAGGTATCGCAACTGGTTATTCCCATTATTTTGGAAAAGAAAACAATGGATATAAAAATAATGATGTGGGAGTAATTCCTGTTGCAGCATTAATAAGAATTTATCCAAAACAAACTGGTTTCTATTTTGGAACTGACTTAGGGTATGGTTTCTTGGTAGGTGATGATAAAGTAGCTTCAAATACTTTGGTTGACAGACCAAGTGGAGGTTTTTATATCAAACCTGAAATTGGATACCATAACAAAGACTGGAATTTCTTCGTACAATATCAGAAGGTATTTACAGGAAGTAAAGGCGATTTAGTGAATCAAGACTACAATGTGGGTAACATTGGTGTTGGATTTTCTTACAATATTGCGTTAGGAAAGTAGTTAGATTTATATATAAACAATTATTAGCCAAAACCTTTTCATTTTTTTGAAAAGGTTTTTTACTACCATATACGATTTCCGAAAACTATTATTATATTTGATAAAATTTGTGATTATGAACTTAAATCCAAAATTTCCCCTTTATTTACCGGGTGTAAAAGACAGTAATAATGATGATGTTTCTATCATTGGAGCAAACTTACGTGAAGATATTACTACATTGGGTTATTACATATCTGGCAACGGAGGACTCGATATAAAATTACAAACCAGCTATCCGACAAAAGAGTTTTCCTCTTTTTCGGCGATCCTGAAAAAGTTTATTCAGGAGAATCAGCTGAATAATGTAAAACGTTTAGGAATAGCTGTTCCGGGACCTGTCCTTAACGGGAAAAGTAGTCCTGTAAGATTGGGCTGGAATTTCGATGTTGAAGAATTTAAAAATGAATTCGGTTTCGAAAAAGTTGATATGCTTAACGATCTGGAGGCGTCTGCATATGGAATGGGACTTCTAGAGGATAGTGAACTGGACGCAATTTATACAAGCGGGCATCTGGAGAAAGGAAATGTAGCTATTTTAGCACCAGGAAATGGGCTTGGAGAAGCGGGGTATTTCTTTGATGGAAAGTATCTAAGACCATTTGCAACAGAAGGTGGTCATTCTGAATTTTCTCCAAGAACAAATGTTGAAGTGGAGTTTTATCAATTCTTAAATAATATTTATGGAATTGTAAGTTGGGAAAATGTTCTTTCTAAAACAGGATTATTTAATATTTACAGATTCTTAAGAGATGTAAAAAGACACCCTGAACCGGAGTGGCTGGCAGATCGTTTGGCAAATGGAAACTTCTTACAGGAAATTTATAAAGCCGCTGTAGAAGAAGATGTGCTGATCTGTAAAATTGCTTTGGATACATTCCTTGAGTTTCTTGCAAGGGAAGCTAATAACCTTACTTTAAAGGTTAAGGCTACCGGAGGTTTATTGATCTCAGGAGATATTCCTCAGATGCTGATCGACTATATGGATAAAACGAAATTCTATGAGAAGTTTAAGATAAGCGACAAAATGGAGGATATGCTCAGAAATATTCCAATCTACCTTATTAAAAGTAAGCTGACAGGATTACATGGCATAGCGCTTTATACCGCCTACTATGAATAAATAAATATCAACTCCGGAATTTCCGGAGTTTTTTTATGCCTGATATTATTCATGAAAATAATTGATTTTATTGATCTACATCAATAAAATCTATCGAATAAGATAGCTACATTTGTATCGTTAAATAAACAATTAAATAACTTTATTCAATGAAAAAAATATTATTATTAGCAGTTTTAGCTAGTGGATTGGTTTTCGGACAATCAAAAAAAGTAGTAGCATCTGATGTACACTGGTGGGGATACAAAGTAGCAAAGTCTGAGGCTAGTTCTCACGATGGTACTGTAAAAGTGAAGTCAGGAAATCTGGTAATGAAAGGAAATAACCTTGTAGGTGGATCTTTTGTTCTTGATATGACTTCTATTACTTCTACAGATCTTACCGGAGAATATCAGACTAAATTAAATGGTCACCTTAAAACAGGAGATTTCTTTGAGGTTGAAAAATATCCTACAGCTGCTTTTAAAATTACTTCTGTAAAGAAAAACGATGACAAAGTATATAACTCTTTAGTAACTGGAGATCTTACAGTAAAAGGAAAAACAAACAGTATTTCTTTCCCTGCAAAAATTGCTTACAGCAAAGGAGTAGCAAGTTTAGTATCTAACAAATTCTCTTTCGACAGACAAAAATTTGATATTGCTTACAAATCAACAATGCAAGATGTTTTTGTGAAAGATGACATTGATATGCTTGTAAAAGTGACTGCTAAATAATTTAATCAAAAAAAGATTGTTAAAAGTGTAGAAGTTCTACACTTTTTTTTATTTTTGTTGAATTGTAAATAAAAAAGAATGAAAAGATTACTATTGTTTGCTATGATGTGTGTGAGCATATCATTTGTTTCTGCTCAAAGAAAATTTGATAAGGTTTCTAAAGTTACTTCTTCTGAGATAAGATGGACTGGCTATAAGGTTGTAAAAACCGTGGCATCATCACATTCGGGTACCGTAAAACTGAAAAGCGGAAAATTCAATTTTGATAAAACAGTTTTGGTAGATGGTGAATTTGTAATTGATATGAGAAGTTTGATGGCTGGAGATGTTTCCGATGAGGATCAGATCAAGCTAACCAACGATCTTAAGAGTACTAATTTCTTTGAAGTTAAAAAATTCCCGATCGCTCTATTTCATTTAACCAAAATTATTCCTTTGGCAAACAGTGAGTACAATTCAACAGTATATGGAGATTTTACATTAAAAGGGGTTAGAAAGACAATTACTTTCCCGGCTAATGTTTATGTTACTCAGTTTACTGTTGTTGTAGAATCTGCTAAGTTCTCGCTAAACAGAAGAGACTTTAAAGTATTCTATCAGTCTTCATTAAAAGATTATTTCATTAAAGACGAAATGGACATTCAGTTCAAAGTTTCTACAGAGAAATTGGATAACGATAACAGAATTCCTGTAAAGAAAAAATAAAAGGAATTACTTTTAACAATAAATTAGATATGGGCAGCTTTAAATAGTTGCCCATATTTTTTATTTTAGCAATATGAAAATTTACATAGTAAGCGGACTCGGTGCAGATTTTAAAGTGTTGGAAAAATTACAGTTTCCAGATCACCTTGAAGTGGTGTTTATTGATTGGCTGATCCCGGGACTGAATGAGAGTTTTCCGGAGTATATCAACAGAATGGCATCTAAGATTAATGATTCTGAACCTTTTTACCTTTTAGGGTATTCGTTTGGTGGAATCATGGTACAGGAGATCAATAAAATAAAGCCTGCTGAAAAAGTAGTGATCCTGGGAAGTATAAAATCTGATAAAGAAAAATCCAAATTAATAAAAGCAGGACAGATTACCGGAATCCCCAAGATTCTGCCAGTTCGTTTCTTTAATGAAAGGAGCGCAACGGCTTATTCTGTTATGAGAAAATTTTTCGATCCTAAGAACCCGAAGGTGTTGCAGTATTTCAGAGTTAAAGATCCTTATTACCTAAAATGGTCTATAGAGAAGATATCAGATTGGAGTTTTGAAGAAAATCCTGATGTAATTCAGATATTGGGAGATCGAGATATTGTTTTTCCTGTGAAAAACTCAAAACCCAATTATATCATCAAAGGTGGGACGCACCTTTTTCCAGCCACAAAACCTAAAGAAGTTTCAAGAATTCTAAATGAAATATTTCAGTAAAATATTATTATTTTGATTTTGCCTTGAAATTTTTAGGGGTATTTTTGTTTTAAAATATGTTTTTATAAAATTTATCTCTATTTTTGATAGGGTTAAAATTAAATTTTATGAAAATTGGTTTAAAATGGAAGATCTCCTTTGCTGTGATCACAATTGTAGCGATTGGAGGTTTATTCTGGACTCCGGCAGCAGATCTGCCTAATTCGGGTGAATTTTTAAGCGAGGATAAAATCGTTGGCGCCGATGTCGCATGGATCTTAGCGGCCGCAGGTCTCGTCTTGCTTATGACGCCGGGATTATCATTCTTCTATGGTGGAATGGTAGGTAAGAAAAATGTTATTTCGACCATGCTGCAAAGTTTTATTGCTTTAGGAGTAATTTCTATTTTATGGGTGGTCGTTGGATTTTCGTTATCATTTGGTGACTCTCTGGGTTTTGAAATGAATGGAGAACATTATGGATTAATAGGTAATCCTTTAAGCTATCCATTTTTCAACCATGTCGGCGTTTTACCGCATAAGGCTATGGCTTCTACAATACCGTTTATTCTGTTTGCCTTATTTCAGATGAAATTTGCTGTTATAACCCCCGCGCTGATTACCGGTTCTTTTGCAGAAAGGGTGCGTTTTATTTCCTATCTGTTGTTCATGGTTCTTTTCAGCATCTGTATTTACACCCCACTTTGTCATATGGTCTGGCATCCAGATGGCCTTTTGAATAAATATTTTGGAGTCAAAGATTTTGCGGGTGGAACAGTCGTTCATATGAGTGCCGGATTTGCGGCATTAGCTGGTGCGATGGTTGTTGGAAACAGGAAGAATCCTCATCACGAACCTTCTAATATTCCTTATGTTCTCTTAGGTACAGGAATGCTTTGGTTCGGATGGTTTGGGTTCAATGCGGGATCTGCTTTAGGAGCTAATGCAACAGCTGCCACAGCCTTTGGAACCACTACCATAGCATCTGCTTCAGCAATGATGACCTGGATATTTTTTGACAGGATCAATGGACGGAGTGTTTCTGCATTAGGAGCATGTATCGGGGCAGTAGTTGGATTGGTAGCCATTACACCGGGTTGTGGTTTCGTCTCCATTTCGGAAAGTCTTTTCATAGGTTTTATAGCTGCGATCGTTTCCAATATGATGATGAACTGGAAAAAACTCAAAAAGATCGATGATACACTGGATGTGTTTGCCTGCCATGGAGTAGGGGGAATCATGGGAATGATCTTAACAGCTATTTTTGCTCATGGTGAAAAAGCCAGTCTTCTGCATGGTGGTATTGAGGTTTTCGCCCATCATATGATGGCTCTGGTTTTGGTTTCTGCATTTGCCTTTTTTGGATCTTTAATTTTGTATAAGATTACAGACATGATCATTACTCTAAGAGTATCAGAAGAATCGGAAAATATAGGTCTGGATATCTCTCAGCATGAAGAGAGTTTGAAGTGGTAGAGGGTGTTTAAATATTTATTTAATCCTTAGCTGAAGAGAAGTAAGATAAAGATTTATCATGTATCTTTGTTATGAGGAAAAATGATGAATCTTTTATGGAATCAATATCAGTATTTGAAATTATTAAAGTAGGGATAGGTCCGTCGAGTTCGCACACGATGGGACCTTGGAATGCAGCTTCTGCATTTATCAGAATTATAAAAAGGGAAAGATCAATCGCAGAGGTGAAGGAAGTTTTCCTTGAATTTTTTGGGTCTTTAGCGAAAACCGGGATTGGACATGGAACAGATATCGCCGGAATGCTGGGACTAAATGGTGAAGATTTTAAGACCATCAATACTTCAAAAATTGATGAAAAAATAGAGAAAATAAAAAAAGACCAGATTATTAACCTGGGTGGAGAAAAAGAAATTCCTTTTATCTATGGCTATCATTTGATTTTAAATATGCAGAAATCTCTGGATTTCCATCCCAACGGAATGATTTTTAGAGCTGTTTTTGAAGATGGAACCGAGCTTGTTCAGGATTTTTATTCTGTAGGCGGTGGGTTTATTGCAAGTCAGGAAAAAAACTCTATAGAAAAACACTGTATCCGAACGCTGTATCCATGTCATCATGGTTCAGATATTATAAAATATTGTGAAAAGTTGGGATTTCAGAAGTTTTCAGATCTGATCCTGATCAATGAAGAAAGCTGGAGAACTCAGGAGGAAACAAGACAAGAGGCACTGAATATCTGGAAACAGATCAAAGAATGCGTCTATAAAGGAGTAAACAAAGAAGGAATTCTGCCGGGTGGTTTAAATGTTACCAGAAGGGCAGCCGGGATCAACAGAAAACTTTTAGGAGATAAGATCTATAAAAATATCGATGAATGGTTTCAGCAGGTAGTTGACGCCGAAGAAAACTTCACCAATATCAATAAATGGATCGCCTGTTTTGCATTAGCCGTGAATGAGGAGAATGCGAGCTTCGGAAGAATTATCACAGCTCCTACGAATGGGGCAAGTGGTGTTATTCCTGCTGTTTTAATGTATGCTCAGGCTTTTACCCCTTTTACAAGTGAGGATGATATTGTAAGATTCCTATTGGTTGCCGGAGAGATCGGAACCTTATTTAAAAAGAATGCCACTATTTCCGCTGCAATGGGTGGATGTCAGGCTGAGGTAGGCGTTTCTTCTGCAATGGCAGCAGCGGGCTTAACTGAGATCTTGGGCGGAAGCATAGGCCAGGTATTGATGGCTGCTGAAATAGCAATGGAACATCATTTAGGTTTAACCTGTGACCCTATCAAAGGACTGGTACAGATTCCGTGTATTGAAAGAAATACAATGGGTGCTATGAAAGCCATTACTGCAGCCAATATCGCTCTTGAAAGTGATCCTGCAAAAGCAAAAGTAACTTTAGATGAAGTTATTCAGACCATGTGGGAAACCGCACAATCGATGAGTGACCGATTTAAGGAAACTTCTGAAGGTGGATTGGCTATTGCAGTGAATGTTCCTGAATGCTAGGTATATATATTGCTATTTTTCTCTGTCATTCCGACGAAGGAAGAATCTCAATAAATTATAAAATTAACATTTAGTAATTCCTTTTCTTTTGTCTTGAAACAAAAGAAACAAAAATTCAAGACTGGAAACTACGACTAAAAATAAGATTCTATTCTCTAAAAACTCTAAAACTCATGCGGATTTGAAGTATGTTTATTATTAACTATTTATCCCGCACTCAGACAGTAGAATTTTTTATACGTTCATAGAATTTATTTTTTTAACGTCTCCGCTTCCTAGGTCGTTATTTAAAAATATAAAATAAGAGGACTACTTATCAAGTATTCCTCTTATTTTATTAGCATTGGAAATTAATTCCGTCAAATATTCATAATTCTCTTTTTCTAACGCGGCTTTAAACTTTCGAAGCTGAGAAATATGTTCATTAAGGACATCCAATACATTTTCTTTATTCTGCTTGAAAATAGGAACCCACATTTCAGGATGTGATTTTGCCAATCTTACGGTACTGGAGAAGCCAGAACTCGCCAGCTGAAAAATAGTATCTTCCTCTCTTTCTTTCTCTAAAACCGTATTAGCCAAAGCATAAGACGTAATATGGGAGATATGGGAGATATAAGCAGTATGTACATCATGATCTTCAGCATTCATATAGATGAGGTGCATATCAAGACCCGCTACAATTTTTTGAACAAGCTCCAAAGCATCGGCTGCTGATTCTTCTTTATTGCAGATCACCCCGGCTTTTCCTGAAAAACTCTCGGCAATAGCGGATTTTGGACCACTATTCTCGGTACCCCACATCGGGTGAAAAGCTACAAATCTTGATCTTTTCGGATGGTCTTTTACACCATTCACAATTCCGGCCTTTGTAGATCCGGCATCCATTACGGTTTGATCATCAGAGATCAGATCCAAAACTGCAGGTAAGAGCTTTCTTGCCGAATCCACAGGAATAGCTATGATAACAAGATCTGAGTTTTTAATACCATACTCCAGATCTACCTTAGCATCAATGATCTTTAAGCTTAAGGCTTCATCAAGATGCCTGCTGCTGTTATCTATTCCATATATAAAATCAGCAATCCCTTTTTCTCTTAGTTTTAAAGCGATAGAACCTCCAATGAGTCCTACACCAATAATACTTATTTTCATCTTTTTAATATTTAAAATAAAAAACCCCGTCCTAGGACGAGGTTGTATATCATTTATAAGAATCCCTATCCCAGATCTGAGCTAAATATTCTATAGTAATATGTTCCGTTATTTGTAATCACGAAGCGAAGGTATAAAATATTTTTTAAATGATAAATATGATTTTTATGTAAAGTGACTGAATGTTGAGTTTCACTTCAAATAATGACCCTCTACTTATTCTTCCCCAGAACTTGCAGATAGCTTTCGAAAATGCCGGTCAGTTTTTCTTTAGATTCACTAAACGATTGCAAATTTTCTTTTTCTTTTGAAGCTATTTTGGGATTAGCAGTGAGTGATATGAATTGGTTCGGCATATCTCAGTGTGATGCACTCTCCGGTTTTTAATTCTTTGTTAAAAATAAATTTGTATCTGGCCATTCCAGTTTCTCCCATAACCTCACTTTCTAAAATAGAATCGTTAGTCTTTGTATTGACAAATAGTTTGACATTTTCCCCTTCTGAAGAACCTATGAAAAAGACAGTATCTTTTACCTCCTCCAATGAATTAATCTTCGTTTCAGCCGTTTTCTGATTTTTAGACTGATCTTTTTGAGATGTTTTAAATTCAGCTTTTTTTGCAGGAAGATAAATGAGGGTTGTGTTGGTGAATTTAAGGTTAGTCATTTTTTATTATTTCATTAATATCCATTTGTGATTGGTGGCTTCACCACCTATTCCTTTAATGTAAAATTTACTGTTTTCTTTTTTAATAATAAATTTAGGATTAATAGATACGCAAGGTAGTTGATCTCCTAAATAGTATACTTCTAATTGTTTACCATTTACAATACCGATATAGTTGCCTTCACAAATGGTAGGCTCTTTATAAGTGTTTAGTGATAGCAAAATATTTTCTCTATTAATTATGAAATCATAGAAAATAGACGCCATTCCTGTTGTTGTAGCTTCTGTTTCTACTGAAGTAGTATGTTGTCCTTCGTAAATTTTTAGATCATCTTTAAAATTTCTGAATAGTTTTTTTTGAATCAAATTAGTTTCGAAAGCCAATATATTCTCTGGTATATCTAAAGTTTTTTTTTCCCCAATTAGTTTCCAACTATTATTTTCCTTTAAATAGAAAAAAGTCGTAGCATTTTGTTTTGGCTCAAATTCTCTATCTTCTGCCTCAATATAATTAATAAACTTGCTGGGAATATAAGATGCTACAATGTAATAATCATCTTCACTAATTAAGCTTTTTATTACTCTTGAATTTTGTGCTGCACTTTCCAAATCAGTTTTTTTTGAAAAATAACCATCACGGTTATTAAAACTCCAGTAGTATTGAATTTCATTTCTTTTCCCAATAAAGTCAACACTGATCATTCCTATTTTTTTGTCCGAGAAAGAATATGTTGGATATGGGTTTGGATTATCTGGAATAAAGAAACCATTTATTTGGTATTTTTTATCCAGGAAATTGATTGACGTGTCATTCGTATTTTTATCTATGGCAATTTGAGATATTGTTATTACATCTGACTTTTTAGCTTTTCTATTTTCTTGTCCATTGCAATTTTGTACAGAAAGGAATACTAAAATGAAGATGACTATGTGTAAAAGTTTATGCATTTATTTTTCTTAATATAATTATGGAAGAATATTTTCAATTATTAAATTTCTTGAAAATATAAGGTGACCTTACTCTGATCCGTATTGCATTGCTCAAATTTTCTGACTCTGTAATATCATCAGATATACCATAAAATTTCTTTCCATTTTTATATAAAGTTAAAACTGGGCTAATGTTAATTCTATTCATTTCTTTTGGTTGTTTATCTGTATTATTAGTTTTCTCAAATAGACTTATCGTGTCTCCGGTGATTTTATAATTACATTTATAATTAATATATAATCCCCCTGGAGACTCTGTAGGGAATTCTGATTCCATTCTTTTATCACTTTCAAAAGTTATTTCATCTGCTTTTATGGTCAGTTTATACCAACCTACTCTTTTTATAATAGAAGCATATGATTCCATTTTTTCTATATCTGTATTTAAATATACACCATGCCATGCATTTAAGCTCTTTTGAATTTTAGAGGAATCATCAAAAAACAAAGTATATTCTTTTTTAAAATTAACTAAGTCTACATTTTTAAATTTTTTATTCTTGTATAATATTGAATACCAGCTACTATTAAATTTTGGGATAGTTTTTATTTTAAACCTATCTATATAAGCTATTGTTATGTTTTCATATTGGTTTGAATATTTTCCATGTAACGAATCCATAAATTCTATTGCATTGGCATAGTAGTAATTGGCATCATCTGCGATAATGTAAAAATCTTCTCCATGTTTTTTTTTCAATTCTTCAATTCTTTTGCTACTAGGTAATATAAACAAAACAGTGTTCTCTTTTAATAATAGAGTGTCTTTATTTGTAAGACTGATTTTGTCTACATTTTTTTTACAAGAAATTGGAAAAAAAAATATTGATATGAATATTATTATAAATATATTTTTCATAAATATTATTGTTTTATTTCGATGTGATAACAGCGATTTTCATCTAGTACTTTATACGCTTTTAAAGTAATCTCGTACTTGAAATCTTTTGGATTACTCATCGTTTGAGCTACGTCAAATACATTCATTATTTCTGGATCTTCACAATGTTTAGATACAGTTGTCGGACCCAATTCACGTATTTTAGCTTTCATTTCTTTTATTGTTCTTGAGTACAATCGATTTTAATTGATTCCATTTTTTTAATACTTTATCATTTTGATTTGCTTTTTCTATTAATTTTTCACTTCTTGAAATAGCTTTGCGAGTTATCGACATTGTAAAAATTATAATAATAAGTTATTAATATGCTTAAGTAGTTGTTCATTTCTAAATTTTCAAAATGTCATTTCTTAACGATTTTCAACCAACCTGGATTTTCAAATCTTTTACTTTTGATAAAATAACTTCCATCTGAATACTTAATATAAAAATCATTAATATTATCTTGGTCGCATTTTCCTTTAGCGTGAATTATATTATTTTCAATAGTTAAACTATAATTTCCTTCGCACCAATAATCTTCACTATGTTTTGCTTCAATACTTAGTACAGCAAAAGTTTCTGACTCAATATTGATATTATAATAAAGATTAAATTGTTTATTATCATAGTCACTAATAGCCTTTGTTGATATTTCATAACTCCCTTTCCAAGTATTTGGTTTTATGTTTTTGTTATTTTGATGTTTTTGTTTATCTATTTGATCCAATCCATTTTCTGTTTGATTTTCTTTTGAAAATACAATTACTATTTTTTGATCAGAAGTGGTTGTTATGTCAATAACTAATGATCTGTAATCTAAATCAGTCGCAAGATCATCTTCTAAATTGAGTGATCCTATTTTTGAAATAGGAATGTTTTTTATTCGACTGAAATTTAAGTAGTCTGATATGCAGCAATTTTTTAAATCATTTTCTGGGATGTTTTTGAAATAGTTTATATATGTATTATAAGCCAGCTTTTTTATGAATGCATTATTTTTATTTAAAAATTTATTTAGATGCTTGCTTTGCTTAATACTTTCAAAGTTGGGAAGTAAGTTTTGAGAGTTTAAACTTGTAGAGTAAATGTAATTGAAGTTCAAATATTTATTTTCCTTCTCTGTACCTTTAAAAACATAATCTATGATGTACTTAATCTTGATGTTTTTTATTTTATTTCTTTAATGTAATCTCTTTCCCATCAAAATCATCTGACTCCAAGAAGTTTTTAGTAATAAATAAGGTGTCTTTTTTTTTGAAAATATTATAATCTTCTTTTATATTTTCACTAATAGAATTTAATTTTCCTATAAATACACTGTTATTTTTTAAAGATATTTCAAGATAGTCTGTAATATATTTTTGTTGGCTACTTTTATTGTCCTGTTTTTTTTGGGAGCAAGAGAATAAAATTGAAAATATGCTAAAGGTAATATATGTTGAAAATTTCATTAGTTTATTATTTTTATATTTAACGATATAACAGTTTTTAAATTGATGTCTGATAATCCCAGATGGCCATGGTCATAATGTCCACCTATATTTGGATTAACGCCATATTTTTTGTAGACAATTATTCCAGAAGCATAGTTTTTGCGAAAACCATATTTGTATCCTAGTTCAAAAACTATTTCATTTTTGGTTTTATCAAAATTACTAGAGGTATTCAGCCCTTGAAAACTTATTCCATTATTATTCAAATATCTAAAGTCTAAATCTAAACCTTTCCTGGCTCCCATATGCCCATGCCCAGCATGATGTTTACTGCCATTTTGCCAAGGGTCACTGCCATTTTCAGATGACATATCTCCAAAGTGTATTTCCCAACCCCTATTATATAGTTCATTTACAATTCCAAATAATGAGGCAGCTGTTTTAGGTAATAAATAATGATCCCCTTTCCCTACAATTTCTTTTCTAGAATTTCCACCTTTGTCTATATTACCATATCTATTGAATCCCTTTCCTGAATCAGGAATCTTTACCATTCCATAGCTGTTTTTCTTTAGAGTGGTAAATTTTTTAAATTCGTTGCTATTTTCTTTAGCTTGTACATAGTAGTTTATATTATCCTCACATTCTATATACTTTATGCTACCATCAAGGTAAATGAAATATCCTGATTTAGGTTCAATTTTGTTTTGTAATGAATTTTCTAAACAACTAAATAAAATTGCTCTATTTGCTTCCCCCTCTTTTTTGCTGTCATAATATCTTTCTAATATTTCGGATCGTTGTATTTTGTTGTCTGCCTTATATTTACCAGTGCTTTTTGTATCAACACTTTTATTCGCATTGTAATTTTTTGTGCTATTTTTTTCTTGTGAATTGGTGGTGTTTTCATGTCTTTGATATAATATATAATCATTATCTTTTCCAATGCCTATTGGTGCAAAAACAGCTAAATAAATATCTTCAGCAGATTTTATATTATTCCTCTGCCTTTCGAAGTATTTTTTGACTTTATCTAATTGTTTTATTTCGCCCATCTGAGCGTATTGCAATTTTAATTCGTTTAATATGTCAAATCTTTCTTCAATGGGTAACTGAGGATTATTTTTATATTCATTTAAGTTATTTTGTAATGCATCTTGAGTAAATTGAATTAGACCAACAGCTCGTGATGATTTTCGATTTCCTTCTTTCCAAAAGTCTTTAATTACCATTTCTTTTGGTTCTTTAATAGATCTCCAGCCCTCTAGTTGTTGTGCTTTAAATGTTCCTCTTGTTTCCACATTTATAACAGTCATTAAGCCACTTGCCATTTCCATTTTTCTACTCTCACCCCAAAGTTCAGCACATATCTGCACAACTTTTTTTCTAAACTCACAATCAACCTTTGCTCCCCAAACCAGATCTTTATATTGCTCTTTACAGACACAAATCGTTTTATCTATTTTGCTATCCTCCTTCTTGACTGGCGATCTTCCTGTATCCAGTAGCTTCGGTTTTTCCAGTAACCCTACATCAATAATCTGTGATTTTGTAGAGATACTATGAAAGATTACTTCTGCAAAAATTTCCTGCCACCTTCCGGTCCAGTATTCACCGCTCTCTGGATTTTTTGGATCTTTACCTACTTCACCTATTTTACGCATTTCATCAGTTAGAGTAATTAGTACTTCTTGCTTATCTGCGTTAAAAATATGGGTATTATTGTATACCAGATCATTGTCTCCGGTGTTATCATGTTCCCAGAGTTTGAGAGTGTATTTCTTGCCAGTAACATCTTTACCTTCTATAATGAGTTTTATGGTTTCTCCGAAGTTCGGTTTTCTGGAAAAAGCTTTCCCGTTTTTATCTACGAGTTTTATGTTGTGGATATTTCCTTTTTGGTCAGGCTTATTATTTGTTGAATTTGGGTTAGTAGATCCTTTAGGGGTTTCAGGTTTGGGTTGAGGCTTTTTAACGGATGGGGGAGGAACTTTGTATTGTGGATTATTGGTATTTACGTTATCGGAAGCTTGTATCTTTCCATTGTATTCTGCGGTTACGTAATATTCCTGATATTTTTTATTGTCCTCTCTTTTAAGGGATAACGTTACAAAAGTTGGTATTAGATTGAAATTCCACCGGGCATAGCCTTTAGTATCGACCAAAATAGGTGGGGATTTAATAATCAGTTTGTTCTTTTTATTGTGACCATTACCTTTTTCATGATCTTCCCAAAGCCCTAAATTAATGAATTGTCCCTCTAAGTTTTTGCATTGTGCAATAGCACGAAGTCTATCCCTATAACTTAGTGGTTTGGTCACTCTCGAGCCATCTTGGTAAGTAATTTTCACTCCTGTAATGGCTTTTTCTTTTGACAATTTTTCGTTGCTTAGCTGAGGCTGAACGATAATCGCCATTGGTTCTTTACCTTCAGGTCTATGCAGGTAGCCTTCTACTTTGAAAGTAAATTGATGACTTTTTCTTCCAAAAGTAAATTCACCGATCCCTCTTTTTTTGATACCCGTTGTTATAAATCTGCCATCTTTATTTTTCCTGAATAACTCCCATACAATCATTGATTCTTTGCGATCGGAAGAAGGGGTATCAGGATACCATTCTGTAACTTTGTACAAAGTTTTATCTCCTGTTTTAGGTTTACTGTTGCCTGTGATTTTATAAACTCCTTTTTTAGCCATACCAGTTTGTATTAAGGTTACCAAGCATCGGCTTCATTTTCTTCCATTTCCTCTTTGAATTCATCAAAATTGACCACAGGATTGTAGATTTGTTGCTCTAGGCACTGGGCATTACCGATCTGCATATTGGTTACCTCACTTTGTTGTCCATGTTTAAAAATACTTATCTTTCCTCCTGTACAGCACGTCAGTTCAGAAATTTCAGTAAGGCAGCTTTTCCCCATTATTTTCACTTTTTCATATGTTTTCTGCCATTTTCCTGAAGGGATATAGGTGCAAGGTAAATATCCTCCAGAAGCTGGTTTTAATTTACATTGTCCAAATGGCTGTACACTAGGATCAAATTGCAGGTCATCTTCTGTAACAGCAAGATAATCGGCTTTACCTTCCGAATCATTCCAGTAGTGTTTTTGGTGGCTGGTTACTTTAAATTTTGGAAATTTAAAACCCTGATTGCATTGAACCAGTCCTTTTTGTACAATAAAATATTTGCTTTCATGAGAACTCTCTTTCTTTTCATCTTTTTCTAATGTCGTTTTTTCTTGTCCCGGATCATTATAGCGGCTATTCATATGATTAACAAGAAATGGAGAATTGTTTTTTACCCTTTTACTTTCTTCTAACAGGAACTGCGGATCTTGGGGGATGAGAATACTTTTACCGGGAATAGGTTCCTGCATGATATATTCCTGACGGCAATAAAGATTATGGTAGGTCTTTAATGTTCCTTCATTCTTGATTTTGAATAGTTTTGAAAGCGAACTGAAAGTATCACCTTTCCGGATAACATAATTTTTCATACGATTTGTGTTAGAATTAGATTGTGTTTTTGATATAGTATTCCTTCATGAGAGATCACCATAGTAGATTCTGCTTCAAGTAGGTTTTTATTTATTTTGTCGGTTTTATACTTTATGCATATTTCTGCATTTAAAGCTTCCTGGGAGTCTCTGTCGGGATCTCTTACTCCTCGTTTTAATTCCTGTAAACTGTAAGATTCTTGTAAATTTCCTTTAATCATTGTTTCTACAAAATCAGGATGATTATGATCTGTTTCAGTTTTTAATACAAATGGAACGGAAAATGAATTTTGGAAGAGATAAAAATTCTCTATCCAGGAATTTTTTCGATGGAACCAATCCATTTTTGGAAATAAGGTTTGAAAAAGAAAAGTGGATTGGAGTTGCTTAAAAAAATACTTTTCATCACAAATAGATTTTTCAAAAGAATCGATATAAATTTTCGAAGCTTCACCGGTATAAAACTCTTCTAAATCAAAACGTAGGTCTTTGAACCTCTTAAGAATCTGATCATAATCATGAAATCCTGCTATTTTCCCTGTAGGTGTTAAAATGATGGAAATAGGAGAGATGTTTCGCATACAAGCCAGAGAAAGATCACTCATTTTATCATCAGGTGATTCCCCATTGGTTTTAAAATCTTGTCGATCAAAATTTACAATCTGATATTCATTAATTTTATCAATCCCTAGCTTTACAATATAATTTATGAAAAAAAACTTTTTAAATGGATCTTCAATGGTTTCCTGAGCAGCATATTTCTTAGAATAAAAGGAATCAAACAATTCTAAATATGGAAGCTCATTCTTTCTATCACTTTCTTTTTGATTTTCTGTTTTAAAATGAAGTGGGATAAGAAGAAAATCAACATAATTGAGATTGGAAAACCAGATAACATCCATTTTTTCGCAATGGGTATTATGGAACAGCTTAAGTTCCTCTTCAGTAATGCCTAACCGAAGGGATATAGAGTTGAGTGTATCACCATTTTGTATTTTGTATTTTAAAAATTCCATTTCTTTTGAAAATGAATTCGAATAAATCTATAAAAAAAAATTAAAATGGATTTTTGGATGATTATAATAAGCTTTTGTATTGCTGCAGAATTATTTCCTTATAAAGATTTATAATACGACAATTTTTGTCGCATTAGAGGGATAACTTTGTAAAAATGAAAGAGATGAGGCTCATTATTTTTAATGATTTTTTTTTGCTGTGACGTAAAAAGAGTATTTTTGCGGAATTATAAAATAAAACTAAAACTCATTAAACATAAGGCATGAAAAAACTCTATATGAGTGCACTTTCCCCCTGCTGGCGCGAGCGTCACGCTCGTGTCCGAATAAAGAATAACTTCTAATTAGATCCTAGAAAATACATTTTCTCGAATCTTTATTTATGGTATTTAAAAGTTAAGTGGGTTTGAAAGTGGTTTTTATAACAGAACCATTATGAATGGAAATATAGTAGTGCAAGAAATTACTATAATGATGATCAGGAAATTTTGGAAACAGATTTAAATTTGTAATATGAGAATGGGCAACGAGCGTGACGCTCGCGCCAGCGTGGGGATACTAATAATAATACACAAACCAATAGAACCCAAATTAATGTTTATACAACTGACGGAATGCCTCAGGATGCAAATGGTAATTTACTCTTCGATAAAAGGGATAGTAAACAATTAGCTAAAACAGGGGCTCATGAAGACATCCATACGGCAGGACAGAAACATGACAGTAAAGTCACTTTAGCCTCACCTCCGGATAATTTAATGCGAGTGGGAGGTCCTGGTACAAAAATGACTCCAGAATAAAGGACGGAGTCCATAAAACTAATAGAAAAACAACAACCAAAAACAAGATAATGAAAGCTTTTAATAGAATAATAATTTGTTTTTCATTGGCTGTTATAAGCTGCTCTACTATAAAGACAAATGAAGTATATGGTAAAGAGATGGAGATTGTTGATAATGTACGATCAAGAGTTATGATTAAAAAATTTAATGCTCATGACCAAAACAAGTCGTTTTTAGATTTTGCATCGCAGTTTGATAATCTTATAACAGTTAAAAATGGAGATAGTATAATTCTCAATGAAAAAAGTAAAACATTGCCAATGTTAGGATATACAAACTCTTGTGTAATTTATAATAATAAAGATGTTAAAATTATTATTGATAATAAGCATAAAATAAAATTAAATAAAGAACAATTACCAAAATATAAGTTTATATATATATGGAAGGATAGAAATAATTACAAAATTGAATATACAAATGAAGCAAAGTCTTTTCTATAAAAGAAAACAATATATAATGTTTCCCCCTTGCTGGCGCATTCTATGACAAAAACAAGTAAAAGACTAAAGGCTAAGCTGCAAACTTATAAGTATTGATGAAACGGAGTATTGCATGATGTAAGATTAAAAAATAATGTAATGAAAAAAATATTTCAAATACAATTCCTATTAATATTATTGTTTAATATAAGTTGTAGTTCTCAAAAAATATTAAATCTTGGTCAAAAATCAGAAGTGCTGAATGTCGAATTGAATACTATCTATGAAAATGATAAATATTATATTTTTCTTACCAAAGAAAATGATATCATAGAATCTTCAAAATTAGGAACTTATAACTTAAAATGTGACAAAATTATTATTGGACAAAAATATAAATTTGAAGTTATTCCAGTTAGTGGTATGATCCAAGGGAATAATCATTTTGATCGAAGTTATGATGTTAATGATACATTAACATTAAATTATAGAGAATATTATTTTGCTAAGACGATAAAAAAATATTGCTATAAAAAATAACTCAAGCTAATCCCTGCTGGCGCATTTATGGTAAAAAAGCAAATAGAATATCAACATCTATAAATAGATCGGAGAGAATATATTTTCTCCGATCTTTCATTATAGTTTCGTTTAAATTTGTAATATGAGAATGGGCAACGAGCGTGACGCTCGCGCCAGCGTGGGGAATACCAAACAGTGCATTGCAAGAATTAATTCAAGCAAATAAAACAATGTACCCAAATGCATTTATGAAATAGTAATTATAAAAATATAAAATATGAAACCAGAGGAATTGGTGAAAATTCTCAATAGAGATGTTATTAATGGAAATTTACAACTATATGAAAACTTATTAGACACTACAAATGAAGCGACAGACCCTATTTGGAAAGGAATTTTACCTATCTACATAAATTTATCTAAAGAAGAAAAATATTTTTTTTTAAAGTTTTTGAAGATCGTAGAAATTAATACTTTGTCACATGTTCTTGGAGTACTAGACGGATCAACATTTGCTGATGGAATTGAAGAGGAATTTATTTTAAGCACTGAAAATAGTGGTATAAAAATTAATGAAGATTTACAGAGCTTATTCTTGGAATTAATAGAAGAAGAATAATTTCTGATTGTTATCATAGTAAGAGTATTGAAAATTTCTTTACTCTTACTTTTATTAAGTGAGTCCATATCCGAAGGGGCAAAAGGTTTAAACAAAAGTAGAGCAACAAGTTGGGAATTATTTCAGTTATACTCAAACCCCAATGCATTACAAAGAACTACTTTTTATTTTAATGGAAATGTGATACTATCTCCCCTGCTTGCGCGAGCGTCACGCTCGTGTCTGAATAAAGAATAATTTGAATTAGATCCGAGAAAGTATACTTTCTCGGATCTTTCATTATATTTTCGTTTAAATTTGCAATGAATGAATGGGCAACGAGCGTGACGCTCGCGCCAGCGGGGGGAGCCTGAAGCTATTGGATCAGCACTTGTTATGGTTGCGGCTGGGAAAGGTTTATCTAAAGCTGGAGGAGCGACAGCTGCTGCTGTTGAAACTGAAGGAGCCGCAATGAAAGGAGGCATTCAACTTTCGAGATCACAAATGAGCACTATTGTTGGAGAAGGTGCGATGGATGGCAAAAGACTTGGTCATACATTTACTAAACATGGAATTGAAAATACTGAACAATTGAAAATGCAGGCAGAAAATGGGAAAATGGCTCAAGGACAATGGACAGCAGACAATGCAACAGTAGAACAGATTATTTTTGATAATCTAGATAATTTAAAAAATGGAGCTATAAATGTCCCAATTCCAGAAGGAGTTGGAAGAGTAATAAATACTGATGGAACTTTTTCACCAGCATCTCACGCAAGGCTTGTGCCCAGTGGTTCAGGAGTAAAATCAGCCTATCCATTAAATCCAGAATAAATATAAACCTTTACAATGCAAAAATCAGAAATATTAAAACAAATTTCTTTAGAATTAAATTTAGCTTATGAACCCCAAGATTGGGGGATTATAAATGCGGATCCAAATAGAGTAAAAGAATTTATATCCTTTTATAATGACCTAAATTACCAGGACAGTATAAAATATGAATTATTTGAGCTAATAATAGCATCTTTTAATGACCTAATTTTGGAAAAAAAAAATGAAGAAGTGGAAAACAATCTATTTCTTAACTTCATAAAGAATAATTTAAGTTTACCCTTTATTAATATTTTGGATTATTGGAGTAAAATTTGTAATAATGATGAGTTTCCTGTAGCAAAATATTTTCCAAAATATTAAATTGAAATGTCTCCCCCGCTGGCGCATTCTATTACAAAAGCAAGCAAAAAGACTGAAATTTAAGATGCAAATTTATAAGTATTTACGAACGGAGTATTACGGCTTATTACAGCAGATGCTCGGCTTATAATTTTACACTTTATCTATGAACAGGAGGGAATTTTTCCTTCCTGTTTTTTCATTATAATATTTAAGGTGTATGTGGTTGATTATAAAGCAATATATTGATAAGCTAGAAATTTAGGGTATAAATTTTTGGAAGACAGTATTGTTGCTAAAATTCCTTTTATCAAATAAATTTATTAACAATAGTATTTTTTTGTTCTCTGTAGATTTTCGAATTAAAAGAAATTATAAAATAACATTAAAAGCAAAGAAGGAATTACTGCTTTTGTTTTTAATGTTATATCAATGAAAATATCAATGATAAGCAAAAACAGTTCTTTTAGATTTAGAAATAAATTTACCATCCAAACTTATGGTAGAGTAATTAATATAACGGAAAATGCGCTATTTTTCTTTTAATTTTTAACTATAGATTTAATGGCAGAACAGAATTTTAAAATCGTCGAAACAAATTATAACCTTAATGATTTTGAGTCAATAAGAAAAGATCTACTAAATTTTGAATTTTTTGAGCAAAATCTAAATACCCATAGAATTTGTACTAAACACAAGGCAAAAGATGAATATAGAGTTATGTCGGATGACAACAAGAAATTTTTTTTAATATTAGATAACAAGGAAAGTGCTCTAGCTTTTTTAAATGCCTATGAAAAACTTGATCATAGATTATTGGAAACAGACTTTCAAGAAGAGATAGAACAAATCACTTCAGAAAACATTGAGAAAAAAGCTGAAGAGTTTTTGGATAGATTTAACAAAAAATTCAATCTCGATGTAGTTTATAATCCAAGCGAAGCAGATATTGAGGAAATCGACAGGAGAGTAAAAAAAACTATTTGGGATAAGGAAAACCTTTTTCTATTGAATTTTTATATGATGGCGGTAACCAAAAGAAAGTTCAATTTTTCTGAATGGAAGTTTGAAAAAATAAATACTTTTAATCCTTTTTATGTTCCTCAATATGTTGGAAGGAATGACTCTGTTAACACTTATTACAGTATTTTAAATCCAAAGACCAGAAAACACTTTAATTTCAAACTGTATATAGGGCTATAAAGGATATTAATTGCCATAAAATATGGAATAATATATTACAGAAGAGTGGCGAGAGTTTTAAAGACAAACCGAAATTTAAAAGTATGTATATACAAAATACAGATAAGAAATATGAGGTAATTACTATTGATTAATGCAAAAAAAGGAGCCCACGCCGTTGTATATGCTATTAGAGTATTTAGTGAGTGTTCATGACCTCACCTTACGGGTGTACAAGCACCCTCGTTATTTTTTTTAGCTATCCAATGATCAATTCGATACCAGCTTTTTCTGCTTTGTATCTTATTTTGGTTTGCAATTCATAATAACTCCAGTTGCGTAGCACAAATTTCTGTTCTTTTGCAATACCAATTTTATCTTCCTGATTTTTAAGAATAAGTGTTCCCCCCCTTGCTGGCGCGAGCGTCACGCTCGTGTCCGAATAAAGAATAACTTCTAATTAGATCCGAGAAAATACATTTTCTCGGATCTTTATTTATGGTATTTAAAAGTTAAGTGGGTTTGAAAGTGGTTTTGTAACAGAACCATTATAAATGGAAATATAGTAGTGCAAGAAATTACTATAATGATGATCAGGAAATTTTGAAAATAGATTTAAATTTGTAATATGAGAATGAGCAACGAGAGTGACGCTCGCGCCAGCGTGGGAACATATGAAAAATACTAAAAAAGATAAAGATAACAAATATGACAGTAAAGAAGAAGAAAGAGCAATCACTAAGGGTAAGCAGGAAACAGCTGAAAAATTAGGATTGGTAAAAAAAGGACAAAAAACACGAACTAATCATAATGGAACTGATTATGATGCTAGTCATGTAAATCAACAAAATACTGAAAAAAAGAAAGAAGATGATGCATCTAAAAAGAAAAGTAGTTCAAATTAAAATTTCTTTAATTTTAATTCTGTTTGCAAATATATTATCAGGGCAAAAACTTAATACAATCTATATAGTTGATTCTTCTGTAAGTGTTTCAAGATCTGTTTCTTGTGATAATTTCGAATCTAGCTTTGTGGATATAGTAAATAAAATTGAGCTTAAAAAACAAAAAGTAAAAAAAATTTTTAATATCCTAAAATCACTACCCAAATTAGAAAAAAAACCTTTTGTTGATGTACGGTATAAAGGAGTTATTCAAAGTAAATCTGATACATTATCGTTTTGCGGTGACCAAGGTTCTATAAATATAAATGGAATTTTTTATGAGTCAACTCCTATCTTGAATAAGTATTTTAACAATTTAATAAGACGTAAAAATAAATAGTGATTTTTTTGTGTAGCAAATATTGGAGTAACCTTGCAGATTGCGAGGTTACTTACAATTACAAGTACAATGGTAAGGAGCTGCAAGAGACGGGAATGTATGATTATGGCGCTAGGATGTATATGGCTGATATTGGAAGATGGGGTGTTGTGGATCCGTTGGCGGAAACCTCTCGTCGTTGGTCGCCTTATACCTATGCTTTTAATAATCCTATCCGTTTTATAGATCCTGATGGAATGCAAAATAAGGATATAACATTTGGGAAAAGTATTTCAGTAGATACACAAAATAAAATTGTAGGTGATTTAGAGAAAGAAACTGGTTTAACTTTATCTGTTGGAGATGATGGGAAATTAAGTTATAAAGAATCTGCTGATGCAGGAGGAAGTAAAACAGCTCGCGATATGCTGAAAGGAGCTATTGATAACCATAGAACAGATTATCAGGTTAATTCTGATAACACAAAAAGTACATCAATTGATACTGTAGGTTCTCGTGGAGAAACAATTGATGGGGTTTATGGAGCAACCATAACATATGATTTAAATATTAATACTAATCAAATTGATAAATTTGTTGCAGGAACTAGCGAGGCTCTAAATCCACTAACTATGGGATATGGCATATCTACTTTACATGAAATAAGTCATAAATATAATAACTTGGAAGATCAAAATGTAATTTATGGTTCAGCTGGTCCGAATGAAAAAGTTGTTAATACTATTAGAAGAGAGCTAGATGCTTCTGGGCAATTTAACTTGCCATTTGGCCAAAGAAATTCATATAGTCCAATGGATGTCTTATATAAAGGAAAGGTGAATAATTTTACACCTTTTGAAAGAGAGCCTGCTGTTATGGATGGTAATTTTAATAAAATTAATATAAAGAAAAATTTATTTATGCTAACACCAAAAACTAAATAATGAAATATTTAATAATCATTTTATTCTTATGCTTTAATCTTTTAACATATGGACAATGTGTATGTGAGAGATATGAAAAAGGGATTGAATATATAAAACAAGATTTTAAAAATAAAGGGACGGAAAAGTATTATGAAGATATTTTAAATTCTGGAGCTTATGGAATATCAATTTATGAGAGTATTTTTCCATTATATAAGTCTGATAGTTATTTTAGTTGGTTAAATATTGAAAAAACTAAACCGATGAAAAAAAGTAACTGCTTATCTAAATTAAATAAAAAATATTGGGGTAAATCATGGAAATCATCGGATTACTATAAAAGCCAAAATGTTTTTACTAAGGATAAATTTAAAGGACCTTCCCATATAGCATTTTTTAATGAATTCAAAAATGATTCTTTAAGAGTTGATGTTATATCAAATTCGCGTGAAGGGTTAAAATATTGTGGCAGTATTAATAAATACTTATTGATTTTTGATAAAAAAAATAATATCAAAGAAACCAAAACCTGGACTGATCATTACGAGTGTCTGTAAATCCCCAGCTGGCGTGAGCGTCACGCTCGTGTTCGAATAAAGATTAACAATCTATAAATAAATCCGGGAAGGTATACTTTCTCGGATTTTTATTAGCTATGTTTTTAGAATTATACAAATACTATTTCTTTAGAATTAAGTAATATTAAAGGTTTTTGAACAAAAATTAAATTACACCCATCAGAATCCTATTGAACGTGGTTTTGTAACAGAGCCTTATGCATGGAAATATAGTAGTGCAAGAAATTACTATAATGATGATCAGGAAATTTTGGAAATAGAGTTAAATTTGTAATTAATGAATAGGCAACGAGCGTGACGCTCGCGCCAGCGTGGAGAAATTCTACTAATACAGATTTGATCAATGCCTATCCTCATAACACAGCTGGTCTGACTGGCTTGCCTAGCACTTATACTATTAAAAATGATTTTCCAAATTTAAAAACCAAGTAATGAAAAAATTAAAAATATATTATTGTTTATTATTCATAATAAGTTCTTGTATTGCAAAGAAAGATGTATATGGTAATTATCAATATAAAGGAGTTTCGTATGGATTCTCAAAAGAATATAATCTCTTAATAAAAAAAGATAGTTTTAGTATGTCATACAAATCGCAGGATGCTTCTCCAAAATGTATAGGGAAGTGGAACATTTTTCAAGATACTCTATACTTAAGATGTAATAAAGAAAAATTAGTCACTAATATGTTATCTAGAGGATATATGAATCAAAGAGATTATAAGCTTAAGATTATTGGAAGTAAAAGACTTAAAATGTTAAAAGAAAATATTATTTTAAGCAAAAAATAATTCCGCTGTGCAAAGTCTATTACTTTGATTGAATAAACAACAAACCCACTCCCTGAGGTTTTGTTGTTTATCTAAAAGCCTGTTTAGTTTTAAAATTTTGGATATAGGTATCAATAACATTAAAGAGAATACTTCTGTATCAGGATCCATTTTTTGGATATCGTTAATGCGCCCCTAGTTGGCGCGAGCATCTCGCTCGTGTACGAATAAAGTAGGTTGACAACTCATAAATAGATCCGAGAAAGCAAAATTTCTTGGATCTTTCATTATATTTTCGTTTAAATTTGTAATTAATGAATGGGCAACGAGCGTGACGCTCGCGCCAGCGTGGGGGGGTTCCAGATCAAGAAGAAGAATATACAACAACAAATTTAGGGAATCAAATGAATGTGAAACTTGGGGAAGATAAAAGAACTAATTATGGAATAATACCTTATATGGTAGAAAGTGTCACATCAACAAAAATTAAACCGCCTTCAACTCCAAAATAATCATGAAAATTAAATATTTATTACTAATGTTGTTGATTGTTGCTACATCGTGCAGTAATCAAGGGATTGCATTATTTTATTATAATGGCACGGCTAATAATGGCAAATATGTCTTAGGTTCTGATTTGAAATATTTCTTTCTAAAGGATAATGACATAACGAAAACTCTTATTGAAAGTAAAGGGATTAGTAAAGAATTTTCAAAAATTAAAGAAGAAATTATTGCAAAAAATAATATTGTCATTCCTGATGATAGCTATTATGTATTTGCATTTCTTACCAAGAAAGATACATTGTTTGCAGATAACAGATTAGAATTTTGGAGATATAAAGATAAAGGCATTTCATATAAGTTGAATGATTCTTCAAAAAAAGTCATATTGAAGCATTATAAGCTGAATCCTAACCAACAATAATACATTTCCTCGCTCCCGCACGATTTTATCGTGTAGCAGAAAATAAAAAAACCACTGCAATTTTGCAGTGGTTTTCCCCTCAGCTGGCGCGAGCGTCTCGCTCGTGTCCGAATAAAGTAGGTTGACAACTCATAAATAGATCCGAGAAAGCAAAATTTCTCGGATCTTTCATTATATCTTCGTTTAAATTGTAATATGTGAATGGGTAATGAGCGTGACGCTCATGCTAGCAAAAAAACTTATAAAGTTCATACAGAAAATAAAGGACGAAAGTATGAAAAAACAAAATTTTTGAAGCTGCTCAGTGAGAATCTTAATTAGGTATTTGAAAATGAGATAGAATAATTCTGTCTCCAATATTTACTAGAATAAATATCAATAGGAGCATATTCACGTAAGAGCTTAAGAGACAAAAGATGGATTCTAATTTTAGAATCCATCTTTTGCAGTTTTAATCTTCAAATACTTTTAAGTTCTTAGCTTGATGTTTTTATTGCTTTGTCAAAATAAAATCTTGAGGGATTAAAATTGCAGGATCATAACCCTGACCCGGCACGCTGACTTGCATCCCTGTTCTATTTTCAACTTTTACAAGTCTGATGTGTGTTGCATCGATGAATTCTATTACAGAGTTAATTGACTTTCTTTTTGATATATGTTTTATTCCTAAATCCAGAAGATTGGAATTTTCAGATGACCCCATTGTAAAAAGAGTATTGTTATGCGCAGAATAATTGTCATTAACATGTGACATGGAGCTTTCTAAAATAGCATTGTTCTTATTCTTTAATTCATGGTATCCATATAAAACATCTCCATGCAAATTTATGTTGATGGGTATTTGGATATTTTCTTTTCTAAGTACAATGGTTAGAGTCTTAACCCCTGATTCTCCTTGCCAGGTCCCAACAAATTTATCCAAATTGTTATTGGTTAGATTGTCTCCGTCATGTGGTATATTCTGAGCCTGACAATTGAATGACAGAAAGGATATTAGTATTATCAAGCAGGTTTTAATTATATTTTTC
Source organism: Chryseobacterium sp. FW101-FHT12H09 (assembly GCF_058790395.1). Lineage (NCBI taxonomy): Bacteria > Pseudomonadati > Bacteroidota > Flavobacteriia > Flavobacteriales > Weeksellaceae > Chryseobacterium > Chryseobacterium sp. FW101-FHT12H09. Next base: position 624,308 of record NZ_JBYTCP010000001.1, on the reverse strand, counting down.
ATAGATATTAAAATTTTTAGTTACAATTTTTGGCAGAAACAGTTCCATTGTCATTTTGCTGTAATACGCTCCAGTTATTAAATGTTGAGTCACCCTTCATCACTTTTAAACCTGTTTTATAGTGATCCAGATACTTAACAAAAGAAATTTCATTATTTGTAACGGTATTGTTTGGTCTGATGCCGAAAGAATTAAACATCATTTCATAGGACGTTAGTGCATCATTGCTATAAGAATCTCCTGTAAATAGCCCATTAGCAAATGTCTCAAATTTAGTAATGTCATCAATAACCATTAAATACTGTGTTCCTGAAGAAGTTACCACTCCAAAAACAAATGTATCCACATTTTTAATTTTACCCTTTTTATAGACTTTAGCCAGTGCAAATAGATCTGCTACGGAAAATACTGACAAAAGGCCCTGATAATGCGAATGGATTATTCCATCAATCGGTGCGTCAACACTGAAATTTAACTGCGGATTTGAATAATCTCCATGAATTTCTGTTTCTTCAATACCAGCCCCATTATCAGTAAGTAAATACCCGTTTTCAACCGACGTGCTTGTTGTCTTGCCTTTTAGGATTGAAAACAAATTCTTTGTTTTGTCGTTTTTTCCAATTTCCTGTATCTTATCACAAGGTTTTTTCTGTAAGTCTTCTGGTATCTCACCCCCACCTGGATAATCATAGCCGCCATCATCACTGCCGCCACCTTCACATGATCCATCCGGAAGCACTACTCCCAAACACGTTTCATAATCCGCAGGTTCATTTACGCATTCAGTAATATTGTGTGAGCCCCAATAACCAGGGCCATCTGGATTACTTTCACTATCAGGGTACCACATTGACTCTGTTCTAGTATGACATACAAGCTTTCCTGCTTGGGTCACCCCGTTGCTGGTTGCTTTTTTTCTATTGGAGGAAATTAAATCTTGAAAAAAACTAATATCTTCTCTTGAATTCGTGTAAATAAAATATACTTTTTTACCGTGTCTGGGTACCTTAAGAACAGAAATTACTTTTCCGCCTTCTACCACAGGTGCCATTAGGTATCTTTCATCAAAATAATCCATGGTCATTGAATAGTCCCAAAATGGGGTGCCATTTGTCTTTTTTATTTTAGCTTCATTTTTTTGATAAATGTCCATGACATTCTTAATGTATTTTTCATCTTCTTTCCAGAGGCTTTTGTTCGTGTAAGTGTTTGACTCGGATTTTACTCCCATATCATCATGAATACATGAGGATAAACTTAGAAAAAATAATAAAAGCAGCATAAGCTGCCAGCTTGTTTGTTTTTGCATCGGTTACTTAGTTTTTTACTGTTAATGTTGCATAATTAATAATATATCAATGTAATAAGTTAATTATAAATTTGTATTAATTCATTTGAAGTAGTGGTAAAATGAGGCTTACACCTATACTACACCTTCTTAAGCTCTTTATCAGTAGGCATCAAATAGTGTTAGGGTATCAGTTTCTATAAAATATTTAACAAGGTTGGGTTTGGGAGGTTCTATGATTAATTACAAAAAGTAAAGTATAGATGAACTCTTCATGAGTTTAAGTGCACTTTTTAAATACAAGTGATTTTGATAGATTAACATTTCGCATTGAGCTCATTAAAAAAGTCTTCAAACTCTTGAAGGTTTTCTTTATTGATCATTGATTTTGTAATTCTTAATATTTTACGTGGGGTTCGGTATATATATTGATCCACATAAAAGCTTACCCATAATATATCTTTAATATTGGTTTTATTTTTGGAAATGTTATTGATGATAATTTCTTCATTCGTGATTTCTATGTATTGGTTACTTAAGTATTTATTCTCATAGACATACGATGCAATAAGTAACAAAATCAAAAGTGTGCTGGCTATAAAGTACCAATAGGCATTTATCTTATATAAAAAAAAATACATGCCTAAGTTGATGCAAAAAATTTCTGCTAATAGTTTAGGTGCTAATTTTTGGTATTTATAATAGATTTTCATCGGGTAATTTTATCTAACAATGTGTGTTTTGCTTATTTCAAAAATACAAAATTGTTTTAATTAAAAAGCATTTATTTTAATAATAATATATTATTTTAATTTATTCACAACTAGGAATAGATATATTATTGATTTATTTATATTTTATATAGTTTTTAGTTGTTAATAATTTAATGTTGTGTTTATTTAGGGTAAAATAGTTTAACAGTTGCTCTACTGTAAAGACAACTGAAGTATATGGTAAAGAGATGGAGATTGTCAGTAATATACGATCAAGAGTTATGATTAAAAAATTTAATGCTCAGGATAAAAACAAGTCGTTTTTAGATTTTGCATCGCGGTTTGATAATCTTATAACAGTTAAAAATGGAGATAGTATCTGGCTCATAAATGGTAATAGCAAGGCGACTTTGCTATTGATAGAAGTTCGTCTTTCAGTAGGGAGAAAAAGAAAGATAAAACGACAAACCACAATTTTCTTTATATTTGTACAAAGCACATTTAAGATCACTATGGAAAAGCTAAAAAGTCTAAGAAAGCAAAGAGGATATACTCAGGAATACATGTCGAACATCTTATCAACAGATGTTTCTAATTACTGCAGAAAGGAAAATGGAGATGTGAAAATATATGATGATGAATGGGAAAAACTGGCTAAAGCTTTAGAAGTTCCAGTGGAAGAAATTAAGGAAGAAAGAACTCCTGCCGTAGTGCAGAATAATGACAACTTTAGTGATAATGCTGCAGGGATAAATTACAATTACTATAACGTTCCCAATCAGATCATGGATAACCTACAGGATTATATTAAAATGCTGAAAGAACAGGTTGAATTTCTGAAACAGGAATTGGAGAAATCGAGATCTGAAAAATAATTTGTTATTAAAATAACTGATCATAAAACAAATGCTGCTTCATCATGGAGTGGTATTTTTTGTTAACTATATTAATGTGTTTTAATTATAGCAAAATAAATCGATTCAAAAATTTTCCTCAATTTATTGCTCGGAATAATAAAACGTAAAGTTGGTAACAGTTCAAGAAGTCTTTAACCTCATTAAAGAAGAAAGAAAATTTCTAGGCAATTACGGATATTAAAAAAGCAACGTAAAAAACAAATAATTATGAAATATTCAATCTTTTTTTTACTGATTTTACTAATGAGTTCCTGTGCTTCATATGTAGATATATCAACGAACAGTATACATAACGACAGTATGATATTTGAGTATGGTAATAAAGAAAATAAGTTTAGGTATACAAGTAAGGTAAATGCTTCCACAGATAATGAAATATATTATACAACTAATTTTTCAATAATTTTACCCAAAGGGATAATAAATTGGACAATGAATAATAATAATTTTTTCTTTGAATATGATAATAAGCAAATCATATACATATATTCTGCTTATAAAAATGAAGGAAATGAATCTGATAATTGGAAATTATCAGAAGTTGAGTTAGGTGAATTGAAAAATTATTTAAGCGATTACTGGGATAAGAGAGGGTATAAAGAAAAATATCTATTGAAAGAGCACGTTGGAAGAATATCCAAAGTTTATACAAATAGGAAATATAAAATATTGCTTTATAATATAAAAAGTGAAAGATTCTCTATATTTATTCAGAGCGCAAAAACATTTACTACAAATTTATAAATATTAAGAAACAATCTCGTTTTAGAGCAATTCCTCTACGTCACTAAGCAGTCTATCATAACCAAACAAAAAAGACCAGCTTTCAAAGGCTGGTCTTTTAATACCTGTATTCTCATACAGGTAACGATCAAACAAATTATGGATTAGATATAATAAGAGCTGAAGGAATATCGGATAACCAGATACTTTTGGTATCAATCAATCCTTTCCAGCTTTTACTGCTGATGAGCATAAGATCCTGGGAATTTAAAAATTCTTTTTCGATCTTTTTCTCGTTATATAAAGTGATGTGATTGGGTGCAACCTGTTCGATGCTTCTGATGAGTTCTTTCACTTCAATATTATTGCGGATCTGTCCTGCTACATCCAGAATAATGATCTGTGAATTGTTATTGTTGATCAGTCTTTTAGCATATTCCAATAAATAGAAATCGCTAAGGTTGAAGATCGGAACAAATACTTTATCAGCGCTTTTGAAATCTTTTTCTACAAGGACACCGACTGGAATGTTGGTCTTGTCTAAAATCTGTAAAGTAAAATCGTCAAAAGGAGAGTTGTTGAAAATATAGCCTTTTCCTTTTACGGTATTCAATAACTTTTCAGGGTTAATGATTTTCGTTGTGAAACCTAATAACCTGCCCAATAAACTTCCTTCGTACATCGATTTCCCAAGCATGATCAGAAGAAGGTCATAATTGCCTTTGTTGGAGATGCTGGTAAGGTCATTTTCAATATCTGTAGAAGCTTTGAAAAGGGTAGTTACTTCCAATTTCAGGTCATGGGAGGTTTCTATGACATTTTTAAACTGTTCATTCTCATATTCATTGATCTCATAAGCGTGCATTTCTTCCACCGGAGCGATATTCATTGCGGTAATACTTTTGTTACCATTCATTTTATTGGTGAAATCGTGGGCAAGCTTCAGTAAAGTACTTCCTGATTCAGGATTATCGAAAGAGAGTAAAACACGATACTTGGAATCATTATGCTCCTGAGGTATTACTTCATCTTTTTTAGATTTAAAAACATAATTGATGAAATCCAATGCCGGACCAGTCATAAAAGTGGTAAATAATGCCATAATGACTAGCATAGCGAAGATCTCAGGACCTAATACCCCAAGGTCATATCCAATGTTCAGGACGATTAATTCCATCAATCCTCTGGTGTTCATTAATGCCCCGATCGTTAAACTTTCCTTCCAGTTGATGCCGAGGAATTTAGCAGCCAATGCACTTCCTGCAAACTTACCGGCAACGGCAATCAGAATAATAAATCCTGCAGTCATCCAAAGGTGACCATCGTTTAATAATCCTATTTGCGTACGAAGTCCCGTAAATACAAAGAATAAAGGCAGTAAAAGAACCAAAGCAACATCTTCTACTTTATCGATAAACATCGTACGGAATTTAGCATTTTCAGGCATGATCGCTCCCGCCATAAATGCTCCGAATAAAGCATGGATTCCAATAACTTCCGTCACATAGGCAGAAAGGATAAGGGTTAAAAAGAAGATGGCAACCATCGGCTTATTGATGGTGTTTTTACCGGCCTGTAAATCTCCTATCCTTTTAAGGAAAGGTCTTACGATTTTGATCATGAAAAATACATATCCGATCGCCATTAAGATCACATAGATGGAACTGGCAAAAGAACCAGCTTTTACAATTGCGATCACTGCGGCAAGGATACACCATGCGGTAATATCATCGGCTGCAGCACAGGTAATAACGATGGTTCCCAGTTTTGTTTTCTGAAGGTTTCTCTCCTGAACGATCCTTGCCAATACCGGAAAGGCCGTTATACTCATCGAAATAGCAATGAATAAGGCAAAAGAGGTAAACTGAATACCATCCGGAGCGAACTCCTGATAGATATAATAGGAAAGACCGATACCCAATGCAAACGGAATAATGATACTCGCATGACTGATCACAACAGCATCGTGAGCCTTTTTTCTCAGAACGCTAAGGTCAAGTTCCATTCCAACGATATACATAAACAGGATCAATCCGATCTGACTTAAAAACTGTAAGTTACCCAATGATTCTTTTGGGAAAAGGAAACCTGAAAAATCAGGAAAATACATTCCCAGTAATGAGGGGCCTAAAACAATACCTGCAATCATTTCTCCGATTACGGTAGGTTGTTTTATTTTCATACAGATCCATCCGAATAATCTGGCTACCAGGATAATGGTAACGATCTGAGCCAGCAGAAGGGCTAATGGATGATGAAGATTTGTTTTAAAGGCTTCTACAAAGTTATCCCAGGTAGATCCTGTATTGGTTTTTACAACAAGGTTTTCTTTTACCTCCAATGTCTGTCCTTCAATAATGAAGTAGTACATCAGGCAAGAGAAAACAGCAATCGTGGTTGCATAAAAAATTATATTTCTGTATTTCCCCCAATTCATAGTACCGTTATTTTAGTGTAAATTTCTAAAGAATATATGGATAGTAGATATTTTTTTTCGCAAAATGTAATAAATGCCATAAATAATGTAATGAAAAATCTATTTTAAAGAATATCCTAAGCCCATGCCCACTTTCCAGCTTCCATTTTGTGTGGAGGTCTTGGTGTTATAATACACAGGAATCTGAAGGGCTATTTTTTTATAGACAAAGGTAAGACCTGCTCCAAGATTGGGAGTGATCAAATTGTTTTTTGTGCCTTCTGACTTGTCTTCTTTTATTCTCAGGGATGGAAGCATTCCCAGGATAAATTTTGTGTTGCGCCAGGTAACATTGATATTAGGCCCTGTAAAGTTGATGAATGCCCCATGATCTACATATCCTGCTACTGCCACTCCGTCAAAAAATGCTGCTTTAACTTTAGGAGCAGATTCCTGAGAAAAGCAAAAGCCGGATATGAGAATTCCACATGCATAAAGAAGTCTTTTCATTATCAAATCATTTAATCAGATGCAAAAATACATCGACAAAACGTTTTAAATAGGGACTTGTAATGAAACGGCTGAATTCTGCAGTGAAAACCAAATTCTTTGAAAGATCTACTTTCCAAACATTTCCATTAAAGAATTTTTGTAGGTATCTCCAATTTGTAGCTTAAGGAAATTATCGTCTTCTGTTTGCATCGTTGTAATAATTTCGTTGGTTGAAAATACTTTTATGGCAGACAGTGCAATGATCTCTTTTTTGTTAACCTGGGCAAAACCTTTAGGGGGAAGCATTTCCAGGAGATTTTTGAAATTAAGGTTTTTCAAAACGATATTCGTACCGTCATTGAGGACAATATCCTTATCGCGGCTGTCAATCTCGGACGTTTTGATATAAGCGATCTGTTCCGTGAAAATAATGGTTTTCCCAATATTGGTATTCCATTCGATAAAGTCTTTTTTCTGTGGAGAGGCAACCAGTTCTTTTGCTTTTTCAAAAGCCTGTATCAGCCTTTCTTTTTTGATCGGTTTCCGTACATAGTCCACCACATTAAGGTCAAAGGCTTCAGCAGCATATTCCTTATAAGCAGTGGTAAAAATGATTTTTTTTGAATCAGAGATGAGTTCCGCTACCTGAAGACCTGTCATTCCAGGCATTTCAATATCTAAGATGCAAACATTGCAATCGATGGAGTTGATTTCACTGAGAAAGATCTTAGGGTCGTTGAACGCCTTTACGACCTCTACATTATCGATCTGTTCGCATAGAAGTTTTAAATAACTTATTGCCAGCAATTCATCATCAAGAATAACGCATTTTATCATAGAATTCTCCTAAATTGATTTGTAATTCTGCGGTGAAGATACCGTTTTTTGAACTTTTATGAAGCTGATAGTGGGTATTGTAAATCATTTTCAATCTCTGATCTAAAGACTGACTTCCAAAACCGCTTTTTTCTTTTTCTAAAACCGTTTTCAGGGAAGCTTTATTGCTTACCTTCATTGTATAGATACCATCTTGAAGCTCCAATTGAATGGATATAAATGAATCCTGAGCTAAGAAATCGGTGTGTTTAAAAGCGTTTTCAATAAGATCAACAGAAATGAGCGGGGCAAAAACCTTCTCCTCAAAAATACGATCCGATTTATCGATTTTAGATTTAATTCTAAAGTCAAAAAGAGGGTTGATTTTGATCTTATTGATTTCAATAAGGCTTAATGCAAAAGTGAGCTCTTCCTTCGGGCTTACAAATTTGTTGTTGCTTTCATATAAAATATAATCCAGGACGTTCGCCAACTTGTCCAGAGACATGTAGGTCTGATAAGCATGTGACTGAACTGAATTAAGGATGTTTTTAAACAGGTGCGGATTAAGCTTGGTGCCGATATGTTCCAGCTGGACCTCATTTAACCGTTGTTCGATTAATTTATTGGTTTCAGAAAGTTTGGTATTCCGCTGTTTGTATTTTTTATTCTGACCAAACAGATAAATGCTTACCGTAAGAAAAAAGAAAATGGCAAAAACTCCAATGAATATCAGATAATCATGAATCATATAGTAGTTGCCGTCCATTACCGTTTTCTTTGAATATAAATGTTTATTTCAATTTTTTCAGGCCGTTCAACATAAGGGTTTCCTCACATTTTTCGTACTCTATTTCGTAGGTAGGATTCGTTTCAGGATAAACCAAAATATAGCTCGGACAAGGTTTCTTCTGAGCGTGGCTTCTATCAAAATCCACCTTTCCTTTAGTGATGATGCTGTCTTTTAAAAACTTTTCATCAATCTTATAGGTTTTCATTTCAGTGGTGAAACTTTCAGAATACTTAAAATCCTTTGAAAGTGATTCAGCGATCACACGGCTGTTGGGTAGATAACCTGTACAGCTTGCGCCTTTCTTGTTTAAAATAAAAAATACAATGATAAGCCCCGGAATAAGGCCTACTAAATAGAACTTCAGTTTTTTCATTAGAAAATTAAAAGATTGATATCATGATAAGTAAGTCCGAAACGGTCGCAGATAATTTTTTTGGTGTGTCTTCCTTTATACATATAAAGACTCTGCTTCATTTCATTTTTGCGGATCAGCATGTTTTCGAAACCACCTTCTTCGTCGTAATTTAAAATATAAGACAGGAAGAAATTAGAAATAGCCTTTGTCGTTGTTCTGGGCATTTTTGAAGTCAGGTTAGGAAGTCCGCAATGGATAACACCATGTTTGATAATATAAGGCTCTTCCATAGTAGTAAGCTCTGATGTTTCGATTACTTTACCATTATCAATCGTAATATCAATGATCACACTCCCTTTTTTCATTTTCATCACCATATCTTCGGTAACGATAGGCTGCATATTTAATCTTGGAAGCGCTCCGATCACTACATCGGCACGTCTTAATGCTTTACCAAGTTCTTTAGGATCGATAATAGAGGTCGGAACTCTGCTGTCAACTATCGTGTGAAGTCTTCGTAATTTTGAAAGTGAGTTGTCAAAAACCCTTACACTTGCTCCAAGTCCGATGGCAGCTTTTGTAGCAAATTCACCTACGATTCCTGCACCAAGAATAAGAACCTCTGAAGGTCGCACCCCAGTAATTCCACCTAACATTAATCCATTGGACAATGCCAGTAATTCTGAAGCATATAATATAGAAACAGTTCCGGCAATTTCACCTACCAATCGTACCAAAGCAAGCTGTTTATATTCATCAATGATAAACTCGAAAGCTATAGCATTGATTTTTTTCTCAGCCAGTTTTAAGAAATATTCTTTTTCTCTTAAATTAATCTGAAGAGCAGAAACCAGATAGGTATTAGGCTTCATAAAATCAATTTCCTCCTCTGTAGGTGGATTGATTTTTAAAATTAAATCCTGTCCGAAAGCTTCTTTAGGATCCGTAGTGATCTTTGCCCCTGATTCAGAATACTGTAAATCTGTAAAAAAAGAACCTTCTCCGGCTCCGGCCTCAATGATGATCTCATGACCGTGATCTACCAATACCTGTACTGCATCTGGTGTTATACAGGTTCTTCTTTCGTGAAGACACGTTTCTTTAGGAATACCAATGCTAAATTGTTTGCCCTTTTTTATAACTTCCAATTTTTCCTCTTTCGGCATTAATTCTTCTTCAGTAAAAGGAGTGAAAATATTTGTAGTACTCATTCTTTACATTAATTATGTCTTACAGATAATTGTTTTACAATGAAATTTAGTAAGCAAAGATACATAATATTTACTCGAATGTAATTTCTCTGTTTTCTCCGGTATTCAGAATGCTCATACTATGATATTTTAAACCATACAGCTCTTCTTCATACACTTCAGGCCATTCTATAATACATAAAAAAGCATTGTCAAGATATTCTTCAATACCAATATCGTAAACCTCTTCAATATTTTTTAACCGGTAAAGATCGAAGTGATATACCTTACCTTTCGGTGTATTGTATTCATTAACGATAGAGTAAGTAGGGGAGTTAACCTCATCCTCACTTCCCAGGTTTTTAAGCAAAAACTGAGTGAACGTTGTTTTTCCGGCTCCCAGATTTCCTTTTAAAAGAAAGATGTTATGCTGCAACTGAGGGACGATCTTCTCGACAATGCCCTGCCAGTCTTCGAGACTTTTTATATGAAATTCCATGAAAGTAATTTGTTGCAAAAATAGGAATTTTTGGATTGTTTAGATGTGATAGAATGACAGCGTTTTAAGGTTTGAAAGCAGTAGATAATAATGGAAAGTTAATGACAGGGTTTAAAGATTGAATTTCGATTAAACTAAGTCTAACATCTAACTTCTGATACCTAACATCTACTTAAATTTCCTTATTTTTACATCATGATTTCCAAACAGACCATAGATAAGATATTTTCCACGATCAGGGTAGAAGAGATTGTAGGAGAATATGTGCAGTTGAAGAGGGCAGGGTCGAATTACAAGGGGCTCAGTCCCTTTCATGAAGAAAAATCTCCCAGTTTTGTCGTTTCTCCCAGTAAGCAGATCTGGAAAGATTTCTCAACCGGAAAAGGAGGAACTGCGATTTCTTTCCTTATGGAAATCGAAAACTTTACCTATCCTGAAGCACTTCGCCATGCAGCAAAGAAATATGGAATTGAAATTGAAGAAGATCAGCGGGAGTTTTCTGAAGAAGCTAAAAATGCACAGTCTGAAAGAGACCTGCTGTATAAAATTCATGAAGTTGCGAATGATTATTTTCAGAATTTTCTTTGGGAAGCTGAAGAAGGTAAATCAATTGGTTTTGCCTATTTTAAAGAGCGTGAGCTAAAGGATGATATCATCAAGAAATTCCAGCTTGGATATTCTCCGGAACAGAAAAATGCTTTTACAGCGTATGCTTTAGAAAAAGGATATGCTAAAGATATTTTAGAGAAATCAGGACTTTCAATTTTCCCTGAAAATGCTCCGAATGGTATTGACCGCTTTCGTGAAAGAGTAATTTTTCCTATTCATAGTTTTTCAGGCCGGGTACTGGGTTTTGGAGCAAGAATTCTTAAGAATAATGTTAAAACAGCCAAGTACCTCAACTCTCCGGAAACCGAGATCTATCACAAATCAAATGTTCTTTATGGTTTAAATCAAAGTAAACAGGCGATTTCCAGAAAAAATATCTGTCTTCTGGTAGAAGGATATATGGACGTGATCTCACTTCATATGTCGGGGATTGAAAATGTCGTGGCGAGCTCAGGAACTTCTTTGACGACGGAACAGATCAAACTGATCAAAAGGCTTACAGAAAATGTAACCATCCTTTTCGACGGAGATAACGCAGGGATTAAAGCCAGTTTCCGAAGCATCGATATGTTGCTTACGGAAGGAATGAATATTCGTGTGTTGTTATTCCCGGAAGGGGATGACCCCGATTCTTTTGCCAGAAAGCATCCGCAGGATTATGTGGAAAAGTTCATCGAGAATGAAGCGATGGATTTTATTGATTTTAAAGCTGAAATACTTTTAAAAGAAGCAGGAAACGATCCCATTAAAAAGGCTGAAGCAATCAGGAATATTGTAAAATCAGTAGGATTTGTTCAGAATGCTCTTAAAAGAGAAGTTTATTTAAAAGAGGTTTCCAATAAGTTCGGACTTTCTGAACAGAGTTTATTTAATGAGCTGGATGTTCAGCGTCAGATCACTCAGAATCAAACCCAGCACGTTCAGCAACAGAAGGAACATACTCCCATAAAGATGGATCTTGTGCCTCTTGATGAAGACAAAGGTGATCCCTTTTTATATGATGTCCTGTTTATGGAAAGTAAACTTGTTGATCATATGCTGATGTTTGGCGATATTGTTTTAAAACGAACTGATGACAAGGATCAGGAGTACCAGATTACAGTGATTGAAGAGATTCTTCATCATTTTGAGGAAGAACAATATGAGTTTTTAGTGAAGGGAAATGAAATCATCATTAATCAGGTAAGAGAGGGGATTCAGCAGGATGAGCTTAGAAGCGGAAACTTTTTTGTAACTTTTATGAACGAAGAAATTACGGCTAAGGTTGTAGATGCATTGATTCCTTTAGATGAGCTTGAAGATTGGGCCTCCAGAAATATTTTTCCACCCAATTATGGTGATAAAGTGGCAGAGCAGATCAAAGGAGACGTGTTATTACATAAATACAGATATATCGATTATCTGATCAAAGAAACAGCAAAGGAACTTGATCAGCATAGTGGCACTGATGAAGAGAAATATTTTGAGTTGATTAAAAAGATCACCTTACTGAAACAGGCTTCAATGAAACTCAGCGATATGATCGAGTATTCACCTATTAAAGGTATTTATAGAGACCGAAAGAAGTAATATTCAGACAAACTGTAGATGGATAGATGAGGTATTCCTGACAAAAAGTCCTATAAAATTTTAGGAATAAAAGTTGTAATTTAAACTTTAGAAAAATTTAAAATAATACCAATAGAAATATGGACATTAAAAAAGAATTCAGAGATTTCTCTGTAAAGCATTTAGGAAACAGCGGTTTGGTTACCGATCAGTATATGGGAATGTATGGTCCAACAAATCTTACACCTTATATTATGGAAGAGAGAAGATTAAACGTTGCTCAGATGGACGTTTTCTCTCGTTTGATGATGGACAGAATTATTTTCCTGGGAACTGGAATTGATGATCAGGTGGCTAACATCGTAACAGCACAGCTTTTATTCTTAGAAAGCGCTGATCCTTCAAAAGACATTCAGATCTACATCAACTCTCCTGGTGGTAGTGTATATGCCGGTTTAGGTATTTATGATACCATGCAGATCATTAAACCTGATGTAGCAACGATCTGTACAGGTATTGCTGCTTCAATGGGAGCTGTATTATTGGTTGCAGGAGAAAAAGGAAAGCGTTCTGCTCTTAAACACTCAAGAGTAATGATCCACCAGCCTTCAGGTGGCGCACAAGGTGTTGCTTCTGATATGGAGATCAACTTAAGAGAAATGTTGAAATTAAAGCAAGAGCTTTATGACATCATTGCCGAACATTCAGGACAAACGTATGAGTGGGTTGAAAAATCTTCTGACAGAGATTACTGGATGACTTCTGAAGAAGCTAAAAACTTCGGAATGGTAGATGAGGTTTTACAAAGATCTAAAGAGAAGAAATAATTTTCTTTAAAATACTAATGAAAGCGTGCCAATAGGTGCGCTTTTCTTTTTTAGGGTTTCAATTTACTGAGAGATATTCGATTTACCGTCAGTTCGAGTGTTTTTCGTAATACAGGATGTAATCCTGCGAACGTAGTTCAGGAGAAAAATATATCGAGAACATTATTCTACTCAAACCACCAAAGCCACAAAAGTTTTTAGAATCTTCTATTTTCACTGCAGAATACTGCATAAGAAGTATATACATAAGTTTCTAAAAAATCTTTGATTTCAAGACAAGGAAATTAAGCAATATTTAAAATACAATTATCATTCAATTCAAGATAAGTTTACACTTGCTGTTTACATTCGCAACCATAAAAAGTAAACATGAAAAAACTTCTTCTTTCATCTCTTATCCTTGGTGCTTTATGGTCTTGCAATGATAGTGACGATATTGTAAGCAATCAGGATATCAATTATTCTAAACTACCTCAGGAATTTCCTTTTACCACAGTAGCTACGGTAAATGGAGTAGCGGTTATTAACGGCGGTTTTGGTTCTGGTGCCACAGCCCACCCAACCAGAAAAGGAGAATTTTATGTGATTACGGATCGTGGTCCCAATACAGCCTATTTGGATGGGATAAAATTTCTGATTCCCAACTTTACACCAACAATAATGCATTTTAAGATCAATGCTGAAGGAAATATTGAGGTTATTAAATACATCAAACTTAAGAATCCTTCCGGGCAGCCTATCACCGGGCTTCCAAATCCTCAGGGAATGGGAAGTACAGGTGAAATTGCTTATGGTGTTAATGGTAATGTTTTAGGGACGGATAATTATGGATTAGACAGTGAAAGTATTGTGGCTGCGCCTGATGGTACATTCTGGGTTTCTGATGAATATGGTCCTCACATTGTGCATTACAATGCAGATGGTGTTGAAATGGAGCGAATCAGCCCGATCGGAGTGAATACAGGAAACAGAAAACTGCCTGCCGTATTTGCAAAAAGAAGACCCAACAGAGGGATGGAAGGCATGTGTATGACACCAGACGGAAAAATGTTGGTGGGCACTATGCAGTCAACGATGTATGTTCCTACAAAAGTTTTAGCGACCAATACTACTTTAACGAGAATCGTAACGTTTGATCTTGCAACGGGACAGACAAAACAATACTTATACAAACAGGATGGCGGAGCTTCTGATTCTGTATGCGACATTACAGCAATTAGCAATACTGAGTTTCTAGTCATCGAAAGAGATGGAAAATTTGGATCACAGGGCGGGTTGAAAAAAGTATACAAGATTAATCTGACAGGTGCATCAGATGTTAACGGACCTGATCTTGCAGCTGTTGATGGATTGAAAATTAATGGAAAAGCTCTAGAACAGTCAACGTGGGCTGAGATTGCATCTGCTGGATTGCAACCTGTTTCTAAAGCACTGGCGGTAGACCTGGTTACAAAAATAGGTTATGAACATGATAAATTTGAGGGAATAGTTTATTTGGGAGGAAACAAGCTTGCTGTTTTCAATGATGATGATTTCGGTGTTACCGATGATGGAAACGGAAATCCAAAAGCTAAGATTCTACCAAAAACAGGAAAAGTAGATAAAGGAACGATGTATGTTGTCGATATTCAATAATTAGATTTTTTAAAAAAGAAAAGCGGCGGAATGAAATTCCGCCGCTTTTTATTTCTGTGATATTTTTCAATAAGAGTGGGCTTTAGCCCTTTTTTAATTATATATTCCAATGGCTTTATTCAGGACATATAATCTTACCTAATATCTAATACTAGTTAAAAGCCTCAATAATTTTAGAGAAATCTTCTAGCTTTAAAGCGGCTCCACCAATTAATCCACCATCAATATCCGGTTGAGAGAAGATCTCTTTTGCATTATCAGGTTTTACAGAACCTCCGTAAAGGATAGAAACTTCATCAGCTACTTCCTGTCCATATTTTGCTGCAATAATACTTCTGATATGGGCGTGGATCTCCTGAGCCTGTTCAGGGCTTGCTGTTTCTCCTGTTCCAATTGCCCAAACAGGTTCGTAAGCGATGACTACTTTTTTGATTTCTTCAGCAGAAAGTGTAAACAAAGCAACTTCAGTCTGGTTTTTAACCACTTCAAAATGTTGTCCTGCTTTTCTTTGCTCAAGAGTTTCTCCGTTGCAGTATACAGGGATTAAACCTTTATCTAGTGCTAATTTTACTTTTCTGTTACAGTGTGAATCAGTTTCCCCATGGTATTGTCTTCTTTCAGAATGTCCGATCAAAGAACCGGTTACATCAATAGATTCCAACATATCCGCAGAGAGTTCTCCCGTGTAAGCGCCACTTTCATATTCACTCATATCCTGGGAGAAAACACCTATTTCATCCTTTTCATAGATGTCCTTTGCCATCATAAGATACAAAGATGGTGGTGCAATCCAAATCTCACAATTGGTCGTATTAGTGTTTTTATAGCTTAGTAATTGGATCATTAATTGCTGAGCATCAATTACATTTTTGTTCATTTTCCAGTTTCCTGCAACTATTTTTCTTCTCATAATTATTCTTATTTTAATCTTCTTCTATTTTAGTATCAGTGAATGTATAAGTAGTATCTTTTTTACCCATTAATTCGATTGATTGAAAGTTGACGTCACCATTATCCAGTACCTTATAATTATATACATCAGTGACATTGTCATATTTATGAAGCTCATAATATTTACCATCTTTAGTCCACCAGCTCCCATTTTCGGTCTCCTGAGTTACATTGCCATCTTTGTCAATGGCAACAAACATAAGTATACTTTTTCCTTTTTCAAGTCTGCATGAAACCCAATATTTTGAAAAACCTTCTACTTGTTGATTGCTCTCAGAACCTTTATAGCATCCTATCATGTTAGGATCAAAATCCTTTTGTTGGGCTGTTATCCCTATTCCCACTAAAAGTAGAGATAAGGTAATTAATTCTTTCATAAATTATTTGTTAATTCCTTCTAGTTTAAACATAAAAGCATAGACCAGAGCAGTATCCTTCAGGTAATCAAACCTTCCTGATGCACCACCATGACCATAAGCCATATCTGTTTTTAAGAACAGTATATTTTTATCGGTTTTCATATCCCTTAATTTAGCTACCCATTTTGCAGGCTCAAAATATTGTACCTGAGAATCATGCAAACCGGTTGTTACCAAAAGATTAGGGTAATTTTTCTTTTCTACATTTTCATATGGAGAATAAGATTTCATGTAGAAATAGGCTTCCTTATTGTTAGGATTTCCCCATTCATCATATTCATTGGTTGTCAATGGTATGCTTTCGTCAAGCATTGTGTTCACTACATCTACAAACGGAACATGAGCAATGACGCCATTCCATAAATTCGGACTCATATTAGCGATAGCTCCCATTAGCAAACCTCCTGCACTTCCTCCTTGAGCATACATATGTTTTGGAGAAGTGTATTTTTCTTTAACTAAATATTCTCCGGCATCAATGAAATCAGTAAAAGTATTTTTCTTTTTCATCATTTTACCGTCTTCATACCATTGTCTGCCCATTTCCTGACCTCCACGGATGTGTGCCATCACATAAACGAAACCTCTGTCTAAAAGACTTAGTCTGGGGCTGCTGAATGATGCATTCGAAGAGTTTCCATAAGAGCCATAAGCATAAAGCAATAAAGGACTGTTTCCGTCTTTCTTAAATCCTTTTTTGTAAACAATGGAAAGAGGGATCTTAGTGCCGTCTTTTGCTGTAGCGAAAAGTCTTTCAGTTACATAATTTTCTTTATTATAACCTCCCAGAACTTCCTGTTGTTTCAGTAATGTTCTTTTTCCGGTTTTAAGATCCTGCTCAAATTGAGAATTGGGTGTGATCATAGAGGTATATCCGAAACGGAAATTGTCTGTATTATATTCTGGATTTCCTGAAGGAGATACTGTATAAGTAGGCTCATCAAATTTCACAAACTCCTTTTTACCGGTTTTTCGGTCATGGATCACCAGTTGGGAAAGTCCATTCTGTCTTTCGCTGAAAACCAGATAGTTTTTGAATTCACTGATTCCCTGCATCAGTACATCTTTTCTGTGTGGGATGAAATCTTTCCAGTTTTCAACACCTGTTTTGTCTAAAGGTGTTTCTACGACTTTAAAGTTTAAAGCATCTTTATTCGTTGTGATCAGGAATTTATCTTCTAGAGGAGTTACATCATACAATACATCCTTTATTCTTGGCTGAAAAACTTTAAATGTTCCATTAGGATCATCAGCGTTCAGGTATCTTGTCTCAGATGAAGTGGTTGCTGCAGAGTAGATCATAATGAATTTTTCATTCTTTGATTTTCCTACTCCGATATAATTGGATTTGTCTTTTTCTTCATAAACCACGACGTCCTTGCCTGGATCCGTCCCCAATGTATGTCTTTTAATCTTTTCAGATAATAAGGTTACCGGATTGTTTTCAGTATAGTAAATGGTCTTATTGTCATTAGCCCATACGGCATCACCTTCGGTATTTTTAATGCCAAGATCTACAGTTTTTCCTGTTGAAAGGTCCTTTAAAAACAATTTATACTGTCTTCTTGAAACATCATCTACACCGTAAACTAATTTAGTGTTGTCCGGGCTTATACTAAAACCTGAAGCAGAATAATAAGGATGACCTTCTGCTAGCTGATCTACATCCAGTAGAACTTCCTCAGAGGCTTTTAGATTTCCTTTCTTTCGGCAATATTTGAAATACTGTTTTCCTTCTTCAGTACGGGTATAGTAATAATATCCGTTTTTGAAAGAGGGAACAGACTCATCTTTTTCTTTGATCCTAGATTTCATTTCCTGAAAAAGCTTATCCCTGAAAGGTTCTGTATCTTTCATCATCCCCTCCCAATAGGAATTTTCTGCCTTTAAATAATCAACAACTTTCGTTGAATCTTTTCCTTTCTTGAAATAGTCGATCATCCAGTAATACGGATCATTTACTTTATCACCATGTATAGTCCTAATATGTTCCTTTTTTTCGGCAATAGGAGCTTTAAGGTCAGGAAATTTTTGAGATTGAATTGTGGAAGCACTCATGATTAATAATCCTAGATAAAATTTTTTCATGTTAATATTTTGTTTTTTTTGTGTGTCTTGGTGCTTAGCTTAAATGCCACATATTCTTTAAAAGCTTATAGAAAGTATGCTCTTCGTCGGTTACTTTGTTGTCAGCTTTTATAAGTGTTTTGGCAAATTTCGCAAATTTTACGCGCTCCTCTTCCGTAGAATCATCATGAAAACAACGTGCGTGGAATTCGAAATGATCTTTCCATTCTTCAGGTTGAAGTAGAGCAATCGTTTCCAATTCATTGTCTAAATTCATTTTAAATGGAAATTCATCAGCTAAATATTGTTGAACAAGCATTCCTTCTTCAGGAGCAAATTCTCCGTCTACAGAAGATAGAATCATTAACAGGTGGTATCCGGCGATTGATTTATTTGATTTTTGCATTTGTTGAGTTAAAGTTTAGTGTTTAAAGTTGAATGTTGGTGATGAACACTTCATGTATTTCATTATTCATCATATTATTTATTTAATATAATCTTTTGCAGGCTGTTTGTCTACAATTTTTCCGTTTTCTAATATCAATACGAATGGATTACTTCTGGCAATCGTTTTGATGGCTGTTCCATCCATCATTACATTCTTAATTGTTTTGAATGTACTGGGCTCTGTTGAAACACCATAAATTAATGCGCCTTTTTGAGCGTTCACTTTGGCTTCAATTTTTTGAAGTAATTCCGAAGAAACTTCTTTTGGATGATAAGAGAATACTAAAATTGCTTTAGGAGCTTTAATAATTTCATCCGTAACCTCAAGTCCTGTCGGGTCTTCAATTTTAAATTTAACAATTTCAGATTTATAACCTTCTTTTACAAGAATAGATTCGTTCTTTCCTTCCTCAATTTTCCACGGCGAACCTTCAGCCCAATATTTTGTTTCTTTAATGTAATCATCCTGATTTACCTTTAAAACTTCTCCCGTCTTTTGGTTTTTAAGAGAGTAGAACGTTTTGTATTCAGAAGGGTTTTTATTGATTTTTTCTTTTTCACTCTTGAGATCTGTATCTATTTTATAATCCCGGAAATCGATCGTAGGCTCATGCATAAGTCCTTGTGCCATAATATAGATCATAACAAGAGCGAAAGCGCCTAAAATATAGTATTTATATTTTGCAGGAGATTTTTTTACAGTATTGCTATATTCATCTTTTTTAACGAACTCTTTTCTGTATAAAACAAACAGAATAATAAGTCCTACCAGAAGTACAACGTCCTTAACAAAGCTCTGCCAAGGAGTAAATTTTATAGCATCCCCAAAACATCCGCAATCTGTTACTACATTAAAGTAGGCTGAATAGAATGTAAGGAACCCAAAGAATATACAAAGTACAATTAATGCTGATAAAGTGAACTTGAGTTTTAATTTTATTAAAAGCATAAATCCAAGGAAAAGCTCCAGGACGACCACAATGATAGAAAAGAGTAAAGCAAACTTTTCCAGAAAAGGCATATTGAAAACAGAGGGTGAAAAGTATTCTTCCATTTTAAAGGAAAAACCTACCAGATCCACTGCTTTTACAAAACCTGAAAGGATGAAAATAACAGCAATAATAAAACGAAGTACACCTTTGATCATTTTAAATAGTTTTAGGTTCGAAATTGTTTTCTTTTTCAGAGAATTTTATAAGGCAGAAAACAGCATAATTCAACATGTCAAAATAGTTCGCATCCAAGCCTTCAGAAACAATCGTTTTTCCTTGATTGTCTTCAATCTGTTTAGTTCTTAAAACCTTTTGATAAATCAGATCCGTAATTGAAGAAATTCTCATATCTCTCCATGCTTCACCATAGTCATGGTTTTTTCTTTCCATTAATGCCTGAGACTCAGATGAATATTTATCATAAAGACTTAGAATTTCTTCATTGTTTTCGTTGAAATCATTAGAAAGACCTTTTTCAAGCTGAATAAGTCCGATAATGGAGTAGTTCACGATCGCGATAAATTCATCTTCTTCACTTTCCTCTATCATTTTTTTATCAGTCATCTGCAGGGTACGGATCCTATTGACTTTAATATAAATCTGATCCGTAATTGAACTTGGTCTTAAGACCCTCCATGCTGCACCGTAATCCTGTAGTTTTTTACTGAAAAGATCGCGACACTGACTGATAATTTTCCCGAACTGTACTGAAGTTTTTAACATAAATTCTCTTAATAGCCCAAATATACAAAATTAGGTATTAGGTTGCAGGAATTAGGTTTTAGTTTTTACTTTTGTACAACATAAAATAGTGTGTGATTATTAATGTTTAAAATATGAAATTTTAACAAAATACAACTGATAATCAGACATCATATCAACTATAACGTATCAATTATCATTTATGAACAATCACTCCATCAACTGTAACGGTAAACTTATAGATTTAACGAGCCCTAAGATTATGGGGATTTTAAATCTTACTCCAGATTCTTTTTCTGATGGCGGGAAATTTAATAATGAAAAATCGGCTTTAGAACATGCTGAGAAATTGCTAAAAGATGGTGCAGAATTAATTGATATAGGTCCTCAGTCGACTCGTCCAAATGCAGAGTTTCTTAGTAGTGATGAGGAGATTAAAAGATTAGGAAACCTGATTTCTAAGATCAAAAAAGAATTTCCGGAAGCATTGATCTCACTGGACACATTTTATTCTGAAACCGTAAAATTTGGCTTTAATGAAGGAATTGATTTGATCAACGATATTTCAGGAGGTCAGTTTGATGGGAGGATGTTCGACACCGTAGCAGAAACTCAACTTCCTTATCTACTAATGCACGTAAATCCTTCTTATGAAACAATGCATGACAAAAAGAAATTTGAGGATATTACATTGGAAGTCAATAGATATTTTAGTGAAAAGACAAATGAACTTCTACAAAAAGGGGTAAAAGATATTCTTTTGGATCCAGGTTTTGGTTTTGGGAAAACGGTAGCAGATCAAATGAAAATGCTTGATGAAGTAGAATTTCTTGGATTTGGAAAATTCCCTCTGTTAATTGGTATTTCAAGAAAGTCTTTTATTTATAAACCACTTGGAAAATCTCCTTTGGATATCAATGAAGAAACACAAAAACTACATTTAAAAGTTTTAAAACAGGGAGCTAAAATCCTCAGGGTACATGATGTTGCGGAAGCAAAGAAAACACTGGAGGTGTTCTTGCATGGAAATTACTGATAAAAGATTTGGTTAATCGCAAAGGTGCAAAAGTTTTTTTAAAGGCGCCAGAATTTTAGTGTCGTCATTGCGAGGAGTGAAGCGACGAAGCAATCTCTCACAAATTGAAGCCGTTATTGTAAGGGATTGCTTCGCCTTTAGCTCGCAATGACGAAATCTGAATGATCTATAGTTAAAAATAAAACCACAAAAGTCACAAAAGTTTTTAAACACTTGAGTTATTTTAAGTACCAGAATGCTGCATAAGAAGTATACCTAATTTTTTTTAAAATCTTTGATTTTTATGATTGCTTGAATTTTAAAAGGTGTTATAAAAAAAACTTTGCGTTGAAAAAAATCCAGCGCAAAGTTTTCAAGCTCTATTTTCAAGCCAGTATTTTATCTTTCCAGTGTAAAATTCGGGATAAGCTTAGGGCGTTCAGTTTCATTGGCAACTTTCCAAGAAGTTCTGTACATCCATTCCGTCATTTTATATAGTTTTTTGTAATTAATATTTTCCGATTCATCCTGTGGTGTGTGATACTGATCATGTAAAACACTCGTAAAGAATATAGCCGGAATTCCAACTTTAGCATACGGAAGATGATCACTCCTAAAATAGAAATATTCCGCATGGCTGGGAGAGTCCCAGTCTTTAAGATATCTGAATTTTGTGCTTTCATTATTGGCATCTTCAGCCATTTTTACCAATTCTTCAGAGTTTTTGTGTGGAGCATTTCCGCCTAATAAAGCAGCTTCTTCAAGGCTGTTTCTTCCGATCATATCACCATTTAATACAGCAACAATCTGCTCTTTTGGAACAACAAGATGCGATGCATGCCATCTCGATCCCAGCAAACCTCTTTCTTCGGCACCATGGAAAACAAAAAGAATACTTCTCTTACCAGGTTGTTTTTTATAAGCCCTTGCCATAGCTAATATAGCGACACACGTGCTGGCATTATCATCGGCGCCATTGTAAATGGAGTCGTTTTTTACAGGATGCCTGATTCCATCATGATCCTGATGTCCACTCATTAAAACATATTCATTTTTCAATTTAGGATCTGTTCCTTCAATTTTCCCGATTACATTAACGGAAGGGTATTTATAAGTTTCAGTGATCAGGTTTATGGAGATCTTAGGGTTGTTTTTCACCCAGTTTGCATTTTCTCTTTTGATCCATAGAACAGGAATATTATTAGTGATGGTTTCTCTCAACCCCTCAACTCCGTAGGAACCTCTCGTCATTTGAGGAAGAATTTCTACCCAACTTTTTTCCGAAGTATCATCAGTGATGAAGATAATGGCTTTAGCACCAAGGCTCAGTGCTGTGTTATAATATTTTGTTCTTACAAATCCGGGATACCTTCTTACAAAAAGGGTCATTTCCTTTTCAATATTTTTATCAGATGCATTTACAGCAAGAACTTTACCCTTAAGATCGAGTTTTGATAAATCTTCAGGTTCTGTATTTCCGGCATATACAATATCAGTATCCAAATTAGCATTTACGGGCTCAGCAACGAGGAAATCTTTCCATAATTTTAAAGTCGTGTTACCTATTTTTACAGTACTTTGAGGAATGACCTGATGTCTGTACATATCAAAATACTGGAAAAAAGTTCCATTGTCACCCGCAGGAGCCATTCCTGCCTCTTTAGCTTTGTCAGCAAGCCACATCGAAACTTTAAGCTCATTTAAAGTTCCTGCCTCACGTCCCCAAAATTGGTCAGCAGCCATTTCGTACATATCTTTTTTAATATCCGACTCTTTAATAGCTGATACCAAAGGTTTTTTGTAATTCTGGCCGTTTGTGAAACTGATGATAAATAAACCCAACAGTGAAAGAAGATAGTTCTTATTCATAACTTTTAATGTTAATTCAGATTGGATAATTTCTCAGAAAACTGCTTCGAAAATTCTTTTCTGTCCTCTTCCAGTTTCTCTTTTTCTGCAGGTAGAATATAGTTAAATAAGACCTTTTCTTCACGGTCGATAAAAATGATTTCTTTTTCTTCTCCATCGATCATTTGTAAGAATATCTCCCACATAGAAACGTCTTTTAATCGTAATAACTCAAAAAAATCGTCTGCTTTTATTTCTATTTTTTTCATGTCTTAATTATTAAAATTCCAATAGCTTTAATTTAAACTGTACCGCAAAATTTTGCTTAAAATTGGAAGTTGTATAATATCCAACTCTATAAAATACTCCTAAATTAAAATAACTCGAAAGGAAGTTATTCCATTCCAAACCTACTTCCTGATACAAATGGTCCAGCTTTTTGAATCTGAAATCATGATATTCAGGATGTTTCATATCTCCGATAGTTCCTCTTAATACAAAGTCGAAACTGGAAACATTTTGTCCGATACTTTTTAAATAAAACGGAAGTTTATGGGTAAAGTAATAGGCAATAAATTTATCGTTGTAATATTTTCCACCTTCCAATGTGGCAAAGCCCAGATATGAAGTAAGGTTAAAATTGATATCTCTGCTCGGAGAGGCAAGACCATTCATGGTGAAATTTTTCCAGATCGGAGCTTCTCCCAAAACCAATCCACCATATAACCTTACGCCAGTTGTTCCTAAAACAGTTTTAAAGTTGTGAACAAAAAGCGCATCAAAACGGGTGTAATTGAAGTCACCACCTAAAACTTTATAACTCTGTTCATAATTAAAATAAAGTTCAGGATATTTCTGATCGATAATAGATTTGCCTTGAGGCGTCATAATATTCGTGGAATTCGGAGAAAACTTTAAGGTAAATAAAGTATTGAAATTTTCAAACGAGGAACCGCTATTTCTGAATTGATAATCGAACATGGCCTGCTCAAAATTTCTTCTCGCGGCAAAAACCAGGGTAAGACCATTGGTGACGTCATTTAAGTAAGATAGGGAAGCTCCTCTAAAATGATAATACCTGTCATTATTAAGGTTGTTCCCGTAGTTCATCATTCTCATTTTGAAATTCCAGAGCCTTCTGTAGAATTCGCCTGAAGCTGTTACATCATTGTAGTATTCAATTCTGAAAAATGAGTTTTTTTCCAATGTGGTCTTCATATCAAGACCAATTCCGTATTTCCATTTATCATCCTTGAATCCATAGGCAAAATAATAATCCGGAGAAAAATAAGGATTAAAAGTTTCGTTCAATTTAGCTTTTAATCCCAGTCTGAAACCTTCATACAAGTTATAATTTACAATTTCGTCCACCGCAAAATCAACAATACCAACTCTGATTTGCCCATTGATAAGTCCTGTTAGTATTTTCGCTTTGTTATCGATATTATAAATTTTCCCCAGGCTGTCTATCGTCGTATAAGTATTCCTTTCCCGTTCTGTTAAAGGATCTGTCCTGTATTGATCCAATGATGTTCCGTCAGAATTTTTTACAGAGAAAGTATAACCTTTAAAATCTTTGGAATTTTCCTCAATAGGAGAGTTGAAGTCAAAATATTTTGAAGTCAGAAAAGCATACGTTCCAAAACTATTTTTAGATTTTTTGAGGGAATCATTATCATCATTTTCTTTACCTTCATCTTTCATCGCCATTTTACTCATTCGAAGTTTTACCTTTTCATGAGCTAAAAACCACTTGTTATTATAGAAGACCCATGTACTCGTAATAATCCCATCGTTTTTATTTTTACTGATATTTTCAATTTTCTTAATACCATATGTTTCGGTATCTACATAAATTGCTCCGTTATACTTTCGCTTTTTATCCGATTTCTTATAATTCACTTCACGAAAACGGATCACAAAATTCTTTCTGCCATCCAATTCGATCGTATCAGTAAGAAAATACCTGTATAAACCTCTGTTTTCCTGTTTGATCTGATTCGGAATACGGTCCCTGTTACTTTGTTGTAGGGCGATCATTTCATAAATAGGTTGCTTAAGGCCCGAGATCCTGTTATCCAGAATATTGATCTTCTCCCCATATTTTTTTGAATACATAAATTCCTGAGCCCTTTCCCAAAGGAACAGTTTGCTTTTTGAGAATATCTTTCTTGCAGAAATGTTGTTTAATGAATCTTTCTCCCTTTTCTTTTTGAAAAAATTGGTGTCATTAAAAAATTCATTAAACTGAGAAATGCTGTCTTCATCAATATCCAAAGAGACCTTCTCATAGGATTTGTAAGCATAGGAACTTAGACTTTTCGGAGAATTGTCTTTGAAATATTTATTGACCTTATTAAGGATTTCCAATGCCCTCGGATCACTCTTGTCTTGTAGAATAACGGTTTCAATAGCCGTAGTTTTTGAAGAAGTTTTAAGAAGTGAAACCTGCATACGATCTTCTACCAAAGCAATCTCATTCTGGTAGTGATTTGCCTGAATTTCGACACTCTTGCATTTAGTTTTAAATTCAAAGGTACCCTTTGAGTCTGTTTCTCCCAGAAGCTTATTGTCACAAAATACTTTTGCATTGGAAATAGGGAGTTTGTCTACTTCGTCTATGACCTGGATTTTTGATTGTGAGTAACCAAAAATAAACGTCCAGAAAAATATAATAAATAGAACCCTTTTCATGAAATAAATGTAATCCAAAATTAATGATATTTCTTGTTCCGAAAAAGTTTTGTTATAGTTATTAATATAATTTTCATCTTGATTTACAGGACTGTTTTAGTAGAAATGCAACTAAATAATATTATACAGGTTATAGCAAAATAAAAACTCCCAAAATTTTTGGGAGTTTTTATTATTATCTATAAAATATTGCTATTTAAATATTTTAAAGGATACTTAATTTTATCTTTATGCCAAAGTTGTCTTTAAATTGAGATGTTTGATAATGTCCTAATCTGTAGGATAGTCCTACACCGAAACTTGTGCCCAAAAATCTGTTCCAGATAAATCCAACTTCCTGATAATAATGATCGAGTACCTGAAAATCAAACTGATGGTCACCTCTGTTTTTAAAGTTTCCTATAGCAGATTGATATTCAATTTCTATGTTGGAATACTTTGTACCTAAAGTTTTGAATCGGAATGGCAGATATTGGGAAATTTTAAATGCAACAAATTTATCCGCAAAGAAAGTCCCTGAAGGCATTGTTGTAAATCCTAAATTAGATGGAGTATTAATATTTGAATACCACTTGTCAGAATTTTGATCTTTTTGCCCGGCTATTTCAAAATTCTTCCAGATAGGAGCAGTTCCCGAGGATATTCCCCCGAAAAGTTTAATGTTGGTATATCCTAATTTAGATCTGAACTGGTGAATAATCAACGCGTCTAACCGGTGATAATCCAGATCTCCACCTAAAGCATCAAATCCTTTTTCATAATTTACAAAAAACTGAGGGTAACTTTTTTCATAGGTGTATTTTCCACTGGGAGTCATGATGTTTTTGTCGTTGGGAGCATATTTTAAAGATAATGTTGTACTTACATTGTCAAAGCTATTACCCAGATTTTTATACTGATAGTCGAAAAGAGCCTGTTGTTTTTCTTTATTTACAGCAATTTTCATGCTTAATGAATTTGAAATATCATAAAGAAATGAAGCTCCCCATTTTTGGCTTTTATAAAAAGTTTCGTTATGAAGATCTAAATTGATATCTGAAACTTTCATCATCATATCCCACATATTGTTGCTAAATCTACCCGCTGCAAAGACATCATCTACATAATCAATACGGAAAACAGATGTCCTTTTGTGGGATAATTTCACATCCAGGCCTAATCCATATTTCCAGTGGTGATCTTTAAAACCATATCCGACATATCCATCAGGAGAAAATGTTTTGTTGAATTTTTCGTTGAGTTTTAGACCTGCTCCCAAACGTAAACCCTGGTACTTGTCATAACTCAAAAATTTAGTAAGATCAAAATCAATCATTTTGTAACGCAGATTTCCTCTCATTAACTGTGTTAAAAAACCTAGTTTCTTTTCAAAATCATGCTTTTGAACAAAACTATCGATTTTAGCATAGGTAGCACTTTCTCTTGTAGTAAGACTGTCGGTTCTGTATTTCTGAAGCAAACTTCCATCGGAACTTTTCATTTCAAGAGAGTAGCCTTTGAAGTCGGATGCTTTCTGCGCTTCGTTGATTTCAAAATCAAAAAATCGGTTTTTTACATACAGATAGCTGCCAAATCTCTTTTTGTTATATTTTACCTTTTCTCCTTCTTTTAAACTGTCTTTTTTAGACGTATTAAAGCTTTGGCTGCTCATTTTTAATTTAATGTCTTCATAATCTAAAAACCATTTGTTATTAATCGGTTTCCAGACAGAAACGATGTTTCCTTCGTTCTGTTTTTTATTAACACTTTCAAACTTTTTTAATGCAAAACTTTCCGCATCTACATATATTTTTCCGTTGAATTTTCTTGGATTCTGTTTTTTCTTATCAGTAATTTCTTTGAATTTGATGACATAGGTTTTTCTTCCATCAAGCTGTAAAGTGTCAGAAAGATAAAAATTAAACAATTCCCTGTTTTCCGGTCTCAGTTGTCTCGGGGTTCTGTCTAAGTTCGAAATATTAATTGCCAATGCTTCATAAATTGGATTTTTAAACCCTGACATTCTGTTGTCTATAATATTGGTTTTTTCGCCAAACTTCTTAGAATATTTGTATTCTGTAGCTTTTTCCCAAAGGAACATCTGACTTTCCTGGGATGCATTAAGGAAATCTTCGTTAATCAGCGAATCTTTCTTCTGACCTTCTTTCTGTTTAAAATTCTTATGATCTACCTTGGAAAGAGAATCTTTTCTTATCGCTAAGAAATTTTTAAAGGTTTCGACGGAGTCTCTATCGACATCAATAGAAGATTTACTATATGATTTAAAACTGTAAGAATCTAAAGACTTCGGAGCATTATCTTTAGCTCTCTTATTAACTTCATCCAGTATTTTTAGTGCTCTCGGATCACTTTTATCATTAATAACAACCCTGTCGATATTGTCCATTTTTTCAGACAAAGGCTGAAGTGATATCTCCATCGTTTTTTTTACGTCAACCGTAGCATCTTCAAAATTGCTGGCTAGAATTTCTACTTTTTTACATTTTGTTTTAAAAGATAATAAGCCTTCATGATTGGTTTTTCCAAGGAGATTATCATCACAGTAGACCGCCGCATTTTGAATAGGCTTATTATTGGTTTTACCAAATACCTTCAATTGTGTCTGACCGAAAATTAATACCGTAAAAAATAAAAATAATAGAGATGAAAATTTTGCCATTAGCTTTTTATAGATAAGACAACGCGATTGAAAAAAAGTTACAAAATGATGTAAGAAAATAATATTCGGTCAAAAATAAAGCAGCTGTTAAAAAACAGCTGCTTTATTATATTTTGATTTTAATTGTAAAATTAAATATTCAAAGCTTTTTGATAAGCATTTTCTAAACCATCAAGATTTTTCCCACCAGCCGTAGCAAAACCAGGGTTTCCGCCACCTCCGCCTTGGATCTCTTTAGCTAATTCTTTTACGATAGCTCCAGCCTGATAATGAGCAGCCAGGTCATCAGAAACACCTACAGTGATCATCGGTTTATCATCAGCATTGGAAAGAACGATCGTTACAGAAGTTGGGATCTCTTTTTTCAGCTGGAAAACAATATCTTTTACTGAACCCGCATCTAACGAAGTTTTCTTAACCAATAATTGCTTATCTCCTTTCTGTTCATAAGCACTTTTCCAATCACCAATCTCCCCTTTAGCTTTCTCTTTCTTCAATGATTCAACTTCAGATTTCAGAGACGTATTTTCTTCGATTAACTTTTCGATAGATCTTACAACATCTTTCGATTTTAATAATTGAGAAAGTTCTGTAATCTGTTGCTCCAGATTTTTAAAATATTCAGCAGATTTATCTCCGGATATCGCTTCAATTCTCCTGATCCCTGCAGCTGCAGAATTTTCAGAAGTAATCTTGAAATGACCAATTTCACTCGTGTTCTTAACGTGAGTTCCACCACATAGTTCCTTTGAACTTCCAAACTGGATCATTCTCACGCTGTCACCATACTTTTCACCAAATAAAGCCATCGCTCCTTTGTCAATCGCTTCCTGGATAGGAATATTTCTAAACTCCTGTAAAGCAATGCTGTCTTTGATCTTTTGATTTACTTTTTCTTCTATTACAGCCAATTCTTCTTCTGTCATCTTGTTGAAATGAGAGAAGTCAAAACGCAAATAATCGGGTCCTACATAAGAGCCTTTTTGTTCTACGTGAGTTCCCAAAACTTCTCTGAGAGCTTCATGCAAAAGGTGAGTAACAGAATGGTTTGCCTGAGAATTTTTTCTCTCTGTAGCATTTACCTTAGCATAAAAAACCGCTCCGGCATCTTTTGGAAGACCGTTGATCAGTGAAATGATCAATCCATTTTCCTTTTTCGTTTCTAATACTTCAAAACTTTCTGTAGCGTTTTCTAAAACACCTTTATCGCCGATTTGTCCACCTCCTTCAGGATAAAAAGGCGAGTTGCTTAAAACAACCTGATAGAATTCGCCATCCTTGTTTTCAACTTTTCGGTATCTTGTTATATAAGTTTCAGCTTCAAGCTCGTCGTATCCAACAAAAGTTTCAGGCTTTTCTTCCAAAACTACCCAATCGTAAACCTTAGAAGCAGAGTCTTTTTTAGAACGTTGCTTTTGTTTTGCCATTTCAGCTTTAAATCCTTCCTCATCAATAGTCAGCCCTTTTTCTTCAGCGATAATTCTTGTTAAATCGTCAGGAAAACCATAAGTGTCGTACAACTCAAAAACCTCAACGGAAGGTAATACCTTTGAATTGTCAGCGATAGTTTGCTGAATCAATCTTTCAACTCTTACCAGACCACTTTCAATGGTTTTTAAGAATGATTCTTCCTCACTTTTAATTACTTCGGTAACCAGATTTCCTTGTTTCTCCAATTCAGGGAAATAAGGTCCCATCTGATCTTTAAGTACCGAAACCAATTCGAAAAGGAAAGGTTCTTTCATTCCTAAAAATCGATAAGAATAAGAAATCGCTCTTCTTAAAATTCTTCTGATCACATATCCAGCACCTCCGTTTGAAGGTAATT
The DNA here is from genome assembly GCF_058790395.1 of Chryseobacterium sp. FW101-FHT12H09. NCBI lineage: Bacteria > Pseudomonadati > Bacteroidota > Flavobacteriia > Flavobacteriales > Weeksellaceae > Chryseobacterium > Chryseobacterium sp. FW101-FHT12H09. The sequence continues at coordinate 593,865 of NZ_JBYTCP010000001.1, read as the reverse complement.
GTCCGTCTGCAATAGCAAAAGAAACGGCTCTGATGTGATCTACCACCACACGGATAGCAATATCTTTTTCGTCTTCTAAAATTCCCGTATACTTCTTGCCTGAAAGTTCTTCAACTTTAGCAATAAGCGGAGTGAAAACGTCTGTATCATAGTTGGAAGATTTCCCCTGCAATGCCATACAAAGACGCTCAAATCCCATTCCCGTATCAACATGCTGTTGTGGGAGTTTTTCTAAGCTTTTATCCGCTTTCCTGTTGAATTCCATGAAAACCAGATTCCAGACCTCAACAACCTGCGGGTGGTCATTATTTACTAATTCCAGTCCTGAAACTCTCGCTTTTTCTTCAGGTGTTCTAAGGTCAACATGGATTTCTGAACATGGTCCGCATGGTCCACTTTCACCCATTTCCCAGAAATTATCTTTTTTATTTCCATTGATAATTCTATCTTCAGAAATGTGAGATTTCCAGAAGTCATAAGCATCCTGATCTCTTTCAAGATTTTCAGAAGCATCACCTTCAAAAATAGTTACATATAAATTTTCTTTAGGAATTCTATAAACTCCAGTCAACAATTCCCAGGCAAAAGCAATAGCATCTTTTTTAAAATAATCACCAAAAGACCAGTTTCCTAACATTTCAAACATGGTATGGTGGTAGGTATCTCTACCTACATCATCCAGATCATTGTGTTTCCCTGAAACCCTCAAACATTTTTGAGTATCGGCAATTCTAGGGGCTGTAGGTACTTTATAACCCAGGAAAAAATCCTTGAATTGAGTCATTCCCGAATTAGAGAACATGAGTGTAGGGTCGTCTTTCAACACAATAGGTGCTGAAGGAACGATAAGGTGGTCTTTACTTTTAAAATAATCTAAAAATTTTTGACGTATCTCTTGTGATGTCATAAGTATATGTATTGCTTTGCTTTTTTATGATAAGATGCAAATTTAAGATTTTTGAGTGATTTTCTACCAAATATTTGATAGTGTAGTTTGGGTGTATTAAAAAATAGTTGTGCTTCCGATTTTGTGTCGATCAAAAAGACACGAAGAATCTTTATCCTAATAAAACTTTGTGTCTTTCCATTTAACTTATTATCTTCGTTAGTATCTGGAAAGATAAAGATTACTATGACAAAAAATGAAGCGCTGAAAAACTGGGTTGAAAAATACTCAGAATCTCTTTTGAAAAGAGCAATGTATCTGCTTTCAGACAAAGATGATGCGAAGGATGTAGTTCAGGAAGTTTTTCTTTCGGCGTTGTCATCCTATGATTCATTTGAAGGAAAAAGCCAGCCACTTACATGGCTGAATGCGATTCTTCAAAGAAAAGTTGCTGATTTTTATCGCAAGAAATATAAGTCAGAACCTGAAATTAAGCTTGATCATTTTTTCGATGATACCGGTTCGTGGAAAAATAGTGATGTACTGAACGATTGGAATGTTTCAAACAGGGAATCCGAACTTTTGGATGATCAGGACTTTAATAAAACTTTGGAAAATTGTATTGAAGAACTGCCCTCCAGGTGGAAGATTCCATTAAAAATGTATTATCTTCAAGAAAAAAAAGCACCGGATGTGAGTCAGGAATTAGATATTTCTACGACTAACTTATGGAAGATTTTACAAAGAAGTAGAATGCAGCTGCGAGAATGTCTGGATTTTAATTGGTTTGCAAAATCATAAAGTATTTAAAAATGTTGAAAAAATTGATTCATTTGATATTCCTTCCATGCAGCACGGCCACATTGCTTATGGAAAAGAGAAACGCCGGATCCATTTCCCAGAAAGAGGACCGGAAGCTTTCTATGCATCTTAGAATTTGTAAATGGTGCAGGGCTTATCAAAAAAAGCTGGAGATCCTTGATGAGATTATGAAAAAAACTTTTGTACAAAAGGAAAATGATAAAATAAATGATTCTGATATTCAAGGATTTAAGAATGATGTGATTAAAAAGATAAATTTTTAATAAAAATTCTGTCAGGATTTTGAAGCTGTTCCGACTATACTTTTGAAAATAATAAAGTATATATTCAAAATCTTAAAAATATGAACGGAACATCACAAGTACTGACCAAGGAACAACCGACGTATAAACTTGGTTATTACATTTCACTTTTCGGAGCAGCGCTTATCCTACTATGGATAGGAATTTTCAAATTCACTCCTACCGAAGCGCAGGGAATAAAAAGCTTAGTCGAAAACCATTTCCTCACCTTTTTCGTATATAAAATAGCAAGTGTACAAACGGTGTCAAATGCTATCGGAGCGATAGAAATTATCATTGCATTATTACTGATATTTAGTGCGAAATTTGTATTTCTAAGACGATATGCAGGAATAGGTATGATCATTACTTTTCTAGTTACCTTAAGTTATTTATTTACAACACCGGGAATATGGAAAGTAGTGGATGGAATACCAATAACGGATTTTTTCATTCTGAAAGACCTAATGTTTTTGGGATTTGGATTGATGATATTTCAAAAAAATAAATAGTGAATAAAAAGATAAAAATGAAAAGTATATTAATATTACTCGGAATTATTCTGGGGATTGCAGTATTTGCAAGAAGTTGTGGAGATTCAAAGAAATCCACAGAAGTAAAAAAAGAAAATGAGACCATTATGGATAGTAAAAATGTAAAAGAAGTTTATTTTGCAGGTGGATGTTTCTGGGGAACAGAGCATTTTTTTCAACAAATTCGTGGAGTTGTAGGAACGGAAGTTGGTTATGCCAACGGAAACAAAACAAATCCTACCTATGAAGAAGTAGTAAGTCATTCTACAGGTTTTGCAGAAACGGTAAAAGTGAAGTATGATCCTGAGCAAGTGGATTTAAAACTATTAATTGACCTGTATTTCAAAACCATCGATCCTACAAGTTTAAACCAACAAGGAAACGATAGGGGAGACCAATACAGAACGGGGATTTATTCTACTGATAAGGCTACAGAAGCCATTATAAAAGAAGAGGTGCAAAAGCTAGCTAAGAGTTATAATAAACCTGTTGTAGTAGAAACAATTCCATTGAAAAATTTCTATAAGGCAGAGGATTATCATCAGGATTATTTGGATAAAAACCCAGGGGGATATTGCCATATAGAGCCAGGACTTTTTGAAATGGCTAAAAACGCGAATCCACTTCCAAAAGCTAAATATCAAAAACAGGATAAAAAGGTTTTAAAAGAAAAACTTACTGCTGAACAATACAGCGTAACGCAAGAAAATGCTACTGAAAGACCTTTTCAAAATGAATACGATAAAGAGTTTCGTGAAGGGATTTATGTAGATATTACAACAGGGGAACCGTTGTTTATCTCAACAGATAAATTTGAATCTGGTTGTGGATGGCCAAGTTTTTCCAAACCAATTACTAAAAATGTAATTGATGAGAAAATAGACAAATCTGTAGGAATGACCAGAGTTGAAGTTAGAAGTAAAACAGGGGATGCTCACCTCGGACATGTTTTCACAGATGGGCCTGCAGACAAAGGAGGATTACGTTACTGTATCAACAGTGCTTCATTAAAATTCATTCCCAAAGATGAAATGGAGAAAAAAGGATATGGTGAATATCTTCCTTTACTGGATAAAAAATAATTGACAAAAGGTTGCTGAAAAGCAGCCTTTTTTATTTTTGTGTCATTCGGAACAGAGCATAGTGAGGAATCTTTTTTTAATTTAAAATAGTTGATTTAGATTCCTACGGAATGACACGGTTAGTCGATTACTTTAGCTCAATTGATGTACTTGACGGGATTCTTGTTGATTTGAAAGTTTTCTTTAAAACTTAACATCGACATATGAAGTAAGATTAAAAATCCAAAAATAAGCAGGAAAGTTTGTTTGGGAAGTTTTATTAAGATATCAGTAAACTTATCATAACCTTTTGGTTCTATATATTTTAAGTAAGCTTCCCAATTATTTTCTACTCCTGAATCAATTGGAATTGCGATAACATCACCACATAAAAAGCATTCTTCTTTTTCTGGGTTTATGTAGGTATGAATAGCGAAAAAGTGTCCTGTTTTATTTAGGTCTAAAGCATATTCTTCATTTTTTGTAATATGCATGTCATTAAGTAAAGAAGCGAAATCTCCATATGTATTATGATCGTCCAGAATAAACTCAATTCCTGTTTCTTTTTCATTCCTTTTCTTAAGGTTTTGAATTTCCGATACATACAATTTTGAATTTTCCTTTGCAGTATTTGGAAGTACTCTTATTTTTTTATAATTCCAATTTCTTATCGATTCGAAAGAAGCTCTATTATTTTCATCTCCCGATTTGGCCTTGACAGGAAGGCCAATATCAATAACATTGAGGTTAATTTCTTCAAACTTTTGATTTCCATAATACCAAAACAAAAGCGGAATGAGAGCAGCGCTTATTAATCCGGGAACATAATATATCTTTTTCATATCAATACTTTTCTGTTGATTTGAAAATTTTCTTTAATACTCAACATTGAGATATTTAAAAATAGTAAAAAGCCGAAAATGATATAATATGCATTTTTTGGAAGCTTCGCCATATTGTTAAAGAAAAATTCAATATTTATTTCACGTATGAAATCCAGATTAAAGTTCCAACCTTTCTGATCATTGGGGTCTACACTTATTATATGATCGTTGCATAAATAACATTCTTCTATTGGACTTTTAGTAATAGGCGAGGTGTATGAAACAAAGAGGTGTCCGGTGTCATTGAGATCAAAACCGTAAGTGTCCACCTTTGCAATACTTAAATCATTTAAGAGAGAAACGAAATCGCCATAAGAGTTCTTTTTATTTAATATAAATTCGATTCCGGTTTCTTTTTCATTTCTTTCTTTGAGTTTCTTTATTTCTGAAACATAAAGATTTGAATTCTTTTTAGCTCTATTGGGGGGAACAATTAACTTTTTATAAGTCCAGTTTTTAGGAGGTATGAAACGTCCCATTTCACCACTGTTTTCGTTTCCTATTTTAGATGGTAACCAAACATCTATTACATTGATTACTGTTTTATCAATCCGAAGACCCGCATAGTACCAAAACAAAAGCGGAATAAGAATAGCGCTTATCAATCCGGGAACATAATATATTTTCTTCAAGACTGGCATTTTGATAAAATTAGAGAAAAATTGTCAAAGATTGATTGATGAAATGTTTTAATTATAGATCCACATCAAAACCGGTTTGGAAGAATTTTTCAGTAAAGGATCTATTGCTCTTAGGGCATCATTAGACACCGTTGGACATCCCCATCCCTCAGGAGAGCCATTGGGATATATTTCTTTATTACTCATTTTATTCCAGGAGTGGAAAACGATTGTTCTTTTCAATGCATTATCATTAGTTTCATCTAATCCATGCATTAAGTACTTGATATTAATTCCCCATTCACTGCTTCCTCTTTCTCCGATTCTGTATTTTCCCAATGAAGAAAGATGACTTCCGTCCTCATTGCTAAAAGTCGGATTGTCTTTTGATTCATCCGAACTCCACGAATTATTTCCACACCCATGACCAACCAAATACTTCTGAGTGACTTTTTTTTGATTAAAATCATACACGAAAAATCTGTTTAAACCAGAATGTAAACTCATGTCTATTAAAATACAAAAGTCTTTATTAAAGTTATTTTTCTTACAGAATAATTGAGCTTCTTCAGCCTTTCTATCTGTTTTTTCATCATCAGCGATAGGTGGTTTTGCTGTATTGATTGCAGGATTTGGAATAATGGGCTCTGTTTTTTTTGAACATGAAATACCTATGGATGTTGCCAGAAGTATACTCAGAATCAGTTTCATCATTGTTGATAAGGGGGAATTTTAATAAGAAAAAGTGATTCAAAAAATGAACCACTTTTAATATTTTAATTTTAAATCTTTTAATTAAAAAAACTACCAGTCTCTCTTTCGTAAGATCCAGTAAGAACCGAAAATAAAGATCCCACTCCAAACGATACAAGCAATTAAGCTTTCTGTAGGATAGGTAAACTCATACTTTAATCCCATCATTTTTGCCATATTTAGCCTCATCATGGGATTAGGAATAAGGTTGGACATACTGTCTAATGGTAAAAGGTGAGTAAAGAAGAAATCGTCTTTCAGGATTTTCATCCTTTCCAGTTCCTGTGTACCACGAACTTTTAAAAATACTTCGATGGCTGTTAATATTCCCTCTCCGATCCAATACACAAAGAAGCCAAGGAATACAAACATCGATTTTCTCAGTAGTATGGAAAGAAACATCAGGAAGCAGAAAAAAGCAAAGAGTTTAACAAAATAGTTTCCAATAAAGAACATTTCCTTAAAAACCATTTCAGAGCCGGTCACCTTAGAATAACTTTCTCCTAAAAGAAGTGTAATAATAAAGACAATAACGGTTGAAACAATAGTGAAAACACTTATCGTTAAGAGTTTAGAGGCAATAAATTCCTTTCTGCTTAATCCATCAATGGTATTTTGCTTGAACATTCTGTTACTGAATTCCTGAGAGATCGAAAATACAATGATCAGACCCAGGAAGATCTTTAATAATGCTACGATCCATGTGGTGAAATTCCAGATCTCCGGGAAGTTATAAATTCCCTGTTCTTTTAAATTGATGGTCGCTCCAAAAACATCCAGATCTACTAATCCAATAAAAAGGAGTGCCACCAGTATCGCAAAATATAATATCGTAAAAACCTTGAACGGTCTGTAATTCAGGTTTTTGTAGTACTCGAGTTTTAGTAATTTAAGCATTGGTATTGGTGTTTTTTACAAGTTCAAGGAATTGAGTTTCAAGAGATAGTTTTTTCTTAGATAAGTGAGACAAGAAAATACCTTTTTCTGCTAATTTTTGATTTAAATTAGAAGCAGAGATAGAAGCGTCTTCACGAATCTGAGCTTTTATGATATCATTTTCCAGGGTTACAGAAGTAAACCATTGAAGCTCTTCTAAGGCATTTAATAATGCAGTATTGTTGTCAGCTTTCAATTCGAAAAAGCCTTTGTTACTTGTAATTTCATCTACTCTTCCGCTATAAATTGAATTTCCCTCTTTTAAAACAATCACATGACTGCATATTTTTTCAATCTCATCCAGAAGGTGGCTTGCAATAATAATGGTAATACCTTGTTTGGCAATACTGGAGATGATATCCCTGATCTGAATGATACCTTCAGGATCAAGTCCGTTGGTAGGTTCATCTAAGATCATAACCTCAGGATTATTTAACATCGCTGAAGCTATAGCCAGACGTTGTTTCATTCCCAGGGAAAAGGTTTTAAAAGTATCTTTTTTTCTTTCGAAAAGATGAACGGTCTTTAAAACTTCATCTATCCTTTCGTAAGGAGCGCCCTTGATTTCGGCAACGATCTTTAAGTTCGTTTCAGCACTCAGATAAGGATAAAAATTAGGCTGTTCGATAATCGCGCCTATTTTTTTTAAAGTATCTGAATCAGTGCCTTTTTTTCCAAACCAATACCAGTCGCCACTTGTGGGATTTATGGTTGAAAGCAACATTCCGAATGTAGTGGATTTTCCACTTCCATTGGGGCCCAGAAGGCCATAAACATTACCTCTTTCTACATCAAATGAGATATTGTTTACTACGACTCTCTTGAATTTTTTAGTTAAATTCTTTACTGACAAAACTTTTTCCATGTAATTTGTTTTACATAGTAGTAGTCTTAGTTTTAAACAAAATGTTACAATATTTAATCAAATTGTCTGATATTTTATGAGATTAAAATATTAAATTTGATCGTACAATTCGTGAATATGAAGTTAATTGAACTTGCCAAAGAATTAAATATTTCCGCAGAAGCGATCAAACAATTTATACAGGATTTTGATCTGGAATTAGGAGTGTGTATGAGTACTAATTTTGAGATCAAACAGGATTTTGAAAAATTTGCCCGGGAAAACATAGATTTTTTAAGACGCTATGAAAAAGATCTGGATAAGAATAAGACACTCGAACAGATTGCTGAAACCATCAACCAACCTAAGGAAAAGATAGAAAAAGCAATACAGGATACCACGCCTAATATTTTTGATAACGGATTATTCCGTTCTTCGATTTCAAGTTATGGAATTGATAATAAATTGGGTGGAAACTATCAGTTTGTATATGATTACTTTGGACAGAAGACGAGTCTTCAGCATCGTGATTTTATAGGCTATCGTGATTTATTTTTTTATATATCTAGTGTTTTAGAACCTTTTTTAAATAAACAACAGATTAAGGACTGGGGGATTAATAAGCCTGCAGGAATTATTCTTTATGGACCTCCTGGAAGCGGTAAGATTTTCTGGGCGAATAAAATTGCCGAAATTATCAGCTATAAGTTTAAGGAAGTTAAAAAACATTATCTGGGAACTTCTTTAATAGATGGGAATAAAACCAACTTCAATGATTTTCTCATGAATATGATGAAAGAAGATAAGGTGCTTCTTTTTATGGATGATTTTGATGATATCATGATGGAAAGGAGTGCGGAAAATAATGTAGCATCCTGTAATCTGGAAACCCAGGAAATTATTCTCCATTATATAGGAAAGTTCCAAAAAGAAGATATTCTGATGGTAGGATCAGCTAATTCTGTTTCTGAAATTGATGAAGAGATATTGGCTCCGGGGAGATTTGATGTGATGATCCCAGTATTTCCACCCAATGCAGCAGAGCGTTCAGAAATTATTCTGTATGGGATGACAAAAGGATTGGAAAGTGATTCCTTATTGTATAAGATCCTTAAAAATAACAAAGCAGATAAAATCCCTTTCTGGAATGAGAGTGCTTCTAAAATGAAAGCCTTTAGCAATACCATGTTAATGGATTTTACACAGAGTCTGAAAAAAAGAATCAAAAATCTATACCAACGAACAAAGAATGAAAAGCTTATTATTGATCAGACTCTTTTAAGTGGAGCTCTGAGAGATGCAGCTGGTAAACTTACAGAAGAATATTTAGAGCAAGTTGAACGATTTTTAAATGATGCTATTATCAATAATTTCGATGATTTTCAGTACAGAATAAAATCTTTAAGAACCGAACTTGAAACTTATAAAGTAGTGGAAGAACCAACCAGAGAGATCGGTTTTCATCATAATGGGGAAGAAGGAAACGGAAAAGACAAAGGATAGTCACTTTAGTCGTCAGTCTTTGGATATGTTTTAATAATTCATTACTTATCAACGATAATTATCCACCATATGATCAATTCTAGCATTTGGGAACTTGAAACTTTTTATAGAAAAAGAGATGTCATCATTATTGGTGCTGGTTTCACCGGACTATGGACAGCTATTTCTATTAAAGAAAAATATCCCGAACGATCTGTTTTGATCCTTGAAAGGAATTCTATTCCTTTGGGAGCTTCGACGAGAAATGCAGGTTTTGCCTGTTTTGGAAGTCTAACGGAGATTATTGCAGATCAGGAAAAGATGGGTTGGAATAAGACCTTAGAATTAGTTAAAATGAGGTTTGAGGGGCTTCAGAAAATTCAGACTTATTTTAAGAGTTCAGAAATTGATTTCGAACTGAGTGGGGGATATGAAATATTGAATAATGATCATCCTTTGCAAAAATTGGATGAGGTGAATGAAAATCTTACATGTATCACCGGAATCCCAAATACCTATTCTTTACAACAAAATAAAATACAGGATTTTGGATTAGGGAAATCTAATTTTCTCATTGAGAATCCATGTGAAGGAAGTTTACACTCTGGAAAACTTCTGCATAAGCTACTTGAAAAATGTTATGAACTTAAAGTGGAGTTCCTTTTTGGAACAGAAGTAACAAATGTTGATGAAAATGCTGATGTGATTCTGGTTCAATTATCAGATGAATTATCTATTCAGGCTCATCAAATTATATACTGTACCAACGCTTTTAGTTCGAAATTTTTAGAGAATGAAGAAATTATTCCGGCACGTGGTCAGATTTTGCTAACGGAACCTATTGAAAATTTGAAATTAAAAGGAACTTTCCACTACGATGAAGGGTTTTATTATTTCAGAAACCTGGCAGATAGAATTTTACTGGGCGGGGGGAGAAATCAGGATTTTAAAACTGAAGAAACAACTGATTTTCAAACCACAGAATTCCTACAGATTCACCTCGAAAACTTTTTAAGAGAAGTGATTTTACCCAATCAGGAATTTCGAATAGCTCTTCGCTGGTCTGGGATCATGGCAATGGGTTCCGAAAAAACTCCGGTTGTAAAGCAACTTTCAGAAAGGCAATTTTGTGCTGTAAGATTGTCTGGAATGGGGGTGGCACTTGCTCCGAAAATTGGTGAGATTGTAGCAGATATGATTAAATGATATAATAAGATGTAGATATTCTAATTACTCATCTCTTATAACTCATCACCTATAACTATTCCTAAAACTTTTATCCTTATTTTTGCAAAAAGAAAATTTCGTGATTAACAACGACCATATAAAAGATGTTCAGTCGAGAATTGAAGATCTACACAGATACCTTCAGATTGAAAAGAAAAAAATAGAAATTTCCAATGATGATGAGAAAACGGCAGCTCCTGAATTTTGGGATCAACCGAAAGAAGCTGAAGTATTTTTAAGGCAGCTTCGTTCTAAGAAAAGATGGGTGGAAGATTATGAAGAGATCACTACTCAGTTTGAAGATTTACAGGTTTTAATGGAATTTGCAAAAGAAGATCCAGATTCTGAAAAAGAACTGGATGAGGCATTTCCAAAATTAGTAGAGAAAATCGAAGATCTGGAGTTTAAAAATATGCTTTCTAATGAAGGGGATGAACTTTCTGCGGTTATTCAAATCACTGCAGGAGCAGGAGGCACGGAAAGTTGTGACTGGGCTGCCATGTTGATGAGGATGTATACGATGTGGGCAGAGAAGCAAGGTTATAAGATCCGTGAGCTCAATTACCAGGAAGGGGAGGTTGCAGGTGTGAAAACGGTAACCCTGGAAATGGATGGTGAATATGCTTTTGGATATCTTAAGGGGGAAAACGGTGTTCATCGATTGGTAAGAATTTCTCCTTTTGACAGTAATGCAAAAAGACATACAAGTTTCGTGTCTGTATATGTATATCCTTTGGTTGATGATACTATTGAAATCAATATTAATCCCGCAGATATTTCATTTGAAACCATGCGAAGTTCAGGAGCAGGAGGACAGAATGTAAATAAAGTGGAAACAGCTGTCCGTCTTCGTCATGCACCAACAGGAATTATCATTGAAAACTCAGAATCACGTTCACAGCTTCAGAACAAAGAAAAAGCAATGCAGTTGCTTCGTTCCAGATTATATGAAATGGAGCTTGAAGAACGTTTAAAGGCCCGAACCGAGATCGAAGCCAATAAGATGAAGATTGAGTGGGGAAGTCAGATCAGAAATTACGTAATGCATCCTTACAAATTGGTAAAAGATGTACGTTCAGGACATGAAACTTCAGATGTTGATTCGGTGATGAACGGAAATCTTACTCCATTCCTAAAAGCATTTCTAATGGCTGATGGAACGGCAGTTTCCGGTGATGACCTCGACCTCTAGGATATAATCTTAGTTTTTTAGTTAAAATCTTATAATTAATTTCCTATTCAGACTTTTTAGACTTATTTTTGTTACTTATCAATATGTATGGAAGATTTCAATAGCTGGAAAGATTTATTAAACCCAGAGTTTTATATAAAAATGGGTGGGTTTTGGCTTATACTGTTTATTATTTTTGCTGAAACGGGACTTTTTGTAGGATTTTTTTTACCGGGTGACTCGTTACTGTTTGTTTCAGGAATTTATGCTGTTGAAATTATCAAAGAGACTTTTGGCTCCACAGGGAGCGATCTGCTTGATACAACTATTCTTGCTACTTCCGTTGCTCTAGCTGCTATTGTCGGTAATGAAGTTGGATATTATTTCGGCGTAAAAGCCGGTCCTGCATTATATAAAAAACAGGATACCTTCTTATTCAAGAAAAAATATCTGTACCAGGCTCATGACTTTTTCGAAAAACATGGTGCTTTGGCTATAATTATGGCGAGATTTTTACCTGTTGTCAGAACTTTTACGCCTATCGTTGCAGGTATTGTAAAGATGGATAAAAAAGAGTTTTTGAGAGATAATATTATAGGAGCTGTATTGTGGTCATTTATTTTGATCTTTGCAGGACATTATCTGGATAAGTTATTTCAGGAACAATTTGGAATCAATCTTAAAGAAAAGCTGGAGTTAATAATCATTGTTATTGTTCTTATTACAACACTTCCAATAATTATTAAGTTTTTATTTGGTAAGAAAGTTGATCATTCTAAATACGAAGACAATTCACCTGAATAAGATCAAAGAATTTAAAATATAAATAACCTGCTTTTGGCGGGTTATTTTTTTATCCATTCCAGAATGTTGGGATAGATAATGCTGTCTCTTTTTCGTTTACTGAAAAATCTGGGTGCATGACCTGTATTTTTCATAAAAACTAATTTATGAGGGATATTTTGGCTCGCTAAAGCTGAGTCTAATGCCAACCCTTGATTTTTATTAACAAGGAAATCTTGGTTTCCCTGAAATAGCAGAGTCGGAACATTGGTAATATTTGCAATTGGGCTCGCTTTTTTAAACTCTTCAGACAGATGATGACGATCGAATTTTATGCCTATCACCTTTTGTACAGTTGGTGAAGAATATTTTGAATAAAATGAATCCAGGTATTCCGGGGAGTAAAAATCGGTTGGGCCACTCAAAGAGATTATTTTTTTTATCTGATCAGGATGCTGATATCCATATAATAAAGTTAAATGACCGCCAGCACTTTCCCCCAACAGAATATAATTGTTCGGTTGTAATTCTGCTTTTCCTGCTAAAGAATTGAATTTATTAATAACAGAACTAATATCTTCCAGCTGCTCTCTGTAAGTGATCTTTTTGGACTTTGATACCAGTCGGTAATTCATATTGATACTTGGAACTTTATTCTTAAAAAGCATTTTCTGAATCTGGATCATGTGCTCTTTTCTTCCATATTTCCATGCACCTCCATGTACAATGAGAACTACGGGAGAATCTTCGGAATATCCGGATGGAAGAAAAATATCCATCTTTTGTCTTTTATGTTCACCGTATTTTAAGTTGTAAATTTTCTGCTGATTGTTATCCCCCATCCAAACTCTGAACCTTGAATTACAAGAATTTAATAAAAAGCCAATACACCCTAAAACAAAAAAATGATATCTGAGTATGAGCTTTTTCATACCTCAAATGTAAGAAAAATATAGTGATTTTATAGCTGACAGAAACCTGTGTTGTATCAGCTTTTCTCTGCTAATTCTTTTAGCTTCTGATTCATATTTTTGAAACCGGTTACAGTATTATCAAGATTAAAAAATGGGACAAGAAAGCCTGAGAATTGTTCTGACTGAATGAACCGGGTTGTACCGTTTTTATTATCAATTAATTCAAACTTATGCTCTCCATCGAATATTCCTTTAAACATTAGCTTTCCCAGCCAACTGAATTCATTATTTTCCTTTTTTGATAATATCACAGGCTTGAAAACCATTCCTTTTCCACCTTGTGGTTCAATCTTTACCTGTATTTGATTACCTTCTTCTACAGATCCCTGAATATTGGTAATGAATGGATTCCATACAGGATAGTTTTCAAAATCAGTTAATATTTTCCAGATCTTTTCAGGGCTTGCGTGAATGGTAATTTCTGTTTCAATTTTCTTTGACATGTTATAATAATTTATACCACAAAGTTCGGGCAGAATAAAAAAATACCACTTGATAAAAATCAAAGATTTCCGTTTGCTATTTTATTTCTTATGCGACTGAAAGTTTCAGAGGTCATCCCAAGCATTGAAGCGATATATTGTAAAGGAACCTGATTAAATAATTTAGGGTTTTCATTAAAAAAGCATTGGTATCTTTCCTCAGCAGTCATCGATAAATGACCGTAAATTCTTGTTTCTATTGTTGTGAAGCAGTGAACAATAAATGCTTTTTCTAAAATATGCCATTGAGGAACTTTATCCTGTAGTCTTTCGTAATCAGCTTTCTCAATCGTAAACAATTCTGTATCTGTAAGAGCCTGAATGGACCATCGTGCAGGGATATCTGATATAAAGCTCGATAGATCGGTTACAAAATATCCTTTTGTTGAAATCCACTGTGTAATCTCTTTCTTTTTGGTTTCACAAAAGATCCTTAAAAATCCGGATCGGATAAAACTTAGCTTTGTACTTTTCTTTCCAGCTTCCAAGAAAAATTCATTTTTCTTAATAAGTTCCGGCTTAAAAAAAGAGACAATTGTTTTCAGATCATCAGCTTCAATATCTTTAAAATAAGAAGTAAGATTCTGTTCCAGATCAGTGGTGGTCATGTTCATTGATTTATCGTTTCTAAATTTTCAGCATATCTGTACAATGAATTGTTATATCTGGGCAGATGCTGTGATAATGCTTTTAATGCTAAACATAATGCTTCTTTGTTTTCTCCCGCAGAATAAAGAGAAAGAGCTAAAAAAGAGTCTACAGCATCATTTAACTCATCGGATTCATTTAATTTTTCTTCTCTGAGGATTTGAATGCTTTCGTCAATTTTCCCATTGTTTCGTAAAGTACTGGCCAACTGAATTCTCGCCCTCCTTCTTCGTAAACCCGATAATCCATGATCTAAAGCAGATCTATACAATGGTTCTGCTTCTTTTTCATGTCCTGTAGAGTCAAAAGCACATGCCCGTTCAAAATCAGCAATAGCTTTTGCATCATGAAGAAGGCTCGTATGATCTTTTATCAGTTGAATAAAATCCTTATTGCTTATTTTTCCCAGCTGTAGCCAAATAGATTGCAGCTTACTTTCCCAATTCTCTGTTTCATTCATATGGTTGATTATCTTATAAGAATACAAATATGAGAAGATCAGTGCACTTTAAAAAATTAAAATGATGCAGTAGCTGTAAATTAAAATGGAAGAGTGAACTTTCTATGCATACAAATTATTATTTTGACCTAAAATGTTTATAAATTCATTCTTATTTTTTAAAACCGGAATTAAATATTATTTTTGTTCAACTTAACAAATATTAAAAAAAATTAAATGGCGTCTGGTTTTTTTGCAATTTTAGATGATCTTGCTGCCTTGATGGATGATGTAGCTGTTACGAGTAAAATAGCTACTCAGAAGACGGCTGGGATTTTGGGTGATGATTTAGCAGTAAATGCAGAAAAAGCTACAGGTTTCATCTCATCCCGTGAAATACCTGTTTTATGGGCAATTACCAAGGGTTCATTTATTAATAAATTAATTATTCTTCCCATCGCATTTTTGCTTAACTGGCTTTATAAACCGGCTATAGAAATTATACTGGTTTTAGGAGGTTTTTATCTGGCATTTGAAGGAGTAGAGAAAATTATTGAATTTTTATTCCATCGCGATAAAAAAGGACATGAAGTAGTGGAAGAGAGCGTAATAGATGAAGATGAAGAGAATTCTGAAAAATCTAAAATAAGATCTGCCATTACAACAGATTTTATTCTTTCTATAGAAATTGTAATTATTGCATTGGGAACTGTTCTTGAAGAGCAGCATCCATTATTAACTCAAATCGTTACGGTGACTCTTGTTTCATTTCTGGCAACAGTAGGAGTTTATGGTATTGTAGCGCTGATCGTAAGAATGGATGATGCAGGTTTTAAACTGATTAAAAAAAGCAAGGATAAAGGTTTGTTTTCCAAGTTGGGCCACTTATTGGTAAAGGCATTGCCTGTAATTATTAAAATTTTAGCGATTGTTGGAACGATAGCTTTGATCTTTGTTTCAGGTGGTATTTTCGCACATAATATTTCTTATTTACATCATTTTCTTCCAACCTGGCCTTCTGCTCTTAAAGAATTGATCTTTGGATTGAGTGGTGGATTGCTTGCTGTCGCATTATTTACGATAGGCAAAAAGATTTATACATCGGCAATACGCAAATAATTGAGGAAAGTTTGCTTCTGAAATTTAAAATACGACGTCAGGATAATTTTACACAAACAACTATAACAATATATCAGGTTCATTGATTATTATGAGAAATTTATCGATTGATATATTAAAAATTATCCTCGCATTCTTTGTCGTTTTTTTACATATGCACCTTCTTAGGGATTCTTATCCTGAATTGAGTTTTGTACTTGTTAATGGAGTTTTCAGAATGGCAGTACCTACTTTTTTGATTATCACAGGATATTATTTTTATTATGTAGATAACACGGATAAACTCAAAAAATGGTTAGTAAGAACCTTTTCTCTTTATGTGATCTGGTCTATAGTATATTTGCCTTTTTGGAAAGAAGAAGATACTTGGATGAACATCCTATTTGGCTACCATCATTTGTGGTATTTAATTGGAACCTTCTTTTCAGGTATTATTTTGTTTTTTATAAGAAAGAAGTCAGTGAGTTTACTGGTCACTCTTATTCTTCTGCTGTCTAGTCTCGGATATGGGATGCAATCTTTAGGTAATCTTCATTACTTTAAAAATGAAACGGATTCAATAATCAATCTGTTTCCATCTTACAGAAATTTTCTCCTGGTCTGTTTCCCTTTTTTGACCATCGGATACCTGATTAATAGACTGAACCTGGACACCAAATACAAGCCTTCGTTAATAACTGTACTAGCTGTAGTGGGACTTGTTGTTTTAGAATCATTTCTCAACTATAAAATGATTAGTCCGAATGAAAATATTGACCTTTTGTTTTCTTTACTGATAGCATGTCCTTTGGTATTTATGTATTGCAAGAATATATCAGTAATGGTAGATACTAAAATTTTAGCAAGTTTATCGACAGCTATTTACCTAGTACACCCATTGCTTATGAAGTGGATTCTAGGTAGATATCTTCCATATGAAACGATCATATTTATAATTCTATTGTTGGTTTCCAGTTTTATTCTGGTCTTCTTAAATAGAAAACTAAAATACCTCTTATAATTAAAACTTAGGGTCTGATTAATTATTGGTGATTTTTAGACCATTTATAAAGGCAAGCTTAATCTTGTTTGCACCTATAAACTCTGAATAATTGAGATTAATATTTTTCTCCAGTTCCAACTGTTGATAGAGATTGAAAATTTTACCTTTATAGGGACAATGATCTATAAAATGATTGAAAAATTTTTCAGCAACCTCTTTTTCTGAGAAACATAGTAAGAAATCTAGAGGTAAAAGAGAATGTTCAGACCATTCGTTGAACTTTGTTCCATTCTTTTTTAAAAACTCAATAGCTTGATCTTTAGAATTGAAAATATCAAAAATGGGGAAGATGTACTGTTCGATTTGTTCTGCTATTTCATTAGTGTTTTTCTTATAAACACAATCTGCCAGATTCCATTCTTGCCACTTTTTGGATGGTGTTAAATATCCTAATTGCTCCCCGAAAATAAGACCCTGCGAATATTCGCTGTTCGTATGCTCTACTTGCCACTTTTTCAGATTTTTTGAGAATATATGAATGTGAGGAAGAATCTGAATGTAAGAAGAATTATTCTTGGCACTGGATTGAAAATAAATTTCAAAATAAAGATCTTTATCGGGAGAATATTTTCTTATTCTCTGCCCCTTTTCAAAGTCCTTGAAACCTTCTAATTTATTAAAAATCTCATTACAGGCTTGTAAGAATGTATTTCTGGAGTCCATTTATGAATTATTCATATGTTGAATTAGCGGTCAACAAATATAATGAAACAAATAAAAAGAGACCTTTTAACAAGGTCTCAATTATATTTTAGTTGAATAGATCTTTTACTTTATCAAAGAACGTTTTTTCCTTTCCGGATGGTTCTGCAACCATTTCTCCACTTGCCATTTGCTTTTCAAAGAAGTCTTTCTGATCTTTAGTAAGCTTTTGTGGAGTCCATACATTGATGTGTATAAACATATCGCCTTTTCCATAGCTATCAATACTAGGAAGACCTTTTCCTGCCAATCTTAAGATTTTTCCAGACTGAGTACCTGGATCAATCGTAATTTTCACTTTTCCGCCTACGGTTGATACTTCTTTTTTAGTTCCTAAAGAAGCCTCTGCAAAAGAGATATATAATTCCTGGTGAAGATTATCACCCTCTCTCTTGATTGTTTTATCTACCTCTTCCTCTACAATAACAAGTAAATCTCCCGGAATACCTCCGAAAGGAGCATCGTTACCTTTTCCTCTTACATTAAGCTGAATTCCATCTCTTGCTCCAGCAGGAATGTTGATTGAGATTTCCTCTTCATCTTTTATTAACCCCTGTGCATTGGCTCCTGCAGGTATTTTATCAGCGACTTTTCCGATACCCTGACAAGTTCCACAAGTGGTTTGTGTTTGCATTTGCCCAAACATGGTGTTCATTACTTTTAGCTGAACTCCAGATCCGTTACATGTAGGACATGTTTTCGAAGTGGCACCTTCTGCCATCTTCATCTTTTTAACTTTAAGAGTCTTTTGGGTTCCATTTACCATTTCTTCAAGATTCAGCTTGATTCTGATTCTTAAATTAGAACCTTTCACCTGCTGACGCCCGCCGCCGCCAAAACCACCGCCACCGAAGTGACCACCAAAAATATCTCCAAACTGACTGAAAATATCTTCCATGTTCATTCCGCCTCCGAATCCGCCACCTCCGAATCCGCCGTTACCACCAACACCGGCATGACCAAACTGGTCGTATCTTGCACGCTTTTGGTCGTCGCTTAATATTTCGTAAGCTTCAGCAGCTTCTTTGAATTTTTCCTCAGCTTCAGTATCACCCGGATTTTTATCAGGGTGAAATTTGATAGCCATTTTACGGTATGCTTTCTTTATTTCGTCGGCTGAAGCAGATTTGCTTATTTCAAGAACCTCGTAATAATCTCTTTTTGACATGACAATTGTATAATTGATTAGATAAATGACAATAGATATTCAGAGTGTATAAGTGAAATAGATCAATTATCACTCACCATTTATCACTTATTAATATTAGTTTCCTGTTACTACTTTAGCAAAACGAATTACTTTATCACCTAAAGTATAACCTGTTTCGATAACGTCTACGATTTTACCTTTTAGATCATCAGATGGAGCAGGAATTTGAGTAATTGCTTCGTGAAGATCTACATTAAAAGAATCTCCGGCTCTTACCTCCATTGTTTTCAATCCTTTTTCGGTTAATTTATTCTTGAATTTCTGATAAATAAGTTCAACACCTTGTAAGTCTGTAGGATTTCCATTTTTGGCGATTTCTTTTAAAGCTCTTTCAAAGTCATCCAGTACTCCAAGCATAGAAACCATCATGTCCTGATTAGCATATTGGAAGAACTCCATTTTTTCTTTAGAAGTTCTCTTTTTATAATTTTCAAATTCAGCATAAAGACGAATATAACGGTCTTTTTCCTCTGCCAAAAGTTCTTCTGCGGTTGGAGTATTTGTCACATTTTCTTCAGAAATATTTTCATTCTGAATGTTGTCTTCTTGTTGCTTATTGATGTTTTCTTCGTTGATATCCTGATTTTCCATATTCAATAACTATTTTACAGAGATGTTTGTCAAAGATTCTGCCAAATAGTAAATATGGACATTAAGGCAGAAAAATTATTCTCCAGAAAATGTCTGATACAGTAAGTAAAGATTTAAAATAATAATGATGATTGAAATAAACCATACACAAACTTTCATCATTGGTTTATTTACGAATTGTCCCATTTTAGCTTTGTCATTCGTGAACATAACCAGCGGGACCACAGCAAAGCTGAGCTGCATGGATAAGATGACCTGACTTAATACCAACAGATCTGTTGTTCCTTTTTCACCATACAAAATGGCGACGATTAAAGCGGGAATCACAGCAATAAGTCTTGTTATTAATCTTCGTAACCAAGGTTTTAATCTGATATTTAAGAAACCCTCCATGACGATTTGTCCTGCCAGAGTACCTGTTAATGTTGAATTTTGACCGGAAGCCAGTAATGCTATTGCAAAAGCTATACTTGCCATAGAAGCTCCCAAAATTGGGGTTAACATTTTGTAGGCATCATGAATATCTGCAACATGTTTATTTCCTGTTATATGAAAGGTCGCTGCGGCTAAAATAAGAATAGCAGCATTAATAAAAAAAGCAAGCATTAAAGAAACTGTACTATCCAGAGTAGCAAATTTTATAGCCTCTTTTTTTCCTTCATTATCTCTTGTATAATCTCTTGTCTGTACAATACTGCTATGCAGATAAAGATTATGAGGCATAACGGTGGCTCCTAAGATTCCGATTGCTATATAAAGCATGGCCGGATTCTGAATAATTTCTTTTTGCGGAACCAGCCCTCCTAAAATTTCATTAATGGCAGGTTTGGAAATTATAATTTCATAGATAAAACAGGCTAAAATAATAAAGATCAGTCCACCAACGATACTTTCTATCCATCTGAATCCTTTAGCCTGTAAGAGAAGGATAATAAGTACATCTACGGTTGTGATAACAATTCCCCAGGTTAATGGGATGTGAAAAAGGAGATTAAGAGCAATTGCAGAACCGATAACCTCGGCGAGATCACAGGCCGCAATTGCAATTTCACAGAGTATCCACAAAATGAAATTGGTAGTAGGATTGAAGTGGTCCCTACAAGCCTGAGCTAGATCCCTTTCTGTGGCAACTCCCAATTTTACAGATAAATGCTGCAAAACCATAGCAAAAATATTAGAAATAAGGATTACTGATAGTAGGGTATAGCCAAATTGAGCTCCACCGGCAATGTCAGTAGCCCAATTCCCAGGATCCATATATCCTACGGCAATCATTAAACCAGGTCCAGCAAATGCAAGATATTTTCTCCAGAAAGAGCCGTTTTTCGGAACCTTAATTGATGAATAAACTTCTGGTAATGAGTGGAGTGTTTTATCTTTTCGCCAAGGGGCTTTTGTATTTAAGTTCATAAATGTTAGAAATGACTAACAAATTTAATTAAATAAATGAAAATAGAAAATTTATAAACAAAAAATCCCGAAAAAAACTTTCGGGATTCATTTTAATGTATGGTTAAAGATTATTTTGCAAACCTTATAGACATTTTTCTGTCTGCTGCTCTTTCAGCATCAGAAGCTTTTGCATCTACTGTAGCAAATTTACTTCCATATCCTTCAGCACCTAAAACCTGTGTTCCAAGGTTTTGTTTTCCAAGCCAATCTTTAATGAAGTTAGCTCTTGCTGTAGAAAGTTTAACATTAGAAGCTTCATTACCTGTTTTATCAGTATAACCTCCGATTTTGATCTTTGCATCAGGATAAGCTTTTAAGATAGCAGCTAAATTATCAAGTTGTCCTTGAGAACCTGCTTCCAGCTCCGTAGAACTTCCCATTTTGAAGTTTACATGGTCAAAATCATACCAGGTGTTTTTCAATGCAGCGTCATCAGCAGCGTTTTTATAACCGTCAGATTTTAAGAAAGCAATCATTTTATCTTCCATTCCGCCTTTATAACCTTTAAGAGCAGTACCGTTCAAGTCGATGTTCTCATCAGTTTTTGTAGTCGCAGGTGTCGTTGCAGCTGTATCTGTAGGAGATACTGCTGTTGCCGTATCAGAATGTGTTCCTGTAGAATCTGCTCCCATTGTTGTGGTAGTAGTTTGTTTTTTCTCACACTGCTTCCATAAGAAATATCCTGCAGCAATTAACAATAAAAGCGGAAGTAACCATTTCCAGATTGATCCACCACCATCATTTCTTTCCGGAGTTGTTCCTGTAGGAGTTGTACTTCTCGTTACTTCTATTTTAGGCTCGTCTTGTACAGGCGTTTTTATAGCGTCATTGTCATTATCAAATTTGTATCCTTTAGCCCAATCACCAATGTTTAGTGAAGCTAAAGAAAGTCCAGCCGGTAATAAACTTGAAATAATACCTTTCTGATCATTCAATAAACCAGAAATTCCTGATTTATCTAAATTATTATCAGCCGCGTATTTTCCTACTGTTCCTACTGTTGCTCCTGTTACCAAGTTCAGTAAAGAGCTTGAAGAATTATTGCTAATTCCTGCAAAAGAAGCAATAGAATTAACCAAGCCGCCAAGTTTGTCACCAAAGAGAGAAGACAATAAACCTGTGATTACAGAATTGTTAGAAGAACCACCCAATAAATTACTTAAAATTCCACTGGATGAAGCACCGCTAATTGCATCTAAAACCCCAGGGTTATCAGCGTTATTAGCTAATCCACCAACAACGGCAGGCAATAGCCCTCCGATTGCTTTTGAAATACCAGACTCACTTTCTCCAAACTGCGAAGCAGCTTGAGAAACTAATGCGGGACCCAATTGTCCTTTAATTAAATCAATAACGTTTAAAGACATAATAAATTATTTTTTAGATTAATGTTGACATAAAATTAAACAAAAATCTGTCCAAATGTCAATTTTTTTAAATATTTATTTGAATTTCAACGCTTTTTTTGCAAATGATTTAAATTATTAGTATGCTTTAGCGAACAGTACCCGTCTTTTTGATGGCTTTCCAGAAATCAACGAAACGCCTTCTTCTATATCGTCATCTTGAGGAATACATCTGATAGTAGCCTTCGTTTCTTCCTTTATTTGTTCTTCTTCTTCCTCTGTTCCATCCCAATGCGCATAGATAAATCCACCTTTTTCTTCAAGAACCTTTTTAAACTCTTCATAAGAATCTACTTTAGTTAAATTATTCTCTCTGAAACTAAGAGCTTTAGTATAAAGATCCTTCTGAATGGTTTTTAATAAATCGTCAATATAAGAATCTAATCCTTCAATAGAATGAGCTTCTTTGGTAAGATTGTCTCTTCTTGCTATTTCAACGGATTTGTTTTCTAAATCTTTTGGACCAATTGCAATTCTGATAGGAACACCTTTTAATTCGTATTCAGCAAATTTCCAACCTGGTTTATTTTGAGTATCATTATCAAATTTAACGGAAATACCCTTTGCCTTCAGTTTAGCCTGGATATCCAAAGCCACTTCACTGATCTGTTCTAATTGCTCTTCTCCTTTAAAGATAGGAACAATAACAACCTGAATAGGCGCTAAAGTAGGAGGTAATACCAATCCGAAATCATCAGAGTGAGTCATGATAAGAGCTCCCATCAAACGGGTAGATGTTCCCCAAGATGTTGCCCATGCATGTTCTATTTTTCCTTCTTTATTCGTGAATTTTACGTCAAATGCTTTTGCAAAATTTTGACCTAAAAAGTGGGAAGTACCTGCCTGAAGAGCTTTTCCATCTTGCATTAATGCCTCAATACAATATGTCTCATCAGCTCCTGCAAATCTCTCAGATGGTGTTTTTAATCCCTGAACTACAGGCATAGCCATAAAGTTCTCTGCAAAATCTGCATATACTTTATTCATTTTTTCTGCCTCCTCTACTGCTTCGTCTTTTGTAGCGTGAGCAGTGTGCCCTTCCTGCCACAAGAATTCAGAGGTTCTCAAAAATAAACGGGTTCTCATTTCCCATCGTACAACATTTGCCCATTGGTTGATCAGTAATGGTAAATCTCTGTAAGATTGAATCCAGCTTTTATAGGTGTTCCAAATAATCGCTTCTGAAGTTGGGCGAACAATAAGTTCTTCCTCTAACTTAGCATCAGGATCTACAATCAGCTTATGAGGATTATCAGGGTCAGTTTTTAACCTGTAGTGAGTAACAACGGCACATTCTTTTGCAAAACCTTCTGCATTTTTCTCTTCAGCTTCAAATAAGCTTTTGGGTATAAATAGAGGGAAATAAGCATTAACGTGACCTGTTTCTTTGAATTTTCTATCCATTTCATCACGCATTTTTTCCCAGATTGCATATCCATATGGTTTAATAACCATACTTCCACGCACCCCTGAGTTTTCAGCCAAATCTGCTTTCACAACTAACTCGTTATACCACTTGCTGTAATCTTCGCTTCTTGAGGTTAATTTTGCCATTATTTTTTTTAAATTTTTTTAACTTTTTAACATTATTGTTATCTAAAAATAAAAATCTATTTTTGATAGATTTTTAAGCCGATGTTTGGTACATTTTTGGTACACATTGCAAATATAATTTAATTTAAAAATTTTTACGTTATCATGAAAAAAAATATACATAAAAATTTATTTGGTATGCTAAAATCCAAAGGCGTTTTAGCAATATCAAGTGGATTACTACTGATGTCTTGTGGTGCTCAAATGGGTGGGTACAGCGAGACCGATGGGGTTTATTATGATCCCAATAAAGACACACTTCCAGAAGGAGTAATCATTAATGGCGGAAATAGAGTAGGAGAAGATTATGACTACTACCAGGATTCAAACGTTATCCAAAATGCAGAAACGAATTCTAAAGATCAGGATAACAGGTACAGCACTTGGGGTGGAGATTCATGGAACACCAATGCAACAGACTCTGACTGGGGTGCTTTTGCAGGAGCTCAAACCAATTACTATGACAACTCTTGGGGTTCACCTTGGGGTTGGTATGGTGGTTATAGCCCATACTGGGGCTGGAACAGAGGTTTCGGTATGTCCTTTGGCTGGGGAGGCTCATGGGGTTGGGGAGGCTCATGGGGATGGGGCGGTTATCCTTATTGGGGATATGGCGGATTCTATGACCCTTTCTGGGGTGGCGGCTATTATGGCGGTTACTACGGAAACCCTTATTGGGGTTGGGGTGGCGGATACTGGGGTAGTGGATACTACAACAGACCTGCTTATAGAAGAAGTGGCGCCAATGGAAGACTTGGATATGGACTTACTAACGGATATAACGGAAGTAATGGATCAGCATATAGAAATAATATAGCTAATTCAGCTTTTAGAAATAACAGCTCAGGATTTAGAAACAATAATTCAGGGTTCAGAAATAATACGAATGGTAACAGTGGCGGATTCAGAAATAATAATTCAGGATTTAGAAGCGGAAATACGAACGGTAACAATGGCGGATTTAGAAATAATAACTCAGGTTTCCGTAATCCAAATATGAATACTCAGAATAATCCTAGACCAAATTATAATAACCAACCTAGAAATGATAGTGGCTTTAGATCCAATGATAACGGATTTAGATCCGGAGGATTTAATTCCGGTTCAAGCGGAGGTGGATTTAGAGGTGGATCTTCTGGCGGCGGAGGCGGATTTAGATCTGGCGGCGGCGGAGGCGGCGGTTTCAGATCTGGTGGTAGGTAATTTCAACTTAATAAACTATTCAAAAAATAATGTTAAAAAAATCGTTAGTAGTAATGAGTATTGCTGTAGCCTATTTTGCACAGGCGCAGGATATCTCTACGATCAGAAATTCAATTGATGTTTATTCTAATACTCCAATGATTGGTTCATCAAAGTTCAATGCGATGGCTGGTTCCAACGGAGCTTTAGGAGGTGATGCTACTTCATTGATGACCAACCCAGCGGGATTAGGTGTTGCTATTGCAGGTGACGTTTCAGCAACTTTGTTTCTTAGTAATAATAAGAATACAAGTTCTCTGAATGGATCTTCAATAAATTATAAGATAGATAAATTTACCCTTGGTAATGCTGGTGGTGTGGCAACAATCCCATTGATGACTGAATCAGCTTGGAAATTTATTAATATCGGAGCCAATATCTCTACGCAATCTATTGAAGATTATGTTGAGAGCCCCGGGAATGGGAATATTATAATTCCTAAGAATCTGGTCGATTCTAATGGAAATGCAGTTATTGGAAATATGTCTTACCAAGGACATGCTTATAACAGATATGGAAATCAGACCAAATTCAATCTTGGTGTTGGTGCGAACTATAACAATTCATTGTATGTAGGAGCGAGTATCAATATGCATTATGCTGAGATAGATCAATATGACAGTGCGCTATTTGGTCTTAATTTAGATAATTCCGTAAATTCATTTGATAAGCAGTATAGTCCTTTTTCTGAAAAATCGAGTGGTTTTTCAGCGACAGTAGGGGTTATAGGAAAACTAAGCAACCAGTTTAGATTGGGAGCAGCAATTGAAACACCAACATGGTGGAATATTGATAGAGTTTTCCGTGAATATTCTGATGGAAATGATGGAATTTACTATGACAACTATGTTGAAGACAGAAATTTCAGATCACCAATGAAAGCAACAGTGAGTGGAGCTTTTGTTCCAAATAAAAACTTTGCGATCAACGTAGACTATACTTTAGGTTTAACGAAACCTAAATATGAAGTACAAGGTGCTGCAGAAAGAGAGCTAAATTCTTTCTTTAATGATAACTATAAAAATCTATCAGAGGTAAAAGTTGGAGCAGAATACAGAATCAAAGCATTTAGACTGAGAGGTGGATATTCATATGCCTCAAGTCCTTTTGATGCGATCACAATTAATTCTTATTCCAATGCCGGAGTTGCAGGAGATAATAATTATAGTAATTTGATCTTAGGTGAGAGAAATACTATCGGAGCAGGTATAGGATATGATTTTGGCAACATTTATGTAGATGCGGCTTACCAAAATGTAAGTTCTAAATACAATAATCCTTTCTTAAGAGGCAGTGCAGATAATGGAACAGGATACTACTCAGGAGACTTCGATGTTAGTACACCAACATCTGTGGTTTCTAATGTAAAAAATACCAGAAGTAACTTCTTTCTAACAGTCGGCTGGAAATTCTAATTTCCGGATTGTGTAGTGAGTGATTAAATTGAGGCTCCGAATTTTTAATTCGGAGCTTATTTTTTACATATAAATTCTCAATTAATGAGTATGAGAATGGGAGAGATGCATGATAAGGGCTAAAGAAACACCCACAATCACCAAGCCTATTTTTGTCCAGTCAATATTGTGATTTTTGTTACTCTCAAAAATAATCACTGACGAAATATGTAGAAATATACCACCTACAATAGCCAGAAAATAAGGCTGTAGATCAGGATTGAAATAATTACCTAATAACATTCCCAGGGGTGAAGCAAGAGCGAATAGTGCTATAATCAGGTATGTAGGATACAATGACTTGCTCTGACCTTCTTTTCTGTTAAATAAAAAGGCACCTAAAATAAAAGAAATAGGGATATTGTGAAAAACAATACCTAAAAGATAGGGTGATAAAACAACCTTTTCATTAGCTAAAGGAATTCCTTCTATAAAAGCATGAACAAATAACCCAACCATTAATGCTACAGGAAGTATATTATGCTCACTATGATGATGAAAATGACCATGTTCGAAGCCTTTAGTTAAAGCTTCAAGGACCATTTGTAATAAAACTCCTAGGATAACGAAAATACCAATACTACTGCTTTTTTCGGAAGTATAAACTTGTGGAAATACCTCATTCAGACAAATGGTAATCAGAAACCCGGCACTTAAAATCAAAAGATTTTTTGCCAGTTTTTCTTTTTTACCAAAATGCTTTCCAAGGAATACCCCAGCAATTACACTTAAAATCAGTAAGAAAACTATAATCATGCTTTTTTCTTAAATAAATTGATACAACGTGGTGAAACTTCTTTATTAAAATCATTAAGCTGATAATCGCCCCATATTTTTATTCTCTCAAATCCACATTCCGAAGCATAAGAATTGATAGCATCCAACGTATGCAATTTTACTTTTTCAAAGAAATGATATGGCTTTCCATCAGCCTCAAAGCGGATGTCTTTAATGATATGTCTGCCCTCAATTTTCTTGAGAATTTTAAAATCAATGTCTCCCCGATTGATTAAAGATTCCGGAACTATTTTATTCCTTACATATTGCTCATTTAAATAATCTAAAACGAAATAACCTCCGGGTTTTAAAATAGAATATACGGATTGAAATACCTTTTTATCATCATTCTCCTGATCAAAATATCCGAAACTTGTAAATAAATTGAAAACGGCATCCATAGGATCAGCATCAATAGGGTTTCTCATGTCGTGAACGTCAAAAAGAAGGGTTTGATTTTCAAATTGTTTATCGAATTCTATACTTTGTCGGGATAGGTCAAGTCCCAAAACATCATATCCTAATTTATTAAGAAAAACAGAATGCCTTCCTTTTCCACAAGCTAAGTCAATAATTTTAGCAGAAGGTGGCAGCTGAAGACTCTCTGTGAGCTTCGTTATAAAGTTTTCTGCTTCTGTATAGTCCCTGTTACTATAGAGCAAATGATAATAAGGGGTATCAAACCAAGATTCAAACCATTCCATAATGCAAAAATAACTAAATTTGCAGTCTAAAAAACAATTAAGTCCTTTTATTAAAGTAAATGTTTAATTTTAAAGGAGTTATAAATTGAAACGAAATAATAGAGAAAAACGATCTTGTCCACTTGCTCATTTGAGGTGCCAAAGATTATCGGTTCTTTAATGAAAAAGAGAGAGAGACAGTGCATTTACTTTAATACTAAATGATAAAATCTTGAGCTCCAGCTATGATGGTTGGTAATCAGGTTGATAATAATATATGGATACAGAAAATATAAAAATTCAGATAAAAACTTTCTTCGGATTGGAGCAGATCTTAGCTGAAGAAATTAAAAAATTAGGCGGGAGAAATGTTGAGGTTAAAAACCGTGCAGTAAACTGTGAAGGAGATTTAGGGTTCCTTTATAAGATCAATTATTCAGCAAGAACGGCATTAAAAATCTTAGTACCTGTTTTGGAATTTAAAGCTTTTAATCAACACCAGTTCTATGATAAGCTTTTTAAAATAGAATGGGAGCAGTTTATGGATGTAGATCAATCATTTGCAATTGATTCAACGGTAAATTCTGAAACATTTAAGCATTCACAGTTTGTCACCCTGAAGATGAAAGATGCTATTGTGGATTACTTTCAGGAAAAATTTAAAAAACGTCCCAATATAGAAACGAAAAGCCCGGATATTAAATTTCACCTGCATATTGACAGAGAATTGGTTACCATTTCTCTGGATTCTTCTGGTGATCCTTTATTCAAAAGAGGATATAGAAAAGAACAGGGTGAAGCACCTATCAATGAGGTATTGGCCAGTGGAATGCTTCAACTTGCAGGTTGGGATGGGAAAGGAAATTTCCTTGATCCGATGTGTGGTTCCGGAACCCTTTTGATTGAAGCTGCAATGATTGCTTTAGATCTTCCTGCACAGATCTTCAGAAGAAGATTTGCATTCCAAAACTGGAGTAACTACGATGCTGATTTATTTACAAAGATCAGAGAGTTCAGAGTAAACAGAGTAAGGGAATTTCATGGAAAAATTGTAGGGTACGATATTGATGGTAGAATGTTAAATGCTGCCGCTGTAAATATTGAAGCCGCTGAAATGGAAGATGTTATTGAGGTTAAAAGACAAGATTTTTTCGAATCTAAGAAAGAGCTTTTCCCTTTACTAATGGTTTTCAATCCGCCTTATGATGAAAGGATCTCGATTAATGATGATGATTTCTATAAGAAGATAGGAGATACCTTTAAGACCCATTATCCAAATACTTTAGCATGGCTGATTTCTTCGGATCTTGAGGCTGTGAAGAAAATAGGTCTTCGCCCATCCAGAAAAATCAAGCTATACAATGGAAAATTGGAAACGAGATTTTTACAGTATGAGATGTATGAAGGAACTAAAAAAGTACATAAACTGGAAAATAATAATGATTAAAAAAAGCCTTCCAAATTTTGGAAGGCTTTTTAATTATTCAATTTTCTTATCTTCTTCTAGAAGGTTTCCATTCTCGTAAACGTTCATTTTTATAACCTTATTTTTTTCCTTTATAAATTCGAAAATAAGGTCTCTTTCTTTAGCGAAAAATTTGTTTGGGGTTTCGGGATAAAGTACAAGTGTTTTACCTCCGGCAACCAGATTTAAAACGGAATTTTGAGTTTCTATAGAAATAACACCGTTTTTAGCACTGTTGTATTTTCCGTTATATATTTTTAAAATCTCGGAACTTAATTTCACTTCTTTTCTTTCATTTAGATAAGGAGCGGGACCATGGTTATAGCTTAAGACCCGTGACATTTTCCAAGTTCCATTTTCCAATATCCACAGATCAGTAAATTTTGCTAAACCATCGCGAAATTCTTTTTTACCAGTTTCATTGATATAGAAATAATGGTCACCAGAAATAATCAAGCCGTAAAGTTTATCATCTTTTTTCATTGGAAAAGTCTGAACCGTTTTATCAATAGCCTCCCTTCTTAATCGGAAGTCTTTATTACCACATAGATTTCTTTGAAAAGTGATCTCTAAATTAGAAGCCCCTTTCGTTATACCGCCTTTATCGTGATAAAATTCTACATCATTGGGAATGAAACGCATCATTTCACTAACATTACATTTGTTGTAAGCTGTCCAGAATAAACTGTCACTTTTTATTGCTTCTTTTATGAGGGCTTCATTGTTTTGAGCAGATAAAATTTGGAATGGTGAAATTAAGATGAACAGCGTGAAGATATAGTTTTTCATTATTTAAGATTGAATATTCTGATTACGAATATGAGGATTTTTTTTTGAACTAAAATTTCTATTTTTGTTGAAATTCACTTGATTTAAAATTAATCTATGTCTTGGAATATTTTTGAAGTTGTAGAGGTTGTTCTTGATGCGCTGAATCTATTGAGTGATTCATCAGTTCCAGAATGGAAAGACGAGAAAAGCATTATAAAAAGGAAAAAAACTGAATTTGCAATAGAATGAATAAGCACTGGTTTAGCTTTAGCCGGTTTTCTATTATTGTTTATTGTTTTTAGCAATTCCTTATCTTATGAGAATACTTTTCAAGTTACTGTCATTGCTACTCTGATTGCTGTTTTAATGACGTCTGCATGTTGTTTCATCTTGCATGTGTTGACTTTGTTTTATTTCAGAAGTTTCTTTTCTATGTTATTTTTCTGCTTCTCTTTGATCCTTTTTTCAACGGCTTTACTATTGGTTGTCTACTTTAAATCAGGTTTATTTTGATAACTACCTTATCATGGATGGTGCATAACCATATTGCTTTTTAAAAGCATAAGAGAAATGTGATAAATCTTCGAAACCGACTTCCATAAAAACATCCGTTGGTTTTTTATTCTTTTCGGCAAGGTGATAATGAGCCAATTCTAAGCGTTTATGGGTAAGCCAACGTTGAGGTGTGGTTTTAAAGGTCTTTCTGAAATCCCGATTGAAGGTTGATAAGCTTCTACCCGTGAGATATCCGAATCTTTCAAGTGGCATGTTGAACATGTAATTTTTCTCCATAAAGTCAACCAGATTGATCTTTCCAGGTTCCTCAAAATTGGCTAACACGGTGTCAATATCTGGATTGATTTCCCTTAGGATACTAATCGATTCCATGATTTTTAATGACGCAATATTTTCCGGAAAAGGCTGTGTCATCTCAAAATAAGGAATAAGAGAAGCCAGGCAGCTTTCTAATAAGGGATGATTGCTGAAACTGAAAATTTGAGGTTCTTTTCTGATAATAGATTGTTCTGTATCAATTGATGAGTAGAACTGTTTTAAGCGTTCTGTAGTGAGATGCATGACCACAGCTTTATGAGGACGTCCATCTTTTGGATAGTTAATAATCGTAGCTAATTGATTTCTTGGAATAAGAAAGATATCTCCTGATGTAAAGTGATAAGAGCGATCAGCCTGGATAATTTTTGTTTCACCGGATATAAACCATACTAGCATATGAAACTCAAAAACGGTTTCCGTTTTGAAGAGCTTATCTTCATAAGAAGAAAGTTTGATATCCGGTGTAATATACTTAATATGAAAATCCATTGATTTTAGTTTTCACTAACAAAATTATTCATAAAAAAAATATTAATCAACATTAAACTGAATTCCAATCATTTCTTCGCTGAGTTCCCACAATCGTTTTGCATTTTCTTGATCCAGAGAATAGTATTGAACTCCTCTAATTGTTGAAGGTTCATCAAATCTGTGTTCAATCTGTCCATGGTCTATTTCTGCAATATCACAATTTTCACAGTATACACCGCCAATGTTATCTAGTAAGGGACTTGTTGCACACCAAATGGTAGTCGCCGCTCCCTGTGGAATGGTTTTTAATTTGGCTTCAACTTCAGGTTTTATATTTCCATCAGCATCATGAGTTCCCATTTGTTTATAAAGTTCAATAGGCTCTTCTCTGCCCAAATCAGTTCCATAAACAGATCCAGGATGTAAAGAATAGGCTCTTACATTATAGGCTTTACCTCTTGAATCCAGCTCTACAGCAAAAAGATTACTTGCCGTTTTTGATTGTCCATATCCCAGTAATGTTTGGTATTCGCGGTTTTCAAAGTTTGGATCTTCAAAATTAAAAGGTGACATTTGGTGTCCATAAGATGAGACATTAATTACTCTTGCCCCATTAGCCTTTTTAAGTGCTGGCCATAATTTTGCTGTAAGATGAAATTGTCCTAAATAGTTTGTAGCTAGTTGTGACTCTATTCCACGGCTGTCTCTGCGTAATGGAACCCACATAATTCCTGCATTATTGATCAACAGATCGAGCTTCCTCCCTGAAGAAATGAATTTCTCTGCAAATGCATCAATAGAATTGGGATCTATTAAGTCCAATAATTCTATTTCAATATTTTGTATTCCAGCTAAGTTTTTTGTAGCTTTTTCAATGTCTCTCGCTGGAACGATTACCCTGGCACCGGCCAAAACCAATATCTTTGTTGTTTCTAAACCAATACCGGCATAGCCACCTGTAATAATAACTGTTTTTTCGGAAAGATCAATTCCTTTAATCACATCCTCACTGGTAGATTTTGCATTGAAGCCTGAATAGATTGGATTCTGTAGATTTTTGTTTTGTATCATTTTTTTATCTTTAATTGTTGATACAAATTTAGATCAGGCACATGATCTTTGTTTTGTTTAAACTGTCAATTTACTTTGTTTAAAATTTCATATCTAAGAATTTAAAAAATTAAAAGACCCCGTTATATTGAGAATACGGTTATAATTAAAGGTTATTTTGCCTTAAAGTGTTAATTTCGGTGAATACCTGTTAAACTGTTTGTAAATTCTTTTATGAATGGTTAATTTTGACAAATTTTCAACTTGAAACCTACAATTTCCATCGTTATCGCCATATTCAATCGAAAAGATGAACTTTTTGAATTGTTAAACTCCTTGACTCAGCAAACTGATAGAGCGTTTGAAATTATTGTTGTCGATGATGGCTCTTTAATAGATCTCAAGCCAACCATAAGGAATTTCGAAGAAATGTTATTGATCAAATATTTCAGAAAAGACAACTCTGGACCTGGTTTGTCGAGAAATTTTGGCGCAAAAAGAGCAGAAAATGAGTGGCTGGTTTTTGTTGATAGTGATGTTATTGTTGAAAAGGAATATATAGAAAATATTAAGAAAGATATCCTGGAGATTCCTTGTGATGCATTTGGTGGTGCTGACAAAGCGCATAAAGGGTTTAATCTAATGCAAAAAGCTATTTCATATTCTATGACCTCTGTTTTTACAACAGGTGGTATTCGTGGAAATAAAAAAGCCGTTTCCAAGTTCCAGCCTCGCAGTTTCAATATGGGAGTGAAAAAAGAGGTGTTTGATAAAGTTGGTGGTTTCTCTGAAATGAGAATAGGAGAGGATCCGGATCTTTCAATGACACTTTGGGAAAATGGTTTTACAACAGCTTTCTTTGATAATATTGCAGTGTATCATAAACGTAGAGTAGATTTTGGAAAATTTTCCAAGCAGGTATTTCAGTTTGGTTGCGCAAGACCCATTCTTAATCAGAGACATCCTAATTACGTGAAAATTTCATTTGCTTTTCCAAGTCTATTTTTATTAGGTTATATTTTTGGATTTATCGAATATTTTTTACTCGGAAGAGGAATTATTCTTGCCTTTTATGGTTTATATACTTTTTTGGTTTTCTTCCATGCACTATTGGTTACAAAAAATATAAGTATTGCAGGAATGGCAGTAATTTCTACTTATGTTCAGATGTTTTCATATGGATATGGATTTTTAAAATCCTGGATTCTATTGAATATTTTCAGAATGAAACCGGAAGACGCATTTCCAAAACATTATCATAAAAAATAAATGCTGTTGAAATTCAACAGCACTTATTACGATAATTAGTATATGGATGTGTTTTCATGGTGGTGTAGAACGCCTGTTTTTAGCATACATTCTTTCATTTTTTGATATGTTCTTTCAATATCATGATCCAGGCCAATTGAGAATCTGATTAATCCATCAGAGATTCCCATTGCAGTACGTTCTTCTTCTGGAATTTCAGAAGAAGTCGAACTACCTGAGCATGAGAATAATGTTTTGTAGAACCCTAAACTAACTGCTAAATAACCAAGATTTTCCTGTTGCATGAGTTCCATCAATTCGTTTGCTTTATCAGTAGTTCCAGCATCTAAAGTCATCAGTCCTCCAAATCCGTATTCTTCATACATCATGCTTTTCATCAGTTCATGGTTTTTATGAGAAGGTAATCCAGGATAAGAAACTTTTAATCCATCCTTTTCGAATCTTTCAGCCAGATATTGGGCATTATAACTATGCTGCTTCATTCGGATATGAAGCGTCCTCAGATTTTTTAAAATACTTGCCGAACGGAAACTGTCCATTGTGGGACCGAGAAGCATACACGCACCGTTATTTACGTTTTTCGTGTCATTAATGAATTCCTGTGTTCCACAATAAACACCACCTACGGTATCACTGCTTCCGTTGATAAATTTAGTTAAACTGTGAATCACTATATCAGCACCAAGTAAAGTTGGAGAAATTGAAAGCGGTGAAAAAGTGTTATCAACGATCAGTTTTAGGTTGTGTTTTTTACAGATTTCGGAAAGTTTTCTCAAATCTGCAACCTCAAGAAGCGGATTGCTTACACTTTCACAATAGATAACTTTAGTGTTTGGCTGTATAGAATTTTCAATAGATTCAAAATTATTGATATCTAAAAAGGTAGTTTCGATATTAAAAGGTGGAAGAAAATTTTTGAGAAATGCATAAGTCCCACCATATATAGTTCTGCTGGAAATAATATGATCACCACTTTTACATATCTGTAAAAGAACAGAAGTAATAGCTCCCATACCGGAAGCAGTAACATTAGCAGCTTCGGTATTTTCCAATTTAGCTAAAGCTTGTGCCAGGTAGAGATTCATCGGAGAAGAATGTCTTGAATATAAATAGCATCCTTCTGCATTCCCTTCGAAAGTATCGAACATCGTTTTAGCGGAAAGAAATGTATATGTAGAACTGTCAGAAATTGAAGGATTTACTCCACCAAATTCCCCAAAGTACTGCAAATCCTGTATCTCATTTGCTGCATTAAAATCTTTCATATTTTTTGTTTTTAAATTTGAACTATTTTAAGTTTTATTACAATGAAATATTTAAATATTAGAATATAAATCTATTATTTATTATTATATTAGAAAATATGTTTGTTATATTTGAATAATATAAACTTTTTCCAAAAAAAAATCTATGAGCTTTGATGAAATTGATAGAAAACTGTTGCTGTTTTTACAGGAAGATTCCAAGCAAACGACCAAAGAGCTGTCCTATAAACTAGGTTTATCAGTTACTGCAGTGTATGAGCGTATTCGAAAACTTGAAAATACAGGTGTTATTTCCAAATATGTAGCATTACTTGATAAGCATAAAATTGAGCGCGATTTTATGGTATTATGCCATGTAAAACTTATTCAGCATAAAAAAGAATATGTTTTACAATTTGAAAAAGAGGTAATGGACTTGCAGGAAGTTACAGAATGCTTTCACGTAAGTGGTGACTACGATTATATTCTTAAAATTTGTGTACAGGATATGGCGGATTACCGCAACTTTATGTTGACAAAACTGACCACTTTACAGCACATAGCAAGTACACACAGCTCCTTTATGATTTCTGAAGTGAAAAATACAACAGCCGTTATTCTTTAGACTAAAACTCCTTGTTTTGATAAGATAGGATCTGGAAGATCTTCTTCACCCATCATTTGTAGTAGATCGATTTCTATTGTTCGGCAAATGGAAAGCATTGGAATATCAAACATCAGTCCGGCAAAAGGGTTTTCAGAATAGTCTCCCACTAATTCCATAACAATATAAAGCCATCCGACAACAACACAGAAAGGGATACAGGTCCATAGTCCCCAAACACCTAATCTTGCAAATTCATTTACTAAACCCAATGGAAGGAGTATAATAAAAATAACAATAAGGATAAATCCCGTATTTGCAAATTGTCTTGGTGATGGAAATTTTTTTATTCTCTCCGCTCTCCCTTGATGTTCATAAAATTCATTAAGGCAGGTCTGAAGCTGCATCTGGTTAAAATCCGAAATGTAATTGTTATTCTTTAAATCATTAATTTCTTTTGCCTGTTTTGAAATGAGGTAGGTTGCAAAATTTTTATACTCTGATTGTAAATTGAACTCTTCTTCAGACAGGTATTTCCTTTGAAAAAGTAAAGTTCTGCCATAATCAGGAAATCCTGCTTTTATAAGCCTGTGACGTTTTTGATTAACGGCTCCGAAATGTCTGGTCAGGCTAATGTGTTCCCATTCTGTAGGAACTAACAACTGTTCACGGAAAGTGTAAAGCCATGCAATATGGCGGTACACTATTTCCTTTCTTTTTATATTCAAACGGTCTGAGTCTCCATTTTCAGTAGTAAAAGCATACATCATAGAACTAAATGATCGGCTGGAATTCACAATGCTTCCCCATATTTTTCTGGCTTCCCAAAGCCTATCATAAGCCTGATTGTTTTTGAAACCAACAAAAAAAGCTACTGCAGTTCCTACTAAAGCTACCGGAATCCATGGAATGACCATCCATTCCCAGTCAAAAAAATAAAAAAGCGCTACCACTAAGGTACACCAGCATGTAAGCCATATCAAATGGGCACCTGCCAAATGTAAAACTTGTTTATAATTAAAATACTTTGTTGTGATCATAAAAGGGATGTGTTTTTACTGAGGGTGTCTGGAGCAAAATAAATACCAAGTTGCATAAGGTATTGACTTATTTATTGATGTTAAAATAGAATTAAATGGTATTTATTAAATTTTTTTCTGTTTTAATGCTTCATAATTAAATAATATGCATAAATATATATTAAAATTATTAAAAAAATGCATAAAAAAACCTCTAAATATTTAGAGGTTATATATTGTAGATAAAATTTAATGTTGTAACATTTCTTCAATTTTCTTCGCTAACTTTTCGGCGTTTGGAAGCATTTCTTTTTCCAAGATAAGATTAATAGGCACTGCTGGGGTGTTTAAAGATCCCATTGTTTCTACAGGGGCATCAAGATATTTAAAGCAATTTTTAGAAATACGATGTGCAAAAGCTTCTGCAAATGAATTGTTGATCTGCTCTTCAGTAAGAACAATACACTTTCCATGGGCTTTTACTCTTTCAAAAACAAGCTCTTCATCGAGAGGAATTATTGTTCTCAGATCGATTACTTCAATTCTTCCGTTAAAGTTTTTAGCAGCTTCTTTAGCCCAATAAACTCCCATTCCATAGGTTACAACTAATAATGTTCTGCCTTTAGATATTTCGTCTTTCTCAGCTTCAATAATTACTTTTCCTTTTCCAAATGGTAAGATATAGTCTTCTGCAGGTTCTATCGTTTTTGCATCTTCAGTTCCCGGAACTTTACTCCAGTATAAACCTTTATGCTCCAACATGATTACTGGATTCGGATCATAATAAGCTGCTTTTAATAAACCTTTAAAATCAGCTGCATTACTTGGATAGGCTATTTTAATTCCTTTAATATTGGCTAATATACTTTCAACACTTCCACTGTGGTAAGGTCCACCACCGCCATAAGCTCCAATCGGAACACGAATGATGTTGCTTACAGGAAATTTTCCGTTACTTAAATAATTAGATTTTGAAATTTCTGTAATCAATTGGTTGATTCCAGGATAAATATAATCTGCAAACTGAACTTCAACAATTGGTTTTAAACCAACCGCACTCATTCCAACTGTGGAACCTATAATATATGCTTCCTGAATAGCCGTGTTAAAAACTCTTTTACTTCCGAATTTTTTTCCTAATGTCACCGTCTCACGGAAAACACCACCGATTCTTTCTCCAACATCCTGCCCATAAAGTAATGCTTCGGGGTGTTTCCACATCAATTCCTGGATAGCATGAATAGCAGCATCTACCATTACGATTTTTTCTCCTCCCGCAGGCTCACGTATTCCCACTTCTTCCACGATTGGTGTTGGAGCAAAGATATGCTGCATTACCGTTTCAGGTTTCGGATCTTCTGCTTTTTGAGCTCTTTCAAAAGCTTCTTCAGCTTCTAACCTTGTTTTCTTGGTAATTTGTTTTAATAATTCTTCATCAGCTCCAGTTTCCAGCAATTGTTTTCTAAGGATTTCTCCCGGATCTTTTGCTCTGTGTTTTTCTAGATCTTCATCATCTCTATAAAATTCTCTTCTAACTCCTGAAGTATGATGTCCGATAAGTACCGTTTTTGCACAAACCACTAATGGTTTTCTTTCAGTTCTTACAAAGTCTACGGCTTTCTTCATTACCTCGAAACTTTCTGCAAAGTCAGTCCCATCCACTCTCATTCTGCTTAAACCTGTAAATCCTGCAACAAAATCATAGGCATCACACGTTCTTGCCTCTTCTTTGGTTACTGAAATTCCCCATTCATTATCCTGTACCAGAAATATGATAGGAAGTTGATGTAAAGCAGCAAACTGTAAGGCTTCACTTACTTCACCTTCTGTTACTGAATTGTCTCCCAGACTGCATACCACAACAGGGTTGTTTTCAAAATTTTGTAAATTAAAATCCTGAATATATTTTATTCCCTGCGCTACTCCTGTCGTTG
Source organism: Chryseobacterium sp. FW101-FHT12H09 (assembly GCF_058790395.1). NCBI lineage: Bacteria > Pseudomonadati > Bacteroidota > Flavobacteriia > Flavobacteriales > Weeksellaceae > Chryseobacterium > Chryseobacterium sp. FW101-FHT12H09. The sequence continues at coordinate 555,107 of NZ_JBYTCP010000001.1, read as the reverse complement.
GAATGGTCTGCATTCCCGTAGCGGAGCTTTGATGAATAATTCTAGGCATTTTTTCATCTCTACTCGAAGGGTGTGAGTAATAAGATCTACCTCCGGAAAAAGGATCATCAGCTTTCGCTAATAGCTGTAGCATTAGCTGGTAAGGTTCAAAACCAATACCAAGTAGAATACTTTCATCTCTGTAATAAGGAGATACCCAGTCTTCTTTTTTTAACTGATAAGCTGTCGCTAACTGGATTGCTTCATGACCTCTTGAAGTACTATGAACATATTTACAAACATTTCTGTTTTCTTCGTAGATGTCTGCCATCGCTTTGGCAAGCATCATATGGGTATAAGCTTTAAGTAAAATATCCTGAGAAACTTTCTCGTGAAGTGTATTTTCCATAGGAAGCAAATATACATAAAAATTCAAAATACTAACAATCGTTAGTATTTTGTAATTGTCTATTTATTTCATGTGTTATTCTTTAATAACTTTCTTGGAAATACTTTCCTTTCCGGTTTTTATCTCAATGATGTAAATACCTTTCACATAGATTGATAGATCTATATTGGTTTCTATATTGTTAATTTTACCATTCTGTAACCTCTTCCCTGATAAATCATAAACAGTAAAAGTTGAGCCTTTAGATGCTTTTATTACCTTAACAATATCCTTTGTAATTGTAGGGGCTATTACTATTTTGTCCTGGAATTTTCTTTCATCTTTTGTTACTAAGAATTGATTATTGCTATATCCGGTTGCAATAATGCTATAATTTTGAGGAGCGCTTTGATTGGTATCATTAATTAAATTTCCCTTATTTGAAATTTCAATTCTATAAGTTCTTCCTGCAACAGGAGTGTCAATTACTACCTGTTCCACATTATCTACTGTATTATCAGCTTTGGTAGCTGGTGTCATTGGGGAATTGGCATCGAGCCTCCAGGGATAATAAACAGTGTTGGTAGCTGTATCAATAATTCTAAGATCGAGATCGTTTATTAATCTCGATGTTCTGTTGTTATAATAAGCGGCCGCATTAGTGGTGGTGGGGAGATTTGTGAAAGCCGGATCAATCCAGGAAATGGTAACTTTTAGAGGTTCATTACCTGAAGCTACAACATTTCTTTTGTTGACAACTCCACTATTTAGAGTTTCAATATCAAATAGAACACTATTATTCGCTTTCCCAACCAATAGTTCTGCTCCTTTTTTTGAATTGATATATCCCCAGCCATACCATGGGTCAGGACCAATGTTTCCAGCTTCGGATGCAGCATGAATCATCAGTGTTTTTGCAGACGCTGCATTGAGTTCAGTGTTGAATAATTGCTTATTGATTTGAGTCCAAAGCCCAATAATTCCTGTTACGATTGGAGCTGCATAAGAAGTTCCACTACCAATGGTTGTAGAATTACTACCTATTGTATCCTCATTTGTTGAAGCGCTGGCAACACTTGTTCCAGTGGTTGTGATATCTGGTTTTATAGCGCCGTCGTCTCTAGGACCAGCACTGCTATAACTAGATTTTAGAACATCTGTTGCGGTTGCATATCTTCCTCCATTTGTTGTGATAATGTTGGTGGCCCCTACTGCAATAATGTTTTTAGCCAAAGACCCGGCATTGACGCAGTCATAACCTAATGCGCAATTATTTTGAGGTAAAATATCTGTTGCAGCGAATGGTATTTGATTGTTTGACGAATCGGTATAATATTTAGGTATTGTAGTTCCTGTAGGGCCCATTCCGTAATAATTACCGGTAGACTTTACAATAATATAAGAAGGGTTATTGTAAACGATTTGGTCATAATTTCGGTCATTAGACAAATAAGTTCCCTGTAAGTCAGAAGAAACTCCTGAATTATATTCGCCCTTCCAGAGCCATGAAGAGGTCCCGTTAATCGTTGTTCTGCTCCATCCAAAATTGGTGCCATATGAATGATTGGATATCTTAGGCTCTGCAATTATGATTTTTTGATAAATGGTACTGGTTGTTGTATTGCCGGGTAGAGTTGTTGTGGTAAAAGTGTAATTGTCAAAAGTAGCATTTTGAGCAATTCCTCTAAAATTAACATCACGGGTAGTTCCATTTGTAAAGGTAAAGGTGTAAGGGTAATTTTTTGCACCAATAAATCCCGTTACTGCAGTAGAATGTGAACTGTAATTCAAGTTGCTGTTTTCTTTATTAGTGACTCTGCCGGTTGAATTGTTAAACAGGAAATGATCAGCATAGGCTCGACCACCATCAAAAACTGTGTATTTAATATTTTCTCCATTAAAAGAACCTGTTAGTCCAATTACGGTTCCACCTTGCAGATGATCAGAATTAGAATTCAGGATTTGATCCACATCTTCGGATTCATAAAAATAGGGTTTGCCAGCAGGAGTGAACCCTGCTAAATTCATTCTTAGCTCTTCAATCTCTTTTTGATATTCAATTGTTTTATTGGTTTTGTATTGATTGGAAATATAAAAATCAAATTCTTCATTGTTTGTTCGGTTTTGTTGTTCAAATTCTTTTTTTAAAGTTTCATTGTTTTGGGCACTCAATAGAAAAAATAAAAATGTGTTTGCAAAAATTAAAGTTTTTCTCATATCAAAAATGTTTTCTTTATACATGTATAAAATTATACATAAAAATCCTTAATTTTAATAAATGGGATATTATTAATTAATTGTTTATCAGTCGTTTAAAATGTATTGTGTGATAGTTTTTATTTGAAAGTGAATTAATAAGATTGAGAGTTTTACTTGAAAAAAATATTGACTCTTTTGGTTATTAGTTCTTTGGGTATTTAAAATTTTATTTTATTATAAATTAACTGTAGATGATTTAAATTATAATTATTGACTATTAATAAAAACTAATTAAAGACAAAAAAAATTGGAGTAACTTTACATTCTCTTTTTTAATTAAAAAGCTAGAAAATACATGTATTTAGTTTTTGACACAGAAACCACAGGGTTACCAAAGAATTTCAATGCTCCACTTTCAGATTCAGATAACTGGCCAAGAATGGTACAGATCGCATGGCAATTGCATGATAATGATGGAACATTAATTGAAAATCAGGATTATATCATTAAACCTGAAGGTTATGATATTCCCTTTAATGCAGCCCGGATCCACGGGATTACTACAAAGATAGCAAATGAAGAAGGTAGGGATCTTGAGGGAATTCTTATGGAGTTTTCTAAGGTTCTGGAAAAAGTAAGGGTAGTTTCGGGACACAATGTAGAGTTTGATTACAATATAGTAGGTGCGGAATTTTTCAGAAAAAATATAAATGACCATCTTCAGGAGAAGCCGAAGGCTGATACCATGATCCTTGGGACCAATTTTTGTCAGCTTGGAGGAGGAAGAGGAGGGAGGTTTAAACCTCCGAAATTGGAAGAGCTTTATGAAAAATTATATGGAAATAAATTTGATGAAGCTCACAATGCTGCTGCCGACGTAAATGCTACAGCTCAGGTTTTCTTTGAAATGATGAGGATAGGAATTGTTCCTGCGGAGGTTTTGAAAATTTCTGAAGATCAGCTTTCCTATTTTAAATCATTATATCCAAATCCTATTAAGCCTTTCGGAATTGTAATCAGAAGGCAGGTTGCAGATTTTCATAATAAGAAAAAACAAACCGATTTTGGAAGTATTGATGAAATTGACCTTGGAAAATATTTCAACTTTGATAATCATAGTGTTTTCTCTACATTATCAGCAACATCCAGTATTTCAGATCTGATCAAAAAGGCGACCGATGATAATTTCCCAGCCGTAGGAATGGTGGATCTTGGAAATATGATGGGAGCCTTTAAATTTGTTTCAGCTGTAGAATCCACGAATTCAGATCGATCAAAAAAGCATAAAGAATATCTTGCTAAAAAGCAGGAAGCCGAAGAACAGGGAGAAGCCTTTAATGAAGAGGAACCTGTTTCAGAACCTTTGATCCCGGTTGTAGGTTGTGAATTTTATATCTCTGATCGATACGAACAAAAGCAGTTTACGAAAGATGATCCAGATAGAAGAACGCAAGTTGTGTTGCTTGCTAAAGATTTTAATGGGTATAAAAATTTAGCGAAACTTTCCAGTATTGGTTTTCTAAAAGGATTTTATTTTGGGGTTCCAAGGATAAGCCGCGAATTGATAGCTGAATATAAAGAGGGTTTAATTGCTCTTACTTCCGGTATTCTAGGAGATGTTCCAAATGCTATTTTAAGTACAGGGGAGCAAAAAGGAGAAGAGCTTTTTAAATGGTGGAAAGATACTTTTGAAGATGATTTTTATGTTCAGGTTCAAAATCACAACCTTCCTGAGGAGGAGCATTTAAATGAAGTCTTATTATATTTTGCAGATAAATATAATGTGAAAATTTTAGCGCAAAATGAAACTTTCTATACTAATAATGATGATTCTAATATTCAGGATATTGTAAGTTGTATCAAAGATGGGGAGAAGCTGTCAACGCCTGTTGGAAAGGGTTTCGGGAAAAGAAGGGGTCTTGCTACTGGTGAATATTATATAAAGAATAGTGATGAAATAAAGGAAACATTTCTAGCTTATCCGGATGCTTTTGAAGCGTATGAAGAGTTTTTCGCGAAATTCAGCCCCTATACTTTAAAAAGAGATGTACTACTTCCGAAGTTTGATATCCCACAAGAGTTTATACATGCTGAAGATGAGATAGATGGAGGAAAGCGTGGTGAGATGGCTTATTTAACGCATCTTACTTATGAAGGAGCAAGAAAGAGATATGGTGAGGATGGGATTACAGCAGATGTGAAAGAGCGTCTTGATTTTGAATTGGATGTAATTGCCAATACAGGATATCCGGGATATTTCCTTATTGTACAGGATTTTTGTAACGAAGCACGGAATATGGGAGTTTGGGTAGGTCCTGGAAGGGGATCTGCGGCAGGATCTGCTGTTGCTTATACAATCGGAATTACCAATGTAGACCCCATTAAGTATGATCTCCTTTTTGAGAGATTCCTGAATCCTGAAAGGGTTTCGATGCCCGATATTGATATTGACTTTGATGATGAAGGAAGGGACAGGGTTATTAAATGGGTAATTGAGAAGTATGGCCAGAGTCAGGTCGCCCAGATTATTACCTATTCAGTTCTTGGAGGTAAATCGGCTATTAAAGATGCCGGTAGAGTATTGGATGTTTCAATTCCAGAAACCAATAATATTGCAAAGCTAATTCCTTCAACACCAGGAATGAATATCGCTAAAGCTTTAGCAAAATATGATAAATTAAAGCCTGAAGAACAAATGCTCGTTGACGAGATGAGATATATTCTTGACAGCCCTGAAGATTCTCGTTTCGATGTTCTTGCGAGTGCAAAAAAAATGGAAGGCTGTATCAGGAACACTGGGATTCATGCTTGTGGTGTTATCATTACGCCGGAAGATGTAAGTAACCTGGTTCCGGTAACGATTGCTGCAAAAGATGCTGATATCTTAGTTTCACAGTTTGATAACTCGGTTGCAGAGAGCGCAGGATTGTTAAAAATGGACTTCCTGGGTCTTCGTACTTTAACGATTATTAAGGATGCTGTAAAATTGGTTAAAGAGCGACATAATGTAGATATTGATCCTGATACCATTCCTTTGGATGATGCTAAGACCTATCAGTTATTTAAAGAAGGTAGAACGATCGGTATTTTCCAGTATGAAAGTGCCGGAATGCAAAAGTATATGCGCGAATTAAAGCCTACTGTTTTTGCCGATCTTATTGCAATGAACGCTTTATATCGTCCGGGTCCTATTAAATATATACCTAACTTTATTAATAGAAAGCATGGTATTGAAGAGATTGTTTATGATTTACCGGAGACTGAAGAATATTTAAAAGAAACATACGGAATTACCGTATATCAGGAGCAGGTAATGCTTCTGTCTCAGAAATTGGCGAACTTTACCAAGGGTGAAGCAGATACACTGAGAAAAGCAATGGGTAAAAAGCAAATCGATGTACTTAATAAAATGTATCCCAAGTTCATTGAAGGCGGAAAGATTAATAACCTTGATGAGGACAGGCTGAATAAAATCTGGAATGACTGGAAAGCTTTTGCAGAATATGCCTTTAACAAATCTCACTCGACCTGTTATGCTCTAATTGCTTATCATACTGCTTATTTAAAGGCGAATTATCCGGCGGAGTATATGGCGAGTGTGATGAGTAATAACATTAATAACACGGATTCAATTACGCTGTTTATGGAAGACTGTAAGAGTATTGGGGTTGATGTTTTGGGTCCTGACGTTAATGAATCTCAGTATAAATTTTCAGTAAATGAAAAAGGTCAGATCCGTTTTGGTTTAGGAGCGATTAAAGGGATCGGAGAGGGACCAAGTGAAGGAATTACAAAGGAAAGAGAAAACGGGAGGTTTAAAAATATATACGATTTCTTTGAAAGAATATTGCCATCTCAAATGAACAAAAGAGTTGCAGAAAGTTTAGTATTGGCAGGTGCTTTTGATGAATTGAGCTCTTTTCACAGAGGTCAGTATTTTGATATAGATATGGCTGGAAGGACAAATCTTGAAAGATTAATAAGATATGGACAAAGCTTTCAGGAAGGTAAAAATGAAATGGAAAATTCTCTTTTTGCTGATTTTGCCGAAGAAGTTCAGATCGAGCAACCGAAATTGGCACCTTGCCCGGAATGGCCTAATATGCACAAGTTAAATAAGGAGAAAGAAATTATAGGATTCTATCTTTCGGCACATCCTTTAGATGAATTTAAATATCAGTTCCAGTTTATACAGGGGCAGCTTTCTAAAAAAGCGGTATTGGAAAAAGATGAAGGCGAAAAATTAGTCGTAGATGAAGTTCCTATTCTTGAGGTAGATACACCAGATGAAATAGTAGATGTTGCAGAAATTATTTCTGATGAATTACTGACTGGAGAAGAAGAATTAATTGAGGAAGTCGTTAAAAAAGCTGAACCAAAAGGTAATTTTGGATTTTTAAATCTCGATGAGGTGGATGCTTTTAAAGAGCAGGCCTTTGCTAATAAACCTGAAGAATTATTTGAAGAAAAGAAAAAAGACTGGAAAACTTTACAAAAGGAGAGAGAGAATGGTGGTGCCGGAAAAGAATATACAGTTGCCGGTTTGATCACAGAATATAGAGTTCAGGATGGTTTTAGGAGTGGTGAAAAAGTAGCTTTCGTTACTTTGGAAGATTACTCGGGATCTTATTCTTTTAGGTTAGGGGATAGGGATTATATGAAATTGAAAGAAAAACTGGAAGTCCAACGCTTTGTTATCTTTAAAATAAAATTTGCTCAGGTAAAAGACGGAAGGGTTTTTGTAAATGTAAATGATGTTATTGAGCTTCAGGAGGCTTTTGAAAGATTTGCAAAAAGTATCTCTTTGGTAATGGATGTAATGGATTTCAGGCCGGAAGATTTGGAGTTTTTCAGAAACGTTCTTGATAAAAATAGGGGTGATCAGAAGTTTAAATTTTACATTAAGGATATGGATGATGATTCACAGATTGAAGTACAGTCGATGAAACATTCTGTTGACCTCAATGGAGACCTTATCAAGGAAATTCAATTACTCAATAAATATGAATTTTATTTGAACTAATTTATTAGAATTATATAATATAAAAAAGTGGCTTTTGGTCACTTTTTTTTGTTTGCAGTAAAAATATTAAAAAAATATTTCTAAAAATAAATTCTGCATTTTTGATGTTTTGTAGAAAAAAATTATGTGCAATAAGGGATGGGTTTTGTTTTTAAATGAATGATTATCAATTGTTTGAAATTAATTCCACAATTATTGATTTTTTAAGTAAAATCAAATGTTTGTTTAGTTTTGTTTAATAAAATTGGTTAAAAAACTTATTAATTGATAATGATTTTAATTAATAGTTAAATTTAATTGAAATATTTCATACTTTTATCGTCCAATTTAATTTTTTTACTACATATGAAAAAACTTCTACTATCGTGTATGTTAGCTCTCGGTATCGGGGCATCAGCACAAATTTTAGTCAATGAAAGCTTTGAGGGGTCAAGCTTACCTTCGGGATGGACAAGCAGTACGACCGGAACAGGGTCAACTAGTTCCCCCAGTGGATATGGAACAAGCGCGGGAACGCCTTGTGCTGGTAGTAAAGCGGTATATAAAAATATTTACGGGACAACTTATACAGGTTGGAATGTAACATATACTTCTACTGCTTCTAATGCAACAGCTCTTACTTATTCTTTTAAATACCTTGCAACAGGTTATGGAAGCACAGGTCCAATCAGCGGAAGCGTTGCTGCAGATTATTCTGTGGATGGCGGTACGAATTGGGTTGATTTGCTTAGTACTGTAACATTAGACAGTCCAAATGGTACTCCAATACCTTGTACTGCCGTTTCAGGAATAATCCCTGCGGGAACAATTCCAACCGGAGCCAGTTTTAAGCTGAGACTTAAAAGCACAAGTACGGCTACCGGAGATTTTTATATGGGTTTTGATGATGTTCAATTGTCACAAACTGTAACAAGTGCTCCTGTATGTACTACAATTTCTGCTCCTGCAAATGCTGCGACGGGAATTTCTATAACGCCTACTATAACTTGGGCAGTAGCTGGGGGTGCAACAAGCTACACCCTGAATGTAGGAACTACTGCTGGAGGAACTGATATCATCAACGGACTTGATGTAGGAAGTGTTACTTCATACACGATGCCTTCTGCAACACCTTTGGCTTATTCTACCCAGTATTATGTAACCATAATACCTAAGAATAGTATAGGGTCTGCAACGGGTTGTACTGGAAATTCATTTACGACGATAACAATGCCTTGTCCAAGTGTTAGCTCGCCTCCTGGTACTGCAACCGGAGTTTCAACCATACCTACTTTTGCTTGGAGTTCTGTTACTGGAGCTACCGGGTATAAAATTACACTGGGAACTACATCTGGAGGTACGGATATTTTAAACAATACAGATTTAGGTAATGTTACTTCGTATACAATGCTTACCTCTTTAAATCCATCAACGGTATATTATTATACAATTACTTCTTATAATGCAGTTACAAATTCAGGAACTTGTACTGAAAGGTCATTTACGACTACTTCAGTTGCTCCGCCAATTAATGATAACTGTGGAAATGCAACTGTATTAACTGTGAATGCTGATTTAGCATGTGGCGTTGTTACGGCAGGTAAGACATTGGGGGCTTCTCTATCTATGGCGGCAACACCTTGTAACGGAAATCCTGATGATGATGTTTGGTTTAGCTTCGTTGCTAGTGGTCCTGTACATGTTGTTAAACTTTCTGATGTTGTTTCAACAGGTACAACGTCAACCACAGATATGTATTTCCAGGTATTAAGTGGTGTGTGTGGTTCTCAGACAAGTGTTTTATGTTCTGATCCTAATTCAGCTACTGTAAGTGGTTTAACGGCAGGTGAGACTTATTATGTGAGAGTGTATACTTATTCAGGATCTGGATACAATGCTAGTTTCAATATCTGTGTTGGAACACCTCCGCCACCGCCATCAAATGATAACTGTGCTAATCCTATACCTTTAACAGTAGGAGGTACATTTGATACTAATTTTATTACAACTACAAACGTTGGTGCAACAGCAGATGGTACAGCTCAATCTTGCCAAACAAGTGCAACAAACAATGTATGGTACTCTGTAGTGGTTCCGGCTTCTGGAACATTGAAGATTGAAACCAATTCAGTTGCAGGCTCTACCTTTAGTGATTCAGTTATAAATGTATTTAGCGGTACATGTGGTTCATTAACAAATGTTTCTTGTGATGATGATTCTTCAGCAGATGGTAACTTCTCGCTTGTTTCATTAACTGGTCAAACTCCAGGAGCAACATTGTTGGTAAGTGTTTGGAGATATTCTTCAGGTACAGGAACTGATGGGGAGTTTAAGATTTCTGCTTATGATGCTTCTTTATTAGGAACTAATGAGGTTTCTAATAATAAGAATAATCTTAAAGTTTATCCGAACCCATTTGCTGATGTATTGAATATTTCTGATGTATCTAAAGTGAAATCTATTTCAGTTTCAGATGTTGCAGGAAGATTGGTGAAAACAGTCATAAATCCAAGTTCAACCCTTCAGTTAGGAGAGTTAAAATCAGGAATGTATCTGGTAACACTTGAAATGAAAGATGGTTCTAAACAAACGATTAAAACAATCAAAAAATAAAATTCGATTTAATTTATAAATAATGATGGCAGCTAAAATATTAGCTGCCATTTTTGTATTGTATTTGTTATTTTATTAGTAAATTAGTTCCTTAAACACTATATACTTGAATTTATGACAAAATTTTTACTTTCATGCTTTTTCTTTGTAAGCATGGCCTTAAGCGCCCAGATTGATTTGGGTACAGGAAGTACTGATGTTGGAGTTGCTCCAATAAGTACCTATTACGGATACTCTTATGTACAACAGATTTACCCTAAACAGGAAATCAACGCAAATGCTGCCGGAAATATCACCGGTCTTAAATTTTATCTGGACCCAACGATGTCTTTGGCAAACTCATCAGATTGGGTAGTGTATTTGGGACATACTACAAAGACGAATTTTATTTCTGATACAGATTGGATTCCTGTTGCTCAGCTCACACAGGTTTATGCGGGAACGATTACCAATGCAAACGGAGTGGTAGAAATTACTTTTGCGACACCATTTCCGTATAATAATGTAGATAATTTAGTGATAGCTGCCGAAGAGAACTCTGCAGGTTATGATGATAATGATAATGATGAGGCGATGTATGTATATCCTTCAGCCCCTAATTCTCTACTTTTTTATAAAAATGATAGTACTAATCCAGATCCGACTACTCCTCCGGCAGGAAATTTAGAAGGATATAAGTCGGTGATAACTATTACCGGATTAACGATGAGTGCAATTCCAGCTTGTCCATTGATTACTTATCCAATGAACAACGCGACATTTGTTCCACTATCGCCAACAATTACCTGGAATGCCACTTCGGGAGCCACTAGCTATAAAGTGTCAATAGGTACAACACCAGGAGGAACTGATGTAGTTAATCAACAATCTGTAACAACCAACAGCTTTGCTCCGCCCACTGCATTAACTCCTAATACAATGTATTATTTACGAGTGGTGTCTGTGGCAGCTGCCGGTGAATCATCAGGCTGTTCTGAAATTGCGTTTACATCTGCACCACCATTACCTACAAATGATGACTGTGCAGCAGCAATTACTTTAACGGTAAACCCTGATCTAAATTGTGGTACTGTAACCTCTGGTTATACATTAGGAGCCACCGACTCAGGATTAATTCCTGATCCGTGTTATGGTGAACCGGATGATGATGTTTGGTTTAAATTTGTAGCGACCGGTACAACTCATAAAATTTCTCTTTTGAATGTGGCCTCAATTGGAACAGTTGATGATACTGATACTTATTTTCAGGTATTTAGCGGAGCATGTGGTACTTTATCAAGTATTTTATGTTCAGATGCGACTTCTTCTGTAGTTTCAGGACTTACTGCAGGTGAGACTTATTACGTAAGAGTATATAGTTATTCTGATGCAGGAAGTAATCAAAGTTTTGATATCTGTGTTGGAAGTATTCCACCACCACCAGTGAACGATGAATGTTCCGGAGCGTTAGTTGCTTCTACTTTCCCTTATACCTATGTACAAGCTGATGGAGGTGGTGCTACGAATAACGGCGGTTTTGTTAATGCTTGTTCTAATACAATGAATGATGGAACATGGTTTACATTTGTAGGCGATGGAGGAGTTTTTGATATTACAGTTACCATGCCGGCAAATAGTGATTTTGATTCACAAATAGGTGTCTATAGTGGTACTTGTGGAAGCCTATCATGTGAGGACACCGTTGATGATACGGGTTCAGGAGAATCAGAGACCATATCAATACCTACACTGTCAGGAAATACTTATTATGTAAATATTGGTAATTTCAGTGGATTTACAGATAATCTTGAGGGTGCATTTACGATCACTATTAGTAAAAATAATTTAGGAACTTCTGAGGTATCAGGAAATAAAAATGGTCTGAAAGTTTATCCAAATCCATTTAATGATGTCTTAAATATATCGGATATTGCTAAAGTTAAAACAATAACAATTTCTGATTTTTCAGGAAGATTGGTGAAAACTATTGATAATCCTGGTTCTGTACTTCATCTGAATGATATTAAATCTGGAATGTATTTAGTAACAATGACCATGAAAGATGGTACTAAACAGACAGTTAAAGTAATCAAAAAATAAAATAAAAAATTAACTTGTAAATAATGATGGCAGCTAAGTTTTTAGCTGTCATTTTTTTTTATTTATATGCTGTTTTATTGGTAAATTAGTGTCTAAATAACAAAAACTTTAATTCATGAAAAAAATTTTACTCTCATGCTTATTGATGATAAGCATGGCTTTAAACGCCCAGATCAATTTGGGTATGGGAAGTATTGATGTTGGAGCAGCTCCAATAAGTACCTATTACGGGTACTCTTATGTACAGCAGATTTTTTCAAAACAGGAAATTAATGCTGATGCAGCTGGGAATATTACAGGGCTTTCATTCTATCTGGATCCTACGAAACCTATTGTAAATTCGTTAGATTGGGTAGTATATTTAGGCCATACAACAAAATCGAGTTTTGTTTCTGATTCGGATTGGTTACCAGTTTCGCAACTTACACAGGTGTATGCGGGAACTGTAACAAATATTAATGGAGTGGTAACAGTAACTTTTCCTACTCCGTTTCCTTATAATAATATTGATAATTTAGTTGTAGCTGTTGATGAAAATTCTCAGGACTATGATGATAATAGCGATGAGGTGATGAATGTATATCCTTCAGCACCTAATTCAACTCTTTATTTTAGAAATGATGGGACTAATCCGAATCCTTCTTTCCCTCCTATAGGAAATTTAGCTTCATATAAATCGGTGATTACCATTAATGGATTAACAAAAAAACCAATTCCGGCTTGTCCTTTAATTGTTTATCCAACGAATAATACAGTTTTTGTTCCATTATTACCGACCATTATCTGGAATGCCGTTGCCGGAGCTACAGGGTATAAAGTGTCAATAGGAACAACACCAGGAGGAACTGATATTGTTAATCAGCAGTCTGTAACAAGTGGTAGCTTTGCTCTGCCTACTTTACTAAGTCCTGATACAATGTATTATTTACGAGTAGTTTCTGTAGCAGCTGCCGGTGAATCATCAGGCTGTTCTGAAATTACATTTAAATCTGCACCACCATTACCGATAAATGATAATTGTATAGGAGCGAAGACCCTAACAGTGAATTCTGATCTGGATTGTAGTGTTGTAACCTCCGGTTATACATTAGGAGCCACACCTTCAGGATTAACTGCAGCTCCATGTTACGGTGATCCTGATGATGATGTTTGGTTTAAATTTGTAGCGACAAAGACAAGTCATAAAATTTCCCTTTTGAATGTGACCTCTATTGGTACATTTGACGATGATGATATCTATTTTCAGGTTCTTAGCGGAACGTGTGGTGTCTTGTCCAGTGTTCTGTGTTCAGATGCTACTTCATCTATAGTTTCCGGACTTACAATAGGCCAGACTTATTATGTAAGAGTATACAGTTATTATGATACGGGTAGTAATCAAAGTTTTGATATCTGTGTTGGAAGTATTCCACCACCACCGGTAAACGATGAATGTTCCGGAGCGTTAGTTGCTTCTGCTTTTCCTTATAATTATGTGCAGTCTGATGGGGGAGGAGCTACTAATAATGCTGGATTTATTACTGCATGTGATAACGGAATGAACGATGGAACATGGTTTACATTTGTAGGTGATGGGGACATATTTAATATTGCTGTTAGTATGCCGCCAGGTAGTGATTTTGATCCTCAGGTAGACGTTTACAGTGGTACTTGTGGTAATTTATCATGTGAAGGTACTGTGGACAGTATGGCTTCGGGAGAATCAGAATATATATCGGTAGCAACAGTACCGGGAACTACTTATTATATTAATGTGGGGCATTATAGCCAATTTACAGATGAATTGGAAGGCACATTCACTATTGATATAAGCAAAGGAACTTCTCAGTCTGACAAAAATGCTTTGGGAGCTTCTAAGGTTATACCAGTTACAAAAGGTAATGGAGTTTATCCAAATCCATTTACTGATGTTTTAAATATTTCAGATAGTGAAAATGTTAAGTCAGTTATGGTTTCTGACTTTGCTGGAAGAGTAGTGAAGACTATAGATAACCCCGATTCTGTAATTCATTTGAACGGTATTCAATCAGGATTGTATTTGGTGACAATGACTATGAAAAACGGTTCTAAACAAACAGTAAAAGTGATCAAAAAATAAATTTGATTCACGTATAAATAAAAAAGGTGGCCAGTGGCCACCTTTTTTATTTATAGATTTCATTATTTAGCAGGGACAGGCTGTATATCTCCTGTACTCATATGTTCGAAAATGGTCGGAAAAAACATCACTAATATAAAATAAATGATGATCATTAAAGCAACTAAGGCGAAAAGGATAATTACTAAACTGTTTGGCTTATTTTTCTTTTGTGGTTCCATGATATTGTGATATTGGGTTAATAGATTAGTTTGATAATTAATATTAAGCTAATTTCTTGCCACATTGTTTGCAATACCTTGCATCATCATCAATATCTTCATTTCCACACCGATCACAGATCATTTCAAGATTTTGTCTTTTATTTCGCATTTCTGCTGTCACGATTCCCGTAGGAACAGCAATAATAGAATAACCAGCGAGCATCAGTATAACTGCAAAAAATTTCCCCATTGGCGTAATAGGAGATACATCACCATAGCCAACTGTGGTTACGGTAACAACAGCCCAATAGATAGATTGTGGGATCGTTTCAAAGCCTTGTCTTCCACCTTCTACCATAAACATCAGAGAGCCTACGATTACTGAGAAAATAATTAAGAATAAGAGAAAGATATAAATTTTTCTTGAACTGTTTTTGAGTGCCCGTACGATGAGATAACCGTCATTCATAAAATCCAGTAAATTGAAAATTCTGAAAACCCTCAACATTCTCAGCATTCTGAATATCAGGAAATACTTTGTGATTGGAAAGAAAAAACTTAGGTAAAAAGGAACCAGAGCCAGGAAATCTATAATGCCAAAGAAACTGAAAATGTAATTTTTTTTATTCTTGACAACTGTAATTCGCATCAGGTATTCAACAGAGAAAAACAAGGATATGATCCATTCCAGGATGATAAAAGTAATATGAAATCTTTTATCTAATTGTGGGACACTTTCCATCATGATAATAAGGGTGCTCCCAAGAATTAATGCTAATAGGACAATGTCAAAGAGTTTTCCCAGTTTTGTGTCGGATCGGTAAATAATACGGTACAGAAATCTTTTCCATAGGGTATCTTCAGGAACAAGATTGTGTTCTCTTTCCATAATAGGAGTTTTTTTAAATTTAAGAAATTATCCTTATTTTCGTAGCAAACATACATAATAAATGACAATTCGTGAAGTAATTTCAGAAATAGAAAAACGCATTCCAATACAGCAGGCAGAAGATTTTGACAATGTAGGTTTGTTATGTGGGTTTCCTGACCGTGAGGTAAATGGAATTCTGGTTTGCCATGATGCTCTGGAGAACGTCATAGGTGAAGCTATTGAAAAGAATTTGAACCTTATTGTTTGTTTTCATCCTATTATTTTTTCAGGATTAAAATCTTTAACCGGAAAAAACTATGTAGAAAGGGTTGTTTTAAAGGCAATTGAAAATAAGATTGCCATCTATGCAATTCATACCGCTTTTGACAATGATTTCTTTGGTGTAAACGCAGGAATATGTAATCAATTAGGATTAAAGGATCTAAAGATTCTTCAGCCTAAAAAGAATAGTTTGAAACAACTTACAGTTTTTGTCCCGAAAGATCATTCTGAGCAGATGAAAGAATCTCTTTTTTCTGCAGGGGCCGGAAATATTGGATTTTATGACGAATGCAGTTTCAGTATTAAAGGTAATGGTACTTTCAGACCCATCGCAGGATCAAATCCTTATTCAGGACAGCATGATGTACGGGAGAATGCAGATGAAAATATGATTTCGGTCATTTTTGAAAGCTATAAGCAAAATCAGATTATTTCGGCTATGAAATCTTCACACCCCTATGAAGAAGTTGCCTATCAGATTTATAGTCTGGATAATGAAAATCAATATTCAGGATTAGGGATGTATGGAGAATTTGAAGAAGAAATGGATCAGAAAGATTTTTTACAATTTGTAAAAGAGAAATTTAACCTTGAAGTGATAAGACATTCCGGGTTCAATGATAAGAAAATCAAAAGAGTAGGCGTTTTAGGAGGTTCCGGAGCGAGTGGGATAAAATCTGCCTTATCTAAAAAATGCGATGCATACCTCACTGGAGACGTTAAATATCATGACTTTTTTCTGGCAGAATCAAAAATGTTGGTTTGTGATATAGGTCATTATGAATCAGAACAATGGGTTGTGCAACAATTATTTGAAATTTTGTCACAAAAATTTAGTACATTTGCAATCTCAAAATCCAACGAAAAAACAAACCCAGTAAATTATTTCCTTTAGATATGGCAAAAACCAACGATATTTCAGTTGAAGAGAAATTAAGAGCTTTATACGATTTACAAATCATAGATTCAAGATTGGATGAAATCCGAAATACAAGAGGAGAATTGCCAATTGAGGTTGAAGATCTTGAAATCGAAATTGAAGGGCTTGAAAAAAGAGCTGAAAAATTTCATGCAGAAATTAAAGATCAGGACGATCAGATCAAAACAAAGCATGAAGTAATTAACCATGCTAAAACTTTAATTGATAAATACAAGTCTCAACAAGATAACGTAAGAAACAATAAAGAGTTTGAAGCTTTAGGTAAGGAGATTGAATTCCAAGATCTTGAAATCCAGCTTGCTGAGAAAAGAATTAAAGAATTTGGTGTTAAAATCACTCATAAAAATGAGACGGTAGACGAACTAAATTTAAAAATCAACGATTTGAAGAACCACTTAAAATTCAAAAAAGAAGAATTGGAAGGTTTGGTTTCTGAAACTCAGAAAGAAGAAGATTATTTGATAGAACAATCTAAAGAATATGCAGGTAAAATTGACGAGAGATTACTAGCTTCTTATAACAGAATCAGAACAAACTCTATAAATGGTTTAGCAGTTGTAGGATTAGAAAGAGGTGCTCCAAAAGGATCATTCTTTACAATTCCACCACAAAAGCAAATGGAGATTGCTCAAAGAAAGAAAATTATTATTGATGAACATTCAGGAAAAATCTTAGTGGATGATGAATTGGTAATGGAAGAAAACGAAAGAATGAAATCTGTAATTAAGTTTTAATTACCGTTTTTTTAAATATAAAAGCTGTTTCAGAAATGAGACAGCTTTTTTTATTTATAGTTTCTTTATATTCTTTTTAAACCACAAAAGCCACAAAAAGTTTTAAACACTTCAGTCATCATGAAAGTCCTCGAATATTGCATATAAAGAACATATAAGTATCTTAAACCTTTGATCTTAGTAGATCAGGATAGTCAGGATTAGTGTCATATTCTACGTATAAAAATAGTCATTCCATTTGTCAGAAAACGAAATTCAAATTGACTCTGGTCTAAACCTGAATATATAAGATACAAAAAAACCGCTTCAATAAAGAAGCGGCTGATATTTTTATTCATGATGCTCATACATCTTATTGTATAAGTCTATAAACTTCTCTTTAATTGCTTTTCTTTTTAATTTTAAAGTAGGAGTCAGGAGTCCGGCATCAATACTCCAGACTTCTGGAGTTAGCTCGATTTTTTTAATTTTTTCCCAATTTCCGAGATGTTCATTAATACCATCGATCTCTTTTTCTATTCTTTCTTTTAACTCTGGACTTTTAGCGATCTCCTGTGGAGTAGAACCTAATTTTATGTTATTTCGCATTGCCCAGCTTTTGGCAAATTCAAAGTCAGGCTGAATAAGTGCACAAGGCATTTTTTCACCATCACCAACCACCATAATTTGTTCAATGAACTTGGAAGCTTTTGCCTGGTTTTCGATAATTTGTGGTGCGATATACTTACCTCCGGATGTTTTAAACATTTCTTTCTTACGATCAGTGATTTGTAAGAAGCCATCAGCATCAATATTTCCGATATCTCCGGTTTTGAAATACCCGTCATCCGTGAAAACTTCTTTTGTCATTTCTTCATTTTTAAAATAACCTTTAAAAATAGAAGGACCTTTTACTGTTATTTCACCGTCTTCCTGAATTTTTACATGTAAGTTATCTAAAGGCAAACCAACAGTTCCGATTTTCATTTTGTCGAAGCTGTTTACAGAAATTACCGGAGAGGTTTCCGTTAATCCATATCCTTCCAGAATTGGAATTCCGGCATTTTGAAACATCAAATTTAATCTTGTAGATAGTGCTGCAGAACCTGAAACAAGAGTTACGATTTCACCACCCAATCCTTCTCTCCATTTTGAGAATACCAGTTTATCAGCAATGATCTCGAAAAGTCCTGATGGTTTTGAAACCTCTTTCTTTTTAGAAATAAGGTTTAAAGCCCAAAAGAATATTTTTGTTTTTAATCCACCGGCAGAAGATCCTGTACTATAGATTTTATCATATACTTTCTCCACTAATCTTGGGACAACACTCATATAGTGAGGCTTAACTTCTTTTACATTCTCACCCATTTTATCAATGCTCTCGGCAAAATAAACTGAAAAACCATTGTATTGGAACAGGTAGAAAAGCATTCTTTCAAAAATATGACAGATCGGTAGAAAGCTTAAGATCCTGGTATCCTTATAATCAAGGCCTTTTTTCTTAGGAATTCTAGGAACTGATCCCAGAACATTAGAAACAATATTATGATGCGTAAGCATTACTCCTTTAGGCCTTCCTGTGGTTCCTGATGTATAAATAATCGTTGCCAGATCCTCGGAATTGATTGCGTTAGAAAGCTCTTCTACTTCAATTTGTGTAGAATCATCTTCACCCAGATCCAAAATTTCGCGCCAATTGGCAGCACCACTTATGGTGTCAAAAGTGAAAACTCCCTGCAAAGATGGTATATTGTGTTTCACTTTCATTACTTTAGTAAGCAATTCTTTATCGGAAACAAAGCAGTATTTTATTTCAGCATTACCAAAAATGAATTCATAGTCTTCATGAGATATGCTTGGGTAGACAGGCACAGAAACCACTCCGATCTGAGAAAGTCCCAAATCCATGATAGCCCATTCTGTACGCGTATTAGTTGTAATTAGAGCAATTTTGTCCCCGGGTTTAATTCCAAGTTTTAAAAGACCTCTGGATATTTTATTTCCTTGATTGATAAATTCTTGCGTAGATGTTTTTTTCCATTCACCCTGATGCTTTGTCACAAACATATCCGTTTTAGGAAATTTATCCAAAGCATGATGAGGTATATCGAATAATCTTTTGATCGTCATAATTTTTTATGTAATTTTTAAAGAAATTTAAATATAAGCATTTTTGTGAAAACAGCATAAATCTACTCGCAATTTTCGGATATCAAATATTTTTTCAGGTTTGCTTAAAAAGTGTAAATTTACGACCATCTAATTATTAATTTTTATGGACTTTAATTTATCGGAAGAACAGCTGATGATTCAGCAGGCAGCAAGAGATTTTGCACAAAACGAACTATTACCA
Source organism: Chryseobacterium sp. FW101-FHT12H09 (assembly GCF_058790395.1). Taxonomy (NCBI): domain Bacteria; kingdom Pseudomonadati; phylum Bacteroidota; class Flavobacteriia; order Flavobacteriales; family Weeksellaceae; genus Chryseobacterium; species Chryseobacterium sp. FW101-FHT12H09. Next base: position 535,387 of record NZ_JBYTCP010000001.1, on the reverse strand, counting down.
GGGGTTATTGAAAGAGATCGCGATCAAAAATTCCCAACTGAACAAGTGAAGATGATGGGTGAAATGGGACTTTTAGGAATGATGGTAGATCCTAAATATGGTGGAGCAGGTATGGATAGCGTTTCTTACGTTTTGGCTATGGAGGAGATTGCAAAAGTGGATGCCTCTGCAGCAGTTGTAATGTCTGTAAACAATTCATTAGTTTGTGCTGGTCTTGAAAAGTTTGCTTCTGAAGAACAAAAACAAAAATATCTTACACCTTTAGCGAGTGGGAAGGTAATCGGTGCATTTGCTTTATCTGAGCCTGAGGCAGGATCTGATGCAACTTCGCAAAAAACAACTGCAGAAGATAAAGGGGATTATTATCTTTTAAATGGAATTAAAAACTGGATCACAAATGGAGGAACTGCTTCTTACTACGTTGTAATTGCTCAGACTGATCCTGAGAAAAAGCATAAAGGAATCAATGCATTTATCGTAGAAAGAGGTTGGGAAGGTTTTGAGATCGGACCAAAAGAAGATAAATTAGGAATCAGAGGGAGTGATACACACTCTTTAATGTTCAATAATGTAAAAGTACCTAAAGAAAACAGAATTGGAGAAGATGGTTTTGGTTTCAATTTTGCAATGGCTGTATTGAATGGAGGTAGAATAGGAATTGCTTCTCAAGCTTTAGGAATTGCTGCAGGAGCTTATGAATTGGCGCTTAAATATGCTAAGACAAGAAAGGCTTTTAAAACTGAAATTATCAATCATCAGGCTATTGCTTTTAAATTAGCAGATATGGCGACGCAGATTACTGCTGCAAGAATGCTTTGTTTCAAGGCTGCAACAGAGAAAGATGCTGGAAAAGATATTTCTGAAAGTGGGGCTATGGCAAAATTATACGCTTCTCAGGTAGCTATGGACACTTCTATTGAAGCGGTACAAATCCATGGTGGATATGGATACGTGAAAGAATACCACGTTGAAAGATTTATGCGTGATGCTAAGATCACTCAGATTTATGAAGGAACTTCTGAAATCCAGAAAATCGTGATTTCCAGAAGTATTTCAAAATAAAAACATAAACAAACACAACTACTTATGAAAAAAACTTGGTGGATCACTCTGGGAATCGTTTTACTTCTAATAGGAGTATTCGTATGGTATAAGTTTTTCTTCGTTTTTGGCGAAGGAGTAAAGTCAGGTTATCTGAACTATGCTATTAAAAAAGGCTATGTATTTAAAACCTATGAAGGTAAATTGATTCAGGAAGGTTTTGGAAGAGGAAAGACTGGAAGTATTACAAGCTATGAGTTTGAATTTTCTGTGAATGATCCCGAAGTTTTTAAACAATTGGAAACAAACAGTGGTAAAACCTTTGATCTTCATTACAAAGAATACAAAGGCACATTACCTTGGAGAGGAAACACAAAATATGTGGTAGATAAAGTAGTAAATATGAAATAGTAAAAGGCTCTCAATTTGAGAGCCTTTTACATTCACGCACCACAAAATATTAAGATATAATATTATTTTTTTTCTTTTTAATACAGTAGCTAAAAAGCAGATTAAAGTTTATTTGATGATCAGTTGACCTGATTTTGGAAATTGATCGATGATATCATCGCCCACACCAAAATTACCTTTTAAAATATCTCTCGGATTTCCACCAATCCAGCTGCTTAAATCAATAGCTTCGTATAAACCATTATTAAAACCAAGCAATACAATAAGTTTTTCAGTACCTACATTTTTGATGTAATGTCCGGCTCCCATTGGAACATAGCCAACATCACCTTTTTCAAATTTGTCTTTCACAAATTGTCCTTCTGCCAGAAAAACACCCATTTCCGCTTTTCCTTGAATGTAATATTGCCATTCGTCAGCATTTGGATGCCAATGCATTTCACGCAGTCCACCGGGTTCAATTTCAAATATACTTCCGGTAATGGTTTTAGCAATGTGAAATTCTTTCTGGGTAACAACTCTCTGGATGCCACCACCTGGTATAACAATGGGCTGTTGTGATCCTAGTGGATATCGGTGCTTTGAAACTAGACTTACTTCATTTCTTGGAGAAGCCAGACCAGAATAAATATCAGGAAGCTCACACTGGGCAAAATAGGCTTCACCCTGATAAAGCTGTTTTACTTCTTCCTGAGTTATTCCTAAATTTTGTGCGGCAATTTCTACCGGAACACTAGAAATAAAATCTGTAATACTGAAGGTATGATCCTCAGAAAAATCTCCATTATCAAATATGAGTATAAAATGACAGCTTTCACTGCTGATACACTGTAAAACATGGCCAAAACCTCTTGGGAAGTACCAAACATCACCGGGATTGAAAATGTCTGTAGAAACCTCTCCCTTGGGATCAATTACTGTCGTCCGCATTTGACCTTTCAAAACATATCCCCATTCTGCAGCGTTGGCATGCCAATGAAGTTCGCGAATGGCTCCCGGCTCTAAATGCATACTTACCCCGGCAAGATTTTCTGAAGCTTTAAATTCTTTTACCGAAACACCTCTTGTAATACCACCCGGTCCAAGTCGTGGTTCTTTTTTTTCGAGCTCATATTTGAAGTTAGGAAGGTGGTTCATTGGTGTTAGTCTTTAAGTTTTAATTTGGTATTATAAAGTTAACGAAGAATATTTTCCTTAAGTACCTGCAGATGATTAAAATATTATTAAAAATAAAAAATCCATCAGCGATGATGGATTAGAATATTAGTTAGACTGGTTATTAGGGATGTTTTTATTTTTCTTTTTGTAGAAATAATATCCGATTCCTATAATTAAAAATAAAGGCCAAAAGGGAAGCATAAACAAAAAGATACCTGTAATTACACTCCAGCCAGAAGAGATCGCATCAAAAGATTCATCTCCGAAACTTTTAGGTTTATCGATTCCTGTATAACCTTCAGTAGTTCCATAAAGTGTAATTTCTAAATCAGACATTGTATTTTCAACATAATTCTGTCCGGATATTTCAGTTCCCTTATTTTCAATAACACCAATCCTGCTTATATCATCCATTAGATAGTCAAGCTTCTGAATAGGAACCTTTGCTTTTAGATAGGCAATTTTTTTTTCATTGTTATTTAGAGAAATATTTTCACTTTGTATAAAACCATCATATTTTTTCACTTCCTGAGTTACGATGTCTTTTGCGGTTTCAGTATTTTCAACATTTAATTCTAGTGTTCCGGTCTTTAGCATTTTGTTTTTAGGAGGATTCAATTCATCATTTTCTTTCTTTTTTTTATCCTTATAAATCACTTTAGTTTCTTTAATGATCTTTGGAGAAGGTACATTGATCACAATTTTTTCAGAGCCTTTTTTAGTTGAGTCCTTTTTTTCTATTTTAGATTCTAATTTAGTAGAAGCTATTTTATTAGATAAGGAATCTACACTTTTTGAGGTCGCTTCAATTTTTTCTTTGATCACATTTTTTGTGTCATCAAATTCTTTGATTTTTACATTGGCCGAATCAAAAACGGCTTCCGCTGTATTGGTTATATCACTGATCTTATCAGATGTGGCTGTAACGGTACTATCGGCAGATTGTACTGCTCCTTCAAGCTGAGATTTTGTTGCTTCACTTTTTTTACACATGATGAAAGTGCTGGATACTGCAACTAGTAAGATGAACTTTTTCATAAGATTAATTTTTTTGATGAAGTAAAATTAGCAGGGCTATCAAAGTTGTTTTTGTAAATGAGGCGTATTGTTTTGGTAAATCTGTAAATATTTAATATCTAGTGGATTAAAATGATTTACAATTTTTTTACAAGAATTTTTACAGGTGTATTTGATTTCTTGGAAGAATTAAAGGAATGATTGTAATTAAGATTTTACAGAATAATTGTGTGAGGGATAATTAAAAAATATCACCATATCAATTGGTAATCAAAAATAGTGGAGATCGTATGAAAGTGAATTGTTCAGACAAATCTGGATTTTTTTAATGAAGAGAATGCCTATTGTCTCGTGGTGAATGTTTAATTAGTTGATTTTTAAAAGGTTTTAAGTTTTTTATGTAAGAATATTTTTCTATTTTTGACTATGAATATATTAGTAAAATTTTCAATTATTTCTATTTTTTTGTTTTTGTTGGTGTTTTCCTGCGCCAATTATAAAAGGAATATAACTCCAGGTAAGAATGCTGAAAAAGTAGAATTTACTGAAATAAGAAGGTTGAATGCTGAAATTAATTTAAAAGAATATACTCTGATAAATTCAACAAAGGGGATTAAAGAACTATACAGACAGTTAGATAATTCCAAATTTTCAAGATCAGCACCTATACCAGTATTAGAAGAATCGGGTGCATACTTTTTAGTCTTAAAGCCTCAGTTAAAGAATAAAAAATACGGAGATATTGAAATTGAAAAATTGGAAATGAATAATTCTATTCTATTAGTTAATTATAAAGAGATTGAAAATAGGGAATATGCAGAAGAAAAACAATCAAATCCTATTGTAATACTTAAGGTATTCAATAAACCAACTGAAATAAAGCTAAATTTAATTAAATAAATGTATATGAAAAAAAGATTACTAATTCTTGCAGGTTTTCTCGTAATATCATCTATGGGATTTGCACAGCAAAATCAATGGACAAAGCTTTCGAAGCAAAGTATCAAAGAAACAAAGGAATCATCTGTTAGAGTATCTGACTATGAATTGTTAAGACTGAATACAGATGAACTTAAACAACAACTATCGAATGCGCCCGACAGAAATAAAACGCCTTTGGCAAAGGGTGTTTTAATAAAATTTCCTAATGACCAGGGAGCATTTGACACTTATGAAATATTGGAAGCATCAACAATGCATCCTGATCTTCAATCAAGATATTCTGATATCAAATCATACACAGGACATAGAGTAGGCGATCCAGCTACTAAAATAAAATTCTCATTAGATCCTTATTTTGGTTTAAATGCGGTAATCAGGGGCTCTAAAGGAATGTATTATATAGATTCATACTCACCTGATAATAAGGTTTACAGATTGTATGACAGGAAAAATGCTCAATCAGCCAGTAAATTTGAGTGTCTTTTTAAAGATGATAATTCATTGAAACAAATTGGTTCCGGATTGGAAGGAAAAACAGTTGTTGATGGATTATTGCGTAAATACAGGCTTGCGATTTCTACCACGATAGAGTATACAGCTTATATTGCCCTGCAGGCCGGGGTAAGTACGGGGACTGATGCTCAGAAAAAAGCTGCTGTTTTAGCTGCTGTTAATTTAGTTGTAGCGCGCCTTAATGAAGTTTTTGAAAATGATATTTCTGTAACATTGCAGTTAATTGCTAATACAGATGTTTTGTTTTTTACCAGTGTAGATACTTACGACCCGCTTGATGCTTATCAAATGATTGACGAGAATGTAGTGGTAACAAATAATGCTATTGGAGCGGCAAATTATGATATAGGTCATGTCTTTTTTCAAGCAAACCAAGGAAACGATAATGGTTTAGCTTATACACCTGCCGTTTGTAGCAATACGGTGAAAGCAGGAGGTGTTACTGGATCTGCTGTTCCTGTAGGTGATCCTTTTGTTATCGATTTTGTAGCACATGAAATGGGACATCAGTTTGGGGCAAATCATACACAGAATAACGCATGTAACAGAAACGATGCAACTTCGATTGAACCTGGAAGCGCAAGTTCAATTATGGGATATGCAGGAATCTGTCCTCCTAATGTTCAGAATAACAGTGATGCTTATTTCCATGCGGTTAGCATTCGTGAAATGTATACAACGATCACTTCTCCTTCAAGAAACTGTAGCGTGAATACAGCAACAGGTAATAATGAACCCACTGCAAATGCAGGACCTGATAAAACGATACCAAAACAAACTCCATTCATGCTAACAGGGGTTGGAAATGATCCGGATGGTGATGCTATCACTTATAACTGGGAACAAATTGATTTTGGAGCGGCTCAAATGCCTCCAAGACCGGCAAATGCAGTAGGACCAATGTTCAGATCTTTATGGGCTACCACCTCACCATCAAGATATTTTCCGAGATTATCTACAATTATAGAAGGTTATAATCCAACAATAATTACAGCAAGTAATTACAGAGCCTGGGAAAAATTATCTTCTGTTGCCAGAACATTGAATTTTTCATTATTGGTAAGAGATAATAATCCGGCTGGCGGACAAACAGGTCGCGATGATATTCAATTAACAGTATCAGATGCGGCAGGACCTTTTGTTGTTACTTCTCAAAATCTTCCGGGAGCAGTTTGGAATACAGGCGAGTCTAAAACGATAACCTGGGATGTTGCCAATACAAATGCAGCTCCTGTAAACACTGCAAATGTAAGTATTCTACTTTCGACAGATGGTGGACTTACATTCCCTCACGTATTGGTTGCAAGTACCCCGAATAATGGATCTTATACCTTCAATGTTCCTGGTGGATTAGGTACAGCAAGTAATGCAAGATTAATGATCAAGGCAATTGATAATGTCTTTTTAAACGTAAATACAACAAACTTTACCATCAATTCGACATTAGGAGTAAGTGACTCAGAAAAATCGGAAGCCGGATTTGCTATTTATCCAAATCCTTCTAAAGGTATTTTTACTATCGAAACTAATACGAAAAAAGGAATATCTTATACTGTTTTTGCTATGGATGGAAAATTAGTAAGTCCGAAAAAAGATATTAATAAAACAGGTAAAATCTCCGAACGCGTTAATTTATCTGAACTTCCTACTGGAGTTTATATCATTCAGGTAGATAAAGACGACCAAAGAATTTCTAAGAAATTAATCATTAATAAATAATCAATATCTGTTTAATCCATAAAAAAAAACGTTCAGTGTTACACTGAACGTTTTTTTATTTTTAAGATACATGATCTTACTGGTTAAATTCACTGATGAAATGTAATTTCACATTCGGGAATTTTTCCTGTGTCATATGTATTGTAAAGGAAGAATCTGCCAGAAATACCAGTTGATTGTATTTATCTCGGGCTAAGAATCTCTGTTTTAGTCTTGCAAATTCTTTGAATTCCTCAGATTTCTCATCAGCCTCTATCCAACACGCCTTGTGCATAGAAAGTGGTTCGTAAGTACATTTTGCCCCATATTCATGTTCCAGACGATACTGGATAACCTCATATTGAAGTGCACCCACAGTTCCGATAATTTTTCTGTTGTTCATTTCAAGGGTAAATAACTGGGCAACACCTTCATCCATCAGCTGATCAATACCTTTAGCAAGTTGTTTCGCTTTAAGTGGATCATTGTTGTTGATATATCGGAAATGTTCCGGAGAGAAACTAGGAACTCCTTTAAAGCTCAATTTTTCACCACCTGTTAACGTATCACCGATTCTGAAACTTCCTGTATCATGTAAACCAACAATATCGCCAGGAAAACTTTCATCTACAACTTCTTTTTTATCTGCAAAAAAAGCATTTGGAGAAGAAAACTTCATCTTTTTGCCCTCCCTTACCAATAGGTAATTTTCGTTTCTTTTAAAGGTTCCAGAAACAATTTTAACGAATGCCAATCGGTCTCTGTGTTTAGGATCCATATTCGCATGAATCTTGAAAACAAATCCAGTGAAAGTATTTTCTTCGGGTTTTACGATACGGGTATCACTTTCTTTTGGTTGGGGCATTGGTGCAATTTCAATAAATGCATCCAATAATTCACGAACTCCAAAATTATTTAATGCAGAACCAAAGAAAACGGGCTGCAAATCTCCTTTCATGTAATCCTCACGGCTAAATTCGGGATAAACAGACTGTACCAGTTCAAGTTCATCACGTAAAGACTTAGCTGCTTTCTCTCCAATCAATTCATCGATTGCCGGATCATTGATATTATCAAACTTAACGGTGTCACCAACTCTTTGTTTCTTCTCTTCCAGGAATAATTGGATATTATTTTCCCAGATATTATAAATACCCTGAAAATCACTTCCCATTCCGATAGGTAAAGAAAGAGGAACTACACTTAATCCTAATTTTTGTTCAACTTCATCCAGTAAATCAAAAGCATCTTTACCTTCACGGTCAAGCTTATTAATGAAAACCAGCATGGGGATGTTTCTCATTCTACAAACCTGAACTAATTTTTCAGTTTGCTCCTCAACCCCTTTTGCAACGTCTATTACGACGATTACGGAATCTACGGCTGTTAATGTTCTATAGGTATCTTCTGCGAAATCCTTGTGACCAGGAGTGTCCAGAATATTAATTTTGTGTCCTTTATATTCAAAAGCTAATACGGAAGTGGCTACAGAGATCCCTCTCTGTCTTTCAATTTCCATAAAGTCGGAGGTTGCTCCTTTTTTTATTTTATTGGATTTTACAGCACCTGCTTCCTGAATTGCACCCCCGAAAAGCAGAAGTTTTTCTGTAAGAGTAGTTTTTCCGGCATCCGGGTGAGAAATAATTCCAAATGTTTTTCTTTTTTGTATTTCTTTGATTAAGTCTGACATAGTGTATTTTGAAGTTGCAAAAATCGTGATTTTTTATGAGGATTCAAATAAATTAATAAACAAAAAGAAAACACGGTATCTACTTTTTAGATTGGAGGTATCAATATTTGAACAGGTGTCAGCTTGAAAAGTAAAGAAATAGATTTTATAAGAACTTTTTTATTTGCCTATTATAAAACCTGTAAAGGCTTTTTCCGACAAGTAGATGAATGAAGAATTTTCTTTTTTAGTTGTTTGGGGCTTTTAAAAAAATTACCTTTGTTTATTAAATTTTTACAAAGAAAAAACATGGAAAGCAGCAAATATCCACAGTTTACTTTTACATGGATCGGAGGCGTTGTTTTATTAGGCGGGTTGTTTGTAGGAACAATGTTCGTCTCCTTTTTTAATATTTTTTGGATGTTTGTTTTTAAAGAAAACCTGCAATTCAAAGATTGGTTTTTTATGCTTTCAAATGCTGCAGGATTCTTGACGGCAATTGCTTTTTTTGATTTTTTTATCGTCAGGCCAACCACAAAAAGAAAACTTAATTTTAATTTTTCTCCTACCAATTTTTATACCTATTTCCTGATTTTCCCTTTGATGATAGGCATGATGTTTATTTCAGAATTTATAACTGCTCAGATTCCTACTACAGGTCCTTTCTTTGGTAAGTATTATGAGTTTTTCAGTGAACTGATGAATCAACTGACGGATGATCCTGTTGTAATGATCATCACAGCCGTGATTATGGCCCCGATTTTTGAGGAGATTATTTTTAGAGGGATTATTCAAAAAGGATTAATTAATAAAGGAGTAAAACCATGGAAAGCAATTGTATATGCTTCCATTATTTTTGGATTGGTGCATGGTAATCCCTGGCAGTTAGTAGGTGCCGTTTTATTGGGATGTGTTTTAGGGCTTGTTTATTTTAAAACTAAATCTTTGTTATTACCAATGCTTCTGCATGGGTTCAATAATTTATGCTCATCATTATTGATCACCTATACGAAAAATGAAAGTTTTTCAGAAGCTCTTAAAGTTTCTGAATGGATATTACTGGCAGTAGGACTTGTACTTTTCTCTTTATTCTATTATCTTTTTATGAAAAAGTATAAAGTACATTATTCGGAAATTTAATTTAAAAAAATGAAAAAGGATATGGAATTATTAGTTGCAACACACAATCAACATAAAAAAGAAGAGATCCAGCAAATATTAGGAGCTGATTATCTTGTTAAGAGTCTCACGGATTATGATATTCACGAAGAGATCGTAGAGGATGGAGATTCTTTTAATGCTAATGCTTTAATAAAAGCAAAATACTGTTTCGAGAAAACCGGGATTCCAAGTTTAGGCGATGATAGCGGATTGGTTGTTGAAGCGTTGGATGGCAGGCCGGGTATTTTTTCAGCCCGCTATGCCGGGGATCATGACTTCGGTAAAAATATTGAAAAGGTATTAAGTGAGATGGAAGGTGTTGAAAACCGGAAAGCCTACTTTATTACTGTTTTATGCTATTATGATGAACAGGGAGCTCAGTATTTTGAAGGCAGAGCTTATGGAAATTTATTAACAGAGAATAAAGGTTTTAAAGGTTTTGGATATGATCCGATTTTTGTGCCACAAGGGTATGACAGAACATTTGCAGAAATGAACCCGGAAGATAAAAATGAAATTAGCCACCGTAAGCAGGCTTTAGATCTGTTTTTGAACAATTTAAAAATTGTAGATGGACAGTAATAATAATTTAGGATGTAAGTATATCCAAAATTTCTGTTGTACATTTGTTATAATAAACTATTGATTTGAGTACTTATTTAACGATATTAGGTTTTAACTCAGCGATTCCTACAATTAATACTTCTCCGACAGCGCAATTGTTAGAAATGGAAGAACGACATTTTCTTATTGATTGTGGAGAAGGAACCCAGGTACAGCTAAGAAAAGCAAAAGCAAGATTTTCGAAAATTAATCATATTTTTATTTCCCACCTTCATGGGGACCACTGCTTTGGACTTCCCGGCCTTATTGCATCCTTTCGGTTATTGGGACGTGATACTCCTTTACATGTATATGGTCCGAAAGGAATTAAGAAGATGCTAGAGACTATTTTTACAATCACTGAAACGCATCGGGGATTTGAGATTGTTTATCATGAGCTGGATAAAGATTATTCTGAAAAAATTTATGAGGACAATAGGGTAGAAGTTTATACTATTCCTTTAGACCACAGGATTTATTGTAATGGCTATCTTTTTAAAGAAAAACCAAAAGACAGACATATCAATATGAAGGAGATTGCCAAATATGACGAGATTGAGGTTTGTGATTATCATCATATTAAAGCAGGAAAAGATTTTGTACTTAGTGATGGATATGTTCTGAAAAATGAGATCTTAACCGTTGATCCTATACCGTCAGTTTCCTATGCCTTCTGTAGTGATACCCGGTATCTTGAAAGTGTTATTCCTATTATTAAAAATGTAACGGTTTTGTATCATGAATCAACATTCTTACATGATCTAAAAGAAATGGCCGATTATACAGGACATGCGACAGCTTTGGAAGCCGCTACAATAGCGCAAAAAGCAGAAGTGGGGAAATTAATTTTGGGACATTTTTCCAATAGATATGGAGACCTTACCGTATTTACTGATGAAGCCAGAAATGTTTTTCCTAATACTTTTTTACCAAAAGCACTGGAAAGTGTGAAAATCTAAGTGGAGTTATGAAATTTGATGAATTAAAAGATTTTTTAAATGAGAAATCTGATCAATATAATAATTATGATTTTATTGAATATGATCCCATACAGATTCCGCATCGTTTTTCTTTAAAACAGGATATTGAAATTGCTGGTTTTTTATCAGCAACAATATCATGGGGAAATAGAAAAGCCATTATTAAATCTGCTGAAAAGATGTTAGATATTATGGGAAATTCTCCTTATGATTTTGTAATGAATTTTTCAGAAAAAGATCTGCATTCAATTCAAGATAAAAGTATCCACAGAACTTTTAATGGTGAGGATTTTACTTATTTCATTAAGCAGTTCAATAAAATCTATAAGGAGAATGAAAGTTTAGAAAGCTTATTTAAGATTGAAGATGCTGAAACTAATTTTTTACACGCTATTGAGAGATTCAGGGTTTCTTTTTTAGAAACCGGAAAGCATAGAAGTCACAAACATGTAAGTTCACCCTATAAAAATTCATCTTCAAAAAGAATTATCATGTTCTTGCGCTGGATGGTAAGAAAAGACAAACGAAGTGTCGATTTTGGAATTTGGGAGAATATAGATCAGAAACATTTATCTATTCCATTAGATGTTCATACAGGGAATATTTCCAGAAAATTGGGGTTAATTACAAGAACTCAGAATGATTGGAAAACGGTAGAAGAGTTAGATAAAGTGATAAGGCAATTTGACGATAAAGACCCGGCAAAATATGATTTTGCTTTGTTTGGATTAGGAGTTAGTAAAGAATTTTTATAAAATTAAAAGTGATGAAAACGCAGACCGAAAAAACAGAAATTCTGGAAAAGATTGCTACTGGTATTACCTGGTGGATTGGTTCTATCCCGTCACTCATTGTTCATACCCTATTTTTTATAATTTCATTTCTCCTCCCGTTACTACATATTGTAGAGTTCGATAAAATGCTTTTGATTCTAACCACAGTGGTATCTCTGGAGGCAATTTATCTTGCTATATTTATTCAGATGTCTGTTAATAGAAGTCACGAAAAAATTGAAGATATTCAGGAAGATATAGAAGACATTCAGGAAGATATCGAAGAGATTAGCGAAGACATTGAAGAAATCAGTGAGGATATAGAGGAAATCAGTGAAGATATAGAAGAGATTAATGAAGATATTGAAGATATTCAGGAAGATATAGAAGAGATTAATGAAGATGAAGATGATGAGGATCATAATGAAAGGGCAAAAAAAGTGATATTAAAAAGCAGTGTGAACTCGAATAAAAATGAGATCAAAGCTTTAAAAGATCAAATTCTCCTTCTTCAAAATGAAATAAATAATTTAAAGAAAGAATGATAAATGAAATTGATCAAAAATCACTTTTTTTAGTTCAATAAGGATTTCTTAATCATTTTTTAATATAGCTTTTTTCTAATTTTAAGCTAAATATTAAATTTTTTATTGCTAAAAACTGCCCAACTAATTGTTTAATTATGGTGAAATATTAAAATAGTATTTATTTTATCTAATACTGTTTTGATTCATAAAAAACGAACATCATATCTTTATTTTTATTATTTTTGGACAAACAATACCAAAATGTTAAATTATAGATTGAAAAACTACTTTTTCTTTTTAATATTACTATTAGCTCCCCTATTTTTATTTTCTCAGAATACGAAGAAAATGCCTCAGCGGAAAGTGAAAAAGGAGAAGTTTACGGCAGCAAGTATGAAAACTGGAGCATTTATTGATGTAAATGTAGCTTCCTATGCTCCTTCTGCTTTTACTCCGGCACAGCTTGTTAAAGACATCCTTATTAATGGAGGGACGAATTGCTCAACACCTAATGTAACGAATGTAACAGTTAGCCCTAATCATGATGTTGGGAATAATGACAGATTTTGGGGGTACTTTCATAAAGGAACAACCAGTTTCCCTTTTACAGATGGAATCGTTTTAACGACAGGATATGCAAGAGAGGCGGGAAATACCTTGTATACCGGAGGAAGTTTGTCTGGGACAATTTCATCACAAGGTGATCCTGACCTTGCTGCGGCTACTGGTACTAGCCAAGGTAGTCAGCGTGATGCAGTTGCTTTAGAGTTCGATTTTGTTCCTAATTCTAATCAGGTTAAATTTAATTATTTGTTTGCATCTGAAGAATATTCCGGAGGGTATCCATGTAATTACTCAGATGCCTTTGCATTGCTTATAAAACCTGTAGCCGGAGGACCTTATGTCAACGTAGCGATTCTTCCTGGAACGGCAGGTGCAGTAAGTGTTACCAATATACGTCCTGCAAATGAAGATAACGGAGATCCTTTAACTTGTGGGGCTCTTAATGAAGCATATTTTGCAGGATATAATACAGCTAATATAGAGACGAATTATAATGGAAGAACAATTCCTTTAACAGCGATTGCAGATGTTACTCCCGGTGTTGCTTATCATTTTAAAATGGTTTTATCAGATTATAATGATCAGAGTTTAGATTCAGCTGTTTTTTTGGAAGGAGGATCTTTCGATATAGGAATAAAAATTGTAGATGGAACGGGTGCTATTTTACCAGATACCATCCATATGTGTGATAATACACCACAGATATTAAAAGCGCAAGTAAGCGCTGTACCGGGAATGACTTTCCAGTGGTTTAAAGATGGGGCTCCTATTCCGGGAGCTACAAATGTCCAGTATATTGCAACACAGCCTGGTGTATATGAAGTAAAAGTTTCTGTACCTGGAAATCAGTGTCCGGGATCAGCAACAATAACAATTATAGGGGGAACGACACCAACAGCACATGATGCTATATTGAAGATTTGCACGACTCCAAATGCACTTAATTTTGATCTAAATACAGCAACCCCATTAATTAGCACAACGACAGGTGCTGTATTTCATTTCTATGTAAATCAGGCAGATGCTGTTGCTCAGAATAATAGCTTTATCACTAATTTATCTAGTTATGATGGTACAGATGGTCAGATTTTATACGTAGTGGTTTCCAATGGAGCATTTTGTAGCAAAATGATTAAGCTAACCCTTAAAAAAGAAGCTACTCCGATCGCTCAGGTCGTTTCTTCAAAAATGAAAATCTGTTCAGGTGAATCTGCTATACTTACAGCTTCCGGTGGTGTTACCTATTTATGGAGTGATGCGTCAACGACTGGAGCAGTAAGAACCGTAAGCCCTACTCAAACAACAACGTACACAGTATATGCTATCGGAGCACAAGGATGTAAATCATTGCTGCCTGCTACTGTAACGGTAGAAGTGGTTCCAGCTATTGTTTCTTCTCTTAAGGGGGGAATGATTTGTACTGGTGACCAAATTACCTTAGATGCAGGATCAGGACCTAATTATACTTATTCCTGGAATACAGGTGCAACTACTCAAACCATTACTGCAGCTACACCGGGTACCTATACCGTAACGATCGACAATGGTGTTTGTTCTAAGATATTTACTACAGAAGTAATTCAGGCTATTCCTCCAGTTGTGATTAAGGTAGATTACAATGCTAGTGGAACTATGGTTATTACTGCTAGTAATCCAAGTAACGGACCACTGGAGTATTCTGTTGATAACGGATTAACATGGCAGCCTTCTAATGTATTCAATAATGTTCCTAAAAATAAAGTTATAGCAATCAGGGTTCGAGTGAAAAATACAAGTTGCGTAGGATACCTGGAATATTTTACTTTTATAATGAAAAATGTAATTACACCTAATGGAGATAATGTAAATGATATTATTGACTTTAGAGGAATTAACGAGTATAAAGATTTTACAGCAAGTATATTCGACCGTTATGGACGTGAGGTTTATAAAGCTGAAAAAGTAAGACCTTATTGGGACGGTTATTTCCAGGGCAAACGTTTACCTTCATCATCATATTGGTATCAGGTAACTTTTGAAGATCCTGCAAGTAAAGAAAAAGCGGTAAAAACTGGTTGGATATTATTGAAGAACTTTGAATAATTTGAATAATGTATTAATCATACTTATAAAAAGACTAACGTATCGTTAGTCTTTTTTTGTTTTTTAATTAAATTTAAATGGATAGTTTAATATAAATAAGTTTATATTATTAATAATACAATTTGCTTTGATATGAATTTCAATCAAAAAAAATAGTATTTTTGTTGAAAACAATATAAAATGTTAAATAGGAGGACAGGAAGTTTATTTTTGGCTTTATTTTTAGTTCTTGTAGGTACTCTGGTTTTCTCTCAAAGCAGAGGGAAGGTTGTTCCATCGAAACCACCTAGAGCTGAAAGTATGAAAGCCGGAGTATTTATTGATGTAAATGCGCCCGGATATCCAGAATCGAACTATAACATTACTCAATTGGTTAAGGATGTCTTGATAACAGGAGGTTCTACATGTACCACAGCAAATGTAAGTAATGTTTCCGTATCTCCTAATTTAGCAATAAGTGATCAGAATAGAAGTTGGGGTTATTTTAATAAGGCAACTACCAACTTTCCTTTTGCAAAAGGAATTGTCCTTGTAACAGGATTTGCAAGAAAGGCCGGGAATAATTTTCAGGGTACTTTAAGTGATGGCTTACCATCAGGTGGAGATAGCGATTTAGCAAATGCCATTGGTGTCAATAATTCTAATTTAAAAGATGCAACTTTTATAGAGTTTGATTTTGTTCCAAGCTCTACAGAGGTTTCATTTAGATATATATTTGCCTCTAAAGAATATAATAGTCAGAACCAATTTGCATGTAGTATTTCAGATGGTTTTGCCTTATTATTAAAGAAAGTAGGTGATCCAAATTATACCAATCTGGCAGTGCTTCCTAATGGCGCCGGACCTGTAAGTGTTACAAATATACATCCATTAATTCCTCCTAGCAGCACTTTTCCAGGTTGCGGTCCTGTCAATCAGCAATATTTTGCAGGAATGAATAACCCACAAATTGAAACCAATTTCGATGGACGAACTGTTCCATTAATTGCAAAAGGAACTGTGATTCCTGGCCAGACTTATCATTTTAAAATGGTTTTAGCGGATTTCCAGGATGTTAATTTTGATTCTGCAGTTTTTTTAGAAGCCGGATCTTTTGATATAGGAGTTCAGATTTTGGGACCTGCAGGGGTAGCACTTCCACCATCTATTAATGTTTGTGATAATACACCACAAGTACTTACTGCTTCAGTTCAGAATTCAACCGCTTCTTATCAGTGGTTTTTAAATAATGCTCCTATTCCCGGAGCAACAAGTGCTACTTATACAGCAACACAACCAGGAGTTTACACTCTTCATGTTCTGCTTGCTGGAAATACGTGCCCCGGAATAGCTACTGTTACTATTGTTGGTGGAACTTCTCCTACAGTTCAGAATTCAACATTAACAGCTTGTTATGCTCAAGGAAACGCAATTTTTAATTTGCCGGCTGCGCAAGCATCGATCAGTGGAACACCAGGAGCTACTTTTTCTTATTATGCAAGTTTAGCTGATGCTAACGCCGGAAATGCTAATACTATTGCTACACCGACTGCGTATTCTAGCCCCGGAGGACAAACAGTATATGTTTTGGTGAAAAGTGGTTTTTGTTCAAAAGTAGCCCAGCTGCAATTGATCAAAGCACCACAGATGACAGGGACTATAGCACCGCCAACAGCCTTAACATGCGCTAACTCACAAATAACACTGAATGCTTCAACATCAGTATATCCACCTGGATCTACATTCAACTGGACTACGACTGGTGGAAATATAGTTTCCGGAGGGAATACATTAACTCCTGTAGTAAACACTGCAGGAACTTATACACTAACAATTTCTAATACCTATCAGCCAGGAAATATAACCTGTACGGCTACTGCTAATGTTACCGTGGTAGGAGACAGTGCACCACCTACAACAACGGTGGTAGCGACAAAAGTATTGATCTGTGCTGGAGAAACAGTTACATTAACAGCTTCTGGAGGTGCTACTTATAATTGGGTTGGACTACCTGGAACGGGAAATACACAAACCGTTACACCTGCAGCTACCACAACTTATACGGTAACAGCAGTAGGAGCAAATGGCTGTGTTTCTCAAACTGCAGCAACAATAACAATTGAAGTTTCCCAACCTATTACGGTTCAAAATGCCACATTATTAAAATGTTATCAGGCTGGTAATATAACCTATGATCTGACCTCTGCTCAACCACAAATAACTAGTGTGGCAACAGCTACATTTGCTTATTATGTACTTTTGGCAGATGCCAATGCTGGAAATGGAAATACAATTGCAACGCCTGCCACTTATTCAAGTCCAGGAAATCAGACTGTATATGTTTTAGTGAGAAACGGTGGTTGTAGCTATGTTGTTACACTGCAATTGCTAAAAACAGCAGAAACTACTCTAACAATTGCAGCACCACAAAGTATTACTTGTACAACGCCACAATTAACATTAAACGCTTCAGCTTCAATAATTCCTGCTGGTTCTTCAATATTATGGACCACTACCGGAGGTACTATCGTTTCGGGAGCTAATACGTTAACTCCTGTTGTGAATGCTGGTGGAGTTTATACTCTAACAGTACAAAATACCACACAGCCAGGAAATTTAAGCTGTACCTATACAGCAAATGTTACCGTAATAGAAGATAAAACACCTCCCGTTGCCACGGTAATCTCTTCTCATGCACAAATTTGTTTAGGAGAATCAGTTACTTTAACTGCAAGTGGAGGAGTAACTTATAATTGGGTTGGATTAACTGGTAACGGTAGTACGCAGGTTGTCTCTCCAGCACTAACAACTACTTATACTGTTTTCGCAGTAGGAGCAAATGGATGTATTTCAACAAATCCAGCAACTGTTACGGTTGTAGTGGGGCCTCCTGTAGCAACAGTTTCTGCTTCAAAACTAAAAATATGTGTTGGTGAATCAGTCACTTTAACTGCTTCCGGAGGTATTACATACAATTGGGTAGGATTAACGGGTAATGGAAATACACAAGTTGTTTCCCCAACTGTTACCACCACCTATTCGGTGTATGCATTGGGAGGAAACGGATGTACTTCTGTTAATCCGGCTAAAGTAACCATTGAAGTAGTTCCTGCTATTACTTCTACTTTAGAAGATGTGTATGTGTGTGTAGGTGAAACTGGAGTTTTAGATGCCGGAAGCGGTCCTAATTACACTTATATCTGGAGTAATGGCGCAACAACCCAAACTATTTCAACAAATGTCACCGGGACTTATACAGTGACAATTAGTAACGGAACCTGTACGAAAGCTTTTACAGCTCAATTATTGAATCCTAATTTGCCTCAGTTTACCAATATTGTCTTTGAAAATCATGTTCTTACGCTAAGTGCAACGAATCCTACAGGGGGTATTTTAGAATATTCTATCGATGGAGGAGTTACCTGGCAAAATTCCAATATATTTTATAATGTTTTAAATAACAACAATTATAATTTAGTGGTAAGAGTAAAAGATGCCAAATGTAGTACAACTTTAAGTTATTACACTTTTGTAATCAATAATGCAATTACTCCTAATTCTGATGGGTTAAATGATACCATTGATTTCTCTGGAATAAGTAGTTATAATAATTTTGCAGCTTCTATTTTTAATAGATATGGACAGGAACTCTTTAAAGCTACAAAGCTTGAACCTGTCTGGAGAGGAAATGTAAAAGGACTTAATCTACCTACTGCTACCTATTGGTATAGAGTGCAATGGGAGAATCCTGCAAGCAAAAAGTTAGAATTACGAACAGGTTGGATATTATTGAAAAATAGGAATTAATATTCAAAAATATGCGATAAAAGTAAAGTCTTCCATAAACGGAAGACTTTACTTTTTTAACATAATAATGTTAAATATGTATGTGGTATGTTTAAAAAAAAATTAAATTTGTTGAAACAAAAATATTATGAAGAGATATCTCCTATTGTTTTCTTTTTTTTTAATCTCATTGAATTTTTATCATTCACAAACTACACCAGCCAGAAAGCCCCAAGTAAAAAAACTTTCGGCTTCGGCAGCCAAAGCAGGTACTCTTATTGATGTAAATGCTCCTGGGTATAATGAGTCGAATTTTACAATGGATCAATTAGTGAGGGATGTGTTAATATCATCAGGAACTAATTCATGTGTTACACCGAGTGTGACAAATGTTGTAGTAACTCCTAATTTACCAGCTAGCGACGTGGATAGGGCTTGGGGATATTTTCATAGATCCACAAGTAGCTTTCCTTTTAAAGATGGAATTGTATTAGTCACAGGAAAGGCTAATCGTACAGGGAATACACCGGACACAGGGCTTAGTGATGTGGTCGGGACGGGTAGTGATCCTGATCTAGTAGCAGCAACAAATCCAAGTAAACCACTATTTGATGCCGTAATCTTGGAATTTGATTTCGTTCCTACGTCATCTCAGGTTAAATTTAATTATTTAATGGCTTCTGAAGAATATACAGGTAGCTATCCATGTGGATTCGCGGATTCATTTGCTTTACTAATCAGACCATCTACGGGTGGACCTTACACTAACATGGCAGTATTGCCTAGTGGAGGAGGTCCTGTAAGTATTACAAATATTCACCCCGAAATTACAGGTTTTGGAGGATGTCCTGCTATAAACGAAACATTTTTTGCAGGTTATAATCCGCCCATTAGTGATACAAACATTAATGGGAGAACAATTCCCCTTACTGCAACAGCAACCGTAGTTGCTGGTCAGCAATATCATTTTAAGATGGTAATTGCAGATGCTGGAGATACTTCTTTTGACTCAGCGGTATTCTTAGAAGGAGGATCTTTTAATATTGGTGTAGATTTGTTAGATCCTTCGGGAGCTACTTTACCATCGGATATTAATGTTTGTGACAACGTACCACAAGTGATCACAGCGTCTGTGAGTGATCCTAATTTATTATATCAATGGTTTTTTAACGGAACACCTGTTACAGGTGCAACTACTAACACGATCACGGCTATTCAACCTGGAACATATACTATTGAAGTAAGTGTCCCGGGGAATCCATGTCCGGGTAAGGCATCTATCCAAATTCATGGTGGAACAACTCCTAATGCAAATGATGCTACATTATTACTCTGTACTACTCCTGATATTACAACATTTGATCTGGTTGCTGCAATGCCAACAATGAGTACAACACCAAATGCGGTATTTCATTTTTATGAAAATCAGGCTGATGCTATAGCTCAAAACGACAATTATATTACTACTCCATTAAGCTATAATGGAAATGATGGTCAGATACTTTATGTAGTCGTTTCTAATGGGGGCTTCTGCAGTAGAATGGTTGAACTTAAACTATTTAAAGAAGCTTCTCCTACTGCGCATGTTGTTTCTACAAAATTAAAAATATGTCCAGGTGATTCTGTAAATCTTACTGCGACTGGTGGGGTAACCTATCAATGGAGTAATTTTACAGGTACTGGTAACACTCAAACGGTAACTTTATACAATACAACAACATTTACAGTATATGCAGTCGGTGCAAAAGGATGTAAATCTTTGCAACCTGCAACAGTTACTGTAGAGGTAGTACCAGAAATTGTTTCTCCTTTAAAGGATGTTGAAATGTGTATTGGGGACAGAGTGACATTAGATGCAGGAGCCGGTCCTAATTATAAATACTTATGGAGTACAGGTGCAACTACACAGACTATTTTTGTAGATCAATTAGGAATCTATTCTGTAACGATCGATAACGGATACTGTACAAAGGTGTTTACGTCTAAAGTAATGGCAGCTACATTACCTTTTATTACAGGATTAGATTATAATAATAGCAATACATTAACAATTACTGCTGTAAATCCATCAATTAACAATAATCCTGGAGTACTGGAGTATTCTGCTGATGGTGGAGTTTCATGGCAGACCTCTAATGTATTTCCTGGTTTAATAGATAATACAACGTATAATCTACAGGTAAGAATACAAGGAACACATTGTGTAGGAACCCTTGACTTCTTTACATTAAAGATATCGAATGTTATTACTCCTAATCAGGATGGAATCAATGATGTTCTTGATCTTAAATCGCTCGGTGATTTTGATAATTTCACAGGATCTATTTATGATAGATATGGTGTTGAAATGTTCAGGTTCACCAAACAGAATCCAGTCTGGGATGGAACAGTAGGAGGTAAGAGATTATCGACTGCTACATATTGGTACAAGTTCAACTTCCAATATCCTAAATCAAAAGCTCAGATGAACTGGTCGGGTTGGATCATGCTTAAAAACAGAGAATAAATAGATTATCAATCATATAATTCATAAAAAAGCCTTTCAGATTTTGAAAGGCTTTTTATATTCTTATCTTTTTCAGTTATAGATTCTCTTTCCATTGCTTGGTGAAAGCTATAAAATCATGAATGCTAAGTTCTTCAGCTCTTTTGTCTAAAAATTCATGAGTTTTTAATACTTCAGGAATATTCAGTATTTTAAGTGAATTAGATAATTTCTTTCTCCTTTGGTTGAATCCCGCTTTTACGATCTGCTTAAAAAGAACTTCGTTACCAGCTAATCCTTCCTTGGGATTTCGGGTCAATTTGATAACTCCGGATTTCACTTTTGGAGGTGGGTTAAAAACATTTTCATGAACCGTGAACAGATAAGAGACATCGTAATAGGCCTGAATAAGTACCGATAAAATTCCATAATCTTTTGTTCTGGGAACCGCTGCAGTCCTTTCAGCAACTTCCTTTTGGAACATCCCTACCATTTCTGGTACCAGTTCGTAATGATCTATTATTTTAAATAAAATCTGTGAAGATATATTATAAGGGAAATTTCCAATAATAGCAATTTGCTCATTGTTTATAGAGGCGAAATCCTGTTTTAGAAAGTCTCCTACAAAGTTTTTCTCTGTAATTTTAGAATAGTGCTTTTTGAGATATTCTATAGATTCATTATCTATTTCTGCCAGATAAATATATTGATCTTTTTCTAAAAGATATTTTGTGAGGACTCCCATTCCTGGTCCCACTTCCATGATATTATTGTAATTTTCAAAGCTTAGGCCCTCTACAATTTTTCTCGCGATATTTTCATCTGTCAAAAAGTGTTGACCAAGATGTTTTTTTGCTTTTACACTCAAAGTTTTTTATGATTTCGTTAACAATGATTTTCTCCTTTTCGTCCCAAATTTCGGAAGATTTTTTCTATTTTAGCCAAAAAATTTAATATTAATGGCGAAATCTGTAGATGAATTTAATAAGAAAAGACTTAGGTCTAGCAATATTACAGTAGTAATAAGTATTGCCTTAGTGTTATTTTTATTAGGGTTAATGGGATTGATCTTAATTAATGCCCAGAAATATTCTGACTATATCAAGGAGCAATTAGTTGTGAATGCGTACTTTGACGAAAATTATGATGCTAAAGATTCTGTAAAGATTGCAAAACTCGAAGAAGAAACTTTTAAAAAAGTACAGACCTTAGCTCCTGTAAAGAGAGCAACTTATATTTCAAGAGAGATGGCAGCCAAAGAGGCGAAAGCGAGTATGGGAATAGATAGTGATGCACTATTTGAAGACAATATCTTCCCCTCATCTATCGAAGTAGCCTTAAAACCTGAATATGTAGATCCTGCTAAAATTGATGCGGCAATAAAAACACTAAAATCTGTTCCGGGTATTATAGATGTGAAAAATAACAGTACCTTGATGGTCGATGTTTACAATAATTTGAACCGGATTTTAAAATGGATCTTAGGGTTTTCGATCTTATTCCTTGTTTTAGCGGTCGTTTTAATTAACAACTCAATTCGTCTGAAGATATTTTCGAAAAGATTCATTATTAAAACAATGCAGCTTGTAGGAGCAAAAAGAAGATTTATCCTCAAACCTTTTATTATTGAAGCCCTGATTTTAGGATGTATAGGATCTGTTATTGGCCTTCTTGCATTATTTGGGGTATGGTATTACTTTACGAGTCAGATCGGGTCCGCTTTTGTACAGGATAATAATCAATATTTCTGGTTGGTTCTACTTGTATTCGGAGTGGGAATTTTTATTACCGTTTTAAGTACTATTGTGGCTACTTGGAGATTCTTAAGAACAAACGTTGACGACTTATATTACTCTTAAAAAAATGAGCAAAAAAACAAATAAATTTTCCGCAGCAGAATTTGGTACTGATACCAAAGCTCCACAGGAAAACACTTTTTACTTCGGGCAACAAAACTTTAAATGGATGTTAATAGGATTAGCATTTATTGTAGTTGGTTTTCTGTTGATGATGGGTGCAGATGCTAACACTGTCGATGGGAAATATGATCCTAATTCCTGGAATGATGGTATTTTCTCTATTCGAAGAATCAGAATAGCTCCATTGTTCGTAGTCATAGGTTTCGCTATCGAAGTATATGCGATTTTAAAAAGAAAATAATTTTTTATTAAAGATTAAGAAGTTGAGAAGTTTAGATTTTTCTGAATTTCAAAATCTCTTAATCTTTTAATTTTATAGATATGGATTTATTCAAAGCAATTATTATTGCCATTATAGAAGGTCTTACGGAGTATCTTCCAATTTCTTCTACTGCACACATGGGCTTTACAGCCAATTTAATGGGTTTGAAAGAGGATGAATTTTTAAAGATGTTTCAGGTCTCTATTCAGTTTGGTGCTATTTTATCTGTTGTAGTTGCTTACTGGAAAAAATTCTTTGATTTTAATAATATTAAATTTTACTATAAACTGGCATTTGCTGTAGTACCAGCTTTAGTTTTAGGATATCTTTTTGATGATAAAATAGAAGCTATTCTTGGTAATCAGATTGCCATTTCGTCTGTCCTTGTTTTAGGTGGAGTTGTACTTTTATTTGCTGATACATGGTTTAAAAATCCGGTTATTGATGACGAAAAAGGGATAACAATAAAAAAAGCTGTAACAATAGGTTTTTGGCAGTGTCTGGCAATGATGCCTGGAACCAGTAGGAGTGCTGCTTCCATCATTGGAGGAATGACACAGGGATTAACCCGAAAAGCAGCGGCTGAATTTTCTTTTTTCTTAGCTGTTCCTACCATGTTAGCTGTTACTGTATATTCTGTTTTTGTTAAAACATGGGGAAAAGAAACCCCTCATCCTCAAAAAGGATATGAGATGATTTTATCATCACAGGATCATCTTACTATTTTCATAGTTGGGAACGTGGTAGCATTTATTGTAGCATTAATTGCTATAAAGGCATTTATCGGAGTACTCAATAAGTATGGTTTCAAACCTTGGGGATGGTATCGTATCTTTGTTGGAGTAGCTTTGCTTATTTATTTTTACTTTTTTAAATAAAACTTATTCCTTTATTGATTTATTTATCATTCATCACTAATTTATGACTGCTGAAAACGTATTAGAAGGCCATATATTTTTACTTGATAAACCATTGGATTGGACTTCTTTTCAAGCGGTAAATAAAATGAAATATAAACTCAAAAGTGAGTTTAACCTTCCCAAAAAATTTAAAATAGGACATGCCGGGACCTTAGATCCAAGGGCAACCGGTTTGCTTATCGTATGTACTGGGAAATTTACAAAGAGGATTCCTGAAATACAGGATGCTCCTAAAGAATATTGGACAGAGATCAAAATAGGAGTTCAAACAGAATCTTATGACACCGAAAAACCTGAAATCCTTCACCAGGATATTTCAAATATTTCTGAAGAGCAGATAAAAGAGGCTTTACAAAAATTTATTGGTGAGATCGATCAGAAGCCTCCTGTTTTCTCAGCAATAAAAATTGATGGTAAAAGAGCTTATAATCTGGCCAGGGCAGGTGAGGAAGTAGAAATGAAGTCCAGAAAGACAACCGTTTTTTATATTGAGAATATTGAAATCAATCTTCCTTTAGTGAGTTTTACGGTAGGCTGTTCAAAAGGAACTTATATCAGAAGCCTGGCACACGATATTGGACAGGAGTTAAATGTAGGTGCTTATCTAACGCAGCTGAGGAGAACAAAAATAGGGGAGTATAAAATTGAAGATGCTACTGATCAGTTTTTAGAAAACGATTATAAATTTGAAACTATATGAAAAAAGCTCTCTCTTTGTTTATAAGCTTGTTTTCAATATCTCTAGCATATTCCCAAAATACAGAAGGTAAAAAACCAAAAATGGATTTTTATATTAATCCTTCTCTTAATCTCGGTTATAATCTGGGAAATAGTATCAAGGATAATCAGAATTCAGACTCTCCTTATTATCAGCAAAACATAGCTCCTTATGTGCCAAACAAAATTACTTACGGAATGACCGTAGTTGGAGGATACAATTTTCTTCCTAATTTTGCACTTGGAACTGGACTAAAGTATAGTTTTATTGATAGTAATTTTCATTTATTGTATTGGGTTATTCAGCCTAAATTTATTTTTGCCCCGGGAGATGAGCCTTTTTTTATAGATGTTAATTATGCAAAACAAATCAATAATTCTGTGGTTTCAAACGCCGAAATGTGGGGACTGAAACTGGGGAAACAGATCTCATATTCAAAAAGATTAAGCCAGGAAGGAGGAATTGTTCTTGAAAATCTTAAATTTGATCAATCAAGTGCCTTTTTTATCGGTTTGAGTTATGGCATAACAATTTTCAGCAATAAAAATTATACTGGTTACGGAGAAGATTAATGGAAAAAACACGTATTAATAAATATTTATCAGAAGTTGGTTTCTGCTCGAGAAGAGCAGCAGATAAGTTATTGGAAGAGGGTAGGATAAAGATCAACGGGAAAATCCCAGAATTAGGAACAAAAGTTTCCGATGAAGATGTAGTAGAAGTTGATGGTAAGCCTATCAGAGAGTCTGAAGAAAAGCCTGTTTATATTGCTTTTAACAAACCTGTGGGTATTGTTTGTACAACTGATGCCAAAAGAGAAAAAAATAATATTGTCGATTATATAAATCACCCCAAAAGAATTTTTCCTATTGGGAGATTAGATAAACCCAGTGAGGGTTTAATCCTATTAACTAATGATGGTGATATTGTAAATAAGATTTTAAGAGCAAGAAATAACCACGAAAAAGAATACCTTGTTAGAGTTGATAAGCCTGTTAATCCAAGATTTTTGGATAAAATGAGGAATGGTGTTCCGATCTTAGATACAGTAACGAAAAAATGTGAAGTAGAGAAAGTGGATGATATGACTTTCAGGATTATTCTTACTCAGGGTCTCAACAGACAGATCCGTAGAATGTGCGAATACCTTGGCTATGAAGTAAAAAAGCTTAAAAGAATTCGTATTATGAATATTAAATTAGATCTTCCAATGGGTAAGTGGAGAGATTTGACCGATGAAGAATTAGCAGAGCTGAATATGCTTCTTGAAGATTCCAGTAAAACCTTTGACTAGTTTTTTAATCTTATAAAGTATAAACTACTAAACCTCTAAAAAATAATCCGGAACTGTAAACTTATATCTCGTACCGGGAATTTTACCTATTTCATGTACAATTTCATCCTTGCCTCATACTCGGGTTTTAGTTTAAGCAACTTCCATATTTTTTTATCATCTGGATCACTTATCCGATAGTAGATGATCTTATCTGCTGAATACTTAAAATAAGGGTGGTTCTTTAACCATTCCTCAGGAGCATCAACCAATGTGTATTTTGTGATAATAGAGGACTCTAATTTGCAGGTAGATGTTAATTTTTGAACCAGGTTAATATCGATATTGTAGGTATCTAGAATTTGTTGTTTATTAATAAAACCGCCTAATTTTTTTCTAAAACCGATAATAGATCCAGCACTTTTTTCATCCAGACCAAATTCCAGAAGCTGCTTAAAGGTAATTAAATTCAGATCTATGGTTGCAAAGTCAGTTTTCTGCTGCGTAATTTCAGCTTTCCTTTCTACATTTTGTGAAACATTTATCTTAATATAGGGGCGTAATTCCTCAAACTTTTCTGGGGAAATGACAAAACACTTTTTAATATCATCTAGGTTTGTAAAATTCCCTTTTAAATTTTTGTCTCGATAATTAACAATTGTCCGGGCTTGATTCTGTGAAAATCCTAAAGATTGCCAACCCTCAATATTTAAAGTATTGGGATCAAAAGAATGAAGCTTTATTAAAGGCTTAGACTCTTTGTTGCTTACGGAGTTTTTATAGTTGTCAGGAGTCTTTTCCGGTAATATTAAATATGGAGATAGTTGCTGATAATTTTCATCAGTAATGATAAAGCAATCTTTGAACTTTTCCTTACTGACAAAACTACCCCCTAAATAAGCTTTGTATTTTAAAATTGCTTGTGCCTGTTTCTCACTAAAGCCTATTTCTTCCCATTGTCTTTCTGATAAGTGATCGGGATTGAATTTTCCGGATACTGAGATCGATTTTCTTTCTGAATATTGAGAATGAAAAGTTTCCCCCTTGTTTTTGCTTTCGGGAAGTAAAATATAGGAACTGATCTCTGCAAATTTTTCTTCTGAAATGGCATAGCATTTCTTTAATTGCTCCTTAGACGTGAATTTCCCACCTACAATTTTTTTATAATTTAATATGGTTGATATTTGCTTTGATGAAAAACCTAAGCTTTGCCATTGCTTCTCATCAAAATCGTTAGGATTAAATTCGGCTAATAATATCTGAGATGCCTCTTCCGAAACAAATTGTACATCAGGAAAATTTTCTTTTTCTCTACTTATGTATTCTTGAAAGGCGAGCAAAATTAAGAGCAAGATACCTAAAAATGCAACCTTCTGGTAATAGCCTCTTTTCATCATAAAGTAAACTTATTAATAAACCAGAACTAACCAAAATAGAATATGGTTAATTTGATTAAGAGTAGGTAATCAATTGTTTTTGTCGTTTTTTTGAATGAAAAATAAGTCAGAATTGTATTTAAACCTAATTATTTTAATGTTGCTTGTAAACACTTCTTATCATAGTAGACAAAAAAATCCTCAAAATTACTTTGAGGACTCTATTTAATTGATAATCGAGTGTACTTATTGGCGCACTAAATTATATTCTGTTCCTTTGGTTTCTTTAGTCCATGCGCTACCACTATGCATTTGAATTGTTTTATCATTAATGACTGAAAATGTGGTTACTCGGTCTGCAATATTTAAGTAGATCAGAATTATCTTATTCAAATTTTTATCATATTTCCAGGTTCCCGTACTCGACATTGGATCAGTGCTGCCAGGAAGTGTTTCAGCCAATGTAAAAGTATTATCGTTCTTAAAAATAATTTCAACATTTTGTTTAGAGTCCCCCAAAGGGATTGTTCCACTGTAAGTTCCGATAAAAAAGGTTGAAGTTTTTGAAGTTGAAGCATCTTCTTTTGATTTTTTCATTGTACTACAAGAAGTAAATCCAATTAATGACACACAAAGTGCTGCTACAAATATTTTTTTCATAATATGTTTTTTAAAGATGTCTTCTTATTTGCTAAAATAGTGCCAAAAATAAGCGGGAATAGTGGAGCATACCTAAGTAAGAATGCTTAGATATAAGAAAGGGAAATCTTAATTAACCTGCTCTGTAAATGTTGAAACAGATTGTAGTAAGTTATTTTGCGTGAATTTAACTAAAGAGTTATAGATTAAGAAAGATACAATGTTGGATCGTCTTTATTCGCTGTCTTTTTCTACCAAAGATTCTTTTAGCTTTAGTAATTCTGCCTTTACAAATTCTAAGCGATCTATTATAGTAACTGTTTCAGAAATTTTGCTGTTTGTAGTAAGTGCGATCTTTGCACCATCTAAAGTGTAGCCTTTTTCTTTAACCAGATGATAGATAATCTGTAAGTTCTTAATGTCTTCAGGAGTAAAGTATCGGTTGCCCTTTTTGTTTTTTTTAGGTTTGATGATAGGGAATTCCTGCTCCCAATAACGTATTAATGAAGTGTTTACATCAAATGCTTTGGCAACTTCTCCTATAGAATAATATAGCTTGTCTGGTAAATTTATCTTCATTTTACGAATCCTAAACATCAAAGATAATTTTTTTTAAAATTTGTTACAAATATAGGCTCCAAATTATGCTGTTTATCGTCTCTTTTTTTATTCAGTTAGTTTATGTAACTGAATAACTAGGGATTTTAATCTTTTTTAATCTATTTAACGAAAATGCAAAATTGACGTAAAGTGCCTTGTTTGTTTTGATTTTTGATAAATAATTCCCTTTTGGATTAATAAAATGACAATTTAAGTGATTCTGAATTTTGTTTATTCTAAATTTTTATAGTAATTTAGAAAGCATATAATTCATAACAAGAGGCAGTTATGAAATTTTTTGTAGGATGAAGAGGCCATTTAATGTAGAAGATAAAAAGAGAAGAAAATTATCATTAAAATTATATTAATATGAAGCGTATTTTATTAATTTTTTTACTGCTAACTCCTTTTTTAGGATTTTCGCAGTGGTCCAGAACTGAGTTAGGGACCCAAAGAGTCAAGAAATCTCAGGAGAAACTAAAATTTTCTTCTCTGTATGTATTGGATGCTAATCAATTAAAAGAAAGCTTAGCACAAGCTCCTTCACGTTCTTTGAACAGTAAGGGAATTATTATTTCAATTCCTGGTGTAAGTGGTAAAATTGAAAAATTTCAGGTTTGGGAATTTTCTAATATGGCTCCCGAATTACAAGCAAAACATCCTGACATACGATCCTATGTCGGAAGCAGTGTTGATGATCCAAGCGCGTATTTAAGATTTAGTTTATCTCCAGTAGGTTTCTCGGCAATGGTTATCCGGTCTGGAGTTTCAGAATTTATAGAGCCTTATACTGAAGATAGAACAGTATATGCTGTTTTTGATTCAAAATCAAGATCAAATCAGGATTCTGAGCCATTTCAATGTTCTACCATAGATGATGTGGATAAAAGTGCAGTTCTGAAAAATACAAATTCAGTCACAAATAAATTAGCTGGTTTTAATACATTCAGAATGGCATTGTCCTGTACGGGAGAATATGCTCAATATCATCTGACGGTAGCCGGAATCCCTGCGACCGCTACGGATGCCCAAAAGAAAGCGGTGATCCTTGCCGCAATGAATGCTTCTATGACGCGATTAAATGGAGTTTTTGAAAAAGATCTATCCTTACATTTTAATTTGATCGCCAACAATGAAGCAATCATTTTTCTTGATCCTGCAGCTGATCCCTATACTGGTGGAGGCCCTAGTCAAGGGCAAGCAGGAATAGCTGGAGTAATTCCTTCAACAGATTATGATATGGGACATTTGATAGATAAGCAAGATGCCAATGGTGCTGCCGGATTAGGGGTTATATGTAGTAATGGTCAAAAAGCAAGAGGATGGACTGCCCACAATTTCCCGGAGGGAGATAAATTTGACATCGATTATGTTGCTCATGAAATGGGACATCAATTGGGAGCCGGACATACCTACACTTCACATAGCGGCCAGGCTGATCAGACTGTGGAGCCGGCAAGTGGAAATACTATAATGGCATACACAGGGATTATAGGAGGGAATCTGGATGTTCAGTTTAATTCCAACGATTATTATCATATTAATAGTGTCAATCAGATTAAGAATAAAATTAATGCTGTAACGTGTGGAACGAATGTGGCATTTACCAATCCTGCGCCTACGATTACGCTTGGAGCTGGCTATACGATTCCAAAATCGACTCCTTTTGTTCTAAGAGGAACAACAACAGATCCCAATACGGCTTCCTATACCTATACGGTTGAGCAAACAGATCAGGCTGCAACTGCACAGATCGGGACTAATTCATATGCATACCCAACAAAACCGACAGGTCCTACCTTCAGATCTCTGGCACCAACAAATATTCCGGCAAGATATTTTCCTGACTTTAATAAAGTGTTGGCAGGTGTATTAACTACAAGATGGGAATCTGTATCCAGTGTGGCAAGAGCACTTAATTTTAGTATGTCTGTTAGAAATAATAGCCCTTTGCAACCTCAGATTGGACAAAGCTCGACAGTAGTAACAGTTGATGCTGTCTCTGGACCTTTTCAGGTTACAGCTCCAACATTTGGACAATCCGCAAGTTCCGGTAGCACTACTACTGTAACATGGGATGTGGCGGGTACCACTTTAGCTCCTGTAAGTACTGCTAATGTTAATATTAAATTATCTATAGATGGGGGGCTTACTTTCACAAATCTTATAACAAATACACCTAATGACGGAAGTGAACAGGTAACAATTCCTGCAGGTTCTACTTCTTCTAATGCATTTATATTAATTGAAGCAGCCAATAATATTTATTATGCGGTAAGCCCAAGTTTTGTTATTGATTATTCTGTAACAGGAGAGACGTGCGCCACTTATGCTTATACAGGAAGTCCAGTGAATATTACTGATGGTCCTGGTGGATTAAATATTTCTTCACCTAAAATAACGATTCCTCTAATGGTAAATAATCCTGGAATTATTACTAAAATTAAAGTAACACCATCTATTACACATACCAATGTGAGACATTTAGCAATTGGTATTGAAAGTCCTGAAGGGTCTTCAGCGCTTATCTGGAATCGTGCCTGTAATGGAAGTTCTGGAATCACAGCCTCTTTTACTGATATTGGAAATGCTGTTACTTGTGCTTCTCCTGTTCAGGGTGAAACAAAATCTTATGAATCTCTGGGAATTTTCAAAGGACATAAAGCACAGGGTGAATGGAAGTTATTTGCATCGGACAATAACTTAGGTTCAGCTGGAAGTGTTACAGCATGGTCACTTGAAGTTTGTACCCGACAAACACAAACATTGGGTGTTAAAGATGTTTCTTCTGCCTTAGGAGATGATATCAAAATATACCCTAACCCAAATAATGGTAACTTCTTTATAAAGTCGAGAAACCTACCTGGA
This sequence comes from Chryseobacterium sp. FW101-FHT12H09, assembly GCF_058790395.1. Taxonomy (NCBI): domain Bacteria; kingdom Pseudomonadati; phylum Bacteroidota; class Flavobacteriia; order Flavobacteriales; family Weeksellaceae; genus Chryseobacterium; species Chryseobacterium sp. FW101-FHT12H09. The sequence continues at coordinate 503,423 of NZ_JBYTCP010000001.1, read as the reverse complement.
GAATTGAAAGTAAATCTGTTCGATTCTAGTGGTAGATTAATTTATTCTTCTGGAGCATACCAAAGCAATGGAGATAATACCAAAGAGTTTAGTGTAAATGCACCTAAGGGAGTTTATATTATCAATGTAAATTCATCAAAAGGAGATTACAATCAAAAATTAATTATAAAATAATATCTCAAAGTATATTTAAATAAGGGGTCGGCTTATGCTGACCCTTTTTGTTGAAAAGACTAATATTGCTTTAATTCATTTTATCTTTAAACGTTGCTAGGATTAAATAAACTCTTTCTTTATTTTTGAATTAAATTAAAAAGTTTGGATTCCATATCAGTACTTCATATTGATCTTTTTCAACCCGGAAAGAATCCGTCAGATTTTTATTTCAATACGATGAAAGATCATCTGGTTTCCAGCCATAAACACATAGAGAAGCCGCACCGTCACGATTTTTATGTTACTGTTCTTTTCACAAAGGGAAAGGGGATGCATGAGATCGATTTTCAGAAATATGATGTTTCTGAAGGGAGTCTTTTCTTTCTATCGCCGGGACAGGTGCACAGTTGGGAGCTTTCAGATGATACAGATGGATACATCTTTTTTTTCTCCCAGGAATTTTATGATATGCATTATGTCAATCAGCATCTCAGAAATTTTCCCTTTTTCAATTCTGTTGTTTTTTCCAGAAAACTTCAGCTTGAAACAGCGGATCTAAAGAAAACGGTCATGGTATGTAAGGAAATTGAAAATGAATATCATTCCCAGAACCTGATGAAGGAAGAGCTGATACTCTCTCTTATTACTAAAATGTATATCAATTCGGCAAGACAGTTTTCTAAAGATTATAATACCCTGAATTCATCGGCCAGCGTTTCTTATTTTAAGCATTATCAGGATTTCGAAAATTTACTCGAAAAATACTTTACTATCCAGAAATCAATTTCTCATTATGCTTCCCTAATGGATATTTCGTCAAAACATTTGAACAGAATTACACAGACAATAGTTCAAAAAACAGCTACTGAAGTGATTACGGAAAGAGTGATGCTTGAAGCCAAGCGGATGCTGATGTATCTTAATGAGAGCCTTGTTGAGATTGCTTTTAGATTAGGCTATGAGGAATATTCGTATTTTGTAAGAGTATTCCGGAAAAGCTCCGGAATAACTCCCACACAATTCATAAAAAAATATAAATCTTAGTTTCTGACTTTATAACAAAAGCTTAAATGGGCCTTCAAAAGTGGTTTCAAAAGAATCCAACATTTCTCCTTTCTCATCATAAACTGCAATGATCATATTTTGTTTTGAAAATTTGATCTCTTCCTCAGGGAATGTGATATTGATATTTCCTTTCAGAATTTGATTTTCTTTTAAAACAATTCGATCCGAACCAAAGAAGTTGATCTCTCCATTTCTGGGACTTATCACTTTAATAGTTAATGTTTTTTTCTGATTGGTTTTATTCAGGAAAGTATAGATAAATGTATTTGTTATTTTGCCGTCTTTAATGAAAAAGGTAGATCCGGCAGGTTTAATAAACTTTGCTTCCATAGATCCGCGGTCATACATTAAAAACCCAAGGAACCCAATCAATAATGCCAAAAATACTGTTGTTACTTTCATCCTTGAGGTAAAAGTAAATTTCGATTGGTTCTCAATTTCAGCTTCAGTGGCGTAGCGAACCAATCCTTTCGGAAGGCCAACTTTTTCCATCACCTCGTCGCAAGCATCAATACAGGCAGTACAGTTGATGCATTCCAGCTGTTGACCATTTCTAATGTCAATCCCTGTAGGGCATACGACTACACACTGCTGGCAGTCAATACAGTCTCCTTTTCCTTCTGCTTTTCGATCTTCGCCATTTCTCCACTTGGATCGATTTTCTCCTCTCTTAAAATCATAATACACATTAATTGTTTGCTTATCGATCAGGACTCCCTGCAGTCTTCCGTAAGGACATACCAATGTACAGACCTGCTCCCTAAGCCACGCGAATGTAAAATAGAAAACTGCAGTGAAAGAAAGCATGACAATGAATTTTAATGAATGTTCAGCAGGTCCTTCACTCATAATCTTAAAAACCTGCTTATATCCAACAATGTACATGAACATAAAATGACTGATAATTAAGGAAATCAATATAAACACTGACCATTTCAGTCCTTTTTTTCTGATCTTCTCAGCATCCCATTCCTGGCGGTCGAGTTTCATCTGCTTATTACGGTCACCTTCAATCCAGTATTCTATCTTTCTGAAAATCATTTCCATGAAAAGGGTTTGAGGACAAAGCCATCCGCAGAATATACGTCCGAAAACTACCGTAAAAAGCATAACAAAAATAACTGAAGTCACCGCACCTAAAGCTAAAATGAAAAAATCCTGCAGATAAAAAGGCTGACCAACAATAAAAAACTTTCTGTCTATAACATTAATGAGAAGGAAAGGATTACTGTTTATGGTGACAAACGGTAAACCAAAAAATAAAGATAGCAGAAGGTAACTTGTATAGTTTCTGTAATTAGTATATTTCCCTTTTGGTTTTCGAGGAAACACCCACTTTCTTTTTCCGGTATCATCCATTGTTCCGACCGAATTTCTAAAAGCTTCATTTTCTAAAACGGGATCTTTTATGGGATTGGTTTCTATGCTCATTATTTTAATTTAAATGATCAACTTTAATAATTTCTTATTATGATGGTATTTCAAACAAAAAATATCTGTTGATTTTCCTATTGCAAAGCTCTTAATTAAAAGGGTTTATTACTAATAATATATACTTACAAAATAGGATAATTCGGACATTTTATTTTTTTTGTATTGATTAGAAGAGACATTTTTAGTTTATATTGAAATGAAATACTTTATGATTATTATTGTATCAAATTGAGATAATATTTCTTGAATTTTATTGTTTCATGTCGTACATTGTGGGCATTAAATGAAAAAGAAATGAAGAATGTCTTTAAGATGAGCTGGATTGGTTTGGTTTTAGTACTACTTAATTGTAAATCAGTTAACGGTAGTAATATGTTTTATCACGATATTAAGCCTGAGAGGGTTTCAGATAAATTTAGTTTTACTGAAGGTCCTTCTTCAGATAAAGAAGGGAATGTATATTTTACAGACCAGCCAAATGATAAAATTTATTATTGGGATTGGAAAAGTAAGGAGATCAAAGAGTTTTTAAGTAAAACGGGAAGGGCAAATGGAACTCATTTTGATAAAGATGATAATCTAATTACCTGCTCTGATGATCAGGGGGAAATCTGGAAAATATCGAAGGATAAAAAGGTTCAGGTCTTGTTAAAGGGTTTTGAAGGGAAAAGACTCAACGGTCCCAATGATGTTTGGGGAGATTCTTTTGGAGGAATGTACTTCACAGATCCTTTGTATAAAAGAGATTACTGGGTGAATTTCAAACAGGAGATCTCTCATAAAAGTCTTTATTACAGAACTAAAGAAGGAGTGGTTAATAAGATAGATACTTTTACGCAACCCAATGGAATTGCGGGAAGTGAAAAATATAAAAAATTATATGTTTCAGATATAGATGCTGGAAAGACCTATGTTTATGATATTTTAGAAGCGGGGAAACTTTCAGAAAAGAAATTGTTTTGTGAAATGGGCTCAGATGGAATGACACTTGACAAGCATGGAAATCTTTATTTAACAGGTAAAGGTGTAACCGTATTCAATCGTGACGGTAAAAAGATCTATCATATTCCAATAGAAGAAGAGTGGACTTCCAATGTCACATTTGGAGGGCAGCATAATGAAGTTCTGTTTATTACTGCTTCAAAGTCAGTTTATACTTTACCTACAAGAGTAAAAGGAACAAAATAATTGTTTTCTCTTAAGATGTCATTGCGGAAAGCTATGAAGCGATCTCGGTTCGCAATGACATTTTAAGGGTTTTATGCACATTAATAAGCCACCTCCATTTTTATTTTTTTGCCCTTCAGTTTCTCGTTGGCCAGTTTTTTTAATAAAGCATTGACCATTTTCCTTGAAACAGCAACGTAAGAAGTGGTGTCTTTTACTTCGATCAGGCCAATATCTTCTTTTTGTAATTCACCTTTTTTGATCAGGTAACCTACAATATCCACTTTGTTTACCTTATCTTTCTTTCCAGCACTGATGTAGATGGTTTGAAAAGGTGTTTTTTCAGGAACTTTGTCGTATCCGGAAACACTTTCTTCAGGGGTATCGCTTTTAATGAAGGGGAACTTTTCTTCCGCAGTCATAATCAAATAAGCGAAACCTTTAGCATTCATTCTGGCAGTACGCCCATTTCTATGGATGAAAGCATCTTCTTGTGAAGGAAGCTGATAATGAACAATAGATTCTACTTCAGGAACATCCAATCCACGGGAAGCCAAATCTGTAGTGATCAGGATCCTTGCAGAGTCATTTCTGAACTTTAACAAAGCGCGTTCTCTTTCATCCTGTTCCATTCCGCCATGAAATGTCTCTCTGTCAATTCCTTTTTCATATAAAAGATCTGAAATACGGTCTACGGCTTCACGGTGGTTACAGAAGATCAACGTTCTTTTGTTTCCTATCTTACAGATCAGATTAAAAAGAGTATCCAGTTTTTCCTCAGAAATAGTCATTACTTTTCTTAATTGAATATCAGGTTTTACTTCAGCTAATTTTAAAAAATCAATAACCTTTTCATTTTTTAAACCAGTAAAATCAGGAATTTGATCCATTGCTGTGGCTGAAGTTAAAATACGCTGGGAAAGGGCTACTTGTGAATTAATAATATATTCCATGTCATCATGAAAGCCTAATTCCAATGCTTTATCAAATTCGTCCAGAACCAATGTCTGGATCGTTTTAGCAGTGAAATTTTTATTTCTAAGGTGGTAGGCAACCCTCCCTGGAGTTCCTATTAACACGGCTGGAGCTTCAATTAGATTATTTACTTCAATTTTTTTATCGTGACCTCCATAGCAGACAGAAACTTTAAAATCAGTTCCCATCGCCTTGAAAACCTGTTCGATCTGTAAAGCTAATTCTCGTGCTGGAACTAAAATCAATGCCTGAATTCCTGAAGCCTCTTTTTTAAGATTACGAAGAACAGGGAACAAAAAGGCTAAAGTCTTTCCTGATCCGGTAGGAGACAGTAGGACAACATCAGTATTGTTTTCAGTAGTTTTATAAGTAGATTTCTGCATCTGATTCATATCCTGAATCTGCAGCTTTTGATAAATTGATTCTAATTCCATTTTGCAAAGATAGTGATTTTAGGCGGTTGGGATTCGAGTTTCGGGTTTCGAGTTTCGGGATTAGGAACTACGCTGTGAATGAATGTTATTGTCATTGGCTACGTCTAATCTTCGATTTCTGAACGGATTGAAGAATCTGTTTTTATTAGTATGCCTCATCAATTATCAATTACCATCTGTATTTTTTTCTGGAGCTGTTTCCCGCTTTTCGCTACAATCTTTTTTTTCAAAAAAGGATTTCTACTACAATCGGGGCTAGGTTCACTCCTGTCATTGCGAGGAGCGCAGCGACGAAGCAATCTCATTAAAACTTCATACAGCAGACGGAGTTACTGGAACCAAGACAAGGACCCTAGCCCCGATAGAAACGGTTACCCCGCAGTAAGCCTTGGGAAAGATCAGGCGCGAGGAGTATGAGTGGATAGCGGGAAGCAGCTTCTAAAAAGGAAGAAGTTAGAAGATGGATGTTGTATCTGACTTTCCAATCTTTTAATTTTTAAATTCCTGAATCTTTTAATGTTGACTATCAGTTATTTATGGATGTAATTTCTGTGCTTGGAAATGTTGGTTATATAAAATAAACTTCGTATATTTGCAGCCACTTTTTGTGGTCAAGGTTTGAAAAGGTAAAATATTAAAAATTAATTACTTCCGTATTTTTTAAATCCACATTTATTCAAACCATTAAAAAAGAAGGAATACAAATTTTATTAGAAAATGTCAAAAGAGACAAATTCAGCAGAGGTTTTATTAAACCAAAACGTAGCACCAGAACAATTTGATTGGGATTCTTTCGAATCAGGTCTTGATGCAGATGCGAGAAAAGAAAAAAGTGATTTAGAAGAAATCTACAACGGATCTCTAAACAGCCTAAACGATAACGACGTTTTAGTGGGTAGAGTTGTAAGATTAACTGATAAAGAAGCTATCGTAGACATCAACTTCAAATCTGAAGGTGTTATTTCTCTTAACGAATTCCGTTACAACCAAGGCCTACAAGTAGGTGATGAGGTAGAAGTAATGGTTGACAGAAGAGAAGACAAAACTGGACAATTACAATTATCTCACAGAAAAGCTAGAACGCTTAAAGCTTGGGATAGAGTAAACGAACTTCACGAAACTGGAGAAATCGTTAACGGTTTTGTGAAATCAAGAACTAAAGGAGGTATGATCGTTGACGTACACGGAATCGAAGCATTCTTACCAGGTTCTCAAATTGATGTTAAGCCAATTAAAGACTACGATCAGTTCGTAGGTAAAACTATGGAGTTCAAAGTTGTGAAAATCAACCCTGAGTTCAAAAACGTAGTAGTATCTCACAAAGCATTGATCGAAGCAGATATCGAAGGTCAGAAAAAAGAAATCATCGCTCAGCTTGAAAAAGGTCAGGTTCTTGAAGGTACTGTTAAGAATATTACTTCTTATGGTGTATTCATTGACTTAGGTGGTGTAGATGGATTAATTCACATTACAGATCTTTCTTGGTCTAGAGTGAACCACCCATCTGAAATCTTAGAAGATGGACAAACTGTAAAAGTTGTTATCCTTGATTTTGATGACGAGAAAACAAGAATCCAATTAGGTATGAAGCAATTAGAAGCTCATCCTTGGGATGCTCTTTCTGCTGATATGAAAGTTGGTGATAAAGTAAAAGGAAAAGTAGTAGTTCTTGCTGACTATGGTGCATTCGTAGAAATCGCTCCAGGTGTAGAAGGATTAATTCACGTTTCTGAAATGTCTTGGTCTACTCACTTAAGATCTGCAGGTGATTTCGTGAAAGTAGGTGATGAAGTTGAAGCTGAAGTACTTACTTTAGATAGAGAAGACAGAAAAATCTCTTTAGGTATGAAACAATTATCTAAAGATCCTTGGGAAAATATCGAAGCTAAGTATCCGGTAGGATCTCAGCATGTAGGAACTGTAAGAAACTTCACTAACTTTGGTGTATTCGTAGAGCTAGAAGAAGGTATCGACGGTTTAATCTACATTTCTGATCTTTCTTGGACTAAGAAAATCAAGCATCCATCTGAATTCTGCGCTGTAGGAGACAAATTAGATGTTATTGTATTAGAATTAGATATCCAAGCTAGAAGATTATCTTTAGGTCACAAACAATTGACTGAAAACCCTTGGGATAAATTCGAAACTAAATATGCTGAAGGAACTGTACACGCTGGTAAAGCTGTAGAAGTACACGATAAAGGTGCTTCTGTACAATTCGAAGATGCTGAGGTTGAAGCATTCTGTCCTTCAAGATTATTAGAGAAAGAAGATGGATCTAAAATCAAAAAAGGTGAAGACGCTCAATTCAAAGTGATCGAATTCAACAAAGAATTCAAGAGAGTAGTAGTATCTCATACAGGGATCTTCAGAGACGAAGAAAAGAAAAATGTAAAAGAATCTAGCAATAGATCTAATACATCTTCTTCATCATCTTCTAACGAAGAAAGATCAACACTTGGAGATATTGATGCATTAGCAGAATTGAAAAGAAAAATGGAAGAAGGTAAATAATCTTTAACCATTATGAATAATGAAGCCACTCGAAAGAGTGGCTTTTTTTATTTGCTGATATTTTGTTTTCAATAGATGTAGCTTATCGTTTTATATAATTTAATTATAAAAAACAAATAATGTAAATGATTAAAACACTGATGGATAAAAGAAGAATAAATATATAATTATTTTTGTGTAATAAAATTAAACAAAATGATTTTTGATTAGCAAATATTTGTAAATTAGCGGCTTTATTAATGTATATGAAAAAGATAACTCTACCTATTTTATTTGCTGTATTCGCAGTATTTCAATCTTCCAGTTTATTTTCTCAGGATAATGAAAGACTTATCAAAGATTATATTTCACAAAATAAGATCAGAGAATATAAAAAGTCAGATTTAACGAACTTCAGTATTGATGTTAAAGATCATTCTGAAAGTATGAATGCGGATGTTATTAAGATACAACAAGTATTTAATGATATTCCGGTATATGGATCTCTTGGATCTGTATTGTTGAAGAACGGGCAAATTATTCTTTTTAATGATAACTTTGAAAAAGATTATCAAAGAGCAGATTCTTCTTCACCTCAACTTTCTAAAGAAAAAGCCTTTGCATTTGCAGCTAAAGGAACAAGTATCGAGGACGCCAGTAAAATAAAGCTTTTAAACTTTTCTGATGCCGATACGAAAGATATGCTATTTGCAAAATCAAGATTAGTATATGCTAAAAAAGATCAGGAACTTATACTCTGTTATGAATTTGTATTTCCTGAAAAGAAATCAGCAAATTATTGGAATGTATTAATAAATGCATCTACAGGAGAAATTGTAGAAAAGAACAACTTAAATGTAAGCTGTAATTTTACAGATCATCCGTACGAACATTCGCATGAAAATAATTCAATAGTATTTCCTTTAGCTAATGATAGCCATAAACAGGTTAGTGCAAATCTTTTTCTTTCTCCGGATAATGCGTCTTATAACATATTTCCATTTCCTATAGAGGCACCAACATTTGGTGCAAGATCTGTGGTTTCAAATCCATGGATTTTAGCTTCTTCGCCAGAAGGATGGCATTCGGATGGTACTACCCATTATACAACTACCAGAGGTAATAACGTTTTTGCGTATCAGGATCTAAATGATGACGATGATTCTTCTGTTGGAGTAACAGTAGATGGTGGTGCAAGCAGAAATTTCAATTTTCCGTATGACCCAAATGCACATGCATTAAATAATAAAGATGCTGCAATCACCAATTTGTTTTATGCAAATAACATGGTCCATGATGTCTTTTATAAATTTGGTCTTAAGGAGAATACAAGAAATTTTCAAAAAAATAATTTTGGATTAGGTGGGGTAGCAAACGATTTTGTAAATGCTGAAGCTCAGGATGGAGCAGCAACACCTGTTACACCTACGGTTTCTAACTATAATAATGCAAATTTTGCAACACCACCAGATGGAAGTAGCGGAAGAATGCAGATGTATTTATGGATTAATAATGCTCAAAAACTATTTTATACTGCTCCTGCTTCTGCTGTTACAAGAACACCTGCTTCTTTTATTGCCCAATTTGGACAACAAATAACTGGGGTGCCTGTAACAGGGACGGTAAAATTATCACCTGTTTTAGATGCCTGTACAGCTCTTCCTGCCGGATCTTTGACTGGATTCATAGGTTTAGCTGAAAGAGGAACCTGTGATTTCAATGTTAAAGTTGAAAACATGCAAAATGCAGGTGCGACTGGAGCTATTATCTATAATGCGGTGAGCTCCGCAGCACCAGGTAATATGGGAGGAGCTAATCCTAATGTTTTTATTCTTTCTGAATTAATTGATAATGCAGAAGGTGAATATATTAAATCTCTATTAGCAAATAATACACCTGTGAATGTTTCAATGAGTTACAATGTGAAACAGGATGGAAGCTTTGATAATGGAGTGATGATCCATGAATATGGACATGGAATCTCCAATCGATTGACTGGAGATGGATATAGCTGCTTAAATGCGATGCCATTTACTGGAAATTTAACGTATTCTAAAGAACAGATGGGTGAGGGCTGGTCGGATTTCTTTGCTTTAATGTTAACAAATAAGCCAGGAGATAACGCATCTGTAGCCAGAGGTATTGGTACATATGTTTCTGGACAGGCTATTACTGGAGCTGGTATCAGGCCAGCAAAATACTCTCCTGATTTCTTAATCAATGATTTCACCTATGGTGATACCAACGGGATGGAATTTAATAACGGTTCTGCTATTGTTCCTGATGTACATTCAATAGGATTTGTATGGGCAACAATGCTTTGGGATCTTAATTGGCAGTATGTTGCTAAATATGGATATTCTTCTGATGTAACTGCGAATACAACTAACGGAAGTTCAAGAGTATTACAGCTTATTACCGATGCATTAAAAATTCAGGCATGTGATCCAACGTTTATCGATGGAAGAAATGCTATACTAGCGGCAGAACAAGCAACTACAGGAGGAGAAGATAAATGTATGATCTGGAAAGTTTTTGCTAAAAGAGGTCTTGGAGTTAATGCAAGTGCAGGAGTTAAGACCAATATCAATGACCAGGTTCAGGATTTTACTACGCCCCCAGAATGTCCTTTATTAGCGACTGATGAGGTGAAATCTGTGAAAAACAACACAATTTCTATTTATCCGAATCCTGCTAAGAATGAATTCTATATCAATTTCCCAAGCAAAACAATGGGTAAATTCAGTGTTGAGATTTATGATATGTCAGGGAAATTAATTTCTTCTGAAGATAAAATTTCTCCGGATGCCAAAAAAGCAATTTCAACAGATAAAATGATCAACGGAACTTATATGGTAAAAGTAAAAGGCTTAGGCTTTGATGCAGTATCTAAAGTAATCGTTAAAAAATAACTATTATAGTTAATGATCAATAAATGAAAATAAAGTAATCGCCTAATAAAGCGGTTACTTTATTTATTTTAATAATCATAAATAGAATCTAAATTTTATTAAGTATACATGAAAAAAATAAGACTACCTCTTATGGTCGCTGCATTTGCAGTTATTCCATCATTACAGTTATTTTCGCAAGAGAATACACAACTTATCAAAGATTATATTTCTCAAAATAAGATCAGGGAGTATAAAAAATCTGATCTTACCAATTTTATTATTGATAATACAGATACTTCAAGATCATTAAATGGGGATGTTGTTAAGTTTCAACAAACTTACAATGGAATTCCTGTATATAGTTCTGTAGGAACAGCACTTATCAAGGATAATAAGATTGTTTATTATACTGATAATTTTGTAAAAAACTACACTCAGTCTTCTTCCAGCTCTGCTCAAATCACAAAGTCTGCTGCTCTTGAAAAAATAGCTGGTGAACTTGGAAATCCTGAGATCTCTTCATTTTCTATTCAAGGTTTTTTTGAGAAAAGCCCAAATAATGTAAAGACAGCAAAACAACGATTGGTATATGCCAATGATGTAAATGGAGATTTACGTTTGGCTTATGAATATATTGTAAGAGAACCGAAATCCTCAAATTACTGGAATATTTTAATAGATGCTCATAACGGAGGTATTATTGAAAAGAATAATTTAACATTATCTTGTAATTTTAAACCCGATTCTTACGCCTCCGATGCATTAGATATTAATAATATTAATCAATGGGTTGGTCCTGAGAATAATACTCAGCAAAATTTTGTTTTAGTGGCTGATCCTGCCAGTTATAATATATTTGCAACACCACTGGAAGCTCCTACCTTCGGATCAAGATCAGTGGTATCCAATCCTTGGATTTTAACTTCTTCACCAGAAGGATGGCATTCGGATGGTACAACACATTACACGAACACCAGAGGTAATAATGTGTACGCATATGAAGATACTGCTCACACAAATACACCAGGATTTTCTCCTGATGGAGGAGCATCAAGAAATTTCAACTTCCCATTTAATTTAAATGGTACTCCAGCTAATAATCAAAGTGCAGCTATTACTAATTTATTCTACATTAGTAACAGAGTGCATGACGTCTTCTATAAATTTGGATTTACCGAATCTGCAAAAAATTTCCAACAAAATAATTTTGGACTAGGTGGATTGGATGATGATTCTGTTTTTGCAGAAGCTCAAGATGGTGGAGGTACTAATAATGCCAATTTTTCAAGCCCGCCGGATAATTATAATCCAGTGATGCAGATGTATCTTTGGTCAGCCACCAACAGACTTTTCTTTTATAATGCTCCAGGCACAGCAGTGCCTCGTCAACCAGCTGTGGGAGTTGCTCAATATGGTTCTGTATTAAATGCTGCCGGAGTTACTGGAAATGTACAATTATCATCTGTATTGGATGGATGTACTGCATTACCAGCAGGTTCGCTTACAGGGAAAATAGGTTTAGTTGAGCGTGGAACCTGTTCTTTTGTAGTTAAAACGAAGAATTTGCAAACTGCAGGAGCAACAGCTGCTATTATTTATAATGGAGCAGCAAATGGAGATATTATAGGAAATATGTCCGGAACTGATGCTACTGTTACTATTCCATCAGTATTAATTACAAATACAGAGGGAGAATACATTAAGGGTCAGCTTTCTGCTGCGGCAACTGTAAATGTAACTTTGAAAAATGATCCGGCAACAACTGTAATTCCAGATGGTAGCTTTGATAATGGAATTGTAACCCATGAATATGGTCACGGAATTTCTAACCGATTAACGGGTGCCGGATATGGATGCTTGAGTTCTTCGGCAGATAAAGAACAGATGGGAGAAGGTTGGTCCGATTTCTTTGCTTTAATGTTAACAAATAAACCAGGAGATAATGCCTTAGTACCAAGAGGAATGGCAACATATGCAGCAGGAGAACCTACAAACGGAGAAGGGATACGTCCTGCAAAATATTCTCCTGATTTCTCCATCAATGATTTTACATATGGAGATACTAACGGTATGGAATATACTAATCAAAATGGGATTATTGTTCCTGATGTACATTCGATAGGATTTGTATGGGCAACAATGCTTTGGGATCTTCACTGGCAATATGTTGCTAAATATGGTTACTCGTCAGATGTTACAGCAAATGCTACCAACGGTAGTTCCAGAGTATTACAGTTAGTTACCAATGCTCTAAAACTTCAGGCATGTAATCCAACGTTTATTGATGGAAGGAATGCAATACTTGCAGCAGAACAAGCGACTACGGGTGGAGAAGACAAATGTATGATCTGGAGGGTCTTTGCGAAAAGAGGTCTTGGAGTAGGTGCAACAGCTGGAAGTAAAACAAATATTAATGACCAGGTTGAAAGTCTGGTTGTTCCAGATGAATGTCCTTTATTAGCAACTGATGAGGTGAAATCTGTAAAAAACAACACGATTTCTATCTATCCTAATCCTGCTAAGAATGAATTCTATATCAATTTCCCAAGCAAAACAATGGGTAAATTCAGTGTTGAGATTTATGATATGTCAGGGAAATTAATTTCTTCTGAGGATAAAATTTCTCCGGAAGCTAAGAAAGCAATTTCAACCGACAGAATGATCAATGGAACTTATATGGTAAAAGTAAAAGGCCTTGGCTTTGATGCTGTTTCTAAAGTGATCGTTAAAAAATAGACTATTTTATTATTTTTTTTATATCACCCCAGGCTTGCTTGGGGTGATTTTATTTATCTATATGAGCTATTACCTTAAGGTGAATTAAATTATTATATTGTAACTTTGCCGGCTGTTAAAAAGATTATGAAGAAGAAAAATTTATTGAAAGGAGTGTTATTTGTCGGTATTGGAGCAAGTGTATACGGTATGTTGGCCACATTTGTTAAAATGTCTTATCAGGAAGGATACACTACATCTGAGGTTACTACATCTCAGTTTATGTTAGGATTGATCGGGCTTTTAATGCTCAATTTCATCCAGACTGTCACCTCAAAATCAAAATTACCATCGCCTACCCGTAAAGAGGTTAAAATGCTTTTGGTAGCGGGTACATCTTTAGGTTGTACAAGTTTATTTTACTATATCGCAGTTCAGTATATCAATGTTTCAATAGCCATTGTATTACTTATGCAGTCTGTATGGTTCAGTGTTGTTGTAGAAAGTTTTTTGACCAAAAAATTTCCTAATGCAAGAAAAGTAATAGCTACAATCATTGTTCTATTGGGAACCGTATTAGCAACCAATCTTATCAATGTCGATATAGAGCTAGACTGGCATGGTGTCTTTTGGGGATTAATGGCAGCCTCATCATATACATTAACGATGTTTACATCAAATACGCTGGCGACTCATTTACCTGTTCTCAGAAAAAGTATGATTATGCTTACGGGAGGTTCTATTGTGGTTCTGGCATTTTTATTCTTTGCTCAGATTGGGCCACTTTATTTTGATGGATTAAGATCAGTTTATTTAAACTTCACTGAAAACACGCAACATATCCATTCATTTGACTATTCTATATTTTGGACCTACGGATTTATTCTTGCCGTGTTTGGAACTATTATTCCACCTATTTTATTTAATATGGGATTTCCGAATACAGGATTGGGATTGGGAAGTATTATTTCTTCATTAGAGCTTCCGGTATCCGTAACCATGGCTTATGTTTTATTGGGTGAAAAAGTAATTTTGGTTCAGTGGGCAGGAATTGCACTCATTCTTTTTGCTATTGTCTTGATGAATTTACCAGCCAAAAAGGAATTGAAAGTGGCTGAACAATTATCTTAAGCTTATAATTAAAATAAAAAAATAAAAAACCGTTTCTTTTGGAACGGTTTTTTTAATTTTAATACACAAATAAGATTTCATGATGTATTTTAAAAATGTAATCACGCTTATGCTGTTTTTGATAGCACCAACTTTAGTATTTTCCCAGTTGAAGCCCTTGGATGGAATGCTTACTAATTATCAGTATCCCTATGAAGTTCATTTTGTTGATTTGAATTCTCAGAATCAGAATTTGAAAATGGCTTATATGGATGTACAGCCAAAAAATCCCAATGGAAAGATCATTATGCTTCTTCATGGGAAAAATTTTAATGGAGCTTATTGGGAACAGACTGCAAAAGATCTTTCAGATAAAGGGTTTAGAATAATTATTCCTGACCAGATCGGATTTGGAAAATCTTCAAAGCCCAAAAGTTATCAGTTTTCTTTTGCACAGCTCGCTGTCAATACAAAGGCTATTTTGGATGGACTTAAGATTAATAAACTAATTGTTCTGGGGCATTCTATGGGTGGAATGGTTGCAACGAGATTTACACTGATGTATCCTGAAGTAGTAGAGAAGTTAATTCTTGAAAATCCTATAGGTCTTGAGGATTATAAAGTTTTGGCAAAATATCAGACAATCGATGCAGCTTACCAGTCTGAATTGAAAAATACTTATCAAAGCTATAAAGACTATCAGTTGAAGTTTTATTACGATAACCAATGGAAACCTGAATATGATAAATGGCTGGATCTGTTAGCAGGCTGGACATTAAGTAAAGATTATCCTTCAGTCGCATGGAATGCAGCATTAACCACCGATATTGTATTCAACCAACCCGTAGTATATGAATTTAAAAATATTAAAGTGCCCACGCTATTAATTATAGGAACAAGAGATCGAACGGCAATAGGAAAGGACAGAGCTCCCAAAGAAGTTCAGGCAAAAATGGGACAGTATCAGGAATTAGGAAAGAAAACCCAACGTGAAATTATAGGATCAAAATTGGTTGAACTTGATAATGTAGGACACCTTCCTCATATTGAAGTGTATCCAAAGTTTTTTGATGCTTTGTATAACTTTATTAAATGAGAATAAAAATAAGGTTGTTTCGAATTTAACAGTCATTATTTCTAAATCTTACATTTTTTAAAGATATGAATAAATAAAAAGAGGCTTTCTAAATTTAGAAAGCCTCTTTTTGTATGTATTGTTGTCTGAATTATTTCTTTTTGTAAGCAGCGTCTTTGATTCTAGCTTTCTTACCTCTAAGATCTCTGAAGTAATAAATTCTAGATCTTCTAACTCTACCTTTTCTGTCAACTTCAATTTTTTGAAGAGCTGGCATATTGATAGGAAATACTCTTTCTACACCTACATCACCACTCATTTTTCTGATAGTGAAAGTTTTTGTAGAACCTGTACCTCTTAATTGGATAACTGTTCCTTTGAAGAACTGAGTTCTTGTTTTTTGTCCTTCTTTAATTTCGTAATACACTGTAATTGTATCACCTGCTTTGAATTCCGGGAATTCTTTTTTTGCAATGTACTTCTCTTGTACGTACTTTAATAAATCCATTATTAATGATAATATAATGTTAAGGCTAAGCAACTTACACGTTTTTCGTCAGAGGTTGAATAACAGGTTGCAAATGTACAAAATTACTTTTATATAATCCAAATAATTTTATATTATGAAACAAGATATTTTCAGTGGGTTTCCGGTCTAAAACTTAACACAGCGTTTACTTTCCCATGAGCCTGAGTTTACATAGGAAATCTACTTTTGCAAAAAAGTAAAAATAACGGGATATTTCTTTTCAGATTTATCGGAATACAGTAATAACCCATTCAACACCACCTAAAATTAATCCATTATGAGAATTTGTTTATTTCTTCTTTGTTTTGTCGTCCAGATGGCATTTGGACAGGCATTATTTCCCTATTTACAAAATCCGACACCCAATTCAATGATCGTCAATTGGAAAACCGGATCGAACAGTGAAACGACAGTGCTTTATGGTACTTCATCAACAAATTTAAATGTTACCGTAACCGGAACGACCAATATTTTTTCAGATACAGGTTATAATAACAATTATTTTTATCACACCGCTAAGATTACCAGCCTGCAACCTAATACCAAGTATTATTATAAAATAAAAACGGGTACAAGTGAATCTGCGATATATAATTTCAGAACCCTTCCTTTACCAGGACAAGCTACTACTGCAGATGGTAAAATACGCTTCCTGATTATGGGAGATAACCAGATCAAAGCAGAACCAAGATATGATACCCTTACCTTAAATGCATTTAAAAAATTAAAGCAAAAGTTTGGTGCGAACTCAGATCCCTCAGATAATGTGGCTCTTACTTTTATGGTAGGAGATCAGGTAGACGTCGGGACGTTAGATCATTATGAGAATGTTCATTTTAAAAAGAATATTAAACTATCACCATACCTTCCTATTCAGACAACAGTCGGAAATCATGAAACATATGGAACATTAGGGATGAATTCTTACTATGCTCACTTTTATATTGATGAAATTAAATACAATAATATAAGCTCAGGAAATGAAAATTATTATGCTCAGCAAGCTGGAAATGTATTATTTGTAAGTTTAAGCTCTGAACATACGGGTGCAGCACAACAAACGTGGTTGCAACAAATTTTAACAGAAGCCAATAATGACCCTAATATAGATTGGATTATTTCTCTAAGTCACAGACCCTATCAGGCAGAACAATATGTAGGTGATATTTCAACATGGGTGCGAAACAATGCAGTTCCTCTTTTAACTTCATCAAGCAAATATTTAATGCATGTTGGAGCGCATCATCATTTGTATCACAGAGGACAGTTAAAAGATACTCCGAATTATCAGATTATTTCAGGTGGAACTGCCTGGGATCAGTATTGGGGAATGTCTACAGAACAGGATTTTGATGATGTTCAGAAAACACTAACAGACTGGACCTATCAGATCGTAGAAGTAGATGTAACCAATGGTAAAGTAGATGTAGAATGCTATTCTATTGGTGGTGTTTATACTAAGAAATATAATGAACTTGTAGATTCTTTTCACAGATATAAAAATCAGCCGAAACCAACAAAACCAAGTATCACCAATACTTTTTCAGGTCCTATAACATTACCACTAACCCTAAACGGAAGTGCTTTTGCATCACCTAATGGCGAACTTTTAAATACCACACAGTTTCTAATCAGTAAAGCAGCAGATTTTTCTGTCATTGAAAAAGAATTTTATCGTGATTATGAAAACTGGTTTGGAAAAGATGGAACACCGGATAAGGCTAAGAACCTTAATGCGGGAGTGGATATTACAAAAGTTACTTTCCCTGCCAATTCAATTTCTAATGGAATTTATTATGTAAAAGCCCGTTACAGAGATAGAAATTTAGAATGGAGTGACTGGAGTGATGTAAAACAATTCCAAGTTTCTGGAAGTGTAGTTTCAAATCCTACATTTACTTTAAATGCCACAGAATACCTGCAAAATACTCCAATTATCGCTACCTATACTGGTGGACCTGGAAATCAAACAGATTGGGTCGGAATTTATAAAAAAGGGCAGGTTCCTGCTACTGTAACTTCTCAGACATACCTTTATACCAATGGTCAAACTGCAGGAACTGCGACTTTCAATAATGGATTAGCTGTAAAAGGGCAATATTTTGCTGGATTTTTTGCTAATGATGGGTATACCGAAATTACACCGAGGAAAAATTTCTATGTTGGACCAAAAGTAGTATTACAGGCAACAGCAGATACTTATCCTGTAGGCGGAACTGTGAAAATTAACTTCACGAACGGACCAAATTTAGTAAAAGACTGGATTGGGATTTACAAAATGGGACAAAGCCCGGGAACTAATACTTCAGCAACTTATCAATATGTAACAACTGCTGCAGGAAGCCTTAACTTTACAGGACTTCCAAAAGGATATTATTTTGCACAGTATTTCCTTGAAGATGGGTACACCGCGATTGGTGAGAAAGTTTTCTTTAAAGTAGGAGATATTGTCACCGAATTATGGATCAATAAACCTGTTTATACTTTAGGGGAAAATATTACTGCTTCATGGACCGATTCTCCGGGAATCATCAAAGATTGGTTGGGAATCTATCCTCAGAGTGTTCAGACACCAGACGACAACTTTGTTTCCTATACCTATTTTGACGGAATAACTCAGGGAACAAAAACATTAAGCGGTGCAGCATTACCTACAACTCCCGGAAATTATTATATGGTTATGTTTACCAATGATTCTTATACTGAAGTTTCAAACAGAAAGCAATTTCAGGTTACTTCATCAACTTTAGGAACTGATGATGTGCAAAAAAGCACTGAAAAAAATGTAGTATTATATCCAAATCCTACAAAACCAGGTGAACCTACATTTATTAAGAGTGATTATCCAATTGATAAGATTGAATTATTATCCGCAACAGGCGATTTATTGTATGAATCTAAAAACGTACATAATCAGCGTTTCTCTTTAGTGAATGAAAACCTTCCAAAAGGAGTGTATTTTGTGAAAGTTCACACCAGAAAACTATTTACATTAAAACTTATTATACAATAATAGTTCTATTACACTAATAAAAACCGCCACTTAAATTTTAAGTGGCGGTTTTTTATTTTTCTGAAACTCTTATTTAAAAGACTATTTATATTTAAAAAATATTATACAATAAATTATCTTCCGATATACCGGTCTGGGGGCTATAATTTGTTTCATCCTGTTCCGAATCGGCTAAAATTTTCGAATCCTGAGTAAGTTTTCCATTGGAATCATAAATCTTTAATAATATCCATTTTCCACTGCGTTCTATTTCTTTTGTGCCAGAATCTATTTTAAATTTAATCTTTCCACTTTGAAGAATTCCATTTTTTACAACAGCTTTGTTGGCCGGTTTACCATTGATATATTGTGCAATTTGTGCCGTAAAAAGATAGCTTTCATCCACTGGTTGATTATAAACGTAAAGAATAGCTCCCTTATCATTATAAACAGTTGCTTCATATGTGTTTTTATCAGCGTTTAATTTCTTTTCGTATTGCAGTTTAGTTCCTTCAAAAAATGTCTTCGAATGCACTAAAACCCCATCTTTATAAAGTTGTTCATTATGGTCATCATATGAAGTGCCATTATAAGGCAGATCGTTTTTGTAGGTAATATTGGATTTTAAAGTGCCACTATCATTATAGTATTTCATTTCCTGTACAGAATCATCTTTAAGAATTTTCTCTGAGTATAACTTTCCATTATCACTAAAGCTTTTATTTAATACAAGTGACCCGTTTTTATAAACATCAATGGTAGAAATTTGCAAATAATCATAAGTAAATTGATAATCTTCACCTTCGTAAGGTGTAAGATATTCAGCTTCTGTATTTGATTTATATACTAAATTTCCTATTTTTTTTCCGGATTCATCGTAGGTTGTTTTGTATCCGTCTTTTTTGTTTTTTTTCTCTTCTTGTAAAAGATTTCCATTTTTGCCAAATACAGTACTCTCAATTACATTTCCATTTTTATATTTTTCAATTTTAGAAACCCGCATTGGATTATAATAATATTCTACAACAGTACCACTATTGGTTGTGGATGAAGAATAGCTGTTACTACCAAGTGATTTACCTTTATCCCCGTAGTATTTAGTTTCAGAATCTCCATTTTTCTCAATGCTCGTCTCATATCTGATTCCTTTGATGTCTTCATCGTAAATTATTGTTTTATATACTTCAGGACTTTCATATATGGTTAGAGAATTAAAATAAGATGAATTTTCAACATCTTTGTAAGCGTAGCTCTTTCCCTTATAGCCGCCATCTGAATTATAGGTGAAATCCTCAAGTATTCTTCCTTTCTCATCAAATGATTGAGCTGGACCCAATTGTTTTCCTTTAGAAAAAGTGGTAGAATTGATTACTTTTCCTTCTTTTGTATACCAGGTCACTTTTCCTTCATATACTTCATTTTGTGGAGTTATATCTGAAGCTAAGCCTTCCATTTGAAGAGTTCCGTTTTTGTAATAATCTTTTATTAAGGTAAACTTACCTTTTGGTTCAGTTTCCCGATAATATTCCATTTTATTTTGAGTGGTCTTTTCCCAGTTTTCATCAAAATAGATTTTCTCTTGTGAATAGACCTTTATTGTAAATAGTAGCGCTAATAGCGTTAGGGTAAATAATTTTTTCATGTATACATTAATTTTTGTAAAGGTGAAGTTTAAAAATTGATCTCGATGAATTTCTTCATCTTAAGTCATATATTCTTTGGAATTAAATAAGAAGATATTTTTATCTGTGATTAGATATAGAGTAGGAGAAACGGCTAAGCTGCAGTTAGGTATTTTTTTTCTCATGGAATTAATTTGTGTTTGCTAAATAATTAATATACTAACTATATTAACAGGTCTGAATATGTGGTAAATAATTTTCACCAAATATAGACCAATTTTAGAAAAAAAATAAGGAAAAAGTTCTGGTTATTGGCTTTCTAAAAAATATTTAATCCTTTGTAGATTTTAGTGCCCATGCTATCAATGGAGCCTGCATGAAAAGCCTTGCCAATCTCTGACTATCTGTATTAAGACCAAAAGAATCCCTTCTGTTCCTATATTGAGCAATATTTCCGGGAAGAACGGCCACAAAGAATCCAGCGAGAACTTTTCCCATTGTTTTCCTATACTTTTGAGGAGTCACAATCGCTGCTGTTCCTAAAAGGATTTCTGCGATTCCTGAATATACTACAGTATCATCTTTTTTTAAAGGAACCCACTCCGGAACCTGAGCCTGAAATTCCTTTCTCGCAAACGTAAGGTGACCTATTCCTGCTGAGATGAGAAATGCACCAAGTGCTACCCTTGATATATCTTTTGTTTCCATAATACTGTTTTTTTGAGGCGCTTGTCAGTTGAACCTTATAATTACTTATTGTATTAGTTCCAAAATCTAGACCATTAAAAAAAGTAAATAATTTTTTAATATGTAATCTTAATATACTCAGTTAGATAGGATTGTCGTTATAAGACCTGGACGGAACTTTTTTTTGTACCTAAAGAAAATTTGGTCTGCAAATTGTCGCATTAATTCTAATTACCGGATTTTATGATGTTAATTATAAATGTTTTTTCTGCTTAAAATAAAATGATTTTAAAAAGAAAAAAATAAAATAGTTTGATATTCAATATTTGGATTGATAAAAACGTTCAATTTTAAATTTGATATAATGAAGCCAAAAAAAATTCCTGGAATACCACTACAAAAAGAAGGCGGATTTCATGACACTGAAAGTCAAAAGTATTATAATGATGCCGTATTGGCAGCAGAAAAGTTTAGTATTTTAAAAGAAAGATTCTTCTCGGTCAATCAATGGCAACAATTTAGCGGAGAAAATACATCAGATTTTAAACTTTTTGATTCCAACAGAAAGCCTCTCGACCGTTCTCCTGAAATAGGAGATTTTATTAGGATTAATATACCTGGTCCCGGTGAAGCAGAAGCAAAAGGATATGATTGGGTAGAAATTGTTAATATATTTCATCAGGTTGCTGATGAGTTTGAGAGTTTTTTAGTAACCTGCAGCCCATCGAAAATCCCTGGGAATGACCAAAATGATCATGTTGCACATTTTTACAGTGATAAAGCGACATCAACTTTTCTTATTTCAAGAAATGGCAAAGAACTGACGGCTGCGATATATGGACGGAATGAATCTCCAAATTATAATGCTGCATTCGTTGATAAACTTAGAAATATGATGGTTGGTTTAGGAGGAATGGTGGGAATATCAAAAATCCAATGGAAAGCACTTTCAGACGGATTACTTGATTTTGAATAATGTAAAGTAAGATCTGCCTACTGAATCTGATCTCTATAAAAAAGTATGTAAACTGATTTTTAAATCCTGTTTTTTCGAATATGAACTTTTATAAGTTCAAATAAAAATCCAGACTACCACAGTTACGAGAAAAATTATTAAATTTAGCCAACAGAAAATCTAATATTTAATGATTGATAAAAGAGTAAAAAATGCACAGGAAGCCATTGAAGGTATTCAGGATGGAATGACTTTAATGTTAGGTGGATTCGGTCTTTGTGGTATTCCTGAAAACTCCATTAATGCATTGGTAGAAAGCGATGTAAAAGACTTGACATGTATTTCCAATAATGCAGGAGTTGATGATTTTGGATTAGGATTACTGCTTCATAAAAGACAAATTAAAAAAATGATTTCTTCCTATGTTGGAGAAAATGCAGAGTTCGAAAGACAGATGCTTTCCGGAGAATTAGATGTTGAACTTACTCCTCAGGGAACGCTTGCTGAAAAATGCAGAGCAGCTCAGGCTGGAATTCCTGCTTTCTATACTCCTGCAGGATATGGAACAGAGATCGCTGAGGGTAAAGAAGTAAAAGATTTCGATGGTAAGCCTCATATTTTAGAACATGCCTATAAAGCTGATTATTCTATTGTAAAAGCCTGGAAAGGAGATTATGCCGGAAATTTAATTTTCAAAGGATCTGCAAGAAACTTTAATCATCCAATGGCGGGCGCTGCAAAAATTACAATTGCTGAAGTGGAAGAATTAGTAGAAGATGGAGAATTGGATCCTAATCAGATACATATTCCCGGAATTATGATTCAGAGAATTTTCCAGGGTGAAAAATTCGAAAAGAGAATTGAACAAAGAACTGTTAGACAAAAAGAATAATTTCTTTTGAAAAACAACATTTAAAATAAAAACAAAGCGCTGAATAATTTATTCAGCGCTTTGTTTATTCTTCCGAAATAAGCATTTTTCTTTCTCCGATTTGTTGTCGCCACATGGCATAATACAATCCTTTTTCGGCAATTAGATTATCATGAGATCCCATTTCTATGACTTGTCCGCGTTCAAGTACATAAATTCGGTCTGCATGCATAATAGTGCTTAAACGATGGGCGATAAGAACTGTAATTTGTTCCTTTTCCTTTGAAATATTTTTTATGGTGGATGTTATTTCTTCTTCAGTAATACTGTCCAAAGCTGAAGTCGCCTCATCAAAAATCAATAAATGGGGCTTTCTTAAAAGTGCCCGAGCGATAGCGATTCTTTGTTTTTCCCCACCACTCAATTTCAGCCCTCCTTCACCAATAACCGTTTCAATACCTTTTTCTGCTCTTTCTAATAATGCAGTACAACTTGATTTCTGTAAAGCGATTTCCAAATCCACTTCTGTAGCTTTAGGATTTACAAAAAGAAGATTTTCTTTGATCGTTCCTGCAAAAAGCTGAGTATCCTGGGTTACAAAACCAATTTGATTTCTCAATTCATCAAAGTCAAATTCTTTTCCATTAATTGTATTGTAAAAAATATTTCCTTCCTGTGGCCTGTAAAGCCCAACCAGTAATTTTACCAATGTACTTTTCCCTGAACCACTAGGTCCTACAAAAGCAATGGTTTCTCCATTTTTCACATCAAAAGAGATATTATTTAAGGCTTTATACTGTGCCGACTGATGTTTGAAGGAAACATGTTTAAATTCTAATTCTTCAATAGCACCAATTTGTTTTGGATGAAGTGGTTTTTCTTCCACCTCTTTTTTCATTAAACGATCAAAGTTATTAAGAGATGCTTCTGCCTCACGATAAGAAATGATAATATTCCCAATTTCCTGCATCGGTCCGAAAATAAAAAAACCATAAAACATCAGAGACAGGTATTGTCCGGGAGTAACAATATTTTTGAAAATTAATAATAACAGGGTCAGGGTAATCATCTGTTGAAGAAAATTGACCATCGTTCCCTGGATGAAACTTAAAGAACGGATACTTTTAACCTTTCTAAGCTCAAGTCCAAGAATCTTATACGTATTATTATTTAAACGGATAACTTCTTGATTGGTTAGTCCTAAACTTTTAACAATTTCTATATTTCTTAAACTTTCTGTAGTACTTCCAGCTAAAGCCGTTGTTTCTGAAACAATATTTTTCTGAATGTTTTTTATCCTTTTGCTCAATAAATTGGTGATAAAAGCAATCAGGAAAATTCCACAGATATACACAGGCATAATCGACCAATGTAAACGAATAGCATACACGGAAACGAAAATAATACTGACTAATATTCCGAAGAATATATTAATGAAACTGGTGATGAATTTCACCGTATCCTCTCGTACTTTCGTTAAGATCGATAAGGTTTCACCACTTCTTTGGTCCTCAAATTCCTGGTAGGGTAATGCCATTGAATGCTTTAGACCATCAGTGAATATTTTCGCACCAAACTTTTGGGTAATAACGCTTACCGCATAATCTTGAAATGCTTTGGCAATTCGGCTTATCATTGCTGTTCCGATAAGCAATGTTAAAAAATAAAACGCCCCGTGGTAAATTCCATTTCCATATAAATATTGATTCAGATTTCTGGGAATGAGTTTTTCCTTATCAAAAAAATTAGGATGGGTAACCAGCTGATCAAGGATATTACCGGTAATTGCCGGTGCAAATAAAGAAAAAACCTGATTAATGGTGGCCAGTAACAAAGAAAGGGCAATCAACCATTTGTAAGGTTTAAGATATCTTAAGAGTATTTTCATTCGATTAAATAATCCTGCAAAATTAAAGATATTATTTTGACTTATGATGTTAATAATTTGGAATAATAAAGACCTTTTGTATTCAATTGAAAATATTTAAATTGCAGTCTAAGTTTTTATTATGCTCACAAAAGAACAAATTGCTAAAAGAATTTCAAAAGAACTGAAAGACCGCTACTATGTAAACCTGGGAATAGGGATTCCTACTCTGGTTGCCAACTACGTTCCAGATGGTATAGACGTAGAGTTTCAGAGTGAAAATGGAGTTCTCGGAATGGGACCTTTCCCTTTTGAAGGCGAAGAAGATGCCGATATTATTAATGCCGGAAAACAGACGATTACGATATTGCCAGGAGGATCATTCTTCGATTCTGCTTTCAGTTTTGGAATGATCAGAGGTCAGAAAGTAGATCTAACCATTCTTGGAGCGATGGAAGTTTCTGAAAATGGAGATATTGCCAACTGGAAAATTCCTGGAAAAATGGTGAAGGGAATGGGTGGTGCAATGGACTTAGTAGCTTCTGCTGAAAATATCATCGTTGCAATGATGCACGTAAACAAAGCAGGAGAAAGTAAAATTCTAAAGAAATGTACGCTTCCATTAACAGGTGTAAACTGCGTGAAAAGAGTAGTGACAGAATTAGCAGTACTGGATGTCACTCCTGCAGGTTTTAAGCTCGTTGAAAGAGCACCAGGAATTTCAGTAGAACATATTATCAAATCTACAGAAGCAGATCTTATCATTGAAGGGGATATTCCTGAAATGCAATTCTAAATAAAAAATAAAGGCTGTTACAATTTCTGAAACAGCCTTTTTTATATATATAATTGTAATTTTAAAATCTAAGATCATTTTCCATCCTGAGCTCCGAAAACCTTCTGCAATATACTTGTCGTTCTCATAGCCGGAGTATTTCTTATTCCACTTTCTTTTTCTGCCACCATTTTGAATACGCCATTAATAGTTTCTGTGGTAACATATTCGTTAAGATCAGTAGTTACAGACTGTCCAGTAAACATATTGTATTTTGAAATAAGATTTTTCCAAACCGTATCAGCTCCTACTTTTCCTAAAGAAGCCTGTACTTTTGGCTGGAAAGCGGTAAACAGTTGGCTTTGGGTTTTAGTCTGCAAATAATTGGTTGCTGCATTATTGGAACCTAATAAAATATTTTTAGCATCCGTAATGGTCATGGAAGTAATGGCATTCGTGAAAATAGGAGCGGCTTCTGTTACCGCATCTTCAGCAGCTCTGTTTAATAATTTTACCCCCTCATCTGCTAGTTTACCCATTCCTAAAGAACGTAACGTAGTGTCGACTTTCCGTAATTTTTCAGGCATTAAAATTTTTACAGCCTCATTTTTTAAAAATCCATCAGTTAAAGCCAGTTTTTTTACACCATCAGTTACTCCAAGACTTAAAGCTTCCTTTAATCCAGATGAGATCTGTGATGAGGTAAGATTGTTCAGATTAATAGAGGACGATCTATTGGGAGATGAGGTAGATATGGCAGTCGTATTGGATGTAGTGGTATTTTTTGTTTTACCGGGATTATTTAGATCAACTCCCGTTTTATCCTTAACAGTAGATTTTATAATGTCTAAAAGTTGGGCTTGAGATGAAACTGAAAATAATAATCCAGCAGCCAGAAAAATAGTTTTTCTCATTGTATTTTTTTGCAAATTTAGATGTTTTATTATTTAATAAGTTAAAATGAGCAAAAGAGTTTTAGAAAATAATTATCTTAGCTAAAACCTTAATCATACTTAAATGCGACGTTTTCTATTTATATTTTCTGCTATTTTTTCCACTGTTTTTCATGCTCAGAAGAAACCAAATTTAATTCCTTATCCACAAAGTGTAAATATGCAGGCCGGGAAGTTTGAAATTCCAGAAACACTAATACTGAATGATAAACTTCCGAAAGAAGAAACAGAATATTTAAAAAAACGTCTAGGTTCCCAGGTTAAATTTAAATCCAGTAGCAGTACAGAAAAAGTTCATGTGATGCATTTGCTGTTTCCACAGCCAAAAATCCCAATTAATGCTGAAGCAGATAAAGAAAAGTATTCTATTTACATTTCTCCCAAAAGAATTTTGATAAGTTCCTATACCAAGCAGGGGTATTTTCTTGCACTTCAAACGTTGATTCAGTTGTTTGAAGAGCATAGGGAAGACAAGCAAATTCCTGCTATGGAAATTAATGATTCTCCAAAATTTGCATGGCGTGGAATGCATCTGGATGTTTGTCGTCATTTTTTTACCGTGGATGAAGTGAAACAGTATATCGATTATCTGGCGATGTATAAGCTGAATACTTTTCACTGGCATTTAACTGATGACCAGGGATGGAGAATTGAGATCAAAAAATATCCAAAGCTTACCGAAATAGGTTCTAAAAGAAAAGAATCGATGATCGGAGCTTATGTTGATAATACATTTGACGGAAAACCATATGGCCCCTATTTTTATACCCAGGAGCAGATTAAGGAAGTGGTTAAATATGCTGAACAAAGACATATCACTATTGTTCCCGAAATTGAAATGCCGGGTCATGCTTTAGCTGCACTTTCAGCTTATCCAGAATTAGCTTGTACAAAAGGACCTTTTGAAGCTGCTACGAAATGGGGTGTTTTTGATGATGTATTTTGTCCAAAAGAAGAAACTTTTACATTTTTGGAAAACGTTTTGGACGAGGTTATGCAACTTTTTCCATCTCAGTATATCCATATTGGTGGCGACGAGTGCCCGAAGACCAGATGGAAAGAATGTGCACATTGTCAGGAATTAATAAAGAAAAATAACCTGAAAGACGAACATGGTTTACAAAGTTATTTTATTCAGACCATTGAAAAATATGTGAACAGCAAAGGAAGAAAAATAATTGGCTGGGACGAAATTTTAGAAGGTGGATTAGCTCCAAATGCAGCCGTAATGAGTTGGACAGGGGTAAATGGAGGAATTGAAGCGGCGAAATCCAAACATTTTGCCGTGATGACTCCCGGAGCTTTCTGCTATTTTGACCATTATCAGGGAGATCCACAATCGGAGCCAAATGCTTTTGGTGGATTTACTCCTTTAGATAAAGTGTATTCCTATGATCCTATCCCTTCGGAATTAAATGCTGAGCAGGCAAAATACATTTTGGGGGTTCAAGCTAATTTATGGACTGAATATATTCTCGATTTTAAACAGGTGCAGTATATGATTTTTCCAAGGTTAATGGCACTCTCAGAAGTTGCTTGGGGAACAGCGGATTCTAAAAATTATAAAGATTTTGAAAACAGGGTCATACAGCAGTTTAAGGTTTTAGATAAAATGAAGGTGAATTATGCTAAAAGCATTTATAATATTTCAGGAAAAGTAATTCCTGCAGTGAATGGTGTTGCTTATGAATTGTCAACTTCTCAAAATTCCAATGGAATAAAATACACAACGGATGGAACGGATCCGACAATAAACTCTCAATCTTATCAGGAGGTTATTCCTGTATCTAAGGCCATGACAGTGAAGTCTGCCTATTTTGAAGAAGGTCAACTAAAAAGTGCTGTTTCCACACAACAGTTTACCCCTTCCAAAACGACAGGAAAGAACATTAGCCTGGAACAACAGCCAAGTGAAAATTACTCTTTTGGAGGCGCTTTCACTTTAGTGGACGGGATTATTGGAAATCAAAAGCAGTTAGGGAAAACGTGGTTAGGATTTAATGGAAAAGATGTTGTAGCAGTTATTGACTTAGGACAGAAAACACAGTTTTCAGAAATCTATTTCAATACTCTGGAGAATAAGGGAAGTTGGATTCATCTTGCTAAATCAACACAGATTTTTGTTTCCGATGACAACACTAATTTTAAAATGATCAAAGAAATTGGAAAAGAAGAAATTCAGAACTCAAAAGGAAAAGTAAGATTGAATATAGGAAATCAGAACTCAAAATATATTAAAATTAAAATAGAAAATGCAGGAATTATACCAGCCGGAAATCCGGGAGCTGATTCTAAAGCTTGGCTTTTCGTAGATGAAATAGGAGCTTTATAATTATAAATAGTAAAAATATTCCTGCAACCTAATACCAGAAAAAAATGAACTCAAGAAGAAAATTTTTAAAAAATACAGCACTTGCTTCTTCAGCATTATTAATGAATCCTTTGGATTTAATAGCTAAAGAGCTTCCTGAAAATAATAAAATCATCAATAAACCCATTGTACTTTCTACATGGAACTTTGGTTTAAAAGCCAATGAAGAAGCATGGACAATTCTTGGTAAAAACGGAAGAGCATTAGATGCTGTTGAAAAAGGAGTACGTTTGGTAGAGTTGGATCCTACGGAGAGAAGCGTAGGTTATGGTGGACGTCCCGACAGAGATGGAAGAGTAACACTAGATGCCTGTATTATGGATGAAAATTATAATATCGGATCTGTTGCCTGTATAGAAAATGTTAAAAATCCGATTTCTGTAGCAAGAGCGGTTATGGAAAAAACACCCCATGTTATGTTGGTGGGAGATGGTGCCCTTCAATTTGCCTTATCACAGGGTTTTAAAAAAGAAAATCTATTGACCCCAGAGTCTGAAAAAGAGTGGAAAGAATGGCTGAAAAGCAGCAAGTATCAGCCGGTTGTCAACATTGAAAATCATGATACGATAGGAATGATCGCATTAGATGCACAGGGAAATCTTTCCGGAGCATGTACAACTAGTGGAATGGCTTTTAAAATGCATGGAAGAGTAGGAGATTCTCCAATTATCGGTGCCGGTTTATTCGTAGATAATGAAGTAGGCGCCGCAACAGCTACGGGGCATGGAGAAGAAGTGATCAGAACAGTGGGAACGCATCTGGTAGTAGAACTAATGAGACAAGGGAGAAATCCCCAGCAAGCCTGTAAAGAAGCAGTAGAAAGAATTGTAAAGATTGCACAAAGAAGAAACAAAAACCTAAAAGATATTCAGGTGGGTTTTATAGCTTTAAATAAAAACGGGGAATATGGATCTTATTGTATCCAGGATGGATTTAATTTTGCGGTTCATGATCAAAAAGGAAACCGATTGGAAACTCCTGAATTTGCATTAAAAAAGTAATTAAAAATCAATAGAATAAATTAATTTCATTTTTGGAATTACAAGAATGAAATTAGTTTTAGCTAAAATATAAACAGTAGAATTTAAGAATGTCAAAGATAGAAATAGCCTGCTTTAACCCACAGTCTGCAATAATTGCTTTTGAAAATGGCGCAGACAGAATAGAATTTTGTGATGGATTAAGTGAAGGTGGTACAACACCAAGTTTTGAAACAACAAAAGAACTCAGAGAAAAAATAAACATTCCGGTTTTTGTAATGATTCGTCCTCGTGGGGGAGATTTTACCTATTCTGAAGCAGAATTTGAACAGATGAAGAACGAGTTGACCCAATTGAAATCATTAAATGTTGATGGCTTTGTTTTCGGAATTTTAGATGAAAATGATGAGGTTAATGTTGAGCAAAATAAAATTTTGGTTCAATTAGCTCAACCTCTTCCATGTACTTTTCATCGTGCTTTTGACAGAGCAAAAGGATTGGAGGATTCTTTGGAAAAAGTAATTGATTGTGGTTTTAAAACCATTCTTACTTCTGGACAAAAGCCTAATGTTTCTGAAGGCAAAGAAAACCTTAAAACATTAGTTGAGCTGTCTGATGGGAGAATAGAAATTCTCATTGGCGGAGGGCTAAGATCAACTAATATTCAGGATATCAGGGAATTTACCAGTGCTGGATACTTTCATTCTTCAGCTATTACTGATGGTGGACAATTTGCGAATGCAGATGAAGTAGTTGCTTTGAAGAATAAGTAGTTTCAAGTTATTAATATACTCAACATTTATTATTAATGACTGTTTTTTTTCATTCAGAATGAAGCGGAATGAAAGAATCTCAACATAGCTAAATAGAGATTCTTTCGTTCCTCTGAACGATGGATGAGATTGAATATTTTTTAAACGCAAAGATTTAATATTATACTTTATTGTTTTAAGGAGCAAAGCATTGCGACAAAGTCGCTGATTAAGCTGCTGCATATAACATTCGCTTCATCAAATCAATTTTAATTGATTAAAAACTTTGCTAATTTACGATGTGAAGGAAAAAAAATAAAACTTTGCGTTAAAAAATAAAGTAAACACAAAACACAAATGAATGACAGAAAATGAATTGTCCTATAAAATTATAGGTGCAGCGTTAGAAGTTCATAAAAATATAGGAGTTGGACTACTAGAGAATGCTTATGAGACTGCATTGGCTTATGAATTAACAAAGATGGGCTTACATTACATGTAGAGAAACAAATTTCCTTGCCATTAAGATACAAGGAAGTAATGATTGAAAATTCGTATAGAATTGATATCATGGTTAATAATAAGGTAATTGAAGTAAAGTCGGTGCTAGAAATGAATCCTATATTTTATTCGCAAGTATTGACTTATTTAAAACTGACAAATATTAAACTTGGATTACTGATTAATTTTAATTGTCCTCTTATCAAAGATGGAATCCATAGAATTGTAAATAAACTTATTAATGAATAAAACGTTCCTTTTTATTTTTCTATTTATCCAAAATCTTCTTTTTGCACAGTTTTCAGAGCGCAGTTTGTCCTCTGAAAAATGGCAGTTTAAAAATTCAAAAGAACAAAAATGGCTTCCTGCAAAAGTGCCAGGAACGGTTCATTTGGATCTCATGAATAATCAATTGATTCCGGATCCTTACAAGGATGAAAATGAGAAGAAATCTCAATGGATAGAAAATGAAGATTGGGATTATCAGACCCATTTTAATATATCATCTGAAGAATTAGAAAATCAAAATATAGATCTTGTTTTTGAAGGATTAGATACTTTTTCTGAAATTTACCTTAACGGAAAACTCCTCAAGAAAACAGATAATATGTTCAGGAAATGGGAATTTCTTGTGAAGCAATATGTAAAAATGGGCGACAATCTTCTGCAGATTAAATTCAGATCGGCAGTAAATGTAGGAAAAGAACTGGCAAAAAAGGTTCCTTTTATGATGCCCGAAAGCCCAAGAAGTTTTGTGAGAAAAGCTCAATATCAATTCGGATGGGATTGGGGTCCTAGATTAGTGACAGCAGGAATTTGGAAAGATGTAAAACTGAGCTTCTGGAATAATGCTAAACTTGAAAATGTAAAATTTGAACAAAAAGGCCTAACCAAACAAATGGCTGATTTAAATTTTCATTTTGAAATCTTTGCTGATAATGAAGGCATCTATGAAATTTCGATTGATAATAAAAAAAATCAACTCCAATTAAAGAAGGGAAGCAATAATGTAGATATTCCTTTTACAATAGAGAATCCCAAATTATGGCAGCCAAATGGATGGGGAGATCCTAATTTGTATACGGTTAAAGTTTCCTTACAAAAAGATTCAAAAATTATTTCAAATGAGGATTTGAGAATCGGATTGAGAACGATAGAATTTATTCAGGAAAAAGATGGAAAAGGAAAGTCTTTTTATTTTAAAGTAAATGGACATCCATTATACATAAAAGGAACCAACTGGATTCCGGCAGACAGCTTTTCACCAAGAATTACCAAGGGGAAATATCAGCAATTGATCAAAGATTCTAAAGAAGCAAATATGAATATGATTCGTATCTGGGGAGGTGGGATTTATGAAGATGATGAATTCTATAGAGCCTGTGATGAAAATGGAATCCTGGTATGGCAGGATTTTATGTTTGCTGGCAGCTTTTATCCAGCTGATGAGGACTTTTTGAATAACGTAAAAGAAGAAGTAAGAGGTCAGGTTAATCGATTACAAAATCATCCTTCTATTGCTTTATGGTGTGGGAATAATGAGGTAGATGAGGCTATTGTTAACTGGGAATATCAGAAGCAATTTAAATATTCAAAAGAAGATTCCCTACAGGTTTGGAAAGATTATAAAAAGGTTTTCCATGAAGTAATTCCAAATACTTTAAAAGAGAATTTAGCTGCTGATAAAAATATCTATTGGCCAAGTTCACCATCCATTGGTTGGGGTCATAAAGAAAGTTTAACAGAAGGTGATTCTCATTATTGGGGTGTTTGGTGGGGTGAGCAGCCTTTCGAAATATATAATGAAAAAGTAGGTCGCTTTATGTCGGAATATGGTTTCCAGGGAATGCCAAGTCTGGAAACGACTGAATCTATGTTTTCTGGAGATCCTGATCTAAGCTTGCAAAGTCCTACGATAAAAGCTCACGAAAAACATGGAAGAGGTTGGGAGATCATTAACAAATATATGGAGCGCGATTATCCTGTTCCAACTGATTTTGTAAAATATAATTATGTTTCTCAATTGCTACAGGCTCGAGGAATGCAAATTGCAATTGAAGCCCACCGTCGTGCAAAACCCTATAATATGGGAACTTTATACTGGCAGCTAAACGATTGCTGGCCCGTTGTTTCATGGTCTTCCATTGATTACCTGGGAAATTGGAAAGCTTTGCACTATCAAATAAAAAGAAGTTTTGAACAGCAGGTTTTATTGACTGAAGAAAAAGAAGGGACTTTGAATTTGTATGCTATCAATGATAATCAGAATGTATTTAGGAATCTGACTGTTGAAATAAAGGTTGTTAAGTTTAATGGAGAAGTGATCGGGACAGTGAGTTCTGAAGAAAAAACGCTGAATGAAATTGTAAAATTTGATCCAGTAAAAATAGATCGTTTAATTTCTGATTCATCTAAAAATGAAGTCTTTTTAAAGTTGACCTTAAAAGGCGAGAATGCTAAAATAGTAGCTGAAAATAATTTCTTTTTTGGAAAACCTAAAGATTTAAAGCTGACTAAACCCAATATTACAATCAGGAAAATTTCACCAACTGAAATTGAAGTCTCTACTGATGTTCTGGCAAAAGATGTTTATTTATTAGGGGATATTCATTTTAGTGATAACTTTTTTGACTTACTTCCAAAAAGCTCAAAACGGATTAAACTATCAAAATCTTTAGAAAAAGTTGAGGTAATGAGCTTGTGGAACACAGTTAATCGCTGATTAAATCTAAACAGTCCTATATGTTAAATCAATTAAATCCGATAAAACATAAAGATCTGCGTAATCCGCAAAATCTGCGGGAGATAAAATAGCCATCGCATAGCATATCAATAAAAAATAGATTGATTTTCACGGTCAACTAAAAAATCAACCTTAAATTTGCGAGATAGTCCGACACAATTATGGTGAATTTTGTTTTGATCGCGGTATGTATTTTGGCTGGAATGCTATTGAAAGCAACCAAATCCATCCATCCTGATGCTCACAAAGGGATCAATACCTGGATCCTCTACCTTGCTCTTCCAGCGGTTTCATTCAAATATTTGCCGAAAGTTCATTGGACACTGGAAATGCTTTTTCCTATTGTTGCTACATTTCTTATTGCTGTGTTCTGTTTTGTTTTTATGGCGGTTTATAGTAAGAAAAAAGGGTATTCAAGGCGTTCGCAAAGTACGATGGAACTCATTAGTGGATATAGTAATACTTCTTTTATCGGCTTTCCTTTGATCAGTGCTTTTTATGGAGAGCGTCTTTTAAGTATTGCTGTAATTTGTGATCAGACCATGTTTTTCAGTCTTTCGACTTTAGGAATTATTGCAGCAGTAAAAGGAGGGAGCACCTCAGGAAAGGTTGGTGCTCAGTTTATTTTAAAAAGGCTGATCACCTTTCCGCCATTGGTAGGATGTATAAGTGCAATCATTCTTTCTCAGTTTATTGATTTTACAGTGGCAGAGCCATTGTTTGACAAATTAGCAGCAACGGTGAGCCCATTAGCTTTGTTTTCTGTAGGATTGCAACTTAAATTCAACGGTTGGAAAAAACTTATCCCTCAAATGTCGGTTTCCATGTTATATAAGTTAATTTTAGCACCAGCTATTGTTTTGGGATTGGCCCTGTTATTAGGAATAAAAGGAGATGTTGCTAAAATTACTATTTTCGAAGCAGCTATGCCTACTGTTGTTACTTCAAGTATTATTGTTGAGCAGTTTAGACTCAATACCAAACTAACTAATTTGACCATTGGTTTCAGTATTATCATAGGGTTTTTAACAACTGCTGTCTGGTATAGAATAATTGAAATGTTCTTTTAATTAAAGATATGTTTTGATAAAGAAAACTGTAGTAATTATAAAATTAAAAATAACGATTCCCATTCTTAATTTCGCAGGATCGAGTTTTTTTGTAAAATGTGCCCCAAAATAGCCTCCCAGAATTGTTGCCATCATCATGGTACAGGTTTCAGGCCAGTATACTTTTCCTGCCCAAATAAACAGAATAACTGCCACAGCATTAGCTATTCCTGTAAAAAGAGTCTTATTGGCATTAATGACTTTAATATCTGACAATCCGAATAGCGCCCAAACAGCCATCATCATAATTCCAACTGCTCCACCAAAATAACCGCCATATATTCCTAAAAGAAATTGTGCTCCAAGTACCAAACCAGCACCAATATGCATTCTTTTTCTAAGCCAGTTACCAGCTTGTTTTCCAAATGCAAAGGCCAGAGAACCTAGTAAAAGCAACCAGGGAACAACAAGATTAAAACCACTTGATGGGGTATATAACAACAATAGACCTCCCGCACAGCCCCCTAACAAAGTAAGGATGATCATTGCGGTGATTGAAATATCAGGAAAAGGCTTAATATATTCTTTGAATTTCCAGGCACTGGCCAGGCTTCCGGGAAATAAGGCAACCGTACTTGATGCATTGGCCTGAATGGGAGGAACCCCTGCATAAATAAGCGCCGGGAAAGTAATAAACGATCCGCCTCCTGCTGCCGCATTGATCGCTCCAGCCATGAGTCCAATAAAAAATAACAGGATATAATTTTCCATGAACAAAGAATGATTAACAAAGATAAGGTACAGAACATGGAATCACGAATAAAAAATTGCAGTTCTGTAAAGAATGATTTAATTTTACACTTTAATTATTTCTCTTGCGATACGCCCAAATTGTTTTACCATTAAATTTAAAAGGTTCTTTCACTTACAAAGTACCTGAAGAGCTAATGCCTGCAATACAAACGGGAATGAGGGTTTTGGTGCCATTTCGTGGAAAAAAGATCTATACTGGAATTGTTTTTGAAATTCATGATATTGAACCGGAAGGGTTTATACCAAGAGAGGTTATCAGTATTTTAGATGAGTTTCCAATATTGCCAAAGGAACAAATTGATTTCTGGAACTGGCTTTCAGGATATTATTTATGCAGTTTGGGTGAGATCTATCGTTTTGCATTTCCATCCTCTTTGAAATTGGAAAGTGAAACTTATTTAAAATTAAAACCTAATGTAACGGTTGATTTTGAAAATCTGGACGTTAACGAAATGTATCTTATCCAGGCGCTTGAAGTAAGACAGCTTATTAACCTTACTGATCTGGAAGCATTTATTCCCAAAAAAGATATTATTAAAACCATCAATTCATTAATTGATCTTCAATATATAGAGATTGATGAAAAAATAGGTGAAAAATATAAAGCCAAAGAAGTAGCTTATGTGAAGATCAATAAAGATCTTTTAGATAATGAAAGTCTTACAGCCATCTTGGCAAAGTTGAATAAAGCACCTAAGCAAAAAGACCTTTTTTTAATTATTTTATCTCAACAGACAGAAAGCCCGGATAGCTTTATCAAAAAATCTGATCTTTTTGAAGATGGCACTTTTGGACATTCTCATTTAAAGCCACTGATAGATAAGAATTTTGTTGAAGAATATTATTTGCAAAAAGACAGATTAGAAAGCTATGAAGGAGAAATTGAAGAGATAGAGGAGCTTTCTGAATCTCAGAAAGTAGCAAAAGAAGAGGTTGACGAAGCTTTTGAAGAAAAGAGAAACGTATTGCTTCATGGGGTAACTTCTTCTGGGAAGACTCATATTTATTTAGAGAAAATAGAAGAATGTGTAAATAATGGTAAAAATGTATTGTTTTTACTTCCTGAAATTTCCCTGACAAAACAAATTACGCAGAGGCTTGAAAAAAAATACGGAAGAAAACTAGGGTTCTATCATCAGAAATTAACCGATTTCGAAAAGGTAGAAGTTTGGCGAAGAATTAAAAATAATGATATTCAGATTCTTATTGGAACAAGGAATGCTTTATTCCTGCCATATCAGAACATAGGATTGGTTATTGTAGATGAAGAACACGATTCTGCTTACAAAGCGAGAGAGGTATCACCATATTTTAATGCTAAAGATTCTGCCCTGATATTTGGGAGTTTCTATGATGCACGGGTGATTTTAGGTTCTGCCACCCCTTCCGTCGAGAGTTATTATCTGGCTCGAAAAGAGAAAATGAAGTATATTTTCCTTAATGAAAGATTTGGAAATGTCCAGCTTCCTGAGTTTGAATTGATTAATTTTAAAGAAGCCCAGGATTCTAAAAAAGTTTCCGGAAATTTCTCTTTACAGTTGATTGATGAGATAAAAAAAACATTAGAAGAAAGAAACCAGGCGATGATTCTTCACAATCGCCGGGGTTATGCTAATGTTTTAGAGTGTGAATCTTGTGGATATGTTAATTATTGCTCCAATTGTGATGTGGTTATGACCTACCATAAAGCGGCTAACGAAATGAAGTGCCATTACTGTGGTCAGCGGGCTTCCAAACCAAAAGCCTGTCCAAAATGTCATTCCGAAAATCTAAATGAAAGGGGAGTAGGTGTCGAGCAGATTCATGAAGAAGTTTCTAAATTATTCCCGGATAATGAAGTAGATAGGATGGATGTTGATTCTATGCGGAAGAAATTTGCCTATGAGAAATTATATGAAAAAATAGAAGACCGCGAAACGGATATCGTTGTAGGTACACAAATGATCTCTAAAGGGCTGGATTTCGATCATATCGAATTGGTAGCCATTCCGAAGGCTGATTCCTTATTATATGTTCAGGATTTTAGAGCAGAAGAGCGCGCTTTTCAGTTGATTACGCAGGTTGCAGGAAGAGCAGGAAGAGTTTCCGGGAAGGGTAAGATCTATATCCAGACCTTTAATCCCGAACATTCTGTTTTTCAGCTGCTCAAAATGAATAAGGTTTCTAAGATCTATTATTATTTTTTAAAAGAACGTCAGAAATTTCATTATCCACCTTTTACAAAGCTTATTATGATCGAGCTTAAACATAGAAAAGAAGATAAAGTAAATCGGGCATCTCAGTTTTTAGGTTCTGTATTAAGAAAATATCTTCCTGAAGAATGTGTCTTAGGTCCGGAAAGATCTCAAATTGCACGAATCAATAATCTATATCAGTTTCAGATTTTACTGAAGCTTCCCCGAGGTAAAAACTATGAAAAGTATAAGAATCAAGTTTTGCTAAGTTTGAAAGATTTCGATGAAATTACTGCTTACCAAAGCATCAAAAAAGACGTTTTCGTGGATTTTTAACAATTTTTAACAAAATTTATAGGCTTTTATTAGACTATAATGGTCTGATTTCTAACAATATTTTCTACTTTTGGTCGTTGATTAATTGTTTGGCTCTTTTATTGGATGGTTATAACTAATCGTTTTTTATGAGACAGGCATAAAAACAAATACTAAGATAGATGGTAAATTTCAGAAAATATATTTCAAGTGTAGCGGTATTGGCTTCTGGGTTTTTCCTTGCTCAATCTACCGTTTCTACTGTTCTTTATTCTCAGGCTTACGACAATCAAAAAACGAATTTAAATTTACCTTCTCCGGTAACTTCGGTGGTTGAGAGGACGATTTTGTCGGCTAAAGAACTTGTAGATATTAATGTAAACACAATGGTGTCGGATCCCGTACTCAAAAATGCGGAGTGGGGATTTGTAGTGTATGACCCGAAAACTAAGAAAGTAATTTCTTCGTACAATGAAAATACTCCTTTAGTTCCGGCTTCTACAACGAAATTGTTAACCACTGAAACAGCTTTAAACCTGTTAGGGGAAAACTATCGTTGGATGACGCAGTTGGAATATTCAGGAAGTATAGATGAAAATGGAGTTTTAAATGGTAATCTTTATGTGATAGGAAGCGGAGATCCGTCCCTTGGGACTAATAAAGGTGGAGCTTTATCATATAGAGAGATCGTTTCAGATTTCCTAAGTGGAATTTCACATGAAGGAATCAAAAAGGTAAATGGTGATATTATTATTCAGACAGCGCTTTTCAAAGGTAATATTGCGAGGCTTCCGGAAAATGTTGTTTGGCTAGAGAATAATAATTACTATCTGCCTGTAGGAACCACTCGTGAAATCAGTCCGGCAAACGAAAAACTGATTGTGAAAAAAGCAGGTTCTTTCTCTTCTGATAAAAAGTATTTTTATGTTTCTCCTTATGCCAATCAAATGGTGTATGCAGATAAATATGAAGGGGAAGGTATATTGACAACCAAACTGCCTGATGCTCCTGCTTATTTAGCTAATACTTTAAGAGCTTCTATGGTAAAAAGTGGTGTGGCTGTTACAGGAAAAGTAACTCCTAGAATGACAGATCCTACACCTGAGAGCAGAAAATTGATTTCAGCGTATAAGTCACCTACTTTAGGTGATATTATTTATTATACCAACCAACATAGTGATAATTCATTAGCTGAAGCCTTATTGAAAACAGTAGGTTTTCAGAAGTTGGGAGATCAGACTTCAGAATCAGGGAGAACTGTAGTAACAACCCATTTAAGAGAAAACGCTTTTGATATTAATGGTTTAAGCTATATAGATGGAAGTGGGCTTTCAAGAAATAATACGGTTACTCCAATTTCACAGGCAAAGTTTTTAACTTCTTTAATGGAGCAGAAATACTATAAGACCTATTTGACTTCACTTCCGGTAGGTGGGCAGTCAGGAACTTTAAAAAGAATGTTTATAGGAACCGGGAATGGACAAATTTTTGCTAAAACCGGAACTTTAAATAAAGTAAAAACATTAGCTGGCTACATGAAAACGAACTCAGGGAAAACACTGGTTTTCTCTTTGATGGTTAATAATTACGCAGGATCTGTAGATATGGTGAAGAAAAGAATGGAAAAGCTCTTGGAACCAGCATTAGATCTTTAAAAATATTTAATTAAATATCATAAGAACCTTTTAATCAATGATTAGAAGGTTTTTTTTATCTTTGACCATATTATAAATTTAAAAATGAAAAAACTCTATCTGGTAATTTTGTGCATTATTTCGTTTGAATCATTGCGTAGTCAAAATCAAAATGTTGAAATGAAAGGATTAATAGCAAAAGAAATGAAATCCTTTACTCAAAAGATGACCGCTCCAAATGTCAATCCTAATACATTAAATTATGATTTGCAGTATCAAAGAATGGATGTGAGTTTAGATCCTGCTATCTATACTATTTCTGGCTCTGTTACTTCACATTTTAAACCCAATCAAAGTATGGCCAGTATCTATTTTGATCTTGCCAATACTCTGACGGTTTCTCAAGTGAAATACCATGGGAATAATCTTAATTTCCAGCAGTTAGCTACGAAAGAAGTGAAGATTGATTTTCCAGCTTCTCTTCCGGCGAATGTATTAGATTCTTTAACAATACAATATTCAGGTCCACCTGATACCGCTAATAGTGCATTTTCTACAGGTTCACAAAACGGTAGTCTAATTGTTTCTACATTAAGCGAGCCTTATGGAGCACAAGACTGGTTTCCAACAAAACAAAGTCTTAATGATAAGATTGATCGTTTTGATTTTAAAATAACCACTCCGAATCAATACAGTGTAGCAGCCAATGGAAAATTTATGTCTGAGATAGCACTTCCAAATAGCAAAAAACTAACATTCTGGAGAACTATGTATCCTACCAGTGCTTATCTGGTGGCTCTTGCAATTACAAATTTTGTTAAACTGAATGATACAATGGGAAATCCCCCGTTTCCTTTTG
This sequence comes from Chryseobacterium sp. FW101-FHT12H09, assembly GCF_058790395.1. NCBI lineage: Bacteria > Pseudomonadati > Bacteroidota > Flavobacteriia > Flavobacteriales > Weeksellaceae > Chryseobacterium > Chryseobacterium sp. FW101-FHT12H09. The sequence goes on along the minus strand of NZ_JBYTCP010000001.1, from coordinate 462,463 downwards.
TAAATTATGTATATCCTACCACAATAAATAATCCAGCTGTAATGTCTAATATAGAATGGACAAAGCAGATCATGAATACCTTTGAAACTTATTTTGGTCCATATCCTTTTCGCAATGAAAAGTATGGGCATATGGAGTTTCAATATGGGGGTGTCTGTATGGAGCATCAGACAATGTCTTCTATGAGTAGTTGGGGAAGATCGGTTATTGCTCATGAGCTGGCACACCAATGGTTTGGTGATAAGGTAACCTGTGGTTCATGGAATGATATATGGTTGAATGAGGGGTTTGCAACATTTGGAGAACATCTTGCGAATGAAAAATTATTGATGACCCAATCTCAATTTATGGATTATCTGGAAGATCAGAAAGATTACGTTACAAGTGCTCCTGGAGGAAGTACATATGTGGCTGATGCTAACCTGGGAAGTCAAGGAACTATTTTCAGTGGAAGATTGTCTTATGCAAAAGGAGGGTATATTCTTAGAATGTTGAAATGGATTTTAGGTGATGCTACTTTTTATCAGGCCATTAAAGAATATCACTCCAGACCGAATTTAGCCTATAATTATGCGAAAACTGCAGATCTGACTGCTTCTTTATTGCAATCTACAGGTAGAGATTTTACTGGATTTTTCAATGATTGGGTGTATGGCGAGGGATACCCAACCTATGATATCCGATGGAGGCAGTCTTCGAATCAGACTATAACGATTAAGGTAGGGCAGACTCAAAGCAATGCTTCGGTAAGCTTTTATGAAATGCCGCTTCCAATAAAAGTAAATGGTACTGCAGGTCAGGTGGCCTATCTTGTTTTAAATAATACTTCAAATAATCAGTATTTTGTAGAATCTGTACCATTTCCTATTGCCAGTGTACAGTTCAATTATGAGTATCAGATTTTAGAGAACAACTCTACAGTAACAAATGATAATACTTTAAGTACTCAGGATTTTGAGAAAGATCAATTTGCACTGTATCCAAATCCGGCTAAAAACGAATTATACTTTAAAGGAATAGATAAGCCAACAGATTTTATCATCTATTCAGCTGAAGGAAGATTGGTGAAAACAGGAATTTATCAACCTGGTAAATCTATTAATGTTGCTGAATTAATTCCAGGAGTGTATGTATTTAAAATAAAAGAAAGGAATATTAAGTTTGTGAAGGAGTAAAAAATTAATCAGAATATCGTGTTTTTAATGAAATGCGATATTTTGATTAAATGTAACATTTTTATTGAAAAATATTTAATTATTGAAAATAATAGTTAAATTTGATATAACAAATAAATGAAAATGTTATGAAAAAAATTTTACTATTGCTGTCTTTGCTTAGCAATTTGATAGCGTATTCTCAGGTTATTTTTAGCCAGGGTTTCGATACTTTCAGTACTTTAGCAGCTGCGGGCTGGACTACAACTAATCAAAGTAATCCAGCAGGATTAAGTTTATGGGCGCAGGGTGGAGGTACTGCGTTTGCCGGTGGTGGGCAAGCTGGCGGTGCTACTTCTTTTACATTATGTAATTTTAATAGTGTAGATGGGAGTGGTACTATAAGCAATTGGTTAATTACACCACCAATTACTGTAAAAAATGGTGACGTAATCTCGTTTTACACAAGAAAAGGAGGAACTTCAGGAAATTTTCCTGATAGATTGGAGTTTAGATTAAGTGATCAGGGAGCAGCTTCAACAATCCCCGCGGGAGAGACTGGGGTGGGTTCTTTCACGAATTTGGCAGTTTCTGTTAATCCAAACCTGACGACAAATACAACAGCTGTAAATGGATATCCTTTAACCTGGACTCAATATTCTTATACAGTTACCGGATTAGCTGCAGATACCAGTATGAGAATGGCTTTCCGTTATTTTGTTACTGATGGTGGACCTGATGGAGCCAATTCAAATATTATAGGAGTTGATACTTTTGCAGTAACAAGAACTACATTGGCAACCAACGAAGTAGAAACAAAGAAAAGTCTATCAGTTTATCCTACAATAGCTGATAAAGAACTGAATGTAAGTCTAAAAAATGATCAGCAAATAACAGCTATTTCAATCTATGATATGTCAGGAAAGGCAGTTCAGGTAGTGAAATCTAATGTTATTGATAAGAGCCATTCTGTAATTGATGTTTCGGCTTTGACAAGTGGTAATTATATTGTGAATATTCTAACAAAAGACTCAAAATATACAAGCAAATTTATTAAAAAATAGCTTGAAATATCTAACTTTGAAAACTCAATCAAAAGCCTTCGTACGAAGGCTTTTGTATTGTTTGTAAATTTGAAAGAGTTCCTTTTTTGTGACAAGCATCTTGCTCGTATCTAAAATAAAATAACGAGTTATAAATTGGTCTGATACAATGAAGTTCTCAGATCTTCATTGTACTTTCGTTTAAATTTGTAATATATGAATAGGCAACGAGCGTGATCCTCGCGCCCGGGATTGTATCAATGACGAGAACAAATACTAGATTTTTTAAACCAGGCAAAAAATAATTATAAAATGACCTAATGGATGGAAATATAGTAGTGCAAGAAATTACTATAATGATGATCAGGAAATTTTGGAAATAGACTTAAATTTGTAATTAGTGAATGGGCTACGAGCGTGACGCTCGCGCCAGCGGGGGGGAAAGCTAGTTATGAATATGTACTCAATTTTCTGTCAGAATATCCTGCAATTGGCCATGATAGGAGGTATGATAATTTAGGAACAGCAGGAGCTTCAGGTTTATTAACAGATACAAGAGCAATCGGAGCAGATTATAATTTTGTTAAAGAGGAACTTTCAATTGCTATTAATCCATTTGTTGGAATTTTAGATAGAGGTGCAGCAGCAGTATTTGGTGTTGGTTTGGGTATAGCAGCAGCTCCAAAACAATCTTTAAAATTATTACACAACCACAATTTGGACCTATGCAGATAGAAAATGATTATAAAAAATCCAGTGTAGGTGTTACTAATATACCTAAAAGGTAATTATGAAAAAAATATTTATTATTAATTTAGTTTATTTATTATCAATCTTGTCTTGTAAAGACATCAATAAATTTTCAGGAGGTAGCTATCCCTATGCAGAGACATATGTAATTCCTAAGTCAGAAAAAGAAGTAATTAATACAATTATTAAATTAAAAGAAGATAATTTGGATTATAAAGTTCCCAAATTACAATGGGCAGGCAAAGAAACCGAATTATTAGATGGAAGAGATTCTCATTGGTATTACTTTTACTTTTATTTTAAAGATACAAATGATATTGTGGAGTTTTGGACAAGAGAAGGTAATGGGCCAAACGAAACGAAAGTAGGTTTTTTTAGTGTAAGTAAAGGACTAAATGGTTCAACGCATTTAATTAATAAAGATTTGTCAGAAAAGGAAAATACAGAGATCAAAAGAAAATTTGAGAAACATATTATTGATAAAATTAAGTAGTTTTCTAGGTGATGCAAACGTCCCACTTGTATTCAAATAAAGTAGACTAACAAATTATAAAGATCCGAGAAAATTTCTCGGATCTTTCATTATATTTTCCTTTAAATTTGTAATTCAACAAGATACACAAACACAATCACTAAAAACAATTCATATGAGAAAATTAAAATTACAGATGCAAATGACCATTGATGGTTTTGTAGCTGGTCCGAATGGCGAACAGGATTGGGTATGGCTAAGCCCACCGGATCCCATTGGCTTTCAGAAAATCGTTGAACTGGCTGAGACCAGTGATACACTTTTATTGGGACGCAAAATGACACGGGAGTTTATTGATCACTGGGAAAATGTAGCAGATAATTTACCAGACAATCCAACGAATGCTTTAGCAAAACTGATCGTTGATATGCGTAAGATTGCTTTTAGCCATACGGAAACCAATATTAATGGCAGGAATTTAGAAGTACAAAATGGAGACTTGACTGCTACGGTAGAAGCACTTAAAAAAGAACCAGGGAAAGATATTCTGGTGTATGGAGGTGCTGATTTTGTAAGTTCTTTGATCGATCAGGATCTTATTGATGAATACTATATTATCGTTAATCCAGTTGCCATTGGAAAAGGACTTCCTGTTTTTAATGGGAGAAAAGTTTTAAAATTAGAAAGTTCCCTTGCCCTTAATAGTGGGAAAGTACTTAATAAATACCTTCCGGTTAAGGAAAATCAATAAGAGTTGAATAAAAACTGAAAATTGGAACATAGAAAACAAGCCTTCATTATGAAGGCTTTTATTTTATCTTGAGATTTTTGAAACTGCTCTTTTCGCTTTCCTATGTGCTTTTCCTACTTTAAAATTAAACCATCTTTCTTTAAACAAATTCCGCATGGCATTATCGAAATGCCTGATCATCACAAGATTTTTAAAACCCCGCCACTTCTCGAGCAAGCTGGACGGCAGGGCTCTTATCGAAACAGAATACCCTTCTGTTTCATATTGGATATAATGCCACCATCCGGAAGGAATATAAAGCGTTTCGCCGGGATGAATGATCGCTTCATAGCCATTTACGTATTTCAGAGCAGGAAATTCATTATAGTCGGGTTCTTTGATATTGGCTAAACTGTGAAAATTATAAGGTAATTTGTACATCAGACTCGATTGTTCCCATGGAAACAGCCATATTTTTTTGATGCCCTGAAACTGGGTAATGAAAACGTGGGACATATCAATGTCGATGTGATTTCTGGTAATGGATCCCTTACCTCCAAAGAACATAAACGGAAGCCATCTTAAAATTTTGCCATTGGTGACATCATTGTAATGGATATCACTTTTCATCTCCGGTTTTATCGTTAGGAGGTTAAAAAGGAAGAGTCTCTGCTCAGTAGGTTGGGAGCTGATCAGATCCAAATATTCAGAAAAAGGGGTCTGTGAAATGGGTTTACTGGCCACTCTGTCTAAAGATTCCAGGTCACTACCATAAATATTGACCAAATGATTCCCTGCAATCTCTTTAAAATAATCATAATTCCATTTTTTAAAAGCCGGACTTTCCGGATCTACAAAATCTTCCAGGATAACAGGCACGCAAGGTTTCATATATAAATTCAGGAAGTTTCTGGAGGGTATTTTTCTAACTTTTTGTACCGTTGTTAATTTCATTTTTAGAATTTAAAGGACAAATATAAAATTATTATCCTACTAAATTAGTAGACTATTTGTTAAAATGAATGTTTTACCTCAATTTTTTAGAATAAGAATCATAAAATAGAATAGTTTACCGCCTTTTTACTAAATTAGCGCATCTAAAAAATTACTAAAAATGATCTCTGAAAAATATCTTCAAAATTTACAGAACGAACTTAAAAATATTGAAAACGACGGGCTTTACAAGAGAGAAAGAATCATTACTTCTCAGCAAAGTGCGGAAATAGAAGCTAATGGTAAAAAGCTGTTAAACTTCTGTGCGAATAATTATTTGGGATTATCCAACAATCCGGAAGTCATGAAAGCTTCTCAGGATATGATAGGATCTCATGGATACGGGATGTCGTCTGTTCGTTTTATCTGTGGAACTCAGGATATTCATAAGCAATTGGAAGAAAAGATTGCTCAGTTTTTAGGATTAGAGGACACGATCTTGTATGCAGCTTGTTTTGATGCGAATGGTGGTGTTTTCGAACCGTTATTTACAGAAGAAGATGCTATTATTTCAGATGAACTGAATCACGCTTCAATTATCGATGGGGTTCGTCTTTGTAAGGCAGCGAGATACCGTTATAAAAACAATAATATGCAGGATCTGGAAGCTCAGTTAATTGCAGCTTCTGAAAAAAATCACCGATTTACCATTATCGTTACCGATGGGGTTTTCTCAATGGATGGTATCGTTGCTGACCTGAAAGGTGTTTGTGATCTTGCCGATAAATATGGAGCTTTAGTAATGGTGGATGATTCTCACGCAACCGGTTTCATTGGGAAAACAGGCCGTGGAACACACGAAGCCAATGAAGTAATGGGTAGAGTAGACATTATTACTTCTACTTTAGGAAAAGCATTAGGTGGAGCATTGGGTGGATTTACTTCCGGTAAAAAAGAGATCATTGATATGTTGAGACAGCGTTCCCGTCCATATTTATTCTCAAACTCATTAGCTCCTGGAATCGTAGGTGCAGCATTGAAAGTGTTAGATATGATCTCTGACGATACATCACTTCGTGATCAGGTAATGGAAAATGCAGAATATTTCAGAAAAGAAATGAAAGCTAAAGGTTTTGATATTCCTGATGGTGATGCAGCAATTGTTCCGGTTATGTTATACGATGCGCCTTTGGCTCAGAAGATGGCAGAGAAACTAATGGATGAAGGAATTTATGTAATCGGATTCTTCTATCCTGTAGTTCCGAAAGGAAAAGCTAGAATAAGAGTTCAGCTTTCTGCAGCTCATACAAGAGCACATTTGGATAAAGCAATCGCTGCTTTTGAAAAAGTGGGGAAAGAGCTGAGTGTGATTTCTTAAAACAAAAAAATACAGGCTTATGAAAAATATACTTTTGATTATCGGTTTTATCTGTTTTCAAAGTTTTTCTGCTCAGAATATTATGGATTTTGATCTTAAAAATGTTGAGCTTCAGGGAATGCAGCCTGTAAAAATAAATAAAGAAATGAAATCTATCGGGATTACCCAGGTACCATTTGTAACAGATAATCCCGGTATCATTTCAAAAATTGCCAATCAGGATATTGCCCCAAAAATTAAAAAGCTGTACGCGTTTCCTTACTACAGTCCAACAGATGAACTGAATGATGGTGGCGTTTATGTGTATCAGTTCGGTTCAAAGAAAGACTTGGATGAGTATCTTACCAAAAACTTTGAACAACCCAATTACAGGGTTTTGGTTAAAGATCTTTTTTATATCCGAATCTGGAGTGATTATGGGTATAATATTAAAGGAAAAGAAACCAGCGATGACCATTTGAATAAAATGGAAAAGTATTATACCAAGTTGGGCGCAAAAAGAATCATGTTAAAACCGGATCCAGATAGTACAGATACTGTGGTAACGAAGTAGATATAAAAACTAGAGTGCACTGATGAAAAAGGTGATTAGTTCCTAAAAAAAATAGAAAAGTTTAAAATGCTTTACACAATAATCAAGGCGCTGCACATTATTTTTATGGTCAGTTATTTTGCGGGAATTTTTTATCTCGTAAGACTATTTGTTTACTATAAAGATACCGATGAATTTGCTGAAGAGAAGAAGAAGATCTTAAGAGAACAGTATACATTCATGGCGAGAAGGCTGTGGAATATTATTACGGTTCCTGCAGGAGTTATTATGACCGTTTGTGGATTAGTCATGATCTGTCTTAATACAGGGTTAATGAAAACGCCTTGGTTTCATTTAAAACTCACTTTCCTGATAGGTCTTGCGATTTACCATTACTGGTGTTGGAAAAAGGTACTTCAATTAAAAGCCCTGAATGGAAATACTTTGGAAACGGCGAATATAAAACTGAGACAGGCAAATGAGATTGCTACCTTCATTTTATTTCTGGTGGTCTTCACGGTTATTTTAAAATCTTCAGTGATCGAATACTGGTGGCAATTAATTACCGGATTTTTCGTTCTTGTATTTTTAATCATGATGACCGTAAAACTGGTCAATAAAAACAAAAAGAAAAAATCTTAATCCCCCAACAATAGATTAAAATATAATTGATAAGGTAATTTTTGCCCTGCAACCTATTACCTAAACCCTAAATAAAACTATGATTGCAATTTTTAAAAAAGAACTTTGGAGTTACTTCGGGAACTGGAGTGCGTGGATCATCATCGCAGCTTTCAGTCTGATAGCGACTCTTTTTTTGTTTTTTTTCGATAACGATTCTAATATCTTTGAGATCGGAATGGCCTCTTTACAGAGCTATTTTGTTTTAGTTCCTTGGTTATTGATGTTCATTATTCCTGCACTTTCCATGAAAACATTTGCAGAAGAACAACAGACCGGAACTTTAAACTGGTTGTTCTCACAGCCTTTAAAAGTCTCAGATTTGGTATTAGGAAAGTTTCTTTCCGTTTGGGTAGTTGGGATCTTATGCCTGATTCCTTCACTGATCTATCTGTATACCGTGTATGTTTTAGGAGTTCCTGAAGGAAATATTGACCTGGGAATGACTTTCGGAAGTTATATCGGATTGATCATGCTTATTGCCGCTTTTTCGGGAGTTGGAATTTTAGCTTCATCGCTTTCTCAGAATCAGATCATGGCTTACCTGTTGGGTGTTTTCATGTGCTTTATCATGTATTTCGGAATCGAACAGTTAGCGAGTTATAAATTATTAGGCGGAGCCGATTTTATCTTACAGAATATAGGTTTTTATCAGCATTTTCTTGGATTTACAAGAGGGCTGATTGACTTTAAAGATGTAGCCTATTTTGTTTTCATCATTGGTGTTTCGTTAGTATTGTCCAATCATTTTATCAATAAAAAGAAGTAGAATTATGAAGAAGATATCATTCAAGTCTCCATTAGGAATTTTACTGTTTGTGATCCTGCCATTGGTTATTATTTTGGCCATTTCAGGAATCAGATTGGATTTAACCAAAGAAAAAAGATACACCCTTTCCGATAATACCATTAAAGTATTGGAATCGGTTAAAAAGCCTTTAACCGTTGAGGTTTATTTAGAAGGTGATTTCCCGGCAAGTTTCAAGCAGCTGCAGAGTGAAACAAAGTTTATGCTGGAAGAATTCAGAAAGATCAATCCAAAAATAGATTTTAAATTTATCGATCCCATTAAAACCAAAATGTCTCAGGATACGTTGATGGCTATGGGAATGCAGCCTTCCGTTCTTCCGGATGTAAAAGATGGTAAAGTTTCACAGATCGTATTGTTTCCGTATGCGGTGCTTAAATACAACAAAGGCGGAGTTTCTATCCCGTTGGTGGTACAGCAGGCGAACATCAATGCGGATGAGCAGCTGACGAAATCTATTGAGAATTTAGAATACAACCTTGTTTCCAATATCAAAAATATTGCGACCGATAAGAGAAAGAAAATAGGGGTTTTGGTGAATCAGGATGAATTAAGTCCCGGTGAATTCCAGGGTTTCATGCATTTGGCATTAGAAAATTATGATGCCGGACCGGTTATTCCTAAAAATCAGGTTGAGCTAAGTGCTGCGGATATTCCTTTGTTAAAGCAGATGAGCGCTTTAGTCATTGCAAAACCTAGAAAAGCATTTACAGATGGTGAAAAAGTGATCCTGGATCAATACATCATGAATGGTGGAAAAACATTATGGATGATCGATGCGGTGAATGCAGAAATGGATACGCTGACAAGATCTAAAAAAGTAATGCCTTTCCCTGTTGATATTAATATGACGGATTTCTTCTTTAATTACGGAATCAGGATCAATCCTGCTTTGGTAAAAGATGTAAAGAAATTTGCTTTGTTGAGACTGGTAACAGGAGAGGTGAGTGGTAACCCTCAATATACAAGCCTTCCATGGCCGTATTTCCCATTAGGAATTGCTGAAAAGAACGATCCGATTACTAAAAATATCAATCCGGTAAAATTTGAATTTCCGACATCGATTGATACTTTAGGCAGAAAAAATATCAAAACCAAAGTTCTTTTTGAATCCAGTGAAAGAACTTTATTGAAACAGGTTCCCAACTATGTTGATCTGAAAGAGATTTCAAGTGTTGACAGTCTGGGACAAATGGAAAAACCAAGTACTCCGAAAATCTTTGCCGTAGCATTGGAGGGGAAGTTTACTTCTGCATACGCATCAAGGATTGAAAGAAAATCATATCAAGGTTTTAAAGGTGAGAGCCCTAACAATAAAATGATCGTGATTGCGGACGGTGATGTAGGGAGAAATAAAGTGATCAAAGGAGAGCCTTTGCCGCTAGGAGTGGATCTGATGACGAATGAGCAATTCGGAAACGAACAGTTTTTAAGAAATGCTTTAGATTACCTTTTGGACGACAGTAACCTGATGGAATTGAGAAACCGAAACATCGAAGAAAGACTATTAGACAGACAGCGAATCACCGAAGAAAAAACCAACTGGCAGTGGTTTAACTTACTGCTTCCACTAGTGATCATAGGATTACTGGGCGGATTGTTCTTCTGGTTGAGGAAAAGGAAATTTAATTAGATGATATAAAAAAAGAGAAACTGTGGGGTTTCTCTTTTTTATTGTGATTAACTTTTGTCTACCTATTTTTATGACTCCAGGCTTTTCTCAACTCCATCTCGTATCGCCTCTCCAAGCACTTCGATATCGATATCCTTCATCGCTTTGAACTTAATACAATACCCAGTTACACTCGCTTTTCCTATTTTTTTTCCATAGGTTTGAGGTAAATAGTTCTTATCATTAATTCCAAGAACATAAACAGAAATTCCGGTTGTGTTGGCACTAATACCAATTTGATAAAAATCCCTGGTGCTTCCATCGGCATATTTCATGACATGAAACCCATATCCGATATTAGGATTGGAAACCGTTTCTCCCTTATCGTTTTTACCATCCAGAAACCATAATTGACAGTCCGGCATTACCTGCAGAATGTACTGATGCAACGTTTCCATATCGTGGCGTTTTTGCCCAGGTTGACTAATGATGTATTCTTGGATTTGTTCTTCTGTTGTCATATAGGGAGTTTATGAGAATAAGAAAATAAAAGATCTATTTAGATTTTAACTTCTGATTTTCCTCTTTTAAAGCTTCAATCTGCTCTTTTAAAACTTTAATATAATCCTGTAAATTTTCTATCACAGAATCTGGAATATTAAATTGTTGATTATAAAAATTACCGGAATTTGAGTTGTCGCTAAAAGTTGAGTTATCATTATGTACAATACCTGTTGGCCTTTCTTCTTTTATCTCTTCCACGGGTACATTTAAAGCTGCCGCCAACTTTTCCCATTCATCATCATATATTCTTATTTCTCCTCTTTCCTTACGAGAGTAATTGGAAGGATCGGTTGCGATGATACCTGCCAGTTTTTCCTGAGAGAATCCTCTCTGTTTTCTTAGATTTCGTAGCTTTTCCATAATGAGATTGTATCCGTGTTTTGTACAAATATAGAAAAAAAATGACTCAGTTTTTTTTACGTTTTACTTTTAATAGATGGAAGGAGGTGTTTTTTTAACGCAAAGAAAAATTGGATACATACATATAAAGGCAATAAAGACTTTAAATCAATGAAATTGATTTTTCAAAAGCTAACTTAATCGGCGACTTCGTCGCTACTCTTTGCAAACTTATAATAAAGCAGTTTGTAGCTAAAACTTTGCGTTTAAAAAATAACTACAAAAGCCACAAAAGTTTTTGAACACTTTAGTTTCTTAAAGTTCATTAGTGCTGTATAAGAAGTTCACATAAATTGAAAATCAAAGATTTTCGAGATAGAATCCTTTTTCATTATTGGAGCTCTTTACCAAAATAAATTTTAAATTTGTAAGATATTAAAAATGAAAATTCATGAAGAAAACATTATTTACTTTTTCTTTATTAATGGCTTCTTTTTTATTTTCACAAGATGTAAATCCTCCAACAGTTAATAAACCTTCGGCAAATAATAAAATATTAGTTGATCAGTTAATTGAGTCTACGGATTTTGAAAATTATTTCATGGCATATTGCAAAAGAAAAATAGAACAAGCAGCTAAAAATAAGAATTGGGATAATAGTAAAAAGCAAAAAATAATTAGCTCTGTCGATTTTAAGTTATACAAAGACACTATTTACAATGCATTTTCTTTTGATTCTGATGAGGATTTAAAAAGTATGGTTGATTTATTTAAAAAGATAAATAAAGATCGCAATTATTCAATGTCAAAATTATTTCCTTTTGATGCTTTAATGCAATATAATTTAGAAGGATATGTTGAAACAGTAATTGACGAAAAATATATAAAACAATAGCAAAACACCACCACAATAATGTGGTGTTTTTATTTTAGAAAATGTTGAATTCTATCACTTCAAGGGGTAGAAACTTCTCGATACGATTTTCTTCAAAAATCTACTCGAAGTGACGACAACGCTTAGAAATCTGTATACATCGTCAGTTCGAGTGAAATGATTGGGAATGTAATGGAAAATCATTTGTACCAAGAACCTTAATTATTCTGCTTAGATCATCACACAAAAACGAGAAACCGTCAGGTCTCTCTCATAATCATTAATACATTTTACTTTTTACATGGTACAAAAAATTACATTGTACAAAATCACCTACCACGGACTAATTCCTATCTCATCCTCAATATCATTACTGTAAAACTGTCCTGTTGGGGCGTTGTCATCAGTCAGCGTGTGTTTAATAATGAAAGATGCGGCGCTTTCTACAGAACCCGGACCACTGTGGGCATTGAAATCAGTTGCGGTATAACCGGGATCAATTACATTGACTTTAAAAGGAAGATCTTTTAATTCATACGCTAATACAATAGTGTAAGCATTTAAAGCTGCTTTTGATGTTCCGTATCCTGCTGTTTTAAAATTGTAATATTTCCAGGTAGGATCGCTGTGTAGGGTTAAAGAACCAAGTCCCGAGGTAATGTTACTGATTCTCGGACTGTCAGATTTTTTAAGTAAATCTAAAAAAGCCTGTGTAACACTGATTACTCCAAAGAAATTGGTGTCAAATACATTTTGGATCTCTTTGATCGAGGTCTCTGATGCCGTTTGAGGGTTGGTTCCTAAGATACCTGCATTATTGATCAGGATATCCAGTTTTCCCTGTTCTTTTTCAACAATATTTTTGGCTGCTGCGATTGAATCGGGGTTGGTAACATCGATTTCAATGGCTTTGATATTCTGATACCCATTTTGATTAAGTTCCTCTACTACGGCTTCTCCTTTTTCGAGATTACGACTCCCTAAGTAAACGAATAATCCTTTTGCTGAAAGTTGTTTTGTTATTTCAAGGCCAATACTTCTGTTGGCTCCTGTTATTAATACTGATTTCATTTTCTTGTTTTTATTTAATAATGTAAAGGTCAAACATTTGAAAATAAAATCTTTTGCCATTTGACAAAAAGTGATCTTAGCGTATATTTTTTCTTATTCTACTGAGTGAAGATTGCGTAATGCCTAGGTAAGAAGCGATATAGGAAAGCGGAATACGGTTAACAACGGTAGGATAGATCTCTAAAAACTTGAGGTATCTCGTTGTTGCATCCTCCGAAACCAAAGGACTTCTTCTTTCCACTTTTTGGATCAATGCTCTTGAAATAATTTTATGAACAATGGCTTCCCATCCAACAATAGTCTGTAAAAGCTCCAGCCAGTCTTTCCTTGAAAAAACGATCATGGTACAATCAGTAACTGCCTGAACATAGGTACTTGAACAGATTTCATTATCAAAACTTTCCAGATCTACGACCAGATTATTTTCTTCAATAAAATATTTGGTGATCTCTTCGCCTTTATTATCGTAATAGCAGACCCGTAAAATACCATCCACGATGAATCCTACCTGACGGGCAATTTTCCCTGCTTCCGAAAAATAGGCATCTTTTGGAAAATGAAGTTCAGTGGCTTTGCTTGTGATAAAGTCGATTTGCTGTTGGTTGAGATTTCCAAATCTTAAAATAAAATCGAATAGTTCTTTCATGTCCGAAATTTATACAAAGATAAATCTAAAGTATTTGTCATTTGGCAAAAAGTGAATAAGCTACTGGTGTTAATATCAAATTGGGAATGTTTATATGCAAAGACGCAAAGTTTTTTTTAGTTATTGCGTTTTTAAGACGCAAGGATTTTTATCTGCGATAAAAATTTCAAACAATCTGTATGATCTGCAAAATCTGTAAGAAGCAAAAAGTTCTTAAACACTTAGCTATTTTAAATTTAAATAATTATGCATTTGAAATATACATAAGATGAAAATCGAATAATTTCTTGTTTAAATTATCAAAATATTGATGTTAGATTCTTTCAGAATGACAAAGATTGAGGATCAATGAGTTATCGGATTTTAACAATTTTCCGATATGATTTTCTTCAAAAATCAACTGGAAGTGATGATGAGACTTTGATCGTTGTGTATACCGTCAGTTCGAGTGAAATTATTTGGAATGTAATGGAAAATAATTTTGTATCGAGAACCTGTTGCCGTAGTTTTGAATTTGTCATTAATTACATTTAATCTTCGATTTCACAACGAAGAAGAAAGTTATTCATTTAATCAAAATCGACACGAAGTTATGGCTGTTCAATTCATTATTTTAGAGATTACTTACTTATAAGCAACTTTGCTGGAATGATAGCTAGTGTGGTATTGGCATTGGTTTGTCATTAAGATTTTCTCCTACGTAATAATCATCAATAGTAAACATTTTATTTTCCCATTTAGATTCAATTTTTTTTGAATCCTCTGTTCCATTATTCAATTTTTTATAGAAGATTGTCTGGGTTTTTGTGTCAAAACCAATTTCAAAATTTTTAAAATAACGGCTGGGATAATTGGCTTTGATACGTTTACTGTTTGCAAACCTTAAATACTTCCTTAGATTTCCATCGCTCTTTCCATCATAATCAACAGAATTTAATTTGAATGACCTCCCTTTAAATGCATTGACAGCTTTCCATTGATTGTTTTCAGTGCTTACAACAAATGCTCTCTGTCCATGATCTCCCATGTCTTCGACCAGTAAAATATGAGTGTTATCAATTGTCTCAAATTTTGAGATCGGGGCATTCGATGTTAGTGCTTTGCTTTCAAAAACAATTTTGTTCTTTGCATTATCTTTTATATAATAAGTGCCTTCTCCATTTAGTTTATAGTAATAAATTATATATTGCTTTTGACTTATTGTAAAGGGTTGGATATAAAATGAAACAAAATTGGATAACTGATAATCATAGATGGGATAAAGGATAACCTGATCATACACATTGTTTTCTAATGATTTATTGTAAGGATCGATTCTTAAAGATTTGAAAGAGTAATTGTTGTTGCCAATGATGTAATCTGTTTTATTATCGATGCTGTTATTTTTTAAATGATCCAAGTTCTGACTGTCTTTATGCATGATAAATTCAAGAAATGCTTTTTCAGCATTTTGTTTGAATTTTATGGTATTGGCTTCTGTTTTAGGCGTTGAATTTATTTTACCAAGATCATAATTGATTAAAAAATCAACCTCTTTTCTGAATTTTTCCAGTTCCTTAACCTGGCCGAATGAATAAAAGCCCAGCAATAGCGCTCCAAGAAATAAAGACTTAAGTTTCATGTTTTAGTTTTTCAATAAGGTTCTAAATATATTAAAATTATGGAATGGTTGCTTTAAATAAAAAAGAAACCCGAAGGCTTCTCTTTTATATTTTAATTACTTAAAACAGGAATCAAATGTTCCCAATTCAGCTGTCTTGCATAATCGAGTGCTGTTTTTCCGTTCTTGGCTTGTGCATTCTTATCAGCACCGGCTTCCAGTAAGATTTTTATTGAAGTTAAATTTCCAGCAATTGTTTCTCTGTGAAGAAGTGTAAATCCATTTTCGTCTGCATAATTCATCTCATCAGGATAATCTTTTAAAAACTGAGCAAAATTTTCCCTGGAGTTTCTACTCATTGGATGTTCGATGAGGTTTTCAGGTTGTTCTTTCTGCCCATGAACGATTTCAATGTCGTTATAATCTCCAAAGTCCAGCCCCCAGGCTTTGTCATGTTCTTTTCTTTCTGAAGCTGACATATCGGAACGCATCTTCTGAATGGTAAAACCACCATAAGCTTTTGGTAAAGGTTCTGCTGAAGATGAGAAAAGTTTAGAGAGGCCTTTGGGCTTTGGGGTCATTGGGGCCATGGCAAAAAGCCAGTCGCTGATTTCATTTAAAGGGACATCCACATAATCACCAACTTCTATATTGGTAAGGTCATTGGGTTGGTTGATCAAGATTCCTTTTACACGATCACCATCGAAATCAATTTCATTCAGCCACATATGTTCTACGATTGGCTCATCAGAATCTGGGTTTTCCTGAGAAAAAGCAGCTTTTACACAAGAAACATTAAGTCCCGGAATAATTCTGTTATACTCCCAGGATTGTTCCCTCCAGAAGTATTTAAAGGTTTCCTGTGCCTTTTTATAGGCTTCAATCATTTTCGGATTGCTTCCGTCTGCAAAAAAAACGGTACTGTTTTCCATTGTATCTAAAATATTTTGTGATTAAGGTTAAAAGAAAGAATCGGAATAAGTTGCTGAAAAGCATTACAAACACTTATAAAGCCGAACTATTTAATGGACTAAAATACGAAAAATAGTACTTGATGGTTTGGGATTTATGATAAAATTTTCTTAAAAAACGAGACTAGATGTAGTTTTATATTGAGCAATGTTAATAAATATTTGGCAAAGCTGGTGTAAGAAATTTTTAAAATACCTAAAATTGCACATTGAAATCTGAAGGTTTAATAAAAGGAGAAAAGTTAAATGGGAATAGTAAAGAAGTTGTTTTTTTTAATGTTGATTGGTGCTTCAAGTTTAATCTTATCACAGACTAAAGCGAAAGTAATAGGTGTCAAAGATGGAGACACTATTTTGGTTCTTGACCAAAATAATAATCAAACCACATTACGCCTTGCAGAAGTAGATTGTCCCGAGAAAGGACAGCCATTTGGAAAAAATGCCAAGCAGTTCACGAGTGATCTTGTTTATGGTAAACAAATCCAATATTACAAAACCAATTCTGACCGATATGGTAGAATAATAGCTAAAGTGTATTTTAATAATGACCAGTATCTCTCTGAAAAAATTATAAAAGAAGGTTTTGGATGGTGGTATTATCAATATTCTGATAACCAAAATTTAGGGGTATTAGAATCTAAAGCAAGATCTCTTAAATTAGGACTTTGGTCGGGTAGTGGAACCGTTTCACCGTGGGAATGGAGAAAAGCAAAAAGAGCAGCTTATCAAGAGAGAAAAGCAAAAGCTAAACTATCATCAATCTCGTTAAAGGAAATTTCAAAGTAAATTGACTGATTTCAATTTTAAGTTGTCTTATTAAAGAATGTTTTTTGAAGGTTAAACATCCTTTATAAAGTCTTCATACTCATAATAAAATCTTTCGAAACCATCCATTTTTTCAACAAAAAATTCGAAAATATCACTCCAGGTGTTTTTATTAAAGATGGAAACGTTATGTTTTTCGATCCAGATTTTACTGATCACTTTTCCGTTATCTAAAGTGAAATATTCATCTTTATTGAACTCGCCTACATAATCTTTAAGAATGTCCTCCAAAGACCATATCTTCTCATAATACGCGTTCCTAAAGATTTCATCC
Organism: Chryseobacterium sp. FW101-FHT12H09; assembly: GCF_058790395.1. Taxonomy (NCBI): domain Bacteria; kingdom Pseudomonadati; phylum Bacteroidota; class Flavobacteriia; order Flavobacteriales; family Weeksellaceae; genus Chryseobacterium; species Chryseobacterium sp. FW101-FHT12H09. Next base: position 445,206 of record NZ_JBYTCP010000001.1, on the reverse strand, counting down.
TTCATTTCAATATCCAGAGAAACTTCAGCTTTTTTATTATCTGCATTAAATTTAAATGCAAAGTCTTTCACTTTTGTATCATATAACATCCATTTTCTTGGAAACGACTTACCAAAAGCCGTCCAAAACTCCTTCTTTAGCTGCTGTGCTTCTTGTTTACTGAACATAAAACAAACTTAATGAATTATAAGGAAAAGTGCAAAAGTATAGATATTGAAATCGCAGGATAAGTAATTTAATCCATTTACCTAAATCGGGGGAGATCGTGTATAAATGATTAGAATTATGGGAGTAGAAGTCTTTATTAATGTAACTTAGTACAAGATACATAGTGTCGCTTGTGGCTAAGTAGAGCTTATTACACAATTGAAACTATTTTCTTAAATTTGCTGTAATGTTGTCAAAAAAATCTCAATATGCTTTTAAGGCACTTTCATATCTTGTAGAAAAAAGAAATGAAGGGCCTACGCTTATTTCCGAAATCGCAGAACATAAGAAAATTCCGCTGAAATTTTTGGAAAATATTCTGCTTGAACTAAAAAAATCAAGCATCCTTGATAGTAAGAAAGGAAAGGGTGGTGGATATTTCTTTAAAGAAAACCCTGCCAATGTGACGCTTGCTAAAATTATCCGTTTAGTGAACGGACCTATTGCTATGCTTCCCTGTGTAAGTTTAAATTTCTATGAAAAATGTGATGACTGCAATGAAGATCACTGTGGTCTACACGATGTACTTATCGAAGTTCGGGATGCCTCACTTAGGATCCTTGAAGAAAAAACATTAATGGATTTGATCGACTGATCTGATCCTTTTTTTTGAATTATTAGTCTACATTTTTGGTAGGATAATTATTTTGTTTGATATTTGCAAGACGCCAAATGAACAGACTATGATTCCAAAAAATGATGCAGATGCATTAAAAAAGCTTTCAGGAGAGGATAGTATAAAGATTGTCTCTAAATTGCCATATAGATTTATCTTTTCAGAATCCATGGACGGAAATTGGAACCTTATAAAATTAATGATTGTATAAGATGGTAATTTCAAGAAAAGTCCAGGTAAGGCTGAATGTGCTGCTGATTACTATTGCAGTATTGTTTATTGTAATTTTCTCAATGTATAATTTAGGATATCTAGACGAACTCCTGAATATCTTAGCCAAAGACAATTATATTTTTTACTGGATGCTTTTAGTAGGTGTTTTTGCAGAAATTGTAGCTGGATCTATGGGAATGGGTTATGGCGTAATATGTACAACAACACTGCTATTTCTGAATATTCCGCCCCATATTGTAAGTGCAAGTATTCATTCTGCGGAAAGCTTTACGACGGCTGCAGGAAGTATAAGTCATATCAAACTGAAAAATGTAAGTAAAAGTTTAGTTAAGAAATTAGCCATTCCTGCGGTAATAGGAGCGGTTATCGGTGCTTTGTCTCTGACTTATCTGGGCGAGTATTATTCTAAGATTACCAAAACCATCATTGCTTTTTATACTTTGTATCTTGGTATTCAAATTCTTTCCAATGCTTTTAAGCCCAAACAGAATAGAGCTTTAAAAAGGAAAACAAATCTTACGAGATTAGGCCTGATCGGAGGTTTTATAGATTCTTTTGCTGGTGGAGGATGGGGACCGTTAGTAACGGGGACTCTAATTAAAAATGCTTTTACACCAAGGTTTGCAGTAGGAAGTTCAACGGTTGCCAAATTCATTTTAACTATTACCGCAGCAGTTACCTTCTTTTTTACACTGGGAATTCAACACTGGAATATTATTCTGGGACTTTTAATGGGTGGGATTGTAACGGCTCCTTTTTCAGCGATGCTTACAGCGAAGCTGCCTGTAAAAAAGATGTTTTTGTTTATCGGAAGTTTGGTCATTGTGATGAGTTTAATTACTATTTATAAATCCATTTTCAAATAAACATCTGATTGTTGTGGAAAAATAAAGGCCTTAAAAATACATTCGGTTTTGAAAATATTTTACTTTTACACGATAATAAATAGAGTATGAATTTACATATCGTTGCGCTTTTTAAGTTTCATGAAAACTACTTAATGGAAGCGGTGGAATTATTTCAGAATTTAGTAAGGGAAACAAGAAAAGAAGAGGGCTGCCTGCAGTATGATCTTATTGAAGATAAGGATAATAAAGGAACCTTTTTTATGATTGAATTATGGGAAACGGTAGAACACCATAATAATCATGTAGGTCAGGATCACCTTCTAAATTTTCGTACCGATACTTCCAGGATGATGGAAAGTTCAACTGAGGTATATAAAGGATTTAAGATCTACTAAGAAACTTAATTTTAAAAGGCTGCTTACAGTGGTAGGCAGCCTTTTATTAGAAAAAATAGAAAGTATTAAAATTTAAAAGTTTTATTTTACAATTAACTTTTTGGTTTCGGTGTTTCCACCATAAGTTATTTTTACCAGATAAGTTCCGGAAGTAAGTGTTGATAAATTCAGGTCTTGCTTATAGAAACCGGTTTGATTGGTTAATTCAGCTTTGTAAACTTGCTTCCCTGAAAGATCATATACTTCAACATTTCCTTTGTTGTTTGCTTTTTCTTTTACATCAAACAAAATTGTTACTTTTTTATCAGATGCTGTAGGATTCGGATAAATTCCAAAAGAAGCTTTTGTGCCTACTTCTTTAATTCCTAAAGTAGAGGTAATGTTTTTGTATTTGAAGTACATATTACCTGAAGTGGCACCACCATTAGATGTAAAGTACATTCTGTAATAATCAGCCCCTTGTTTTACATAGTAGACAACATCATTATAAATTCCTGAGGTAGGTTTCCATGAATGACCAATTGCAGTAATATTACTGGAAAAAGCATTGGATGCAGGAATAGTAGATGTGGCAGTTGCCTGTGTTTCTGGTTTTACCTTTGCTACGGAAATTGTTGGACTTTGAATAGCTCCTGACATTCTGTACTTCATTGTTTGTGGGTTTCCCTGTGGGTCAACATAAGGATAATCAGTCCAATATCTTGTAAACATCAGATCCCAATTAGCTTTTGATGGTTCAAGGTTGGCTACTTTATCTCCTGTAGCGAAAGAAAAGTAATTAAAATAAGCATCATCCGTTCCATTGGCTATAGTTTTTGTTTGGGTAGCATCCCAAGATGTTCCATTCCATTTTGAATATTTAAAAGTATATCCACCAAAATAATCAGTAATCATGAATTTCACATACGTATTTGTGGTCACATATTTTAAAACGAAAACCACTTTTCCATCAATATGATGTGTTCCGCCATTATAATCACCCCATCCATACATTGCAGTTCCCTGTTCAAATGCCCCTTCCTGAAGAGAAGTAGTTTGGTCAGGATTATACAAAGGAGCCCCCCAGGAAGCAATATTGATAATATTGATATTATCCCAATCTGCAGGTACGGCAGAAGCCTGATATACTTCTACGTTTTGAGCATCATTGATTCTGGTTCCAAAACTCATGCTTGAATTTCTGAAGAAAGCAACATCCCAGGTGTCTGCTGGTTGCGATACAATATTATTGGCACTAAAATCAAAAAACACACGATTTTGGTAATTTGCTCCTGTTGTTAAATTAACCGTAGTATATCCATTTGCATCTGTTTGTGCCAATACTGTCTGTTGAACACCGAATGCAAACATTGAAGCCAAAAGTAGTTTTGTTCTCATCTCCTTAATTATTATTTAGAATTATTCTACAAAAGTATGTTTTTATTTTTAATGAGTCTAAATAAAAACATGATTTTTATCTTGTTTGACCAATTAATCACACAATTTTATCTGTGTTGATCGATATTTAGAGATGCTTTTAAATGAAAAAAGGGCGGCTTTATAAAAGCCGCCCTTAATAAAAACGTAAGGTAATATCTAATAAATCTTACTTTTTAATAAATTTTGATTTCGTTACTGAACCTTCAGCGGTTTCAATCGCGATATAGTAAATACCAGTTTGAAGTTTACTGATATCAAATCTTTGGTTATTTAGTTTTCCTTCAGCTAATTTTTGTCCAGTCGCAGAATAAATCTGAATATTCTTCGGATCTTTTTTAGATACAAATTGTAAAGCGGTGTTTTCTGAGTTTACAGCAAACTTGATAGTGTTTGTTGATTTTAGATTATTAGAAGTGCCAAGTGATCCTGCAGCAGTTAATACAACATTATCTAAACGTAATGCCTGGTGTACCATACTTGCAGAAAATTTAAATGCTATATACTGATAAGTTGAAGTAGGAATATTTACAGTTGTAGTTGTTGCTGTAGAGCTGCTTAATGCTATGGCATTTCCAATAGGAGTAAATGTTGACATATCTGTTGGACTTGCCACTAATCCAATTTGAAGAGTTCCAGTTCCTCCTGGTACACCTCCAATTCTTAACGTACTTACTGATAAAGTCTGACCAACGGTTGGTGCTACAATTTGTGGTGAAATTAAGTAAAACGGTACGTTTGGAGAAAATAGTGAATATGCCTGAATATATTTATCAGCTGTCCCTTCAACAGTTAAAATAGGGTCTGAAGCAGGATCCACAACATTAATTTTTGTAGTCCAGTTGTTTTGTGGTAATGACCCTGTACCTACAGTAGCAAACGAATCAAAGTTTTCATTGATAGATGCTAATTGAGCATTAGCTGTAATAGCGGAAAACATAAAAGCTCCAAAAAGTAGTTTTAGTTTCATAACATTATTTTTATTTAGAATTATTCGACAAAAGTAATAAATTATTTTTAACTGTTCTAAATAAAGCATTATATTTGTCGAAAATTTTGCGTCTATGAAGAAGAAGGTGCTTTCTATACTCTCATTATCCACTGTCTTGTGGATGAATGCACAGGAAAAAGATTCTCTAAATCAAAAACAGATAGAAGAAGTTGTCGTTACGGGACAATATAGACAACAATCAATTAATAAATCCATTTATAAAGTTGAAGTGATCAATGAACAACAGATTAAAAATATGGCGGCTACCAATGTTGCCGATGTTTTAAATCAAAGTTTGAACGTTCTAATTGTTTCTGATCGTAATTCAGGAAACTCAACAGCGAGTCTTATGGGACTTGGCGGAGAATATACTAAAGTTCTTATAGATAATATTCCTGTTGTGGGAGATATTGGTCTTGGGAATAATATAGATCTTACGAAATTGAACATTAATAATGTTGAACGTATTGAGATTGTAAGAGGATCAATGGGCGTAGACTATGGAAGTAATGCTGTTGCAGGCGTAATTAATATTATTACCAAGAAGAACAGTCAGAAAAAGTTGACTTTAAATGCTTCGGTACAGGAAGAAACTGTTGGTAAAGAGTATGACTGGTATAAAAAAGGAGAAGGAAGACATATCCAAACTTTAAATGTAGGATATAATATTGATGAGCATTGGTATGTTGGCGCTAATATAAATCGTAATGATTTTCAGGGATTCAAAGGGAGTCAGGAGGGGTATAAATACTTTGAACAAGATAAAAAAAGAGGCTATTTGTGGCAGCCAAAAGATGTTTTAAATGTTGATGGAATATTGAGATATAGTAAAAATAAGACTTCAATTTTCTACAAATTTGGTTTTTTAAATGAAAAATTAAATTACTATAATCCTACTGTTCAGGAATATTTTTATGATGTAGAAAATATGACATATGCCGGAGTAGATAGAGACTATAAAACGACACGATATCTAAATCAGCTTAATGTACAGACTAAATTGGGAAGCATAAATTATACAGGTGATTTCTCTTATCAAACACAGGATAGAAAATACAGAGATTACACTTATGATATTCCTAACAGAAAGCTGGCTAAAAGTAAAGACGAGTATCAATCTTATAATAAGTCAGATGTTTTTTATTCCAGAGGTGTATTTAGTAATTTTTTAGATAGTAAAAAAATTGATTTCCAATTAGGATATGAATTAGATCATACCTCAGGTTATGCTGGTAATATCGCAGGAGATTTTGGTGGTACGGATAACATCAAAAGAAAAATATTTAATTATGCTAATTTCATGTCTGTTGAATGGAATGCAACAGATTGGTTATCACTTCGTCCGGGCTATCGTTTAGCCTTAAGTGATAAGTTTAATACTTTACATAATTACTCTTTAACTGCAAGAGCAAAAATCACTGAAAATGACAATATTAGATTGGTGGTTGGTAGTGCAAACAGATTTCCAAATTTTGATGAATTATATACTTTTAGAGTAGATAGTAATCATGATATTCGTGGAAATGAAGATCTAATTCCGGAAGAAGGTATAACGGCCTCTTTAAATGCAGGAAAAAGAATAAAAACATCTTCTGGTTGGGATCTTAACTTGGGAGCAAGTGCAACTTATATGAAAGTAAAAGACAGAATAGAACTTGCTTTAATCAATCCACAACCACTAAAATATAAATACATCAATATAAACAATTTCCGTTCTTATATTTTTGAAGCTAATTTCCGGGCTCAAAAAGGACCGTTCTCGTTTGCTGCAAATGGAACTTATTATGGAATTTCAAAAGAATTAAGTGAAGGTGGTGTTACCTCACCAGATGATTTTTTTGGAACTTTTGAAGCTAATGTAGCTGCAAACTATACTGTACCAAAGTTTAATACGACTTTGTCCTTATTCTATAAATATACTGGAAAATCACAAATGTTTGTTTTAGTATCTCCAGATCTAAAAACATCTCATTACGAAATTGGAGAACGTGGAGATTTCAACATGATGAACTTTATTGTTACCCAACCTTTCTTTAAAAATCATTTTGAAGTGAGCTTAGGGGTTAAAAATATTTTTGATGTATCCTCTGTAAGAGATACCACTATACCTGGAAATGCTCATGAGTCAGCAGACCCAAATTCGAATCTTTTTTATGGCAGAAGTTACTTTGCAAGAGTAGGCTATAATTTTTAAAATTAAAAAAATGAAAAAATTACTATTGTATCTTTTAATAGGTGGATCGTTTATTTCACAATCTTGTATTAATGACAATGAAGATCCGGTACCATATACTGCTTCGCAAGGAGTAACCGTTGATGCACGTGTTGGTGGCCCAACGGAACCCAATCAAGTGTGGATCGATTTAAGTAATGTAGATCTTCAGGGCCAACCCAGCCAAGTACTTACGACCAGAACCGACTGGGATCTTGCATTTTATTCTGGATCTGAATTTAAAGTTGTATTAAATTCTTCAATTATTATGGCTGCTTCAAAAATTCCTAATGCCACAGATATTAATGCTGTTAATTCATTAAGTGTAGCGTCATTACAAGGCCTAGTACAAGTTGCAAATTTCAAACCGGAGAATACGATATATATTGATGATGTAAAAGGAGATTTTCCAAATGGTTATACTGCAATTGGAGAAGTAAAAGCAACTGAATCTGAAAACGGAATTTACCTTATTAATATGGGTAAAGAGGTTTATCAAGGAAGTGTTGCCGTAGGATCAGTAGCGAATGGTGGAGATGATAGAGGCTGGATGAAGTTCCAAGTGATAAGAGAAGGTGCTGCTTATAGAATAAAATATGGTGATCTAAATGCAACAGGTTCTCAGATTAAAACGGCAATAATCAATAAGAACGCTGCTTACAATTATAATTTTTTCAGTTTAAAGAATAATCAGGAAGTTTCAATTCAACCTGAGAAAAATAAATGGGATCTTTGTTTTACTGTATTTACGAATATAATTGAAGGAGCTGGAAGTTATGTATATGCAGATTTTGTAACAACAAATAATATGGGGAATGTTGGAGCTTATGAAGTGCATGTCTCTTCAGGATCTACAATTGAAGCATTTAATAACTTTGATATTTCAAAAGTGGATAATACAAAATTTGTTCATAATGATCAACGGGTAATCGGGTCAAATTGGAGAGAAGTAGGACCTTCAGGATATCAGGTAAAGGGTGATGTATTCTATGTAATTAAGGATGCCGCCGGAACTTATTATAAGTTAAGATTTACTAGACTTACGAGTGCAGAAGGTGTACGAGGAAATCCTAAATTCCAATACAAAGTTTTATAATAAATCAAATAATAGTATATCATGAAAAAAATAATTTTAGTGGCATCCGTACTTTTAGCGGTGTACTCTTGTAAAAAAGAAGGGGCTAAACAAGAAAACGGAACAGAAACGGTTTCATCCGAAACACCAAAAAGTAATAATAAAATTGTAACCTTAAACGGTGGAATTACAGAAATTGTAAGTGCTTTAGGGCATGAAAAAGAAATCGTAGGAACTGACGTTACAAGTACTTATCCGGAAACTTTGAAAGCGACAGCTAAAGATCTGGGACACGTAAGATCAATGACTATTGAGCCTATTATGGCTGTAAACCCGACATTGATATTAGCTTCTGATAAAGATATTAACCCTGAATTACTGGGGAAAATCAAATCTTCAGGAATAAAAGCTGAGGTTTTCAAACAGGAATATTCAGTTGAAGGAACTAAAAAATTAATCGAACAGGTTGCAAAAGCAATTGGAAATACAGATTATCAGAAATTAAATGATAAAATAGATGCTGATCTGAAGCAGGTACAGCCGATTGCTAAAAAACCTAAAGTATTGTTCATCTATGCGAGAGGAAATATGTTGATGGTTTCAGGTACAAAAACGCCAATGGATGCGTTGATCAATCTTGCTGGCGGACACAATGCAGTAAGTGAATTCGAAGATTTCAAACCATTGACTCCGGAAGCAGTTGTAAAGGCTAACCCGGATGTACTGTTCTTCTTCTCATCAGGCTTACAAGGAGCAGGAGGAAATGAAGGTGCTCTTAAAATGCCGGGTGTTTCTCAGACGAACGCGGGTAAAAATAAGAAGATCATCGCTATGGATGGAGGCTTGGTATCAGGTTTCGGACCAAGATTAGGAGAGGCTGCAGTTGGATTAAACAAACTATTAATTGAAAGCACAAAGTAAATTATACTTTTATTTAACTTTAAGTACCATACTGCTTGTTATTATAGCAGTATGGTCACTTAATACTGGGGTTTATGATTTTAGCGGGGCTTCTCCGTATAAAATTTTATGGCAGGTAATAAAAGGAGATGAGGGTTTATCATTAAGTGATAAATATGTAGTATGGGATGTTCGTGCTGCAAGAATTATTATGGCCATTTTAATTGGCAGTATGCTGGCTGTTTCAGGAACGGGATTGCAGGGACTTTTTAAAAATCCATTGGCAACAGGGGATTTAATTGGATTGACTTCAGGGGCAACACTACTTGCTGCAATTGCTATTGTTTTAGGTGGATATTTCAAACAGTATCTTCCTGAAGTTGTACAATTTTCCTTAGTAGGTATTTCTGCTTTTATAGGAGCTTTTCTATCTATGATGTTGGTATACAGGATTTCTTCAAGCGGTGGAAAAACGAATGTGGTCATGATGCTGCTTACAGGGGTTGCTATCACTGCGATTGGTTTTTCAATCACTGGTTTTTTGATCTATATTTCAAAAGATGAACAGTTGAGAGATTTAACGTTCTGGAATTTAGGGAGTTTAGCTGCAGCAACCTGGACGAAAAATATTGTTTTAGTGACTGTTTTGATTATTTCTTATGTCATTTTGATACCGAAAGGAAAAGCGCTAAATGCGATGATGTTAGGGGAAAAAGATGCTCAGCATTTAGGAATTAATGTTGAAAAACTAAAAAAGCAGATCATTATCATTGTAGCATTGATGGTTGGAACCTCAGTGGCATTTTCAGGAACGATAGGTTTTGTGGGTCTTATTGTACCTTACATTTTAAGGCTTTTATTCAAATCGAATTACGCTTTTATCCTTCCTTTGTCTGCAGTTTGTGGAAGTATTCTGCTATTAACGGCTGATACTTTCAGCAGAAGCATTGTGCAGCCTTCAGAATTACCGATTGGTATTCTCACTGCACTAATGGGTGGACCTATTTTTATAGCTATTTTAATTAAATTTAAAAAATCACTGTAATGATAAAAGCACATCAAATCAGCTATAAACATAAAGAATTTCATATTCTGGATGGAGTAGATGTATCATTGGGATATGGTGAGTTTTTAGCTATTGTAGGACCAAATGGAGCTGGGAAATCAAGTTTACTTAGTGTTCTTGCAAATGAAGTAAAATCTGGAAAACAAAAGGTTTTATTTAAAGATAAATCGATCAGTGAATGGAATGTAGGAGAATTATCCAAACATAAAGCTAAATTTTCTCAACATAACAGCAATGATATTCCTTTGGATGTAAAAGATGTTGTCATGATGGGAAGGTATCCTTATTTTGATGCACAGCCGAGAAAAGAAGATCTTGAAGCGATGAATAATATGATGTATGAAACGGATGTATATCATTTAAAAGACAGAGAATATAATACACTATCGGGAGGAGAAAAACAGCGGGTACATCTTTCACGGGTATTGGCACAATTACAAAATGAGATCGCTCATAAATTACTGTTTTTGGATGAACCCCTGAATAACCTCGATGTTAAACATCAATATAAAGCGTTAGAAATTATAAAGAAATTCACTACAAAAGCAAACAGTGCCATCGTAGTTTTACATGATTTGAACTTAGCGGCTCAATATGCCGATAAAATATTATTAATGAAATCAGGACGTGTTTCAGCTTATGGGACGCCGGAAGAAGTTTTTACTGCTGAGAATATCAGCAATGCGTATAACTTCCCATGTACCATTTGTGATCACCCCTTAACGAATAACCCAATGATCATTTTTGGATAACCATGGAAAAAGATGAACTAAAAATCCTCGCTCAAAATCTTGCCAACCCACAGGGAGAAAAAGGGATCGAGATTGGTGAAATGATGAATGCTACGAATATTAGCATGACTTCGGAAAGCATCAGAACATTACTGATAGAAGATGACGAAGGCATTCTGGAAATTGGACACGGGAATGCGGGACACCTGAAAACTATATTGGATAAAGCAAAAAATATCCGCTATACAGGGATCGATATTTCTGAAACAATGCATAATGAAGCCAAAAAAATAAATAAGGAATTTGAAATACAGGCTGATTTTGTATTATATGAAGGAAAGAAACTTCCCTTTCAAGATAAAACATTTGACAAGATATTTACAGTCAATACCGTTTATTTTTGGGAAGAGCCTGTTGCATTTTTAAATGAAATTTACAGAGTCTTGAAAAGTAACGGAACATTTGTACTGACTTTTGGACAACGTGATTTCATGGGAAAGTTACCATTTACACAGTACAATTTTAACCTGTACAGTAACGAAGAAATGGAAGAGGTGGTTTCTAAAAGTCATTTTAAGAGAATGAAGATTTCGGAAAAAGAGGAAGAGATAGCAAGTAAAACAGGAAACGAAAAAATAACAAGAATTTATACAGTTTTAACCATAAAAAAATAAAATAAATAAAAATGAGCACATTAGTTAACGAACTGAAAGAAAAGTGGGACGCTCTAAAAGCAGAAAATCCACATTTAAGAATAAGAAATGCTGCTTTACAATTAGGTGTAAGCGAAGCTGATTTATTAGTAACTAATATCGGTGATGGGGTAACCATTCTAAAACCAGAATTTCAAAATATTTTAACTGAGGTTGAACAATTAGGTAAGGTAATGGCTCTTACCCGTAATGACGAGTGTGTTCATGAGAGAAAAGGGATTTACCTTAATGGAGACTTCAGCAGCCCTCATGCACAGCTTTTTGTAGGTGAAGATATCGATCTTAGAATCTTCCTTAACTCTTGGAAATTTGCTTTTGCAGTAGTAGAAGGAGATAAAAAAAGTCTTCAGTTCTTCGGAAAAGACGGATTGGCTCTTCATAAGATCTACCTTACAAAAGACAGTAATGCAGAAGCATTCGATACCATTGTTGAAAAGAATAAAGCTGAAGATCAGAATGAAGTTTTCACTTTCGAAGCAATTGCACCAAAACCAGCTGAAAAACCTGATTCTGAAATTGATGCTGAAGGTTTCAAAAAAGCATGGACTGAGCTAAAAGATACCCATGAGTTCTTCATGATGACAAGAAAATTTGGTGTTAGCAGAACACAGGCTCTAAGATTAGCTCCCGAAGGATTTGCTAAAAAAATCGATAATGCTAAAGTAGTCAACATTCTTGAAGATGCTTCTGAAAAGAATGTTCCAATCATGGTTTTTGTAGGAAATAGAGGTATTATCCAAATCCATACTGGAAACATTAAAAAAACACTTTGGCACCAACAATGGTTCAATGTAATGGATCCTGATTTCAATTTACATTTGGACGTAACTAAAATTGATGAAGCATGGATCGTTAAAAAACCAACCGAAGACGGAGAAGTAACAGCTATTGAAGTTTTCAATAAAGAAGGAGACTTCATCGTTCAGTTCTTTGGAAAAAGAAAACCTGGAATTCCTGAACTACAAGAGTGGAAAGACCTTGTAGCAGAATTGGAAAAATAATAGTTAGATGATTTGATTTAGACCGTTTTGTTTTTTGTAATTCAAAGCGGTCTTTTTATTTTTACATGATAATAGGATAAATGCAAATTAGCCATTCACTGTTTCACAGTTTTACAAAAAACGGGAGCAATGGTGAAAATTAATCAGTGTTTAAAAATTTAAAAGAATAACAATGAAGAATATATTCATCGCAATATTAATGATGGGTTTTGGTTTTACAAATGCCCAAAATTTTAAAGCTTATCAATTTTATGATCAAAAAGGAAAGGAAATAGACACAGATAAATTAGTAAAAGAATTGGCTAATTACGATGTTATTTTCTTTGGTGAAAATCATAATAGCTCTATCAACCATTGGCTTCAATTGAAATTGACAGAAGCTTTGTATGAAAAGAAAAACGGAAAGATTACTTTAGGAGCTGAAATGTTTGAAAGAGATAATCAAGAGCAGTTGAATAATTATTTAAGCGGAAAATTTGATACCAAAACATTGAAGGATTCTGCCCGTTTATGGAATAATTATGCAACGGACTATAAACCGTTAGTTGATTTTGCAAAAGATAAAAAACTGAATTTCATTGCTACAAATATTCCTCGAAGATATGCTTCTCAAACTGCAAAAGAGGGGTTGGAGTCTTTAAATAAGCTTACGGCAAAAGAGAAAACTTATATTGCTCAATTGCCCATTAAAGTAACCCTGGATACACCTGGATATCCTGAAATGAAAAAAATGATGGGTGATCATGCAGAAGGAACAAAAGTAATGAACTTTATTTCAGCTCAGGCAACCAAGGATGCGACAATGGCGGAATCTATCCTGAAAAATATTCAGTCGGGAAAGACTTTTATTCATTACAACGGAAATTATCACAGTAAAGAATTTGGTGGAACATATTGGTATATCAAACAAAAGAATCCCAATCTTAAAATGGCAGTGATCTCTGTTTTTGAATCTGAAAACCCAGAATTGAAAGTTCCGGAAAAAGAATATATCCCAACAGACTTTAATCTGATCATCCCAGCTGATATGACAAAGACTTTTTAATTCAATATCTGAGATATCTTGGTTATAATACAAGTATTTGACTATTTTAGGGAATCTGTAAAATGTAAAAAGTATTCATGTAAAATGATGTTGAAAGTCAACGTAGAAATTGTATACTTTTTGATAAAAAATAATATATCAGGATAATCTTGAATACATTTTACGTTAATACATCAATACAATTAAAAATGATAAAACTATCTTTTCTGTTACTTTGTTTCATGAGTTGGGCCCATGCTCAAAAATTGACATCGAATGAACTTTCAATTATCAACCAGGGTGATATTAGTTCGGCATTACCAATTTATCAGACTACAGATTCTAATCAGCATAAAACATTACTAAGCCTTTCTACAGAAATTGACCCTGTTGATCCGAATACGGCTATATTAGTTAGTAGGATGAAGAAGTCTCTTTTAGCCACAGATGGAGGAGTAGGAATTGCAGCACCACAGGTTGGCATCAACAGGAAAATAATCTGGGTTGAACGTTTTGATAAGAAAGACAATCCATTGGAATATTTTATTAATCCCGTGATCCTTTGGAGATCTGATCTTGAGAATCTTGGACCTGAAGGGGATTTGTCTATTCCTGAATTCAGAGATCAGTTTTATAGAAGCAAGGTGATTCAGTTAGAATATGTCGACCTGAAAGGGCAGAAGTATTCAGAGATTGTGGAAGGTTTTACAGCAGTTATTTTCCAGCATGAAATAGACCACCTTTTTGGAATCTTAATTTCTGATAAAAAGGAAAAAGAAAAGAATAATTCTTATTTGAAAGTGGATGCTTTTCAAAAAGAGAAATAAACAAAAACGGTTATCCAAATTGGATAACCGTTTTTTTATTTTTCAATTTTACTTAAAATCTTGTTGATCGAATTTTTAAGTTCCAATAGATCTTCGGGCTGGACATTTATTTTTTTCAGGATCTTATCGGGAACGCCACACGCATTCTCCTTCAGTATTTTCCCTTTTTCCGTTAAAAATACCTGTACCACTCTTTCATCTTCTTTTTTACGGTTTCTGGAAATAAATCCTTTCGTTTCCAATCTTTTAAGTAGCGGTGTCAACGTACCACTATCAAGAAGCAACTTTTCACCAATATGGGTAACAGGAAGACCATCTTGCTCCCAAAGCACCATCATTGCCAAATATTGCGGATAAGTAATGTCCAGTTCATCAAGAAATGGACGGTATAATCCGGTAATCTCCTTTGCAATAGCATATAGAGGAAAGCAAATCTGATTTTCGAGTTTTAGGTTTTCTGAATTTTCCATGATCTTTTAAATAAGCGTGAAAAGTTAGGATATATTATTTTTTAATGATGAATTCTTCCATCGGAACACGAACTTTCTTCATGGAAGATAACCAGTCTTTTTCTTCATCCCTGTATCCCAGGTATAAAAGGCTTACACTTTTTAAACCTAATTCTTTAAGTCCAAGGATCTCATCTACTACTTCATTACTGAAACCTTCTGCCGGTGTACTGTCTATTTTTAATTCTGCAGCCTGTGCTAAAGCCATACCTAAAGAAATATAGGTCTGACGGGCAGTATGAAGAAAATGTTGTTCCGGAGTCTGAGACCCATAGATCTCTTTTAATTTATCCGTATAACTGTTGAAACGGCCTTTTGGTAAATCTCTTACTTCGGTATGGTAATCATAAACCTGATCTATTTTTTCGTTGGAATAATTATCCCATGCAGCAAATACCAGGACATGCGAAGAATCTCTCATCACCTCTGGATTTAATGCTCCCTTTACCATCTTCTCTTTTAATTCCTGATTTTCTACCACAACAATGCGGAAAGGCTGTAATCCTGATGAAGTGGGAGCCAATCTGGCTGCTTCTAAAATTGTATTTAAATCTTTTTCTGATACTTTTCTTGACGGATCATATGCTTTTACTGCATGTCTCCAGTTTAGATCTTCTATTAACGACATTTTTCTATTTTTTCTTTAATTAAAATATTTAATAGCTAATTTATGGTATTAAATAACGGGACAAAGTTACAAATAAATTGAATTGCACACAATATAATTTTAAGTAATGTATTTTAGATAAAATCAATAATTATGAAACTCCACAAGTTTCGGATTTCAAAAGACAGTCTGTATTCTAATCTTTGCTGTAGAATTTTAAACAAAATATCATGCAAAGATTTAAAGACAAATTCGCCTTAGTAACAGGCGGAACAAATGGAATGGGCTATGCAGTGGCTCAACAGTTTATTGACGAAGGTGGAAGAGCCATCATTACAGGAAGAAGTTTAGAAACAGTAGAGAAAGCGATAAACCAATTAGGTGAGAAAGCTTTTGGAATTGTTTCAGATGCCGGAGATATGAAAGATTTGTTGAACCTGCAGGCTAATGTGAGAAAATACACCAATACCATTGATCTGCTTTTTGCCAATGCAGGTTATGGAAAATTTATGCCTATTGAAAATGTTAGTGAAAGTGATTTCGATGAGCTTTTCAATATGCTCGTAAAAGGACCTTTTTTCACGGTTCAACAAATACTGCCACTAATGAAAAATGGAAGTTCTGTTATTTTTAATACTTCTGTAGCTACTGAGATTTCAATGCCTAATTTCTCTATATATTCAGCTGCTAAATCTGCTGTACAGTCTTTCATTAAAACTTTTGCGACAGAATTAACGGAAAGAAGAATCCGAGTGAATGGAGTTAGCCCAGGGCATATTAAAACCAATATCTTCAATAACACAGGACTGAATAAAGAGCAGATTGAAGAAGCAGTCCAGAATATTATTCCAACTATACCCTTTAAAAGACAAGGTGAGCCATCAGAAATTGCAAATACCGTACTTTTCCTTGCTTCAGAAGAAGCTTCCTATATTCATGGAGCGGAAATAAAAGTAGATGCTGGGATTTCAGTGGTAGGATAAGTAACAAATAAAGGTTTTAGAAATTATTTAACATCATTAATCTGTTTAATAATGTTGGTTTTGTTTTCAATACCGATGCTAAATGGCTTTCCTTTCTTTAGACTTTGATTTAATTTATCCAAAAGAGATTTATAGGTAGATTCTTTTTTTGATAGATAAAAAACCTGTGGACTGATTCCAATAGATATACGAAGAAAATCTTCCGGCTTATCCGGATCTTCAGAAATTTGACTTATGGTAGCATTTTTATACCATGTTAAGTTTTGGGAACCTGAACTACCAGAGCAAGATGTTATCATAAATAAAAATAATATTAAGATCCATGTTTTCATAAAAGTGTGTTATTAAATAAAACTGCTCCTGCCAATTTATGCATAATAAAGACAGGAGCAGTTCAAATTGTTAGTATTAATTAGAATCCACAAGATGATACATCTGGAGCCGGTGAAGGAGAACATCCGGAAAGTGATGTAAATTTAGTCAGTACACAATTGGTATTGATTAAGTTGTTATCATACAGATAAGAATTACTTGGGCTTCTGTAATATACATTTCCAGCAGTATTAACGTAAGAAGAAACTGATGCCGATCCACAAGAAGTATTAATACATGCATTTCTCCATGCAGTATCTGTTACAGGTCCGCTTGAAAATAATGAAGGGTCAATAATTCTCTTTTCAGTTACTCCGGAAGCATTTTTATAGCTTACCAATATAGCTACGTGATAGCTCCATCCAACGCAACAAGTACCTGTAGAAGCTTTTAAGTTTCCATATACAAACTGCTTTTCACAGTCGTATCCATTGTTGATCAGAATTTGTCTCATTTTGTGAGCTCTTGCATAACATCCATCAACAGGATATCTGAAGGTAATACAAGGTGATGAAGCAGTAGAAGTACCACAAGACTGATTTTTAATCTGAGTAAATAAACTGTTTAATGTTGCCACATTTGGAATTACACTAGCTAATTTACTTTCTTGTCCTTTTGCTTCTTTTGTTAAAATAGATTTAAAATACCTTGTGTCTTCCAGGCTTACCGATTCTACTTTTGCTATTTCATTAGAATTAGGTTTAAGGAAAACATGTATTGGAGATTCATTTTTTATGGACTGTCTGATCATACCAATATACTGTTCATTCTCTTTACTAGGCTTAATCTCGTAGAATTGTGCGGTAACAATAAATGAAACTTTTAGCATTCCATTTTCCTCGTCTATCCCTACCGGAACAGTTTTTCCGAAATCCTTCAGAGAAGCATTGTTTATACTCGATTTTTCTTGTGCGCTTGCCTCTTGATTACCATTGGAATCGGCACAGGCATTAAATGTCAGGATGGTCACAAAGGCCATCATTGATAAAAAAAAGTTTTTCATAGTAATTGTAATTTGGTTTTTAATAATGAGTTCTGATTTGTTTTTTGACTATTAATTTTTATTGTGATATACTTCACGTTTTGGTGAAAATAAAAGTAATAAAAAATTGAATACAAACAAGTTATTTTTATAAAAAATCAAGTTATTTACAACTTTTGCATTATTTTATGCATTAAAAACCAGTGTTTTGTCAAGTGGTAATAATGGCTTTACATTTTTTATTGACAGGGTAAAATATTTATGGAAAAGTTTTGATGTTCAATAAAATAATAAATTACACTAATGAAATGGGGTTGTTGTTTTGCGTTATCTCTTAACCAAATTACTTTGTAGTACAATATCTCTGATTAAAGTTTCAAAATAATAAAAGAGATCATTTTTTTCACTCATTTGGTTTTCCAATATAATGACACTTACATCAGAATCAGGAATGTAAACATTTAAAGATGCAAAACCATCTCCCAAACCGGTGTGTCCAAAATAATTGATTCCATGAGCTTTTACAATTCGGATGGCATAACCATAACCCATTTTACCCTTTCCAAATACATCGTGCTCCGACATCACCGATGTAGTGGTCATTGATTTATAAGATTTTGGGTTTAAAATTTTACCTTTATGAAGGAGGTTATTCCACAGTGCTAAGTCTTTGGCTGTTGTAACAACTCCATCTGCGGGTAAGTTTTCATCATTAATGAAAGAATTCTCAACAACTTTAAAATCAGTATCATTGCTCATATGCCCGGATACAAGCTTCCGTAGATTGGTCTTCGTATAACAAAATGTATCCTTCATTTTGAGCTCTGTGAACAGGTCATTAGCCAATTCAGCATATTTTTTATGGCTCATATTTTCAATGATTTTCCCTAAAAGAATATACGATAAGTTGCCATATTTGAAGTCACTGCCCGGTTTAAAAACCAAAGGTTTTTCAATATCTACAATTCCGTGGGTATGATTCAATAATTGGTGTACGGTAACAGAATCTGCCCAGGATTGAGTTAGAGAAGGAAGATATTTTTTTATAGGAGCCTGTAGATCTACTTTTCCCTTTTCAACTTCTTTCAATAATAAAACGGCAGTTACTTGTTTTGTATTTGACATGATTTCAAACTGGTCATCCATTTTTAAAGGAGTTCCCGTATTAATATTGGCAACACCAAATGCTTTGAAATATTTAATCTTATCATTTTTGGTGATCAAAACAACACCATTGAACTTTCTGGGACTTTTAATCTCAATTAAACTGTCAATCTTTTTTGTGTAATTATCTTTTTGTGCATACAAATAGGGATGGACAAAGAATAATAGCAGATAACAAAAGAGCTTAACTATTGATTTCATTTGGTGTTAAGTTTAGATTAAAAGTTGTGTAAGATCGATTGCAAAATAGTAAATCCAAAGCAAAACTTCTAGATTTTTTTAATCAAATAAAACCAAGCTTTTTTTAAATATAGTTTTTAAAATATTTGTCCACAGCTTCCTGATTGTATTGGTCTTCACCACGCCAGTATTCTACAAAAACCCAATCATTTTTTCCTCTGCTAGGTCTATCATATGAATTTGGTTTTAGTATTTCTATACAAGCCAGTATTTCAATTAATACTTTTCTTTCAGGTTTTGTTGATTTCAGGACATCTGCCAAATTCTTTTCTAACGCACTTGGATAGTCACCAGGTTGCGAATTTTCAATTGTATTTAAGATGGTTTTAAAAATAGAAACATCCTCATCGGTTGGTTGGGGAATTTGGGCCTGTTGTAATTGTTGTAAATCAAATAGGGTGTAGATTAAATCTCCATGTCGAACACCGCCCCATTTTATTCTTTCAAAATTCAGGACATTCAGGTCTTCATTTTTATATTCCTTATCACCAATAATACCATACTTTAGATCCCTACAAATACCACAAGTGTAACTTCTATGACTTACTTCTCCATTTTCATCATAGCTTTCTCCACTTACTACTTTAGTATATGAATGTGGAATTAATTGTTTGGCAATAAAATATGAAGCCAAGCCCGAACGCCAGTCCAAACGTCTGGTTGAAAGACTGCTTAAAAAAGCTTTTGAAATTTTATCAAATGAAATGGTTGGGAGAATTTTAAATATATCTTCTAAACATTTATCATGTGTTGTGGTTATTGGATCAAACATTAATCCCATTGATTTCGCATACTCAAAATCTGTGGAACTTATTTGCCTTTCTCCGTCTTCGATCCAGCCATTTTTCCAATATGTTTTAAACAATATATTTTTTGCTTTTTTATCCATTATCCATAGTTAAAGTCCTATCTAATATAAAAATATTTTGAATATTATTAGAATTATCTTAAACAGGAATCCAACGAAATTAATCGTAAAATAATAAATATATAATTAAAACATGGGACTTTGTTATTCCGTAGGAATCTAGACTTTAATATACAATTCTAAATTTAGATTCCTACGGAATGACAAAAATGAAATCAATTAATCATTCTTTAGAAACCAACACTTTCCCGATGTCTCTCAAATAAATTATTTTTAATTATTTTTCCATTTCTGAAAATATACTCAATGGAATCTCCTTTACTTTTTGAAATGGAATCACCAATTTTATACTCAAACTCTAAAATCTTTTTTCTTCCATTAGAATACTTTACGTATAAAAAATTATGTTCTTCTCTGTTATTGTAAATATCAACAACAGTTGAATGATTTTCTATAAGCAGAAGCTGTTTTTTTACATTTTCTTCACCATAGAAATATTCATATATAGCGATGAAACCTATAATAAGTCCAAAGAAAACGGCAAAAGAAATTTTAATTTTACTTTCTATTCCAGGTTCTAATTCAATATGATTATTTTCCACAGGTGTAGAAAAGGACTATCTATTTGTAAGCTGAGCTCCAAAAACATCCGCAAAATGCTTTGTGATCTTAGTTTTGATATCCTTCATTTCTTCAGGAGAAAGCTCTCTTTCAAGTTCTCTTTTTAAGGAAGTAACCTGTTTATCTTTTATGCCGCAAGGTATAATATACTCAAAATATCGCATATCGGTATTCACATTTAAAGCAAAGCCATGTAAGGTCACCCAACGAGAAGCTTTTACGCCCATTGCACAGATCTTTCTGGCATAAGGTTTCCCTGGATCCAGCCAAACGCCTGTTTCTCCTTGGGAACGCTCTCCTTTGAGACCATATTCTCCAATAGTTCTGATAATTACTTCTTCCAGATTCCTCATATACAAATGGATATCCGTAAAGAAGTTTTCAAGATCTAAAATAGGATAACCCACAACCTGTCCATATCCATGATAGGTAATATCTCCACCACGATTGACCTTTACAAAAGTAGCATCGATCTCCTTCAATTGATCAATACCGGCTAACATGTTTTCTTCATGTCCGCTTTTTCCCAAAGTATAAACATGAGGATGCTCTACTAAAAGTAAATGATTGGGAGTGATCATATGCTGTTCAGCAGGTAGGTCACGATTTTTTATTTTGGTGTCAATAATATCCTTCATCAGTTTTTCCTGATAATCCCATGAGGACTGATAATCCTTGATGCCTAAATCTTCAAAGTCTACTACTTTATTTTGATTTGTATTCATATGTTGATATCATACCATTTTTCGATATACAAATTTAGTGATTTTTAATTCTTTATTGAATTTATAAAATCTATGGCATTGATCTTCCAATCTTTATTTTGCAGTAATATATTCACGAAAGCAGTTCCTATAATTCCACCATCCGCTTTTTCGGTTACGTTTTCAAAATCTTCTTTAGATTTTATTCCAAAGCCAATCATCACCGGATTTTTAAGCGGAAGAGAGGCTATCCTGGAAAGATAGTCTTCATTTTTCAAAACAGCATTTTTATTTCCTGTTGTAGATGAGGAACTTACAGCATATAAAAATCCTGAACTTAGAGAATCTAAATATAAAATCCTTTCATCCGAAGTTTCAGGGGTGATTAAAAATGTAAAATTGAGATCATACTTCTTAAGGATTTGCTGATAGTTTTTCTCGAATTCAATAGGAGGAAGGTCGGGAATAATTAAGCCTGAAACTCCACTTTCCGAACATTCTTTGCAGAAATTTTCGAAACCAAAACTTAAAACAGGATTAATGTAACCCATTAAAATAATCGGAATTTTGATCTCATTTTTAATGGATTTCAGTTGTGAAAGTAGTTTTTCAATCGTCATGCCATTTTCCAGTGCCAGTTCATGGGCTTTCTGAATAACTGGCCCATCAGCGACAGGATCAGAATAAGGCATTCCGATTTCCATCATATCCGCTCCGGAATCCTGTATTAATTTTATAATATCAGCAGTATCTTCCAGTTGTGGAATCCCCGCCGTGAAGTATATGTTGAGTTTTTTCATAGAGTTAAATTGTATTGATGTATTCATGTATAATATATTGATGATATCTCCAGTGAATTATCATCTTTAAATTAAAGAAGCATGATTTTCTTTGGTAACTTTCAAAATCATTTTACATAAATACTTTTTACAGATTAAAGATTAGCTAAGTACGTTTCCATATCCTTGTCACCACGTCCGCTTAAACAGATGACAACAATATCATTTTCATTGAATTTCTTTTTATCTAAAACTGCCAGAGCGTGAGAGCTTTCCAATGCAGGAATGATACCCTCTAGTTTGGTCAGTTCAAAAGCACATTTTAAGGCTTCATCATCATTGATGCTGAAAAATTCAGCACGCTTTTCTTTAAATAAATGAGCATGAAACGGTCCGATTCCCGGATAATCTAAACCTGCAGAAATAGAGTGGGGCTCAATTACCTGCCCGTCATTCGTCTGCATAACAAGACTTTTACTGCCGTGTAAAACACCTAAAGTTCCAAGAAAAGTAGTAGCAGCTGATTTCCCTGATTCTACGCCGAAACCACCTGCTTCTGCGGCAATAATTTTTACACTTTCTTCTTCTACAAAATGATAGAAAGTTCCTGCGGCATTGCTTCCACCACCCACACAGGCGATGACATAATCAGGGTTCTCTCTTCCGATCTGTTCCTTAAGCTGTTCCCTTATCTCTTTTGAAATAATACTTTGAAATCTGGCAACAAGATCAGGAAAAGGATGCGGTCCTACCACACTTCCAATCACATAGTGGGTGGTTACCGGGTGGTTGATCCAATCCCTTAAGGCTTCATTAACGGCATCTTTTAATGTCTTTGATCCTGAAGTTGCAGGAATCACTTCTGCACCCAACATTTTCATTCTTGCTACATTGGGAGCCTGTCTTTGAATATCTACTTCACCCATATAAACGATGCATTCCAACCCAAGCAAAGCACAGGCTGTAGCTGTGGCAACACCATGTTGTCCAGCACCGGTTTCAGCAATGATCCTGGTTTTTCCAAGACGTTTTGCCAATAGTACCTGACCAAGTGCATTGTTGATTTTGTGTGCTCCTGTGTGATTGAGATCTTCTCTTTTTAAATAAATGTTCGTATTGTATTTATTACTTAAATTCTTCGCAAAATAAAGTGGAGTAGCTCGTCCTACATAGTTTTTTAGTAAATACTGATATTCTTTCTGAAATTCTTCAGATTCGATGATTTCAAGATAGTTTTTTTGGAGCTCTTCTACATTGGGGTAAAGCATTTCAGGAATGAAAGCCCCTCCGAATTCTCCATAATATCCATTCTTATCCGGGTTTTTATAATTCATTTTCTTTATTGTTATTGTATTAAATAATCGGGATCCGTTGAATCAAGCTGTTTGAGCAGGTTTTTATTTTCTTCAGATAAGTGAATAATTGAGATATCATTTTATTTTCCCAAAGCTCTATGGATCTTTTTATTTTAAAGTCTGTCAGCTCTTCTGTCTTTTTAATGCTATAAATCATTGTTTACATTATTGATAAATGACAGATTATGATCAAACTGTTGTCTGGTGATCTGCTTGTTCATATATAAAAATTTTATTTTACTCGCTATACTGATTAAAGTTTCCATATCAAGTTTTGAGTGATACATTTTAAATATCAGTTCCAGATTGTCCAGTAAATAATAAGAGTCTAATTTTTCATATGATAGGAAGATCTTAAAGTATATTTTCCCCAAATCATAGTTAACATTGGTTCTAACCGTGTTTTCCATAAGTTTGTCTGCGATCATCACCAGATGATATCCATCCCATAAATGAATGGTTTTAAAAAAATATTGAATGTCCAGTTCATCAAAATCTTTAATGATATCAATAAATTGGGATAATAAACCTCCCATTTCCCAGAAGTCCGTTGTACTATCATTTTCGGATATAAATTGATAAAGTTTTTTTACATTTTTATTATCAAACCTTGGTGGAAACAATACCTGATAAAACTGTTTTTTTAATGATTTTATATTCATAGGTTTGAGTTTAATAGGTTAGACCTAAATAAACGTACTTTTTCCAAATCCTTAACTCCTGGTGTGATCTCAAATTTTGAATTGATATCCAGAGCAAAAGGCCTTTGATTTAGGGTTTTTACGTTATCAATATTTTCCTCTGAGATCCCTCCACTTAAGAAATAGGGGATTTTTATTTCCAATTCATTCAATAATGACCAGTCAAATTGCTTTCCTGTTCCTCCAAATGACTGACTGTCTGTATCAAACAAAATGTAGTCCACATCGAATTGTAAATGTTTAATTGTAGACTTCAGCTCTTCTATTGTGTTGGCTATTCTAAATACTTTTATAATCTTAGTAGCAGGGTTTAGCTTTTTTCTTAATTCCGAAATATAATGCAGGCTTTCGTCACCATGAAGCTGAATGAAATTCAGATCAGCCTGTTTCGCAATTTCTAATATAATATCTGGTTCCGCATTTACAAAAACACCTACTTTTCCCTGATGAATAATTTTCGAAATATCCTTTAAACTTAAACGATTAAGTGCATATCTGGGTGATTTTTTATAGAATATAAATCCAAGGAAGTCAATATTCATAGAAATTAATTCGTGAATTTGATCCAGATCTGATAAACCGCAAACTTTTATATGTAAGTTGTTGTCTGTCATTATACAGCTACATTATCGATAAATTCCCCAAATGCCTTCGCAGGATTTTCATTCTTCATAAAATATTCACCCATCAAAAATCCATCAAAACCCTTTTCTTTCAAATAATGAAAATCTTCATTATGATAAATTCCACTTTCGGCAACAGATAAGACTTCCTTTGGTAGCTGATTTTTTAATGTAACAGAATGTTGTAGGTCAACTTTAAAATCTTTCAGATTTCTGTTATTTACTCCCACCAAATCAATGGCAGAGTGGTAGTGCTTCAGTTCTTCTTCAGTATGGATTTCCAGTAGAACCTCCAATCCGAGCTTATGAGATAAATCTGTGAATTCCAAAACCTGCGCAGGAGAAAGACAAGCAGCAATTAATAGGATTACATCAGCACCCATATTTTTCGCTTCATAGAACTGGTATTCGTCGATCATAAAGTCTTTTCTAAGAATAGGAACTGCAATATGATCCCGAACACTAAGGATATCTTCAAAACTCCCCCCAAAAAAATCGCTATCTGTCAGAATAGAAATTCCGCTTGCTCCAAAATTTTCATACGCAGAAACAACCTCTAAAGGAGAAACCTTGTTGTTGATAATTCCTTTTGATGGTGACTGTCTTTTAAATTCGGCAATAATTCCGCTTTTTTCTTTTAGCGACGTTTTTAAAGATTTGGTTTGTCTTCCAAAAAAAACAGAATCTTTTAATTCTTCAATGGAAATACTTGCCTTTGAAAAAGCAACTTCTTCCTTTTTTTTCGATATAATTTTATCTAATATGGTCATTTAATGTGTGTTTTTTTATGCTTTTATTTCAATCAAATCTTATCCATTGTTATTATTCCAATAATAGTTCCATACTTCTCAAAGCTCTACCACTTTGTAAACTTTCCTGAGCCAATAAAAGGCAATCATCATAACTCCCGAATTTTTCGGTATGATAAAGCGCAATGGAAGCATTTGCCAAAACCACAGAGTTTTGTGATTCTGTTCCCTTACCTTCTAAAATGTTTCTGAAAATAGTTGCCGCTTCCTGAATTGTTTTACCTGCCTGTATGCTTTCTGGAGTTACCGGATCAAATCCAAGATCTTCCGCTGAATAAATATTCTCACCTTTTTTGGTAATAATTTTACTGTCATGGGTTAAGCTTATTTCATCATAACCATCCAGACCATGAACAAGAATAAACTCCTGGGAATCTTTTTGTAATAGATATTGATAAATCCTTGCAATCTCCAGATTATAAACTCCGATCACGGAAAATTTTGGTTTAGCAGGATTTACCAACGGACCTAATAAATTAAAAAATGTTCTTAACCCTAGCGATTTTCGTAATGCACCAACAGATTGAAGGGCAGGATGAAAGTAGGGAGCATGTAAAAAGCAGATATTGGCTTTTTCAAGATCACGGCTTAGCTTTTCAGAGTCATTATTCATTTGATAACCGAGCTCTTCTAAAACATTGGAAGAACCTGTAACTGCTGAAGCTCCATAATTTCCATGTTTAGTTACTTTTTGCCCGGCTCCGGCAATAACAAAACTTGCCAATGTTGAAATATTAATAGTGTTTTTCCCATCACCTCCGGTTCCAACAATATCTATAGCATCACTGGCATCTATATTTACAGGAACAGCCATTTGTAACAATGCTTCTCTAAAGCCTTCCAATTCTCTCAACGTAATATTACGCATAAGGAAAACACTAATAAAGGCAGTGACCTCCGTTGTGTTAAACTTATTTTGAGCAATTTCAATCATGATAGCCTTAGCTTCAGATTTTGATAAGGTATGATGATTAAACAAATATTGCAAAATTTCTTTCATTTGTGGTGTTTTTATGGTTGAGGCGCTTTCTAATGTTTTCAATGTAAAAGGAAGTTTTTAATGATTACTTCTCCATCAGGAGTTAAAATACTTTCAGGATGAAACTGTACACCATGTACATCATAGGTTTTATGCTGCAAGGCCATAATCATTCCATCTTTATCAACAGCTGTTATTTCCAGTTCTTCAGGAAATTGGTCGGGATCTACAGCCCAACTGTGATATCTTCCTACCTCAAGTCCTGAAGATAAATTTTGAAAGAGTTTTGTTTTATCTTTTGTCAGTTCAGCCGTCGTGGCTACGCCATGAAAAATTTCAGAAAGATTAATTAGCTTTCCACCAAAAGCCTCGGCAATAGCTTGCTGCCCAAGGCAAACTCCCAGAATACTTTTTGTGGAGGCATATTTTCTGATTAAATCCAATAAAATCCCTGATTCTTCAGGAATTCCTGGACCGGGTGACAGAATGATTTTATCATATTTGTCAATATCTTCCAAACTTATTTCATCGTTTCTGAAGACATCTACTTTCTGATTTAGAATTTTTTCAATAATCTGTACAAGATTATAGGTAAAGCTATCATAATTATCAAAAACTAAAACTTTAGCTGTTGATTGACCTTCTATATTTTTATTCATCTCTTTATTTATCATTATTGGTTAGCATTTATTGTACAAAATTTTAATATTAAAGTACAAACAACTAATAATTTAGTTTGTCAGCTTTTTCTACTGCCTTTTTTAATGCATTTAGTTTATTATTAACTTCCTGTAATTCACTTTCAGGGTTTGATTTGGCTACTAATCCTGCTCCTGCCTGATAAAATAACGTATTGTTTTTACTTAGAAAAGTTCGGATCATGATTGCCTGATTACAGGTTCCATTAAGTCCCACCATTCCAATGCAACCTCCGTAATAGCCACGGGAATCTTTTTCATATTTATTGATCAGCTGAAGAGCTTTGTGCTTGGGTGCGCCACTTAGAGTTCCTTGTGGAAAGGTGGATGAAACAACCTCAAAAGGATTCGTATCTCTTGGTAATTCCGCTGTAACTTCACTTACCATATGGATAACGTGAGAAAAAAGCTGAATTTCTTTCAATTTGGTAACGGTAATATTTTTCCCCATTTTCCCAAGATCATTTCTTGCCAGATCCACCAACATGGTATGTTCTGCGTTTTCTTTAGGATCATTTTTTAATTCCTCAATAGATTGCAGATCGATATCAAAGTTTCCGGTTCTTTTGAATGTTCCGGCAATAGGGTGGATGATCGCTTTATGATCTTTAATAATTAACTGGCTTTCGGGACTGGATCCAAATAATTTATAGTCTCCATAATCGAAAAAGAATAAATAAGGAGAAGGATTGATATTTCTTAAAGCTCGATACACATTGAACTCATCACCCAGGAATTTTTGCTCAAACCTTCTGCTTAGTACCAATTGGAAAACGTCTCCTCGCATACAGTGTCTCTGAGCTGTTTTTACCAATTCAAGATATTCTTCATCAGTAATGTTTGAAGTTTCCGCCCCCGTTTTTTCGAAAGGATAGACTACTGAGCTTTTGTTCTTTATTAAATTTTCCAACGTATAAAGTTCAGATTTAACACCTTCAATTTGATTTTCAATAAAATGCATCTCATCATTGTAATGATTAATAGCAATGACATATTGGTATAGTCTGTATCTGACTAAAGGAATTTCAACCTCTTCACTTTGTGCTTTAAAATTGACATTCTCAAAAAACTGAACTGCTTCAAAACTGGTATATCCAAAAAGATTTTGTGCAGTTTCTTCAATAGGATCTGCCGTTTTCTCACAGTCGAAAACTGAAGAAAAATCATGCAGAATATCTGCTATCTTATGATCGATGATGAATTGTTTTACAGGTTCTGAATTGGGAAGCTTTATTTCAAACTCTTTTAGATTCTTTACCTCAATTCCAGCAATGGCATTTACTGCAATAAAAGAAAAATTATTATCGATATTTTTAGAATCTGAACTCTCCAAAAGAATGGTATCTCTAAATTTATCTCTGATTTGTAGATAGATATTCATTGGAGTCTGGAGATCCCCCAATGTTTTTTTCGAAACTGTTTTTACTTTTATTTTTTTGTTAAACATTTGCTGTTTTATTTTGTTTGAGATTAAATAATAAAAAAAAGACTTCAACGGAATCCGTCAAAGTCTTTGTATTTTGTTTTATCTTATTTTCTGTAAGCGTAGCTTAACAGTTAGCAACATGATAATAACTTCAGACCCGACGAAGAGTTTGAATGCCACCACCAAAAATTATTGCTCGTATTAAACATGGCACAAATGTAGATAATTTTTTATTATCAAAAACTAAAAAAAATGAAAATTAAAAAAACTTAAGATAAAATTAACTATTTCAATTGTTTTAAATTATTCTTCAATTCTTCTAATTTTATGCTGTAATTTTTATCGTTATATACCTGTAAATAAGCCTCTAAAGCGGAAATGTATTCTTGTATAAATTCTTTATTGGTCGGATCTGCTTCATATTTAATTTTTGCAGTATTAATGGGAGCCTGCATTTCATATTGACGTAAGTTTTTACCTTCCTCAGATTCATTGTAAAGAATGACTATATTTTTCTCATAACCCGGAATGTATTTTACAGGAAAAGTCTTGTTTACTTGTGGGATACGAATGGCATTTTCAATAGGGTATATGGATGCTGAGGTGGTTGAAAAATTCGTAGTCACATATTTTCCATCCTGTTTCTTTACAATGGCTTCATAATCATGGATATACTGATCATTTAAAGTAGAATTTGTTTCAACATCTGAAGTGATTATTGCTGTGCTTTCAATGCCGTATTTATTTAAAAACCATGCATTTAAAAACTGTCCTGCGAATCCATTTGCAATTGACAAAGGAATAATAGGAAGCAGCATCCACCACTTTTTAGTAATAAATGACAGAAAACAGAAAAAAATAATAAGAAGTATCACAGTATAAAAACCATGATGGCTTGTGAAAAACAGAATTTTAGAAATAAAGATCATGGTTTAAAATTAAAATTTTTATTTAAATATGCGACCATTTAATGATTATATTCCAGATAAATTATTATTAAAAGGGATATTTATCATCAGTTTAAAAATTTATTTTTTATACTTTTGCTTAAATTTTATAGAAAAAATAATGAAAAAAGTATTAGCACTTGCATTTATCGGAGGTTTATTAGTTGTAAACTGCAAAAAAGCCCCAGATCATTCATTACAAGACAGCAACACAATGCTTGAGGAACCTGAAGCAACGACTGTTGTAGATTCTACAAAAGCTAAACCTGCTACCGCTGCTGCACCTGTTGCTGCAACACCAGCTGCTAAAACAGACTCTACTGCGAAAAAATAATGAAGAAATTATTTTTGACAGGATGCATTGGATTTTTAATTCTTTCCTGTTCCAAAAAAGAAAATACACCTGATGACGCTTCCTCTTCAGAAACATCTGTTGTTTCGGAACCTGCAAAAACTAATCTTTCGGGAAGTCAGATTATTGAAACATTAGATTGTACAGGGTGTCATACAGTAAATGAAAGAATGATAGGACCTTCTTATCAGGAAATAGCAGATAAGTATTCTGAAAAAGATATTGAAATGCTGGCTTCCAAAATTATAGAAGGCGGAAGTGGAGCTTGGGGAAGTGTACCCATGCAGCCCCATCCTCAGGTTTCTAAAGAAGATGCTAAAAAAATGGTAGAATATATTTTAAGTCAGAAAAAATAAAATATGACTACTGAAAAATCCAGTCTGCACACAAGAAATTTACATCGCAATCCCTATGATTTTGATCAACTTATTTCTTGTGTGCCAGAACTGAAACAGTATGTTTTCATTAATGCTTATCAAACGGTAACCATTAATTTCAGCCTTCCAAAGGCGGTTAAACTGCTTAATAAAGCTTTATTGCTGCACTTTTATAATATTAAGAATTGGGACATTCCTGAGGTTAATCTATGTCCACCCATTCCAGGACGAGCTGATTATGTACATTATATTGCAGATTTATTATCCGAACAGCAAAGTGAAATTCCAAGCGGAATTTCGATATCAGGTTTAGATGTGGGAGTGGGGGCAAACTTAGTTTATCCCTTAATTGCCCATAGATCTTATGGATGGAAAATGTTGGGTACAGATATCAATAAAGATTCTTTGGAAAATGCCCAACGTATTTTAGACCATAATCCCGATTTGTCATTTGCTATTCAATTAAAACAACAGTTAAAACCCAATAATATATTCAAGAACATTATTGGTGTTGGAGATCGGTTTGCATTTTCGATGTGTAATCCTCCTTTTCATGATTCAGAAGAATCTGCACTAAAAGGAAATGTCAGGAAAACTAAAAATCTTAACAGGTCAAAAGTGCAGAAACCTTTACTTAATTTTGGTGGACAACAATCAGAATTGTGGTGCGAAGGTGGTGAACTGGCTTTCATTGCAAATATGATCAATGAAAGTACATTATATGGGTCTCAAATCCTCTGGTTTACCTGTTTAGTTTCTAAAAAGGATAATTTACATAAGCTAACCATGCTCTTAAAAAAAGTCAAAGTAGCAGATTTTAAAACCGTTGATATGGCTCAGGGACAAAAGATAAGTAGAATACTGGCTTGGACGTTTATTCCTCAACAGGACCGAAAAGATTGGTTCTTGTAAAATAACTTTCTCTTTAACTGCATTTTTACAGAAATAAATTATATTTCTGGTAAAAGTCATTGACAGTCAACTCAAAAATGCCTAAATTTGTAGGCTTTTAGAAAAATAAGAAATGCAATTATCAGAACAAGAAATCATTAGAAGAGAAAAGCTTAATAAGCTTGTTGAAATGGGAATCAATGCGTTCCCTGCAGAAGAATACAAAATTACAGATACAACAGAATCTATAAAACAGGATTTTTCTGAAAGTAAACAGGTGAAGATTGCTGGCAGATTGATGTCCCGAAGAATTCAAGGGAAGGCTTCTTTTGCTGAATTGCAGGATTCTACAGGTAAAATTCAGGTGTATTTCAACAGAGATGAAATTTGTACGGGAGAAGATAAAACCTTATATAATGAAGTTTATAAGCATCTTTTAGATATCGGAGATATTATCGGTATTGAAGGTGATCTTTTTACCACGCAGGTAGGAGAGAAGACGGTATTGGTAAAGAACTTTACGCTTCTTACTAAATCTCTACGTCCTCTTCCACAAGCGAAGACGGATGAGAATGGCGTAATACATGATGCGTTTAACGACCCTGAATTAAGATACAGACAACGTTATGTAGATTTAACAGTAAATCCTCATATTAAAGAGATCTTTGTAAAGAGAACAAAACTGTTCAATGCCATGAGGACTTTCTTTAATGATGCTGGATACTTTGAAGTGGAAACACCTATTCTTCAGTCGATTCCGGGAGGAGCTGCTGCAAAGCCTTTTATTACGCATCACAATGCCTTAGATATTCCTTTATATTTAAGAATTGCCAACGAACTATATCTTAAAAGATTGATCGTGGGTGGATTTGATGGGGTATATGAGTTTTCTAAAAACTTCAGAAATGAAGGGATGGACAGAACACATAATCCAGAGTTTACAGCGATGGAAATCTATGTAGCCTACAAAGATTACAACTGGATGATGCATTTCACAGAGAAATTATTGGAATTCTGTGCAGGTCAGGTGAACGGAAATGCAGAATCTACTTTTGGAGAACATACCATTAATTGGAAAGCTCCTTATCCAAGAGTTTCTATGACCGAAGCGATCCAAAAATATACAGGTTTTGATATTACAGGAAAGACTGAGCAGGAATTGTTTGTTTTTGCTAAATCTATCGGAATCGATGTAAATGAAACAATGGGTAAAGGAAAATTAATTGATGAGATCTTCGGTGAAAAATGTGAAGGAAACTTCATTCAGCCAACTTTTATTACTGATTATCCTATTGAAATGTCTCCATTAACGAAGAAACACAGAAGCAAAGAAGGCTTAACAGAGCGTTTTGAACTAATGGTTTGTGGAAAAGAAATTGCGAACGCATATTCTGAGTTAAATGACCCAATCGATCAGAGAGAACGTTTCGAAGCACAAATGACTTTATCAGAAAGAGGTGACGATGAAGCGATGTTTATCGACCAGGACTTCTTAAGAGCTTTGGAATACGGTATGCCGCCAACTTCAGGATTAGGAATTGGGATGGACAGATTGATCATGTTCTTAACGGATAATGCATCAATTCAGGAAGTATTATTCTTCCCTCAGATGAGACCGGAAAAAACAGTTCCTCAAATTGAATTAGGTGAAGATGAAAAAGTGATCCTTGAGATCTTAAACTCTCAGGAGGAACCATTCTCTTTAGCTGAAGTTAAAGAAAGAAGCCAGCTATCTGGAAAAAAATGGGATAAAGCATCTAAGACTTTAACCAAAAATAATTTAGTAAAAGTAGAGAAGATTGAGGATCAGGTTCTGATGAAACTGGTTTAAAAACTTTACAATAATATATTAAATCCTGAACAATGCTTCAGGATTTTTTTGTGCTATAAACTATAAGTTGATATTTCCCGTTATTTAGAAAACTCAATTTCGATGAAACTCTTTGTTTTATTTTTTTTGTTTTTATGTGTTGAAATTCATTCCCAAATGATTCAATCTATATATTTTGCTCACGGTTCGTATGAGCTTGATAAACAATCTGAAAAGAAATTAGATAGTTTGGCTCAGCTAAAGAACAATTTAAAATTCAGGATTTTTGGAAACTGTGATTCTGTAGGAAGTATCAATTATAATAGGATATTATCTGAAAATCGAGCCAATACAGTTAGTAAATATCTAAAAACGAAAATTACGGATAACATAAAATTGGAAAATATTGTCGGTCTGGGTGAAGAAAAACAGATTAATGATAACAGTTCAGAAGAGTTGCGTGGAAAGAATAGAAGAGTAGATATTTTTATTGATAGAGAATTTGCTGAAGGAGAAAAGATTTCAGGCAAAACTTTCCCAAGTTTTTTGGGCTTAAAAGTTTCTGAAATGAAGGTTCAGAATACTTATTCGCTTCCCAATGTCAATTTTATAGGAGGCAGACATATCTGGCTTTCCTCAGGTAACGAAACACTTTTCCAATTATTTAAGATATTGAGGGATAATCCAGCAATGGAGGTTGAATTGCAAGGACATATTTGTTGTGACTATGATAATTTTGATGGTAAAGATCTTGATTTGAATACTTTTAATCTTTCGTATACAAGAGCCAGCGCTATAAAAGAATTTCTTCAAAAGCAAGGAATAGAATCCAGTCGGATAAAAGCAAGTGGACAAGGGCATCTTGATCCAGTCGTTTATCCCGAGCAAACGGAAGTTGACAGGACCAAGAATAGGAGAGTTGTAATCGTTTTGCTTAAAAAATAATTTTCTATTTTCTCAGTTTACTAAATGAGAACATCAGATAAAACAAAAACGGCAGAATAAATAATGAACCGAGCATTAATGCCCAGGCTAGTGCTGAGATTGTTTTTGGTGCGGCTACATGTTCTAATAAAGAAAGATGTTGTCCATTGCCTAATAAAATAATATCAGGATTATGCTGATAGGTTGCTGCAATTAAAATCATAATTACCTGAAATCCAGCTAAAGCACGTACAGGAAGTAGTTTGCGTCGTTTCATAGCACGGAATATCAATCCTAAAGCAACAGTAGCAAAAGCAATAGACATAATTCCCAGAGGTTTTGAGAAGACCCACTTTACTAAAGGAATTCCAGAAAGATAAGCGGAAAGAAATACCAATGCTCCTGTAATAACCACAAATAGCATTGTTTGTTTAGATTTTCTGATCATCAAACTTAATTCTAATCTGTCTGTTGTTTCTCTTAACGAAAATATAGACGCCAGATAGGCGCAAAGTGATACTGTAAACAAACCTACAGCAACGCCAAACCAATTAAGCCAACTGAAAATATATAAGTCTAAAAAGGTGGTCGCATCAGGATTTATAGACTGAGAAACGGTAGCAGCAGCAATTAATCCCAAGAAAAAAGGAGTTAAAAGGCTTGCGTAATAAAAGATCTGTGTATATAAAAACTGCCAGTCATCCTTTACTGCATCATAATGTCTGAAAGTAAAAGCTGTACCTCTTGCAATAATTCCTACCAGCATAAGAACCAAAGGAATATGCAAATAGGTGGACATGGTTGTATAAATTTCAGGAAAGCCTACAAATAAGATAACAATTGCGATGATCAGCCACATATGATTAGCCTCCCATACAGGAGCAATAGATTCATACATGATCTCCTTAGTTTTATGGCGTGATTTTTTATTGGTAAACAATTCTACAATTCCAGCCCCGAAATCTGCTCCTCCTAAGATTACATAAAGGCAAATTGAAAGCCAGAGAAAGCCAATAACAATATAGATCATGATTTCGTATTTTTAGAATTAAACTGAGTATCTGTAGGGTCGTAAAGTTTCGGTACCATTTGGATCTGTCTTTTTAAAAGAAAAATTAAGATCAATGATAAGGAAACGAAAATTGCTGTGAAAAAATAGAATGAATACTGGATTCCCGGCATTGGAGTTACAGCATCAACGGTTCGCATGATCCCATAGATGATCCAGGGTTGCCTACCGACTTCAGTAACTGTCCATCCTGCTTCTAAAGCAATATAACCGAAAGGAGTAGCAATGAGAAAAGTCTTAAGAAACCAATTTTTACTCAGCCATTCTTTTTTGAAAAATAGGGAATAAACATAAAGGATACCAATGCATATCATAATAACACCAAAAAAGATCATGATCTGAAAAGAATAATGTACAACAGCAACTGGTGGCCACTCATTTCTAGGAAAATCATTTAATCCTTTTACTTCAGCATTGAAATCATTGCTTACCAGAAAACTTAATACTTTTGGGATCTTTAAAGCATATTTTATTTCGCCCTTCTTTTCATCAGGGATACCACCAATTACAAATGCAGCTCCTTTTTCTGTTTCAAAATGTGCTTCCATTGCAGCCAATTTAATAGGTTGTCTTTTCGCTACAGATTTAGCGGCAATATCGCCACTTAAAGGAGCACCAAAAGCACCGATCAAGGCGAAACCGGCAGCAATTTTAAATGCTTTGGTATGGAACTCTACATTTCTCTTTCTCATGATTAAAAAAGCATGTACACCCGCAACGGCGAATCCGGTAGCACAAAAAGCAGCAACTGTCATATGAAGTGCCTGCGGAAACCAGGCTTCGTTGAACATCGCTTTTATAGGGTCTATATTTAAATATTGTCCGTTGATATAATCAAAACCTGCCGGAGAGTTCATCCATGCGTTAGCGGCCACAACTAAAATTCCAGAAGCCAAACCACTTAAACCTACTAAAAAGCCACAAAACCAATGAAACCATTTATTGAATTTATCCCATCCATATAGAAAAAATCCAATAGCAATTGCTTCAATAAAGAATGCCGTTCCTTCGAGGGAAAAAGGCATCCCAAAAATGGGTCCTGCATGTTTCATAAATTGTGGCCACAGAAGTCCTAACTCAAAAGAAAGCATAGTTCCGGAAACAGCACCAGTCGCAAATAAAATAGCTACCCCTTTACTCCAGGCTTTAGTGAGACCTTTGTAGACTTCATTTTTGGTCTTAAGGTATTTCCAGTGGGCAAAAGCCATTAAAAAAGGCATCACCATACCCACACATGAGAAAATAATGTGGAAGCCAAGGGACATGGCCATTTGGGCACGAGCGGCAATGAAATCGTCCATAATATCAATTTTTGAGTAAATAAATTTAAGCATTAATTATAGAAGAGCATATGATTTAAAACAGTTGATATTGTTGAAATACGTGATAACTTTGTTATTTTTAAGAAAAAAAGAGCCTTCTTTACCATTGAAAGCTCTGTCTTTTTTGACATATTTTAACTTTCATATTTCGAAAAAAATCACGATATTTGTAGGTCATTGCGCTTAGCAAGATTTAATAATTTTATATGAGTCAGAAACAATATACAGCTAGTAGTATTCAGGCATTGGAAGGAATGGAACACGTTCGTATGCGTCCTTCAATGTACATTGGTGATGTAGGAGTAAGAGGTCTTCATCATTTGGTTTATGAAGTAGTAGATAACTCTATTGACGAGGCGTTGGCAGGATACTGTGACACCATCTTGGTTACCATCCACAAAGGAGAGAGTATTTCTGTAAAAGATAATGGTAGAGGTATTCCCGTAGATTTACATGAAAAAGAACAAAAATCCGCTTTAGAGGTTGTAATGACCAAAATTGGGGCAGGAGGGAAATTTGATAAAGATTCTTATAAAGTATCCGGAGGACTTCACGGAGTAGGTGTTTCTTGTGTAAATGCGCTTTCAACTTTGTTAGTAGCTACGGTAAGCCTTAACGGTAAAATATACCAACAAAAATATTCAGAAGGAAAGGCACTTGCCGATGTTGCTGAAATTGGAGTTACGACAGAAAGAGGAACAGAAGTTTTCTTTCAGCCGGATAGTACAATTTTCCAGGAACTTGTTTATAATTATGATACCCTTGCTACAAGATTAAGAGAACTTTCTTTTCTTAATAGAGGAATTACAATAACTCTTATAGATGAAAGGAACCCTAATGAAGATGGTTCATTTCCTGCAGAAGTTTTCCATTCTGAAGGAGGATTGAGAGAATTTGTTGAATTTATCGATGGAAGCCGTGAGGCTATCATGGAGCACGTAATTTTCATGGAAGGAGAGCGAGACAGTATCCCTGTGGAAGTGGCAATGCGTTATAATACATCATTTAATGAGAATTTACATTCTTATGTTAATAATATCAATACCCATGAAGGAGGGACTCACTTAGCAGGTTTCAGACGTGCTTTGACGAGAACTTTGAAGAAATATGCTGATGATCTGGGTATTCCTCAAAAAGAAAAAGTTGAAATTACTGGTGATGACTTCCGTGAAGGTTTAACGGCTATTATTTCAGTAAAAGTAATGGAGCCTCAGTTTGAAGGACAGACAAAAACTAAATTAGGTAACTCTGAAGTTTCTGGAGCTGTTGATAAGATTGTAGGGGAAATGTTGACCAACTTTTTGGAAGAAAATCCTAATGAGGCGAAAATTATTGTTCAGAAAGTAGTTTTAGCTGCAAAAGCTAGACAGGCAGCCAAAAAAGCTCGTGAAATGGTTCAGAGAAAATCGCCTATGGGTGGATCTGGACTTCCAGGTAAACTATCTGACTGCTCATCAAAAAGTCCCGAAGAATCTGAACTTTTCTTAGTAGAGGGAGATTCCGCAGGTGGAACTGCAAAACAGGGTAGAGACAGACATTTCCAGGCTATTTTACCATTGAGAGGTAAAATCCTTAACGTGGAGAAATCCATGCTTCATAAGGTATATGATAATGAGGAGATTAAAAATATTTATACGGCCCTTGGAGTTTCTGTAGGAACAGAAGAAGATAGTAAGGCGTTAAATATGGCTAAATTAAGATATCATAAAGTAGTTATTATGACCGATGCCGATATCGATGGTTCTCACATTTCTACTTTAATTCTGACCTTCTTTTTCCGTTTTATGAAGGAGCTTATTGAGAATGGGTATGTATATATTGCGCAACCTCCTTTGTATCTACTAAAGAAAGGAAACAAAAAAGTATATGCTTATAACGAAAAAGAGCGTGAAGAATTTACTTTGGATATGTCTCCGGATGGAAAGGGTGTTGAGGTACAACGTTACAAAGGTCTTGGGGAAATGAACCCTGAACAGCTTTGGGAAACAACTCTAAACCCTGAACACAGAATTCTTAAGCAGGTAACGATTGATAATGCAGTGGAAGCTGACAGTGTTTTCTCAATGTTGATGGGAGATGAGGTTCCACCAAGAAGAGAATTTATAGAGAAAAATGCAAAATATGCTAAGATTGATGTATAATTAATTTTTAAAATATAAGAACAAAAAAAAGACTTCAGAAATGAAGTCTTTTTTTTGTGCATGAAATTTAATTTTAACATTTGTTAAGATTTCGTTACTTTTGCTAAATTTTTGTAACCAATGATGAAAATCCTGACCGTAGGAGCTGTGTGTATAGCTTCTGTTTACTACTCTCAGAATTACCCTGTGTCGGCAATTCCTGAAAATCTGAAGAAAGATGCTAATGTTGTTATTCGAAAAGATTATACAACTGTTCAAATTGAGAAAATTGATGAAATCAAATATCAGATCAATACTGTGACTACCGTTTTAAATAAAGATGGTGATTCTAAAGCACAAGCTTATATTCCTTATGAAAAAGGAGATCACATTTCAGATGTTAAAGTAATCGTTTATGATGAGTCGGGTAAAAAAGTAAAAACATATTCAAAGTCAGATTTTGGAGATTTTGCAAATAATTCCCAGGGAGTATTTTATTCTGATAGTCGATATTTAGCATTACCCTATACTCCAACACAATATCCGTATACTATTGAATTTTCTTATCAGATAACGAATGAAAATACCATTTTCATTCCTGACTTCGTTCCATTTACCGATACCAATACTTCAGTAGAAAACAGTCAGTTTAAAATAATAAATAATTCAGGTATTGAACTTCGTACAAAAACATATCCATCTCCGTATAATTATGCATCAGTTACAGAGAGTGGAAGTGGAACAGGGAAAATGTATTCTTATATGAATGTTCCCGCTATCGATGATGCTTTTATGCTTCCCAAACCAATCAAAATATTACCTAAAGTGAGCTTTTCATTAGCAAAATTCAATCTTGAGGGAAAACAAGGGAGTCTAAGTAACTGGAAAGATTTTGGTATATGGTATTATCAGAATTTAATAACTCCTGTTTCAGTTTCCACACCACAAATTAAAGCTGAAATTGCATCATTAAATTTATCAGGAACCACAGAAGAAAAAGTAAAAAAGATATATCAGTATATGCAGAGTAAGACTAGATATATTTTTGTGGGACTAGGAATTGGAGGATGGCTGCCTATGATGCCAGATGAGGTGCAGAGAAAAGGATATGGTGATTGCAAGGGGCTTACAAATTATATGAAAACGCTTTTGGATGTAGCCGGAATACCTTCCTATTATTCAGTAATTAACTCAAGTTCTTCACAAGTATCTTTTGACCCTGATTTTCCTACCATGGGAGGAAATCATGCTATTCTTATGGTTCCAACGGATAAAGGGAATATTTGGTTAGAGAATACTTCTCAACAGATGGCTTTTAATCATTTAAGTTATAATACAACAGATCGTAATGTGCTTTCCATTAAAAAAGAGGGAATAGAACTTATAAATACTCCTGTTTATTCAGCTGAAAAAAATAAGGAAAAGCAAACGTTAAAGATTATACTTAACGAAGATAATAGTATTACCGGATTAGGGCAGTTTGCCTTTACGGGTAATCAATACGATTATGCTTTGAGGTACGGTTCATTGTCTCCAAAAGAAAAAAATGAGGCTATAAAAAACCAATTGGGTCTTTTACATTTTGAAAAACTTGAAATGAAAGATTTTATTAACGATAGGGAAAATGCAGTGGCACAATACAGTCTTGATTTTAAAGCAAATAATTATTCTAAAAATGCTGGAAATAGTATGGTTTTCAGGGCTGTTCCTATTTTTTCAGACAATAATTATAAAGCTGATGAAAAGAGGGAATTGCCTTTCGAAATAATGCAGTCTTTTGAAGATGATTACCAGATCAGTTTTGAAATTCCTAAAAATTATAAAATAGAAGAAGTTCCAGCCGATATAAAATTACCCTCCGAGTTTGGAACGTATCAACTAAACTTTGTAAAAAACGGAGAAGCACTAACGGTAACAAGAACCATTAGAGTAAACAAAGGAATGTATCCAAAGGAGAAATATAATGACTATATCAAATTCAGAAAAAAAACAGTAAACATGGATAATTCTAAAATTTTAATTACTAAGATATAAACATGAAAAAAATATTATTAATCGCTTTTACATCAATAAATATTATTTTTATTGATGCTCAAAAACAGGAGTTTCTTAATGCACCCAAATTCAACGATGCGGATTTATCGAAACAAAAATCATTACTTGATGAAAATGCACCTGCAGAGATCTTATATAAGTCTTTACACTTTTATATTGATTCGAATAATGGAACTCTTCAGAAAAAAGCTTTTTACAGAGTAAAGATTTATGATAAAGACAAAGCTGAAGATTGGCTAAGTCTTGAAATTCCTCTTTATCAGAATGGTAGTGACCGGGAAACGGTGTCTAAGATTAAAGCTTTTACTTACAATTTAGAGAATGGGAAAGCTTTGGCTATGAAAGTTGATAAGAGCTCAAAATATAAGAGTAAAGAGAATAAATATACAGAGGTAACTAAATTTGCATTTCCCAATGTTAAGAATGGTTCGGTTATAGAATATGAATATGAGGTTACATCTCCATTTACATATGCAATTCCACAAATATTAATTGAATCGGATACTCCTTCATTATACACAGAATATGTATTGGATAGTCCTGCTAATGTATCCTATAATGTAAATTACACAGGTTCTCTAAATCCTAAATACAGACAGGTTGAAGAAAAGATGTTGTACGGTACAAATTACAGAACCTATAGATTTGGATATGAAAATCTTAAAGGTTTTAAGACGGAAAAGTTTATAAAAAACGATAGAAATTACAGAACTAAAATTAGTGCAGAGTTACATTCTACGAATTTTAGAGAGCTGAAACTATACTCTTCATCGTGGGATAAGATCAAAGACAGATTGTATGAAAATGAAGATTTTGGAGATGAACTAAAAAGAACAAAACTGGCCAAAGAAAATATGCCTGCCGGAATTCTAGATTTACATTCAGAGAGTGAAAAAGCTGATGCCATTTTTAAGTATGTTCAAAAGACATTTACGTGGAACAAATATTCTGGGGTAAGAACAGAAGATGGGATAAAAAAATTATTGGAAACAAAAACAGGAAATGCAGCTGAAATTAACCTTTTTTTAGTAATGATGCTTAGAGAGGCTGGATTAAAAGCTGATCCACTATTGATTTCTACAGTAGGTAATGGAATGATCAATCTTGCATCTCCCAATGTTTCGAATTTAAATTTTGTTATTGCAACCGTTAAATTGGGGGATAATTTTCATTTATATGATGCTACTTCAAAGCAGTCTTCTATTGATATGTTGCCTCCAAGAGATTGGAATGGTCTTGGAATTTTACTTTCTAAAGATAAGGTACAGCAAATATCCATGACTAATGCAAAGCCTAGTTTTTCTTATCTTACTGCTGTTGCGAAAATGAATGAAGATGGAGGTATTAGTGGAACCTATTCTGATAAAGATACAGGAAGTTATGCAATGTCTGCAAAAGAAAGTTATGATGATAATATGGAGAAGTATAAAAAGCAGTATAAAGACAACTTTTCCATAGATTTTACCAATATAGACTCTAAAGTGCTTGAAAATGGAGATTTTGAAAGTACAATGAACTTTACATCTGAAAACTTAATTGATAGGATAGGTAAGAAAATGATCATCAATCCAATGCTATTCCTAAATAAAAATTCTAATGAGTTTGATCAGACAGAAGAAAGAAAATATCCGATAGATTTTATTTCAGGATATACAAAAGCTAAGAAAGTGATTTTTGAAATTCCTGAAGGTTATGTGATTGAAGAAATGCCGAAAAATAAAAAAATTGTAACAGATGACAAAGAAATTGAGTATAGTTATATGGCTGAGCAAAAAGGGAATAAGTTAGAAGTAACTTCAACGACAAAGGTTCTTAGTCCGGATTATCCCAAAGAATATTATCCTGCATTTAAACAAATATGGGGGGTTGCTTCAAAAAGCGAGAACCAGGTTATAAGTTTAATTAAAAAATAACTAAAAAGCTTCTAGTATATAGAAGCTTTTTTCTATATTTGACCAAACCAATAAAAAATAATAATATGTTAACTCTTTTACAAACAGATCCTTATGATGGGATGGATTCTGCTGCTGCGGCCGGAATTGGAATCGGAATGATGATTTTCTATTTAATCATATATCTTTTTTATGGATATTGTATGTATAAAATATTCCAGAAAGCAGGACGTGAGGATGCTTGGGCTGCTTTTATTCCGATTTATAATATAATTGTTCTTCTTGGTATTGTTAAAAAACCAACTTGGTGGATTATCTTATTTTTTATACCATTTGTTAACCTATTTGCCTCTTGGATGGTTAATGATGGGCTTGCAAAAGGATTTAGCAAAGAAACACCATTGTATACTATTCTTTTATTCTTCTTAGGTTTTATCTTTATTCCGGTATTGGCTTTTAATGATGATAAATTTGATAGCCAGAAAGTACCAGCTAGTTAAGAAAAAAAATGAAAATAATTATAAAACCATTCATCTTTTGAATGGTTTTTGTATTCATATGAAAAATTTAAAATATGAAAAACATTATTGCTGCTTTAGCGCTATCTTCTTTCTTTGTTTTTTCAGCATGTAAAAAGACAGATCCAAAAGATGCCGGGCAAACCCAAACGGAGACACAAGAGCTTCAAAAATTTATTGTAGACTCTGTGAAAGTAAATGATTCCACGAAGATCAGTGATTCTCTCTCTGTTCAATATTCTTCTAAATTCCTTGTTTTTCCAACAATTAAGGATAAAAAGCTTTTAGACAGTATTTATTTTGGTAACAAAGGCATTAATGATTTTTCAAAAGAGGGGCTTCAGAACCTTTTGCAAAAAGAAAAAAATGAATATTTTGCTTCTATAAAAAAGGATAGTAAAGATTTAGCATCTCTACCTTTCAACCAGGATTGGAATTCAGATTTTACGATGACTTTGAAATCCAACAATAATGATTTTATGCATATAGAATATTTGTCGAGCTCTTATGAAGGTGGGGCACATGGTAATTATAATTATGCTGAAAGAGTTTTTGACCTAAAGAATAATAAAAAAGTTGAGCTTAAGGATATTACCTCAATGCCTAAAAATAAAATGGAAGGTATTTTAATGAAGAATATCAATAAACTTAACAGTGGAACTACAGACGCTGATGGAGAAGTAAAAAATTCAGATATGCTTTTAGTTGAAGTGATCCCGGCATCTGATAACTTCTATTTTGATGATAAAAATTTATATTTCCACTACAGCCCATATGAAATTGCAGCTTATGCAGCGGGAGATATCGTTATTCCTGTCTCATGGGAGGATTTAAAAGGAACTTTAAATCCAACATTTAAAGAAAGAATGAAAATTAAATAAGAATAATGCTTCCAAATCAGGAAGCATTTTTTATTTTTGCTCCAATGGAAAAAGTAGCTTTTATCATCAACCCGTTTT
This sequence comes from Chryseobacterium sp. FW101-FHT12H09, assembly GCF_058790395.1. Classification (NCBI taxonomy): domain Bacteria; kingdom Pseudomonadati; phylum Bacteroidota; class Flavobacteriia; order Flavobacteriales; family Weeksellaceae; genus Chryseobacterium; species Chryseobacterium sp. FW101-FHT12H09. The sequence continues at coordinate 401,294 of NZ_JBYTCP010000001.1, read as the reverse complement.
CTGCAAAAAAAAATTATCAGCCATTTCTTAATGAACTGAAGAAAAAGGTTGAAAATCCTCTTTATTATATCTCTGAATCCATTCAGGGGACTGATGATTTTATTCAGCAATATTTCAATGAAATAGATATTTTTGTTGCGATAGGAGGTGATGGAACTATTTCTACTGTAGCTAGGCAGCTAATCAATACCGATAAAATTTTGGCAATTTTCCCTGCAGGTTCAGGGAATGGTTTTTCCAACGAAACCCAGTTTAGCAAGAATTTGGATGAGCTGTTGGAAAAGATAAAAACCAAGAAATCTAGGAAAATTGATACTTTCACAGTAAATGATAAACTTTCCATTAATGTATCAGGGACAGGGTTTGATGGAAAAGTGGTGAAAGAATTTGAAAAAACAGATCGTGGTTTCAAAAATTATATTAAGGTTTCACTTAAAACATTCTTTAATTATAAACCGATTAAAGTGAAGTTTACGGATGAAAAATATCAAGAGTATAATGGCAGATATTTAATGTTGAATATTGCAAATACCCGACAGTTTGGTAATAACGCATATATTGCTCCGAATGCGAGTAAAAGTGATGGGTTAGTTGATATGGTTTTGGTTAAAAAGTTTCCATTAACTTATTCCGCATTATTTGCTTACAGGATGTTTACCAAAAAATTGAAAGATGATGATTATGTGACTTATCTTCCGGTTTCAGAAATTGAATTTAAGGTCAATACCAAAAACTGGCATTTGGATGGTGAATTTAATAAGATAAAGTCTCCCATTCATGTTAAAGTTCTTCCTGCCAGCCTCACCATTCTGATTTAAAATCCCCCAATTCAAATAAGAAAAAATTCTTTTGATAACTTTGAATGCTTTATACTAAACTTCTAGTTTTTTTTCCATCTCTTGTGGATGATTTAAAGAATATTTCAGCTGATCTTTGTCTAATTGCTTTTCCCAGTTGGCTACGACTACGGTAGCAACTGAATTACCAATAACATTGGTTAGAGCTCTACATTCGCTCATAAATTTATCAATTCCAAGGATCAGGGTCATTCCTGCGATCGGAATTTCAGGAACAACAGCTAATGTTGCAGCCAAAGTAACAAAACCTGCTCCAGTAACTCCAGCAGCACCTTTAGAGCTTAACATAGCAACAAGTAATAGCATTAATTGTTTCTCAAGGGGTAAATGAATATTGAGTGCCTGTGCGATAAATAATGAAGCCAGGGTCATATAGATATTTGTGCCATCAAGGTTGAAAGAATAGCCTGTAGGTACTACCAATCCTACAATTGCTTTTGAGCAACCTGCCTTCTCGAGTTTTTCCATAATTCCCGGAAGGGCAGATTCTGAAGAGCTGGTCCCTAATACCAAAAGGAGCTCTTCTTTAAGATAATACATTAGTTTAAAAATGCTAAAACCATTGTACCACGCCACTGCACCCAATACAAGGACAACAAATAAAATTGAAGTAATATAGAATGTACCCACTAAAAATATGAGATTTAAAACAGAGTGAAGTCCGTATTTTCCAATCGTAAAAGCCATTGCCCCAAAAGCTCCGATAGGGGCTAGCTTCATAAGCATATGAACTATTTTGAAAATAGGAGTTGAAAGATCTTGTAGGAAATTTGTTATTTTCTGGCTTTTCTCTTTTGTCAGAACAAGAGCTACTCCCATTAAAATGGCAACAAGCAGAACCTGAAGAATATTCTCACCAACCAATGGACTGAACAATGTTTCAGGAATAATATTCATCATAAACCCGGTAAGTGTAGTGTCGTGGGCTTTCTGCTGATATTGTGAAACATCTCCCGAAAGAGTGGCGGGGTCGATATTTAACCCAGAACCAGGTTGTAAAATGTTTCCAACGATAAGACCGATGATCAAGGCTAAAGTTGAAAATGTAAAAAAATAGATCATTGCTTTTACAGCAATTCTACCAACTTTTTTAAGATCAGTCATATGAGCAATTCCCAATGTCAGAGTAATAAAGATCACTGGGGCAATAATCATTTTTACAAGTTTAATAAAACCATCACCTAATGGTTTCATTTTTTCTCCTAATTCAGGATAAAACCTGCCTAAAAGTATACCTGCAATGATGGCTATAATTACTTGGAAATAAAGCTGCTGATAAAATTGTTTTGCTTTCAATGGAGATGTATTACATTATTAAAGGATGAAAAATAAGAAAAAAATGTTACGATTTGTGATAGATATCATAAAAAATACTCTTTTTTCCTTAATCCATCCTTTTGTATTTTTGTTGAAGGTGCTTATTAATAAATAGAAAATTATTCTGTGGCAACAGAATCGTCTCCACGTCCATCTGCGACAGCGTGAATATTTCCATTCTTATCAATGACGATCATTTCTGTCTTTCCTATCTGTTTTATTTTTTCGATAACATAGTTTTTTGCTTTCAAATCATTAATGGTAGACTCTGGAAAATCATTTTCTACCGTTACGGTCTCTGGAAGCCACTGATGGTGAAATTTAGGAGCATTTACAGAGATATTAGCATTTAATTTAAAATCCACCACATCCACAATAGACTGATAAACTGATGTAGCGATCGTTGTTCCACCAGGTGTTCCAACTACCATAAAAGGTTTTCCGTTTTTTAATAAAATGGTTGGTGTCATTGAAGAAAGCATTCTTTTATTTGGCTGAATAGAATTCGCTTCACCACCTACAGCTCCAAACATATTTGGAACACCAGGTTTAATTGAGAAATCATCCATCTCGTTATTTAGAAAGAATCCTGCACCAGAAACAAAAACCTTACTTCCATAATATCCATTAAGGGTTGTAGTAACGGATGCTGCATTTCCATCTTTGTCAATGACTGAAATATGAGTGGTTTCTGTAGATTCTTTAGGTTGTTTAATGATCTTTCCTACTTCAGAACTTGGAGTTGCCTTTGAGAAACTAAAGCTTTTCCACCTGTTTCTTAGGTAGTCATCAGAAATCAGATAGTTTGTTTTATCAGCTATAAAATCAGGATCACCCATATATTCTGCTCTGTCTGCATAAGCCCGTCTTTCAGCTTCCACCATGATCTGTACCGCAGGCGTAGAGTTAAGCTGATATTTTTCCAGATTTTCATAACTGGCCATTCTAAGCATTTGAGCTAGAAGAATCCCCCCACTTGATGGCAGCGGCATAGAAACGACATTGTTTCCCTTATAGTCGAACTCCAGGGCTTTTCTTTCTGCTACTTTATAATTTTTTAAATCTTCAGAAGTAATTATACCATTTCCTTTTTTCATCTCGGAAACAATTAGGTCAGCTGTTTTTCCTTCATAAAAACCTTTGGCTCCCAATTTTTGGATGAGTTTTAAAGTCTCTGCAAGTTCTTTCTGAACCAGTAAATCCCCAGATTTCCATGGGGTGTTTTTTACAAAAATAAAGGTTGATTTATTATTTTTTTTAAAACTTTCTTGATGAGTGTTCAGCATATCTGCTTCTTTTTCTGTAATAGCAAATCCTTTTTCTGCTAGATCAATAGCTGGCTGGATAATTTTATCCATAGGAAGTTTACAGTATTTTAAAGTAGCAAAAAATCCTGCAATGCTTCCGGGAATACCTACTGCTAATCTGCCGTTTTGAGAAAGATCTGTATTCGCCTTTCCTGTTTTGTCGATATACATGTCCTTTGATGCATTTTTAGGAGCTGTTTCCCGATAATCTATAGTGAATTTTTCACCATTATTTTTTACACCTACTAAAAAACCACCACCACCGATATTTCCGGCTTGAGGGTATACAACGGCTAGCGCATATTGTGTGGCGACAATAGCATCATAAGCATTTCCACCCAGCTTCATCACTTTTGCGCCCGCTTCACTGGCTAAAGGATGTGCAGAAACCACAACTCCCTTATTTTTTACTTTAACTTCTTTTACGATGTTGAAATCGGTAAACTGACTCCAATAAAAATTTGTACTTAGAATTATTGCTGCGAATAATAACTTCTTCATATCATTTTGTTTTTCCTTGAAGCAAAATTATATATTTTTTAACAAAATTTTCCTTTTCTAACCCATAACTATTAAGTGAAAATAGGGATTTAGTTAAATTTGTTTCATTTGTACAGAAATATGGATAATGTTATATTTTGTTTATTATTTGTTAGGTTTAAATAATTATAATTTAATAAAATTGACTTTTAATTGTGTTTAAATTGTTTTTTAAAGATAATTCATTACTTTTGGAAAAAAAGCAATATGATTAAAAATTACCAAAAAGCTATTTCCTTAGGCTCATTATTTTTAGTTTCCATGTATGCGCAGGCGCAAACAGATTCTACAAAAACAAAAAATATAGAAGAGATCAAAATTACATTAGGATCCCGGAATAAAGCGAGGGTAGCGACAGATACTCCTGTGCCTGTTGATGTTATCAATATTGGCTCACAATCTGTTATGACTCCGCAGATGGATCTTAATCAAATTCTTAATTACGCCGCTCCTTCATTTACATCAAATTCCACGACAGTTGCCGATGGAACTGACCATATAGATCCCGCACAATTAAGAGGGTTAGGACCAGATCAAGTACTGGTTCTATTGAATGGCAAGAGAAGACATACTTCATCTTTAGTTAATGTAAATGGTTCGCCCGGTAGAGGTTCTGTGGGAACAGATCTAAATGCATTACCAGCTTTTGCAATAGAACGTTTGGAAGTATTAAGAGATGGTGCTTCAGCTCAATATGGTTCTGATGCTATTGCGGGTGTTATTAATGTGATCATGAAAAAAAACACCAATGCATTAAGTGCTGCGATTACGGCTGGAGGTTTTAATAGTAATGGCTCAAATGATCATACTGGAGGTTGGGATGGAGGTAAATATCAGGTAGACCTTAATTATGGTACTGGACTAGGGAAAAATGGATTCATCAACTTCACGGCAAGTTTAATGAAAAGAGACGAGACGAGAAGAGCTAATACGGCAACAGGTAATATTTTTAATGCATATAATGCTATTGAACGAAGAGCATCAGAAAATGGAGTTAATATTTCTTCTCTTTTTGGTAATATAGGAAATACACCTAATCAGCAACAAATCGTTGATTACATTCATCAATACGCCCAGGGCGTGAGCTATTTTAATCCTTCTTTTCAGTCACAGATTCAAAACACAAATAATATTGCTGGATTGCAGGACCTTTTGCGCACAGATTTTACAGAAAATGAATTGGCCTACAGAGGGCTAACAAGAAATGATTTTAATATGAGGGTTGGACAGTCCAGGTTGACATCGGGACAATTTTTCATGAACTCTCAATTTGATTTATCTTCCTCTATACAGGGCTACGCTTTTGGTGGAATTTCTTACAGAAGTGGTAACGCTGGTGGATTTTTCCGTAGACCGAATGAGGGCAGGGCTTCTACTTCCATTTATCCCAATGGTTTCTTGCCTGAAATTGCTTCTGATGTAATTGATCTTTCTTTCGCTGCTGGTTTTAAAGGAAAAATAGGAAATATAAATTATGATATAAGCAATACTTTTGGACGTAATACATTTGATTACACCATAAAAAATACAGCTAATGCTTCGATGCCTTATCCAAGTAAAACAGAATTTAATGCCGGAGGCTTAAATTTTTCACAGAATACCATTAATGCAGACTTTGATACAAAAGTTGACTGGCTTCAAGGATTTAATATTGCTTTTGGTGGTGAGGCTAGATTTGAAAGGTATAAAATTACAAGCGGAGAGCAGGATTCGTGGGCATTATATGATATTAACGGCAATGTTCAAAATGCTTCAACTCCTGACAATTTAAAACCAACTGATTTTTTGGGAACAGTACGACCAGGAGGAGCACAGGTTTTTCCGGGATTCAGGCCTGCAAATAGTTTAAACAAGGGAAGAAGTTCCATTGCCGGATATCTGGATACTGAACTTGATATTACGGATAAATGGCTTGTGAGTGGTGCAGTAAGGTTTGAAAATTATTCAGATTTTGGGTCTACATTTAATTATAAAATAGCTACACGATATAAGCTTACTGATCAGATTAATGTTAGGGCTGCGCATTCCACTGGATTTCGTGCTCCATCTTTGCAGCAGATTTATTATAATGCAACATCTACACAGTTTGTAGGTGGGACGGCTTTTGAAGTAGGAACCTTTTCTAATGATTCTCAAATAGCAAAGAATCTGGGGATTCCTCAATTAAAACAGGAAGAATCTGTAAGCTATTCTGCAGGTTTTACAGCTAAAATACCTACGGCTAACCTTACGCTTACGGTAGATGGATATTATATTAAAATTAAAAACAGGGTGGTTCTTACTGATCAGTTTTTGAGACCCAATGGAACTTATCCAGGTGGAAGTTTTCTATATGATCTTCAGGTTGAATTTGATAAAGCCAATGCCAATGCAGCAACATTCTTTGCCAATGCTATTGACACCCAAACAAAAGGCTTGGAGGGTGTAGTTTCACATAGAGCTAAATTCTCTCCAAAAGTTTCATTGAACTCTGACCTGGCAGTAACTGTTTCTAAAACAAATAGGGTAGGGAATATTCACGGTTCAGATCTTTTAATCAATGCAGGACAGATCAATCGTTATTATTCTGAAACAAGTCGTATATATATTGAAGAAGCGGTTCCAAGATTTAAGGCTTCACTTAATAATGCCTTGGAAATCAATAGATTTAGCGTTTTTCTAAGAAATGTTTATTTCGGAAAAGTGACTGATCCAAATACGATGGACGTTAATGGGGATGGTAAAATTGGTTATGAAATGATCAATGGGAGTGTTGTTGAGACAGAGCATCCGGTGTGGGGTGCAAAAATAATAACTGATCTTTCAGTAGGATATAAGTTCAATAAAAGTTTTATTTTGACGATTGGTGCAAATAACCTGTTTGATATCTATCCGGATAAAAATTATGGGCCAACAGCTGTTCAAAGGGCTTCTATGAATACTTCGGGAAATATAGAATATAAGCCAGCTACTATTGATCTCTCTAATCAGGATCAGTTTGTGTATTCAAGAAATGTATCACAGTTTGGGATGAACGGCAGGTTTCTTTTTACAAGGCTTAATTTAAATTTTTAAGAAATCTTATAAATGTTCTAAAGGTGTGTTTTTACATACCTTTTTTTACTATGGTAAGCATGATTTTTTTACTTTTGTAAAGTTCAAAATCTAAAAGATATAAAAATGGAATCCTATACGGAAAAAATACTGATTACAGGTGCTTTAGGTCAGATCGGCACCGAACTTACCAACAGACTTGTTGAAATCCACGGAGCTGAAAATGTTGTAGCATCTGGATTAGACAGATGGCAGAAAGGAATTACTTCTGCCGGATACTATGAGAGAATGGATGTTACCAATACTCAATTGGTAAGACAGGTTATCAAGGATTATGACATTACTACAGTTTATCACTTGGCGTCTTTACTATCCGGAACCTCAGAAAAACAACCGGTTTTTGCATGGAAACTGAATCTTGAGCCTCTACTTCATTTTTGTGAAATGGCAAAAGAAGGATTGCTTAAAAAGATCTTCTGGCCAAGTTCAATTGCTGTTTTTGGTAAAGGAATTCCTAAAGAAAATGTAGAGCAGGATGTTGTTTTGAATCCAACTACTGTATATGGTATTTCTAAAATGGCGGGTGAAAAATGGTGTGAATATTATTTCGATAAGTATGGGGTAGATGTAAGAAGTATTCGTTATCCTGGATTAATTTCATGGAAGACCCCAGCTGGAGGTGGAACCACTGATTATGCAGTGGAGATTTTTTATGAAGCGATCGAGCAAGGAAAATATACAAGTTTCATTTCCGAAAATACAGGAATGCCTATGTTGTATATGGATGATGCCATCAATGCAACTTTGAAACTAATGGATGCTCCAAAAGAAAGTTTAACAGTTCGTTCTTCTTATAATTTAGGAGGGATGTCTTTTACTCCAAAAGAATTGGCAGAAGAAATCAAGAAAGAAATTCCAGAATTTACAATCGATTACAAGCCAGATTTCAGACAACAAATTGCAGACTCTTGGCCAGCTTCAATTGATGATTCAATTGCAAAAAAGGACTGGGGACTTACTTATGATTTTGGAATTTCTGAGATGACAAAAGATATGATCAAGAATCTTAAAGTGAAATTAGATAAAAATTAATTACTTTAAGTTTAGCTTTAATTAAAAGTGTTTTTAACGTCTCATTTTTAATTGTTTATAAATTTTATATAAAATTAACTTTAAATGATATTATTGACTTTTAACATCGTAGATATTGAAGCAGAAGCCAAAAATGGAGTTCAGATTTCCAATGATGACAGGTTAAAAATAACAAATGACAATACAAAAGCTATTCTTAGAATTTTAGATATTCACGATACCAAAGCAACATTTTTTGTTGAAATTTCTATCATTGAAAAACTTCAAAATCTTATAAAAGCAATTTCAGGCCGCGGGCATGAAATTGCTTTTTATAATAAAAACTCTACCCTTCACGAAATTGAAAAATTGAAGAAATATATCCAGGAATGTTTTGGAAAACAGATCCGGGGAATTCGTCAAAAAGAGGTGAAGCTCCCCCAGGAGAATTTGAAATTATTGGAGTTCAATTATGTTTCAAATATTGATAATGCAAATATTCTTTTTCCTTTAAAACGATTAAAAAGAGACACTGAAATTTCAGAAGAAGATGGATTAAGTATTATTCCTGAAAGTATATCTCCGTACAGTCAATTGCCATACAATGATTTTGTATTTCAAATATTGCCAATGAAGTATTATCAGAATATGGTCTTTGAAACCTTGAAGAATGATGACTTTGTTCTGATCTATTTAAATTCGTGGCAGTTCACCGATTTTAAAACCTATCCTTTTGAGATTCCATTTTACAGGAAATTCTTTTCAGGAAAAAAAATGGAGGACAAATTAAATGCCCTCCTTACCTGGATTAATGAGAAGGAGCTTGCTACTTCCCGCATGAAAGATTATATTTTTTAATCCTATTATTCATTTTTACAGATTACTAATAAATCTGTAGAGTATTGCATATCTTTTTTAAAGAGAATATCTTTAAAGGAATATTCTGATAAAAAATAGTTTTTAGCAGTACTTGGTACAGAGTTTTTCTGATTGTTGGATTTTGATTTTTTTATAAAATCGAATAATTTTTTTTGAAGTTTTAAAAGGAAAACTCTTAAGAAATAAGGATAAAAAAACAGAGTTGACGGCAACGTGATTGTTCTTTGTTTTTTTGTTCGTTTAATCTCCTCCAAAACCAAGTCCGACTCAGAACCTATTTTTAAAATTTCTACTTTTTTAAAATGTTTTAAAAGCATTTTTTGCAAACTTTCAGGAGTGTATTCTTTGAGATGGAAGATATTCCAGGGCTGTTGTATATATCTAAAAAGTCTGTGCTTTTTATCCGGAGTTGAAATAATAAGAATGCCACCAGGATTCAACATCTTTTTTAAATGGGCAGTATATTCACGATCGTTGGGAACGTGCTCTATAACTTGAAAAGATGTTATGACATCAAATTTTTCATTTTCCAATTCAGAAATTGTCATAAAGCGTAAATTAGAAGCGCTATATTCTTTTTTTGCATACTCAATAGCTTCATCACTTATATCAACGCCAATAATGCTTTCTGTGTTCTCTGATAGCATATGAGTACCATAACCTGAACCACATCCGTAGTCCAAAACCTTTTTGTTTTTTACAAAGTTTCTGGCATATTCATAAGTAGCAATATGCATCAAATGAAGATATAATTCAGATTTATTGTTGAAATTTTCATTTAAAATATGCCTTTCTCCAGTGTCTTTCATACTTATAATATTTTGATTTCTACTAAAATATACAATTTAAGACAACTCAAAAAGAGTGATCTCCGGTAATACACCCACTCTTCCAGGGTATCCTAAAACTCCGAATCCTCTGTTTACATAAAGAAACTTACCTTCACTTTCATAAATATCAGCCCATTTCGGATAACGATACTGAACAGGTGACCATTTTATGTTTTTTAAGTCCAATCCGAACTGCATACCATGAGTATGTCCTGATAAAGTCAGTTGGACGTTTCCGGGGTGTTGTTTTACGACGTAATCAAAATGAGTAGGGTCATGGCTCATTAATATTTTTGCTGCTGATTCAGGGACGCTTTCAAGTGCTTTGTCCAAATCTCCAAATTGTGGAAATGGTTTTAATCCCCAGTTATCAACTCCTAAAATATAGAGTTTTTCACCATTCTTTTCGATGACTCTATGTTCATTTCTCAACATATCGAACCCTGCTTGTTTTTCGTAATCGATAAGTGTGTCAAGATTCTTTTTCTTGGCATCCAAAGAAGACCATGTTACATAATCTCCGTAATCGTGATTTCCAAGTACTGCCAATTTACCATCTTTAGACTTGATTTTTGAAAACAAAGGAATGAAAGGCAGGAATTCTTCCGAAACATTATTTACCATATCTCCGGTAAACAAAACCAGATCTGGGTTCTGTTCATTGATCAGTTCGATGGCGTGTTCCAGTTTACTTGGGTCGGCAAAACTTCCACTATGGACATCTGAAATCTGTATAATTTTGTACCCTTTAAAGCTATTCGGAAGATTGGTGAGTTTTACTTTTACCTTTCTTACTTTATGGCGATATTTTCCAAAAGTAATTCCATCAATAAAAAGTGCGGATAGTACTCCGCCTAACCCCAGTCCCATTAAACTTAGAAACTTCCTTCTTTCAGGAAAAAAATTCTCCGCCGGATTTCTAAAACCTAAAATATAGGTTCCTGTTCTGAAAATATCATCGATCAATAAAAACAGGACAATGAAAATTTTTGGGAGAATGAAAATCAGAAAAAGAGACATCATCCATTGGATTCTAATAGAACTTCGATCTGATTTCTGAAAATGAGTGATCTCATAAGCGAAAATTCCATAAATAGCTAGTGATAACACGCAGTAGCCGATTTTTACCCAGGAATTGTCTGTTAATGTTCTTATTGCCTGGTAAATATATACCTCCAGGAATAGAAAAATAGCGGCAATAATTAAAAAATTTTTTTGCATAATCAGATTTAAAAAAAGCACAAAAGAAAAATTCCCTTTGTGCTTTTTAATATTTTTAAATTATTTATTCTTAAGGAAATTTATAAACGATCGCATTGATGTTCATTCCGGCACCTACCGAAGTCATAACAATGTTCCCTTTATCTTTAAACGATTGACCATCCATTTTTCCTTTAATTATTAAATTAAACATGGTAGGAATAGTTGCTACAGAAGAATTTCCAAATTCCTGAATCGTCATAGGAGATATAGAATGATCATAATCTTTAACGTCATAAAGCTTATGGAGTCTTTCTATCATTGCATAATCCATTTTTGCATTAGCCTGGTGGATAAGTATTTTATCAATGTCCTCAATAGAAAGTCCTGCGTCATCAATAGTCTCTTTAATTGCTGCAGGTACATTTTTTAAAGCGTATTCATAGATCTTTCTTCCCTGCATTCTTACAAAAAGACGTTTTTGGTCTGCGTCTTTATTGATAGATGGGCCATTTTCCAGGTAACATAATTCAGGACCATTATCACAGATCGTATTGTGTGCTATAATTCCTACATTCTCTTCATCTGTTGCTTTTACAACTACTGCACCAGCACCATCAGCAAAGATCATTCTGTTTCTATCATGCGGATCAGTAACACGGCTTAAAGTCTCAGCTCCAATAACAAGAATCGTTTTGGCAGATTGAGCTTTGATCAGATTATTAGCGAGGATCATTGCTTCAACCCATCCCGGACAACCAAAAATCATGTCATAAGTAATACACTTTCTATTTTGTATTCCCAATTTATTTTTTACTCTTGCAGCCATATTAGGCATGAAGTTTACATAGCCATCCACTGTAACTTCCCCGAAATTACTTGCGTAAATAATATAATCTAAATCTTCAGCATCTATTTTTGCATCCTCAATAGCAGCTTTAGCTGCTTCATATCCAATTTTTGAGTTGGACAGGTCCTCTTCAATAAACCTTCGGTTTTCTATTTCAGTAATTTCTACAAACTTTGCAATAACTTCTTCAGCAGGCTTTTCTATCTTCTCACCTTCATCTGTATAGAACTCAGAATTCATGAAAAAGTCTCTACCTATAATTCTATTAGGAATATAAGATCCAGAACCTATAATGATCGTATTCGGCATTCGCTTAAATGATTTTTTAAAAACGCAAAGTTAATAATTAATCTTAATAAGAAAGAATTAAAAATATTATTAAATTTGCAAAAATTGTACTTTACAGTCTATGAAAAATAATCCATCCTTAAAAGGCTTAGCTATTGCCGTTGTGGCGTTTATAATTGCCTTTGGGATTTATTTCCTTTTTTTAGCTAAGAAAAATTATTACTTAGTGGATAACCCAACTCCTAATACTTATTACTATAGAATTAATAATGGTTCTGAAGGTATTATTTCAGCAGGGCAGTCGGTACCCGTCGATTTAAATCAAGGAAAAAATTCTATTAAAGTTTTCGACCAAAACAAAAAAATACTTTACGATTCTGCTTTCCAGGTAAATAAGATTCGTGGGCTTTTAAACATCGCTCATCAGGATTATTATATTAACCGACAATATTATGGATACAATCTTAAAAAAGATTCATTACTTTTGGAGCTTAATAAAACCGTAATAGACGGAAAAGAATATTTTGGCGGAGCTAAACATTTCAATAAGCTTTTTACAGATGACTTTTATTATAATGTAGATGAGGATTATGATAAATTAATCAAGAATATTGATAAAGTGGAATCCCGTTCAAAAATCTTCAGAAAACAAGATTACCTTAATTACTATAAAGAATATTACAAGTTTTGACAAAAGATATCAACCAAGTAACCCCCTACAATTCTGAGGCTACAAAAAAAAGCCAGGTAGAGGATATGTTCGACAATATTGCACCCAAATATGACCTTTTAAATCGTGTTTTATCAATGAAAATTGATATCATATGGAGAAATAAATTGGTAAAATGGATGAAAAGTGATAACCCCCAAGAAGTGCTGGATGTGGCTACAGGAACGGGAGATCTGGCAATCACAATTGAAAAAGGAACCAGTGCAAAAGTAATTGGTTTAGATTTATCGCAACAAATGTTAAATGTTGGCGTTATTAAAATAAAAAAACTTAATTTAGACGGCAAAATTTCCATGCAGAAAGGGGATGCAGAAAATTTACCTTTCGAGGACAATAGATTTGATTCTGTTTCCGTTGCATTTGGAGTAAGGAATTTTGAAAATCTTACAAAAGGTTTATCAGAGTTGAGAAGAGTAGTTAAAGATAACAAGAGTGTTTTTATACTTGAGTTTTCAAAGGTTGAGGGGTTTTTGGGACCATTTTATATGTTTTATTTTAAAAATATATTACCTGCAATAGGCAAGTTGGTTTCTAAAGATAATAGGGCATATACATACCTTCCGGATTCTGTAAATGCTTTTCCTTTCGGGGAAAAGATGAGACAAATTCTTTTAGATACAGGATTTAAAAAAGTTGAATATAAAAAACTAAGTTTAGGTATAGCCACAATTTATAAAGCAACAAAGTAACCTATGAATAAATTTTTATTAAAAGTACTGGTTTTAGCCTCAGTAAATATTGCAATCTTTGCAGATGCGCAATTTAGAACTCGAAACAGAATGGATAAGTTGGAAGAGTTTGATCAACAAATCTTTAGTTGGGGTTTTTATCTGAATGGTAATTTACTAGACTACCGTATAGTACTTAACCCAAGATACGGTATGAATGGGAATCATAATCTTGTTTCATCTAAAAGTAGCACAAGCTTCGGAGCCGGACTGATCGGAAAATGGAGATTGAATGACTATTTGGATCTAAGAGTTGAACCAGGCTTACAATTTGCTCAAAGGGAACTAACTTTTAATACACAATCGAATGATCAGTATGCAGCTGGTACATTAACAAATCCTCCTTTTACTCCGATTCTTTTACACGAAAAGGATAGAGTAAGAGAAGTGAAATCAACTTTAGTGGATATTCCGGTAATGTTGGAACTTCATGGGCAGAGATGGTATAATTCAAGACCATATGTTGCTGCAGGGGTAAACTATATCGTTAACCTGCAGTCCAATTCTGATTCTACTGATGACAATTTGCAACAGGTCTTCAGATCCACAACGCATAACTTTGCATGGTCTGCGGAAATGGGAATTCAGTTTTATTTCAATAAATTTAAGCTGACTCCAGCGATCAGAGGAACATTCATTATGAATAACGAAATAGTTTCGGATAATGCGAATACGCCTCCTTATTGGTCCGCTGCAGTATCTACTTTACAAACCAGAGCAATCATGTTTGTACTGAAATTTGAATAGAAAATTTACTCTAAATAGATATAGGAGATGCAAAAGCATCTCCTTTTTTGTGCATGATATCAAAATATAGAGACATTTATTTTTGTTAATGTCATTATTTTTATATTTTTGCTAACAGTTAGAATATATAAAACCTGAAATGCTTCAAGATTTAGAAAATAATTTTTCAGAGCTGGAAAAAAAGATTTTGAATTTACATAAAAACTATCAGAATCTCAGTGAGAAATTTACGGAATTGAATACAGAGCATGATGAATTGAAGAAGAGATATGATGAGGAAAGAAAGAAAAGTCAGGTATTAGCAGAAGAACAAAAAAAGATAAAACTTTATTCAGCAATATCAGGAAATCCTGAACACAATAGATTAATGAAAAACCATATCAACCGATTGGTAAAAGAAATTGACTTTTGTATTGCTCAGCTTCAAAACAGTGGATTATAATGGAGGTAAGAAGAATAACCATAAACATTGCGGGAAGAGTATATCCGCTGAACGTACCAGCCGCCGAGGAAGAAACTTTGCGTAAAGTAGGGAAGCAGATTGAAAGTATGATTAAAGATTTTGAACAAAACTTCGATGTTAGAGATAAACAGGATGCTTTGGCAATGTGTGCCCTGAAATTGGGAACTAATGCAGAGGTTGTATCTCTTAACTACGAAAAGAATATAAATTCAACCAACGAAAGATTAGCGAAAATTAATCTGACGCTGAATGAAATTGGGAAATAGATTTTTTTTCCTGAAACAACTGCCTACAATAATTCTAACACATTAAAGGTAAACTCAACGCTAAACAATTACCGAACAAATGTCCATCGAATGGCGTGCCGGTTCTCCGGATTACAGACAGTGGAAATCAGTTCAAATCGTGTTGATTAGGAGTTTACTCTATATCACTGGATTATTGTAGGCTTTTTTATTTTAAATATTAAAGACAATTAAAACTCAATATATATGACAACAGCCATTATAGTCGGCGTTATTTGCTTGGTGATTGGTGCAGTAATAGGGATTCTTTTCTCTAAAAGCTCACTCAATGCTAAGGGAAAATTTATTATAGATGATGCAAAGAAAAATGCTGAAAACCTTATAGAAAAAGCTAACGTACAAGCCGAATCCATAAAAAAAGAAAAGAACCTTCAAGCTAAAGAAAAATTCCTTGAATTGAAATCTCAACATGATGCTGATATTCAGGTTCGTGAAAAGAAGATCCAAGAGGTTGAAAAGAGAACAAAAGATAAAGAAAATAAGCTGAATGATGAGCTTAGTAAGACTGGAAAGCTTGAAAAGGATCTGGATAAACAGATTGCAGATTATGCTAAGAAAATTGAGATCTTAGATAAGAAACAACAAGAGTTAGATTCTGTAACTTCTAAAAAAGTTGAGATTCTTGAAAAGATATCAAATTATACTGCTGAGGAAGCTAAAGCTGAATTGGTAGAATCAATGAAAGCAGAAGCTAAGACCAGAGCTCAGGCGCATGTTCAGAGTATCATGGAAGAGGCTCAGTTAAATGCTAAAGGAGAGGCGAGAAAGATCGTTATTCAGACGATCCAGAGAATTGGAACAGAACAGGCCATTGAAAACTCTGTATCTGTATTCAATATTGAATCTGACGAAGTAAAAGGTAGAATTATCGGTAGAGAGGGTAGAAATATCCGTGCATTGGAAGCGGTAACAGGAGTGGAAATTATTGTAGATGATACCCCGGAAGCTATTCTACTTTCATGTTTCGATCCAGTAAGAAGAGAGATCGCAAGATTATCTCTTCACAGATTAGTTACGGACGGAAGAATTCACCCTGCGAGAATTGAAGAAGTTGTAGAAAAGACAAGAAAACAGATTGAAGAGGAAATTATTGAAGTTGGAAAAAGAACAATTATAGACTTAGGAATTCATGGATTACACCCTGAATTGATTAAAATCGTAGGTAGAATGAAATACCGTTCTTCTTATGGACAGAACCTATTACAGCACTCCAGAGAAGTAGCAAACATAGCTGCGACAATGGCCGCTGAATTAGGATTAAATGTAAAATTAGCTAAGAGAGCAGGTCTTTTACACGATATTGGTAAAGTTCCTGAACAGGAATCTGAACTTCCACATGCTTTATTAGGAATGCAGTGGGCTGAGAAATACGGTGAAAACCCAGAAGTAATCAATGCGATTGGAGCTCACCACGACGAAGTTGAAATGACCTCTTTATTATCACCGATTATTCAGGTCGCCGATGCTATCTCAGGAGCAAGACCAGGAGCGAGACGTCAGGTATTGGAATCTTATATTCAAAGACTGAAAGATCTTGAATCTGCAGCATTAAGTTTTGAAGGTGTATCCAGTGCTTATGCTATTCAGGCAGGGAGAGAGCTAAGAGTAATGGTTGAAAGTGGAAAAGTAAATGATGAGATCGCTTCTCAGTTATCTTATGACATTTCTGAAAAGATCCAGAACGAATTAACATATCCTGGACAAGTAAAAGTAACAGTAATCAGAGAGACGAGAGCTGTGAATATTGCCAGATAATAATTTAATAAAGATA
The DNA here is from genome assembly GCF_058790395.1 of Chryseobacterium sp. FW101-FHT12H09. Lineage (NCBI taxonomy): Bacteria > Pseudomonadati > Bacteroidota > Flavobacteriia > Flavobacteriales > Weeksellaceae > Chryseobacterium > Chryseobacterium sp. FW101-FHT12H09. The sequence continues at coordinate 384,378 of NZ_JBYTCP010000001.1, read as the reverse complement.
TTCTATAAAAACCTTTCAAGAAATTGAAAGGTTTTTTATTTTTATCAAAATTTAAAAATGCAAGAACTATCCATGTCTTCAAAACTGAAGTACATTTTCTCTATTCCGGTAATTATTTCTGCCTTAGGCTATTTTGTAGATATTTATGACCTCCTTTTATTTGGTATTGTAAGAATTCCCAGTTTAAAAGCTTTGGGTCTAAATCCCGATGTTGATGGTACCTTTATTCTAAATTGTCAGATGATAGGTTTGCTGATTGGTGGTGTTTTCTGGGGTATTTTTGGAGATAAAAAAGGAAGACTTTCCGTATTATTCGGTTCTATTCTTGTTTATTCTTTAGCAAATATAGCCTGCGGGTTCTTGCCATACTTTCCAAAAGAACATTTGGTATATCAATATGCAGGATTAAGATTCATTGCAGGTATTGGACTGGCTGGAGAGCTGGGAGCTGGAATTACACTGGTTTCTGAGAGCCTTCCTAAAAGCCTGAGAGCAATTGGAACATCTGTTGTTGCTGGCTTCGGATTAATGGGAGCTGTAGTTGCACAACTAACTGTGGAGCTGGCAGGAAGCTGGAATATTTCTTATATCATTGGTGGTGTTTTAGGTATTATGCTCTTATTTTTAAGGATAAGTGTCTCCGAATCTGGTATTTATAAAAACATTGAACATAAAACGACCGTTTCAAAGGGAAACTTTCTTTCTTTTTTTACCAATAAAGATCGTTTTATACGTTATATTAAGTGTATTGCTGTTGGCCTTCCAACATGGTATTGCATTGGTATTCTTGCTGTTTTAGCCAATCAGTTTGCACCTGAGATGGGGATAAAAGAAATAAACCCAGGAAAAGCAATTATGTGGGGTTATGTTGGGATCTCAATAGGCGATCTGATGAGTGGATTTATTTCACACCTCTTGAAATCAAGAAAAATGGCCATTTTTTATATGCTTGCTTTCACTTTAGTTGGGGTGGTAATAATGCTTTTTGGAAATACAAATACAGAAACCAAGTATTACATTTTCTGTGTATGGCTGGGATTGGGAACAGGATATTGGGCTATGTTTGTAACCCTGGCTGCAGAACAGTTCGGAACCAATATCCGAAATACAGCGACCACTACGGTTCCTAATATGGTAAGAGGATTGGTACCTGTAATGATCTTAGCATTTGATCTCCTTAAACATAATTTCACAGTGATCATAAGTGCTGCCATTGTAGGACTGGTCGTTTTTGGGCTTGCATTTTATTCTGCGATCACTATTTCCGAAACACATAATAAAGACCTTGAATTTACCGAATAATATGAGGTGTTTAATATTTTATTGCATTGATTTTTATATAGTTAATTTAATAACTATTAGAATATAAATTAATTATGAATTTTTTCATAAAACTATGCCTTGAATATTAATTATTTGTTTAAATTTGAAATCACTAAACTATATTGTTCAATCTCAAAATCAAATCACATGTCAAACAACATTTTTAAAAACGCTAAGAAATTAAACAAAGGAGAGCTTAAAAACATCGTAGGTGGTATAGGTAATCCAGATCTTTCTTTATGTGGATGCAGTTGCTCAGGATCTGTAACCGGTCCAAAATACTGCATTCAGTATATTGCTTGTCCACAAGTATATACTTGTGATCAATCAGCGATCTAAGAACTATTTCAATAAGAAATAAACATTTCCACATTTAATATGCAAAAGCCCTTTGGTTATCCAAAGAGCTTTTGTTCTTTTTAATGAATAATATATAATAAGCTTCCAATACTTATTGTAATCCATAACAGTATAGCTACAGCTAGTGGTTTTAAACCTATTGTTTTTAATGTCTGTAGTGAAAGGGTAGAGCCAATTAGGAATAGTGTTAAATTTAGTCCGGATTTTGAAATGGATGTTATTATCGAGCTGAAGTTTTCAAAAAATGGAATGTAAGTATTTAATAATATTGCCAGAATAAAGTACGCGATAAACCATGGAATCTTAATTTTTGATTCTTTATTTTTAAAAATAAACATAGTGATTATAGAAACAGGAATAATCCACAAGGCACGAGCCAGTTTTACAGTTGTTGCTATTTTTAATGCCTCATTTCCGAATTTACTGGCTGCTCCTACTACAGAACTGGTATCATGAATGCCTATTGCGCACCACAATCCAAATTGTTCCTGAGATAGGTGTAAAGCGTTTCCAATAGCAGGATAAACAAATAAAGCGATTGAATTTAAAGTGAAAACGATGGCCAATGCTAAGGAGATTTGCTTAGTACTAGGCTTAATAATAGGAGAGGTAGCTGCTATAGCACTTCCCCCACAAATTGCAGTTCCCACTGAAAGTAAATAGGTTAATTGCTTTTCAAGTTTAAAGACTCTTCCTAAAAAGTATCCTAAAATCATTACCGTTGAAATACTGATAACAGTTAATATCAATCCTGTTTTTCCAGCTTGTAATGCTTCATTAAGTTTCAATCCGAAGCCTAAACCTACAATTGATATCTGAAGCAGCAAATGGATGTATTGATGAAGATACTTTTCAAACGGATTGCCTAAAAATACCGCCAGTATAAACCCTAATGCTAAAGCAATTGGTGATGAAACCCATGGAATGAGGGTAGCAATTGCTAATCCAATAAAAATTATTTTTTTTGTGCTCTCATTTTGAATGAAACCGATCGTGTTGTAAAGTTTTGAATTCATGCTTCAAAATTCTACAATTTATAATTACAAAGTAAATCGTATTTTGTTATATTGGATAACTTTTAGTTATAACTGATGAATTTTAAAAAGAGTTTTATGAGTTCAGATTGATCTCCTTTTGGAAGGATGTAATGAAAATTTCTTTCGATACTGAAATTTTTAATATCAATGATGCTTAACGTATTGTTTTTCAATTCATTCAAAACAGTACTGATGGATAAAAAAGCCATGCAGTCTGAATGTAATAAATAGTTTTTAATACTTTCACTATTTCCTAATTGCATGATTACATTAAGATTTTCAATATCAATTCCTTTTTCCTTTATGCGGTTTTGAATAAACTCCTGTGTTCCTGAACCCTGTTCCCGGAAAATTAAATCTATAGTATATAGATTCTTTAGATTCAAAGTTTTGTTTACCAGTGGATGATTGGCTTTTGCCACAAGTACAATCTCATCTGCTTTAAAGATTTCATAATTAAAATAAGCAGATTGAGATTCCCCTTCTATGATACCCAGATCTATTTTGCCGTCTTTTAAAAGTGTTGATATAACTTCTGTATTATAAATTAACAGTTCAATTTTTATATCCCGATAATAAGAATGAAATTTGGCGAGGATCTCAGGAAGAATATATTGGGCAACTGTTGTACTCGCCCCGATTATTAATTTTCCTTTATGTTCTGAGTTCAGTTGATGAATTTCAAACTCGAGATCTCTGTAAATATTCCGAATTTTTTCTGCATATTCATAAAGTACGATTCCACTGCGCGTTAGTTGAATAGAAGTACCTTTTCTGTCAAATAATTTAGTATTAAGTTGATTTTCTATTTCTTTAATATGTTTTGTGACTGCTGGTTGTGAGATATTCAACTCCTCAGACGCTCTTGTAAAGCTCAGCCTTGAAGCAACTGTATAGAAAACCTTGAGTCTGTAATCAAACATTGTAAAGTGCAAATTTAGAATACACAAACTTACTTAAATTGATCATAAGAATTTTAATTAAAGATCAGAAAAGCTTTTGTCCTGATCACTCTCATATCTGCTATTCTTAGATTGTCCAATTCTTTGTTTGAGGTAGATACTATTTCGCCCGGATAATAAATAAGAAACGATACATGAAATTGCGATATAGATTCCGGACTCAGCTCCAAACAATTCTATACCCATAAGCATACAGGCTAAAGGAGTATTCGTGGCGCCAGCAAAGACGGCTACAAACCCCATTCCCGCTAAAAGACCTACAGGAAGCGGCATAAATAATGATAAAGCACTTCCCAGAGTAGCGCCAATAAAGAATAAAGGTGTTACTTCACCACCTTTAAACCCGGCGGCTAGAGTGATGATGGTAAAAATCATTTTTAAAGCAAAATCATAAACCGGAAGTTGAGTATTAAATGATTCAACTATGGTAGGAATCCCTAAACCGATATATTTTGTGGTTCCAATTGCAAATACGGCAATAGCAACAATACTACCACCTACAATAGGACGAAATGGAGGATATTTAATGTTTGATTTAAAAATAGTTCCGATCCAATGAATCATTTTACTAAACGTTGCAGCACAAATTCCAAAAGCGATTCCCGCCAAAATACTATAGAGAATAGGCGAAAGTTCAAGTTTGGGAATAAGGTCAATATGATAGTGCGTATGTTTAGCCTGCCAGAGATTTGTGACCCAGTCTGCAAAAATAGCAGAAGCAAAAGCCGGAAAGATGGCATTATAGCGTATTCTTCCTATTAAAAAAACTTCCAAACCAAATAATGCTCCGGCTAAAGGAGTTCCAAAAACAGAACCGAAACCAGCAGCAATGGCAGAAATAATTAAGATCCTTCTTTCAGTTTTATCTAATCTAAAAGGTTTGCTGAGCTGATCTGCGATTGCCCCGGCCATTTGTATTGCCGTTCCTTCCCGACCAGCTGAACCTCCGAAAAAATGAGTGACTATTGTTCCAAGGTATACAAAAGGAGCCATTTTGAAAGGAATGGTTTCTTTGGGATCATGAATAGTGTCAATCAGTAAATTATTACCTGCTTCAACATTCTGTCCAAAGTAATGATATAGTAAGCCTATTAAAAATCCTGCAACAGGCAGAAAAGCAATGATCCAAATATGATTTTCCCGAAAATCTGTAGCCCATTCCAACGACTTTAGAAAACCTGCAGATGCACTTCCCGCAGCAGCTCCGATAATAATACTGATGCAAAGCCATTTTAATATATAAGGAATTGCAGGAAATTTCCTAAAGAAAAACCTTGAGTGAAATCGTACTTTTTTGTTTACTGTTCGTGAATTTTTAGACATAATAATCCTGATTAATTACGGTTGATAATCTATTAATCAGGCGTCATCAGCTTTTGTAAAGCGGTTGGGTAAGGAAGAACACCATTTCCTTTTCGGTTACAAAGATAGAAATTAATATTAATTTTTGTAGTGCATCGCCTTATTAATCTCAATCGGATTATTGTATTTTTTTATGACCTCCTGCATACTTTTGGTCTGCGTGTTGAGCTCATCTACGGTGTGAATTTCTTTTCCATTGATGTTGATATTCAGATTAGTATTGGTTTTACTGAAATTCGTTCTTTCAAAGGCAAAAGGGTCATTGTAAAACTCCAACATTAGTTTCTGTTTTTGCTTCTCATTAATAGGGATCGCTTTGTTTCCGAAATTAGATTCCAGAAAATCTTCGGTTGAGAATATTCCGGTAAGTTTCTCGCTCTTTACAAGGTGATAGATAAAATTTTTATTTGAATCTGATAATTCAAAAATTAATCCCGGCAATCCACGAAATTTGAAAGGTCCCTCATTAAACGGAATATCTTTGCAAAACCATGCGATCCAGTTTCTTCCTCCAAAGTTTGTGGTCGCTTTCTGTAAAGTATAATTCTCAACCTTTTTGATTTCATCAGATATATTCCAGTTAATCTTGTCGGTAGTTTTAAATGAGTAGTAGCCGGCTTTTATATTAATGAAGTTTTCATTATCAAAAGAATTAGTTTTTCTCTTGACAACCTGTCCGGACATATCAGTATGACTGGAGTTCATTCCAAATTTTTTATTTAAGGAATCTGTAGTCATCAGGTTTTGCCCATAAAATTTAACTTCTTTGGGGGTAATATCCAGAATCATATTTAGCTTTTCATAGCCCGTTTCCGTAGAATCCATTTTACACTGGAGTTCATAAATAAAGCGATGAGTCTGAGACTGCAAGAAAACGATAACAAGTACCGCAAATAATGTTAGAATATTTTTCATGATAGGGGCAGGATGTTTTATTATATATAATTATTACATATCGTTTTTCATGTATCTTATCATCACATTCTCAACTTCATTCATATGAATCGCATACCTCGGAGCTTGAATTTTGTCACAAAAAAGGTTTCATCTCATCTTCAATCTGAGTTCTAAGATCCATTAATCGTTTAGCATACTGCTCTTGTTGCTTTTCAGTTTCAGTTTCAGGAATCCATTTTCTGACAGGCAATTTTTTACCATTTTCATCAACAGCAACAAAAACAATAATACAATGTGTTTTTTTATCAAAAGTTGGCTGTTTAAGATTTCTTGAAAATACATTAATAGAAATATGCATACTCGAAGAACCCGTATAAATTACCTGGGCCTCTACTTTTACAATTTCTCCGATCTTAATAGGTTCATAAAAACGAATTCCACCCACATAAACAGTTACCGAATAATTTCCACTCCATGTTGTAGCACAAGCATAGCCTGCCTGATCGATCCATTTCATCACGCTTCCTCCGTGAACATTTCCTCCATAATTAACATCTGACGGTTCCGAGATAAATTGAAACGTAATAGGCTTGTTCTCCATTTTTATAAAATTTGAATAAAGATATTTAATAATTTTCAAAGTCCTGGATTAAATCATAATTTTGAAGAATCAAAGCTTACAAGAAGCTTTTTAGGACAATTAAAAATCATAGTAAAAGATGAAAAAAGTATTCCATCTAAATACCTGCGATACCTGCAGAAAAATATTAGCACAGTTTGATCTCTCAGGTTGGGAGCTTAGAGAAATTAAAAAAGAACCAATTACGGAAGTAGAATTGGCTGAGATGTATAAAAAGACAAAATCTTATGAAGCGTTGTTCAGCAAAAAATCTACTCAAATAAAATTAAGGGAATTAGATGTAAAATCTTTACAGGAAAATGACTTCAAAAATTTATTATTGGACCATTATACATTTTTAAAACGTCCAGTTTTTATTACTGATACAGAAATTTTTGTAGGGAATGATAAGACCAATGTTGAGAATCTTAAAGAGTTTTTTAAGGCTAACTGATTGTAATCGTTTGACTTATAAAATTAAAATTGTATTCACGAATTTTAATAAAAACTTAAAATTACAGTTGATTGCAAATTTAATTTCTGATTTTAAATATTTTAGACTATAAATAAATATAAACTAAATAATATCCAGTAAGATCTACTGGATATTTGCTTTTCTATAGAAATTTAATCAAAATTTCGAATTTTATTTTTTTTGTATGTTCGCAATGATGAAAAAATAATTCCCTTCTTAATTCTTTTAAGGCTATAAAGTCTGTATTAAGTATTTTTTTTCATCAATAATTATAAAAACACAAATAAAAATAAAGTTATGATGGAAAAAGAATTTAATCCTGTAATTAAAGCTGTACAAAGCTTAAGAAAGCTTAGTGTAGATATTAGATTGAGCAACCAGGAAATAAAGGACAGTAATGATGAAGCAACAAAGCAGATTTCTGAAGCCGGAAAATTAATAGTTGCCAGTAATGATAGTATTGTCATTAATTTATGGATCAATGAAAAAGCGAAATTGTTAGAAAACACTTCTATACTGCTGGGTATCCTTCAAAGTCTCGAAGATAAATTTAAAAATAAAGATTGCTCGAATCTGTTGGAAATCTGGCAGACTCATGATCATTATAGGGAAATTGTAATCAATACTTTAGAAGAATTACAAAAGATTGGGAATGTAATTTTTATCAAAGAAAATCTTCAAAAATGGGAAGATATATGGCAGATTATTTCAGCTAACGTTGGGCGTATTTTGTCAATAGCAGAGACTTATAAGCTGAAGCTTGCGATGATGGAAGCTTTAAAACCTGAAGAAATTGATATGTTGACGAATGATATTCTCAAGCATATTCCTTGGAATTATTCTGATGATGAGGCTTACAAATATGAGAAAGAATACTTAGAAGCTTATAATGAACTGAAAGAATCTCAATCGAAGAAAAAGAGTTTATGGGATAAAGTACTTGATGTTTTAGCAGGTGGAGTAGAAGAAACTCCAGCGCACAGGGTACAGATGAGAAGATGGATGGAAGGTGCTCCCGCATAATTAATTCTTTGAACTTTCGAAATAAACGATTTTGTTTTATAAGCCTTTATTTCAGTTATTTAGCATTAATATTTTTGTAGTGAATATAAATGGTATAGGTGAAAACTCTATATTTGTTAATACCAAAAAAAATATTATCATGATTACAAATGTTCAAAAAATCAAAAGCTTAAGCAGAGCAGACTTGAGACAAATTAGTGGTGGTGTAAGACCTCCGGTCCCAAATTGTGACTTCTTATGTGGCGGTGGAGGCGGAGTGGTCTCTAACACACCTGGAGTTGGGGATGTATGTACTCCAGATAGAAGACTCTGCTGTATATGTAGATAATTTAGAAAGAGATTATATTGTTTACAGTCTCTTTTCTTTTTAATTCTAGCTAATAGAAAAGTAAACCTTTTTAGCAAAATTTGTTCACTGATCTGCGGTACAGTGGAAGCAGCCTGTATTACTTTGTAATGCTGAGCAGGGATATAATGATCCAACATTAAAAATAAAACACCGTAGAAACAATTCTACGGTGTTTTTATTTAAAATATTATTTTAATTATACAAAAGGAGCTTTCACCACTTTTGCAGGAATATTCTTGTTTCTAACCTGAATAAAGATCTCGGAACCTAATTTAAAGTGTGGTTTAGCAACATAAGCTAATCCCAACCCAATTTTTTTCATTGGAGATTGTGTTCCGGATGTTACTTTTCCAATAACATTTCCTTCGGCATCTACCACAGGGTAATCATGTCTTGGTACCCCTTTGTCCTGAAGTTCAAAGGCTACTAATTTTCTGGTAACCCCTTCCTCTTTTTGTTTTGCAAAAGTATCTTTAGAAATAAAATCCTTATCAAACTTTGTGATCCATCCTAAGCCAGCTTCAATAGGAGAAGTAGTATCATCGATATCATTTCCATACAGACAGAATCCTTTTTCAAGTCTTAAAGTATCTCTGGCAGCTAATCCACAAGGGATGATTCCTTCTGCTTCTCCAGCTTTGATTATTGCATCCCAAAGTGTTACAGCATTTTCATTTTTGAAATAAATTTCAAATCCTCCGCTTCCAGTGTAACCTGTATTCGAAATAATAACGTCATTTATTCCTGCTATAGATCCTACAGTGAAATTGTAATAAGGAATCTCAGATAGGTTTACATCAGTTAACTTTTGAAGAATTGCTGTAGCATTAGGACCTTGGATTGCTAAAAGAGACATATCATCAGAAGCATTGGTCATTTTAGCACCAAAAGTGTTGTATTTTGAAATATGATTCCAGTCTTTATCTATGTTTGAAGCGTTTACAACCACGAAATATTTTTCATCGTCCATTTGATAAACGATAAGATCATCTACAATTCCACCATCTTCATTAGGAAGACAAGAATATTGAGCTTTTCCTTTTTCCAAAGCATCTACATTGTTTGTCGTAACGAATTGTAAAAGCTCTTTAGAACCAGGTCCTTCAATAAAAAATTGTCCCATGTGAGAAACATCGAATATTCCCGCTTTTTCTCTTACTGCAAAATGTTCTTCCGTAACTCCGGAATATTGTACAGGCATTTCGAAGCCTGCGAAAGGTACTATTTTCGCTCCTAAAGAAACGTGTTTGTCGTACAAGGCTGTTTTCTTCATATTTATTTCTATTACTTTATTTTAAAACTATTGAAAGTCTCGTTGAAAAGGTTCATATAATTACCGTTCCAATATTTTTGTCCACAATTTATGGATATAAGAAACAGGTTTTTGTCCTTTTGAAAAACTTTGGTGATCCAGAACAATTTATCATGTTCATCAAAATACTCATAAAGGTATTCAGTATATCCTTTCTTACCTTTGCTGGCTTTTATTTTACTTTCTTCGTCCTTGGATTTATAAAGAGCAAGGATGAATTTTTTTGTTTCTTCCTTTGGAATATTAAGATCGTGATACTCTGAAATAGTGATGGCTCCGATCTCATTGGTTGGAAAAACATTTACAATGCCCTCGTCATTGGTTGATTTCCATCCTTCGGGAACATTAATTGAATAGTTGGCACTTTCATAAGTGTTTGCTTTCTGAGCAAATGAAAGGCATCCAAGCATACATGTAATTACTACTATCAGGTTCTTTTTCATCTAAAAATGATGTTTATATTCTTCCAGAATGATCTTAAACCATTCTGTGAAATTTGTTGGATTTTCGAGGATCTCCTTGTCCAGGTCATTCATGGAAATATACCTTACCTCGTCAACTTCTTCTTTATTTAAATTAAAATCAGCACCATAATTTCCTACAAATACATGATCTAATTCATGCTCCCATAGCCCACCACCAACATCAGCTTTATAAATAAAGTTGAATTTTTCTGAAAGCTCAGTTTCTATTCCTAATTCTTCTTTTACTCTACGTTTTGCACCTTCCAAATAGCTTTCACCATTTCTTGGATGTGAGCATACGGCATTGGTCCATTGGTTAGGAGAATGATATTTTTTAGAAGCTCTTTTTTGCAAAAGCATCTCTCCTTTATCATTAAATAAAAATACTGAAAAAGCACGGTGTAGCAAGCCGTTAACGTGAGCCTGCTGTTTTTCCATCAAACCTAAAACATCGTCGTCGTGATTTACTAAGACTACCAATTCTTCCATTCCTACAAATGTAAGTTTAATAAATGTATTTTGGAAATTTTTGGTAAAACATCATATAAGAGTGAACTACAAAGAGAAATAGTGAAATTTAAGAACTCATTGAACGTACTGCTACTTTTCCTCTTTTCTTAATGCAGATGAAGAGAGTCCAAAATGCTTTTTTAAAGTTTTATTTAAATGGCTCCCATCTGTAAAACCTAAACTCCAAGCAATCTCCTGCAAAGGATTTTGGGTGTATTTTATCCTGTTAACTGCTATCTGCAGCCTTGTTTTCTGAATATATTCCTTTAGTGATTCATCAGATTTCCTTCGAAAATACTCACTGAAATATTTATTGGAAATATTAAATTTTTCAGAAAGATAGGCAATGGATAATTGATCTTCATTGATGATATTTTGATTGATATGTTGAATGATCTCTGAAAATTTATGATCACCTTTTTCTTTTTCGCTGATTAATTTTGAACTTATTATTGTTAGTATGGATGAAAGTGAATTGGCTATCAGTGTTTCTGAATATTCTGAAGCCTGATCCTTTTCATTAGCAATTATTTCAAACAATCTTTTTACCTGATCTCTTTCTTTGATATTGTTAAAAGGAAGTCCCAGACTGAAGTTATAAAATCCGATAATATAGTTTAGTTTGCTATACCACAGGGAATAATTGATCTTCGTGTTTTTAAGATTTTTAAAATAATGTTCTGTAAACCGAATAAATAAAAACTTTGTGGGTTCAATAATCTCATATGCGTGACACTCTGAATAGGGTAGAAGAAAAAAATCATTCGGCTTGTAATCCTGGGTTTTATATTCAATACTTTGTATTCCTTTTCCATCAAGTATAAATACCAATTCAAAGAAACTATTTTTACGAAAACGATCTTTCCATTCTGATAATTCTATTATTTCTATTTCAATAAGCTCTCGTATATGGTCCATCTCAACATTGATTAGATCGTACAAAAGTAAATCTTTTATTTGTACTCAATGTTCTCTTTTTTATACCCTTTCAAAGGCAGGAATCTCTATAATTTTGTAAAAAAAAGATGGATTATAAAAGTATTGCAAAGCAAACGGTAGGGCATTTATATCAGGCTCATTCAAGTATTAGAAATTCTGAAATTGATAATCAGCTTATTGCATTGGCTGAACTAAGAATATCTCAATTAAATGGATGTGCTTATTGTTGTAGTTTTCATTCTGCTGAATTGAGAGAAATGGGAATTGAACAATCTTTAATTGATAAAATACCAGGATATAAACATTCCATATCATTCAATGATAAACAACTCTTAGTCTTAAGATGGGCAGATGCCGTAACGGGTTTAACAGAAGACATTGATCCCTTACTAAGAGAATTAAAGTCAAAATTTTCTGAGAAAGAAATTGTAGAACTTACCTCCAGTATTTCTTTGATGAACGCTTTGAACCGTTTAAGAATTAGTTTAGGAGAAAAATTCTAGATGATATTAATTGTTTGCATAATTCCCGGAAATAACTTTAAAATTGAGGTTATTTCCGGGAATTGAATTGAGCCATAACAGAAAAATTTCAATCAAAATTATGAAATCAGTAGTAATATTGTTTATTTTATTCATTGAATAGCGATTATAATGGTTTAAATTCAATATAAATCAAGTTTAACAATAGTCTTCACCGTAAAAATTGTAACTTTGTAATTCAAATTTTTATGATGGAGCTAGAATATATCGAACACATAAGTCCAATACTTAAGGACGGAGTAAAAAACTATTTAATAGATATTGATGGAACAATTACAGACGATGTTCCTAACGAAGAACCTGAAAGAATGGTTACTTGTGAGCCTTATCCAGATGCTTTGGAAACGGTAAACAAGTGGTATGATGAAGGACATCAGATCTGTTTCTTTACTTCACGTACTGAAAATTTAAAACAAATTACAATAGATTGGCTGGATAAACACGGATTTAAATATCATAGTGTTTTATGTGGAAAGCCGAGAGGTGGCAATTATCACTGGATCGATAACCACTTGGTGCGAGCTACAAGGTATAAAGGGAAGTTTACAGATTTGGTAGAAAAGCAAGTGACCATTGAAGTTTTCAAAGAAGATTAAAAAATATAATTCAAAGATTTAAAGATTAAACGAAAAAGTAATACACTTGATTTTTTAATTTTTAAATCTTTTCACTTTAAATATAAACTGTATTTATGAAAGTTTTAGCAAATGACGGTCTGGATCAATCTGGAATTGATGCATTAACTGAAAAGGGGTTTGAAGTAATCACAGCGAAAGTTCCACAGGAGTTTTTGGTAGATTATATTAATGAACATAAGATCCGCACTTTACTGGTTCGTAGTGCAACTCAGGTAAGGAAAGATATTATCGATAACTGCCCATCTATTGAAATTATTGGTAGAGGAGGTGTTGGTATGGATAATATTGATGTAGATTATGCAAGAGAGAAAGGGATTCATGTGATTAATACACCTTCTGCTTCATCAGAATCAGTTGCTGAATTAGTATTTGCACATTTGTTTTCTGGAGCAAGATTTTTACAGGATTCCAACAGAAAAATGCCTTTAGTAGGTGATACCGAATTTGCAGGCCTTAAGAAAGCATATGCTGAGGGAATTGAACTAAGAGGAAAAACGATTGGAATCGTTGGTATGGGACGAATCGGACAGGAAGTTGCAAGAATTGCTTTAGGTCTTGGGATGAGGGTAATTGCGGCTGATAATAACGTGGGACGCGCCAGTATTAAAGTAAAATTCTATAATAACCAGTTCATCAATGTAGATATTGAAACTGAACCTTTGCAAGAGGTTTTAAAGCACTCAGATTTTATTACATTACACGTTCCTGCTCAAAAAGAAGGGTATATGATAGGAAAGAATGAGTTTGAAATCATGAAAGATGGAGTAGCGATTGTTAACTGTTCCAGAGGTGGAGTAATTGATGAAGCTGCTTTAATCGAAGCATTGAATTCAGGAAAAGTGAAATTTGCCGGATTAGACGTTTTCATTAATGAACCGACGCCTTCTAAAGAAATCCTTAACCATTCAAAAATCTCTTTAACTCCACACACGGGAGCATCAACATTAGAAGCTCAGGATAGAATTGGTCTTTCCTTAGCAGAACAAATTTCAAGTATACTACAGATTCACTAATTTATTTAGGAATTATTAAAATAAAAAGAAACACCTCAATTGAGGTGTTTTTCTATTATATGTTATTTTTATTTTTTAGCAAATCTCTGATTTCCATTAATAATTTTTGATCATCAGTGGGTCCCGCAGGAGCAGGTTCTTCCTTTGGTTTTGATATTTTGTTAATTCCTTTAATCATCATAAATAAAACCAAGGCAATACATAAAAAGTTAATGACTGCAGCTAAAAAGTTACCATAAGTAACACCATTCCAGGCCAATGTTTTGATATTGTCAGCACCTGCAGCTTTCATAGCTGGATTAAGTAAAAGAGGTGTAATTACATCTTCTACAAATGATGAAACAATTTTTCCAAAAGCTGCACCAATAATCACCCCTACTGCAAGATCAATGACATTGCCTTTGACTGCAAATTCTTTAAATTCTTTTACAAATCCCATAATTTATTTTTTTAAAGTTGTGTATAACACAAATATAAATAAAATTGTTATTTTTTTCGCTTTTGTGGGATATTTATTTATATTCTTTTTAAATAAAATGAATGTAGGATAATGACCTTTACATTATTAAAAAATATTATAAATTAGTCGCATACTAATATGAAATGAAAATATTTACGAAGGAGCAAATAAGGGAGTGTGACCAATTTACAATACTGAATGATCACATTTCATCTATAAAATTAATGGAGCGTGCCGCCCAATCATGTGCACACTGGATATCAGAACACTGTAAAAGTCATAAAAAGTTTGTGATCTTCTGTGGAAACGGAAATAATGGTGGAGATGGGTTTGCTATAGCAAGATTACTGCATACTGAAGGCTTTGATGTAGATGTGTTTGTGAGCAATCCAAAATCAAAATTTTCTGATGATGCCCAGGTTAATTTTGAAAGATTAGAAGGGGTGTCAGGAATTTCAGTTAAGAAATTTGACGAAGTTGATCAATACAGTTTCGATCATGAAACTCTTATCATTGATGCTCTTTTTGGAACCGGTTTATCTAGAGTTCTCGACAGTGAATTTAAAGATCTTATTGATTATTTAAATACAATTAATACCGTTAAAATCTCTATTGATGTCCCTTCCGGATTATTTGCTGATGGAATTTCTGATGATAACTCTTCTGTTTTTAAGGCGGATTACACATTGAGCTTTCAATTCTGGAAGAAGAGTTTTCTACATCCCGAAAGTGGAAAGTTTACAGGAAAAGTTGAAGTTTTAAATATTGACTTAAATAAAGATTATATCACGACCGCAGAAACTTCTGATTTTGTCATTGATGATGACCTAATCAAAGGGGTCTTTAAACCTAGGCTTGAGTTCTCTCATAAAGGGACCTACGGAAAAGTAACTATTGTTGCCGGAAGTTATGGAAAAATGGGAGCCGCAGTACTTTCAACAACAGCTGCTTTGAAAACAGGTGCTGGACTTACTTTTAGTCTTGCTCCGGACTGTGGATACAATATTTTGCAGACTTCATGCCCCGAAGCAATGTTTATAAAAGGAGGGGATCAATATATTGATAATTTTGAGATTGATGAAAATTCATTTTGTGGTATAGGTCCTGGTATAGGTACAGGTGAAGAAACTCAAAAAAGCTTTTTACAATTTCTAAAAGAACATTCTAAGCCGTTGGTTTTAGACGCAGATGCCTTGAATATTATTTCAGAAAATAAAAAGAACTTAAAGCTTATTCCGCAAAATACAATTATCACACCTCATCCGAAAGAATTTGAAAGACTATTTGGAGCTACTGAAAATTCTTTTGAAAGGTTGGAATTGGCTCGCAAGAAAGCGAATGAATTTCACATTTATATTGTTTTGAAAGATCATCACGCCCAAATAATTACTCCGGAAGGAAATGTATATTACAATATTACCGGAAATGCAGGTTTAGCTAAGGGCGGAAGTGGTGATGTTCTGACAGGAGTTCTAACGTCCTTATTGGCACAAGGATATTCTGAGGAAGAAGCTGCTATTTTTGGGGTATGGTTACATGGAAAGGCTGCCGATTATGCGGCTGAAAAATATTCTAAAGAATCAATGCTTCCAACTGACCTTATCAATGAATTTGGTAATGTGTTTGAGAGGATTAATAAGAAAATTGCTCGTAAATTATAGGTTATAGTATTCTATTGATTTGAGTTGATCTACAAAAAAAGCCACAATTTAATTGTGGCTTTATATATTATTGGAAAATAATTTTATTCTGGTTTAGCATTTTGCTCCGGAGTAATTTTAAATTTCCTAGAGATGATCATGATCACAACTCCTGCAATCATAAATGGAATAGAAAGTACCTGTCCCGTATTTAAACCTCCAATCTGGATAAATTCGTCTCCCTGAGGTTCTTTTAAAAATTCTACAAAGAATCTGACAGCCCAAAGAATGATAAAGAACAATCCGAATAACCATCCTTGTTGGTATTTTTTATCTGTTTTCTTATACAGAACCCATAATAAGATGAACAGGCAAACGTAACCAAATGCTTCAAATAGCTGTGTAGGATAACGCGGAACTGTAATACCATATTCACTGCTTTGTTGTGGGAAAAGTAAAGCAAATGGTGAGTTAGGATCAACAGGCTTGCCTACGATCTCTGAATTGAAAAAGTTACCCATTCTTACAAAGGCACCTCCTAAAGCAACCACAATACCTATTCTGTCATATACCCAAAATGGATTCTTTTTGATAATTTTAAATGAATAATAAAGTGTAGTAAAGATCAATGCAATAGTTGCACCATGACTTGCCAATCCTGAAAAACCCGTGAATTTCAAGCCATTTTTAGTGCTAATTGGTAAAAATACACTCCAGAAATCTTCTTTAAATAATTCCGGCTGATAGAAAATAACGTGCCCTAATCTTGCACCCAGAATAGTTCCTATTAAAGTCCATGTAAAAAGAGGTTCTAAATATTTTATATTAACATTATCAATTTTGAAGATTCTTGCCATTATAATATAGCCAAGTCCAAAAGCAAAAATGAACATCAGACTATAGAAATGAAGTGTAATCGGACCTAACTGAATTCCATTTGAAGGATCCCATATTTTAAAAGGAGTTTTCAGCTCAACTTGATCAGCAGCTGTAATTGGTTTGCTTGATTTTACAGCATATTTTAAAGTTTCTATATTTTCCTTAGTAATAGCAGTATTTATCAGCTTGAAGTGTTTATCAAAAAATTGATAATTAGCATTCTTATATTTGATCAGAATTAGAGAGCTGGAATCATAATAAGCAGGCTCAAAGTTTGATTTATTCAGAATTACCAGAACATTATTGCTAATCGGCTGATCAACAAAAGAGCTTAAATTCACTACTTCAGTTGTTGAATAGATTTTTACGGGAATTTCGGTAGAATTCACTTTTAAAGTTCCGTCTGATAGACCTCCCGGGTATTCCTGTGCAAAAAGACATTGGGTAATGAATGCAAATGCGACAAGGTGAATTCTGAAAAAAATATTACTCATTTCTATTTTTTTGATAGTTTATATTGAATTTTTTATTTCTTTGGGGGAACAGGATCATATCCACTTCCTCCCCAAGGATGACATTTTGAAATTCTTTTTATACCTAACCAGAAACCTTTAAAAATACCATGAACCTGCAATGATTCCACCATATAATGTGAGCATGTGGGTTCATAACGGCAGTTTTTAGGAAGTAAGGGCGAGATAAACCATTGGTAAAATTTAATTAAAATTACCAAAGGAAAAGTAATGATTTTATTGATTGTTAATTTCAAAACAGTGCAAAAATAGGGTAAAAAAATGAAAATTAGTTTAAATTTGTTAGAAGTTTCAGGCTTTTAAAACTGAAACATTCAAACAAAAATTGTAAAATATCTTGAATCAAAATATTCCATTAGCTGAAAAATTAAGACCTAAAACTTTAAATGAAGTTCTAGGGCAGGAGCATCTTACCGGAGATAAGGGAACGATAAAAAAAATGATCGAGAATGATGCTTTGAATTCTCTTATTTTGTGGGGACCGCCGGGAACAGGAAAAACAACATTGGCTGAGATAATTTCTGAAAAATCAGGTCGGAAATTTTATAAACTTTCCGCTGTTTCATCAGGTGTAAAGGATGTTAGGGATGTGATAGATGAAGCTAAAAAACAGAATCTGTTTTCTGGAAAATCTCCTATTTTATTTATTGATGAAATTCACCGATTTAATAAATCGCAACAGGATTCTTTGTTGCATGCTGTAGAAAAAGGATGGATTGTATTAATTGGTGCTACTACAGAAAACCCCAGTTTCGAAGTAGTTTCTGCTTTACTTTCAAGAAGTCAGGTCTATATTTTAAAGGCTCTGAGTTATGAAAAATTGGAAGAGCTTGTTGATATTGCATCAGAAAGATACAATGAGGAAGAGAAAACCGAATTTAAGATATTAGAAAAAGAAGCATTTATCCAGTATTCCGGAGGTGATGCAAGAAAGCTTATAAATTCTGTAGAACTGGTTTTAGGTCAGTATAAAAACTCTGAAACGAAAGAAATTCTGAATGAAGATGTTCTTGCTGTTCTGCAGGAGACTATGGCTCTGTATGATAAAAATGGAGAGCAGCATTATGATATTATTTCTGCTTTTATAAAATCTATGCGTGGTGGAGATCCTAATGGAGCAGTATATTGGTTAGCAAGAATGATTGCGGGGGGTGAGGATATTAAATTTATTGCCAGAAGAATGTTAATTCTTGCTGCTGAAGATATTGGTCTGGCGAATCCGAATGCATTGGTGATTGCCAATAATTGTTTTCAGGCAGTAAATGTAATTGGTAATCCGGAATCGAGGATTATTTTGAGTGAGACAGCGGTATATCTAGCCGTTTCGCCTAAAAGTAATTCCACTTATATGGCTATTAATGAAGCGCTAGCTTTGGTTAAAAAAACAGGAAACCTTCCTGTGCCTCTACATCTTAGAAATGCACCTACGAAACTTATGAAAGATCTCGATTATGGTAAAGATTATAAATATGCCCATTCTTATGAAGGAAGCTTTGTAGAGCAGGATTTTCTTCCGGAAGAAATCAAAGACATGAAGTTATATGAACCCGGAAATAACGCCACAGAAAAAAAGATTCATGAAGAGCTTAAGAAAAAATGGAATGATAAATACTAAAAATAAAAGGATACTCGGGTGAGTATCCTTTTTAATTATATTTTAAAATCAGTTCTTATTTTTTAGTAGTTGTAACGAACAATGATTTTTTACCATTATAGTCCTTTACTTCAACTTTTGCTAAAATATCACCAAAGACACGTGTATCCATATTAGTGAATTCATACCCTTCAATCATTACAGGAGTTTCTTTCGGTAGATTGTTTAAAGTGTTAAGCTCTCCAAGCGTTAATCTATCCAGATTTTCATAACCTTTTTTAATCTTAACTTCTGCTAATCCATTTTCCGCGATATAGCCGAATTTTTTAAGATTCTGTGGTAAGTTAGCTGGAGTTTTATAAAGATTCATGCTTTGAACGAAATCTTTTTTAGTATTGAACATATCTACTGTTCCAACAATATCATTTGCCACAGCAAATTTAGTAGCAGGGTTCTTCTGACCAAATAAACAAGCCGAAGAGAATAGTAAGAAAGAATAGAGGATTTTTTTCATAATCTATAGAATAAGGTAACTATTAAAAACTTGTTAAATATAAGTATTTTTAATAAAATCTGAAAAGGAAATTGGTGTAAATTAAAAATTATGTATAAATAATGAATTTTATTACGATTCTAAATTTTTACTTTCATCAGTTTCTTCCTTTTTATCAACAAGATTTTTAATCATATTTTTTAATCTCTGGAACATAAATGAACTTACTAATAAAATGACTCCTAATAAGATAAATGCAATGATCCTGGAGATATTGTCCATCTGCCATACGTCATATGCATAGAGTTTTACTACCATGATACCTATCAGAACAAACCCAATTCTACTAAATTCGGAATTGTCTTTTTTTAGTCCAACATAAATAAAGATACTTGCGAGAATAGCCCAGATGATCGGTAAATATAAAATACTAAAGTGTTTTTGAAGTTCATAAAGTTTTGAAAAATCTACCGCATTTCCTAAGATATATAGGTGATAAAGTTCACAACTGATAACGATAACCAAAGCACATGCCGCCAACCAATATGCAATTTTTGTTCTTAAAAAATCTAAGGTTGGGAAGCGTTTCCAATACAGATAAATAAAAGGAATCAGATATAAGAGGTAAATGCCATAAAAGGTAATTGACGACTCTTTTAATAGAATGGAGATAATCAGTTCTGAACCACATGATGAAACATGAATAACGGTAAGTACTAAGAAAATATATATTAACCCTGTATCAAACAGCTTGTTTATTTCCAGCTTCTTACTTAATAATAATAGAATAATGATGTAATACAGACTTAATAATAATCCTAAACTGGCTATTATTACAAAAGGTCTTTCAGATACTTGATAAATCAGCTCAAATAGCAATGCAAAGTAAATAATAGCATAGCTTAATAATTTGAATACATTTTCGAAGAAGTTGTTTTCAGACGAATCTTTTCCTGGTAATTTTTTTAGTAAAACTAAATTAGCAAGTGTTGTGATAATGGTAATAAAGCTTGTAAGAAAAACAGGGTTGAAAAATAAAGTAAGATTTTTTAAAGTGAAATATTGTGACCATGTAATGATCTGAGCGATTATAACCAATGGAAAAAGGATATAAAAGAATATTTTGAAAATATTGAGTTTTGTTTTTTTCCATATGAAAAGAAGTAGTGTAGCCTCAATTGCCCAAATACTGGTAATTAAATGAGTTTTAAATTGTAAAGCGACGGCAATTGTGATAAGACTTACTGTGATTCCGGCAAAAACTGAATAATGACTTCCAAAGTTTTTCTTTGTGTATTCTTTAAATAATAAGAAACCATTAATAACAGCAAAAATAAGAGGGAAAATTATTACAGGTTCATATCCAAGCTTATTAAAAATATAGATCAGACTTAATGTACTAAAGAAATTTACCAGTACCAGCAATACAATATCAAGAGAAGAAAGAATATTTTTCTTTATATAATTCAGTAATGCAAATGCATAGAAGATCACATAACTGATAAGGTAGAAATAAACGCTAAGTATTTCAGGCTTTTCTACAATCCAGTATAATAAATAAAGATGAGTGAAAAAGAAAGCGATTCCGCCAACACTTTTCCAGTGTTTTAAGAATGTAATGATCAGCATTCCAATATTTAAAACAGAGATGTACGTGAATAAAAACAAATAGTTGCTCTGACCCGTACTTATCATTAATGGAGCTAAAAACCCTCCGAATAATGAGAAAATAATAAGGACTTCACTTTTATAATAATAAGAAAGAATAATGGAGAGTAAGGTAATACAGCATGTAATTATGAAAGCTGTATTTTGAGCAAACAAATGATACTCCCGGAATGCTATGGTAGTCGTAAAATATAAGATCGCAATGCCACCACCTAGAATAATGGATGAAAAGATCGTGTAGTTTTTTCTTAAAAAATGACCAGTAATAATGATGACAGAACCTATAGAAAATCCAATACCAGCTCTTGCAATTTCGCCGATCCAGTTTTTATCAATTGCATATTTTACAAAATAACCTATTCCGAGAACAAGAGTGAAAATTCCAATAATGGCTAAGATATTTTGTTTGAAAAAAATGAAAATAGGTTCAAGCCAGTCTTTTTGGTTATCTGTTGGAAAAACTTCGGATTGAACAGTTTTTTCTTCGTTTGAAAGTAATTGCGGTTCCTGTTGGATTTCCGAAGATGCAGCTATTTGTGGAGAAAGTTTTTGTTCTTCTTTTGTATAAGTTTTTGTTTCAGTATTGCTATTCTTCTCCAGATCTGAAATCCTGTCTTCAAGTTTCCGTATTTTATTATTCAGTTGGTTGTAAATAACTATAACCAATACAATACACATAATAATTAGGAAATTTTCTGCCATACTTTCATTTGTTTAATCAAATATAGATAAATGTTTGGTATGATTGGTTATAAACAATTAATCCATCATATCTGCATATGATGGATTAAAGGTGTATAGTGATTAAATTAAATAAAAGTCTTAGTTAGACACTTTGTAAATGTAGAATGAAGCAACACTTGATCCTAATAAACCTACGTCAAGAACTGATGATCCAACAAGTCCGAATGAAATTTTATCTCCGGTTTGTAAAGAATACAGCGAGTTCAAGCTAGATTCTGAAATTGTTAAGCTTAATAAAATTAAGTTGGCACCACTGAAGGCACGGCTATCTATTGTTGTAGCTACACCTGCTCTTGTTCTTACGATCCCTACTCCAGGAGAGTTTGCTAATATCGAAGCCTGTAATCCGGTACCGTAACGGAACGTAAACCCAATTGCATAAACCCCATCTGATGGAATTGTATACGTGTTGTCAGTATCCGAGAATAATGCAGCACTACCAAGTGTTCTTTCAGCGTTAAGGAAATTTACTGCTCTGAATCCACTAGGAAATAATCCTAAGCTTAATAAACTGATCCCAGCTGTCTTCTTTGCTGCATAAAGAGTTGGGTTAGTACTGGAAGCACTGGCCAATAATGCAGGATTCGCTTGTTCAACTTCTGATGATGCTGTATTGTACATTAATACGTTGTACCCTGTTGTCGTTGCCGTCGTAGGAACCGTTCTTACTTTCACGTCTCCGTTTACGTCTAGGGTAGCTGCTGGTGTTGTTGTGTTGATTCCTACCTGTGAAAATGCCTGAACTGCTATCAAAGATAGAATTAGAGTGGAAATTTTAGTTTTCATGTTATAAAAGTTTAAATTGTTATGGTTGACTCTAGTTAGTTTTGTTGTTATACAGCAAAAATTATGCCTGCGTGTTATATATTATATAATATTAATCTATCGTTTGTCAAAAATTTTTAACAATTTATAAATTATATTTAAGATATTATTACGTATTTATACTATGAGTGTTTATACTTAAATTATTTTTGGATTAAAGATAATGAAATAATTCTAATAAATCCCTTTTAGTTGAATAATTTTTTGTTAACATAAAAAAAAGCTGTCACGAAATGTGACAGCTTTTGCTTAAAATAGTGACATTAATGCATCATAATGCCATTATTACATGATTTTATTAAAGTGTGAAATTAGCTTTCCAAAAGAAACTCCTTGTAATTGCCTAAAAAGTCAACTGTTGCTTGTATGGATTCCAGCTCTAGTATTGCATTTTCATGCAAAATTGGTTGCCATTCTCCTGCTACATTGATGTAGAAAAAATAATTTCCAAGTCCGGTTTTTAAAGTTCTTGATTCAATTTTACTGAGGTTCATTTTTCGCCATGCAAATACAGAGAGTACCTGATGTAAACCTCCTGCATGATCTTCCGGAAGGGTAACTAAGAGTCCGGACTTTTCTCCCAGAATCTCAAGGTTTTCATTTTTATAAAAATGTCCTTCTTTAGAAATAACAATGAAGCGGGTATGATTCTGTTCGAAATCCTGAATATTTCGGTTGATGATCTCTAAACCATAAAGATTAGCCGCAAACTGATTGGCAACAGCCGCAATCTTATTTTCTGGATTTTCGGAAACATATTTAGCCGCCGCCGCAGTGGAAGAAAAGTCTTGCCTTGGGACGTTTTTATAATGAGTATCTAAAAAGTGAAAACTTTGTGCTAAAGCCTGTGGATGAGAATAAATCCTCTCAATATCTTCAATATTGTTATCAGGATGAATCATTAAATGGTGGGCTATAGGCATTACAGCCTCAGCTTCAATTTTTATAGACGGAGTTTTATATAAATAATCCAATGTCATAGAAACTGTACCTTCTATGGAGTTTTCCAAAGGAACTACAGCTTTATCAACATCTCCGTTTTCTACTGCAGTAAAACAGTCTAAAATAT
Organism: Chryseobacterium sp. FW101-FHT12H09; assembly: GCF_058790395.1. Lineage (NCBI taxonomy): Bacteria > Pseudomonadati > Bacteroidota > Flavobacteriia > Flavobacteriales > Weeksellaceae > Chryseobacterium > Chryseobacterium sp. FW101-FHT12H09. Next base: position 360,648 of record NZ_JBYTCP010000001.1, on the reverse strand, counting down.
TAGCCTGTGGTAAAAGATCTTCGTTTGGAAAAAGCTGTGTAGTTGCAAGCTGAGTAAAGCTCGCGTGTGGACCTAGAAATGCAATCTTCATGTATCTATTTGATTAAAATCTAAAATTAATGTTTAGCAAAGGAAAGAAATTATTTATTTTAATAAAGAATCTCATGGCTAATTATGCAACATATTATCATTCTGTTTTCCAGTTTTCTTCAATAAGCTTTAGAAGATAATCTGGGCATTTGATGATTTTATTGGTCTTTGAATCTAAAAAAAACAGAGTAGTGGAGGCTTCCGTGATTTTTATACCCTCTTCATTATAGATTTCATAATCAAATTCTATTCTTACTCCAGGTATTTTTTTTATATATGTATGAATTTCTAATTTTTGATCATATAAAGCTGGTTTTAAATACTTAATTTTATAATCAGAAACTGGTAACCAAATTCCTTGATTTTCAATTTCATCATATGATATTCCTATGGCTCGAAATAGCTCAACTCGGCCAATTTCGAAATACGCTGCATAGTTGCCGTAGTATACATATTTCATTGGGTCTGTTTCGGCGTAACGTACTCGTATTGAGTGTTTTGTATGTATCATTTTGGGTCTCAAATTATACATACAAATATATTTTTAAATAATCAATACCTGCAATATTTTTTTTTGAAAATAAAAAATTAGACCTTTGTCTTCCTTCTAAACACAGTACTAACTAAAGAATTAATCGGGGCATAAATATGGATGAAAATTTAATGATGATATGGCAGAAGTGCCTTCAGTTTATGCGTGACAATCTTAACGCAGCTGAAGATAATTCTGATTTGAAAAAACTTGAAAAGTCTTTCGACTTACTGTTTGATAAAGTGCAGCCAATCTCTTTGGTTGACAACAATCTTACATTAATGGTGCCGAGTGATTTTTACAAGGAATATATAGAAGATAATTACCTATCTTTACTTTCTGCTGCCCTGAAGAAAAATATAGGAAAAGGAGTTAAATTATGGTATTCAGTAATGGAAAATAAGCCTAATGGTTTAGAAAAACCCGTTACAATGAACATGAAAGGAAAGAGTGTTCCTACTCCGAAAATGCAGGAAACAATGCCGCAGGGTTTTTCATCCAATATTGTTAATCCTTTTGTAGTACCCGGAATTAAAAAAGTAAATATAGATTCTAATCTGAAATCAGATTTTTCTTTTGATAATTACGTAGAAGGAGAGAGTAATAAATTTGCAGCTACAGTAGCAAGATCTATTGCAAAAAGACCTGGAGCAACAGCTTTTAATCCATTATTTTTATATGGTGGATATGGGGTAGGGAAAACCCACTTAGGACAAGCAGTAGGTTTGGAAGTTAAAAGCCAGTTTCCGGATAAAGTAGTACTTTATCTGTCTTCTGAAAAATTTATTCAGCAGTTTATATCGGCAGCTAAAGCTCATAAACAAACTGAGTTTGCAAACTTTTACCAAATGGTAGATGTTTTAATTATTGATGATATTCAGTTTCTTTCTGGGAAATCAGCTACTCAAGATAGTTTCTTCCATATTTTTGATTATTTACATCAAAATGGAAAGCAGATCATTCTGACTTCTGATAAGGCACCTGTAGATATTATGGATATTCAGGATAGAATTGTTTCCCGCTTTAAATGGGGACTTTCAGCAGAGATCAAATCTCCGGATCTTGATACCAGAAGAAAAATTATTGTTGATAAATTAAGCAGAGACGGAATTGTTCTTACAGAAGATATGCTTGATTTCTTAGCTGCAGAAGCTAAAACCAATGTAAGAGAACTTATTGGAGTAATCAACTCAGTAATTGCCTATTCCACAATATATAAATCTGATCTAAGTCTAGAATTATTAAAAGATACGATCAACAAGATTGCTGCTAATCAGAAAAAAATCATCAATATTCCTTATATTCAGGAGATTGTATGCGATTATTTTGGTATTAAAAGAGAGCAGCTACTTTCTAAGACAAGAAAAAGAGAAATTGCTCTTCCAAGACAGTTAGCTATGTATTTTGCTAAAGAATTTACGAATGCCACATTTACTAAAATTGGTGAAGAGATGGGAGGCAAAGATCATTCAACTGTAATGTATGCGTGCGAAACAATAAAAGATGTTTCAAAGATCGATAAAGAAGTGAAAAAATACGTAAAGGAACTTACTGAAAGAATAAAGCATTAAATAATTTAATTTGATATAAAGAAAAATGAAGGATAGAATTATTCTTCATTTTTTGTTTAATTTTGTTTCTTACGTTACTACTCATAAACAGATAGATTTATTCACATGAAAATATTGATGGTATGCTTAGGGAATATATGCAGAAGCCCTTTGGCAGAAGGAATTATGAAGACAAAACTTCCTGATGGCTTTTTTGTAGATTCCGTTGGGACTATTTCAATGCATGAAGGGGAGCACCCGGATAAGCGGGCAATAAAAACAGCCTCGAATCACGGAATTGATATTTCAAAACAAAGGTCCAGACCTATTTCAAAGGCTGATTTTGAAAAATTTGATAAAATCTATTGCATGGATATTGATATTTATGGAGATGTTATTTCTAAAGCTAAAAATGAAGAGCAGAGACAGAAAATATTTTTATTTTTAGAAGCGGCTGGAAATCATAAAGATGCAGAAGTGCCCGATCCATATTGGGGTGATATGAATGATTTTGAAGATGTATACCAGCTTTTGGATCAGGCCTGTAATACGATAAGTAAGCAAATTTTAAGTTAATATGAAATATATTTTTCTAATATTTATTTTAAGTTCCAGTATATTCTTTGCTCAAACTAAAGATGAGGTTGCCATTCGAAAAGTGATGAGTGATTTTATGGAATGCATCAAAAACAGAAATGAAGAAAAGTTTCTTTCCCTATTTCAGGAACCAGTACTTTGGACTGGAATATATACGGACAGAACTCAAGCAAAACGTCTGGAGAAAAATCCTCAGGCTGAAGCTTATTTCTCTGATAATTATAAGACTTTTATTGCTGGATTTAAAGATGATAAATCAGAAGAGAAATTTGATCATATTAAAATTATTGAAGATGGATCAATCGCTTCGGCAAACTTTGACTATAGTTTCTGGTATGATGGAAAAATGAGCAATTGGGGAAAAGAGATCTGGACACTGATGAAGATCAAAGGTATCTGGAAAATTACTTCAGTTTCATTTTCCATGGACTTAACAAAATATTACCCACAACCTTCACTAAAAGAAAGAACCCAAAAATAATATAATGCTTTTTTTACTTCCTGCCTATTTATCTGAAAATACACCGCTTAGTCATTTTTCACCTGTGATGAATGATTATATCATGCAGACCGATTACTTTTTTGTGGAAAATGAAAAGACTGCCCGAAAAGTTATTAAGTTTTTCGCTCCCGATAAAAAGCAATCAGATCTGAAACTGTTTTTACTGGATAAATATACTCAGAATGCAGATATAAAAGATGCTCAGGAATTGATGCTTAAAGGTCAGGATTTTGGACTGCTTTCCGAAGCTGGACTCCCTTGTATCGCTGACCCTGGAAACCTTGTTGTAAAATGGTGTCATGAGAAAAATATTAGGGTATTACCTATTTCTGGACCATCTTCTATTATTTTGGCTTTAATTTCCAGTGGGTTTAACGGTCAGGAGTTTTCCTTTAATGGATATCTTCCAATTGAAAAAGGAGAAAAAAAGAAACAGATCCTGCATTTAGAAAGTCTTGTACAGAAAACAGGTTACTCTCAAATTTTTATGGAAACACCATATCGGAATAATCCTCTTTTTGAAGATCTGTGCAAATTTTTATCTCCTCATACAAAACTCTGTATTGCAGCTAATATTAATGATCCGGAGCATGAGTTCATTCTGACAAAAACGATCAAGGAATGGCAAAAATTAAAACCGGAACTTCATAAAATTCCCGCTGTATTTGTTTTAGGAAAATAGTTGTCATTGCGAGCCGAAAGGCGAATAAATCTCATGAGAAACTTTACGGTTGTTCTTCTGTTAAATAGACAAGAGAATTATTTAACATGCATTAACGCACCCTTTGCATTATTGTTGTTTGACCTAGCATAACTTTAAAAAATTAAATTATGTCAGACAAGAAATTAGCAGGAATCTGGATAGATACTGAAAAAGCCATCGTAGTGAAAAACCATGATGCACAAAATGCCTTTAAATTTTTTCTTTGTAATCCCGTAAAAGCTGAGAAACAGCATGGGAACTCCAGTGAGAATGCTGGTAATAATGCTGAAAAAGCCAATAGAGTAAAGTTTTTCAAAGAAGTTGAGCATTTATTGACCAATTCTCAGGAGGTCTATATTACAGGACCTGGAATTGTTCAGGAGGAGCTAAAACATTATCTGCATGATACGGCTCAATTCAGAGATCTGAAAATTACCTTAGATACCTCGCAACAGATGTCAGATGAAAAAGTATTGGAAACTGTAAAAGATTATTTCAATGCCTAGACCTTTTAATCAATAAAAATCCGAATATGAATTTCATATTCGGATTTTGTTTATTTTTTTCTTCTTCCTTTCCATTTTCTCCACAAGAATATAATTAAAGGGATCGTTAAAAAGAATGGCCAAAATGAGATTAGACCTAATATGAAACTTATAAAACTATTCCATCCTTGAGTAATAGAATCTCCAAAACGACTTCCAAATCCTATTTGTGATGTAGTTGAGCTTCTTACCTTCTCTTTATACAGACTTAAATTTAATGTGCTGTAATTTACCCGGTCATCGATAAAACGAAGTTTTCCTTCTGCAACATCTATTTCATCCTCTAAACCACGAATTTTTTCCTGAATCTCAAGCATATCTTTTGTAGTAGATGCACCCTTAAGCAGATCACGGTATTTTTCAAGATAAATTTTCTTATTTGCTAATTTTATGGAAACATCTGTATACTCTTCAGTGACATCTTCCGATGAAATATTTTTTGATAATACTGAACCCATACCACTCGAAAGAGAATTGATGAGGGCATCAAAACTTTTATGTGGAACACGTATGGTAAGGTCTAAATTCTCGTCTACGTCTGAGTTTCTAAAGTTTTCAGTCTGAATATAGGCTTTGTTTTTCTTTAAGATTTCATTCACCTGACCGTGAGATTTTTTAATATCTCCAACCTGAATGCGCATATCTCCATTTTTAATAATTTTCTTAGAAATAGTATCTGATCTTTTGGAAGAGTTTTCTCTTTTTTGTTCTTGAGAGGGTGGAGGTGGAGGTTCATTTTCAGAAGGAATGTTTTTATCTTCCTGTAAGACTTCCATCAGGTCAGCTTTGGCCTCATGTTGGACAACACCATCAGATTTACGGCAATGTATAAGTAGTAGGCAAAATAAAGGAAGGATAAGGTTTTTCATTAGTAAGTTTTTATGTATCCTATCAAAAACTATGCTTGAAAATTACAGATTGACTTAATTTTTTAAATAAAAATTTGGATTAAAGATTAATGCTTATAAAATTGATATTTGAACTGGTCAGGGTTATTAAGATTCAAATTATTTCTTATTTTTATTCAATGAAAAAAAGTCTTTTAGTATTTATATGTGCTCCATTTTTCTTGTATGCCCAAGAGATTCCAAAGTTAACGGATGATATCGCATTAAAACTCGCGGATAAACCGCTTCACTGTATCAATCAGGAATATCCCAATAAAACAGCACACATCATTAACAACGAAACGGAGGTAGCTTTAAGTCCAAAAAATCTACATCCAAGTTTTTATGGCTGTTTCGATTGGCATAGCTCTGTTCATGGGCATTGGATGTTGGTAAGGTTACTAAAGACAAAACCCAACCTATCGAACGCAAAAGAAATCGAAAAGATCCTTGATGGTTCTTTTCAAAAAGAAAATTTACAATCTGAAGCTGATTACTTTACAAAATATCAATTGACAACTACTTTTGAAAGAACATATGGTTGGGGGTGGTTACTGAAATTAGATGAAGAGTTGATGACCTGGAATCACCCAAAAGCTAAGATCTGGCACGAAAATCTAAAACCTTTAACTGATCAGATCCTAAAATCCTGGAAAACCTTTCTGCCAAAACAAACCTATCCTAACCGTACTGGTGTTCATCCAAACACTGCCTTTGCAATGGCTTTTGCCATAGATTGGGCAAGAGCAAGTAAAGATAAAGATTTTGAAAATCAACTTTTAGAAAAAGCAAGATATTTCTATTTAGCTGATGAGAAGACACCTGCCTATCTGGAGCCTGATGGCTCGGATTTCTTTTCTCCAAGTCTTGAAATTGCTGATCTGATGAGACGTGTTCTGCCACAAAAGGAATTTGTAAAATGGTTAAATAATTTCTACGAAAAAAGAAGCCTTGAGAATGTTGAAAAGATTCCTGTTGTCAGTGATTTAACCGATTATCAAACGATTCATTTAGTGGGGTTATCTTTTTCAAAAGCATGGTGTATGAAAGGAATAGCAAAAGCACTTCCCGATGGTAATCCTTTAAAAAAGGACTTTGCTAAAACAGCGGATAAATTCTTAGCCAATGGATTGCCTTTGTTATTTCAGGGGAATTATGGTGGCGATCACTGGCTTGCAAGCTTTGCAGTATATGCACTAGAAGATTAATATTTTATTCCTGTTTTTTTTAAAATAAACGTCAAAAGCCAGATAGGACCCATTAAAAGGAATTGAAGATCTTTTACGAATGAAGGTTTTTTGCCTTCTATTTTATGTCCTAAAAAACGTAAAATCCATGTGATGATAAATATTGAAAGATAAATGATCCATGAGCTTTTCCAAAAATGAATATTGACAGTGTATACCAAATGTTCCATCAGTATCATTATAATAAGCATAATAAAGCTGATCAGTAAAGATAATCTCAGGTAAAATACAGTAACCAGAACTACAGCAATGATGCTTATAATACTGATACAGCCAAAGTAAGGAGAGCACATATGTGGTGATGGAATAAGAGAAACAAAACCTAATATAGTCCAGAAAATTAAAGGAACACACATCCAATGGATCAATTTATTGGTTTTGTTTTTGTGGCTCTTACAATATTCTGCGAAGAAAAGATCTATCTTTCTCATGATGTGGATTTGGATCATACTAAATTAATAAAATTTTGCAACCGTCCAAGAGATTGAATAAATTTGCTATATGTCTGCATTAGAAAAATTTGGTGTTGAAATTTTTACACAACATAATATTTTTGAAAGAATTTCTGCCGAAAAGCCTTTTCGTCCGGATAATCCTGCATTTATTTTTATAAAAAGCGGAACGATAAAACTTCGCCAGCATTTTAGTGATTTAGAGCTTACTCCGAATATGTTCATGGTGACAGATCCACAAACTGTCTATGAAATGGTATCAGTAAGTGAAAATTTTCAATCCAGAATGGTTTCCTACAAAAGAGAATTCATTTCTGCTCTGTCATTAAAGTTTAATCGCTTAATTGCCTATCGCTACTTTAGACAACAAATGAACAAAGGGGTTCCTTTTCAGGAAGATGAAATGGAAATGGTATGGAAAAGCGTAAACTTCCTTAAATATATACTCGATTCTGATACTGAAATGATGTACAAAAAGGAAATTGTAGAGCATCTGTTCTCTGTTTTTTGCTATCAGATGGCGGGAATTATTTCTAAGGAGGACAGCAATTCTATGGGGCAAATGTCAAGACAGGAAGAGATTGTTTTTGTTTTTTTAAATGATCTTGCAGAAAATCATCAACAAGATAGAAGTGTGGAGTTTTATGCCGAACGACAGTCGATTACAACCAGACATCTTTCATCAGTCGTGAAGTCGATTACCGGAAAGTCTGCAAGTCAGATAATCGGACTGATAGTACTTAATGAAGCTAAAGTTCTTTTGAATTCCTCTAAAAGGCCGGTTTCAGAGATTTCAAGTATTCTTGGATTTAGTGATCAATACTCATTTTCCCATTTTTTTAAAAAACATTTAGAAGTAAGTCCCAGCCAATACAGGAATCAGTTTGAAAGCTAAATCCTACATTTGAACATCTTTTTCCAAAAATCAAGCATTTGTTTGATTTACTTACCACCGTAACTTTGCCTTTGTAAAACAAGGTAAAATGATAAATAATGTAAAAACAGCACTATCAATTCTGATAGCGATATTTCCTACGCTGTTTTTTTCACAGCAGGTGAAACAGATGACAGCAAATGAAGTTGCTGAACTGGCACTTCAAAATCATCAGCAATTAAAAGTTTCGGCTCACAATATAAATATTGCGAAGCAGCAGACTGATATTACAAAACTTCAAAAGCTACCTAATATTACAGCTTCTACAAGTCAGTTTTATTTAGGTGATGCGGTTGCAATTGATAAAGATTTTTCCAACTCAACCAATATTCCGATGCCTCATTACGGTAGCTCATACGCTGTACAGGCTACTCAATTGATATTTAAAGGCGGTTTGGTGAATAAGTCTATAGAGTTGGCCGGACTTCGTGAGCAACTTTCTGAATTAGATTTAGAGAAAAATAAGCAGGATGTTAAACTTTTAGTGATATCCAATTATCTCGATGTTTATAAGATCCGTAATCAGGAATCCGTTTTCCAAAATAATAAAAAGTTGGCTCAGGAACGTTTAAAGAATATTCAAAAATTCTACCAACAGGGTATGGTAACTAGAAATGAGGTGATCCGTAGTGAGTTGGCAATAAAAAATTTAGATCAGGGGATTTTAACATTGGTCAACAATAGAAAGATCCTTAACTATAATTTAAATATTGCCCTAGGTTTAACCGCTGATACTGAAATTATTCCCATTGAGAGTTTAGCGAGTAAAGAAGCAGGAATTGGAATGGATTATTATGTAGACCTGGCCCATAATAGCAATCCACAGCTAAAATCTGCAAAAACCAATATTGATATGGCCAGTAAAAACATTGAAATTATAAAAACAGATCAGCTTCCTACATTATCTGGTTTTGGAGGTTATACGCTACAAAGGCCGATTACTACAAGAAATCCTGTTTTGGATATGTATTCCGGAGGTTGGCAGGCAGGTGTTTCTTTAAGTTATAATATTGATAATCTTTATAAAACTAAAGAGAAAATTAAGCTTGGAGAAATACAAAAAAACCAGGCAGATGACAGCATGACTTTAGTTCAGCAGAATATAGATATGGGGGTAAATGCTGCCTACGTAAAATATCAGGAATCGATTCAGCAGGCAGATATCCTTAATGATGCTAAACAATTAGCAGAAGAAAACTATAAAATAACTGAAGCTAAATACTTAAACCAGCTTGCGGTACAGGCGGAAATGATCGATGCTCAAAATCAAAAGTTACAGTCAGAATTGGATTTTGCGAATGCTGAGATCAATGTTTTATATCAATACTATAATCTTTTGAAATCGACAGGAACACTTTAATTTTTAAAACTGAAAATCAAGATAATGGAAAACAAGGAACAACAAAATACACAACCGGCTTCTACAGCATCAAGTGTAGTAGCTAAGAAAAAAGAATCGAGGAAAAATAAAATAAGAGCAATTATCTCTAACATCATTGTATTCCTGGTAATAGGTTTTGGATTATTCTGGCTGGTTAGGGAATATTTTCACATTGGAGATAAGAGTTATACAGAAGCAGCTCAGGTGGAAGAATTTATCAATCCTATTAATACCAGAGTTTCAGCATATATTAAAGAAATAAAATTCATTGAACACCAACAGGTAAAAAAGGGCGATACCTTAGTTATTTTAGATAAGAATGAAATCATAACACAGTTAGGACAGGCGGAAGCTGCCTATCAGAATGCCTTGGCACAACGTTCAGCGACAAGTTCATCAGTTAATACGGTTTCCAATAACGTAAATGTAATGCAGTCTAATATTGCAGGAGCGAAAGCCAGATTGTGGAATGCTGAACAGAATTTAAACAGATATAAAAACCTTTTAGCTTCTGAAGCGGTAACAAGACAACAGTTTGATCAGGTAAAAACGGAGTATGATGCCCAAAAAGCAGCTTATGAAACGTTAGTTAATCAAAAACAATCAGCTAACCTTTCTACAACCGAGGTTAAAAGCAAATTAGGAATTAATGATGCTGAAATAAAAAGAACAAAATCTGCCTTAGATATGGCGAGAATAAATCTTTCTTACACTGTAATTACGGCTCCTTATGATGGGGTAATGGGAAGAAGGACAATCTCCGAGGGTCAATTAATTCAGCCGGGACAACAGGTAGCGACCATCGTATTAAATGGTCAAAAATGGGTAACGGCTAACTTTCTGGAAAGTCAGATGCCCCATATTAAGATCGGAGAAAAGATGATGATGACTGCTGATGCATTAGGCGGACAAAAATTTGAAGGAATAGTCACAGCAGTTTCAGCAGCTACGGGATCGCGATATTCAAATGTTCCTACAGATAATTCTACAGGTAATTTTATTAAAGTTCAGCAGAGAATTCCGGTTAGAATAGAATTTACAGCCTCTAATAAAAAAGAAGACATCAGTAAGCTCAGCGCCGGAATGAATATGAATGTGAATATTGATGTGAAAGATTAAAAAATTGAAGGATGAAAATTAAAATTGTAAAGAGTTTTTTTCAATATTCCACCATCAATTTTCAACTTTAAAAATATAAATATGTACAACAAAGGTTTATATCATGACTGGGTTCCAAAACCGGTTCAGCTTCTGCTTATTGTGCTGCTATTAGCTGTGGTAATGCCATTGGGTGGAGTGTACACTGGTAATATCAGTTATCTCGTTGGTGGTACCGGAGCCCTTTCAGAATATTTTATTTGGGCGAACTATGCCACAACGATAGGAATGGGGGCTTGTATGCCGGTAGTTCTTAGAATGAAGATGAGATTCAAGGTCCGTGACAAGATTGTTTTAATCCTTGTTCTCTTGGGATTATTGAGCTATGTAAATGCAACAACCTTACAACCAATGGTAATGGTAATCACTGCTTTGATCATTGGATTTTTAAAAATGATGGTGACCATTGAACTGTTCTTGCCATTAATGGCAATGATAGGAAACCGCGGTGTATTTTATGGAGCCTTTTATACCTTCGTTTTGATGATGAATCAGATTGCAAGCTATTATGCAGTAGAGGTTTCTATATTGTATAACTGGCAACATTTCTACATTATTGTAGCAGTCTTATGTTTTATATTAGCGTTGATACACTGGATTTTTATGCACGATAAATATTTTGCTCTTAAAGTTCCATTGCATTATATTGATTGGTTGAGTATTTTACTTTTTGTTTCCACATTCATGTTTTCAGCTTATGTGTATTCATTTGGAAAACAACAGGACTGGTGGAATTCCTCCAAAATAATGAATGCCAGTATTGGTGCTTTTGTAAGTTTTGCATTATTGGCAATCCGTCAGTTAACGTTAAAAAGACCTTATTTGTCATTCACCATATTCAAAAGAAATAATGTGCAAAATGGATTGTTTATGTTGTTTTGGCTTGGGATGTTTTTAGGTACAACGACCTTACAAAATACCTTTGCAGTAGGTGTTTTAGGATATGATCAGTTAACCAATGCCAGGCTTAATATTCTGATGATTCCGGGAATTATATTGGCTGGACTCATTGCTGTTTTTTGGTTTAAAAAAGAAAAACCACTCAAAATGTTTATTTTCTCTGGGTTTTCTGCTATGGTAGGATATGCAATGATCATGTACTTTTCCATGGTGCTGGAGTTTAGTTATGAAAGATGGTATCTTCCTATGTTTTTAAAAGGCTATGGAATGTGTTCGTTATTCATTTCTGTTTGGTTTTATACTTTGGATAAATTAGAACTTGATGATATGCTCGCGGCCATAGGTCTTGTATTGGTTTGGAGAACTTTCCTCGCTGTTGGTCTTTTCTCTGCAATCTATTCTTGGTTTCAATATCATTTTCAAGTTGTGGCAATTGGGGATCTGGCTGTTTACATCGATGGCATGACAATAAGTCCGCAAACTCTGGCCGGAAATATGAAAACAGTCCAACTCAATGCGATCATTATTGCAGGCAAAAAAATATTCGGCTGTATTGTTTTGATTGGTTTTGGGGTATTAGCCTATGTCCTGACACACCATTTTGGAAAAGAACGTTTTCAGTATTTGAGATTTATCAGAATGCTTAGTGGAAAATCAGTTATTGCAAGAAGAAGATTGAGAGAACGTAAACAATTATTAGAAGAAATAAAAGATGCGGCAGGTCCTGCCATCTGAAGATACCTTGTTTTTCACTAGTAAAACCCCGGACTTTTTTAAGCTGGGGTTTTACGTTTTCCTAGTGTATCATAAAAAACAACGAATTAGCTGTGATGAATAATTTTATATAATATTATTTTTATTTAGACGTAATAAAAATAATATTTAAGTACATTTGCATTGCTCAAAGCAAAGGGTTAATGAAGACAATTATAATTATTCATTTTCATTTATTAAAGGGCTTCATGTATTTATTGAAGCTACATCTAATTTTAAAATTTCAGTTATGACTAAAATTCAAGCCGGGCAGATTGTTGCAGAAGTCACTAAAAAAGAGTACATAACACCACATTTTATCAGGGTATATCTCCATTCGGAAGATGTTTTACAATTTAAAGATACCACCATCGGGGATAACAATAAAATTGCCATTCCTCCAGAGGAATTGAATGAAATTTACTTTCCAGATTGGGACGGTCATCAGTGGATCCATCCTTCGAAAGAGGTAGCACCATCCATCCGAACGTATACCCATCGTGGGATTAATTTTAAGACCAATGAGCTATTTATTGATTTTGTGGATCATGGTGACGGTGGCCCCGCTTCAAAATGGGCGAGAGATGCAGAGAAAGGTTCAAAATTAGGAATAATGATGCGCACAGAGAGGAAAGAATTGTATCCCCAGGTCGATTGGTATTTTCTGATTGGTGATGGTACGGCTATCCCGGTTTTAAGTGCTATTTTAGAAACCCTTGCGGAAACGGCAAAAGGAGTTTGCGTGATTGAGGTTCATGGAAAAGAAGACGAGCAAAAAATAGAAACTAAAGCTGATATTGAGTTTATATGGGTTCATAATCCCGATTCTCATTTAGGAAATAACCTGACTGAAACGGTGAGAAATGTAGTGATTCCCGAAACCTCAAAATTTGGATATCTCGCTTGTGAACTGTCAACAGTAAAAGAAATTCGTTCTTATTTCAGAAAAGAAAAAAATTGGAAACAATCGGAGCTGTATGCATATTCCTATTGGAAGGCTGGTGTGGCTCAGGATGAATCACAAACTGAACGCCGAAAAGAAATGAATTCAGATCAATAAATAGAGCCTAGACATTACATTCGGGTTTTTTAATGACAGACATTTTTTCTTTTTAGATGATAATAAGGAGCTTTTTCCCGCTATCCACTTATACTCCTCGCTCCAAACCATTCCCATCCTTTGCTGCGGGGTAACCGTTACTATCGGGGCTATAAAGTTATTGTGGATATAAGCTTCTGCCAATATCTGTAATAATATATCCTGTATTTATTTTTCAAGTCAAACCCGTATCTTTGCCCCATTAAAAATAGCTATGAAAGATTTAATGGGTAAGGCGATCTGGGACTATTATCACAATGACAATCCTGAAGATTTGCAAACTGAAACCTCGATTTCTGAACTCGATGAACTTCCGGTAGAATATCTTTTCAGAGATTTTGAAGAGATGAACGATCTCGAACAGAAAGCTCTGGAATTAGCTCATGGAAAAATTTTGGATATTGGAGCAGGAGCAGGTTCACATACTTTGTATCTTCAGAACGAAAGAAATCTGGATGTTGTAGCATTAGATATTTCGCCAAAATCTGTTGAGGTTTGTAAACTCAGAGGAATTAAAAATGCTGTTTGTAAAAATATGCTTGACTTCGCTGAAGGAACTTTTGACACGGTTTTACTGTTAATGAATGGAACCGGAATATTTGGGAGCCTGGCCGAAATCGATACCTACCTTCAAAAATTACGATCTTTGCTTAACGATAACGGACAAATCTTAATTGATAGTACAGATATTCTGTATATGTTCGATAGAGATGAGGATGGTGGAATATACATTCCTGCAGAAGGGTACTATGGAGAATTAGATTATGTGGTTCATTACAAAGAAGAATCAGAGGAGCCTATAAAATGGTTGTATCTTGATTTTCAAACGCTAAAAAACGCTGCAGAGAATAATGGATTTGCCATTGAAAAAGTAATGCAGGACGAGGATGCCTATTTAGCTAGATTAACAAAAAAGTAAAACGTTTTGACATTGCGAGCAAAGCGAAGCAACCTCAAATTGAAAAATAAATAATTTAGATTTGATGATGAGATTGCTTCGTTCCTCGCAATGGCGGAAGAAAATAAAAAAGACGCATGGAACTCCATGCGTCTTTTTATTATAAATAGAGCTGATTATCCTATTTCGATACCATTTTCAACATTGCTGTCGTCTGGAGTAACGAAAGATAATTTACCGTCTGGTTTTGTCGTTAATAATAGCATTCCCTGGGATTCAATTCCACGGATCTTTCTTGGTGCAAGATTTAATAGGATCATTACCTGCTTTCCAATCAGTTCTTCCGGACTAAAGCTTTCTGCAATCCCTGAAACTACTGTTCTTACATCAACCCCTGTGTCAACGGTAAGCTTTAATAATTTATCTGCTTTCTCTACTTTTTCAGCTTCAGTGATCGTAGCTGTTCTAAGATCCATTTTTGTAAAGTCGTCAAAAGTAATTTCCTCTTTCATTGGTTTTGCGTTAGGGTTTGTCTTCTTATTATTTTGTTTCGTATTTTCAAGTTTCTGAATTTGAGCCTCAATAACATCATCTTCTATTTTTGAGAAAAGAAGTGATGATTCATTAATTGTATGTCCGGTTTCAATTAAAACAGATTTTGTTTCAACATCATTCCAGCTCAATTTTTGAACATTAAACATATTCAACAACTTTTCAGAACTGAAAGGCATAAACGGTTCACATAACTGAGCTAAAGCTACAGCAATCTGAGCACCAACAAATAATGAATGTGCTGCTTTTTCAGGATTATCCTTAATGGTTTTCCAAGGTTCTTCAGTCTGAAGATATTGGTTTCCAAAACGAGCCAAATTCATTAATGCTGTCAAAGAATTTCTGAATTCATAGTTTTCCAGAAAAGCTGAAATTTCCTTAGCAGATTTATTTATTTCCTTTAATTCAGAAGTATTTACATCTCCCTGTGGAACAACTCCATTATAATATTTATGGATAAGAACAGCAACTCTGTTAATGAAGTTACCAAAAATTCCAACCAGTTCAGAATTGTTTTTCGTCTGGAAATCTTTCCAGGTAAAGTTATTATCTTTGGTTTCAGGAGCTGAAGAAAGCAATGCGTATCTTAAAACATCCTGTTGCCCCGGAAATTCTTCAACATATTCATGAGCCCAAACTGCCCAGTTTCTTGACGTTGAAATCTTATCATTTTCAAGATTCAGGAATTCAAATGCCGGAACGTTTTTCGGCATAATATAATTTCCATGAGCTTTCATCATCGCCGGAAAAATAATACAATGGAAAACAATATTATCTTTTCCAATGAAGTGTACCAGATCACTGTTCTCACTTTGCCAGTAATCTTTCCAGTCTTTTCCATTTTTCTCAGCCCATTCTTTGGTAAAAGAAATATATCCGATCGGTGCATCAAACCATACATATAATACTTTTCCTTCCGCATTCGGAAGTGGAACCGGAACCCCCCAGTTTAAATCTCTGGTCATTGCACGAGGTTTTAAACCATCATTCAGCCATGATTTTACCTGTCCGTATACATTGGGTTTCCAGTCGTCTTTGTGACCTTCAATGATCCATTCATTCAAGAAATCTTCATATTCATTTAAAGGAAGATACCAGTTTTTGGTTTCTTTAAGAATTGGTACATTTCCACTTAACATTGATTTTGGATTGATCAGTTCTGAAGGAGAAAGAGTAGAACCACATCTCTCACACTGGTCTCCATACGCATTTTCATTCCCACAATTCGGGCATGTTCCAACGATATATCGGTCAGCTAAAAATTCATTAGCCTGTTCATCAAAATATTGTTCTGAAACCTCCTCAGTAAATTTTCCCTTCTCATAAAGAGTCTTGAAAAAATCCTGACTGGTCTCGTAATGTTTTTTGGAAGTCGTTCTGGAATATTCATCAAATGAAATTCCCAGATCTGAAAAAGACTTTTTAATGATCTCATGGTACTTGTCCACAATATCCTGAGGACTAACTCCTTCTTTCTTAGCTCTTATGGTAATAGGAATTCCGTGTTCATCTGAACCACAGATAAACGCTACATCTTTTCCTGATCTTCTTTGAAATCTTGCGTAAACATCCGCAGGAATATAAACACCTGCCAAATGCCCTATATGAACCGGTCCGTTTGCATAAGGCAAAGCTGCCGTAATCATCTTTCTGTTTGACATTTATAGTAATAATTTAACTACAAATATACGGAATATCTCTCGAAAATTTGTGATAGTCTGCAAACATTACCTTCAATAAGGCCTTAAATACAAAACAAATATTACAATTTGTTAAACGGTTGTTTAACTTTATATTAAATGTAGAATATTATTATGCATGACATATGACTGTGTAAGTAAATGGAAAGCAGATATCTAATCTTTGGAGGTCGTTCAATTTACATAAAATTATCTGAATTTTTATTAAATTTATGATAATTATATTTTTTTTATAAATTGCAAAGCTGGCTTTCTACCAGTATTACTACAGAAACGAAACTAAAAAAAACAATATTTTGAGAAATTTTACAACAGTATTAAAAATTGCGCCTGCCTTTTTACTAGCTGGTACAATGGTTTATGCACAAGACTCTGTTACTAAAGAAAAGAAAATAGAGGAAGTTGTATTGATTGGATATGGAAAACAGAAGAAATCAGATCTTACAGGTTCCATAACTTCAGTATCTTCAAAAGATTTCAACGGAGGTGCTACATCCGCAGGCCAGCTGATACAAGGGAAGACTCCAGGTGTACAAATTACGAATAATAGTGGTGCTCCCGGATCTGGAACAGCGATAAGAATTAGGGGAACGGCTTCTTTAAATGGTAATAACTCACCACTCATCGTTATTGATGGTGTTCCACAGGACTTTGTGGGAGTTAATGGTGCAGCTGATCCTTTATCATTGATCAACCCAAATGATATTGAAACATTTGATATTTTAAAAGATGCATCCGCAACGGCTATTTATGGTAACCGTGCAACTAATGGTGTTATCTTAATAACCACAAAGAAAGGAACTGCAGGTAGATTCAGAGTTAATTTCTCTACGGTTGCTTCGGTTTCTACAAAAATGGGGAATGTAGATGTTTTAGATGCTAACCAGTTCAGGGATTTTGTAAATACCTATGCTCCTGCAGGGTATAAAACGAAACTAGGGAATGCAAATACGAACTGGCAAGATCAAATTTATCAGGCAGCATGGGGCACAGATAATAACATTGCATTATCGGGTGGAATCAAAGGCTTGCCATACCGTTTATCACTTGGTTATAATGAGCAGAATGGTATTGTAAAAACCAATTCGTTTAGAAGGACATCGGTAGGCTTGAATTTAAACCCCAAGTTTTTTGATAATCACTTATCCGTAAATGTAAGTACAAAAGGAACTTTTACTGATAACCGATTCGTAGATGGTGGTGTGATTAAAACAGCAACTTATTTCGATCCCACACAACCTGTGTATTCAGGGAATTCTAATTTTGGAGGGTATTATGAATGGCTTGATGCCGGATCTGTAAATGGTACGAATGTAAATGCTAACTCAAATCCATTAGGAATGATTAATGGAATTCATGATGTTTCATCAGTTTTAAGAGGATTAGGAAATATCCAGTTAGATTATAAGTTTCATTTTCTGCCAGACTTACATTTTAATGTAAATGCTGGTTATGATTATACCAGAAGTGACGGACAGAAAAAAGTAAGTGCACTGTACAGACCCGGAGTGAACGATATGGGAAGTTCTACCATCTTTAGAATGGAGAAAAAGAATAAGCTATTGGAAACTTATTTTAATTACATTAAAAATATTTCTTCAATTAATACGGGAGTTGATGTTACTGCAGGTTATTCATACCAGGATTTTCGAACTATTATTCCCGGATCTATCAATTACAAAGGAAATGCCCCAACCAAAATTAATAATGATTTTGAAACCCAAAATACATTAATATCTTTTTATGGAAGAGCAATATTTACTATAGCAAACAAATATATTGTTTCAGGATCTATAAGAAGAGATGGATCTTCGCGTTTTTTTAATGGAACAAGAGATAATTTATGGGGTAACTTCCCAGGAGTATCGGTAGCTTGGAAGTTAAATGAAGAGAGCTTTATCAAAAGTGTTTCTTCAATAAGTACCTTGAAACTAAGAGCAGGTTGGGGGAAAACAGGACAGCAGGAGTTACCTGGGTTAGATGGCAATAAACCATTCAATTATCCGGCTTATGCAGCATATAATCCAAGTAATGATGGTGCTTACTATCAATTTGGTAATCAATACTATTATATGTTTAGACCTAATATTTATAATCCTAATCTTACTTGGGAAACAACAACAACTAAGAATTTAGGAATAGATTATGGATTTTTAAATAATAGAATCTTTGGTTCCATAGATTTGTTCCAGAAGGATACTGAGAAGTTACTGGTTCTTTCTCCAATTGCTGCAGGAGACTTAAGTAATCAAAACCTACTTAATGTAGGAAATATGAAAAATAAAGGAATTGAAGGGAGTATTACTGTAATTCCTATTAAAAATCAGAATACCACTTGGGAGGTCAATTTTAATGCAACTCATTATAAACCGGAGGTCACTAATCTTCTGGAAAGAGCTGATGCAAGTTTTAATATTCCTGTCGGAGGAATCGAGGGTGGATCAGGAAATACCATTCAGGCTCATGCTGTAGGGTATGCACCAAATGCTTTCTGGGTTTATCAACAGGTTTACGACAACAACGGAAAGCCTTTGAATGGAGCATATGTTGATAGAAATGGTGATGGAATAATAAATACTTCAGATAAGTATTATTATAAATCTACAACACCCGATGCAATTTTAGGATTCTCTACCAAAGTTTCTTATAAAGATTGGGATTTTGGATTAAGCGCAAGAGCAGTATTAGGTAATTATGTTTATAATAATGCAGCTTCAAACAGTTCATTGCAGTCGGCATCTACAAATGAATATTTACAAAATGTGTATTCAACAGCACCTGCTTATCAATTTTCACTACCCCAATATTTTTCAGATATATATGTGGAAAATGCTTCATTCTTAAGATTAGACAATATTAATGTCGGATATAATTTTGGAGAAGTATTCTCTAAAGGAAGTAGTTTAAGAGTGTATGGTATGGCACAGAATGTTTTTGTGATTACAAAATATTCTGGTATTGATCCCGAGGTTTTCAACGGGATAGACAATGGTTATTATCAAATGCCTAGAATTTATTCATTGGGTCTTAATTTTCAATTTTAATTAGTAGTAAGATGAAATCAAATAGAAATTTTAAAAATATATTTTTAACAGCGTCCGTTATCGGATTGTTATCTGTGACGTCATGTGTTAATGATCTTGAAAGAGAGCCTATTACAGATGCCACTTCTGCAAATGTTTATAAGGATTTTGGAAATTATCCTAATATTCTGGCAAAATTGTATGGTGGACTTGCTATGGGTGGTCAGGTAAGTGGAGATGGAGCAAACTATCCTGATACTGATATCAATGGTATTAATGGTGGTTTTTCTCAGTATACAAGATTGATGTATACTATGAATGTTATATCTACCGATGAAGCCGTAATCGCATGGAATGATGGTAACCTGCATACCATCCATAAGATGACCTGGGATTCTTCAAATGAGTTTATCGCAGCATTATATTATAGAATTTTTACAGAAATTGCTTTTTGTAACGAATTCTTGAGAAATGTAACAGATGAAAAATTAGCGGAGAATAATATTACGGGGGATAATTTAGCTCAGGCAAAATATATGCGTACTGAAGCAAGATTTTTAAGAGCACAATCTTATTATCACGCATTAGATATGTTTGGAAATGTACCTTTCGTAAAAGAAGATTACCTTCCGGGATCTACAAACCCACCTCAAAGAATTGAAAGGGCGGCTTTGTTTAATTTTGTTGAACAGGAATTATTGGCTTGTAGCAATGATTTGAAAGATCCAAAGGCAAATGCTTATGGAAGAGCAGACAAAGCAGCAGCCTGGTCATTATTGGCAAGATTGTATCTTAATGCGTCTGTATACACAGGAACACAAAGAAATAATGACTGTATCACATATTGTAATAAAGTGATAGCTGCTGGTTATTCTTTAAAACCTAAATACGGAGATTTATTTCTTGCAGACAATAATGTAAATAATCCTGAAGCTATTTTTACGGTTAACTTTGATGGTGTTAATACACAAACCAATGGTGGAACTACCTATTTGGTTCATGCTGCTATCGGAGGGTCAATGCAGGCTGTAAATTATGGTGTTAATGGCGGCTGGGGTGGTCTTAGAACTACAAAAGCATTTGTTGCTAAATTTCCGGCGAATGGTGCTGATAAGAGAGGTAATTTCTTTACCACAGATCAAAATCTTGAAATTAATGATTTAGGTTCATTTAATGATGGTTATGCTTTTGTCAAGTTTAAAAATATTAAAAGTAATGGTGTTGCCGGAGCAGACAAAACATGGGTTGAGGCTGATATTCCATTATACCGTTTAGCAGATATTTATTTAATGTATGCTGAAGCTACCCTTAGAGGGGGAAGTGGAAATATTGCTACAGCAGTTGGTTATATTAACCAATTAAGAGAGAGAGCTTACGAAAATACCAGTGGAAATGTTACTTCTATTAATTTAGATTTTATTTTGGATGAAAGATCCAGAGAATTATCGTGGGAGATGACCAGAAGAACTGATCTTATTCGTTTCGGAAGATATACTACAGGAGATTATTTATGGCCTTGGAAAGGAAATATAAAAGATGGAAAAGCAGTTGAAAGCTTTAGAAATCTTTTCCCAATTCCCGCAAAAGATCTTGTAGCTAATCCAAACCTGATTCAAAACCCTGGTTATTAATTTAAAACAGAATCTAAAATGAAACATTTTTTAAAAATAATAGCCGTAGCTTTTGTTGCTCTGTTGATTATTTCCTGTGAAAAAGATGAAGATCAGGCTATAATAAATGAAGTAAATCAAGCTAAGATTTCTTCCGATAAAACTACTGTTGTACTAAATGAAGTTACTTCAGGAGATGCAGTGATTAATTTTACCTGGACAAAGCCGACATTTAATATAGCTGTTGTAACGCAACAGCAAATAGAATTTGGAGTTAAAGGAAAAGGTTTTAAAGACAGTTCTACTTTTGATGTCAGTAATGATTTAATAAAGTCTCCTATGACCCATGCTCAAATGAATGCAGCAATGTATAGTTGTGGGGCAATTCCAGATGTTTCGAATCAGATAGAAATTAGATTAAAGACAATTGTAGGATCCGGATTTTTTTACTCAAATGTAATTAATGTAACGGTAACACCTTATACTCCAAACCCAGATTTAGTTTATCCTAAAATAAATGTACCGGGAGCATATGCCGGAGCAGCAGGATATGCAGATTGGACTCCTGGAAATTCTCCCAATTTGTTTTCACCTGAAAAAGATGGGAAATACAGAGGTTTCATTTATGTTACTACTTTAGCAAGTGATAAGGGCAAATATAAATTTGCAATCAATCAAGATTGGCCTGGTAATAAAGGAGATGATGGCACGAATACAGGTAAATTAAAAGTGGACGGTTCGGATATAACTGCAAGTGCTGTTGGAACTCATTATCTAAAAGTAGATTGGAGTGCAAATACCTATTCTGCTGTAGCAGCTAATTTTGGAATTATCGGAGATGCTACGCCTACTGGCTGGAATTCAGATACTGATTTTGTTTATAATCCTGCTACTAAAAAATATGAAATAGCTTCAATTCAATTGTCAAGCACGGGTTTGTTTAAATTCAGAGCTAATGACGATTGGGCTATAAAGTTTCAACCTGCAAATGCTGATCAGACTTTAGTGTCGGGGACTGCAGTTCAGACCTACCTAAATATTGAAGATACTGTAACTGGTGATTCAGGATATAAAGTGACAGTTGCAGGTAATTATAAAATAGAATTAGATCTGCATAATTCTGCTGATTACAAATTAAAGATTACAAAATTATAAAAACAGGCTGAATTGCCTGATAAAGTGTTGCTTTTTAGCAGCACTTTATTTATTTTTAAAACTTATAAATAGTCATTATGAAGAAAATTACAGTTGGAGCTTTATTGTTCTCAATGATGTTTGCGGGCGTTAATGCACAAACTTTAAAATCACCCGACGGAAAGTTCGAAATGGACTTTCAGTTAAAGCAGGGAGTACCTTATTATAATTTAAAATATAATGGGGCTATAGTTGTTGAAGATTCTAAATTAGGATTGAGATTATTTAAAGACTCAGCTATCAAGTTTGCCTCAGAAATTGCTAAGGCGGAAGATGCAAAATTTGACCTTAATAACGGTTTTACAAAAACAGATGAGAAAAGGGATTCTAAAAATGAAACCTGGCAGCCGATACTTGGTGAAAAGAAAAATTACATCAATAACTATAATGAATTAGCGGTTACCCTTAACCAGGCTTCTTCAGACAGAAGTATCGTTGTGAAATTCAGATTGTTTAATGATGGACTAGGATTCAGATACGAATTTCCACAGCAAAAAAATCTTAATTATTTTGTGATCAGAGAGGAAGATTCTGAAATCGATTTTCCTACTGATATGAAAGCTTGGTGGATTGTGGCCGATTATGATTCTCAGGAATATCAGTATCAGGAAACAAAGATTTCTGAAATTCCAGGCAGATGGGATAAGGCTTTTGATGCAAATGCTTCTCAGTCATTGGTTAAAAATGCAGTTCAGTCCCCATTAATGCTTAAAAAAGAAGGAAAAAATCCTTTATATGTTAATGTTGCAGAAGCAGCTGTTTTAGATTATCCAGCTTCACATTTAGAAGTGGATGCTCAGAATTTCAAATTCAAAACACACCTTACTGCAGACAGACAGGGAGCAAAAGGATATATTCAGACTCCTTCAGTTACACCATGGAGAACCATCATTGTTTCTCCAAAAGCAGAAGAGGTAATGGATTCAAAGATGATCTTTAATCTTAATGAACCGACAAAATATAAAGATACTTCATACATTCATCCTACAAAATACATGGGTGTATGGTGGGAAATGATCATCGGAAAATCTCAATGGGCTTATTCTACTGCAGAAAATGTTCATTTAGACAAAACTGATTTTACAAAGCTGACTCCAAATGGAAAACACGCTGCGAACAATACAAAAGTTAAAGAATACATTGATTTTGCTGCAGAAAATGGATTTAAGGGACTTTTAATTGAAGGTTGGAACATCGGCTGGGAAGACTGGTTCGGACATTCAAAAGAATTTGTCTTTGATTTCATCACTCCTTATCCGGATTTTGACATCAAGATGCTAAATGAATATGCTCATTCCAAAGGAATTAAACTGATCATGCACCACGAAACCTCAGGTTCTGCAACGAATTATGAAAGATGGTCCGACAAAGCATTCCAATTAATGAATAAATATGGATATGATGCTGTAAAAACGGGTTATGTTGGTGATATTATTCCAAGAGGGGAACACCATTATTCCCAGTGGACGATCAATCATTTCTACAGGATTGCTGAGAAAGCGAATGAATATAAGATCATGGTCAATTCTCACGAATCTGTACGTCCAACAGGAGAAAGCCGTACGTATCCAAACTATATTTCTGCAGAAGCAGCTCGTGGAACTGAATATGAAGCATTTGGAGGAAATAATGCAGATCATCAGACTATTTTACCATTTACAAGATGGATGGGAGGTTCAATGGATTATACTCCGGGAATTTTCCAAACCAAATTAGATTATTATTTCCCTGGTGATAAACGTTTTGTAAAAACGACTTTAGTAAAGCAATTGGCATTATATGTAACGATGTATATGCCACTTCAGATGGCTGCTGATTTACCCGAGAATTATAAGAAGCATATGGATGCATTCCAATTCATTAAAGATGTAGCTGCTGACTGGGACGATACTAAGATCTTAGCTGCTGAACCTGGAGATTATGTAATCACAGCAAGAAAGGCTAAAGGAACTGAAAATTGGTTCGTAGGAGGAATCACCGATGAAAATAAACGTGAATACACGGTAGATTTTTCCTTCTTAGATAAAGGTCAGAAATATGAAGCGACAGTATATGAAGATGGAAAAGATGCTGATTATATAGACAACCCACAAAGCTATAACATCTACAAAAAGCAGATCACAAGCAAGTCTAAGATCAATTTCAAAATGGTAAGAAGCGGAGGTTTTGCAATCTCTATCAAGCCCATAAAATAAATTTTAAGATTAAACTTAAAACTTAAACCTTACAGGTGGATTATTCCTGTAAGGTTTTTTTAAACCAATCCATTATGAAAAAACTATATGTAATATTGGCTCTTTCAGCGGTTTCTTTTGCGTTCTCACAGTTAAAAACATTAGAAAGGGTGGAACCAGCCTTTTGGTGGAAAGGAATGAAAAATCCTGAACTTCAGATATTAGTGTATGGGAAAAATATTGCTGAGAATGAAATTGAGCTGTCAGATGGAATTCAAATAAAAGATATTCAGAAAGTTGAGAATCCAAACTATGTTTTTCTTACGGTCAATACAAACGAAATTAAAGTTCGTAATTTTAAGATCAACGTGAAAAAGGATAGGAAAAATATAGCATCTTATTCTTATGAACTCAAACAAAGAGAATCAAATTCGGCAAATCGGGAATCTTTTACCTCCAAAGATGTGATGTACCTTATCATGCCTGACCGTTTTGCTAATGGAGATGAAAAGAACGATTCACGACCTGATCTCACCGAAAAAGTCAATAGAAACCTTCCCAATGGAAGACATGGCGGAGATCTTCGGGGAATTATCAATAATCTTGATTACATTCAAAATTTAGGAGCAACATCAGTATGGCTAACTCCGGTTACTGAAGATAACGAAAAAGTGTATTCTTACCACGGATATGCACAGACGGATCTTTATAAAATTGACGGTCGTTATGGGACCAATGAAGAATACCGTGAACTATCCCGTGAGTTGAACAAAAGAAAAATGAAATTGGTTTTAGATTATGTGACCAATCATTGGGGAATTTCACACTGGATGATCAAGGATCTACCTATGAAAGACTGGATCCATTGGTTTGATGAAGGAGAAAAAGGTTTCTATCGTTCTAATTATAAAACAACAACTCAGTTTGATACAAACGCTTCTGAAATTGATAAAAAATATGCTTTAGACGGGTGGTTTGATAAAACAATGCCGGATATCAATCAAAAAAATCCCCTGGTTCTTAAATATTTAATCCAGAATGCAATCTGGTGGATCGAGTATGCTGAATTAAGAGGCTTTCGTGTGGATACCTATCCTTATAATGATAAAGAAGCAATGGCGAAATGGGCGAAAGCAATTACTGATGAATATCCGAAATTTAATATCGTTGGAGAAACCTGGCTCTATACTGCTGGTCAGATTTCAGCATGGCAAAAAGATTCAAAAACTGGAGAGGCGGCTCACTATAATTCTAATTTACCCTCTGTAATGGATTTCATGTTGTATGGTGATTTACCCAAAGCATTTAATGAAAAAGAAAGCTGGGATAGTGGATTGATTAAATTGTATAATGTATTCACCAGTGACTTCCTTTATCCGGATATCAATAATGTGATGGTCTTCTTTGAAAACCATGATACCGAAAGATGGAACGAAATTTTTAATGCCAATCCGGAAGCTTATAAAATGGGATTAACTGTAATTTCTACAGTGCGTGGAATTCCGCAGATCTACTATGGGTCGGAGATAGGGATGAGAGGGAATAAAGAGAAAGGTGGTGATGCAGATATCAGAAGAGACTTTCCGGGAGGTTGGAGATCGGATCAACAAAATGCTTTCAATCCTTCAGACCAAACTGAAAAACAGAAAGAATTCTATGAATTTACCCAAAAGTTATTGAACTGGAGAAAAGGAAAAGAAGTCATTCACACCGGAAAAACTAAAAATTATATTCCTCAAAACAATGTTTTCGTATATTTCAGATATAATGAAAAAGAAAGTGTGATGGTCGTTTTGAACAACAATGAAAAAGAACAGATATTAGATTTAAAACGTTTTGCTGAATCTTTGAATCATGTCCAAAAAGGAAAGGATATCATCTCGGGAAAAGAATTTTCATTACAAAGTACCATGAGCATACCCGCAAAAACTTCATTAATTATTGAATTACAAAAATAGTTACAAAAATTTATTTAATTTAGAATATGAAAAAAATTACAATCATTTATACACTGATATTTTTAGTGTTAAATTTTAGCCATTTCTCGGCACAATCTAAAGAAGCCAAATTTGAAAAAGATAAAACCGAGATCAGTACTATGCTTGATGGTTTCAATGTAGCAGCTGCGAAAGCAGATTTTAATGCTTATTTCAATTACTTTGCTGATGAATCTACGTTCATAGGAACCGATGCAAGCGAAGTTTGGGATAAAAAAGCATTTATGGTTTGGGCTAAACCGTATTTTGACAAAAAGAAAACATGGAATTTTACTTCTCTTAAAAGGAATGTCTATTTCAGTAAGGACGGTAAACTGGCATGGTTTGATGAATTATTAGATACCCAGATGAAAATCTGTCGTGGTTCGGGTGTTGTAGAAAAAATAAACGGAAGTTGGAAAGTGAAGCAATATGTTCTTTCTATAACGGTTCCGAATGATGTAGTAGATAAAGTGGTTGCTGAAAAAGCACCTATTGAAGATGTGCTTTTACAGCAATTAAAAACCAAATAATACCTCCTATAGATAATGGGTAAAAAAGTAAAACCAAACCTCTCCATGACTCAGATCATCAACATGAGTATGGGTTTTTTAGGAATTCAGATGGCTTTTGGCTTACAAAATGGAAATGCAAGTAGAATTCTTGCCAATTTCGGGGCAGATGTTCATGAGCTATCCTGGTTTTGGTTGGTGGCACCTGTTACCGGATTAATTGTTCAGCCAATTATCGGACATATGGGAGATAATACCTGGAGTCCTTTGGGAAGAAGGAAACCCTATTTCCTAATTGGTGCTGTTTTATGTGCTATTGGTCTGGTTTTACTTCCTAATGCAGCTTCTGCTACCCAAATGATGGCTGCTAATGTATTGTTATTAGCCGTTATATTTTTGGCAATGATGGATGCTTCCATTAACGTTGCGATGGAGCCTTTCCGAGCTTTAGTAGGCGATATGCTTCCCAAGCATCAGGGAACAATTGGATTTTCTGTTCAAACAATACTAATTGGTATTGGAGCTGTGATCGGTTCTTATTTACCTGATTGGTTGACACAATTAGGAATTTCCAATGTAGCAAAAGCAGGTTTTGTAGCTGATAATGTTATTTATGCATTTTATATCGGAGCGGGTGTTTTATTATTAAGTATCCTGTACACCATTGTGAGTACCAAAGAATATTCACCACAGGAATTTGCGGAATTTGAAAATGGGAAAGAGATGGTTGAAGAACCATCCAAATTCTCTGATATTTTTAAAGATTTTGCTAAAATACCTTTATTAATGAAGAAGCTTGGAGCAGTACAGTTCTTCTCATGGTTTGCATTGTTTACCATGTGGGTATTTACAACAAGTGCTTTAGCCACCCATCATTTTGGACTTTCACCACAAGATACTCATTCTGTTGAATTTAATAAAGCAGGAGATCTTACAGGAAAATTATTTGGATACTATAATTTATGGGCAATTCCGTTTGCATTTTTATTAACTCCGATTGCTAAAGTAATTGGCAAAAAACAAACGCATGCATTAGCTCTTTTTTGTGGTGGATTAGGATTGATCTCTATGTATTTTATTAAAGATATCAGTTATCTCAAAATTTCTATGATAGGATTGGGATTTGCATGGGCAAGCATCTTAGCAATGCCCTATGCGATGTTAATTGATGCCATTCCACAAAAGAAGATGGGAGTATACATGGGAATTTTCAACTTCTTCATTGTCATTCCACAAATTATCAATGGCCTTTTTGGCGGACCTATAGTAAGTGGGTTCTTCGGAAACTATGCTATTGGTTACGTTGTAGTAGGTGGGGTCTGTATGTTGCTTGGAGCTATTCTTACGATGATTCTTGTTAAATCAGAAGATGAAACGCCTAAAGAAATTGAGGAAGAAATTAAGCAGGTACATTTTTGATTGAAGCAAGTACTAGAAGTTAGAAGTTAGAAGTTAGAAGTTAGAAGTTAGAAGTGCGACGAGATTATGTACTTTAAAAACAAATATCAATAGGAGTGGGCTTTAGCCCACTTTTTTATTATAAATATATTCAAATGGCTTTAGTCAAAACATAAGTTTAAGTCTCGCAGATTTTGCAGATTTTATTTTTATGATGAGGTGAAATCTACATAATCTATAAAGTTCGTGAGACTATTTTGATATACCATATCCACATAGAATCATGGTTCTTTATTTATATAATCAATTGGAATTTAATTTTTTATTAAGCTAACCGTGGCTTTAAATCTTTAATTTAGATAGATTAAAATTTTAAAGGATGTATGATATCATAATCATTGGTAGTGGAGCAGGAGGTGCAACAATGGCTTATAGATTAGCTGACAGTGGAAAGAAAATACTGGTTATTGAAAGAGGGGATTATGTACCTGTTGAAAAAGAAAACTGGGATTCTATAGAAGTTTTTGAGAAGAACAGATATACAACAACAGATCTATGGTTAGATAAACATGGAAAGCCATTTCGCCCCGGAATGCATTATAATGTAGGTGGAAATACCAAATTTTATGGAGCTGCTTTATTTCGTTTGAGGGAAGAAGACTTTAAAGAAATACAACATTATGGAGGAACTTCACCAGCCTGGCCTATTCAATATGAAGATTTAAAGGCTTATTATCTGGAAGCTGAAAAGCTTTTTCATGTTCACGGTAAAAGAGGATCAGATCCAACAGAACCATTCGATTCTGAACCTTACCCTAATCCACCATTACCCCACGAACCGAGAATTCAAGAGATTGTTGATGAATTAACCAATTATGGACTGCATCCTTTTGAATTGCCTATCGGGGTGAATTTAGAACCTCATAATACAGCAAATGCCCCTTACATATTAGATCGTTTTGATGGTTTTCCAGATGCTTCCGAAAGAAAAGGTGATGCCCATCTATGTTCATTATCCAAAGCATTGGAGTATCCCAATGTAGAATTGATGACCAATGCAAAAGTGCTGAAATTGAACACTGACAGCACAGGAAAGAGAATTTCTGAGGTTTTAATAGAACGGAATGGAGAAACAAAAACATTGACTTCAGATCTGGTGATTCTTTCTGCAGGCGCTATTAATTCTGCAGCTATATTATTGGAAAGTAAAAACGAACAGTTTCCTGATGGTCTTGCCAATACATCAGATCAGATAGGAAGAAATTATATGTTTCATCAGAATACAGCATTGGTGGCTTTATATACGGAGCCGAACCCTACAAAATTTGGAAAAACATTTGGCATCAATGATTTCTACCATGCAAACAGAGGTTATGAATTTCCTTTAGGACATATCCAGATGTTGGGAAAGTCCGATGAACATCAGATTAAAGCAGATAGTCCAATTCCTGCACCAGGTTTTACTTTTGAACTCATGGCTAAGCATGCAGTCGATTTTTGGCTGACATCTGAAGATCTGCCAGATCCTGAAAATAGGGTGACCGTAGAAAATGGACAGATTAAAATAACCTACTCTGAGAACAATCAAAAAGGACATGAACTTTTAAAAGCTGAATTGATTAAAGCTTTAAAAGCATCCGGAAAATTTGAAAGCTTTTTATTCAAAGGGTTTTATTTCAGTAAAGGAATGGATATCGCTTCACCAGCACATCAGAATGGAACGACAAAAATGGGTGTAGATCCTAAAACTTCAGTGGTTGATACGAACTGTAAAGCACATGATTTAGAAAACCTATATATTGTAGATGGTGGATTCTTTGTCTCCAGTGGAGCGGTAAATCCGGCACTTACCATTATTGCTATGGCATTAAGAGTGGGAGATTATCTGAAAACCCATGTTTTAACATCATGAATTCTAAAACAGTAACCATCATTGTCGTCTATTTACTGGCTTTTCTGACAGGAGTTAATTTTGTTGTATTTCCGGCTTTGGGAACTGCTTTTACAGATCATTCTTTATTTGAGTTAAGTCCGTCAAAGTTTGGAAATCTCTTCATCCCACAAGTAATTTGCATTATTGTTTCCTGTTTAGGAGCTCCCTTTCTTGTTAATAAAATAGGGCCTAAAATAGTTTTGAGCTGCGGACTCTTATTGATGATTATATCGACGGGAACCTTATGGATACTTCACTATTTTATGGACGAAAAGTTCTTATTGTTTCCTGTATTAATGATTTTGGTAGCATTTACAGGAACAGGATTTGGACTTTCTATAACGACATTAAATCCATTAGCCGCGAGCTTGTTTGATAATAAAAGATCTTCTGCTATTTTGATCTTACAGTTTTTAGTGGGATTGGGAACCTCTACTTCCCCATTAATGATGAATCTGATAGGTGATGTCAAAAACTGGATGTATGTTCCCGGCAGTATATTTATTGTCGTGACTATCGCTTTTATCGCTTTTTTATTTTTAAAATTAGAAAAAGGAACATTTTTCGAACTTCCCAGGCATTTTAAAATTCCCGGAAAACTATGGATTTTCTTTATTACCATTATTTTATATGGATGCATAGAAGGCACCTTTGGAAGTTTTGGTGGAATTATACTTAAAAATCAAGGCCTGGATAATAACAAAGCCAGTCTCGGGCTTTCCTTATTTTGGGGTGGTATTGCTCTTAATCGATTGTTGTTTGGAATTTTTTCAGAAAGATTTAATTTATCCTATGTTTATTTAACTTCTCCTTTATGGGTAGCTGGGTTGGTCTTTCTAATGTTGGTCGATCCTAATGTAAATATTCTTTTATTCCTGATGTTCTTCATTGGCTTTTTTATGGGAAGTATTTTCCCCGGATCTATTGGTTGGGGAACCATAGAATTTCCAACGCTTTCTGTATTGGTTTCCGGATTTTTAATGGCTGCTAATCAAATTGGGACCGGCGCTGTAACAAATGTCTTAGGTCATTTTTCCAATTATACTTCTATGATTTTAGAATTTCTTATCGTCTTTATGATACTTATTTGCGGTCTTCTTTTCTATCTTAAAAGAGATTCTAAAATTAAAGAGGCTTTTTAATACAATTTTGAAACTTTGAAGATCTGCTCTATCTGCTTGATTTACGAAATTATCTTGTTTTATGACTAAAGGTGGACAAAAGCCCACCTTAAAAATAAGAATATAAAAAACGGTTATTAGCCAAAACTTAGAAACTATACGCTTCGATTTCTGAAACAGTTTTAGATAAATTTTCCTCTTTTAAATGAGGCATCATCGTTCCCTGAGATTTGAAAACTTCAACATCTGTAATGCCAATAAAACCTAATAAAGTTTTTAAATACGTTTCAACATTCTCAATAAGTCCATTTTCATATACACCACCGGCTGCAAAATTCAGATATACTTTTTTGTTCTCCAGAAGACCTTTTGGTGCTCCATCAGCATAAGAAAATGTTTTTCCTGCAACAGAAATACTGTCAATCCAGGATTTTAAAGTTGATGGAAAACTGAAATTATAAAAAGGAACTCCAATCACGATAATATCTGCATTCTGAACTTCTCTCAATGCTTCGTCAGAATATTTCGAAGCTTCTTTTTGTTCGTCATTCTTTTCTTCATCGGGAATTCTTGATGCACTGAAATGATGAATTTCTAAATGGGGAATCGGGTTTGTTGCCAAATCACGGACAACAACTTTGCTTTCAGGATTTTTTTCTAACAATTGATTAATAACAGTCTGAGAGAGTTGACTGCTTATAGAGTTTTCTCCTACGATACTTGTTTTGATATTTAAAATGTTTGCCATTTTGTTTTTTGTTTTTATTGATGACAAAATTATTGTAAATTTACTTTCAAAAGTATAGTAGTTACCTAAAGGAAAGTGAAATAATGGAAAAACAACATAATCATAAAGATTGTATGCAGGCTTTAAAACCTGTTCAGGATACATTAGATGTAATCAATGGCAAATGGAAATTACAAATCATCATTTCTTTAAACCATGGAAATAAGCGGTTTACAGAAATCGAAAGAAGCATCCCTAAATTAACCTCAAAAGTTTTAGCCAAAGAATTAAAAGAACTGGAGCAAAATGGGTTGGTTGAAAGAATAGTGAGAGATAGCTATCCCGTTTCTATTGAATACCTGCCAACAGAATATACAAAAACCCTGCATCCCGTAGTGGAATCATTAAAGAATTGGGGTACAAATCATCGCCAGCATATTTTTGGTACAGGTGTCGAAGAAGTAAAAGATAGCGAGAGTTAAAAGAAGGAAGACAAAATCGCTGAATCGCAAAACTGCGAAATCACATCATTATAAAATATGAAAAAGCTTAGATACAAACACTGTTTTGTCATTCCGCAGGAATCCCAACTAAAAAATATTCAGAATCCATAATTCAAAATTTATAATCCATAATCCATAATTTAATCTAAACATCCTTTCTTACCTTACATCAACATCTGCGAATCTCACACGCCGTACATTTGTACCATAATTAATCACAATATGAAAACAGTATATCATAAATCAGATTCAAGAGGCCATGCTAATCATGGTTGGTTAAATAGTTACCATACTTTCAGTTTTGCAAATTATCAGAATCCTGAAAGAAGCAATTTTGGAGTTTTAAGAGTGTTGAATGATGACACGGTTTCTCAGGGAATGGGATTTGGAACACACCCTCACAGAGATATGGAAATTATTTCTATTCCTCTGGAAGGTGATTTGGAACATAAAGACTCAATAGGAACTACCGCCGTTATTAAAAAGGGAGAAATTCAGGTGATGAGTGCCGGAACTGGTGTACAACACAGTGAGTACAATAAAAATAAAGATGAAGAAGTAAAGTTCTTACAGATCTGGGTTTTCCCAAGAGAGTTGAATGTAGAACCCCGATATGATCAGAAAAGCATTAAGGAAGGAGAAAAGATCAATGGGTTTCAGCAGATTCTTTCACCAAATAAAGATGATGATGGAGTTTGGATTCATCAGGATGCATGGTTTAATTTAGCCAATTTTACCAAAGGAAATGGGAAGAACTATATTTTTAATAAAAAAGGAAATGGTGTTTATGCTTTTGTATTGAAAGGAAGTGCAAAAGTAGGAGACAGAGTATTAAATGAAAGAGACGGATTGGGAATTTGGGATACTCAGAGTTTTAACATCGAAGCTGTTGAAGACACCGAAATATTATTGATGGAAGTTCCAATGGATTTACCATCTTATTTGAAATAAAAATTAAATTTGTAGACTTAAAAAAAATTAAATAGAATGAAAGTTTTAGCAATAGCAGGAAGTAATTCCGATGCATCAATGAATAAGCATTTAGTATCTTATGCTGCATCTATGTTTGGAGAAAATGCAGAAGTAGAAGTAATAGATTTGAATCCTTTTGAAATGCCTATTTATAAGCATGAAAGAGAACTGGCAGGAGGTGTACCTCAGGAAGCAAAGGATTTTGCTGCAAAAATTGATGCTGCGAATTTACTTTTGGTTTCTTTACCAGAACATAATGGTACATATTCAACGGCTTTTAAAAATGTATTCGACTGGGTTTCCAGAATCAAAGACAGAACAGTCTGGAATGAAGTACCAATGCTTTTAATGTCTACATCACCTGGTGGAAGAGGCGGAGCTGGAGTTTTGGAAGCTGCGGGTAAACGTTTTCCTTTCCATGGCGGAAATGTGGTAGAAACATTTTCACTTCCTTTCTTCAATGATAACTTTGATAAAGGAGCCGGAAAAATATCTAACGAGGAAAAAGACAGCGAATTAAGAGAAAAAATTATTAAGATTTCTGCTATTGAAACAATCTTGGAAAAATAGAATTTGAATATTAATTTAAAATTACTATTTTTGCAAAAAGAAAAGAGATGAAAATTCAGTCCACTTTCAAAGAATGTTTTTCCATAAAAGGGAAAACTGTGGGCTCTAAAATTCTCAGATAAAATACTGGCCGATAATCTACTAAGATTGTCGGCTTTTTTATTTTCTAAATTTTGAATAAATTAATATAAAAGATAGAGTACATCAGATGTAAGATATTAGATTTACAATAGTTTGTAATCTGAAATCTAGCCTCTAAAATCTAAATACAACATGAGCAACACTTACAAATCTGCAGGAGTAGACAAAGAAGAAGGATACAAAACCGTTGATAAGATCAAAAAAGCGGTTGGTGAAACCCACAATTCCAATGTATTGAATCATCTGGGAAGTTTTGGTGCTTTCTATGAGATCGGTGGTTATAAAAATCCCGTATTGGTTTCAGGAACAGATGGAGTTGGAACTAAACTTAAGGTAGCTTTAGATTCCAAAAAATATGACTCTATCGGAGTAGATTGTTTTGCAATGTGTGCTAATGATATTCTTTGTCACGGTGCAAAACCATTATTCTTTTTAGATTATTTGGCTTGTGGAAAATTAGATTCTGAAATTGCTGCAGAAATCGTTTTAGGAATGGTCGCAGCTTGTAAAGATAACAACTGTGCATTAATAGGTGGTGAAACTGCTGAAATGCCAGGAATGTATCAACCTGGAGATTATGATGTTGCAGGATTCTGTGTAGGAATTGTTGAAAAAGATCAGATCATCGATGGTTCTAAAATAAAAGCTGGTGATAAAATTATTGCATTACCAAGTTCAGGATTCCATTCAAATGGATTTTCATTGGTAAGAAAAGTATTCCCGAATTTTGAAGAAGAATTCGAAGGAAAACCACTTTACGAAACACTATTAGTTCCTACAAGATTATATTATAAAGACATTCATAAAGTAATTGAAGAGGTAAAAGTTTCAGGAATTGCTCACATTACAGGAGGTGGTTTATACGAAAATATTCCAAGAATTATTGGTGAAGGTTTATGTGCTTCGATTGATGCTTCAAAAATTCAGATTCCAAGTATCATGCTTGAACTGGAAAAAAGAGGGGGTGTAGCCCGTGAAGAAATGTTCGGAACTTTCAATATGGGAGTAGGAATGATCGTTGTAGTAGATCCAACACATGCTGAAAAAGTATTGCACCTATTGGATGATGCATATGAAATCGGAGAAATCACTGAAGGAAGCGAGAAAATTAATTTAGCAATATAACAATCGATCAATGTACCAGTGTACCAATTGAATTCATTGTTACATTGTTAAACTGATACATTGTTACATTAATAACATGAAAAACATCGTTGTACTCGTTTCAGGTTCCGGAACTAATCTTCAAAGAATTTTAGATACCATTGATAATGGAGAGATCCAGAATGCAAAAGTATCTCTTGTTGTTGCTGATAGAGAATGTTATGGACTGGAAAGAGCAAAAAATCATAACATAGAAAACATACTGATTCCAAGGGGCAAGAACTTCAGCAGTGAATTGAGTAAGGTGATTCCTGAAAATACAGACCTAATTGTATTGGCTGGATTTTTATCTATTCTAAAACCTGAATTTTGTGAAAACTGGAACGGGAAAATAATTAATATTCACCCTGCATTATTACCAAAATACGGTGGAAAAGGAATGTGGGGAATGAATGTTCACAATGCTGTTATTGAAGCTAAAGAAAAGGAAAGTGGGGCAACAGTACATTTTGTAACCCCTGGAATTGATGAAGGACAAGCGATTCTGCAGAAATCATTTGAAGTTACTGAAAATGATACACCTGAGACGCTAGCTGAAAAAGTGCATAAGGTTGAATATGAGATTTTCCCAATAGCAATTAATAAAGTATTAGGGAATTAGCTA
The DNA here is from genome assembly GCF_058790395.1 of Chryseobacterium sp. FW101-FHT12H09. NCBI lineage: Bacteria > Pseudomonadati > Bacteroidota > Flavobacteriia > Flavobacteriales > Weeksellaceae > Chryseobacterium > Chryseobacterium sp. FW101-FHT12H09. The sequence goes on along the minus strand of NZ_JBYTCP010000001.1, from coordinate 324,546 downwards.
TAAATAAAAACCAACAAAAATGACAACCAGAATCGTTATTTCTTTTTTGACAATTTTTATCATTTTTTCGTGTAATAAGGTTGCAACGAAAGATCAGGAAATAACCACCAAAAACTATTTTAGTTATGGGGATTCGATTCAGTCAGGGGGAGTGAAGATGATTCCAATCACAACACCCGTTGGAAATTTTAGGGTATGGACAAAACGTTTCGGGAATAATCCAAAGATCAAAGTTTTGCTTCTGCATGGAGGTCCGGGGATGACCCACGAATATATGGAATGCTTTGAAACTTTCTTCCAGAAAGAAGGTTTTGAGTTTTATGAATATGATCAGTTGGGATCTTATTACAGTGATCAGCCGGTAGATGATAGACTTTGGACAACAGATCGTTTTGTAGATGAAGTTGAGCAGGTGCGAAAAGCGATTGGTGCAGATAAATCTAATTTTTATGTTTTAGGTAATTCCTGGGGTGGAATTTTAGCGATGGAATATGCCCTGAAATATCAGAAAAATTTAAAAGGATTAATGGTTGCCAATATGGTGGCAAGCGCACCGGAATATGGTAAATATGCAGATGAAGTTTTAGCAAAGCAGATGAAGCCGGAAGTTTTAAAAGAAATAAGAGCAATCGAGGCAAAAAAAGATTTTGCTAATCCACGTTATATGGAGTTGCTTATTCCCAACTTTTATAATCAGCATATCTGTCGTTTAAAAGAATGGCCGGATGGAGTAAATCGAGCATTAAAGCATTCTAATGAAAATGTTTACACATTGATGCAGGGGCCGAGTGAATTTGGAATTAGTGGACGTTTGGGTGATTGGGATATTAAAGGCCGATTGCCTGAAATCAATATTCCTACATTAATGATTGGTGCAAAATATGACACGATGGATCCAAAAGCGATGGAGGAACAAAGTAAACTGGTGAAAAAAGGAAGATACCTTTACTGCCCAAACGGAAGTCATCTTGCCATGTGGGACGATCAAAAGGTTTTCATGAATGGAGTTATTAATTTTATAAATGATGTCGATTCCCGAAAATTTTAAGAATTATCCTCTTATTTCAGAATTTGTGTATAAAAAATCTAAGTAAAATAAAAGTAAATCCGGAGGTGAAAGACCGGGAATACAGTTTGAAATGGCTGTGAAAAGTAAAAAATTGAAAGTAAAATGAGTAAAAAGAGAGTTTTAATCAGTGTTTCTGACAAGAACGGATTAATAGAATTCGCTCAGTTTTTGGAAGCCCAGAACTACGAATTGATTTCTACTGGCGGAACATTCAAGCATTTGAAAGAAGCAGGTTTAAATCCGATTCAGATCGATGAGGTAACCAACTTCCCTGAGATGCTGGATGGTAGAGTAAAAACCTTACATCCAAAAGTTCATGGCGGACTATTAGCTGTTCGTTCCAATGAAGAACACATGAAGACGGTTCAGGAACACGGAATTGGTTTGATTGATATGGTGATCGTAAATCTTTACCCTTTCTTTGAAAATGTAAATAAAGACATTTCTTTACACGAGAAGGTAGAATTTATCGACATCGGAGGTCCTTCCATGCTTCGTTCAGCAGCCAAGAATTTTGACTCTGTTACTGTAATTACTGATGTTGAAGATTATACAGCAGTAAAAATTGAAATGGAGCAGAACGGCGATACTTACATCGAGACCCGTAAAAAACTAGCTGGTAAAGTATTTAACCTTACTTCCGCTTATGATGCTGCAATTTCAAGAATGCTTTTAGAGGAGGAATATCCTGCTTATTTAAGTGCTTCTTACAAAAAAGCAGCTGATTTAAGATACGGTGAAAACCCTCATCAGACAGCCGCTTACTATGTTTCTACTTTTGAAAATGGAGCAATGAAAGATTTCGAACAGCTTGGTGGAAAAGAACTTTCTTTCAACAACCTTCGCGATATGGATCTTTGCTGGAAAGTAGTGAATGAGTTCAAAGAAGAAATGGCTTGTTGTGCTGTGAAACATTCAACACCTTGTGGCGTTGCTATAGGAACTTCAGCATTGGAAACATATCAGAAAACTTTTGAATGTGATCCAATTTCCATCTTTGGCGGAATTGTTGCAATGAATTATAAGATCGACGCGGCAACAGCTGAAGAATTAAATAAAACCTTCCTTGAAATTGTAATGGCTCCTGATTTTGATGAGGAAGCTTTAGAGGTTTTAAGAAAAAAGAAAAATTTAAGAATTATAAAAATCGTTAATCCTGTTTCTGACAAGCAGACATGGGTGAAAATTGATGGTGGTATATTAGTTCAGGACAATGATACTTATTTTTCTGAAGATATAAAAGTAGTTACCGATGTACAGCCTACAGAAGAGCAGAAAAAAGCATTGCTTTTCTCTCAGAGAGTAGTAAAATATGTAAAATCAAATGCGATTGTTGTTTCCAATGGAATTCAGGCCTTTGGAATAGGTGGTGGACAGGTTAACAGAATCTGGGCTACTCAACAGGCAATCGAAAGAGCTAAGGAGAAATTCTCCGGAAATTTAGTACTGGCTTCAGATGCATTTTTCCCTTTCCGTGATGTAGTAGATTTCAGCGCTGAGCAAGGTATAAAAGCAATCATTCAGCCAGGAGGTAGTGTAAAAGATCAGGACAGTATCGAAGCCGCAAACGAACACGGAATTCCGATGATGTTTACTGGAGTTAGACATTTTTTACACTAATTAAAATAGAATTAAAAAGTAGTTTTGAGATGGTATTTATAGCATTCAAAATTATATATTTGTATAATATAGACTAGATAATTAAATAAAAGTATGAGAATCTTAATCATAGGTGAAGGTGGAAGAGAGTCTGCATTAGCGGCAAAACTTCATAAAGACTCCAGAGTGACTAAAATGTTTTTTGCTAATGGAAATGCATCTACGGATGTTATGGGAAAAAATGTTCATTTATCAGAAATTAAAGAACTTAGGGATTTCGCTATTAAGGAAAAAGTAGATTTAACGATCGTAGGTCCTGAAGCTCCTCTTGTAGCAGGTTTGAAGGATGAATTTAAGAAACATGATCTTAAAGTTTTTGGTCCGAATCAAAAAGTAGCAAGTCTGGAAGGAAGTAAAGCTTTCTCTAAGAAATTTATGCAGACCTATGATATTAAAACAGCTAAAGCTGTAGTATTTGATTCATATAACGAAGCTAAAGAATATGTAAAAACTCAGGAATATCCTTTAGTGATCAAAGCGAGTGGTTTAGCAGGAGGAAAAGGTGTTGTGATCTGTGATACTTTAGAAGAAGCTGAAGCCACTATTCACGATTTCATGATTCGCAGAATCTATGGAGATGCTGGTATCCGTTTAGTTATCGAAGAATTTTTACAAGGTTTTGAAGCATCTATCATTGCATTCTCAAACGGAGAAAAATTGTTCCCTTGTATAGCTGCTAAAGATTATAAAAAAGCTGGAAACGGCGATACGGGTCCTAATACAGGTGGTATGGGTTCAGTGGCACCAAGCCCGGAATTTACTGCAGAACATCAGGCGGATTTTGAGAAAAATATTTTAGAACCAACTGTTCATGGTCTTAAAGAAGAAGGATTTAGTTTTAAAGGGATCATTTTCTTTGGATTAATGGTAACTAAAAACGGAACATACCTTCTTGAATATAATATGAGATTCGGAGATCCTGAAACTCAGGTATTGATGGCTCTTATGGAAAACAATCTGCTGGATGTTATCAATGACTGTATGAACGGTAAAGATATCGAGCTTAAGTTTAAGGACGAAAAAGCAGTATGTCTGGTGATGTGTTCAGGAGGATATCCAAGAAACATTGAAACAGGCTTCGAGATCAAAGGAGAGGATAAAGTACAACACAGCCAGTTATTGCATGCCGGAGCTATTAGAAAAGGAGATAAAGTGGTTTCTAATGGTGGTAGAGTACTTAACCTGGTTGCTACAGGAGCTACTTATGACGAAGCTCGCAAGAAAGTATACGAAGATGCAATTCCGGTTCACTTCGATTATAGTTTCTACAGAGAAGACATCGGAAAGTTTTAATAAAATCATAAAAAAAGATTTGGAACATTTCCAAGTCTTTTTTTGTAAAACAGTTAATATTAGAAATAAGATTTCAGATACTAGATTCCAGGCTTCAGGCCCAAAAATCTGATATCTGATATCTTTAAAAAAATCAATTATAAAAATGAATAACGGTATTATCATATTAGATTTCGGATCACAGTATAACCAGCTTATCGGAAGAAGAATCCGGGAGATGGGTGTATATTCTGAAATCTTACCTTACAATACACCATTACAAGATATTTTAGACAAACAGCCAAGAGGAATTATCCTTTCCGGTGGTCCAAGTTCTGTGAATGCAGAAAATGCTCATCTTGTTGAAAAAGAATTATATGAGCAAGGAATTCCTGTATTGGGAATCTGTTACGGAATGCAGCTTACGGCACATCTTTTAGGTGGAAAAGTAAACAAAGGGGAAAAAGGAGAGTATGGAAAAGCTCATTTAGATATTATTAAAGAAAACGCTTTATTGAAAGGAGTGACTCAAAATTCTATCGTTTGGATGAGTCATTTTGACGAAGTCGGAGATTTACCAACTGGTTTTGAATTAAATGCAAAATCTGGTGTTATTGCTTCTATTTCTAATCCTGAAAGAAAAATTTACTGTGTACAGTTCCACCCTGAAGTTTCTCATACGGAAGAAGGAGGAAAAATGCTTGAGAACTTTGTGTTCTCGATCTGTAATGCAGAGAAAAACTGGAAGCTGACCAACTATATTGAAAAGACCGTTGCAGAGATCAAAGAAAGAGTAGGAGACAATAAAGTGATCCTTGGACTTTCCGGAGGAGTAGACTCTTCTGTAGCAGCTGTTTTAATTCACAAGGCAATTGGAGATCAATTGACTTGTATCTTTGTTGATACCGGTCTTTTGAGAAAGAATGAAGATGTGAAAGTAATGGAGAATTATGGAGAGCATTTCAACATGAACATTAAGTTGGTTGATGCTTCCGAAAGATTCTTATCAAAGTTAGCTGGTGTAGATGATCCTGAACAAAAAAGAAAGATCATCGGAAACGAGTTTATTCATGTTTTTGATGAAGAATCCCATAAAATTGAAGGCGCTAAGTTCTTGGCACAGGGAACGATTTATCCCGACGTAATCGAAAGTCAGTCCGTAAACGGACCTTCTGCAGTAATTAAATCTCACCACAATGTGGGCGGGCTTCCGGAAGAAATGGATTTTGAATTGCTGGAGCCTCTAAGAGAGCTTTTCAAAGACGAAGTAAGAAAAGTAGGAGAAGAACTAGGTATTCCTCACCATCTGGTACACAGACACCCTTTCCCGGGTCCTGGTTTAGGAATTAGAATCTTAGGAGCTGTAGATGCTGAAAAAGTGAAAATTCTTCAGGAAGCTGACGATATCTTCATTGAAGAATTATACAAAAATGACCTTTACGAGAAAGTTTCTCAGGCTTTCGTCGTATTACTTCCTGTGAAATCAGTTGGAGTAATGGGTGACGAAAGAACATACGAGTACACGGCTGTAGTTCGTTCTGCAAATACCATAGATTTTATGACGGCAACGTGGAGCAGACTTCCTTACGAGTTTTTGGATACTGTTTCCAGTAGAATCATCAATGAAGTAAGAGGAATTAACAGAGTAGCTTATGATATTTCAAGCAAACCACCTGCAACAATTGAGTGGGAGTAATCCTGCTTTAAAATAGATAAAATACAGAATCCTACTTTTTTAGTAGGATTTTGCTTTTTATGATTATGCTCATGAGTTATTAGATTTTTAGGACTTATCTTTGTATAAGAATTAAGTGACTTATATTAATAAATATAATAATTTTTTTTTCATCATTTGTGTTTTTGACCTCCCTTAGGGGAGGTTTTGTTTTTTAAACTTTATATTGTTATTTAAACTCCTGAAAAGAATATTTATATTCCTTTCCATTCTTCTTTTTTAGAGTTAAGATTTTTTGAAATGGTTTTTTATAAATACTGTCACCTATTTCTGTAGTTGCATTGAAAATACTGTTGTCATTTAAATCTGAAGTATGGGGATAAAAAACATATTGATTATATTTAAAAATAATTTTCACTCCCCTTGCATAATAGTCAGTGCCTAAGAGTTTATCGTTTAAATTGCTTTTATTAAAATTGATGTAATTATTTTTTGCTTCTTTTCCACCATAGCAATAATGTATTATAACTGCTATCAAGGCAATAATGAAAGGCAGATATTTTTTGAAATTCATTTTTTACTTACTTTTTTATAAAATATTCTAACAAAGGCAGAATTGGTTTTTATGATTAAAATTTAAAAAAGGTGTATTTAAAAACCAGACCATTCTTTTTCTGTAATATTAAAGTATCTTGGAATTGTTTTTTTATAACCTTATCTCCAACTTTTGCAGTAAAAATAAAAATATTATTATCATTTAATTGACTGGTTTGGGGATAAAAAACAACAATTTTACTCTCTAAGTGCAATTTAATTCCTCGAGCAAATTCTTCTAAGCCAGTGATGGAACCGTTCAGATTACTTTTATTAAAATCATCATAATTCTTTCTGTCTCTTTTCTCCATTGAATTTGCTGTATAACAATAGATGGCTAATAATATAGCAATAGCTATCGAAAAAAATATCTTCTTATTCATTATTATCTATTTGTAGAACATCCTTTCCTTTGCTGGAACGAACATCTCACTTGCTCCTAATATTATATTGCAAATTTAAATCTATTTCCACAGTGTAAATGAAGGAGACGAGTATTTTTTCCTGAAAATAAATATATCTACAAAATTATTATACATTTAGAATTATAAATCTAATACCTCAATTCAGCATTCTAGAAATCAAAATACAACGACTTTTTATCATTATTTTACTTACCTCAATATTATCAGGGTGTTCGACCTCTAATAAAGGCATTACTCACACAGACAATTATTCATGGTTTCCGTTTTCGTGGTATTCTGCAAAAATATCAGGAAAGACATTTGATAAAGTAGCGATGCTTGTTCCCGTTAAGGTAAATGATTTGAATGCCAACTTCACAGTGCAGTTTGATTTAGGAAGTGATGCAACACTTATTTATGGAAATACCATAAGCAGTTATTACAAGGAAAATGAAATGAAAAATTTCATTTTACAAGATTCTAAATCTACTGATGATGGAGGAAAAATAGGATATGCTACGAAAGGACTTGTCTATCATTTTGGGAGATTATCCAGGGATAAATTAATATATAAAGATAATTATGGGGATAAAATTCCCCTGGACTCATTATTTACTAAAAAACCTAAACACATAGGGAGTTTGGGTGCTGATATTTTTTATAATAAAGTATTGATTATAGATTATCCGAATAAAAAAATGTGCCTTCTGGATTCGTTGGATAACCACTGGAAAAACATCACAACCTTTGTCGATGTTAGATCTAAAAATGGAAGACTTCATATTCCATTGACTATTGATAAAAAAACGTACTGGTTTTTGTTTGATACAGGAGCAAGCTTATTTCCTATCAACACCAATAAAGACTTGTGGAATTCATTAGTTGATAAATCAGCGAAAACAGATACTATTCTCGCCAACTCCTGGGGAGAAAAAGTTAAATTCTACGGACGCCCCATTAAAGAAAAAGTTTATTTGGGGAAAAAGAAGTTAGAGAGCAATTATGCATGGTATAATGAAAATAAAAGACTTCAGGAATTTAATAAAACTGAGCAAATAAATGGTTTAACTGGAAATGCTTTTTTTGTTAATGATATTGTAGTCTTAGACTTTAAAAATAACAAATTTGGAGTGGTTAATTAGGGCAATAGAAGTTATCATATAGCCAAGCAGCCTTTAGCAATGATCTTTTAAAATATAGCAATCTTGGTTTTTTAGCTAGGCGTTATGTATTATAATTCTGTTCATTAAAAAAATACTATTTCCCTTGTATCAGAATTAATTGATTTATATTAAATTTGACTGATAAGAACCATTTTTATCTTCTATTCATATTTACTATGCTTTTAAAAAAACTTTTTCCACTTATCCTGATGGGAAGCCTTGTTCCTAATCTAATTATAGCGCAACATATTTATCCTTCCCAAGTTCAGAAATGGAATGCGGACGAATTGGGAGATCAGCGTGCAGTTTTGCGTTGGGATGCATCGACGAAACAAGCTAAAGCCACTGTTCCATGGAGGAATATCAATATAAAACCGGATCAGAAGCTGATCATTATTGATAGCCTTACTCAAAAACAGTATGAGCCAGACGCTTATCTGAATATGAATGAGGAAGAAGGCTCATTTGTTTTTACACCAGTTTCAGGGAAGGGTATTTATTATGTCTATTTTCTACCCTACCAGTTGGATAAGAGAACCAATTACCCTACGGCAACTTACTTGAAAAGAACAGATAAATCTGTGTCTAAAGACGTCGGGGCTTCATTAGCGAGCGTATTAAGAATTGAATCAGTAGACGACTTCAACAGCAATGAACCAATGGAAATGATCGCTACCCAAAAAGAGATCGATCAGTACAAAAAGAAAAACGAGAATAAAATTTATTTTGTTTTTCCAGAGGTTAGAGATAGACCAATTAAGACGAATAGAATTCCTCGACATTGGATAGACGATAAAAAAAACGTGTCAGTTTTTCAGGGTCAGGCAGAAAGAGGAGAGTTTTACGCTTTTCAAATCGGTGTTTTACCAGTAAAAACAGACCTTAAAAATGTGAAGATTACAGCATCTTCACTGAAAAACCTTTTTGGAGCGACAATAGAATCCAAATATTTCAATTGTATCAATACAGATGGTATAGACTATAAGGGAGAGAAACTTGAGCTAACTGTAAATGTTAAACAAGATAATTTACAAGCCTTTTGGTGCGGTTTTGATATTCCAGAAAATACTTCTCCGGGAACCTACAAAGGAACGGTAACGATCCAACCCGAAAATGCAGAAGCTCAGATTGTAAAATTTATTTTGAGCGTAGGAGGAAATCCTGTTAACAAAGGCTTTGATGAGCCCTGGAAGATGACCCGTTTGCCATGGCTTAATTCAACATTGGCACAGGCAAATACAGTAATAAAACCATATACACCTTTACAACTCAAAGGGCAGGAAATTTCATTGTTGGGAAGAAAAGTAATACTGGATGCATCTGGATTTCCAAAACAGATTCAAACCTTTTTCACTCCTGAGATGACTTCGATCGGTAAAAATGCCAATTCCATATTGAATGAACCTATACATTTTGTAGTGACAGGTCCGAAAGCAAATTCAGAAAAGTGGAAGACGTCTGGAATTCAGTTTACCGGAAAAGAAGAAGGAAAGATTTCCTGGACAAGCATAAACACCTCAGAAAATTTGAAAATGCAGGTTGAAGGTTCCATTGAATTTGACGGATTTATGGACTATAGCGTGAAGATCACGGCATTGAACGATATACAGCTTCAGGATATTGCCATGGAGATTCCTTTTGCAAAAGATAAGGCCACCTATATGATGGGCTTAGGCCAAAAAGGAGGATACAGACCAGAAAGTTTAGATTGGAAATGGGACGTGGCCAAGAAAAACCAGGATGGAGCATGGATAGGAAATGTAAACGCTGGGATACAATTTTCGTTGCGTGATCAAAATTATTCAAGACCTCTGAATACCAATTTCTATTTACAAAAGCCTTTGATTCTTCCTTCTTCATGGGGTAATGACAATAAAGGCGGAGTAAACATCAGGGAAGAGAGAGGTGAGATTTTAGTTAATAACTTTAGTGGTGCCCGCAGTATGAAAAAAGGAGATGAACTGTACTATAATTTTCATTTGCTTATTACACCATTTCATCCGATCAATACTGAAGAACAGTGGAATAACCGTTTCTACCATGCCTATAAGCCTGTTGACACAGTAAAGGCAAGTGGTGCTAATGTGATCAATATACACCATGGTAATGAGATCAATCCTTACATTAATTATCCTTTTGTGGCAACTAAAGAAATGAAAGATTATATTACCAAAGCCCATGAAAAAGGGCTGAAGGTGAAGATCTATAATACCATTCGTGAGGTATCTAACAGAATGTATGAGCTGTATCCAGTGAAAAGTCTGGGCCAGGAAGTTTTTTCTACTGGAAAAGGTGGTGGCTATTCCTGGTTGCAGGAGCATTTGCACGACAATTATATAGCAGCCTGGTATGTACCGGAATTTAAAGATGCTGCGATTATCAATAGTGGAATGAATCGTTGGCACAATTACTATGTAGAGGGAATGAACTGGCTGATCAATAATTTGGGAATTGATGGGATCTACCTTGATGATGTGGCTTTTGATAGAGTAACAATGAAAAGGATAAAAAGAGTAATGACGCAGGAAGGACATCCAGGTATAATAGACCTGCATTCTGCAAACCAATACAATGAAAAAGATGGTTTTAATAATAGTGCAAACCTCTATCTGGAACATTTTCCCTACATCAATCGTTTATGGTTTGGTGAATACTTTGATTATAACAGCAACAGTCCGGAATTTTTACTGACGGAAGTAAGTGGTATTCCTTATGGATTAATGGGAGAAATGTTACAGGATGATGGAAACCCTTGGCGAGGAATGTTGTATGGTATGACAAGTCGTCTGGGATGGTCAGAGAAGAGTAATCCAACCTATCTTTGGAAAGCCTGGGATGATTTTGGAATCAAAGGCTCGAGAATGATTGGTTATTGGGTCAATGATAACCCGGTTAAAACAAACAATCCTGCAGTACTGGCAACAGTTTACCAACAGGATAAGAAAGTCATGATCTCTTTAGCCAGTTGGGCTCCAGAGGATACACGGGTAAAATTGAAGATCGACTGGAAAAAACTGGGGCTTGATCCCAAAAACTTAAAAATGGGTACCCCTTCAATCAAAGATTTCCAGGAAGCAAAAGCTTTTGACTTAGATGAAGAAATCAGTATTGCTAAGAATAAAGGATGTTTATTAATTATTCAATAGGATAAATCAACTGTAGGAATAGAGGTAATCCGGTTTAGGAATTGATTTATTTTACCTAAATTTAGTAAAATTTATAAAAATGCAAGTAGATACAAGGACCTTAAATGTTCAGGATTATGATGGATTGGTGGAAACCATGAGACGAGCTTATCCTCAAATGTCGGAATATGTATGGTCCAAAAAGAGCATAGAAAAATTAACCAAAATATTTCCAAAGGGCCAGATCTGTATCACTGTAGATGGCAAACTCGCAGCAGTTGCACTTTCTATTATCGTTAATTATGATGAATTTGGAGATGATCATACTTACAGTGATATCACAGGAAATTATACTTTTAATACCCATTCATCTACTGGAAATGTACTTTATGGAATAGAAGTTTTTGTAGATCCTGAATACCGTGAATTACGGTTAGGGAGAAGACTGTATGATGCCAGAAAAGAATTATGTGAACAACTGAATCTGAAATCTATTGTATTGGGTGGAAGAATACCCAACTATCATAAATACAGTGATAAGCTTTCAACAAGAGATTATATAAGAATGGTAAGGGATAAAGAGATCTATGATCCTGTTTTGTCATTTCAGCTTTCCAATAATTTCTTACCTATTAAAGTATTGAAGAAGTATCTTCCTGAAGATGAATCTTCAAAAGAAAATGCAGTTTTGCTGCAATGGAATAATATCTATTACAGCAAAAGTCCTAATACGATGCAGGACAGTATCATCCGATTGGGTCTTGTACAATGGCAAATGAGGCATTTTAAAAATATAGATGCCTTCTACGAACAGGTAGAATTTTTTGTAAATGTGATGGGAGATTACAAATCTGATTTTGTTCTTTTTCCAGAACTTTTCAATACCCCTTTATTGGCGCCATTCAATAAGCTATCTGAGAGAGATAGTATGATCGAATTAGCCAAACTGACCGATCAGATCAAGCAAAAAATTTCAGAACTAGCGATCAGTTATAATGTCAATATTATTTCGGGAAGTATGCCGGTTTTTGATCATGACCATAATGATCTCTATAATGTAAGTTATCTGATGCACCGTGATGGACGTATCGATGAATACCGTAAAATACATATCACGCCTAACGAAAGGAAGTACTATGGAATGAAAGGCGGAAATGAGATCAGAGTATTTGATACCGATTGTGGAAAAATAGGTCTTGTCATCTGTTATGATGTAGAGTTTCCGGAGCTTCCGCGAATTCTGGCTGATCAGGGAATGAAAATCCTGTTTGTGCCTTATCTGACAGATACTCAAAATGCCTATATGAGAGTCCGCCACTGTGCGGCTGCGAGAGCAATAGAAAATGAATGTTATGTAGCTATTGCAGGGTGTGTGGGAAATTTACCGGGAGTAAATAATATGGATATTCAGTTTGGGCAGGCTGCCGTATTTACACCTTCGGATTTTGCCTTTCCATCCAATGCCGTAAAAGGAGAAGCAACGCCTAATACGGAAATGACCTTAATTGTTGATGTGGATCTGAATTTATTAAAAGATCTCCACTATAACGGTTCCGTTCAGATTCTTAAAGACAGACGAAACGATCTCTATGAGACTTATCTTAAATAATAAAAAAGAAAAACAGAATGCCTAGCATTCTGTTTTTTTATAAAATGGTTTTTTACCTATTTATATCTTATACTAACTGCGGGCAAACCACAGCAGGGCAGATCAATCTTGGACATCTTGGTCTTCCATCGGTAGGGCAGCACTGGTTTGAACAACCAACAATGATTCCACCTCCTGAAACATTTCTTAATTCTTCTCTAGATAATTTTTTACTTGGTAAATTTTTCATTTTGTAATCTTTTATGGGTTAGTATTAATTTGATTTGTACTCCATAAAGATAAAAAAAACTAGCAAATAACAAGAAAGGTGAAAAGTTTTTCTTAGATCGTTATTTTAAATTCTACATAGGAATAGTTTTTGGAGTAATTTGCGTTCACTATCCATACAATATGTTTGATAAACAACAACGAAAACTGAAAAGATCTGCCCGACTGATTTCTGTATTGAGTAAATACGGTTTTAAGGATATGCTGGCAAGAATGAATGGGAATAAGCAAGAGGAAGATGCTGGAAATTCTGATGAAATCATATCAAAAGGAACGGTTTACGAACGGATCAGATTGGTTTTGGAAGAATTGGGACCCACGTTTGTTAAATTAGGTCAGACATTCAGCAATAGAGAAGATTTACTTCCACCGGAACTGATTCAGGAATTACAGAGATTACAGGATAAGGTAGATACTGTAGACATGAATGTGAATGAAATCCTTGAAAATGAATTTAATATTTTGGTTAAAGATCACTTTCAGGAAGTTCAGGTTCAACCTTTGGCCACAGCTTCTATTGCTCAGGTGTACAAAGCTACGTTGTTAAATGGTTCTGAAGTGATCCTGAAAATTAAAAAAGCTGACGTACAGACCGTTATTGAAGATGATTTGCTTTTAATTAAAGACCTGGAAAAAATTGTTTCTTCATATTCAGAAATAGGAGAGAAACTTAACTTAAAACAAGCTATTTCCACTTTTGAAAAATCCTTACTGGAAGAAGTTTCGCTGATCAATGAGAAGGATAATATCCTACAGTTTGGCAGGAATTTTAAAAATAATAAAGATACCTATGTTCCGAAAATTTATGAAGAATTCTCCAACAATAATGTACTTTGTATGGAATTCATTGATGGAATCAAGGTGACGGATAAAGCTGAACTCTTAGCCCATAATATTGATCCTGTAAAAATTTCTGAAGTAGGGCTAAGGTTGTTTGTTGCACAGATTTTAGACTATGGCTTTTTTCATGCTGATCCACATGCCGGAAATATTTTAGTAAAAAAAGACGGTAAGGTTGTTTTTATAGATTTTGGAGCTGTTGGTCAAATTCAACCTAATGATAAAGAGATTCTTGAAGATCTTATTGTAAGTTTTGTGGCTAAAAATTCTCATAAAATTGTTCGATATCTAAAAAAAATGGCGATAAGCTATGAAATTCCTGATGAAAGAAGATTTGAAAATGATGTAAATGATATTCTCAATTTTGTTCACAGCTCATCCCTGCAGGAGATCAATGTTCAGATAATGATCAATAAGATGAAAGATATTCTTAAAGATAACCGACTGCATATGCCGGATTATTTTTATCTCTTGTTTAAAGGAATAAGCTTGATAGAAGGAGTGGGGCGAACTATTAATCCTGATCTGGATATTGTAAAAAGCCTTCATCCCTATACAAAGAAAATATTCTCAAAAAAAATCAGTCCAAAGAATATTCTAAAAGTGGGGATGGATAAAATGATGAATTTCACAGATAATGTTGACGAAATTCCCAAAGAGCTCCGTTCTGTTTTACAAAAATTGGATGAAAATAAATTTACCATTTCCAGTGAAATAAAGAATATTGATAAGACTAACCAGATTATTAAATCAAGTGCGGTTAATATGATTTTAGCACTGATCTTAGGAGCTAATATGATTGCAACAGCGATCGTTTTTGTTTCTGAAGCTCCACCCCGGATTGGGGAAATGTCACTGATAGCGATATTAGGTTTTATTTTTTCTGTTATATTAGTTTTAATAATTTTGCTTAGAATAACCAGAAAATAATCTAATGGTTTTTGAAATTTATTTAAGCATAAAACAACAAAAAATAACCAGATGAAACTAATGATCTTAACCGCTTTTACTTTTTGGAGTTCTCTTTTATGGGCTCAAAAAGCAGAAGAAAAAGGAATGCAGGGTGACTATGATGGAAATGGGACAAAAGAATATGCCTTCGTAAAAGTAAACGACTGCAGTGAAGAATGTGATGGAAAATGTGAAACAACGATCTTTTTTAGTGATAAAAAGATAAAACCTTTCACGATCTCACCAGCTAATGGAGTCACTTTATATAATCTTGGTGACTTAAATGATGATGGAAAAGATGATCTTGGGGCTTACCCGGATTGGTGCACAAGTTGTTGGCATCCTTTTTATGTATATACCTATGGGAAAACAGATTGGAAGCCTTTAGTAAAGCCTATTTCTACACATTGTTCACAATGGGAAGAAGATAAATTTCCCATTAAAAAAGATCCTAAAAAGAAAGGAAATGTGATCATTACTTCCAGCGAATGGAAGGATGACGATATTAAAATAATAAGTGAAAGTGTAAAAATTAATTAAATACCTATCTTTGCAAAATGGAAAAACTCACTTTTGCAGATTTTGACCTTCCGGTTAAAATTCTTGATGTTTTAGCAGATTTAGAATTATTCGAACCTACACCTATTCAGGAAAAGAGCTTGAGCCCAATACTTTCAGGAAGAGATGTTATGGGAATTGCTCAAACCGGAACCGGAAAAACATTAGCTTATCTTTTACCAGTCCTTAAGACTTGGAAATATAATAAAACAGGAAATCCAACAGTTTTGGTGTTGGTTCCTACAAGAGAATTGGTAGTTCAGGTAACGGAAATTGTTGAAAAGTTAACGGAAAACATTACTGCAAGAGTTATAGGGATTTATGGTGGCAAGAATATCAATACACAGAAACTTTTATTCAATAACGGATGTGACATTTTAATAGGTACACCTGGTAGAGTAATGGATCTGGCGATTGATAATGCTATATCTCTTAGAGAGGTTCAAAAGCTTATTATTGATGAATTTGATGAAATGCTTAACTTAGGTTTCAGACCTCAGTTAACACATATTTTCGAAATGATGAAGGCGAAGAGACAAAATATTCTATTCTCTGCTACCATGACGGAGGCTGTAGATGAAATGTTGGATCAGTATTTCGCACATCCAATTGAAATTTCATTGGCAAAATCAGGAACTCCACTTGAAAAAATAGAACAGACGGGTTATAAAGTTGAAAACTTTAATACCAAGATCAATTTACTGGAACATTTACTGAAAAGTAATGCAGATATGTCCAAAGTGTTGATCTTCAATAACAATAAAAAGAATGCCGATTTATTGTTTGCTAAAATTAGTGAGCTTTTCCCTGAACAGTTTGATGTAATCCACTCCAACAAATCTCAGAATTACAGATTGAAAGCGATGAAGCGTTTCGAGAATGAAGAGATTAGAGGACTGATCACCACCGATGTAATGGCGAGAGGATTAGATATTTCGAATATTACCCACGTGATCAATTTCGAAACACCTGAAGTACAGGAACAGTATATTCACAGAATTGGTAGAACAGGTAGAGCAGATAAGGATGGTAAAGCAATAACGTTCGTTACTAAGAAAGAAGAATCTTTAGTATTAGATATTGAGCTCTTGATGGATAAGGAATTGAAATTTATTGATTTCCCTGAAGAGGTAAAAATAAATCCTAAAAAGATTGCTTCTGAAGAGGAACAGATTGTAATGAAAAATCCAGCACAGGTAAAATTACATGAGGGTGGTGGAGCATTTCACGAGAAAAAAGATAAAAACAAAAAAGAAAACTGGGGTGGACCTTCTAAAAGAAAAGCACCAAAGAAATTTGGAGCCAACAGGGCCCAACAGAAAGCGATCTCAAAATCGAAAAAAAAGAAATAATAAAAGAGGCTCCCAATTTGGGAGCCTCTTTTATTTGTATGGTTTCTCGTTCCACTAACGTAAGAGGTTCTTCTTTATCATCGTTATTACATGAAACATTACTAAATGAAAATTAATAAATTAAAAGTTGGCAATTTGAAAACTTCTTTAATCAAAACTGCATATTATTTTTTTTCAAGATTTCTTTAAATTTTTCAGTTTTGTTATTTTCTTTCATGTTTTTGTAAATAGATTGCATTACAGCTTCAGCATCTGTTCGATAGGGAGATTTTTGATTGCTATAAATCCTATAAGCTTTACAGATATAATCTAATGCTTTTTCATCATCTTTAATACCTGAAAAATACACCTGACCAATTCCGTAATAGACTTCAGGGTCTCCAGGGTATAATTTGTCTAAGGCTAAATAAGCATCAATTGCTTTTTGAAAATCTTTCTTGTATATATAAACCAGAGGAATATTTTGTAAAGGCATTTTTCCTTTCGGGTCTATTTCAAGAGATTTTTTATAGGCTTCAAGAGCTTTATCATATTCGTTAATTCGTCTGTAATTTATACCTAAATTATCCCAGGCATAAATGAATTTTGGATCTTTTTTTACAGCTTCTTCATTATTTCTAATAGCTTCTTTCCAATCTTCTTTTTTTGAAGCCTCTAATGCTTTAGAGTAGAATTCCAAGGCGATTGGATCTTTTGAAAGTCCTTCAGTTTTGGTTTCTGATACAGCGGTTGCCATTTTTACACTTTCACAATTTTGCATCAGATAACGTTCAAGTTCATTATAGCTTTCTGTATATTGTTGAGAGTTTTTACTTGTATCAAAGTTTAAATTTATTTGTTTTTTACCATTTACTTCTGGTGCTTTTTTTTCTAAAGTTTCTACGCTTCCTAATAGCAATCCTATTTGTAATGCTCCGGCATGTTTATCAATACAATCATGTACATCTTTTAAAATGTCTTTTTTACTGCGATTAAACAAACTAATTGAGTCAGTACATTTACATGCATTATCAGAAAGCTCTTGAATAAGTTTTTGTTTATCAAAACTTTTATCTTTTTGTCCAAAAATTACTGAAAAACTAAAAATAAGAATTAAAATGGTTATTTGTTTTTTTATCATTTTTTTTAATTATTTCATATAAGGTCTAATCACATCTGCCCAGATTTTGTTTCCTTCGGGGGTCAAATGAAGCATATCTTCCAGGAAGAGATCTCTTCTGACATTTCCGTTTGCATCTTCCATTGCTTTTGTGATATCAATATATTCGGCGTTTTTTTCTTTTTTCATGAATGCAGCAATCTTTTTATTGGTTTCTTTCATTTGCGGCCAGAGGATCTTTCTGCTTGGTGAAAATTTTATTGAAATATAATCAATTTCTATATCCGGAAACCTTTCACGAACTTTCTTATAAAAAGTTTTATATCGCTCAACAACTACTTTTGCTTTGAGTTGATGATTGTCTGCAAAATCATTATCACCACAGTAAATGATGATTTGTTTTGGTTGATAAGGATCCAGAAGGTCAGTGGCAAAATCATTGAGATCTGTTAATCTTGAGCCACCAAATCCACGGTTGATGAGTGTTTTATCAGGAAAATAACTGGCAATATCTGTCCATCTGGTAAAAGATGAACTTCCAATTAGAAGAATAGCATCTTTGGGAGGTGGAGTTTCCTGATCTAATTTTTTGAAATTTTGTATGTCCTGCCAGAACACTGACTTTTCTTTCTGCGAAAAGAAAAGGGCAAATGACAGCAATAAGAATGCTGATAGAATCTTCTTCATTTTTTTAATAATTTTTAGTTAATTAAAAAACCTTCTCAAAAAAAACTCCCGAACTTTCGGGAGTGTGGTTTTTATCTTTTGTAAGTGGTGTAGCTTATATCTACCACCTGATCTCCATTTACATCAACATTGCCAAACAGCTGTTGTATTTTTAGCTCTGTACTGTTGAGTATAACAATTCTATACTTTCTTTCAGTATCGTTCTTATATGTTATATTTAAATCCTTACTTTCAGTATCATACGTAAAAGTTCCCTCACTTACTCCATTTTGCTGACAGTCAGCACCAACTCCTGCATAAGAGGTATACGATGTAAAATAGTCAGTTCTGAAAACTGTTACATTTTTAGTACTACACCCTGTTGGAACGTCGGAAGCAAGTACAGTTTTATTGTCTTTTCCGGAGATAATTTCTGTTTTACTCGTCTTCCATTCTCCCTTCATCATATCCAATTCGTAGGCTTGATTATTATCATCTTCACAAGAGGTAAGCGCTAACGCTGAAAAGGCAAATAAAAGTAGTTGTTTTTTCATTTTCACAAATTTAAGAATATGCTAAAATATAAATAAATTTGAAATATTTGTAATGAAATTAAGGTTTTTTAAACGAATGTTTATAAATAAAATAATTTTATATGATAAGCTGGAAGCAACAAGTGTTTAGAATTTAAAGATTTGAAAATTCAAATGCTTTAAGAACTCAAAAATAAAACAACTTGTAACTTCCAGCCCTAAGCTTTATTAATAGCTCATTTCTACGATTTTATACGCATCCTGAGGAGTCAGTTTTTTATACTCTCCCAGACCAAGCCAGTTTCTTTCGGTGAATGCTTTTTCTACTCTTTCAGCAGTTCCTTTATATTCTTCGGTGTATTCTGAAAGTTTAGTCTGGATATCCAAACTATGGAAAAATTCTTCCATTTTTTTTATTCCAGCTTCAGCCTTTTCTTCTGTGCTTCCTTCCTTAATTCCCCAAACTCTCTCGGCGTATTGTGCCAGTTTTCCTTTTTTTGAATCAAAATTATAGCGATAATGAGAAGGGGCAATGATAGCAAGTGTTCTAGCATGATCAATTCCGTAATAAGCCGTTAATTCGTGCCCCATTGCATGAACTGCCCAGTCTGTAATAACACCTTTTTGGATCAATCCGTTAAGAGCCATAGTACAACACCACATAAAGTTTCCGGCTGCATCATAATCAAAATTATCAGCCATTACTTTTGGAGCGGTTTCCTGTAAACTGATCAGGATGCTTTCTGCAATTCTTTCCTGTAAATCTGCAGAAGATGGAGCAGTCATATATTGCTCTAAAACGTGAGTATAAGCATCTGTAATTCCGTTTACGATCTGTCTTTTAGGAATAGACCGTACGACTTCAGGGTCTAAAACTGAAAATTGAGGAAAAAGTCCGGGACCACCGGAAGATAGTTTTTCATTTGTTTCTCTTCTCGAAATTACATATCCTGAATTCATTTCCGAACCGGTCGCCGGAAGCGTTAAAATGCTTCCGAAAGGCATTCCTTCTCCTTCAAATGTTCTTACAGGTTTTTTTAGAATTTCCCAAGGTTCACCATTGTAATTTGCAGCTGCAGAAAGAAATTTAGTTCCATCAATTACAGAACCTCCGCCGACAGCTAATAGAAATGTTATTTTATTTTCTTTAATAACATCTAGTGCATTAATTAAAACTTCATACTCCGGATTGGCAGGAATTCCACCGAACTCATAAACCTGATGATCTTTCAAGACTTCTTTTACCTGGTCGTAAACACCATTGCTTTTGATGCTTCCACCACCATAGAGCATTAATATTTTAGCATCTGCGGGAATTTCTTTTGAAATTTTAGTTATTTCACCCTTCCCGAAAAGTATTTTTGTTGGATTTTTAAACTCGAAATTTAGCATTATTGTAAATTTATTTTAATTCAAATTTACGGAATGCAATATGAAAATTGAGTTAACGAAGTTTTAAAATTAATATGATTATTTTTTATGAAAACTATTGACTTTTGTGGTGAATAAATTATTTTCCCTTAAGATAAATTTTAGCTGTTTCTATAAACTTTTCTTTATCTCTCTTTATATTCTCAAGCATTTTAAGCTTATCAGGCGGAGTAGATAAATATTTATCTCCCCAAAGGTT
The DNA here is from genome assembly GCF_058790395.1 of Chryseobacterium sp. FW101-FHT12H09. Classification (NCBI taxonomy): domain Bacteria; kingdom Pseudomonadati; phylum Bacteroidota; class Flavobacteriia; order Flavobacteriales; family Weeksellaceae; genus Chryseobacterium; species Chryseobacterium sp. FW101-FHT12H09. The sequence goes on along the minus strand of NZ_JBYTCP010000001.1, from coordinate 304,080 downwards.
AATCTCAACAATGATAGGAACCAGATCAATCCCTTTTTCTGTAAGATAATATAGACCCTTTAATTTACTATCCGGATGATCTTTCTTGTCAATAATGCCATTCTCTGATAGATGCTGTAGTTTCGATGCCAATATATTGGTTGCAATTTTTTCATCCGCTTTAAGAAACTCTCCATAGGTACATTCCTTGTTCAGCATAAGGTCACGGATGATTAGCAATGACCATTTGTCACCCCATATTTCCAAGGATGAACTGATAGGACAATCTGATCTTTTTTTACTCATAGCTTTTAATTAGAAAAACACTTGCAAAATGAAAGTTTTTATGTAATTTTACTTTTGTTTTGCAAGCAAATTTAATCATAAATAAATTAATCAATCAATGGAAAATTATGACGTTGCCGTAATAGGCTCAGGTCCTGGAGGGTATGTAGCAGCAATCAGAAGTGCACAATTGGGTTATAAGACAGCTATTATAGAAAAGTATGATACTTTAGGCGGAACATGCACCAATGTGGGTTGTATTCCGACGAAAGCCTTATTGGACAGCACCCATCATTATGCAGATGCGCAACATAAGTTTGCTACTCATGGAATCGGACTGGGTGAAATTGATCTTGACTTTTCTCAAATGTATAAAAGGAAATCAGAGGTTGTCGCTAAAAATACATCCGGACTTGAATTTTTAATGAGTAAAAATAAAATTACTCATATTAAGGGTGTAGCACAATTTATAAATAATTCTACAATACAAGTTACCGGAAAAGAAGGAAACCAAACTATAGTTGCGAAAAACTACATCATTGCAACGGGTTCTAAGCCGTCTGCAATACCTGGAATAGAAATAGATAAACAAAGAATTATTACTTCTACAGAAGCTCTTTCACTTCAAGAAAAACCTAAAACTATGGTGATCATAGGTGGTGGAGTGATAGGAGTAGAAATGGCATCCATTTTCAGTCGTATTGGTACAAAAGTAACCGTTGTTGAATATGCTGATCATCTTATTTCTACTATGGATCACGAATTGGGAAAAAGCCTTCAGAAGATCTTAAAAAAGGAAGGGATTGATATTCTTCTTAATCAGTCTGTTTATAAAACGGAGAATCTGGGATCATCTGCAAAAGTATTTTTTCGGGATCAAAGTGGTAAAGAAAGTGAATTGGAAGCTGATTATGTTCTTGTTGCAGTAGGACGAAAACCTTTTACAGAAGGACTGGGACTGGAAAGAACAGAGGTACAGGTTAATAGCCGGGGTTTTATCAAGGTAGACGGTACATGTAAAACATCAGTATCCAATATTTATGCAATTGGAGATGTTATTGGTGGTGCTATGCTGGCTCATAAAGCGGAAGAAGAGGGCGTTTTGGTTGTGGAAACGATTAACGGGCAAAATCGACCTATTCATTATAACCGTATCCCCTCTGTGGTATACACATGGCCGGAAGTAGCTTCTGTTGGGTATACAGAAGAGTATCTGAAAAATAATCAGATTGAATACAAATTCGGAAAATTTCCATTTTCAGCCAGTGCGAGAGCGAGAGCTTCAATGGATACAGAAGGATTTGCAAAAGTTTTGATAGATCCGAAGTATGGAGAAGTTTTAGGAGTTCATATTATTGGTGCAAGAGCTGCAGATTTAATAGCTCAGGCGGTTATTGCTCAGGAGTTTGAAGTGACTGCAGAAGATATGTTCCGTATTTCGTATGCACATCCAACCTATTCAGAAACTTTGAAGGAAGCTTATTTGATTGCATCCGGACAGGGTGCTGTCAATATTTAATATTTTTAGATTTTATGAAGAAACTGCTCTTAAATGGGTAGTTTCTTTATTGGTTTATACACTCATCACTTTTGTAGTAAACACCATTACTTTTTGCGTCGAGTTTTCCATTTTTTCGATTAATTTTTATTAGAAAAGATTCTTTCGTAGCCGGACAGTCTTTTGATTTTAAACCATATATGGAAATGTATTTGTCTTCTATTTTATATGAACCTGTGAATCGGTTCTTGGTGTCGATCCAGAAACCATTGATCCTTGCTATAAGAAGAGCCTCAGGAAGATTATCCACGGATCCGATAAAATCTTTAAGTTGCTGTTCATTGGAAAAATAGACTGACCTATCTTTTTTACAGGCAAGGATGTATGAAAAGCATCCTTCTCCAATACATTTTTGGAAAAAACCTTTTTCAGGAACAGGTTCATTGATGGTCATCGGATCAGGCATCTGGCTTTCATAGATCACAGCCTTGTCGGGATCGGTGACGTTGCTGAGTACTCTCCAATAAGCATATTCCTTACTCGGGACGATGAATGGGTATAAATAATCAACCGTATCCAGGATATCAGGAATTTTCTTATAATCATTAGGAACTGTAATCTGAGTATAAAACAGATTGGATACAATGAGGGAGAGCGCAACAATTATTTTCATAGATGATTGTGATCCTGTAAATTTACGAAATGATATTTTTATATCAATATGGTGATCTTCCATTCTACACTAAGGCAAATTTCGCTTCAGGATATTATTCTATTTATTTTTTAAATAATCAGCAGCATTTGTATTTCCAGGATTTAACAAAAGGGATTTCTTATAATTAATAATAGCTTCTTTCCTATTTCCCATGGTTTCTAAAATCTCGCCATAACTGTCAAAAACATTTGAGCTTTGAGGAAATAACAGTGTGTTTAATTTAAATACATTTAATGCTTCATCCTTTTTATGTAAACCTGACAATTGGTAACCCCAGGCATTTACTTCATCTTCTGTTAAGGCGAAGTTTTTATGATCTTTTTTTAATGTTTTATATGCTTTTTCAATATTGCTGAATCCATCTTTTATAGCTTGCTGGCGTAATAATTTCATATTGGAACTCAAGCCAAAACCATTTTCAACTTTCATGTCAGAAATATAGTAACTGGCAATTTCATCAATAAACCATTCCGGATTGGAGCCCTGAAGATTTGTTAAAACCACGATCGATAAGTCGTCTTTAGGATAAACAAATAAAGCAGAACGCATTCCACCAACTGGAGCTGCCGCGGGATGATCTTCTCTTACCACGGTTGGCCAGCCAAGTGCATAACCGTTCGTTAATTTATTAAAACCATCAATATGTCCATCATTCAATTTTGTTGTTGTGAAAAGTTGTGTAATACTGTTCTTATCTTTTAATAACTGACCATTTTGTAAGGCGATAAGCCATTTACTAAGGTCTTCAGCGGATGAAATAATTCCTGTAGCTGTTCTGAAAAACACGGGAAAAGTTGCAAAAGCGTTATGTTGTTTTCCGTCATTAATCCATTTTCCATCTGTATTAATGATCGTAGAATAGGCTCCGGCACTATTAGGAATAATATCATTAGAATCACCAAATTGCGTAACCGTCATTTGTGATGGCTTAAACTGATTTTCTTCAATGAATTGGGTGAAATGTTTGCCACTTAATTTTGTAATTATTTTTCCTAAAATATAATATCCGGTCTGATTATAACTGAACTTTTCTCCAGGTTGAAATTCCATAGGTAATTTTCTCACCAGTTCCCAGTTTTTTTCCTCTGAGCCATCTCCTAATAGCTGTTCCTTGTTATCAATATTATTTGGAAGTCCTGAAACATTACTCATCATCTGTCTTATGGTTATGGATTTCCATTCATTGGGAATATCTGTGATGTAAAGAGAAATAATATCATCTACTTTTAATTTCCTCTGCTCTTGTAATTGTAAAATAGCAACACCTACAAAAGCCTTGGTTATAGAATTGATTGAGAATACAGTCTTCGTTTTTGTTGAAACCTGATGTTCCAGATTGGAATAACCGTAGTTGCTCAGTTTCTCTAGCTTCCCATTTCTGATAACAGCTAACTGAAGTCCCGGTATTTTGAGCTGTTCCATCTTATTCTTAAGAAAAATGTCAATACTATCTGGAGCTTTTTGAGCTGACAATAAATATGAAAATGGGAGGAACGCAACTATTAATAATTTTTTTATGGATAGCAATGGATATTTCATAGAGTAGATTTATATGTAGAACAGTTTAAAGAGTAATTTAGTTACATAGGTAGGCAAAATAATGATGAAAAGGACAAATTAAATTTTGGTTAATTAAACTAGAATATGAGGGAGTATATTTTGTCAATATTTTATATTTTTTTAATTAAAATAGACACTATTTAAAAACAAAATCTACTACATTTGTTATATGATACATGACCAACGCGCAGAAAAATTCAGGCAGATTGTAGAAAATAAGTTTCAGATCTACAATTCATTATTTATGAGTCTGCCTTATGATAAAATGACTAATATCGGGATGTTGCTCCCGTTTTTATATGAAGAAAGTAAAAATGGCTACGAAGTCGGAAAGACACCCGAAGAAATTGTAGAAGAGTTTTTTAAAAGCCATACTGATTTACAGACTGAAGAGCAGAAATTAGAATTGCTTTTTAAGATTATACAATATATCGAAAGGCAGGTAGTATTATTTGATAGTATTGAAGATGCTGCTTTTCCTAATTTACATTCTGAAAGCGATAATGGAACGGTAACCAATCTTTTTGAACGTTCACAACAGGATCATAAGCTTGAAAAAGTTCGTGAGAAATTAAGAGATTTTACGGTGAAAGTAGTCTTTACAGCACACCCAACCCAGTTTTATCCGAGTTCTGTACAAAGAATCATTCAGGATCTAAGATCTGCTATTACGACAGATTCTATAACCAATATTGATATGCTGCTTCAGCAGTTGGGGAAAACACCATTCGTTAATAAAGAAAAGCCAACGCCTATTGATGAGGCCTTGAGTATTATTTCTTATTTACGATATGTTTACTATGATACAATTGGAGAATTGTTTACCAAGATCAGAAAAACTTTTGGAAATGGGCATTTTCATTTACACGAAGATATTATTCAGCTTGGTTTTTGGCCTGGAGGAGACAGGGATGGAAATCCTTTCGTAACAGCAGAGGTTACCAGAAGAGTAGCTGAAGAACTTCGGTCAGCGATTTTAAAATCCTACTACAGTCACTTGAAATTTATCAGAAGACGCTTAAGTTTCAGAGGGGTATCGGAAGTTTTACAACAGCTGAATGACGAATTGTATAGTGCTATTTTTAATAATCATAAGATCACTACCGAAGATATTCTCGCAAGGGCAGATGAGGCAGAGCGTATTCTTGTTAATGAGCATAATTCTTTGTTTTTAGATCTTTTAATGAATTTCAAGGATCGTGTTAAAATTTTCGGGACCCATTTTGCTACGTTGGATATTCGTCAGGACAGCAGAATCCATCAGCAGGTTATTGATGAGGTTTTTACAAAAGTCTATGGAAATGTTGAAGCTGATCACAATGAAAAATTCAATAAATTAATTCAAATTACAGATGAGGTCAATGCAGATGATTTTGAAGGTATTATAAAAGATACCTTGCTTACGGTTTCGGAGGCTGAGGGAATCCAGCAGCTAAATGGATTACGGGGAATGAACCGATATATTATTTCCAATTCTGATGCAGTGAAGGATGTGATGAATGTGTATGCATTTTTCAAGATCTGCGGATATAAGGATGAAGATATCAATATGGACATTGTTCCATTGTTTGAAACTATGGAAGGGCTCAATAATGCTGAAAATGTAATGCGGGAACTTTATCAAAATCCTGTCTATAAAAAACATCTTGAAAAAAGAGGAAATCAACAGACGATCATGCTTGGTTTCTCGGATGGTACAAAGGACGGGGGGTATTTAAAAGCAAACTGGGAGATCTATAAAGCTAAAGAAGTTTTAACTCAGCTTTCTGAACAGACAGGAATTAAGGTTGTTTTTTTTGATGGTAGAGGAGGGCCACCTGCAAGAGGAGGCGGAAAAACCCATGATTTTTATGCTTCACAGGGAAATACAATTGCCAATAATAAAATTGAACTAACGATTCAGGGGCAAACCATAACCAGTATTTTTGGAAATAAGGAACAGGCAAAATATAACTTTGAGCAACTTCTTACCGCAGGAGTGGAAAATGATGTATTCAAAAACTCTAAGAAGGATCTGACAGAAAAAGAAAGAAAATTAATCACAGAGCTAGCTGAGATTAGCTATAAAAAATATTCAGACTTAAAAGCCCATCCTATGTTTGTGCCTTATCTTCAGGAGATGAGTACATTGGAATATTACGGTAAAACGAATATTGGAAGTCGTCCGTCGAAAAGAGGAAATGGAAATGAACTAAGGTTTGAAGATTTGAGGGCTATTCCTTTTGTGGGTTCATGGTCACAGTTGAAACAGAATGTTCCTGGATTCTTTGGTTTTGGATTTGCGATGGAAGAAATGAAGAAGCAGGGAAGGTTTGAAGAAGTAAGAGATTTGTATAAAGGATCAGACTTCTTTAAAACTTTAGTTTTAAACTCAATGATGAGTATGAACAAGTCTTATTTCCCGCTTACATACTACATTAAGAACAATACGAAATTTGGAGCATTCTGGAATGTGCTGTTTGAAGAGTACAGTCTTTCAAAAGATATTATGCTTGAATTAACAGGATTTACCATGCTTCAGGAAGAAGACCCACTATCCAGAAAGTCGGTGAAGATTCGTGAGAAAATAGTATTACCATTGTTAAGCATCCAGCAATATGCTTTAATGAAGATTCAAAAAGGAGAAGGTAATAAAGAAGCCTACGAAAAGCTGGTAACAAGATCTCTTTTTGGAAATATTAATGCGAGTAGAAACTCGGCTTAAATAATTTGCCAAGTATTTGAGACTGATTCTATATAAAGCTTATCAGGTGGTGATGGACATTAAGATTGTCATTCAGAATGAAACACAGTGGAGTGAAGAATCTCACATAAATTACAATAAGATTTCTCACTATGTTCGAAATGACAACAGGAATAGTATGAATACCTTTATATGAAATACATAAAAAAGCCTATCAACTCGATGGGCTTTTCAATTATTCTTTTATAAATTTCTCGTAATAGGCTTTATCTTTGGTCTGGATTTTCAGATAGTAAGTTCCTTTTTGAAAATCTTCAACTCGTAGCGATTTTTGTTGAGTATTCTTAATAACCAATCTTCCGAGATTATCATAAACTTCCAATGATAAAACCTCGCTTTCAGAAGCGACATTCAAAATGCTCTTAACAGGATTAGGAAATACGGCAACCTTTTCTTTTTTTACCGTTTCAGAAGTACTTAACGTAGTATTATAAAAACTGCCAAAATTTAGAATTCCATATCCCATTTGGTTTGTATGATTAGGATATAATGATGCTGTTTGTCTTAATCTGTTTTTCATCAGATCTCTATTCATATTTGAAAAAGCCTGAATTAAGCAGGCGACTCCTCCTGCTGCGATGGGTGTTGCAATAGAAGTTCCAGTGGCAACAGTTGTGCCATTATCGAAAACAGTAGCAGCTGCGGATCCTCTGGTGCTACCGTCTGGTTTTATTACACCTAAAGCATTAGGTCCGAAAGATGAGAATCCAGATGAATTACCACTGGAATCTACGGATCCGATTGTAAATACTTTGGCATTATCAGCTGGTGTTAGAATATAATGCCAAGGCTGTTGTCCTGAATTCCCGGCAGCGATTAAGACAAAAATACCTTTATTCGATGCAATTTCTGCAGCTCTCGCAATAAATGAAGTGTTTCCGTTCATATCCGCATATTCATAATTATATCGCGGATCATCAAATGTGGAATACCCTAAAGAAGTAGTGATAAGATCAACTCCTTTTCTATCAGCTTCCTCTGCGGCTTCGATCCAGTATAGCTCTTCTTCAGGAATCTCTACCGTTGAATTTTCACTGCGATAAAGATAAAAATCTGCATCTGGAGCAGAGCCAGCAAATGTATCCTGGATATAACCTCCTATAGCTCCTAAAACTATGGAGCCATGAACATTGAGTGTGGGATTATAAATGTCATTAGACTTCGTGACAAAATCGTAGCTTGCTTTAATCTTATTGTTTGTCCACAACCTTGCAAAGGCAGATCCTGTATTTACAGTAGGAAAACCAGTATCTATTACGGCGATTGAAACACCTGTTCCCGTAAATCCAGCAAGATGAAGTGGTCTTAGATTAATCTGATCGATCTGTTCAGAGCCAGAACCATAATCAAAAGTGGTTAGATTTTTATTAGTATTATTAAAGTTTTCCCACTTATTACGATTCATATTCTTTGTTCCTGTTGAAGAATTTCTCGCAAAACTTTCCACGGATTGTACAAAGGATTGTGACTGTAGTGTTGTTATTTGTGCTTGTGTAGCATTTACAGCAACCCCATTCAGCCACTTTGAATAATCTGTTACCGTAAAGCCTAGATTTTGGATATTCTGTATGTAAGATTGTTCAATGGGAGCATCCTGATCGTTTAATGAGATTCCCAATGCGATTCTTCTGTTTAACGACTTCTGGCTAAGCTCAGACAGTGGATTAGCATAGAAAGCAGATTTATTTGGCTTGTCATTAAAAAACACAAAAACAAGCTGTGTTTGGGCAAATGTAAGTGAATAACATATTAAAAGACAAATAAGTAGAATTTTTCTCATGAAGTTATTTTGTATAAAGATAAAACAAAATCAATAAAATTTTTGAATGGATTTTAAATTCCTTATTTTTACGGAAATATTTATTTATGAAAAAAATTCAGATGGTTGACTTGCAAAGTCAGTATTACAAAATAAAGAATGATGTAGATAATGCAGTATTAAATGTAATGGATTCAGCGGCTTTTATCAATGGCCCAGAAGTGAAGTCCTTCCAGAATGAATTGGAATCTTATTTAGAAGTAAAGCACGTTATCCCTTGTGCAAACGGAACCGATGCTTTGCAGATTGCTTTGATGGCCTTAGACCTTAAAGAAGGAGATGAGGTAATCACTGCCGATTTTACTTTTGCAGCTACTGTAGAAGTTATTCATTTATTGAAACTTAAATCTGTTTTAGTAGATGTAGATTACGATACATTCACGATTTCAACAGAAGAGATAAAGAAAGCAATTACACCAAGAACGAAAGCGATCATTCCGGTACATATATTTGGACAATGTGCTAATATGGAAGAAATTCTTAAGATCGCAGAAGAAAATAATTTATTTGTTATTGAAGATAATGCACAGGCAATCGGTTCGGATTATACATTCTCGGATGGGACTGTAAAGCAGGCAGGAACAATGTCTACTGTAGGAACCACTTCATTTTTTCCATCTAAAAATCTAGGTTGCTATGGAGATGGTGGAGCTATTTTTACTAATAACGACGAATTGGCTCATCGTTTAAGAGGAATTGTTAATCATGGAATGTATGAAAGATACTATCATGATGAAGTAGGGGTAAACTCTCGTTTAGACAGTATTCAGGCTGCTATTCTGAGAAAAAAGCTTCCTAATCTTGATTCTTATAACGAAGCGAGAAGAAAGGCTGCTGATTATTATGATGAGGCATTTGCTGGTAATCCAAATATATTAACCCCAAAAAGAGCAGAAAATACAACGCACGTATTTCATCAGTACACACTAAGAATCCTAAATGGAAAACGCAATGAGTTGCAGAAATTCTTAACAGAAAAGGAAATTCCTGCAATGATTTATTATCCTGTTGCATTAAGAAAGCAAAAGGCATATTTCCAGGAAAGTAATGATGCTGATTTCGTGAATACAGATAAGTTATTGGATCAGGTTATTTCTCTTCCAATGCATACAGAATTGGACGAAGAGCAGCTGAAGTATATTACTGATGCTGTGTTGGAATTTATGGGGTAGAAAGATGAAAAAGATACTTTTTTTTACTGTTTTTTTTAGTCAATTTATTTTTGGACAAAATAATAAATTTTTTGTTATTAATGATTTTTTGATCACTTTTCCAAAACCAGTTGAATTGAAGAACCTTAATAAAGAGTCAGGTCAATATCTTTTTAAGGATGGAAAAAATGGTATTATACAAGTGTCTGTTAGAAATGCATCCAAAATGGAATTTTATAAACCAGATCTTAATAAGACTCAAATATTGGAAGCATATTACAAGTGGGAGTTTGATTATTGGAAGAGCAACTCAGTTGAAGCAGATATTAAAGAAATTTCTAAAAACTTAGCTGAAGATTATATTCTTTGGGAAGTTACACTAAAAGAAAGAAATACTATTTTTTTATTTGGGGCTATAGAAGATAAGATTGTTTCATTATCTATAAACAACAATCTCTCAAAGGATCAAAAAGTTGATTTTCTAATTAATCTTTATAAAAAAATTTCAAAATATAAAATATAAATGGCAATACTGGTAACAGGAGGTCTTGGATATATAGGTTCCCATACAGTTGTGGAACTCCTTAATAATAACTTTGATGTTGTTATTGTAGATGATTTGTCCAATTCAGAAAGATTTATTTTAAACAATATAGAAGAGATTGCAGGAAAGAAGCCTGTATTCTATCCTTTTGATTTAAAGAGGAAGGAGCTTTTAACTCAGGTTTTTGATGCCCATCAGATCGATGGCTGTATTAATTTTGCAGCTTCTAAAGCGGTTGGAGAAAGCCAAATTATACCCGTAGACTATTACGAGAATAATTTATTTTCATTGATCAATATACTTCAGGAATTTAAGAAGAGAGAGATTTCAAATTTCATTTTTAGCTCTTCGTGCACTGTTTACGGTCAGGCTGATGTAATGCCGATTGATGAGGAAACACCATTGAAAATGCCAGAGAGTGTTTATGGTAAGACAAAACAAATGGGTGAAGAAATTCTTAAGGATTTTGCTAATGCCTATAAGAGAAAGGTGTCTTTGTTGAGGTATTTTAATCCCATTGGAGCGCATCCGTCAGCGAAATTAGGAGAGTTGCCAATTGGTGTTCCTAATAATCTGGTTCCATATGTAATGCAGACCGCAGCGGGAATTCGTGAAAAGCTAAATATTTGGGGTAATGATTATGAAACAGAAGATGGAACTCCTATTCGTGATTATATTTATGTAGTAGATCTTGCTAAAGCACATGTAGCAGCTTTAAAAAAATTAATGACAGATAAGGACAACAAAACTGTGATTGATATTTATAATTTAGGGACTGGAAAAGGTTCATCCGTATTAGAAGTTGTTAAGGCTTTTGAGATCGCTAATGATGTAAAAGTAGCTTATCAGATTTGTGACAGAAGAGAAGGGGATATTACGATAGCTTATGCTAAAGTTGATAAAGCTCAACGTGAATTGGGCTGGAAATCAGAAACAACCTTAGAAGAAGCATTAAAAACAGTTTGGGAATGGCAGAAATATCTGGATTCCAGAAACTTTAATAGTTAAATTAATTACAAAATATTTTTCTGAGTGATAGATTTTTTATGATTAAAGGACTTATTGCTTCAGTGAATTTTTAAATATATAAATATGAAAACAGAAAGAATAGGGATTACATTCTCTTCATTTGATTTACTTCATGCCGGTCATATAAAAATGTTGGAAGAAGCAAAAACAGTTTGTGATTATCTAATTGTGGGCTTACAAATTGATCCTTCTCATGATCGTCCTAACAAGAACAAACCTACTCAGACGATTGTAGAGAGATATATTCAGCTTAAAGCTGTAAATGCAGTTGATGAGATCATTCCTTACTACACGGAAGAAGATTTAGAAGATATTTTAAAATCATTCGTGATCGATGTAAGGATTATCGGAGATGATTATATGGACAGAGATTTCACGGGAAAAAAATACTGTGAACAAAAAGGAATTGAGATCTATTATAATAAGAGAGATCATAGATTTTCCTCCAGTGATTTAAGAAAGAGAATTTTTGAAGCCGAACAGAATAAAGTAGCTGTAAAATAAAAAAAAATCCCGAAAAATATTTTTCGGGATTTTTTTTATACTATTTTGTTTTTAAAACAAGTCGGTTTACATTGGGCCACCTTGATCGTCTCCGCCATTATCATTAGCGTTGATGTCCTTTTTCTTTTTAGGTTGTTCTACCTTCTCTCCCTGCTTAAATCTATAGGTTAATGATAGGGCAAACTGTCTTGGCTGCCATTGCATGTAAGAATCCCTTGTAAAATCAGTACCATAAGTAGTGGATCTCATCGCTCTTGTATTAAAGATATCCTGAATATTGAAACCAATGGTTCCGTTGCCGTTCCAAATTGTTTTAGAAGCTCCAAAGCTTATTGCATACATATCTTTTCTATCTTGGCTTTGTGTTTTCTGAGCTCCTCTGTAAAAACCTTGAAGCTGGAAATTAAATGTTTTATCTACTTTGAAAGTAGAAGTAAGTCTTGCTCTTGTAGAGAAACCACTTCCATCAAAAGACATTGGCTTGTCCATTGTTTTAGAATCAAAGTAAGTACCGGTTGTTTTATATCCAAATAAATCGACATTACCCATGAACTTCAGCCATTTTGTAGCATCCCAGTTAAAATTCAAATCTAAACCGTAACGATCATCATTGCCAAGATTAATTGGTTTTGTATGGAAGGTAGTAATGTCATTGGTATCAACGGTTTTAAATACTAACATTTTAACATCATCACTAGAATGTCTGTAGTATAGAGTTGGGTTAATTGTAAAATTCTTTTTTGAAATGCTATATCCAAATTCATATGAATCTACATACGAAGGATTTAGGTCAATATTTCCATCGAAAATATTCTGATTATCATTATAGCTTGGATTCGGAATCATAAAAAATGAACGTGGGCGGTCAATTCTTCTTGAGTAGTTCACCAAAAATTGATTGTCCTTTGCAATCTCATAACTTAAGAATACACTTGGAAAAAGGTTGTTGTAATTTTTAGTCGTTTTTTGAGCGCCACCAGCAAGATTTAAATAATCAATATCTACCTTAGAAATTTCATCTCTTAATCCCAATTGATATCCCAGTTTTCCAATCTTGCTTTTAAATTGAAGGTAAAATGCATTAAACATCTCTTTATAAACAGCATTATAGGAGTAATCTTCAAGATATGAAAACAGAGGATGTGTTGCTGTACTTTCCATAACCATATTATTATAGTTATTTCTGTTAACATCTATTCTATAACCCGCTTCTATTTTGGAGTTTTCTCCAATAGGCAACTCATAATCTGCTTTCCCTATAAAAGATTTGTTGAGTGTTTTTTGTGCCACTAAATCTTGTAATTGAAAGATTCCATTATTGGTGTCAGATATATCTGTATCATTGTTGGATCGGTTTCTCTGTAAGCTTGCTGATAAGGAAAGGTTTTGACCTTTGTCATCAAATTTATGATCTAATCCAAAATCTCCCTGAAAAGCAAGATTATTACCATTTGCAGTGTTTAATCTTTGTCTGAAACCCGTTGTATTATTACTAAAATAGTCATAATAAGTAACATTTCCATTGCTTTGGTTATCAAAAGTTCTTACTGTTCCAGAAGCATTTATAGAGGTCTTATCGTTGATGTCATATGTTACACCAGCAGAAGCATTATAATTATCATTCTTACTTTTTGTGATGGATTCGTTATCAATCTGCTGTGTTGTACCACTATTGAAGAATGAATTATTTCGATTTGTATTTTTGGATTCACGATATCCACCACCGCCATTTAGAAACCAATTGAATTTTCCTTTTCTCCAACTTAAATTGGTATTAAGATTGGTTTGTGGAAGATATCCCAAAGTCCCAACTACGCTACCATTAAAACCGGTTTTCTTACTTTTCTTTAAAATAATATTTAAAATACCTGCTGTACCACTAGCTTCAAATTTAGAAGAAGGATTGGTGATTACTTCAATTCTATCAATCTGATCGGCCGGGATACTTTGTAATGCGTTAGCACCATCGTCGATACCTAACAATGCTGAAGGCTTCCCATTAATTAAAAACTTTACATTTGAACTCCCTCTCATAGAAACAGTACCATCAGTTTCTACAGATACGGAAGGAACATTAGATAGTACATCTTGAAGGTTTCCTCCTTTACTTACAATATCTTGAGAAGGGTCGTAAGTTCTTTTGTCTAATTCTACTTTATATGGTTTAGCCTGGACCGTAATGGTTACTCCCTGGATATCCTGAGTTTTCAGGTTGGTTGCACTTTTTTCTGGTTCAATAGCTAAAGCTCCGATGTTTCCTGCAGCTGTAATTTGTTTGTTGATTACATTTTTTTTGTAATCAATAGCTTCAACAGTGATATCGTAATTCCCTGGAGTAAGATCAAGCTTATATTGGCCCTTCTCATCAGTAAGAGCGGCGTCACTGAATAATTTATTTTGTTTATTGCTAAATGTAACTGAAGCATAAGGGACAGGTTGATTATTTTTGTTGACAATGGTTCCTGAAATACCTACCTTTTCCTGGCCAAAAGCGAATGCTGCTGCCGAAAGTACAAAAGTAAGCCCCAAGGTTTTTTTTGTGAAAATGTTAAAAATTTCCGTCTGATTCATAAGGTATTTTTTGTGTAAAATCGTGAAAGGATGACTCCTAATATTGCGAAATTATTAATGAATTAAATTTCAGAATATTACGATTGATTTATTATTTATAATGAATATGTCGATTTTAAGAGCTAAATGTTAATTGTGAGATTGTTAAAATAAAGTTAAACTTTGGTTTTATTTTATATTTTTTGAATTTAGCCAGTTCTGATAAGCCTTTGCATTGATAGCATGCTCTTCTGCGCTTGCTGTAAATTTGTGATAACCAAATCTGGCAGGATCGGCACACATGAATATATAGTTGTTGTTTTCTGCATTAAGTACTGCATCCACCGAGTTTTTATCGACAACACATATTGGTCCTGGAGGGATGCCTGCATTCGCATATGTATTATAAGGTGATGGAGTAGAAAGATATTTATAGAAAACCCTTTTAATAGGATCTTTAAAATTCGTTTGTTTATTGATAGCATAAATCACTGTAGGATCAGATTGTAATTTCATTCCCTTTCTATATCGGTTTAAGTATAATCCTGCAATAGTTTTCATTTCATCTTTTTTTCCTCCGGATTCTTTATATACAATTGAAGCTAAGGCGTAGATCTGATCTCTTGTTAATCCAGATTGTTGTTCTTTACCTTTTCTTTCGCTCGTCCAAAAAGCATTATATTGATCTTCGAATCTTGTAAAAAAGTCTTTTGGGCTCACCGTCCAGAAAAAATTATAGGAATCAATAAAGAAATACTTTTTAAGATCTTCAGCATCTTTATATCCTTTTTCTGTCGCAATTGTATTAAGCTCTTTCACAAACGTCAATGAATCCAATTCGGTTTTTTTCGTAACCTTACCAATCATTTGGTACATATCTCCAAAATCTCCTATCCTGAGTGTATTCTCCGTCTGATTTCCTGCTTTAATCATATTAATAATATTCGTATTGCCGGTTCCTTTTTGGATGTGATAACGCCCAGGTTTAAAACGTTGGGCAAGATCCTTATCTTTTGCCACGGTTTCAAATGATTCTTTATTCTGTATATATGGAGCAATAGAATCTAAGACCTGTTTAAAACTTGCCCCATGGGGAATTAAAACATAACCTTCCTTTTCTACGTTATTGCCGTAATATGTATTATAAAATCTTAACCCAAAAAATCCCGCAACTACTACAATAAGTAGGACGATAATGAGAATAGTTTTTTTCATTATTAAATAATTGATTAAAAGTTTTCTGTTTTTAAACTAGGTCAACCTTTCCTCTAAAAACTTGCTTTGCAGGCCCTTCCAGCCAAATGTTTTGGAAAGAATTTCCCTCTTTTTCAGCATAAACCTTTAGATTTCCACCCAAAGTTTTAACTTTTACAGAGATTAGATTGTTTTTTTGTAGAAAAGTTAAAGCCGATGCTGTAACTCCTGTTCCGCAGCTGAAAGTTTCATCCTCAACGCCTCGTTCATAGGTTCTTACGAAAATTTCATCATCAGTGATCTTTTCAACAAAATTCACATTGATTCCTTTTTCTTTATAATTTTTTGAATTCCTGATGCCGTTTCCTTCTGCAAAAACGTTGTAGGTAACAAGATCTTCAACATACTTTACATAATGTGGTGACCCCGTGTTCATTACTGTAGCTTCTCCATCATTGGAAATAGTATTCACATCGATCATTTTTAATTTGACAATTCCATTATGAATTTCAGCATCATGTTCTCCATCTATAGCGATAAATTTGCACTTGTTTTCAAAGATATCCAAGAAAAAAGCAAAGGCAACCAGGCATCTTCCCCCGTTTCCACACATGGTACTTTCTCCACCATCGGAATTATAATATACCATTTTGAAATCATACTTTTCATCATTCTCTAATAGAATAAGGCCATCTGCACCAATTCCAAAGCGTCTGTCACAAAGCTTTTCAATGATCTGCTTATCCTTTGGAAACTGTAAATCCCGGTTATCTACCATTACAAAATCGTTTCCTGTACCCTGATATTTATAAAATTCCATACTTTCTTTCTCTAAAAATAAACATGCAAAATTACTATATTAAAATAAAAAACGAGCAGTGTTTGCTGCTCGTTTTTGTTATTTAGAATAATTATCTTCTGAATCCACTTCCACTGGATCTGTTGGAATTATCTTGTGGCTGAGGATTAGTTTGTGTATTAGTTGGTGTAGTGTTTCTAAATCCGCTGCCACTGTTTGTATTGGTGTTGCTGGAATTATTGTTTCTGAACCCACTGTTGTTATTTTGAGGGCGTTGTGTATTTTGCTGTGGAGCATTTCTGTAGCCACTTCCCTGGTTATTTTTATTGCTGTTTGAATTTGAGTTTCTAAAACCGCTATTGCTGTTATTATTATTGTATCTATTGTTATTATTGTAATTACTATTGCTGTAATTGCTATTATTAGTAGATGTATTTTGCAGACCATAATTAGGTCTTTGTGAAGTAACTGTTCTTCTTTCTACATATACTTTTCTTCTGTTATTATTATTTCCATAGTAATAATAAGGAGCACCGTTATCATAATAATAGTTTACATCATTTCTATAGTAATACCCGTCATTGCCGTAGTATCCACCACTTCCATAATACCCGGACGGAGCATAGTAATTTCCGTTGTTATAATATGGATCTCCATAACCACTATTAGCATATCCATCAGAATAGGCTAAACAAGATGTTAAACTAACGATAGTGAAAAAACTAAATGTTATTTTTAATAAATTTTTCATGACTTTATTTTACTTTTTTCTTTAAAACTTTTTTTCCAATTGACGTATCCTATGATCGCCATTATAGTAAATACCAAATATTGAACCGAAGTGATTCCTAGACCCTTAAAAATCATCATTGGCATGCAAATAAAATCTCCGATAATCCAGAAGATCCAGTTCTCAATGCGTTGTTTGGCCATAAACCACATTCCAACTAAAAATATAGATGTGGTTAAAACATCAAGCCAATTTGCCCAATCCAAATGATATAATCCCAAATTTGCCCCCTTCATAGAAAAATGATTATCTATATAAGGTTTATAATAATATATGATGGTAACTAATAACAAACTAACAATAAAAAGTATGCTGGCAAATATCCACTCTTTTTTTGTAGCCCATGAAACCTGTACATGAATGTTATCATCAGAATTTTTAGCCCATAGTATCCATCCGTATACACTCATTGCAGTATAATATACATTAATCATACAATCGCCCAGCAATCCGAAGTTGAAAAGTATATAAACATAAATTAAGGTAGAAATAATACCTGTTGGATATACCCAAATGTTTTTTTTGATCGAGAAATAAACGCTGAGAATACCAAAGAATGTGCCCATGGCTTCAAGCATAATTTGTAAAGCAGTATAGTATTCATACGGTTTTACAAAAAGATCATATAGATTCATGTGTTCAAAAATAAGGAAAAATTCATTATACTCGAAAAATGAGTTGAATGGTATGCTAATCAGTTTTTTATGTTCTTAAATATAAATTTAATAATGAAAGTTTATCAATAATTGTTAGTATTTGTAAATTTTTTATACTTTCGTAAATCTTAAATAAACAATAAAATATGTCTAAAATTTGGGTTAAAAAACCAATGAGCGCTTATGAAGCTGATATTAAAAAAAGCGAGCTGAAACGCGTTTTGGGAAAATGGAGCCTTACTGCTATTGGAATTGGAGCAATTATCGGAGGTGGGATTTTTGTACTTACAGGAACCGGAGCATATTATAATGCAGGACCTGCATTAGCGCTTTCTTTTGTAATTGCGGGGATTGCGTGTGTGTTTGCTGCTCTATGTTATGCAGAATTTGCTTCCATACTCCCTGTAGAAGGTTCGGCTTATGCTTATGCTTACGGAACAGTAGGTGAGATCTTCGCCTGGATAATAGGGTGGGGACTAATTCTGGAATATGCGATGGGATCTATGACGGTCGCCGTATCCTGGTCAGGATATTTCGGAAAACTACTCAAAATGTTCGGATTGCATTTACCAGCTTGGCTTACCACGGATCCACAAACATATTGGGCTGCCGGAAATTCAGGCTTTTCAATGAATTTACCCGCATTTTTGATCGTATTATTTGTTATATCAATTTTAGTTAGAGGAACAAAAGGAGCTGCTAAGGCAAATAACTTTATTGTAATCCTTAAAGTTTCGGCTATTATTTTTGTAATTATTGCCGGAGTTTTCTTTATTAATACAGCAAACTGGACACCTTTTATTCCTGAAGCAACAACGATCACAGAAAATGGAGTTTCCCATTCTGCCTATGGTTTTGGTGGGGTCGTAGCCGGAGCTTCAGCTATTTTCTTTGCATATGTAGGATTCGATGCCGTTTCTACACAGGCAGGGGAGGCGATTAATCCTAAAAAGGATGTACCTTTTGCTATTATTACTTCATTAATAATTTGTACGCTTTTATATATATTGGTGTCACTGGTATTAACAGGAATGATGCATTATACAGATTTTAACCCTCTTGGGAAATATCCTGATGCAATTAAAGCTCCTGTAGCTTATGCTTTTGATATTGCGGGACAAGCTTGGGCTGGTTATATCATTACAATTGCAGCAACGATAGGTTTAATTTCCGTATTAATGGTAATGATCATGGGGCAATCAAGAATCTTTTTAGGAATGTCTAAAGATGGATTGATCCCTGCTACATTTTCAAAGGTAAATCCTAAAACAGGAGTTCCTACGAAAAATCTACTTATTTTGGGTGTTGTAATTTCTGTTATTGCTTCTTTAACACCTATTAATGATTTAGCACACATGACAAGTTTCGGAACTTTGTTCGCATTTACAATGGTTTGTGTTGCAGTTTGGGTATTAAGAGTTAAAGAACCAAATTTACAGAGAAACTTTAAAGTTCCTGCTTTACCTTTAATTGCTTGCTTAGGTATTTTAATTAATGTGTATTTGATTTTCAATTTAAGTAGAGAAGCTAAAATGTATTCTTTTGCCTGGTTGATTATTGGTTTCATTATTTATTTCTTGTACAGTAAAAGAAATTCTAAGCTCCAAAATGGAGGTTATGGTGAAACTTTTAAAGCTGAACAGGAGCCTTTGGAAAAACCAAATACAGATTTATAAAAAATAAAAGTTAAAAAATCCACAGGAAGCTGTGGATTTTTTATTTTTGTCTACTATGAAAAAGATTTTACCATTTTTACTTTTCTTTTTAGGAATATTTTCATTCTCTCAGGAAGTTAGCTTTGAGACTGTTTTTAATGACAAAATTAGCATTAGAGCCATTGAAATATGGGACAATAAAGTCTGGTATAGTGGAACAGATTCTAAATTTGGTTTTGTAGATCTAAAGAATCCTCAAGATCAAAAACAAATTAAATTGTCTGAAGGAAGATTGCAGTTCCGTACACTGGGACAAAATAAAAATCATTTTTATGCCATCAATATCGAAAGTCCGGCTCTCTTTTTTGAAATTGATAAAAAAGACCTGAAATCGAAAACAGTATTTAAAGACACGGTGAAAACAGCATTTTATGATGCTCTGCATTTTGTTAATGATAACTTAGCCTACAGCTTCAGTGATTCTGATGCTAATGATAACTTAAAATTAGCAATTCTAAAAAATGGAGAATGGAGCTCATTTAAAAATGATGTCATTTTAAATAAAGGAGAAGCGGCCTTTGCTGCCAGTAATACTAATATCGCTTCTAATAAAAAATATCTATGGATTGCTACAGGAGGAAAGGCTTCCAGGATTATCAGATTAAATTTTAAGACAGAAAAATTTGAAATTTTTAATACTCCTTTTATTCAGGGAGAATCTTCACAAGGAATGTATTCTATAGACTTTTATGATGATCAGTTTGGAATTGCAGTAGGTGGAGATTATACCAAGCAGGCTGATAATATCAATAATATTGCTACTACAGGTGACAGTGGGAAAACATGGCAGATTCAAGCTTCCGGAGCTAATGCAGGTTATACAACATGTGTCAAAATAAGACCAGGTTCAAAAGGGAAAGAAATAATAGCAGTAGGTGATCAACATATCAGTTATTCTTCGGATTTTGGAAAAACTTGGAAGAAAATTTCTGATGAAAAAAATCTATATGTCTGTGAATGGATCGATTCTAATTCTATAGTTTT
Organism: Chryseobacterium sp. FW101-FHT12H09; assembly: GCF_058790395.1. Taxonomy (NCBI): domain Bacteria; kingdom Pseudomonadati; phylum Bacteroidota; class Flavobacteriia; order Flavobacteriales; family Weeksellaceae; genus Chryseobacterium; species Chryseobacterium sp. FW101-FHT12H09. The sequence continues at coordinate 283,565 of NZ_JBYTCP010000001.1, read as the reverse complement.
TGCTGGAAAAGACAGGATTGCGGTACTGAAATTAAAATTTTAAATTTTTAGTATAGACTATATCTCTGTTAATACTACCATTTATCTTATTCTTCACTCTACCTTTGAATAAAATTTGCATGAGAAACCTTAAAATATTTGTTCTTCTCATTTTTCCAGCTTTATTATTCAGTCAAAAGATAAGAGTTTTTATTTTAGCCGGTCAATCCAATATGAATGGATTTGGCTATAATAAAGATCTTCCTGATGATTTAAAAAGTTTTAAAGAGGTATACATTTTTCAGGGAAACTCAGTGCCGGACGGAGATTTGAATGGTGGAATAGGAAAATGGGAAGTTTTAAAGCCAGGAAATGGAACAGGATTTAAGACAGATGGAAGAATAAATATACTTTCAGATAGATTTGGTTTAGAACTTTCTCTGGCAAAAAGGCTAAAAGAGCTTTTTCCGAATGATAAAATTGCTTTAATAAAGTATGCAAGAGAGGGAACATCCATTGATAGTCTTGCTAAAGGAGATTTTGGATGTTGGGATTCTGATTTTCATGGGAAGAACGGAATTAATCAGTATGATAATTTTCTGAAAACAGTTAAAAATGCTTTTTCGGAAACTGATATTGATGGAAATGGTAAGAAAGATGAAATTGTTCCTTCAGGTATTCTATGGATGCAGGGAGAAGGAGATGCAGGTTATAGTGAGGAAATAGCTGATCATTATTATGATCATTTAAAAATATTAATGAATCAAATAAGAGCCACATTACGGACCGACGATCTACCCGTTGTCATTGGAAAAATTTCTGATTCAGGAAAAGATAAAACAGGAAAAGTATGGCCTACAGGCGAATTGGTACAATATGCCCAGGAGAAGTTTGTGAAAAATAATAAGAACTCAGCGATTGTGCGGTCTACTGGAAAATATAATTATGGAAATGATCCATGGCATTACGATAGTGCAGGATATATTGATCTGGGGAAAAGCTTTGCGGAAGAGGTATTTAGACTCATTATAAATTTCGAAAATAAACCCTAATATAATTCATGATTTATAATTCATAAGTTATAGCTAATTTTGCAGAATGAAATTCTTTTGTATTTCATTCGATTTATAAAATTTAAAATTTTTAAATGAATTCTTTAATTGATAAATATAATATTCCGGGACCACGTTATACCTCTTATCCTACTGTTCCATATTGGGATGAGAGTACATTTTCTCCTGAGAAATGGAAAGAAAGTGTGGTAAGATCTTTTCATGAGAGTAACTCTGGTGAAGGAATTTCTATTTATATTCATTTGCCTTTTTGTGAAGCCTTATGTACTTTTTGTGCTTGCCATAAACGTATTACAAAACAACATAGCGTTGAAACACCTTATCTTGAGAGTGTTTTAAAAGAATGGAAGCTTTATCTTGAGCTTTTTGAAGAAAAACCGAAATTAAAAGAACTTCATTTAGGTGGTGGAACGCCAACTTTTTTCTCTCCTAAAAATTTAAAAACATTATTAGAAGGGATTTTTGATACTGTTGAGATCGCGGAACATCCTGAATTTTCTTTTGAAGGACATCCCAATAACACAACAAGAGAGCATCTTCAGACTTTGTATGATTTAGGTTTTAGAAGAGTAAGTTTTGGAGTGCAGGATTACGATCCAAAAGTTCAGAAAGCCATCAACAGAATTCAACCTTTCGAAAAAGTAAAAGAGGTAACTGAGCTGGCTAGAGAAATTGGTTACGGAGGAATAAGTCATGATCTTGTTTTTGGACTTCCACACCAGCACTGGGATGCGATGGAGCATACGATTCGTAAAACATTAGAACTAAAACCTGACAGATTAGCTTTTTATTCATATGCTCATGTTCCATGGATCAAAGGGGTAGGGCAGAGAGGTTTTGATGAAAATGACCTACCAAGTGGAGAGGAAAAAAGACGTCTATATGAGGATGGTAAGAGCCTTTTGGAGGAATTAGGTTATATTGAGGTTGGGATGGATCATTTCGCTTTAGAACATGATGATCTGTATCAGTCTTTGATTCAGAAGAAGCTGCATAGGAATTTTATGGGGTATACTTCAAGCAAAACGCAATTAATGGTTGGGCTCGGTATGTCATCAATTTCAGATTCATGGTATGCATTTGCTCAGAATGTAAAAACAGTTGAAGAGTATCAGAAAATAGTTGAAGAAGGAGAAATTCCTGTAGTAAAAGGACATATTTTAAATCATGAAGATTTAATAGTAAGAAGGCATATTTTAAATTTAATGTGTCAGCTTGAAACAACATGGGATATTCAGAATTCTTTTCCTGAATTGGAAAATGCTTTGGAAATGCTGAAGGAAATGGAAAGAGATGATCTGGTTGAAATTCATGATAATCAAATAAAAATTACAGAAAAAGGAAGGGCTTTTACAAGAAATGTAGCGATGGTCTTTGATCTTAGGATGATGCGGAATAAACCTGAAACCAGGATTTTTTCTATGACAATCTAAAAAATGAGGAGGAAGCTTCTTTTTGTAATCATTTATTTATATGCACTTGTATTTAGTGTTTTAAAAACGATTAGATTGCCAAATAATTGGTCCGAAGCACATTGGGTGATGGATTATAAATTTGGTTTTATTAAAAGAGGGCTTGCAGGAGAGCTTTTTAGTTTCTTTTTAGAAAAAACTGAACAAAATATACTATTCATCTCTGTTTTTATATTGATAATTCTGTATGCGTCACTATTATTTATTGCATACAGAGAGACTGTTAGAAGTAAAGAGGGTATTGAGACTGTATTGTTTTATGTAATTTTCTTTTTGTCTCAATATATCATATTTACAGCACATCTTATCGGGTACCTTGATCATTTAATCTTTTTGCTGACAATACTTGTTATCTGGCTTCTCAAATCGAGAAAAGTTTTACTCCCATCAGTACTTGTTTCAATAAGTATCCTGATACATGAAATTTCATTTTTCTTAATGGTTCCTATCTGTTGTTTCGCATTGATTATTAGTGAGATTGATGAGAATGGATTTTCAATAAAAGATATTCTGGCCCGGGGAATGGTAAAGAAAATTTTAATATTTTTAATATTACCTTTAATCACCACGTTTGGGGTGTCTATATATCAGGAAATTCTTGGAACAACTGATCATAGTCAAATATTTAATTATTTGGAGCACTTTCAGTTTATGGATAGAAAAGCTGCTGATTCGGTTGCATCTGCTTATACTGTAAAGTTCACAGAGTATTTCAGTGAAGAAAGTCCACACTTTTTTCAGAGAATATTTGTTTCAAAGGGTTCAATTTTCTTTGGTATTCCCATTCTTTTTATGATGTACCTTGTTTACAGGCGATTCAAAAGAATAAATATCTACCTCCTGTTATTATTGGCCGTCATTGTTCTGTTTCCTTTATGTCTTCATGCTATCGCCTGGGATACCTATAGAATATGGTCTTTTCCTTTTATGATTTTGTTTTTAGGTTTTTGGATATTAAATTCTAAAATAACTTCAAGATCTGATGCCAGTGAAAAAATGTTTTTAATAGAAATAATTTTTGCCGTTATTTCAGTTCTTTTCGTATCATTAGTTCCAAATAACCTGCTTGACAATGAGGTTGAAAGATTTTCATTGTTAGAAAGACTTGTTATTCTTTTACCACTACTGATTATATGGTTTTATTATTATAAAAAAGCCCCAATAAAAATATATTGAGGCTCTCATTTACTTTTATTGAATGATCAGCTTTTGACTATAAGCTTTTAATTCTCCTGATTTAAGGTTGATATAATATACTCCTGCTGGAATACCTGAAATATCAATACTGTTATCTTTATTAATTTTTATTTGATCTAGAACCTTTCTTCCTTCTGAACTTATAATTTCTACAAATACTTTTGTGTCTTTTAATCCTTCAATAAATACTCTTTTAGAAGCTGGATTTGGATACACTTTAATCTCACTTATATTATTGTTTTCCTGTGTAGAAAGAGTTGTGCTGGTAATTTTATAAATTTTCCCACTGTTAACAGCAGCCACATATAATCCCTTCTGGCTATCTTGTCCGAAACTTGCGAATCCACTACCAGAATATGGAGTTGTCCAAGTAATAGAGTTATCTGAACTTAGTATACCAATCTGATCAGAACAGTAATCCGCAAAAAAATATTTGCCTACCAAAGTAGGATAAAGGCTTCCTCTGTAAACATAGCCTCCGGTTATGGAACATTTTCCGCCAGAATGATCATAAACTGCGATAGGGAATGTCATTGTGGAAGCACTTGCACAACCGTTGGCGTTATAGGCTGTATTTCCTTCGTAGCATCTCCATCCGTAATTGATCCCTGCCTGAGAAATAGGATTTCTGTTGATTTCTTCGATCTGACCTTGGCCGACATCAGCGATCATGGCATTTCCTGTTGTAAGATCAAAAGAAAATTTCCACGCATTTCGAAGACCGTAAGACCATATTTCGTCTGCTCCATCAACACCTACAAAAGGATTGCCTGCTGGAATATTATAAGCATTGGTGGAATTTACATCAATACGCAGCATTTTTCCAAGAAGAGAGTTTTTATTTTGTGCATTGTTATTGGGATCCCCTGCGCTACCGCCATCTCCGGTTACAATCCATAAATTTCCGTCAGGAGCAAAATGAATGCTTCCGCCATTATGATTAGAAAAGGGCTTTGGAATACTTAATAATATTTTCTCTGAATTGGGATCAGCAACATTAGGATCTGTACTGCTTACAGTATATCGTGCCACAGTAATGTTACCCGTTGTAATATTGTTATAGTACACAAAGAAATACCCATTTGTAGAGTATTGAGGATGGAAAGCTAATCCTAAAAGTCCTCTTTCTCCACCATAAAGAACCTTAGTACTTATGTTTAAAAAATTAATCGTATTGATAGATCCTGTAGGCTGGATAATTTTTATGATCCCATTCTGTTGTACGACAAATAACCGGGTGTCATTGGCATTTGTGATTTCGACAGGACTGGTAAGTCCCGTTGCAAATTCTTCCAGATTAATAGATTGTGAATTAAGGAATAAGGAAGAAAAAATAGTTACAGTAAAAAGTAAATTTTTCATAATATTTTGATATTTAGTGTCTTGTGAAGTTAATGAAAAACAGCTATTAATCAAAATTTGAAAATTTAATAATTTATTGCCGCAAAATTGATGAATCTTAAATAGAAGTCGCGTTGTCGATATATCTGAAAATAAACCATTTCTGTTGTTGAAAGTTCATAAAATATAAAGAAAATCATTATATTTGCCGACTTAATTTAACGTAGTTATAACAAAATGCAAGGAAAAGGACTTATTACAATTGTTGCTATTGTACTGGGGTTGATTTGCTTAAATGAGCTTATACCAACCTGGTACGCCAGCAAAATTGAATCGCAGATTGAAGCTGCGAACGGAAACGAGAAAGAGATCAAGCGATTAAAAGAAGATACTCTAAATCTTGGTTATACAAAGCTTTACTATTCTAAAGCAAAAGACAAAGAAATGAAACTTGGTCTTGACTTGAAAGGAGGGATCAACGTTCTTCTGGAGATCAACCAAAGAGATTTAGTGAATGATTTAACAAATTATTCTTCTAATCCTGTTCTTATCGAAGCTTTAAACAAAACTGACGAAGTTCAGAAGAATTCTACAAAGGCTTATGTTGACAACTTCTTCGATCAATTTGAAGCATTAAACAAAGCAAAAGGGACGAATCTTAAACTTGCAGATCCGGAATTATTCGGAAACACTAATCTTACTGAGATTAAGTACAATACTACTGATGAGCAGGTAAAAAGTATTATCAAAAGAAGAATTGATGCTTCTGTAGGTACTGCTTTTGAGGTAATCAGAACGAGAATTGACAAAATGGGGGCTGTGCAGCCAAATGTTCAGAGAGTACCTGGAACAGCAAGAATTTCTGTTGAAATGCCAGGTATGAAGGATATCGACAAGGTAAAGAAAATGCTTCAGACTTCAGCAAAACTTCAGTTCTGGGAAGTTCAGCAGGTTCCTGAAATCGGACCTTATTTCCAGACTTTAACTACGATGATACCTATTAAAGGGGATTCTATGGGAGTTGCGAAGAACGTAAATTTCATGAATCTTTTACATTTAGATAAGCTGAGAACAAATGGTGTTGCTAGCATAAAGTTATCTGATACTGCTGTAGTTAACAAGATTTTAAATAGCAAAGTAGGACAGTCTTTACGTCCTTCTAATATTAAATATACCCAATTCATGTGGGGTTACAAACCTGAAGCTACTGATCCTGAAAGTTTAGTATTATATGCGATCAGAGGTAACATCAACCAAAAAGCACCAGTAGACGGTGCTGTTGAAACAGCTAGCATCAGCTATGATGAGCTGGGAAGAGTAGTGGTTGATATGCAGATGGATTCTAAAGGAGCTAAAGAATGGAAAACATTAACAGAGAAGAACGTTAACAAACCAGTTGCCGTAACTCTTGATAACAGAGTGTATACTGCACCAAATGTAGTAAACGCTATTCCTAACGGTAGAACTCAAATCTCTGGTAACTTCTCTCAGGATGAGGCTAAAGAATTGGTTGACGTTCTAGGAGCAGGTAAATTACCGGCTGGAGCTAAAGTAGTTCAGGCTACACAGGTAGGACCTTCATTAGGACAAGAATCTATTGATGCAGGGATGATCTCTTTTGCTATCGCATTTTTAGTGATTATCGTTTATATCATTTTCTATTATGGTGGTGCAGGGGTGTACGCTGTAATTGCAATGATCATCAACTTATTCTACATTTTCGGAATTATGGATTCCGTTGATGCTACCCTTACACTTCCTGGTATTGCAGGTATTGTTCTTACAATGGCCATGGCCGTGGATACGAACGTAATTATCTATGAAAGAACCAAGGAAGAATTATTTGCCGGCAAAAATATTTTAGAAGCATATAAAGATGGTTTCAAGCACGCTTTAAGCGCTATTGTTGATGGTCACTTAACGACGTTATTAACAGCGGGAGTACTTTTCCTTTTCGGAACAGGACCTATTAAAGGATTTGCTTTAACGCTGGGTATTGGTATACTAATGACTTTCTTTACTTCGGTATTGATTTCAAGAACAATGATCTTTGCTAGATTGAATAAAGGAAAACAACTTTCTGTTTGGACTCCTCCTACGAAGAACTTATTCAGAAATACCTGGATCGACTTTATTGGAAAAAGAAAATATGCTTATATTATCTCTTTAGTATTAACAGTAATCAGTATCGGATCTATTTTTATCCACGGATTTAAATATGGAATTGACTTTACCGGTGGTAGAAACTACGTTGTAAGATTTGATAAGGATGTAAATGCAGAAGATATTGAACAGAATTTAGTAAAAATATTCAAAACTGAAGATGGTAAAAATTCATCTGTTGAAGCTAAAACTTTTGGAAATGCTAATCAATTAAAGATTTCTACGGATTATCTTATTGACGATGAATCTCTGAAAGCTGACCAAACTGTTGAACAGAAGCTATATGAAGGTTTAAAAACAAGTCTGCCAGCTAATATTTCATTGCATGATTTCAAATCTGCAGATAAAGAACATGCGGGAATTATCTCTTCTGAGAAAGTAGGACCTACTGTTGCTGATGATATCAAAACTCACGGTATTCTTGCAGTTGTAGCTGCTTTAGGAGGTATCTTCCTTTATATCTTGGTGAGATTTAGAAAATGGCAATTCTCTCTTGGTGCTGTTGCGGCGTTATTCCATGATGCAGTTATTATTTTAGGAACCTATTCGTTGCTTCACAAATACATGCCTTTCAACATGGAGATCAACCAGGATTTCATTGCTGCGATCTTAACAGTACTTGGATACTCTATCAATGATACCGTTATTATCTTTGACAGAATTAGAGAGTATTTAAGAGAGAAGAAATCTTTAACATTGGCGGGATTATTTGATGATTCAATTTCTAGTACGCTAGGTAGAACATTCAACACTTCATTTACAACAATCCTTGTTATTTTGGCGATCTTTATTTTCGGTGGAGATAACCTTAGAGGATTTATGTTTGCGATGTTAATTGGTATTGGTTTCGGTACATATTCATCCATATTCATTGCTTCGGCTATTGCATATGATTTCCTGAAATCAGGAAAAGAAGAAGAGGTACACGGAAAAACTACTTCGAGCAAAGAAGTACTTGCTTCAAAATAATTATACTACAATAAATAAAAAAGAGCCTTTCAAACGAAAGGCTCTTTTTTATTTATAAGCTTCGGGTTTCAAGTTCAATGGTAGGAAAATAAATGAAAATAGTGTTTCTGGGAAGAAGAAGTAGTTGATACAATATTCCGAAAAACTCGAAACCCGGAATCCGGAACTGAATAGTAGACAATTCACTATCCATATTAATTATTCATAATTTAGAATCATTAGTTCTCTATATTTCGTTATTTTTGCAGAATTATGGAAAATTCAAGGAAAAAAGCTGCCATGAGCTTTATTTTTATAACGCTATTAATTGATATCACTGGATGGGGTATCATTATCCCTGTTGTTCCTAAATTAATTGAAGAACTTATTCATGCAGATATTAGTGAGGCAGCGAAATATGGTGGGTGGCTTGGTTTTGCTTATGCATTCACCCAGTTCATATTTTCACCGGTTGTTGGAAACCTCAGTGATAAATATGGACGAAGACCTATTATTCTGATTTCACTTTTTGGATTTTCAATAGATTACATTTTCCTCGCATTAGCTCCAAGTATATGGTGGCTTTTTTTAGGAAGAATTATTGCCGGAGTTACAGGAGCCAGTATTACTACTGCCAGTGCCTATATTGCTGATATTTCTACAGATAGCGACAGAGCTAAAAACTTTGGATTGATAGGAGCTGCTTTTGGCCTGGGATTCATTATAGGTCCGGTTTTAGGTGGAGTCTTAGGTCATTATGGTGCAAGAGTCCCATTCTATGCTGCGGCTGGTTTATGTTTATTAAACTTTCTTTATGGATATTTTATTTTACCTGAAAGTTTGGATAAAGACAAGCGTCGTGAATTTAGTTGGAAACGTGCTAACCCTGTAGGATCATTTAAATTTTTGGGAAAGCATCCAGAAATTTCAGGATTAATAGTGGCACTTATTTTAATCTATATTGCCGGTCATGCTGTGCAGAGTAACTGGAGTTTCTATACGATGTATAAGTTTAACTGGACAGAAAGAATGGTAGGGTTGTCCCTTGGTGCCGTAGGTCTTTTAGTAGGACTAGTACAAGGTGGTCTGATACGTTGGACAACACCGAGGTTGGGTGAGCAGAAGAGTATTTATTATGGACTGGCTTTATATGCAATTGGGATGTTACTGTTTGCTTTTGCTACAGAAGGATGGATGATGTTTGCTTTTCTGATTCCTTATTGTTTAGGTGGAATTTGTGGGCCTGCACTTCAATCGGTCATTACAAAAAGTGTTCCTTCCAATGAACAGGGAGAACTTCAGGGAGCATTGACGAGTTTAATGAGCGCAACAGCGATTATTGGACCTCCTATGATGACGAATTTATTCTATTATTTTACACACGATGAAGCGCCATTTAAATTTTCAGGAGCTCCTTTCTTCTTGGCTTTTATCTTAATGGCAGTGAGTGTTGTTATTACATATTATGGATCTCAAAAAAGTAAAGACATAAAAAAATAATACATTTTGAAATATAAAAAAGCGGGGAATCAAATGTGATTCCCCGCTTTCAGTTGAATATAATATAGTTAAAATAATGTATTATGGATAAAGTGATTTAGTACCATTACTTACAATATTGCTTCCCAATCCTGAGAATGATACTGAAAAGTTGCTTGAATTAAAGCTTAAAGAACCTGTCGGAGTACACAGACCAAGTGCATATCTGCATTGTCCGTAAGCACCTGTCCTCTTAATTACTTTACTTTCACTTTTGGCTTTCCCTAAGCTGATATTACCCCAATCGCTCACATCAGTGTTTGAAACCGTAGAACCGTTATAATAAATGGTTATTTTATATCCGGCTTCACCTCTCTTTGATCCCCACAACCATTTTGCAGTCCACCATTCTTTAAACCATTTAGAAACGACCTTGGCCTGAGTATCAGTAGAAGTCTCAACATTACTGCCTCTATCCATCATTACCAATCCACCAAGAACATTATCCCAGATAATTCCATCTTTATTATAAAAACATAACGAGGTAAACTGTTCTCCTTTATGATTCCATGTGATTTCAAGAACATCAGTGTTCATTTTTACTTCTTGTGCAATGACATCGGTAAGCCCTTTTTGAGCTGCAGATAATTCTTCATCAGAATTAAAACTTCCTATTTTTCCCACTTTTACTGAGTTAGGATCAGTGATGTTGCCAAATGCAACATAGGTGTCTTTACTCGAAATTAAATTCTGGGAAATTGCAATGCCTCTTTCAGTAGAAAGTGTCCCCAGAACATTAATACCTGTCATTTGAAGATCATTTTTCAAATATTGCTCAAGATTCTTTTTAGATTCTTCCAATTGTATTTGAACATTGTTGGAAAGTGTTTGGGCAGGGCTCAGTTCCTTTTTTAAATCAGAAATGGATTCCTTTTTTGTCGCATTGTCCTGAAGTACCTCAGTGCTTTCATTTTGACAGCTGGTTAAAGATAATACCATTGCCAGCGCAAAAAGTTTAAAAGTAGTTACTAATTTTTTCATAGTTTAATATTTGTAGTTGTGTGGAATAAATCTAATAAAAAAAATCATATAATTCTTTATATAGAGAATTAATTATTAATTAATTTTAAATGTATTTAATGTTAAACTATTGTTATCCTCAAATAAAATATTATAAAGCCCTGAAATAAATATTCTTAAAATTTGTTTAAAATTTTGGATTCTACATTATATATGTATAATCTTTTGTAATTTTACACCATGGAATTAAGCATTGGAGAAATGGCATTGATTGCAGTTGCAATCGTTGTATTATTCGGACCGGATAAACTTCCTCAAATAGCGCGTGATTTAGGAGCAGGCGTAAGAAAGATGCGTGGGGCGGTGGAAGACATTAAAACTGAGATCATGAAAGAAACAGATAACCCTGTTTCTGAAATCAAGCGTGAGATCGAAAAAGTAAAAGATGCTGCAAAAGATTTCAATCCGATGAAGAATATCGAAAAAGATATTCTTACGGAACCTTCTTCTTCTGAACCTGAAAAGCCAAAGCCTTCTGAAGATGAAACTTATGAAGGACCTGTAAGCAGATAATCGATGGAAGAAATTATTCAAGAGGATAAGAAGGTCTTTTTGTTTCTCAATAATTTGGGCGACTCTTCTTTTGATCAGTTTTGGATGCTGATTTCCAGTACCTGGATATGGGTTCCGCTTTATATTATATTTCTTTATTTTCTATATAAAAACTACAAACTAAAATCTTTAGTTTATATTCTTTTATTTGTACTGATAGGAACTACGGTTTCTGATCAGGTTGCAAGTATATTCAAACACGGAGTAGAGCGATTAAGGCCATGCCATGATCCTAGCTTGGAGCATTATATGAGGATTGTAAAATGTGGTGGACAGTTTGGATTCTATTCTGCCCATGCTTCAAATACTTTCTTTTTGGCAACTTATTTAAGTGTTTTATTAAAAAAGAAACTCAATTGGTTTCCTTATGCTATATTTGTATGGGCTGCAGTAGTTTCTTACAGCCGTATATATTTAGGAGTGCATTTTCCGATAGATATTTTGGTGGGGGCGTTTGTTGGACTTTTATTGGGAGTGATATTTGGTGCACTCGCAAAAAAAGTGATCAATAAACAAACTATAACCACATGAAAAAATTTTTATTCCTTCTAACATTAGCGATAACATCTGCTAATCTTTATTCCCAGGACTCAAAAACAGCTGAAGAATGCTTTAAAAAAGCGGATTATAAATGTGCTGAAGAGCAATATTCTAAACTGGCTGAAAAAGAACAGATCCAGAAATATCGATCTGAGTACTATAACAATTTAGGGACGGCACAAAGAAGACTAGGTAAAACGCCTCAAGCCTTTAAATCCTACGAATCTGCCTTAAGAGCAAATCCACTGTCTGCATCAGTATATGCTAATTTAGCTTCATTAAACAGCCAGAAAGGAACCAAAGAAAAAGCTTTGGACTATATTGACAAAGGATTGCAGATTGATCCTGAAAATGTAGATATGTACCTAACGAGATCTAAAATTTATGATAGCCAAGGAAAAAAAGACTTAGCTATTAAAGATTTAAATCAGATCCTTGCCTTCGCACCAGAGAATATCTTTGCAAGAACAGGTTTAGCCAATCTGAAAAAGAATAATGGTGATCTTGAGGGTGCCTTGAAAGATTATAATCAGCTTATCTCTGAAAAACCTGAGTCGTTACTTTACAATGGGCGTGCAGATCTGTATTTAAAAATGAAAAAATCAAAAGAAGCTTTGGCAGATATTAATAAAGCCATTTCTATTGATCCTAAATTTGCTCAGTCATACGTAACAAAAGCTTTAATCCTATTCGATACTCAAAAACCTAAGGAAGCATGCACTAATCTGGAGAAAGCTGTAGCTGTGGGTTATGAAAAGGCTCTTCTAGCTCCACATTTTGCTAAATGTGTTATAAAACAGAATTAATCATTGTGATAAGGTTTTCCCTGTAAGATCTGATCAGCACGATACAGCTGTTCCACAATAAATAAACGGATCATCTGATGGGTAAATGTCATTTTAGATAATGACATTTTTTCATTGGCTCTATTATATATTTCTTCAGAAAAACCATAGGCACCGCCAATCAGAATATTAATTTTCTTGACTGATGAATTCATCCATACATCTATTTTTTGAGCAAACTCTCTACTTGTAAATTGTTTTCCTTTCTCATCTAAAATTACGACCAGATCATTTTTATCGATTTGATTCATAAAAAGTTTGGCTTCTTCTTTTTTTAAAAGATCCGAAGAAAGGTTTTTTGCATTTTTAATATCAGGGATTTCTACTATTTCAAAATTCCAATGCTTAGGAAGGCGGGTGAGGTAATAGCTGATCAAAGAAGTAATTTCTTTATCATCTGTTTTTCCAATACAGAGTAAGTTGATTCGCATGGGATGTAATCAATTTTAATGAGGGCAAAGATATTCATAATTTAAGGAATTATTTCTTATTTTTTTAATGCTTTTTGTTCATTATGATCCAAAAGCAACGTGCCTAAATGTATTCTAAGTTTAAAAAAAACTGTATTTTTACGTAACCAACAGCACGTGATGACATTGAGATTAATCTCCTGTATATTTTTATATTTCCCCTTAACTTCTTTTAGCCAGGAGGTTACAGGTGATGATGAAAAAAAAATTGATGAGGATAAAAATAAAATTTCAATAGTCGCAGGGGTAAGTTATGTTAATAATTCTTTTGGGGTTCGTTTTCAAAAGGAAACCTTCAGGCTGAAGCCTAACGATTCTTTTTATACCGAATTTTTTGTAAGATACAGATGGCTGGATACGAGTATTTCTTTTACACCTAAATTAATTAAAATAAATAATGACGATGATATTAAGGGGAAGACCAAATATTTCAGCGTAGGTTTTGCCTTTTTCCTGACCCCAAAGCTTAGACAAATGGTAGGATATAACCAGATCAAAGGATTATATTTTGAGGACACAAAAAGATATATGACCATGCTAATGGAGGGGCTGAATTTAAATATAAGTGACGCATATTTTCAATTTCCCGATGCAAAATACCGCTCTTTTAAAGGAGAAACAAGTTACCTATGGCTTGGAAATAAGGAAAACTACAGAAGTTATACAAATATGACGTATCAGCCTTTGAAAAATGATTTTGTTATTATTACAGGTTTGTTTTATCAGTATAATATATTGAGTGATTCGGATAGAGCGATATATCTGGGGGAAGTTTTAGATGGTGGAGAGGGAAGTTCTGCTACTAAAGACCTTAGGTTAGCATTAAGGACGGGAGCAGGTATCCAAAGGGTAATTAATAATAACTGGTACGCTGTGGTTGAATTTTATCCTCAACTTTATTATTCAAAATTACTCGATGAAGCTTTTCATGAATTCAATATAGGAGTCAATTCTAATGTCAGAGTTGGCTATGATAATGGAAAATGGTTTATAGGAGCAGGTACCCAGTTAAACTGGGTAAATAGTTCAAATGAGAATTTCTATTCTTCTACCCAGTGGCAGTTTAGGGCTGGAATAGGATTAAGGTTTAATTCTCCAAAATTTGTCAATAGAAATTTTGATAAAATAGATAATATTCTAAAATAATTATGGGTATAAAAGTTCCTAATTTTATCTTGAAAATTCAAGAATTCTTAGACGATATACATATTCCTGTACTGGGAATATCACTTTGGCAGATGTTTCAAATTTATATTTCAGGTATATTTAAAGATAAAATAGGAAGAAAGGCCGCAGCTATTTCATGGAGCTTTACAATAAGTCTGTTCCCGTTTCTCCTCTTTTTGTTATCTGTTTTACCTTATATGCCTCATTATGATAAACTGCATTTTTATATTTTTGAAGTTTTAATCCACAATGTTTTTCCATCAAATATGGAAACGGATGTGCGGGGATATATTGAAAAAAGTATTATTCCCAATATGAGGGGGATCAGTAATTTAACGATCGTTCTGGCATTGGTTTTTGCAACAAATGGGACTTTCTCGCTGATCAATGGATTTAATGAAAATTCAGATGAAAAACTCACTGATGTAAAAGAATTTATACTTTCTTTTTTTATTACAATTGGTTTTATAACCATCGTATTCTTAGCTCTTTTTGGAGTCTATTATGTAGAAGTCGTGCTTAAATTATTTACACCTACACATAACGTTTCATGGTTAGTGAAAAACCTTTCGAAAATTATAGGATTTGTATCTTTTCCTCTTTTTTACTTTATTTTACTTGCTATGTTTTACTGGTTGGGAACTGTGAAAATCGCCAGATTCAGACAAGCAGTTCCTGGGGCTATTTTAACGACAGTTCTTTTTGTTCTTACTACCTATATTTTTGCCATTTATGTAAAAGATATTGCGAGATACAACGTTTTGTACGGCTCTATTGGAAGTATGATCCTTTTAATGGTTTGGGTAAATGTAAATGTCTATCTTCTTTTATTTGGCAATGAGCTTAATATGGCTATCAGAAAGCTTAGAATAGAAAAATTACTGTCAGATGAACTTCAAAAAGATATGCTAACAGGCTATCCTACAAAGGATGAGAATAATAAAAAAGATTTTGATTAAATTCATAAGCATCTCATAATGTTTAACGTTAATTATTCAAAAACTGTTGAATAATTTTTTTTGTTAATAGAATTGTATTAATTTAGTTATCAATAGGGAATCTGATATTCTCATACAAACTAAATCTATTTATTATGAAAAACATTAAAAAATTAACGAGAGATGAGCTGAAAATCGTAAAAGGAGGAATAGCTTGCAGAACAGACGATGGTGGTTGTCCCGGAACCAATACGTATTGTTGTAACGGACTTTGTAGACTGATAACTTATGTTTGTCCATAAAAACAAAAAGAGAGCCCAATAGCTCTCTTTTATATTTCAATATTACTCTTCATTATCTTCGTTAATGAATCTGTTTCTTTTAGAACTCATACTTAGTATGGTAACTCCTAAAACGGCAGATAAGAATGATGCGATTAGAATAGCAAATTTTGCCTCATCCTGAATCTCAATTTCATTTTTGAATGAAAGCAGAGCTATGAAAATAGACATCGTGAAACCAATTCCTGCCAGTAAGCCAACCCCCAGCATATGTGCCCATGAACTGTTATGTGGGAGTGAACTTAATTTAAGTTTAATAGCAATAAATGAGAATAAATTAATACCAATTAATTTTCCTATAACCAAACCACCTATAATTCCCAGTCCTAATGTACTTACCAGACCTTCAACCATTCCATTGTGAAATGTAATATTGGTATTGGTTAAAGCAAATATAGGCATGATAATAAAACTTACAGGGAGATGTAATGTGTGCTCTAGTTTTTCTAAAGGAGATATTTTAACATTGGACGCATTCGTAGGAATTGATAATGCTAATAATACCCCGGCAATGGTAGCATGGATTCCGGAATGATGTAAAAAATACCATAAAAATAAACCGGGAACGATGTAGAAAACAAGTTTTGTAACCTTTAAAAAGTTTAAAAGAAAAAGCAGAGCGACAATTCCAAAGGATAAAATTAAATATATCCAATGGATCTGGTCTGTATAAAAAATGGCAATCACCAAAATAGCGCCCAGGTCATCAACAATAGCAAGGGCAGCAAGAAAGATCTTGATAGAGTTAGGGATCTTACTCCCCAGCATAGAAATAAGTGCTAAGGAAAATGCAATATCCGTTGCCATTGGAATTCCCCATCCGTTGCTGTATTCTGTACCTGAATTGAAAAGAGTATAAATTGTTGCCGGAACCAACATTCCGCCTATAGCTGCAAAAATAGGGAGGGATGCATTTTTGAAAGATGAAAGCTCTCCCTCTACCAATTCTCTTTTTATTTCCAGACCAACCAAAAGAAAGAAAATAGCCATAAGGCCATCATTGATCCATATGTGGATTGGATATTTTAAATGAAAAAGATCGATGCCTGTCTCCTTATCCAATAAGTTTTGAAAACTGCCTGCTAATGTTGAATTGGCAATCAGTAAAGACACGACAACACAAAAAATAAGGATTATTCCTGACGATTGACTGTTATTGAAAAATTTTTTAAAGTAAATTGATAAATTCATGTTTAAGATTGTAATCGTCTCACTCTCGAAACTCCGTTAATATTTTTAAGCTTTTTAAAAGTTTCCTCAAGTTGTCCCTTATTCTTTACTTCCAGGGTAATATTTCCCATAAAAACTCCATTATTGGATTCGATAGACATACTTTTCATATCCATTCCCATTGTTCCGCTGATGACAGCAGTAATATCATTGATCATTCCCATTCTGTCCAGACCTTCAATATCAATTTTCACTCTGTTTTTAAAGCTTTCTGCATTTACCCATTTGGCTGGAATAACCCGGTAATCATATTGGGCTCTAAGGTTAATCGCATTGGGGCAATTATCACTGTGTACTTTTATCCCATCTGAGATCGTAATGAATCCGAAAATTTTATCACCAGGAATTACAGTACAGCATTTTGCATATGTATAGTTTAGTTTTTCTTCATCTTTACCAAAGACGATCATATCAAGGTTTTGTTCCTTCGGCTCTTCGTAATGAACATTTTTCGGGGGCGATTTTCTAAATCTTGACAGCAAGTTATTGAAAACGTTTTTGCTCTCTATATATCTTCTTAAACTGCTAACATCTAATTCATTACTCTGGAATTTTAAAAATAACTCCTGAGATGTTTTTAAATTAAAAAATTTTTGAAGTTTGTTGATCTCCTCATCATTAAAATTGATCTTGGCATGACGAAGTTTTCTTTGTAAAATTTCTTTTCCTTCTTCTACCAATTGGTTCTTTTGCGAATTAAGATAACTTTTGATCTTAGATTTCGCTTTTGATGTTACTACAAATTCCAGCCAGTCGGATTTTGGTTTTTGATTTTGAGAAGATAAAATATCAACCTGATCACCATTTTGAAGAACATAAGAAATAGGAACCAGCTTACCATTGATTTTTGCCCCTAAACATTTCATTCCTAAATCGGAGTGTACAGAAAAGGCAAAATCCAGTGCTGTTGCATTTGTTGGTAGAATTTTAATTTCACCTTTTGGGGTAAATACAAAAACCTCTTTCGAATATAAATTAAGTTTAATATTATCTAAAAGTTCAGAAGTGGAGAGATTCTGTTGTTGTTCCAGCACATCCCGGATCTCTGTTACCCATCTTTCAAAATTTCTGTCATCCGTACTTTGTTTATAGCCTTCCTTATATTTGTAGTGGGCAGCCACACCTTTTTCTGCAATCTCATCCATTCTTTCAGAACGAATTTGTACCTCGATCCACTTTTTGTCCGGACCAAGGACCGTAAGGTGTAAACTTTCATACCCTGTAGAACGGGGCTGAGTAATCCAGTCACGCATTCTCGATGGATTACTGTGGTATACATCCGTTACAATAGAGTAGATCTTCCAGGCTAGAAATTTCTCATTTTTAGCATCAGATCTATAAATAATTCTGATGGCATAATTATCAAAAACCTCTTCGAAAGAAACACCTTGTTTAAGCATTTTTCGGTAAATAGAAGAGACTGCTTTTGCCCGACCCTTTATACTGAAATTCAATCCTTCCTCCTGTAATCTTTCCGAAACTTCTTTTTTGAATTCCTCAATGTATTTTTCACGATTTTCTTTAGCTAATTCTAATTTTTCCGTGATCTCATTGAAAACTTCTGGATTGTTGTACTTTAAAGAAAGATCCTCAAGCTCCGATTTGATGTTATATAACCCGAGACGATGTGCCAGTGGTGCATAAATATAAACGGTTTCTGAAGCAATTTTCTTTTGTTTATCAGGAGCCATACTCTCCAGGGTACGCATATTGTGAAGACGGTCTGCAATTTTGATCAGAATAACCCTGAAATCCTCAGATAACGTTAGTAAAAGCTTTCTGTAGTTTTCAGACTGCACAGAAATATTCTGATGATTCATAATGGATATCTTGGTTAATCCATTAACGATATTGGCTATTTTTTCGCCAAAAATCTTCTTTATATCTTCAAAAGTATAATCAGAATCCTCAATAACATCGTGTAGTAATGCACATGCAATAGAAGTGGCTCCCAAACCGATCTCTGTTGCTACAATTTTAGCCACAGCAATAGGATGGTAAATGTATGGTTCACCAGATTTTCTTCTTTGATCTTTATGTGCATCTAGTGCAATATCAAATGCCTTTCGGATGAGCTTGTTGTTTTCCTCATCAAGAGTCCTGTAGGTATTAGAAATCAGATCTTTATATCTTGCGAGTATCTCTTTATTCTCCTGTTCTAAGTCGTAACTCATTTGTGTAAATGCCTATATTTAAACGAAAATACGAAAATTTTCCCAGTTTTCAAATTACAAAAAATCCGCAGAAAGCTCTACGGATTTTCGGTTATTAGAATTTAGTTTTATTAGAATTTTACCTCGGAGTCAATGCCATGGCTTGAACCTTTGATCTTGACATCAGGGCTATTGTGGATTTCGGCTTTATTTCGAGCGTCAATGTATTTTTTTAAGTTATGGTAATCAGCCTGTTCGATACCCATATTTTCAAATAAATAGGTTTTCAGAACAGAGTTTTGACTGAATATATTCCGTGCATTGTCGGTCTGATCAAGATCATTTACGGCGACACTTGCTAAATATTGAGAGCCGTGAGGATGGTCTTCGAGATATACAATGTAATCTGAGTTTCCAAAACCAGAGCTTTCCAGGTCTGTTTCAAGTTTTTTATAATCACTGTGAGATTGAAATAATCCGGCTAATATTTTTGTCATGATCGTGTGTTTTAAATTTCTACTTAAAGGTAATAATTAAATTTCAATTTTTTTGAATAAAATGTAATAAAATTAACTATATAGTAGTTTATCTATAATTTTATGTTAAAATGTTTGATGATCTCTATCAATCGAATGTTTGAATTTTTTGAGACATTAGCACTTGATCAGTTGCTGTATTAATTGTTTTCAGGACTATTGTGTACTTGTCTTAAAAAGCTCAAATTAGCGGTAAAAATAAATAACTATGAAGAGAATTTTACTTGCTTTTTCTTTGTTGTCTTCGTTCTTAGATGCGCAGCAATATAATTGGACCGCTTTTTCTAATCCACCGCCTGCTAGTGGGGTTGGAAGATATGATGACGTCTTTTTTCTTGATGAAAATGTAGGTTGGGCTGCACGTGGAGGAAGTGCTGCTGTTTTTAAAACGATCAATGCCGGTAGCACCTGGACTCAACAGGTTGTAAGTTCCACTCCAAATGAGTATTATCGAAATATTGAGTTTTTAAATGAAAATATTGGCTTTTTAGGAACTTTGAACAATAATTTCTATAAAACTACAGATGGAGGAAGTTCGTGGCAAAGAGTCAATAATATATCACCCTATCCTCAGGGGATCTGTGGTTTGGATTGTGTAGGAACTTCTACTGTTTATGGATGTGGAGCTTGGTTTTATCCCGCTTATATTATAAAATCAACGGATAGTGGGAATACGTGGCAATATATTGACATGTCTGCATATGCTACGGCCTTAGTAGAAATTACTTTTATCGATGAAAATATTGGTTTTGCAGCTGGAAGTGATGATGATGGAGCAGTAGTTCTTAAAACTACTAATGGAGGGGTAAGTTGGACGAAAATTTATAACAGTAACATTCCGTTTGAATACGTTTGGAAAATGCAGCTTCTGGATAATAATAAAATATTTTGTTCCATTGAAGCAGAGTCCCCGAATATTGGTAGATTGTTAAAATCATTGGATGGGGGACTTACCTGGGAAACTAAGGATTTTCCAGATACTTATGTGCAAGCTGTTGGTTTTACTTCTGCAACACACGGTTGGATGGGTGGACATAACACAGGCTTCTATGAAACTTTTGATGGAGGTACTACCTGGAACAATACGGGTGTAGGAGGATCTTTGAACAGGATTTTTTTTGTTAATAACAGTCTCGCTTACGCAGCTGGAAAAAGTATTTATAAAATGACCACCGGAAATCTTGGAATACATGAAAGTACAGATGACCATTCGGAAGGAAAACTTCAGATTGATGTTGTTCCAAATCCTGTTAAAGACAAACTGAATTTAAATATTCATTTTGAACACTCGGACCATGTTATTATTGGTTTATATGATGGGTCTGGAAAGTTTATCACAAATATTCTGAAAGATAACATCAGTGAAAAAGGAATGAAAAAATATTCTTTGGATTTTAATTATCCTAAAGGAAATTACTTACTCAATGTGCATTCTAATCTCGGAAGACAAGCTATTAAAATCATAAAAGAGTAAATTGATAAAAGAAGGCGTAGAAATTTTCTACGCCTTTTTATTATACCTGTCTATTTAGATTAATCTAGTCTTTCGTTTTTAATTTCCTCGACAATTTCAGGATTCAATAAAGTTGAGATATCTCCGAAGTTGCTAAAATCTCCTTCAGCAATTTTTCTAAGAATTCTACGCATAATTTTTCCTGAACGTGTTTTAGGAAGTCCTGAAACAAACTGGATCTTATCAAGTTTCGCAATAGGTCCGATCTGATCGGCAATAAGCTGATTGATTTCCTTTTTAAGGTTTTCTCTTTGACGGCCTTCTCCTGTTTCTTTTAAAACGACATAGCCGTATAAAGCATTCCCTTTGATATCATGGGGGTAGCCTACAATAGCAGATTCTGCGACTGCAGGATGCTGATTGATGCTGTCTTCAATAGGAGCAGTTCCTAAATTATGTCCGGAAACAATGATCACATCATCAACACGTCCTGTGATTCTGTAATATCCAACTTCATCTCTCAAAGCACCATCACCGGTAAAGTATTTCCCGGGAAAAGCGGTGAAATAAGTTTCCTTATATCTTTGATGATCACCCCAGATCGTTCTGGCAATACCAGGCCATGGAAAACGGATACAAAGATTTCCTGTAACCTGATTTCCGGTAATCTCATTACGCTTGTCATCCATTAAAACAGGTTGCACACCTGGAAGTGGCAGCGTAGCGTAGGTGGGTTTGGTAGGGGTTATAAACGGAAGCGGTGAAATCATAATTCCTCCTGTTTCTGTTTGCCACCAGGTATCTACAATAGGACATTTTTTTCTTCCTACATGATCGTTAAACCAATGCCAGGCTTCATCATTAATAGGTTCTCCAACAGATCCAATTACTTTCAGGGTACTTAAATCATGTTTATCCACCCATTCTGCACTTTCTTTTGCTAAAGAACGAATGGCAGTAGGTGCAGTATAAAATTGAGTGATTTTATGTTTTTCAATGACCTCCCAGAACCTGTCAGGCTCCGGATAAGTCGGAATACCTTCAAAAATGACGGTGGTCGCTCCATTCAGTAATGGACCATAAAGAATATAAGAATGTCCTGTGATCCAGCCAATATCTGCAGTACACCAGTAAATGTCATTTTCCTGATAATTGAAAATATTCTTAAAAGTATATGCGGTGTACACCATATATCCTGCACAGGTGTGAAGCATTCCTTTAGGCTTTCCTGTAGATCCGGAAGTATAAAGGATAAATAACGGATCTTCTGCATCCATAATTACAGTGACGAAATCGGCAGAAGCTGTTTCATAGAGTTCAGAAAGCCAATGGTCTCGGCCTTCTTTCATTTTGATTTCATTATCTGTCCTTTTTACCACCAATACATTTTCGATGGTTGGAGTCTTTTCAAGAGCTTCGTCTACGATGCTTTTTAGGTCTAAAACTTTATTTCCCCTGTAGCTTCCATCGGAAGTGATCACCAATTTTGCTCCACAATCATTTATTCTTGAAGCAACAGCATTAGCTGAAAAGCCTGCGAAAATAACAGAATGTACAGCTCCTAATTTTGCACACGCTAACATGGTAATTGCTAGTTCAGGGATCATCGGAAGATAGATACAGACACGATCTCCTTTCTCAATACCCATTTCCCTTAGGATATTAGCTGTTTTATTGACACGGGTATATAATTCGTTATAAGATATGTGCTGTGCTTTTTCTTTTGGATCGTTAGGTTCCCAGATGATCGCAGTTTTATCTCCTCTTTCGTTCAAGTGCCTGTCGATACAGTTTTTTGTAATATTTAATTTAGCATTCTTAAACCAAGTGATCTTTGCCTCATTCATATCATACTTAACCACTTTGCTCCATCTTTGGTACCAGACAAAATTTTGATCAGCTATTTTATCCCAGAATTTTTTAGGATTTTTAATAGACTTTTTATATTCCTCAAAATAATGTGGTAAATCTTCTATTAAGTAATTTCTCATATCCCTTTTGTTTTTGAAATTTGAATTTTATTGATATTTAAATTTATGTTTAATTTGTGAATTTAGTCCTGTAATCCACGATTTTTTCTTGTATTTCTTCTATGATCTGATCGTCATCTATAGTAGATGGTACCTGAAATTCTTTACCATCTAAAAGTGTTCTGATGAGTTTCCGTAAAATTTTTCCTGAGCGGGTTTTAGGTAAGCGTTTCACAACCATAACATTCTTTAAAAAAGCGACAGCTCCTATTTTCTCACGAACCATTTTAATAATTTCTTTTTCTAAATCTTCCTCGGAGATTGTAGACCCATTTTTTAAAACAACAGTAGCAAAAGGTACCTGTCCTTTTAATTCATTATCAATTCCTACCACAGCACATTCTGCAACCTGTGGATGTGAAGAAACAATTTCTTCCATTTCTGAGGTAGAAAGCCTGTGTCCTGCGACATTGATTACATCATCCACTCTTCCTGTGATAAAGAAGTATCCATCTTCATCCTGTATAGCACCATCTCCTGAAAAATAATAACCTTTATATTGAGATAAATAACTACTTTGAAAGCGTTCATAATCTTTCCAGATTCCTAAAAGAGCACCTGGAGGAAGAGGAAGTTTGATAACCAGATAACCTTCCTGGTGTGGATCAAGTTCAAAACCATTTTCGTCAAAGATTTTAATATCATATCCGGGGATCGGTTTTCCGGCTGAAGCTCTTTTAATCTTATAATGATCATCAAAAGTCAGTAATCCAAGCATTGGCCAACCTGATTCTGTTTGCCACCAATGATCGATGGCGGGAACTCCAATATGCTCATTGAACCAATCTAAGGTAGCAACATCGCAGCGTTCACCAGCAAGAAACTGTTTTTTGAGATTTGAGAGGTCGTATTTTTTAACCAATTCACCATTAGGATCTTCTTTTTTTATGGCTCTGATAGCAGTTGGGGCAGTAAACATTGCAGAAACTTTATATTCTGAGATGATACGCCAGAAAGTTCCTGCATCTGGAGTCATAATAGGTTTCCCTTCAAAAACAATGGTGGTATTACGGTTCAGTAAAGGTCCATAAACAGAGAAGCTGTGTCCTACAGCCCATCCAAAATCAGATGCAGCCCAATAAGTTTCTCCAGGTTCGATTCCATAAATATATTTCATGGAAAATTTCAAAGCGGTAGCATAGCCTCCCGTGTCACGGACAATTCCTTTAGGCTTTCCTGTAGTTCCTGAGGTGTATAATAAATAGAGTGGGTGTGTAGATGCTACAGGAACGCAGGCTACGGAAGAAGATTGCCGAATAAGTGCCTCATAATCTATTAATCCATCAAACATTTCGTCCTGGTTATCGATTAGTTTCCGGTTGTAAACGATGATGTGATCTACTTTATCCTGGGCTAATTCAATTGCTTTTTCTACCAATGGTAAATAAGGGATTCTTTTAGCAATCTCAACTCCTGCAGTAGCTGTGATCAAAGCTTTTGGTTTGCAATCATCTATTCTTACCACAAGTTCGTGAGGCGCAAAACCACCGAAAACAACATTGTGGATGACTCCGATTCTTGCACATGCTAACATGGCAAAAAGGGTTTGCGGAATCATCGGCATGTAAATTACCGCTGTATCTCCTTTTTCTAATCCCAGAGAAACCAAACCACCTGCAAATTTTGAAATCTCTTCTTGTGCCTGGTTAAAAGTGTATGTTATCTTCTGATCAGTAACCGGAGAATCATAAATAATGGCAATTTGATCACCATAGCCATCTTCAACGTGCTTATCTATGCATAAATAACAAATATTAAGTTTTCCATCGGAATACCATTCAGTGTAATTGTTTTCATTTTGTGAAAGAATCTGACCAGGAAACTCAAACCAACTGATTTCCTGAGCTTGTTCTTTCCAGAAATTTTCTTTGTCTTCTATACTTCTTTTAAATAAATCGTCTGCATTCATATCAATAATTGTGTTTCGTATTTTGCTGGTTCTGTCACTGCAGGCAACTGGGAGCTGTCTTTTAGGAGACTCTGGTTAACTATATTTTAAGTTTAGATTCCTTATTCCCCTTGCTGCATTCTGAATGACAGGATATATGTTTTGATTATGTAAAATAATAACGCTTCATTTTCAACTTTTATCCTGACTCTTATACCTCAAACAATTCCTCTATCTGCTGCATCAGCTTCTTGATTGAATATGGTTTGGTAACATATGCGTCAGCACCCATTTTCAGTCCTCTTTCAATATCTTTTGGATTGTTTTTGGCACTCAGGAAGATTACTTTTGTGTTCTTTAGCCTTTCCTGTTCTTTGATTATTTCAAGTGTACTGTATCCATCGAGATTAGGCATCATGATATCTAGTAAAATAACATCAGGAACCATGTCTTTTAAAAATTCTAATACTTCCGTTCCATCCCTGGCAATGAAAACATCATAACCGTTTTTCTTAAAACTGTACTCCAGGGACATTAATATTTTGTGCTCATCGTCTGCTATGATTATCTTTTTCATAATGTGTTTGTATGGTTATTCAACTTCATTTTGATTTTCTTTTATATCTTCAGGAAAGCTTATCGTAAAGGTGACACCTAAGCCATTATTTTCAGCAAGTATTGAGCCTTGATGGGCTTCAACGATTTGTTTTGAGATGGCAAGTCCAAGTCCGCTTCCTGTAGGTTTTAAAATATTCTGATTTTTAGATTGATAAAATTTGTTGAAAATCATTTCCAGATCTTCTTCCGGGATCTTTTTTCCCGTATTGAAAATGGTTATGACCAAATGATCTTCTTTTTTAGAAAACTTCGTTTGTATCGTTCCCTGATCATCTGCAAATTTTAAAGCATTTCCAAGAATATTTTGAAATAACTGAATGAATCTTGCTTCATCATATTCAAACAAATGTTCGCTGAGAAGGTCCACTTCACTGATGTGGATATCTTTCTGTTGTATCAAATGAAGTAGTGGATTGAGCGCTTTTTTATAGGTGTCAAGGATGTTATTCTGTTTAATATTTAAAGCAATTTCACCATGTTCTAATTTATCAAGATAAAGGATATCGTTGATGATCTCACTTAACCGGTCAGATTCTGTAATGATATTGTTTAAAAATTCCCTTTTAATATCTAAAGGAATATCGTCATCATCAGCCAGGATTTCCCCGGCGGAACGAATTGCTGTAATGGGTGTTCTCAGCTCATGCGCAACAGAATCCAGGAAGTCATCCTTTTGGCGATCTTTAATAATTAAACTTTCGTTAGCTACAGTTAACTCTTCTGAAAGTTGCTTTAATTCCTCAGATTTTTCTGTTAGCTTTTTGTTTAAAGTAATATTCTCTTTAGATTCTTCCAGTATATCTAAAACTTCTTTTAAAGATATTTTATCCTCCTTTGTGACACCTTCAATTAGGATTTTAGCAGAGGCGGTTCCTATTCTTCCCGCTAAAAGGTTTTCAGAAAATTTAATAAATCTCGAATCTGCAGTTTCAGTTTGGGAATCAATATTGTATTTTAAATTAAATATTCTCAATGCCTGTTCCGTTTTCTTTTTACCTAAAAATCGTTCCAGGATATTTTTGATATCTGAAACATAAGCAGTACCGCGCCAGATGAAAGCATTCTCATGGTTTTGAATATATTTATCAACATCCACATAAAGTTCAGCGAAATTTCTTTCCCTGTAGTTTCCTTTAACGCTAACAGAAATAATAGTAAATAATCCCGTATTAATTAAAATAGACCAGAAGAAAATTTCCGGAATCCTGCTTAAATAAGGAATGCTAAAGACATCAAAAATGTTATAAATATCTCTCAAAACTCCTTTGAGCTCTTGATTGTAAGAGAAATAATATTGAGGAATAATTAGGCCGAAGTAACAAATTACCAATCCGGCAAGAAGTCCTGCAACAGCACCCTTATAAGTTCCTCTACGCCAAAATAAAGCGCCAAAAAATGCAGGTGCCAGCTGACCAATTACTACAAATGAGATTAGTCCTACAGAATCTAATGAGGTTTTAAGGATGAAATACTTGTAGAAGGCGAAAGCCATAATAATTAAAGCAAAAATGCTTATTTTCCTAATATTGGTAATGTTTCGGGTGTTCTGAGTCTCATTCTCAGATTTAAATTTCCCAAGCAGTCCATAGGGAATGATGAGGTTGTTGGAAAGCATGATCGATAAAGTAATAGCCGATATGATGATCATAGAGATACATGAACTTAAGCCACCAAGAAAAACCAAAACGGTAATTAATGTATTGTCAAAATATTGTGGAATTAATATAGAGTAAAACTCAGGATTTACATTTTGTCCATCAAAAATAATCCTTCCACCCCAGGCAATAGGAAAAATAAAAATGGTAAAAATTAAAAGATAAAGCGGAAAAAACCAGATCGCTGTTTTTATATGTTTTTCCTGTCTGTTTTCTACAATAGCTGTATGGAACTGTCTGGGAAGAATACAGATCGCCGTTCCCGAGATCATGCACAAGATCATCCAGTTCATGGCTCCTTCAATTCCATTAAAAGTATTTTTCTGTTTAAAGTCCTCAAATTTGCTCGCTTTTTCATAAATATCTGAAAAACCGTCAAAGGCAAAATAGATAACAAATAATCCGAGAATGATAATGAAAAATAATTTTAAAAAACTTTCTAAGGCAATAGCAGAGATGATTCCAAGGCGTTTTTCTGAAGCGTCTACATACCGGGTTCCATAATATGATGAAAACAAAGCAATTAAAACAACAACAAATGTCGCGTTGTCCGTAAGTATATTTTGAGATGTCGGAGTCTTTGTTACCAGGTGAAAAGTTTCAGAGATCGCTTTAATCTGTAATCCGATATACGGAATAATGGCTAGAAGGCAAACAATAGTAATAATAGCGCTAAAGTTTCTGCTGTTACCATATCTCAAAGAGATGAAATCTGCTAGGCTGCTTATTTTATTGATCCTGGAAATCCGCACAATTCTGGTATTAATGAAGATCCATGCGGGAATAACAATGATAGGACCAACATAAATAGGTAAATAATTTAATCCACTTGTTGCCGCAACGCCTATACTTCCATAATAAGTCCATGCTGTACAGTAAACGGCTAATGATAATGCGTAGATATAGGGATTGTTGATCCAGAGCTTACTTTTTTTCTTTTCTGCCAAATAGGCAACCAGGAATAGAAGAGCCAGATAAAGGAGAACAACAGCAAATAGGGCAAAACTACTCATCATACTTTTTTACAATTATAAAAGATATGATGATAGAAAGCATCCAGACAGCGAATATATAGATCAGAATTATTGGATAACCAAAAGTATCTTTTTCACTGTTAAATAACAATGAAATGGGAATACTGAAAGCGATCATTAATCCAATGCTTAAGATGATCAGTTTTTGTTCGTGTCTCTTCTTCATAAATGATGATTGATAAAAGATAATTGATGAACAGATTTAATATAGATCATTCATCAATTATCATATATCATTTATAATTAAATTTTGTCATCAGAATATTCTCCTGTTAGAGCATAATAACCAAAAATGGCTAGTCCACCTGAAATAATTGGCATCAATACAAAAAGGATAATAATGCCAAATACCAGATCCTCCTGCTTTCCTGAGGTTATTTTTGGAATACCTAATACGGTTATCCCAAAATAGCCCACAACCAAAGCAATTAAAATCCATAGAATGCCTAATATTTTTTTTAGTCCGTTCATTTTAGTAGTTTTAAAATTAATAAAAATTTAAGTGATTCCGTTCCTAATCGTGAATATTATTGTTTTTCCTTTTAAGATAAAATAATCCGATCAACAAACAGACGCCTGCAACTCCTATAGGATACCAAAGCCCCTGAAGATACCAGGTAGGATGGCCGGCATCTTTTCCTGCTGTTACCAGATAAGTAGCCACTGCCGGAAGAAGTCCTCCAAATACCCCATTACCAATATGGTAAGGTAATGACATTGAGGTGTAGCGGATTCGTACCGGGAACATTTCTACAAGGAATGCTGCTATGGGTCCATAAACCATGGTTACAAATATCACCTGAATAAACACCATAAAGACCAGATACCATTTCGTGTCGTCATTAAGTTTCAACGATTGAGAAACTTTTGGTTCTTCCGTTTTACCGTCTTTTATTACCAGACCACTTGCTGACCAATGAACGATGCTGTCTTTTTTAATTAAAGTACCATCTGTAAACAGCGTTTCCTTATGGAAGGTGACCAGGCTGTCGCTTGCGATATCTTTATGGATTTTAGCAGTTCTCTTTTCTGTAATTCCGTTTGTGGCAATGGTTTTACTTTCTATATTAACACTTTTATACATGCTGTCATAAATAGGACGGTAGGCTAAAATAGCAACCAGCATTCCGGTCATCATAATGGCTTTTCGACCAACCTTATCAGAAAGCCACCCAAAGAATACAAAGAATGGAGTTCCTAAAAGTAAGGCCGTAGCCATTAGTGAATCTACCTGTGCAGATTCAACATTCATTACCTTTTGCAGGAAGCTCATTGCATAAAACTGTCCCGTATACCAGATGACTCCTTGTCCCATCGCAGCTCCGAATAAGGCCAGTAAAACAAATTTGAAATTGTATTTATTTCCAAAACTTTCTTTTAAAGGATTTTTAGAGGTTTTACCTTCACTTTTAGCTTTTGCAAAAAGAGGAGATTCTTTCATGTTTTTTCTGATGACATAAGAAACGCCAACCATTAGAATAGAGATCCAGAATGGAACTCTCCAACCCCAGCCATCAAATTCTTCTGCTGAAAGGGTGTTTTTAGTGATTAGAATAACAATCAATGAAATAAATAACCCTGCCGTTGCGGTAGTCTGGATCCATGAGGTCCAATATCCTCTTCGATGTGGTTGTGCATATTCAGCAACATAAGTGGCAGCACCCCCGTATTCGCCTCCTAATGCTAATCCCTGTAATAATCTTAAAATTAAAACCAGAACAGGAGCCATGAATCCAATGGTTTCATAACTTGGAATACATCCGATTAAGAAAGTGGAAAACCCCATGATTAATAGTGTGACAAGAAAAGTATATTTCCTTCCGATAATATCTCCCAATCTTCCAAAGAATAAAGCTCCAAATGGTCTCACTACAAATCCCGCTGCGAAAGTCGCTAAAGTAGATAAAAATGCAGCTGTAGGATTGTCTGATGGAAAGAATTTGGTAGCCAATACAACGGCTAAACTTCCGAAAATATAGAAATCATACCATTCTATCAATGTTCCGAGAGATGATGCAGTAATAACACTCCAGATGGTTCTGTTTTTCTGCTTTTCAGTCATATTCTCGTAATTTTCATGATGAGTATCGCTCATATCACTTGATTTTTGATGTTAATTAAATTTTTTTTAAAAAGTATATTCGATCATCCTTTTTATAGATAAATCTGAAACTGCACAATAAATTCTCCTTTTGATTTTGGTTTTTCAGTAGGATTATAGTAAACAGGTCTCGTTGAATACTGTGTGGTAATCTTTGCGTGATGACCATCGATGAACCAATTGGCTCCGACATCAAATTGAGAAGAGGATTTATCAAAAGCTTCAAAATTCTTATGGGTGTAGGCTGCGAAAGGTTGAATTCTGATCTTCGGTTTTTCTGCCTGACTTGGTAATAGTAAACCGGCCTGTGCGTAGATAATATTACCTGTTCCGATCGTAGGCTGTAAATTTCCGGGACCGGCAATTGCTTTTTGTCCAACAAAATTTGGATCGGTAGCAGCAATATTCATGGTGCCTAGATTTCGTACATAATTAGGACCGAACTGATAATTATAATACCCGGCATAAGCTGAAACAGCCATTTTATTTTTAGCATTTCCTAATGGAATATCTGCAAAAGCATCAACAGCTAAAAGGGTAATATCATGTTTTTCAATATTGGAATTCACTGAAGTTCTTGTACCGTCTGCCTGGTGGTAAAAACCTGCACCAACATTGAATACTCTTTTAGTTCCGAGATAAGATCCAACTTTGAAAGGAAGCGTGTTAGATTCCTCATCTAGAAACTGATATTCTAAATATCCTGCTTTCGAAAAACTAGGGTTTCCGTTATTGTCTACGGCAATAGCTCTTGAAGGATCCGTAACATTTACGGGAACCAGATCAGTAGCGAAGGGCTTATTTAAGCTTAACCGGTATTCAAGTTTTCCATATTTTCCTTTAGCAAACATTCCCAGCTGTCTTGCAAACTGATCGGAACTATCAATTAAAGGCCATGAAAAAACAGGAGAATCAAGGGTAAGGAAATTGAGGGTTGAGGCCATTGTCATTCTGGATAATCCCATGTAGTAATGGAGACCGGCTCCTAAGGTTAGGCTGAATTTACCTGCTTCTCCAGGCATAATTACGGCATATTCGTTCCATGCATCATGGAAAAAAAGCTGTGGCTTTTTCCCATTTCCGTAACCACCTGTTCCTGTTGTTCCTGTTGCTCCGCCATTAATAAAGGTTTGATTGTTAATTCCGAAATGAAGCAAGATCATATATCTTTTGGTGACCTGTGCATAGGCTAAGGCCCGAAGTCTTCGGTTTCCTACGCTCCAGGTATTGTCTGTGGGTTCGCCTCCAACCATACTTCCGGGATTCATTTGGGAATTTCTTAGCCAGAACTGGTCCCATAAAATGAATCTGACAAATTTATCTCCCTCTGGATTTAGATTTATTTTTAACCCATTTCCATAATCTGGTGATCCTTGGGAGTATAGAGAATTACTGATTAGAGCTAATCCAATAAAAGTGAGTATTTTCTTCATAAATTATCAATTTTTTGGCTTTAATTTTGTGAAAGCCAAATTGTAATTAATAATTTAGTTATAAAAATTTAATATATATTATTGGTAAGTATATAGTTATTACCTGTATCGCAGGTTACTTGTTGAGAGTTAAAAGTTTCGCGATCTAGGATTCGAGTTAGGTGGTGGCTTGTTTAAAACAGTTTTCGCAAATAAGTAATTTTACAATTTTAGTCTTTATTTTTTAAATCGTTCCCATTTGATCAACATGTATTTATCTGCAAATTGGGTAATAATTAATCCGGAGTTTTTAATATTCTCTTCATTGGACATATATTCAATAAGTTCATTTTGTTTTAAAATTTTATATACGGGATGGAACTCAGAATGAGGCGGTCTGGTGATGTTGTACTTTTTGATCCACGAGCTGATCGTGACATGAGAAACCCCGATAATTCTTTCTATTTCACGAAAACTTAGCCCCTCAAGGTATAGTTGGAGAGCTTTGGTTACGTAATAATCATCAATTTGTTTTCCTATTTTTTTTACAGTAAAATAATACTTACAGTCTTTGCAATGGAATCTTTGTTTCTCATTAATAACCCCGCTTTTTACGAAATTAGTGCTATTGCATTTGGGACATTTATTTTCCATATATAGTATTTTAGCAAATATATAATAATTTAGCAAAATTATATATTTCAAATAAGATATATTATCTTGTAAAATTGATTTAAACAAAAATAATATCTTTTTAATTTGGTTTTTAAAGTTATTATGCTTTAAATTTGCCAAAAAATTCAGATAAATAAATGGAAATAGAAATTTCCTCATGCGAGCATTTAATGTATGTGAGTGAAATACAGCAGGAAATGTATGATTCTGCACAACGGAGAGGGACGGGGATCGCAAAACGTTCCATAGAATATTTAAGTAAAAAGATTTCAGAAGGTAATGCCGTGGTTGCTACTGAAAATGGAGAATGGGTGGGATTCTGTTATATAGAAACCTGGTCACATGGTCAGTTTGTGGCAAATTCAGGACTTATTGTATCTCCAAAATATAGGAACGGAGGTGTTGCCACTTTGATAAAGAATAAGGTTTTTCAATTATCAAGAGACAAATATCCGACCGCTAAAGTATTTGGATTAACGACAGGGCTTGCGGTGATGAAAATCAATAGTGACTTAGGATATAAACCGGTTATTTATTCTGAATTGACGCAGGATGAAGAGTTTTGGAATGGGTGTAAGAACTGTGTGAATTATGAAATTTTAATGAAGAAGGAACGTAAGAACTGTTTATGTACAGCGATGCTTTTCGTTCCGCAAAATAATGTAATTAACGGGGTTGGAAATGAACATCCCCAAAAAGAATATAACAAGGAAATGATTCAGGAAAGTTTTTTGTCCTCAGAACAAATCACGGCTGATGAATTAGATCTTGTAAATAACAATACGAAAAAGAAGACAGATGAAAAAGAAAGTAATCTTAGCGTTTAGTGGTGGTTTAGATACCTCTTACTGTGCTAAATATCTTAGTGAAACACTTGGATATGAGGTGTATGCAGTAACTGTAAATACAGGGGGCTTTTCTAAAGAAGAAGAAAAGGAACTGGAAAAGAAAGCCCTGAATCTTGGGGTGAAAAACTACAGGTGTATTGACGCTCAGGAAGATTACTACAATTCTTGTGTAAAGTATCTGATCTTCGGGAATGTATTGAAAAATAATACCTATCCGCTTTCCGTAAGTGCTGAACGCACCATTCAGGCTCAGGAGATTGCAAAATGTGCTTTGGAAATTGGGGCTGATGCTATTGCTCATGGAAGTACAGGAGCAGGCAATGATCAGGTGCGTTTTGATTTGATCTTTCAGGTGATGGCTCCAAATGTGGAAATCATTACGCCGATTCGTGATATGGCATTGTCAAGAGAAGAAGAAATTGAATTCCTGAAAAGTCATGGTTATAATATGGAATTTCATAAAGCTCAATATTCGGTTAATAAGGGACTTTGGGGAACTTCTGTAGGTGGAAAAGAAACATTGACTTCAAGAAATTATCTGCCTGAAGAAGCCTTTCCTTCACAAATTAAAGAGAGCCAACCTTCTGAACTGGAAATAGAATTTAAGAATGGAGAAGTTGTAGCAGTGAATGGCGAATACTTTAGCCATTCTGTCTATGCGATTCAGAAGATTGAAGAACTGGCTTCCGCTTACGGTATTGGTCGTGATATTCATGTAGGAGATACGATCGTTGGAATTAAAGGACGAGTAGGATTTGAAGCTGCTGCTGCATCAGTCATTATCAAAGCGCATCATTTATTAGAGAAGCATACTTTATCTAAATATCAGCAAATGATGAAATCGCAGTTGTCCGATTGGTATGGCAACTGGCTTCATGAAGCATTGTTTCTAGATCCGGTAATGAGAAATATAGAATCTTTCTTATCTGACTCTCAGGGAATGGTAACAGGGAAAGTTTTTGTAACACTTTATCTATACCGATTTGTTCTGAACGGAATCGAATCTGAACATGATCTGATGTCTGATAAATTTGGAAGCTATGGAGAAGCTAATCGAGCATGGAGTGGTGAAGATGTGAAAGGTTATACTAAAATCGTGAGCAATTCCCTAAATATTTATCATCAGATTAACGGAGTGAAAGCATGATAAAGACGGTAGGAATTGTTGGGGCTAACGGATATACTGGTAGTGAATTGATTCGTTTATTAGCTTTTCATCCTAATATTAAATTGAGTTTTTTATATAGTCGTTCTAATTCGGGTACTAAGATTTCAGATCTGTATCCGGATTTAACGACGGTTTGTGATATGGTTTTAGCAAATAAGCCTTCACAAGTTGATATTCTTTTTCTTTGCTTACCACATAAGGAAAGTCAGAATTGGTTAAGTCAAAATGTTGTTAGTGATGATACACTGGTTGTTGATCTGGGAAATGATTTCCGTTTAGATGGGAAATTTGCAGATAGAAATTTTATCTATGGATTACCGGAAATCAATAAAAAAAATCTTTTAGGAGTTAAAAGTATTGCGAATCCTGGTTGTTTTGCGACAGCAATTCAGTTGGCTTTATTGCCATTAGCTGAAAAAGGATTGCTCAATGAAATATTTACTACCGGAATTACAGGTTCTACAGGTGCTGGGCAGTCTTTACAGTCAACAACGCATTTTACCTGGCGCAACGATAATATTTCTGCTTATAAAACATTGACACATCAGCATGTGGATGAAGTTTTACAGCAATTGAATTCTTTTAATGATAAAGAGGTTAGCTTAAATTTTGTTCCATGGCGTGGAGATTTTACGAGAGGGATTTTTACCAGCTCAACGGTTAAATCAGATTTGAAGCTTTCAGATTTGGAGCAATTATATAGGGAATTTTATGAAGAAGCAGTTTTTGTAAAGGTTAATGAGAGGGCAATTGATTTAAAACAGGTTGTCAATACGAATCGCTGTGTGATTCATATAGAAAAGAATGAAAATGTGGTCGTTATTCATTCAGCGATCGACAATTTATTAAAAGGAGCTTCCGGACAGGCGGTTCAAAATATGAATCTTGCAATGGGCTGGGAAGAGAGGACAGGATTGAACTTAAAGCCAATAGGTTTTTAAAAATAATGAAGAGGTAGCAGATAGCAGATAATAAACAAGATCGTTAATCAAATCAATCTCAATCTCGGATGCTGGAATTCGTAAACCAAACTTTAAACTTTCAATTATCAACTTTCAATTTAAAAAAACATGAACTTATTCAACGTATATCCATTATTTAATATAAATCCTGTAAAGGCTCAGGGATCATTTCTTTGGGACGATAAGGGAGAAAAATATCTTGATTTTTATGGTGGTCATGCTGTGATCTCTATTGGTCATAATCATCCGCATTATCAAACGAAACTTAAAGATCAATTAGATAAAATTTCTTTTTATTCTAATTCTGTTCAAAATGAGCTGCAAATGGAACTTGCTGAGAAATTAGGGAAGTTATCAGGTTATGAAGATTATAATCTTTTCCTGTGTAACTCAGGAGCAGAAGCCAATGAGAATGCTTTAAAACTGGCTTCTTTCCATAATGGAAACAGCAAAGTTCTTTATTTTTCAGGGTCTTTCCATGGAAGAACTTCTGCAGCAGTTTCTGTGACAGATAATCCAAAAATTGTGGCTCCCGTTAATTATTCTGAACGATTCATCAAATCGGAATGGAATAATGTAGAGCAGCTGGAAAAGGTTTTTGAAACTCATGGGGATGATATTTCTTCTGTAATTATTGAAGGAATCCAGGGAGTAGGTGGGATTATGATTCCAACAGCAGAGTTTTTATCTAAAATTAAAGAACTGTGCGAGCAGTATAATACTGTTTTGATTTTGGATGAAGTACAATCCGGATATGGAAGATCGGGTTATTTCTTTGCACATCAGGAGTTTGGTGCTCAGCCGGATATAATTACAACAGCTAAAGGAATGGGAAATGGTTTTCCGATTGGTGGTGTTTTGATCCATCCGAAATTTGAAGCCAGCAATGGATTACTGGGAACTACTTTTGGTGGAAATCATTTAGCTTGTGCTGCAGCGATTGCCGTTCTGGATGTGATGAAAGATGAAAATCTTATGGATAATGCTGAAAGCATGGGAAATTATATTGAAAATGAAATTAAAGATTTTCCACATGTTCAATCTATTCGAAGGAAAGGATTGATGATCGGGATAGAGCTTGACAGGGATTGCGCTGAGGTGAGGAAAAGCCTGCTTTATGATCATCATATTTTTACAGGAAATTCTAATGATAAAGCTGTGCTGAGAATTCTTCCGGCTCTTACCATTAAAAAAGAAGAGACTGATCTTTTCATTAATGCTTTGAAAGAGGTCCTTCATCAAATAGATTAAATATTCAAACTTCAAAAGTTTGGTTCAGACTTTCAAATTTTAATAAAATGAAAAATTTTACCGCTGTAAGTGATATTGAAAACTTACAGGAAATCATAAAAAAAGCTTTATCTATAAAAGAAAACCCCCATTCAGAAACTGAAAAAGGAAAGGGGAAAACTATAGGATTGGTATTCTTAAATTCAAGTTTAAGAACCCGTTTAAGCAGTCAGATTGCAGCCCAAAACTTGGGATTAAATGTCTTAACACTAAATGCAGCCCAGGAAGCATGGAATCTTGAATTTGCTGATGGAGCGGTGATGAATGGCGATACTGTAGAGCATATCAAAGATGCTATCGAGGTGTTGAATCAATACTGTGATATTATTGCGGTTCGTTGTTTTGCGGGAATGAAAAACAAGGAAGATGATGTAAATGAAAGTATTTTAAGTCAGTTCCTGAAACATGCAAAAGTTCCGGTAATTTCTTTGGAATCGGCAACCCGTCATCCTTTGCAAAGTTTAGCAGACTGTATCACCATCACTGAAAACTGGAAAGAAGAGCGTAAGCCAAAGGTTGTATTGACCTGGGCTCCACACATTAAGCCAATTGCTCAGGCTGTAGGAAATTCTTTTGCTGAGTGGATGCAGGAAATGGATGTGGATTTTGTCATTGCGAATCCTAAAGGGTATGATCTGGATCAAAATTTTACAAAAGATACCAAGGTTATTCATAATCAGGAAGAAGCTTTGAAAGATGCTGATTTTATCTATGTTAAAAACTGGTCGTCTTTTGATGAATATGCTGCCATACCTGAAGTAAAAGAAAATTGGATGCTGACTGCTGAAAAGCTGGCAGAAACGAATAATGGAAAGGTCATGCACTGTCTTCCGGTTCGTCGGAATGTAGAACTAAGTGATGAAGTAATGGATGGTGAAAATTCGATTATTTATCAGCAGGCTAAAAACCGTATTTTCTCTGCACAGGCTGTGTTTAGTGAGATTTTAGATGAAATCAAATCCAGTAAATAATCTATTATGAAAGAGAAACTTTTTGTTGTAAAAATAGGAGGTGCCTTGATTGATGATGAGGTAATGCTGAATCAGTTTCTGGAAGAATTTTCCAATATTAAGGAAAAGAAAATTCTGATTCATGGTGGTGGAAAACTGGCAACGATACTGGCGGCTAAATTGGGAGTAACTCAGCAGTTGGTCAATGGAAGAAGAATTACGGATAAATCGACATTAGATATTGTGACAATGGTGTATGCGGGAAATATTAATAAAAATATCGTTTCGAAACTACAGTACAGAAATTGTAATGCTTTAGGGCTTTCAGGTGCTGATGCTAATGTAATTCAGGCAAAAAAGAGAAATCACTCTGAAATTAATTTTGGATTTGTTGGTGATATTGATGAGGAAAGCGTCAACAAAAAAATGCTTTCTTATTTTCTTTATCTTGATCTCGTTCCTGTTTTTTCTGCCATCACGCATGATAAGAAAGGAAATCTCTTAAATACCAATGCAGATACCATTGCTTCGGTAATTGCTCAGTCTTTATCAGAAATATATGATGTTGAATTGTTGTACTGTTTTGATAAAGAAGGGGTATTGGAAGATGTTGATGACCCTGATTCTGTTATTAAAAGTGTATCTCAGGAAGATTTTTCAACTTTAAAAGAAGCAGGAAAATTGCATAAAGGGATCTTGCCGAAACTTGAAAATGCACTTGGAGCCATTAAAAATAATGTAAATAAGGTTTTCTTAATTAAAGAAACCCAATTGAAGAACCATATAGAAAATCATCATGCAGGAACTGAAATCTGTTTATAATCAAGAAGAGTTATTCAATAATGCAATTGAATTGCTTAAAAAACTGATTGAAATGCCTTCATTCAGCAAGGATGAATATAATACTTCTGTAGAAATAGAAAGTTTTTTTCAAAAACACGGAATTCCTGCGAAGCGTTTTAAAAATAACATCTGGGCGGTCAATAAACATTTTGATGAGGCTAAACCTTCTGTATTGCTGAATACACACCATGATACGGTAAAACCTAATAAGGCCTATACTTTAGATCCGTTTGTAGCAATTGAAAAAGAGGGAAAATTATATGGATTGGGTAGTAATGATGCCGGGGCTTCTCTGGTTTCTTTAGCACAGACGTTTTTATATTTTTATGAAAGAGGAGATTTAAAATATAATTTAGTTATTGCTTTAACGGCAGAGGAGGAGATTTCAGGTTTTGATGGGATTGAAGCCTTATTTCCACAACTGCCCAATGTGGAATTGGCTATTGTAGGAGAACCTACGCAGATGAACCTTGCGATTGCTGAGAAAGGACTTTTGGTAATTGATGGTGAAATGAAGGGTACAGCTTCTCATGCTGCTCATCCTAATAATGATAATGCTATTATAAAATGTATGCGGGATTTGCAGCATATTACAAATTTTAAGTTTCCAAAGGTTTCAGATTATCTGGGAGAAGTTAAAATTACGCTATCTGCCATTCATGCCGGAGTTCAGCATAATGTAGTTCCTGAAGCATGTCAATTTACTTTGGATGTAAGAGTGACGGATGAATATAGCAATGAAGAAGTTTTTGAAATTATTCAATCACAAATGAAATCAAACCTTACGGCAAGATCCTTCAGGTTAAATTCTTCGAAAATAGAATTGGATCACCCTTTTGTGCAGGCTGGTTTGGCAATTGGAAGGACAACGTACGGATCTCCAACCTCTTCAGATCAGGCAATCATACCTTGTACCTCTGTTAAAATGGGTCCCGGAGACAGTAGGCGCTCTCATACGGCGGATGAATATATAGAACTCAGTGAAATAAAAGAAGGAATTGAAATTTATATCCGGATTTTAGAAAAGGTGTTATAAAAGACGTAAGATCTCAGACATAAGTTATCAGACATTTCAATGGATTAAATAAGTCTAGCATCTGATATCTAGTATCTGAAATCTGAAAAAAAAATATTGGTTTTAGTTAGTTTTTAAATGTTTTGACTCAGCATGATTATAATGAAGAAAGCAGTTTTTAATAAGATTTATGCAAGAAGACCATTAAAAATGAAAAACTTTATTGAATGTGGAAGATGTTAAAGTTTTTAGCAGTAAGAAATATCATGCTGAGCACAAAACAGCTCTAAAACCGAATTATAGTAATATTTTAAATAGACAATTATGAAAAAGATATGGCAGAAAGATAATCTTGCCACCAATATATTAGTCAACCAGTTTACAGTAGGAAAAGACCTTGATTTCGATGAGCGATTAGCAAAATATGATGTTAAGGGTTCTATGGCTCACTGTAAGATGCTTGCAGAAGTTGGAATTATTTCCAATGAAGAATCAGAACAGATGACCTCTGTTTTGGAAATTATATTAAAAGATATTGAAAACGGAAGTTTCGAACTCGACAAAGAGGCAGAAGATATCCATTCTCAGATTGAAGCGATCTTAATTGAAAAATTAGGAGATGTAGGGAAAAAGATTCATACGGCAAGATCCCGAAATGATCAGGTTTTATTGGATATCAAGCTTTATTTACTGGATGAGATTCGTGAAATAACAAGCCTTACTGACGAGTTTTTTCAGCTATTGATAGGATTGGCAGAAGAGCATAAAGAGGTTTTGCTTCCAGGATATACACATTTGCAGATTGCAATGCCTTCGTCTTTTGGATTATGGTTCGGAGCGTATGCAGAGGCTTTATTAGATGATGTTGAAATGCTGTTCTCGGTAAAGAATATTATTAATAAAAACCCATTAGGTTCTGCAGCTGGTTATGGTTCTTCCTTCCCGATCGATCGAGAAAGTACAACCTACAACCTTGGGTTTCAAACGATGAATTATAATGCTGTATATGCTCAGATGACCCGTGGGAAATCTGAAAAGTTACTGGCAATGGCCATGGCAACAATAGCAGGAACCCTTGGGAAATTTGCCTATGACGTATGTTTGTATTTAAGTCAGAACTTTAATTTTATAAGCTTTCCTAAAGAATTTACAACGGGAAGCAGTATTATGCCTCATAAAAAGAACCCGGATATTTTCGAGTTGGTGAGAGCGAGATGTAATAGAATTCAATCTTTACCGAATGAGCTTATACTGTTGACGAATAATCTTCCTTCAGGATATCACAGAGATGTACAGCTGACAAAAGAAATTCTTTTTCCAGCTATTGATTCCTTAAAAGAATGTCTGGAGATCTTAAATTATACTTTGCCCAACATAAAAGTGAGAGAGGGTATTCTGGAGGATGAAAAATACAAATATCTTTTCAGTGTAGAGAAAATTAATGAAGAGGTTAAAAATGGCAGTTCCTTCCGGGATGCTTATGTAAAAGTAGGCCAGGAAATAGAGAATAATGAATTTGATTTTAAAATTGCGAATCTTAGCCATACCCATCAGGGAAGTATAGGAAATCTATGTTTGGATAAAATAAGTTATCAGTTTAATAAACTGAAAAATAAAATACTGGGTTAGGCGAGATCAATTTTAAATTTAGTGGATTTTTTCACTTCATGTAAAACGATGGAACTGTGGTATTGTCCGATATTAGGAATATTTGAGATCACACTTACAGCAAAATCATTATAAGAGTTGATATCCTTGGCAATGATCTTCAGCATATAATCATATTCGCCAGAGAGGCTGATGATTTCCTGAACTTCGTCATATTTTCCAATGTTCTTCTCAAAAGTCTCCAATACCTTTTTGGACTGCTCTTTAAGACGGACATTACAATAAACAACAATATTAAGTCCCAGTTTTTCACGGTTCAGAAGGCCAACATATTTCTCAATAACCCCTTGTTTCTCTAATTGTTTGATACGCTCATAAGTTGGAGTGAAGGTAAGACCAATCTTCTCGGAGATTTCTTTTACAGATAGAGTAGAGTCTTCCTGAATAATACTGAGAATCATTTTGTCTTTAGCGTCCATAGTGTAGATTTGAGATTTAACAAAAATATTAAGAAAAAATGAGAATAATAGGTGATTGAAGTTTTTTAATTTATTTGGGATTTTGATTTTGTAGTATCGCTGAAATGTTATATCTTTGCACCTAATGAATAAAAGAGTATTTATATCATTAGATTTACCGGGCGACAGCGCCCTTTACGATATTTATTGTTATTAAGCGAAGATTTTGTCTTCGCTTTTTTTATGTAAAAAATTAAGATATTATGTTTACGATTACAGAACTAAGTACCGAGAAAATCAACAGTATACTGGCAGAAGCACTGGCTTTTGCTAATGGAAAAACTGCTAAAATAGAGGGCGAAGTTTTTTGCTCAAATCTATTCTTTGAGGATAGTACAAGAACAAAAACAAGCTTCGATTTAGCTGAAAGAAAATTAGGATTGCAGGTCGTTCCATTTGATGCTTCACACAGCTCAGTAAATAAGGGCGAAAGTTTATATGATACAGTGAAGACGATTG
Organism: Chryseobacterium sp. FW101-FHT12H09; assembly: GCF_058790395.1. NCBI lineage: Bacteria > Pseudomonadati > Bacteroidota > Flavobacteriia > Flavobacteriales > Weeksellaceae > Chryseobacterium > Chryseobacterium sp. FW101-FHT12H09. Next base: position 241,534 of record NZ_JBYTCP010000001.1, on the reverse strand, counting down.
AGAGTATAGGGGTAGACTTAGTTGTAATAAGAGATAAAAAAGACGGATTCTTTGAAGAATTAAAAAATATTAATATTCCGGTGATCAATGGTGGCGATGGAAAGGGAAACCACCCATCGCAGTGTATGCTGGATCTTATGACGATCCATCAGGAATTTGGAAAATTTGAAGGTCTGAAAGTTGGAATTGTAGGGGATGTAAAGCACAGCAGAGTCGCTAACTCCAATGCAGAAGCATTAAGAAGACTAGGTGCTAAAGTATATTTCTCAGGACCAGAGGATTGGTTTGATGAAGGTGCTTTGATTAACGGAACTTACCAGTCGGTAGACCAACTGATCAATGAAGTGGATGTTTTAATGTTATTAAGAATTCAGCATGAAAGACACGACGCTAAAATGAGTTTTTCGGCTTCAGATTATCATAGAAAATATGGTTTGACGAAAGAAAGGGAAAAAGCGATGAAAAAAGAAGCAATCATCATGCATCCAGCTCCTATCAACAGAGGAGTGGAAATCGATACCGATTTAGTAGAATGTGAGCGTTCAAGGATTTTTAAGCAAATGCAGAATGGAGTTTTTGCAAGAATGGCGATACTTAAAAATACGCTCGAAGAAAAAGGATTTAAGTTTAAATAATTGTAAAAAGTATTAATGTAAAAGGTATTCATGAAAATCGTCTATAGGTTTATATATGAATACATGGTACAACAAAAATAAAAATGAAAAAGAAATTAATATTAGAATCCGGAGAGGTTTTTAACGGAGAAGGTTTCGGAGCAGAATTGGAAACAGCAGGAGAAGTGGTTTTCAATACCGGAATGACGGGATATCAAGAATTGATTTCCGACCCATCTTATTGTGGTCAGATTGTATGTATGACTTATCCGTTGATCGGAAATTATGGGATCAACCGCGATGATTATGAAAGTATTGAACCAGCTATTAAAGGTCTTATTGTAAAGGAAATTTGTGATCTACCATCCAATTTCCGTACTCAGATCACCTTGGATGAATTGTTCAAAAAGAAAAACCTTTCAGGAATTTCAGGAATAGATACAAGAAGACTGACAAGAATTCTTCGTAACTCAGGTGTGGTAAAAGGAAAAATTGTAAATGCAGATGCTGATGAAAACGCAATTGTAGAAGAGTTAAAATTAACAACTTTCCCTACCAACCAGGTAGAAACTGTTTCTACGAAAACACCTTACGCAAATCCGGGAAGAGGTTTCAAAGTAGTATTGGTAGATTTCGGTTCTAAATTAGGAATCATCAGAGAGCTTTCTCAAAGAAACTGCGACATTATCGTTGTATCACATGATACAACAGCTGAAGAGATCTTACTAATGGATCCGGATGGGATTATGCTTTCAAATGGTCCTGGTGATCCTGAAGATAACCAACAGGCCTTAGAAATGATCCGCGGTCTTTTAGGAAAAGTTCCGATCTTTGGAATTTGCTTAGGACACCAGTTAATAGGGTTAGCTTGTGGAGCGAAAACATTCAAACTGAAATTCGGACACAGAGGAGGAAATCACCCGGTTTTAGATTTAGTGAAGAATAAAGTTTCGATCACTTCCCAAAACCACGGTTATGCAGTAGATCAGGAAAGTCTTAAAGGAACAGACCTTATCGAAACCCATATCGCTCTAAATGACAGAACAAATGAAGGATTGAAACACAAAATCCACCCTTGTTTCTCAGTTCAGTATCACCCGGAAGCAAGTCCAGGCCCGGAAGATGCGAATTATTTGTTTGATGAGTTTATTGATTTAATGGAAGACTTTAAGAAGCTATAATACAGACATCAGATAGCAGACACTAGACATCAGACTTTTGAAAATTAAAGTAATTATGCACAATTTTGAGAAATTAATTTTAACAAAAGAGTTAGAACTACTTAATGTGGAAAAAGTTGATAGTCTAATATCAAATCTGAATGAAATTCAAAGAATGATTTATACATTCAAATCTAATTTAAAAAAGTAAAAACAGAATGTTGGAAGTCTGAAATCTGGCATCTGACATCTTGTATCTAAAAAAAGAAAATGGCAAAACGTACAGATATAAAAACAATTTTAGTAATCGGTTCTGGTCCTATCATCATTGGGCAGGCGGCAGAATTCGATTATGCAGGAACGCAGGCTTGTTTATCCTTAAGAGAAGAAGGTTACAAGGTAATTTTGATCAACTCAAATCCTGCAACGATTATGACGGATGTGGAGATCGCTGATAAAGTATATATCGAGCCGATATCCCTTCAGTTTGTAAGTCATATCATCAGAAAGGAACGTCCGGATGCGTTGCTTCCTACTTTAGGGGGGCAGACTGGATTGAATATGGCAGTAGAATTGGAGAAATCAGGGATCCTTGAAGAATGTAAAGTTGAGGTATTGGGAACTACACTTTCAGCGATCAACAGAGCGGAGGACAGAGATCTGTTCCGTGAATTAATGAGAGAGCTGAACGAGCCGGTTCCGGAATCTGATATTGTAACTACAGTAGAAGGAGCTCTTCATTTCGCTGAAGAAATCGGATATCCTGTTATTGTTCGTCCTGCCTTTACCATGGGAGGGACTGGAGGAGGAATCGCTTCCAATGAAGCTGAATTAAAAGAGATCGCAGAACTGGGATTGAAATACAGTCCGGTAACGCAGTGTCTTATTGAAAAATCAATCGCAGGTTTCAAAGAAATCGAATACGAAGTAATGCGTGATGCGAACGACAATGCAATTGTGGTTTGTAACATGGAAAATATAGACCCGGTGGGAGTTCATACGGGAGACTCAATTGTGGTAGCGCCTTCACAGACGCTTTCAGACAGAGAATACCAAATGTTGAGAAATGCTTCCCTAAAAATCATCAGAGCACTGGGTATTGAAGGGGGATGTAACGTACAGCTGGCTTTGGATCCACATTCATTTGAATACTATATCATTGAAGTAAACCCGAGGGTTTCAAGATCATCAGCTTTAGCAAGTAAAGCGACGGGATATCCGATCGCTAAAATTGCAGCTAAAATTGCAGTTGGGTTAACCCTTGATGAGATCATGAATCCGGTTACAGGAAAAACTTACGCATGTTTCGAACCAGCTTTGGACTATGTGGTAACTAAATTCCCAAGATTTCCTTTCGATAAATTTGAAACTGCGGACAGAAGACTTTCAACACAGATGAAAGCGACCGGAGAAGTAATGGCTATCGGAAGAAACTTTGAAGAATCTTTACAGAAAGCGGTACGTTCCCTGGAAACAGGTTTAAGACACTTAGGATTAAAAACAAAACAAGCTGCAGCTTTAACAGACGAAGACATCGAAAGAAGAATCAGAGTTTGTGATGACGAAAGATTATTCATCATTTGTGATGCTTTAAGAAGAGGTTACGATTGGGAACAGATTGTAGAATGGAGTAAGATTGACAAGTTCTTTATCTATAAATTAAAGAAACTGGTTGACTTCGAAAAAACAATTGCTGAACATAAATTTGATAAAGAGATTTTAATTAAAGCTAAAAAATTAGGTTTCTCAGATCAGAATATCGCTCACTTATGGGAATCTACTCAAAGAGAGGTTTACAATTTCAGAAAAGAAAATGGAGTGATACCGGTTTACAAAATGGTAGACACCTGCGCGGCAGAATTTGAAAGTGAAACACCCTATTTCTACGGAACTTATGAAGAGGAAAATGAAAGTGTGGTTTCAGATAAACAAAAAGTGGTCGTTTTAGGCTCAGGGCCAATCAGAATAGGACAGGGAGTAGAATTTGACTATGCTACAGTACATTCAGTTTGGGCGATCAAAGAAATGGGCTACGAAGCGATTATCATCAACAATAACCCTGAAACAGTTTCTACAGACTTCTCAATCTCAGATAAATTATACTTCGAACCTTTAACGGAAGAAGATGTAATGAGTATCATCGACCTTGAGAAACCAATGGGAGTAGTTGTTCAGTTTGGAGGACAAACGGCGATTAACTTAGCAGATAAACTGGCAAGCTATGGAGTAAAGATCTTAGGAACTTCATTAGAAGACCTTGACAGAGCTGAAAACAGAGATAAATTTGAAAAAGCGCTGCAGGAAATGGGAATTCCTCAGCCTTTAGGAAAAACCTCGACATCAAAAGAAGAAGCGATAAAAATTGCTAATGAGATTGGTTATCCGGTTTTAGTTCGTCCAAGTTATGTACTGGGAGGGCGAGCCATGGAAATCGTGTATACAGAATCAGAATTGGCTCATTATATGGAATTTGCGGTAGATGCAAGCCCGGAACACCCGGTATTGGTAGACCGTTACATTACCGGAAAAGAAGTTGAGGTAGATGCGATCTGTGACGGAGAAACGGTAATCATTCCTGGAATTATGGAACATATCGAAAGAGCGGGAGTTCACTCCGGAGACTCTATAGCGGTATATCCACCACAAAATGTTTCTCAAGCTGAAATTGACACCTTAGTAGATTACACCCAAAGACTGGCAAAAGGCTTGAATGTTATTGGATTAATGAATATCCAATATGTTCTGTTTGATGGAAATGTATTCGTGATCGAAGTGAACCCACGTTCATCAAGAACAGTTCCTTTCCTTTCAAAAATTACAGATGTACCGATGGCTAACTTAGCGACAAAAGCTATCTTAGGTCAGAAGCTGAAAGATCTGGGATATAAAAACGGATTGGTTCCGAAAAAAGAAGGTGTGTTTGTAAAAGTTCCGGTGTTCTCATTCTCAAAATTAACGAAAGTTGATATCTCTTTAGGACCAGAAATGAAGTCTACAGGAGAAGTGATGGGGAAAGACACCACTTTAGAAAAAGCTCTTTATAAAGGACTTATTGCAGCAGGAAGAAAAGTTCCGATGCACGGATCAATATTATTCACAGTAGCTGATAAACACAAGCAGGAAGCTGCTGATCTGGCTGCAAGATTCCATGAAGTTGGATTCAGAATCTGGGCAACAGAAGGAACGGCTAAATTCTTTGAAGAAAAAGGAATCCCTTGTAAAATAGGATACAAAATCGGAGAAGAAAGTGTAAACCTTATCGACCTGATCCAAAAAGGAAAAGTACAATATGTAGTCAACACCATGACCAAAGGAAAGCAGGTTGAAAGAGATGGTTTCCAGATCCGAAGAATGAGTGTTGAAAATGGAGTGCCATGTTTAACATCAATGGATACGGTAGAGGCTATTTTAAAAGTGATCGAAAGTATGACTTTTAAAATGAACGCGATGTAATCTTTGAAAAGCAAATATATTTTAAAACCCCGTAAGAAAACTTACGGGGTTTTTTTATAAAAATTAAATTATTTGTATAATTTAGATAGTATTAATATTATATAGAAATTCAAATAAACTCAAAGATTTTTTATAAACAATGAAAACTAAAATAACAATTCTAGGAGTCCTAATATTAGGTTTTTTAGCCGCTTTCTTTTATGTGTTGCTAGCGAATCCATATAAGGCTGAAAAAATAAAAATACTTGATTGTGAATCTACTTACAGGGACTATTATTTTGATGATTGGAGTTTAAGAGATTACTACATAAAGCCTAGGGCAACAACGTCATTCGGAAAACAATTTGCTGAAAAAGAAGTTGGAATATGTTTGTATGATAATTATTTTAAGACACTCAACTCTAAATATAAAGCTGAACTTTTAAAATTATTCAAAAACAATAAAGAGATTATTATTACAGAGAAAAATTTTGAAATTGAGGAAGATTTTAAAAATAGGACAGGAATAAATAAACCTAAAAATCCTATTGAATTTGATCAATATTATCTTGAATAGGGAGTATTTAAAAAGTAATCGAAAGAATGTGATTTATCAAAACCTAACTAATTAACAGGATTTATGATTAAAACTTACAGAGAAGGTGCCGTTGGTGCATTGCTCGACGAATATGAAAGGGTAATTAACGACTTACAACAGGTAATTACTGACATTTCAGCTGATGAACTAATTACAATTATTGATGCTGAAACAAGTGACTCTAACTGCAAATCGATTCAGACAATACTGGCACATGTGGTTAGTGCAGGATTTGCTTATGCTATCGATATCCGATTAATGGGGCAAAATGTAAAATATCCAGACATTGTACTTCGTTGGACAATAGATGATTATCGTAAAGACTTTGACCGCTTATTCGTCTTTACCGTAGAAACTTTCAGAAATATTCATGATGATCAGCTTGAAGAATTTGACAACACCAAAAAAATAAATACTTTGTGGGGACAAGTTTATGACATAGAACAGTTAACGGAACATGCAATTGTTCATGTTTTACGTCATAGACGACAAATTGAAAAATTCAAAATTATATTGCATGGGCAAAAATAAAAATAGTTGAACATGTTATTGTTGAATGGGTAAATTGATGTAATTAAAAATTAATTTTGCAGAGTTTTGTGAGATCAGTTTAAAAATAAATAATATTTGCTGATTTATTTATAAATTAGAGCGTTAAAATTCAGGCTGTTAATACTATTTAAAAACCAATAGAAATTCCACCAAATTAAAAAATAACCATGGCAGAATATCAAGCAAAATCAAGCAATTCTTTATTTTTTGAAGTAACAAAAGAGAGCAGGTTAATTGGAAAACTTATTTATAATAGTTGGTTTAAGTTTAATGCTGTAATAGAAATTGTAGATGGTTTGGAGTATCATATTGAGCCGAAGGGGTTTTGGGGAACAACCATTGAGTTAAAGGACAATGAAAAGATCCTTTTAAAATTCAGACTGAACTGGAATGGAGAAATTGTTATACAAACCTACTTTGACGACTTGAAGAGAAGCTATGCTTTTAAGCACAGAGGTATTTTTAAAGAATCATTTGTACTAACAGATCAGGAAGGACTTGAACTTTTGGTAATGAAGCCGGATCTCAAATGGAGCACCATGAATTATGAATACCAAATAACAACATCAGAAGCTTTTGAGATTCTACCCAGTAAAGAAATACTATTGATCAATTCTCTACATTGTGCCAATTATTATATGTCTATGATGATGTCATCAATGCTTACATAGATTATGAAAAAATAACATAGATATCAAAAGGATGCAGCGATGCATTCTTTTCTATTTTAAGAGGAAACAGCTTCAAAATTTATATCTTTAGAAAGTAAAAATAATATTTAAACACCAAATGACGAAACATCAGCAAAGAGTAGCGGACGTGTATCATTTCTTTGATAATAAAGACACTATTCTCGGATTCAGAAAATTGCTTGACTGTGCTATGGATACTCAGAATATGGGTATTTACAACGAAGCAATTTCTTTAACGGACTGGAAGGAACAATACCCAGATAAAACCGAAGAATTTATTGATAAATCAAAAGATCTGCTTCAGAAAATTGAAGCAATTAAAGTTCCTGAATATCCTTTAGAAAAATCAGTGCTTCACGCAGAGCATATTTCTAAATCATATGGTAGTAATCGGTTTTCTTTAGGACCTGTTTCCATTTCAATTAATAAAGGTCAGGTTTATGGATTAGTTGGTGAAAATGGTAATGGGAAAACCACCCTTTTAAGAATTTTAGCAAAAGAAATTTCTTATAATCAAGGTCAGTTGCAATATTCATTTAACCAGGAACCAAAGAATGATTATGATCTTCGTACAAAATTGGTTTACATTCCGCAACGAACTGCCAAATGGTATGGAAGTCTTAAAGACAACCTTAAATTTGTCCTTGCCAATTACGGGGTGAATACAGAAGAAAATGAAACCCGAACGCTAATGATGATCGCCCGTCTCGGATTGTGGAATTATAAACATTTAAAATGGAGCGAACTATCCTCAGGATATAAAATGCGCTTTGAACTGGCACGCACTCTTTTGAGAAAACCTGAAATTCTGTTGTTGGATGAGCCTTTAGCTAATCTTGATGTGGTGGCCCAACAGGTGATTCTGGAAGACTTGAAAGCGATTGCTAATTCAGTAAATAATCCCATTGCTTTGATCTTAAGTTCTCAGCAATTGTATGAAGTGGAAAAGGTTTCGGATAAAGTTATTTTCCTGAAAAACGGACAATACAAGGATAATTCTGATCTTAAGAACAATGAAGAAAACCATTTGATCATTGAAATTGATACTCCCAGTTCCAGAGATGAACTTTTAGAAGTTTTTAAAGCTTTAAAACTGGAAAAACTCAATTATAATGGTGGAGTATATGTTGCCTATTTTTCTGTAGAAACAGAATTTTATGATGTAATGTCTTCATTGGGAAATGCTAAAACCAACATTGTTTATATCCGTAATATTTCATCTTCCACAAGAAGATTTTTCGTTAGTTAATCTTCTTTAATTCGATCAAAATGCAAAAAATAAATCAACTCAATCAATATTTACTGGAGCGATACTCAACCATCTGGAACACAAAAATCGTGTGGATGCTTTTGGTAAGTGCGCTTATTCATATCTTGTTTTTCGCAATAGGATATTGGTCTCATATGGATCCACGCTCCCTTCAGACCTATAGTGTAAAAGATGATTATTTTAAAAATGGTGTTATATTCATTCATCTCATCATCTCTATTTTAATGATTGTAGGTTGGCTCATAATGATGTTCAAAAACAATGCGTTCAAGAATTTTTATCCTGTTTCAAAATGGAAATTATTCTCACAGTTTGTTCAGTATTTTATCATCCTTTTTACCAGTACTACCTTCTTTTTCTCTTATATGATAGGTTTCAGGATGTTTATTAATCATCAGTACCCTGATCAACAAGTAGAGAAAAATATAGATATTATTAATAGAACCTCACCCTTTCTTTCACAGGAACTTGAAGCCTATACCTTGGATAACAGAAAGTTTCCAAAACCTTTTGCAGATCTTTTCTGTGAAACGGATATTAATAAAATAAACACGGGTAAAAAATATTTTATTTATTATAACAGGGTATATCAATACTATTCTGTGTATTCCAAGACGTCTGCTAAAAAAGATAGATATGGAAATTTTGCAATTCCTGAACCTGAAAGAACTAATAAAACGGCTGTCGCTTATTCTGAACTGAAAGAAAATTCTGGTACATTCTATTTCAAAAAAGAGGTTGTGGATCTTTCATCATATATTCAGACAACAGGTTTAAGCTATTATAATTTTTCTAAAATTTTCTATGATGAGACTTCTAAGGATGTTCATTATGTAAAAGAGCAAAATTATAATGATATGAATACGGAAGGTTATACAAGCAGTGACTACAAAAAATTAGCTTTTGAAATTAATAAAAAGACTACTGATCTTTTAAATAAAAACAATCCTGCAGAATTAGAAAGCTTACTTTCTGATTTTTTGAAAATATCAAAAGAATATAAAATACAGACTAATCTGGAAGCTAAAGAATGGGCGAAAATGATCTATTCCACACAGAATAATAATTTTGAACCCAAATATTTTATACGAAAGGTTAGAAACTACAATGAAGCTGATGATCCATCAATCTCCAAAGAATATGAAGCTGATTATGCTGTTACAGATACCGAAGCGGCTATTGCGGATAATGGAACGATCGTAAGGGATTCTTTAGCTATAGTAGCTCTTAACCCTGATATTCATCAACAGGTTTCTCCTGAAAAGTATTTTAAAAATAATCTTACAGACTATTACTTTTACACAGATTCTTTGAAAGATGTTCTGAACAATGTTAATACAATAAAAAATATGGATTTCTTCTCGGAGAATATTCATATCTACTTATGGATCTCTTTTTTCCTAGCAGCTTTTATTTTTAGTTTTAGAATTGTAGGATTGAAATCACTATTATTCAGTGTCATCAGTGCCGGAGTATTGATTTTAGCCGTCACGTTACTTACCGTTTTATATTCTGTGTTAGTCCGTGGAAAGGAAGAGTTTTTTGCTTCTTATTTTACTCTTTTTATCTCTTTGATCATTCTTTTAGTTCCCTTATTGATGATGCGAAAAGTTGGAAAGCTGGTATCTTCGATTTTTATTACTATTTCAATGAGTGGATTTGTGCTTTTCTTATTTCTTATCTTCGGAATTATCACTATTCATCAGAAAGCGACGTGTATAAGTACGAGTACTGTACATTCGTATGCCGAATGTCCAACAATTATTGATTCTATGGGTCTTAATCTGAGCTTTATTATATTTGTATGTGGTTTTATATTTATGTATTTCTATACTTCCATTCTTCAAAAATGGAAAGCAATGCCACAATAATTTAAACAACATAAGAAAATCCTCATCACATATAAGATGAGGATTTTTAATTAATTTTATAGTAAGGTACTGAAAAATATTTGCTTGGCTTTATATATGCTGTTTTTCTGTCAGCATCAAAGATCCAGATAAACCTTCGTATCATATCGGCTGCTAAATAGCTTACTTTTTGTGTTTTAAGATCTCCCGCAAAGAACCCGGCAGATACATTTTCCATCATTATTTTTCCTATTTTGAATTTGGGCAAAATACCTTGCTTTGTGATGACACTTTTACCACTGGAGTTTTTTAATGTTTTTTCTCCTGTTACTTCCAGTTTTTTGTCTAATCCGTTGTCTTCGGCAAATTGATTATTGTAAAGTAATCCTCCGGAATATCCTGATTGTAGAAGAAAATGACCTTCAACTGATTTTCCATCAATGATATTCTCTGCATTAATGAATAGTTGATCTCTTTCAGGGTATAGTTTAATAGCCTGATAACCTTTTAAATCTGGCAGCTGATCGTAGATAACGAACTTATTATTATCATAATCGATCTTGAAAGCTTTTCCCGAAAAAATACCTGTTCCAAATTTCCCGTCGGCTTCATGTCCTGTCAGCTCATTATCGAAAAACCGAACATTTTTTGTTACTATTTTTCCTAATTGTATGGTATTATTTTCACTGATCTCATCCTTGAAAATAATATGATCTGCTTTTCTAGTACGTTCAGGGGAAATGGAGGCATCTGCCATAGCAATTTGAAACATCAGATCCAGAGAGTCCTTATCATTTATCAAAGCTTTGACAATGATATTATTGTACTGAGTGAGTCGAAAAGGAATTGTTTCCTGTGCCTGAACTACAATAAAATATGAAAGAAAAAGAATGTTAAGTTTTGTAAACATCAGTAAAATGGTTATTGGTTGAAACTTTAAGTTTAGAAAATTACCTTTTATTTTTGAAATGCGAAAGAACATAAAAATACTTGTCTGTTTTTCGGTTGCAGTGCGGATTTTCTGTATTTAAATTTGTAAGAAAAAATATGAACAATTTTAAATTTGAAGCACTGAATGATGTAGATTTTGCTTACTTGAGTCGCTTATCAGATGCTGAACTTTCAGAAAAAAATATTAAAAAGTTAGTGGTAGATAAATTTCCTGGTTTTCCATGCCGGGTTACTTTGGAAGATGCAAAGGTAGACGAGCAGGTTTTCCTTCTTAATTATGATTTTCACAATGTAAATTCCCCATATAAAGCCAGCGGGCCTATTTTTGTAAGAACAAACTACTCAACACAAATGTATGAAATTAATGAGGTTCCAATAATGTTTAACCATAGACTTCTTTCTGCTCGCGGCTATACCAAAAATGGGATGATGTTTTTTGCAGACGTTTTTGAGGGAAAACTTTTGAAAGAAAAGATTCAGGAGATTTTTGAAAATCAGGAAATCGAATATGTACACATTCACAATGCAAAACCAGGATGTTTTAATGGTGTTGTAAGAAGAGCATAAAAATACTTGTCCATTTTTCGGTTGCAAAATAAGCCATACTCTTATTAACTTTATAAAAAAATAACAATGACAAATATTCAAATTTTTAAAGATCTGCATATAAATGATGACCTTTTATTAGTAGGAAATGTCTGGAATGTACAAAGTGCTAAAGTATATGAAAAGTTAGGATATAAAGCATTAGCCACTTCTAGCTCTGCGGTAGCTCATAGTTTAGGATACGAGGATGGAGAGGAGATGAGTTTCGATGAATATTTCTATATTGCTGAAAGAATATTAAAATCAGCGAATATTCCTTTATCTGTAGATTTAGAAGGTGGATACGGAAATACAAGCGATCAGATTGTTTCAAATATTTCAAGGTTAGCAGCCATTGGTGCAGTTGGTATTAATATAGAGGACAGTGTTGTGGTTGATGGAGCCAGAAAGTTATTAACGAAAGAAGAGCTCCATGAAAAATTTAAACCGGTTATTTCAAAATTGAAAGCGGACAATATTGATATTTTCATCAATTTCAGGACTGATCCTTTTTTGTTAGGAATTGAAAATCCTGTAGATGAAACACTGCAAAGAATAAGGATTTTTGAAGAATTAGGAGTAGATGGAATTTTCGTTCCTTGTATTACGGATGAAAACGATATCAAAACCATTGTAAATTCTACAGAAACTCCAATTAATGTAATGTGTATGCCCGATTTGCCCGATTTTGAGACCCTTAAAAATTTAGGAGTTAAAAGAATTTCTTCAGGAAATTTTTTAAATGGGTATATTTATAATCATTTGGAAGATGCAGGCCGTGAGGTACTCGTAAAACAAAGTTTTTCACCCATTTTTATGTAATGATGAGACTTACAGAAGATAGAATGTATCAGGCCTCTTTGGAAAAAGATTCCACATTCGAAGGAACTTACTGGATGGCGGTAAAAACGACAGGGATATTCTGTCGGCCCACCTGTACTGCCCGAAAACCCAAAAGAGAAAATGTAGAATTCTTTTTAGATACTAAAGAAGCTATAGAAAGTGGATATCGAGCCTGCAAAGTTTGTAAGCCTCTTGAAAAACTGAACGAAACACCACTTTATATTCAGGAATTGCTGAATGAACTAATGCGCGATGAATCTTTAAAAATCAAAGACGCCGATTTAATGACCAGACATATTGAACCGGTAACGGTTCGTCGGTGGTTCCTGAAAAATCATGGAATTACTTTTCAGGCCTATCAAAGAAAATTGCGCATGAACAAAGCTTTCAAAAAGATAAAAAATGGTGAGAGTATTATAGCAGCTGCGATCGATTCAGGATATGAGAGCTTAAGTGGATTTAATGAACGTTTTAAAAATATAGTAGGTGTCTCACCTAAAAATACCAAAATGCAAGGAATAATAGATCTTAAAAGAATTGAAACTCCACTGGGACCGATGTTTGCCTGTGCAGTAGATGAAGGGATTTGTTTGCTGGAGTTTACAGATCGGAAAAATATGGATAAACAGTTTGCATCACTGTCAAAATCTTTAAATGCAGAGATCGTTCAGGGTGAGAATAAACACTTTCAGCAATTAGAAAAGGAGCTACAGGAGTATTTTGAAGGAAAGCGAAAAACTTTTGATGTTCCGTTATATATCACCGGAACTGAATTTCAGGAAAAAGTATGGCATCTCTTATGTGAAATTCCAATGGGAGAGACCAGAACTTATAAACAGCAATCAGAGTTTTTAGGAAATCCAAAAGCAATACGTGCAGTCGGAACAGCAAATGGAATCAATAAAATAGCTATTTTAGTTCCCTGTCATCGGGTCATCGGCTCTAATGGTGATCTCGTAGGATATGCAGGAGGAATCTGGAGGAAACAAAAGTTATTGGAGTTAGAGAAGGCAATATTATTCTGATTTTATTTAAATTTATAGACCCTGATATTAAGGTCATTTTGAATCTATGAGTTCTGTAAATATAATCCAAACACTGATTGATGCTGATCTGTTTAAAACTGAAAAAAACATTCAACGTTACCAGTTTCTAAAAATAAAAGACGAGATAGACACGAATGTTTATTTTGTGGAAGAGGGAAGTGTCCGTATTTTTATCATGGATGAAGATGAAGAACGGATCATTAGATTCGGTTATAAGGATAATATCATTGTTTCCCTGGATTCATTTTTATCAGATAAGCCATCGGATTTCTATATTCAGGCGATTAAAAAGACAAAGGTAAAAGTAGCAACAAAAAAGGATTTTTACGAATTTATTCAATCGAGTGATGAGCATTTAAAATTATGGACTTTTATTTTAGAAGATCTTGTTTTACAACAGATTGAAAGAGAAAAAGATCTTTTGATCAACTCACCTCTTGAACGTTACGAAAGGGTTTTAAAAAGAAGTCCGAAGCTATTTCAGGAAATCCCCAATAAATATATTGCCAATTACCTTAGAATGAGTCCCGAAACATTATCGAGATTAAAAAAATCTTGAGTTCAGTCAATATTTAGAAATGTTGGAATACAGAAATTTGCATAAAAAGGATCAATGAAAATTTCTTCTTCGCAATTAATATCAGAATTAACGACGATTACCCAACAACACATCCAATATGTAGAAACACTTTTGCAGAAAACAGATCAAGAGCTGAATCACAGAACATCCGAAAATAGCTGGAGTGTTCTGGAGTGTATTGAACATCTTAATCTTTACGGAGATTTTTATATTCCGGAGATTACCCACAGGATATCTTCTTCTCATTTTACTACAAAGACTACATTTTCACCGGGAATCCTTGGTAATTATTTTGCAAAGTCGATGTTGCCAAAAGAAAAGCTAAATACAATGAAAACATTTAAAACAATGAATCCTATCCGCGCTAAGCTGGATAAAGGAGTATTGAAAAAATTCATTTGGCAAGAGCAACAACTATTAGTTCTGTTGGAAAAATCCAGAAACATTAATCTGGAGAAGACAAAAACAAGTATAAGTATTTCAAAACTGATCAAACTGAAACTAGGTGATACGTTACGTTTTGTTATTTATCATAATGTTAGGCATATTGAACAGGCAAAAAAGGTTTTACTGGCTGTTTGAAATTTTTGAAAAAATAGAAAAGTTAATAATGTGGATATTATAAAAATTATTGAAATTGGAGCAGACTATTTTGTTTTGATTTCGTACTTTTGAACAAAAATTTACACGTGAAAAAATTAGTATTCGCACTTTGCCTATCGGCTTCAGCTTTAAGTTTTGCACAAGACTATTCAGTACCGGCTGCAAGTCCGCGTCAGAAGGTGGAACAGCAGTTCTCTATGTCTAAAATCAGTATCGATTATGGAAGACCTGGTGTAAAAGGTCGTAAAATCTTTGGAGAATTAGTTCCTTATGGACAGGTTTGGAGAGCAGGGGCCAACTCATCTACAAAAATTACATTCGGACAGGCTGTTAACTTCGGTGGTAAAATGGTGCCTGCAGGAACATATGGATTATTTATCGTTCCAACAGATAAAGAATGGAAAGTGATCTTAAATAAGGATTTTCAACAGTGGGGTGCTTATACCTACGATCCGAAACAGGATGTGGTAGATGTTACTGTCCCTGTTAATAAATTAGCTGACAAGCAAGAATGGTTTGAAATTACATTAAATCCTACGGATGAAAATTCTGGGAATTTAGTGATCAAATGGGATATGGCTCAGGCAGAAGTTGCCTTAAAACCTGCAAAATTAGATGCCGTAATCAAAATTTCAGATAAACTGAAAGAAATCAAAAAAATAGAAACTGACGCTGCTAAAACAAAAAGCTAAGACAATGAATTTTTCTATTCAATCTATTTTAGAAGATAATGAATTTCAATTAATCCCCTTAATACAAGGGGATTTTGAATCTGTATATGAAGTAGCTTCTGATCCCAGAGTCTGGGAACAGCATCCTAATAAAGACCGATACAAAAGAGAGGTTTTTGAGAGTTTTTTTAAAGGTGCGATTGAAAGTAAAGGTGCTTTTAAAATTATAGATAAAGCTTCCGGGAATATATTGGGAAGCAGCCGATACTATGATTTTGATGAAAAGGACAATCATATTTTTATTGGATATACTTTTTATGGCACAAAATCCTGGGGAAAAGGGGTAAATCCAAGAGTTAAAAAACTGATGCTGGATTATATTTTTCAATTTGTAAATAAAGTTCATTTCCATATTGGGAAAGAGAACTTCCGTTCCCAAATTGCCTTGGAAAGATTGGGTGGAGAAAAAATAGGGGAAGAAGAAGTAGCCTATTTTGCAGAACCCACAAGAACCAATTTTGTATATGAAATAAAAAAGGAAAATTGGCTGAAATGAAAAAATATAAAATTCAGAAATCACCATTTGTAGTTCCTACAACAGACGGGAAATTGATCGAGGAGCATTGGGGAAATTCTACGCAAAATCCTAATGTATCCATCGCTCATATGGTAGCACCACCTGATTGGAGTGAACCCCATCAGACGCCTCAGTTTGATGAATTTACAATTATTATTTCAGGAAAAAAGCAGTTTGAAATAGATGGTGAAATAGTCACCCTTGAAAAAGGACAGAGTATTATGGTGGAAAAAGGAGCAAGAGTCCGCTACAGCAACCCTTTTACCGAGCCTTGTGAGTACATTGCAATCTGCCTTCCTGCTTTTTCGATGGATTTGGTGAATAGAGAAGGATAATTTTTTTAATGTAACAATTTACCAATAAATTAATGCTGCAAAATTGAATCAAGTGACCATATCATTGCTACATTATTAAACTGGTAAATTGTTAGATTGAAGCTTTCACTTCAAAATTTCTTTCAGGAACATCAACGTATGATTCCAGGCTCTTTTTGCCATTACTTCATTATAATCAGGAGATTTTGGATCCGTGAAAGTGTGCTTAGAGTGTGCATAGGTGATAATTTGCCAGTCAGCATTTCCTTCATTCATTTCTTTGATCAGATTGTCGTAATCCTGTTGGGTTACTCCTTTGTCTTCTGCTGGATTTTCAATTAACATCTTAGGACCTATTGCTCCATTTTTTCTAGTTTGGTCCTTACCAATACTTCCATGAATGGAAACAATGCCGGCTACGGGCATATTAGATCTGGCAACTTCTAATGCTCCAGTTCCACCAAAACAGTATCCGATAACTGCTAATTTATTAGCAACAGCACCACTTTTTTTAAGTTGATCCAGTGCCAATGAAATACGCTTCTGATATTCTGCATAATTTTGTTTATAATGTCCTGAGGTTTTTCCCGCTGCATCATTATCCGCAGGGATATTTCCTTCTCCATAAATATCTGCTATAAAAGCAATGTAACCTTGCTTCTCAAGTTCTATGGCTGCATTTTTAGCTTCATCATCAATTCCTTTCCATGCGGGTAATACCAATACTCCCGGAAGTTTTTTTCCGGCGTTTGAAGTTACTAGGCCATTCAGTTTTTGTGAGCCGTCCTGGTAGGAAACTGTTTTAAGGTTTTGGCTGAATAGAGCTCCAGATGTCATAAAGAGAGTTGTTAATAAGATTGAACGTATCATATTTTGTAATTTTTTAAATAAGATTTGATCCTGTCATTTCAATTGGCAATGACCTATCATATCAATAGAAATCTACATCTAAATTAATAAAAATAACTTATAATAATGATTGTCAAAATATTATTATAAGTTATTAGAACTTTAGCCCTATATCAATCAGTTCCTGTTCTAGATTAGTATCTGCATACACCTGAACAGTATGAAAGCCGAGGGTTTTTGCCATTTCTATATTTTTGGGATTATCATCAATAAAAAGGGATTCGTTAGCCTGAATGTTATAACGCTCCAATAAAAGATGCCAGATTTTAGGGTCAGGTTTTATTAATTTTTCAGTTCCTGAAACGACGATCTTACCATCGAAAAGCTGAAAAAAGTCATAGTTTTCCAAAGCATAAGGAAAGGTTTCTTCGGACCAGTTGGTCAATCCATACAAATGATAATCTGTTTTGCTTAGTTTTCTAAGAACTTCTACATTTTGTGGGATCTCGCTTTTCAACATGACATGCCAATTGTCATAATAAGCCCTGAGTTCTCTCTCCCAATCAGGAAATTTCTGAACCTGTATATTGGTTCCTTCCATGAGACTTCTTCCCCGGTCCTGTTCTTCATTCCATTCCGATTGAGCAATGTGGGTAAGGAAATATTCCATTCTGTTATCGTCATTAAAATAATCTTTAAAAAAATATCTTGGATTCCAATCCATTAAAACGCCCCCGAAATCGAATATTATGTTTTTGATGTTCATATCAATCATTTAAATTTTATTTAACCATATTTTATCTGACCACAAAAGGAACAAAAGTTTTTTTTGGGTATTTAAAATTTGAAGTTTTTTGTTTTGAAAAATAAGGAGATCACCTAAGACGAGAATCAAAAGATTTCCAAAATGCTTATGTGTCCTTTTATTGTGACTTTAATTAAAGCACTTTAAATTTATAAAAATTTAAAGTCATATTAACTATCATATGCATTTAAAAATTGTGAACTTTAGTTAACAACAGAGTCAAAGAAGATTCTTTTTAAAATTTAGTATTTTCAAAAACTCAAATGCAGTCTTTGGGGTACATTAAAACTTTTATGACTTTTTTGGTTTATATCTATGAATAGGCAAGACTGAGATTCCAGACGCCAATTCGCTTAGATCTGAATGACAAACTTTGCGCAGGATTTTCCCTAGATAAATAATATAAACTGATTAATTATCTGCTTTATAAAATTGATACTGGTCATTCTCAAAATAAGCATTAATATGCTGCAAGCCGTTGGTTAAAATGATTTCTTTAGCACCAATAATTGAATTGTATCTTGCGGTTTGCTCAAAAGTTTTTTCAGTCAGTTTGATCTGTGGAGCCTTACATTCGATTAAAATTTTTGGCTGTGCTTTTTCTGTAATAAGCAGGTCAATTCTTTTAGTAAGACCATTTAAAACGATCTTTTTTTCTGTAATCAATGCAGATACAGAATAGGATTTTACTGTGAGATAATAATGTATCCAATGTTGTCTTACCCACTCTTCAGGGGTAAGCAAAAGGTAAGTTTTACGAACTAAATCATAAATAAAAAACTTATCTTTGTCTTTCTTGAATTTAAAATCAAAAGTTTCCTGAAAATTCAGTTTTGGAAGTTCCATTAAAAGATGAAAGAATTAGATTTAATCCTCAAAAATATTAAAAATAAAGAAGTTTTACCGATTTATTTTTTCCACGGAGATGAACCTTATTTTATTGACGTTGCTGTAAAAGCTCTTGAACACGACTTTTTGGAAGAAGATGAAAAAGCTTTCAACCAGACCGTGACTTATGGAAAAGATACTTCTTATCAGGAAGTTCTTTCTTTGGCAAGGCAGTTTCCCATGATGGGAGATAAACAGGTGATTATTGTAAAAGAAGCTCAGGATCTAAAACTTAATGACGAAGAAAATAGAATTCTGGAAGCGTATGTTGAAAATCCGATTCCATCAACAGTTCTGGTTTTTGCCCACAAACATAAAAAGCTGGATAGCAGGAAAAAGGTGACAAAAGCTTTAGATAAGGCAAAAGCACTTTTCCTCAGTGAATCGATCAGAGAGAATAATCTTCCGAAATGGATTGCTGATGAATGTTCTAAATTAAGCATAAAAACAGCCCCAAATATTTCTCACCTTTTAGCAGAGTATCTTGGAAATGATCTTTCAAGGATCGCCAATGAATTGGGTAAATTAAAAATAATCCTTAAAGAAGGAGAGCTTTTGGATGGCACGATTATCGAAAACCATATCGGAATCAGTAAGGAATATAATGTTTTCGAACTCCAAAAGGCTCTAGGAACGAAAAATGCAAATGCAGCATTTAAAATTGCCCATTTTATGGGAAAGAATCCTAAGAATAATCCTTTTGTAATGATGTTGGCGAGTTTGTATAACTATTTCTCAAATGTTATTATTTATCAGACAATGCCGGGACAGTCGCCACAGGTTATTGCTTCCCAAATGGGGATTAATCCTTACTTCATCAAAGATTACGCAGAAAGTGCAAGGTTATATCCTTTAAAACATGCTACGAGAGTGGTTTCTATTTTAAGGGAATTTGATATGAAAGGAAAAGGTTTGGGAGCGGTAAATATGAGTGAAGCAGAGTTGATCAAGGAATTGGTATATAAGATTATTAATGTCGATAAATTTAAGATGAAAGTTTAGTTTATTGTAGAGTTGGGAGGTTCGGGATGCGAGTCACGGGGAAGGAAGTGAAATGTTGTTAGTTGCAAGTTGTTTAAGCCGTTTCGCGATTTCAAAATGAGCCCCAATAACGGTCAGCAACGTATAAAAACAATCATTGACAGTCGACATATTGATTATTGACAAGTATCATTAAAATTCCTTTAATAAAACATTAAAAATTACGAAATTAGCAGACTTTAATTTTAATCTTTTTGAAAAGTAAATTATGGAGCAAAACATTTTAGATTGTGTAATAGTTGGATCAGGGCCTTCTGGCTTTACAGCGGCAATTTATGCGGCAAGAGCAGATCTGAAGCCTGAATTATATACAGGCTTAGAGCCAGGCGGACAATTAACAACAACAACGGAGGTTGATAACTTTCCCGGATATCCTGCTGGTATTACAGGTCCTGAAATGATGATGGATTTGCAAAAACAAGCGGAAAGATTTGATACCAAAGTTCATTATGAAATGATCACGAAAGTGGAACTTTCTAAAGAAAAGGGTGGTGTTCACAAATTATTTGCCGGAAATAAAGAGATCCTTGCTAAAACCGTGATTATTTCTACAGGAGCTACAGCTAAGTATTTAGGTCTTGATGACGAAAAAAAATATAATGGAGGTGGAGTTTCTGCATGTGCTACTTGTGATGGATTTTTCTACAGAGGAAAAGATGTAGTAGTAGTAGGAGCCGGTGATACTGCGGCGGAAGAAGCAACTTACCTTGCAAAATTGGTTAATAAAGTGACGATGTTGGTGAGAAAGGATGTTTTCAGAGCTTCAAAAGCGATGATCCACAGAGTAGAAAATACACCAAACATTGAAGTGAAATTCAACCACGAATTAATAGGAATAGAAGGGGAGAATAATCTTGTTGAAAGAGCGGTTGTTATTGATAACCAAACTCAGGAAAAATCTACGGTTGATGTTCACGGAATTTTTATCGCTATTGGTCACAAACCGAATACTGATATTTTTGTAGGACAAATTGACTTGGATGAAAACGGATATATCTTAACAGAAAAGGGATCTACAAGAACAAACTTACCTGGAGTTTTTGCTGCTGGTGATGTTCAGGATCATATTTACAGACAAGCAATTACAGCTGCTGGAAGTGGATGTATGGCGGCAATGGATGCTGAAAAGTATCTTGCTGAGTTACATTAATACTTATTTTGATATAATATACAATAAACGCATCATTGATCTGATGCGTTTATTTTTTATCTGATTTTCTCAAATTTTGTTGATCAGTAAGTGGATTACAGAAAATAATTAAGTTGATTTTTAGTGGATTATTTCAATTTGCTAAAATTTATCTAATAATTATTTTGTCAGAATTAAAAAACATTCTATATTTGCACCACTGAAAACGACAGTATAACTGGAGTTTAAGGAGAGATGGCAGAGTGGTCGATTGCGATAGTCTTGAAAACTATTGACTGTAACAGGTCCGGGGGTTCGAATCCCTCTCTCTCCGCAAAAAAAGGGTCTTCTTTTAGAAGATCCTTTTTTTTGTGTTAATAATTCTTTCTCTTTCATTTTCATATGGTTATAAGATAGAATGCCTAACATTGTAAGGGCTCGATAGATGCCCTTTTAAGAGTAAAGAAATGAGTGGGATTATGCTCTTATAAGTACACTAAACTAAATTGTATGTCAGCAGTCTTTCTATATCAGACGTTCTTGATATATTCATGAATGTAGGTTTGAAGGTGAAAAGCCCGTTATCTTTAAAGGTAGTGACATACTTGCCGGGGTGCTAAATACTTAACTTATAGTCATTATCTTTAATTATCTAAGAGTGCTGAAAAATCAATTTTACTATAATAGTATAACTCTATGTTTTTTTTATGTAATTTTTCCTGCAATACGTAAAGGCCATTGTCAAAAACACTCTTTACCATTTGGGTTATAATGTCTGTTTCACAGCCTGTAGCAGATGAGTGAACGGTATTTAAAAGCAGAGAGGCAAGTAAAATTCAACTTATGAACTTTGGGGCTATAAAGATTAGTAAAACTATCTAATGGGCCACTTCTATGCTGCTTTCATAGTGGAAATACCTTATTTTATTATTCACGTTTTCCTTTAAAATAGGCGTACATCGCTGTTGCGTGACCATGGCCTAAACTAAAATCCTCTTTTAGCCAGTTGATAATTTCAGTGGCTTTAACGTTAATAGTTCCATTTTTAGTAAAACCTTTTTTGTCTGCGAGAAATTGGAAATCTTCCGGTGATTTGCCGGTTTTTTTTCCTCAATATTTTTGATGTAAGTTATAAATGACATAATTATTTTTTTGAATTTGACGAAGATGATAAGCCTTTGTAACTTAGAACAAAGGTAAATAGTATGAAAAGAAATGATATGGTCCAAAAAAGGATATTTATGGTCAATTCCTAAGCTTTTCTGATTTTTTGAAATCAAGAGGAGTGAAATGGGTATGCTTTCTGAAAAATTTCCCAAAATTAGACGGATCCGAAAAGTTAAGCCGAAAAGCTATTTCGGAAAATTGGTTAAAGATTAATACAAATATTGAACTGTAGTGATTTATTATTGAGGTATTTAGACATGTTTGACGTTTATTAACGGCTTGGTTTTTGTAAGGTTTTAAATGAATTCATTCAAGAATAAATGAGGAAATTTAGAGAGAGTGAAATAATTACAAATACTAAAAAAATAAAAAAATAAAATCATGAACATTAAACGAATTTTTGCAACAATATTAACGGTTCTGGGAATCGCTGGTTTGATTTACACTGGATATGAGTTGATTAATAAAAATACTTCTTATACGACCTTAGGGGTGATAGGAGTTCTTGGTTTAATCTTCTTTATTGCAGGGATTGGCCTTGTGAAAAACACAAAAGATGAATCTTAGCTATAATTGGAAAAATAAGTAAATTGATTGTGTCAAAATAAAGGGGATTTTAGAAGATTTTCTTTAAAAAGATATCTTGGAACACACATTCTATTTTCCCAATATTTTGAGGATAACTTTATAAATCAATACTATGGAAAAAAGTAAATTGTTGCGAATGGACAATATGGGCATTGTTGTAGAATCCCTTGATGAAGCTATTTCTTTTTTTGCAGAAATAGGGTTAAAGATTGAAGGACGTGCGAAGGTTGAGGGAGAGTGGGCTGGTCGTGTTACGGGATTAGGAGAGCAGCTCGTTGAGGTGGCCATGATGGTGACACCCGATGGCCATAATCGGCTCGAGATTTCACAATTTATTAACCCGTCGACTATCTCAGATCATCGGAATGCTCCTGTAAATTCTCTCGGATATTTACGGGTTATGTTTACTGTTGAGAATATTGATGAGCTGGTGTCCAGGCTAGTGAAACATGGTGCTGAACTCGTTGGCGAAATGGTTCAGTACGAAAACTCTTATCGCCTGTGTTACATTCGTGCAAAGGATGGGCTGTTAATAGGTTTGGCTGAGGAATTAAACGGTAAGTAAAATTCCTCTTCACAAAGACCTGTGAGAAATTCGGCGAAGAAATATTATTTATGAATACTCCAATTATGAAAACATTATTATGGAAGGGAATAGCTTATGAATCTCTAGAATATTTTAAAATTGAAAAAAAGAATGAAAATAATGTTGTAGAATCAAAGATTATCGGCAGCCAAAATGGTAATATATATGATGTTAATTATAGATTGGTTATTGATGGAAATTGGCTGATTAGAGCATTTGAAATCGAATCAGAAATCAATACGATAAAAAGAAAGATGACTGGTGAGAATTCCGAACATGGATGGCAAATTAATATAATGACAAATTCTGATTTTAAAGGTTTTAAATACATTGATATTTCACTTACACCATTTACCAATACGCTTCCTGTTAATAATTTATCATTTGATATGGAAACACCAAAGGAAATTGATGTGATTTATATAGATGTCTTAAAAAATAATATTGTACCTGTCAAGCAGAGGTATACCAAAATAGCGGATAACAAATATTTTTATGAAAATTTAAATTCAGGTTTTAAAGGAAATATGAGTGTTGATGAAGTTGGATTAGTGGATAATTATTTTGGATTTTTTGAAAAAATAGCAGAATATTAGTTTTGAGCTTGTCAATTATTTTCTAAAGAGTTAACGAAATGGGAAAAAAAATTATTTTTTTTATAGTATCAATGACTTTTCTTTCCATCTATGGACAGAGCAAACCTTCCATAACTGACCGAAAGAAAATTGATATTGAACAGATTACAACCGAATTTGAAATACAAAATTATTTTAACGATGAGATCTTATCGAAGAAGAACGAATATTCGGTTGTTAGAAATACGAAACTTTTTATTCAAAAAAAACAAGGGAAAAATAGTATATATTATAATTTATCTATCTGGTCTCCTAAGAGGGATACAATAGCAAATTTCGGTACTATTAACTTTGATTATATTGAAGGGCTTACAAATAAAGAGAATTCTTTTTTTGGATTAGTATTTAAAAGTACAAAGGAATTAAATGAACAAGGCTTTAAAGAAAGAGTGGACTATTTTAAAGACAAATTGGGAATGCCGAATTTTCAATTTAGAGAGGCTGGTTGGGATTTAGTTGGCACTAAACTGTATAGTTGGAAACTTAAAGGGTTTATTTACGTAATCCATCTGGATGGACAAAATGGACTATGTTTACATTTAATCAACTTTGAAAAGTATAAGGAAATACAAGAAGCAGAATTAGGATGGCGATTAATAGATATATGATTTCGAATATTATCCGACTTTCTCGCATAATACATTATTTTCTAATTGACTGGTTAAACACTTTGCACAACTTATATTACATCCGAAAAAAATCAAAACCAAAAGGAGGATATGTAGTTGACTTAAAAAATGGTAGGATTTAGGCAGTAGGGAGATGTTGAAAACTTTCCAGATTCCTTTGCCCTTATTTCTACGTGTATTTTATATAGCTGTAATTTTAGTAGTTACTTTATATATTTGTGATATGTGACATTTTTATTAGCCTACTTCTGCTAACCCCATATCATTTTGCTCTTATATTGTCAGAAATCGATTTTTTCTTTTTGTTTAGCTAATATTTTCAAAAATACTGATCAGCTTCCAATTTTTCAAAAAAGTATAGATTCCAAACTATTATAAAAGTGGAGAACAGGAATTACGAAATAATATACTTTATTTATTATCAGCGACTGCTTAAAAAAAATTACCTTCTTATATCTCGAGAGTTTAGAAAACAAGGTTCACGATTATAAATTGGAACGCAGTATTATAGTTAATTGTTTTATTTTCAAGTAGTTAACTTCCGTTAATGAAATGGGTTCGCATTTATCCTATGGAACATTCTAAGGCTTTCCTATGCCTAATTTTGCATCATAAATATTTTTAAAGAAGCCATTATTATTTTAAAAAGTAAAAAAATGAAAGCACTCCTGATTTTTTCGATGATGTTGTACCATTATTTTCAACCCAATATTGTAACACCAATTAACAAAGAATATCTGAATTATTCTATTATAAAAGACGATAAAACGATTGGCAATATCCGTGTGGAACGTTCTTTGAAAGATGATGTCACCGAATATATTTTTGAATCCCGAGCTAAAGTAAAAATCATTTACAGTATTGAAATTTATGACAAAATGGGTGTCACTTTTAAACAGAATATTCTACAGCAGGCCAAACTTTACCGAACAATGAACGGGAAACTAAAAGTGAACAATACCGCTACCTGGAACGGAAGTGTTTATAATCTTTCGGACAAAGATGGAGCCAATGGTTCTCTAAAACAGTCCATTTTCAGCTCTACTGCAAGTCTGTATTTTAATGAGCCCGAAAATATAAAATCTGTTTTTTCGGAGAAATTCCAAAAGATGATTCCTATTCAGAAGATTAATTCCAAAAAATACAGGATCGATCTGCCAAACGGAAACACGACTACTTACACATACAGCAAAGGAATTTGCACTTTAGTTGAAGCCAATACCGATTTTGCAAACCTAAAGTTTGTTCTTGATACGAATCCAAATAAAACCCATTAAAGTCCTTATTGCAACTATTTATTGTGAAAACTTTGGATTTTTCACATAAAAATGAGATAAATGTGGTATTTACGAGATAGGTTCACATCCCTCATTCTCTGCAAATACTTAAAAAGAGTTTTTTTGCAGTTGTTATTTAATATTTTTATATTCGGTGAATTAAAAATTTCATTTAAAGATATCTAGAACCCGATGAATATTACATTAGGAGTAACCTATTTATGTGAAGGAATAAATTCATTTGAATATTACAAATGTGAGAGGATAATATATATAGGCTCTAAGAATGTTTACTATTTAACTATATCAAGTACCTCCACAAGTTTTAAAGAATGGAAATAACTCTTTGTAAAAATTGCAATTTTAATTATTCAGGTAATTATTGTCCAGAATGTGGACAGTCTGTACACGAAAAAAGAATTGATGTACATTGGCTAATTCATGATATACCACATTCTGTTTTTCATATTGACAAGGGTTTTTTCTATACACTAAAATGTCTTTTTACAAATCCTGGAAAAATGGTAGAAGGATATCTTGCAGGAAAACGAGTAAAACATTTTAGGCCTTTTGCTTATGTTATATTAATAGCATCTATTTGTACTTTTGTTGTTAATAAACTTCAAAGTCTTACACAAAGTATATATCAAAAAAGGTTTCCTAATCAGGTCCTTGAGGTCAATGAATCGTTCTTTAGTCATTATTTCAGTCTTTTTATTTTTATAATGATTCCTTTTGCTTCTTTAATAACTTGGTTGTTTTTTATAAAAAGGCAATATAATTATTGGGAGCATTTTCTTGTGAATACTTATTTAGCGGCACAACTTAGTCTGTTATTAGTACTCATTAACTTGATAAAACTCTTTATGACCCTCTTTTCAGAGAAAACAGATGTAAGTGAGCAAGGTTTTTTTATCTCTTTTTTTATGACAGGATTTTTGTTTTTGTATGGTTATACGTATGGCAGCCTGATGAGTACAAGGAAAACTAACTTGCTAAAAATATCATTAACAATTACTGTAATGAATTGCTTACTGTTTATTTTGTACTACTTTGGACTAATAATAACCAAGGTTATCCATTAATAACAATAGAGAAAATGGTGGATGGTAATCCAAATGAAACTAGGATCAAAAAAATGCAGTCAATCATGAATCACAGTGGGATTTATTGAATAATAAAAGCTATTGGAATGGCTAGAAGAAATGGCCATTAATGAAAAATTCAAAAAAAATTCCTCTCCATTTTAACGAAAGAACAGTATAAGTGGAAAAACGTTTGAATCTTAAAATTGTGTTTTGCTGTAAAAGATAATTTATATTTTGCTGATAAATTTTACCTTAGGTTTACTGTCTACTCTTAATACACTTTGTTGATGAAATCTGCGGATGTATCGTTGGGTAATACTATCCAATGAAGCATTTCTTTCTTTTGTAGGTTTACCAAGGAAAGTCACCACTTTTGTCTTTTCTGATATGGTTAATTTTGTTTGGGTATCCATCCACTTACCAACCGCATCCGATTCGGTATATCCTTCAGGAAAGTAATGTGTGATCACACTATCAGAGAATGCTTTCCATTGTTGTGGTGTTACATCCCCGCCAGTAGGAATATTTGTTCCAAAATATAAATCAGTTCGTTGCATGGTACTACAGGAAACAAAGGCTATACTTAAAAAAGCTGCGAATATTAGTTTTTTCTGGGTTTTCATTTGGTTATATTTATTTACTAGAATTGTAGGTGTTCCATTCAACAAATATAAAATTTTTAACTAAAATAATTCAAAAATAGGGGATAAATAGATGTGAGTAACCATTTCGTATGTAATAAAACGACGGTAAAATAAAAAGCCCTTAAATAATAGTATTTAAAGGCATTTTATATTTATTCCTGAGTTTAGCTACTCATAAGAAATCTAAACTTATTGATATTTTTAAGGGCAATGCCCGTTCCACGAACAACGGCCCTTAAAGGGTCTTCAGCAACGCAAACAGGTAATCCTGTTTTTCTGTGTATTCTATCAGCCAATCCATTGAGAAGGGCACCCCCTCCTGCAAGATAGATTCCAGTTTTGTAAATATCCGCCGCAAGCTCAGGTGGAGTAAGAGAAAGGGTTTCCAAAACAGCATCTTCAATCCTCATAATGGACTTATCCAATGCTTTGAAAATTTCCTTATAGTTCACCATAATTTCTTTTGGCTTACCAGTGATCAGGTCTCTTCCCTGTACAGGAATATCTTCTAAAGGATATTCAAGCTCTTCCAATGCAGAACCTATTTCGATTTTTATCCTTTCGGCAGTTCTTTCCCCAACGTACAAATTGTAGTATGATCTCAGGAAGTATGCAATATCATTTGTAAAAACATCACCAGCGATTTTTAATGATTTGTCGCAGACAATACCACCCAGTGCGACCACCGCAATTTCAGTCGTTCCACCACCTATATCAATGATCATATTCCCTTCAGGGCTTTGAACGTCAATCCCTGCTCCAATTGCCGCTGCCATTGGCTCATAGATCAATTTTACTTCCTTAGCATTTACTTTTAATGCCGAATCTTTAACCGCTCTTTTTTCAACTTCTGTAATTCCTGAAGGAATACATATTACGATTCTTAATGCCGGTTGGATAAATCTACCTCTGATTCCCGGTATTTGTTTAATGAATTCCTTGATCATATGTTCAGACGCATGAAAATCTGCAATGACACCATCTTTTAATGGACGTACTGTTTTGATATTTTCATGGGTTTTCCCCTGCATAAGTTTAGCTTGTTCTCCAACCGCAATAGGTTTTCCTGTAGTACGGTCAATAGCAACAATGGAGGGCTGATCAATAACAATCTTGTTATTATGTATGATCAAAGTGTTAGCAGTCCCAAGATCCATTGCGATCTCTTGCGTAAACATGTCAAATAGCCCCATCTTTTCATTGTTTTATTAGACTGCAAAGTACGGCTTTATGGATTGATTTAAATAGTCCGGTACTTTATAATTGAAGTTAAAGTTGTGTTAATTTGTGGTATTAAGATATTAAAAGGCCTCTAAATTCTTAAAATACTTTTACATAAGACTAACAAAACTTCTGAAGTTCATTTAAATGTATATAAAAGCAAGGAAATCAATAATTAATTGAATTTCAATACATTCTTTTAACATAATAAAATAATTGCCTAAGTGCTTAATTAATATAATATATTTACAAAAAGAATACGTGATTATATTTATTGTGAAAAATAAATTAAAAAACACAATTATATCCGTAAATTATTAATTAAAATGAAGATTTTATGAAAAAATTATTACTCTGTTTTTTTTTATTAACAATTACATTTGTGAATGCTCAAAATGATAATTGTTCAGGTGCAATACCATTGGTAGTAGGAACAAGCTTTGCTTCAGGAGCGGTTACCTCTTCCAATGTTGGAAGTACTATAGATGGTGCTCTTCCTTCATGTAATTCTGATGCCGTAGCTAATGTATGGTTTACTGTAGTTGTTCCAGCAAGTGGAAACCTAACTATAGAAACCAGGGAAGCTGCCGGATCTTTATTTGACGATTCAGTGCTTACTGTGTACACAGGAACGTGTGGTACTTTAACTGAAATTGATTGTAATGATGATACAAACGCAGATCTATTTTCGTTGATATCATTAACAGGACAAACTCCGGGAACAACTTTATATGTGAGTGTATGGAAATATGATGACACGATCGACAGTGGAACTTTTCAGATTTCAGCATATGAGCTTGTATCAACGAACAATATCTGCTCACAGGCAATGCCATTGACAATAGGAACTGATTTTGCGTCCGGTTCAATTGTTACTAATAATGGCGGAGCCACTACCGATGGAGCCCTTCCTTCCTGTAACGGAGATGCGGTTGATAATACATGGTTTAGTGTAGTTGTTCCTCCAAGCGGGAATATCACTATAGAAACAAATGAAGCTTCCGGATCGCCATTTGATGATTCTGTTCTCACCATTTACAGTGGTAGCTGTGGAACTTTAACTGAAATTGCCTGTGATGATGACAGTGGAGATAGTTTATTTTCATTAGTCTCTCTTACAGGACAGACTCCGGGATCTACACTGTATATAAGTGCCTGGAAATATGATTCAAGCATAAGTATGGGAGAATTCCAGATTTCAGCTTATGACAGTACCGTTTTATCTACTAACGAAACTACTAAAAAAGACAAGCTTAAAGTATCTCCTAATCCTTTCAGTGATTTTATCAGTATTTCTGATATATCTGATGTAAGATCAATTTCTGTTATTGATATCTCAGGAAGATTAGTCAGAAAAATTGAAAAAGTATCATCATCGATTTACTTGGGTGATTTAAAAGAAGGGGTATATTTAATTTCTTTAAAATTAAATGACGGCACTACAAAAACAATTAAAACAATAAAAAAATAATACATTTTATTTAATTGTCAGTAACAATATGTTAAGTACAAAAATGTCCGAAAAATCAATTGATTCTTCGGACATTTTTTGATGTAAGCTAAAAAAAGAGACACGAGTTTATATTGATAGAAAGTTTGTGTAATTTTAAACGATATCTTCTGGTTAATTTATAATAACAGCATCATGGACTATAAAATTTTTGCACAAAAAATAATTCATTTAAAAGATGCAGATCTGGAATTTCGGAATCAACTTATTCAAAAAGGGCAGCTTGGGGAAGGGTATAATGAAGAAATGGAAAAACTGCATAATAAGAATGCAGAAATATTAAATGATATAGTAGATTCCATCGGCTACCCGACTATTGATAAAGTAGGTAAGGAAGCCAGTGAAGCAGCTTGGCTGATCATACAGCATTCAATTGGGAAACCCGTTTTTATGAAAAAATGTGCGGAGCTATTAAAAAAAGCAGTGGATGAAAATAAAGCAGATCCGAAAAACTTGGCTTATCTAACCGATCGGATAGCTGTGTTTGAAGGAAAGCCACAGCTTTACGGAACTCAATTTGATTGGAATGAAAATGGAGAATTAGTTCCCAACTCCTTTGATGACTTAATAAAAGTAAATCAAAGAAGGAAACTTATAGGCTTAAATACCCTGGAGGATCAGATTGTTTTAATCCAGCATCGGGTAAAAAACGAAAATCAAACACCCCCAAAAGATTTTAATCAAAGGAAAAATGATAGCGATGAATGGAAAAAGAAGGTAGGCTGGATAAAATAATATCAGATCATCTTATTTTTAAGATTCTTATATTTTGAGCGTCCTATTGGCAATGTTTCCCCGGTTTTAAGCTGCAGTCCATATCTTGTGCCGGGGTTGATCAGTATTTTTTCAGCCTGTTGGAGGTTAACGAGGTAAGACTTATGAATCCGCTCAAATCCGTCCGGAAGAAGTTGTTGCAAAAGCTCAAGTGATTTATCGTGCAGTTCCTGTTGTCCATTTCTAAGATGCAGTTCTGTATAGATACCTGCCCCTTTGATGTAAATTATTTCAGCAATATTGATCAGGCGAATCTGCCCCGATCTCTTTACCGCAAGGTATTTCATGCCATCATCTGATTTTATGGATGGACTTATAAACCGGTTCAGAGCCTGAAAAAGTCTTTCCTTATCAAAAGGTTTGGGAACAAAATCAAGAACACCATAGGTAAAAGCGATAATTGCTTTATCGATATTGGCTGAAACAATGATCGTATGAAAAGAAGCAGCTACCATATGTTCCAACACTTCAAAACCATTGTCTCCATTGAGATTCAGGTCCAGAAGAAGTAAATCGGGAAGCTGACTGGCAATTTGATCAAGACCTTTTTGAAGAGAATCACAGATTGTAATTTGGGAAGGCTTGTTCCCAAAGAATTCAGCAATCATACGCTGCAAACGATGGGCGATCCTAGCCTCGTCCTCAATGATCAGTATATTCATTGTTTTAAAATTTGAATAGTAGATATCCAACCGTTTTCTGTCGCATGCGAATCGAATGTCCAGTTTTGTCCATAGCTTTCAGTCAGACGTGCCCGGATATATTTAAGTCCATTACCACCTGCACGGTCTGTGAGTATCTGTCGGTTCTTTGCGATGGTCTCAAATACATATTGATGACTTTCTTTTGTTACAAAATAACGAAGCACAAATTTAACAGTATTTCCGGGTAATGGCTCACTGTGGGTAATACCATTTTCCAGCAATGTATGAATAACAGCGGGTGGTATCAGTTGAGTTTCACCTATTCCGTTTTGTTCCCATACATAATTAATCTCCTTACGAAAACCCATTACAGAAAGGTGTTGACGGCAAAGTTCCAGTTCTTTTGTTATGGGAATCAGGGTTTGCTCGGAGATTTCGTTCATAATGTCAAATTCTGCAGCGAGTGCCTGTATAAAACGAGAGCCTTCTTTTGGTGATTCTTCAACCCAATCCATCATAGAAGTCAGGGTATTTCTTAAAAAGTGAGGTTGAATATTTTTTTTGAGCAGTTCCAACTGTAGCCTTGAGGAAAGTAAAACAGCATTCTGATGCTCTGCCTCCATCACGCTTGTACGGATGGAATGTAGATAAAGCATACTCAGAACAATTATGGTAAAACTAATAAACAGCCCAAAATCATAAACCACTAAATTATTGACCAGAGCACTCATTAAAAGGGCAACCATAGCGATAAATCCTCCTTTTTCCTTTTGAATAATACCATTCAATACTACGATGAAAGCAGCAACAAGCATTGCTAAACTATAAAGCCGGGCAGTCAGATCATAGTGTCCGTAATTAGACCAGTAAAGGAATATCAATGCTGTTAGCAGGGCAGCCATTAGCCATTTTCCCTTTTTAAAATTGAACTGGATGATAAAATACAATGGAACCAGTAATGCATTGGCAAAGGTCAGCCATCCAATAATCTCAAGGCGTACGAAAAATTGAGAATAGGGGATCACCACATGGAATTTAAGGTATTCCATAATCAGCAGGGCAAAAAACAGAAAACAGATGGTACCGAAGATTAGGATATCCCATTGTTTTCGCTTGCTGTTTACATAAAGAAAAAAGTAATAAACTGCTGCGATAAGAAAAGCTCCTGCCATGAGATTCATATAAGACATCGTAACCAAAGGTCTTGTCAGCAAGGAGTTGTAAGGATCAACTTTAAATCCAATGCTGCGTTGCACATGCGGAAGTGATGATTGCGAACTGCGTAGAGCAACTGTATGAAGACCAGGTGACATTAGGTGGTCCGGAATCCTGTAATAACTGCTTTCAGTACCGGGTATTTCCGGTTTGCCATTTTGCGGGATTTGACCGTTATTACCGATCAATACTCCATCCCAGTATACTTCAAAAGATCCAAAGGATTCAATCTGAAGGCCAAGCGGCAATACCTCACTTTCAACCTGACGCAGATCTAAATGAGTTCGGGACCAGAAGATTTTACCAGAGGTGTTGCCTCGCTCTTGTGACCAATTCTTGTCATTATAGTCCTTAGATGCCCAAGCTATATCATCACCTATTTTGTAAACAGGTATAGGATCTTCATTACGAATAACAGATGGGTTCAGTATGCTGAGTAAAACCAGCAAAAACATAAAATTATGCATCATGTAAATATACAAGGTAATTTGAAAAAGCTGAAGGCTGTTTGAAAGTCTGTAGAGCCGTTCAGATGTTTTTACTCAAAATGACTATGTACGGGATCTAATTTTACATCATGAAACAAATACTGCTCTTTTTTCTGATCATGTTGGCTGTTCAAAATTCCTTTGCACAGCAAGCTCAAATAACGGGTGTCATTCATGAAAACCCTTCTGTTCCTATCCAGTATGTCAATATAACACTAAAAGATAATGCGGGAAAATTAATTACGACCAGTACTTCTGATGCTAAGGGAACATTCACCATGGAAAAAATTCCGGCCGGAAGTTACCATATCACCTACAACCTGATAGGCTTTAAAACCG
This sequence comes from Chryseobacterium sp. FW101-FHT12H09, assembly GCF_058790395.1. Lineage (NCBI taxonomy): Bacteria > Pseudomonadati > Bacteroidota > Flavobacteriia > Flavobacteriales > Weeksellaceae > Chryseobacterium > Chryseobacterium sp. FW101-FHT12H09. The sequence continues at coordinate 207,679 of NZ_JBYTCP010000001.1, read as the reverse complement.
TCAATAAACCTATAGAAGTTAGTTCTGGTACGGTAAATATTGGAACAATAACTTTGGAGCCTGACTCAAAACTTTTAGAAGAGGTAGCATTAACCGGACAGCGCGGATCAGTCAGTTTAAAACTTGATAAGAAAGTTTTCGAAGTAGGTAAGGATGTGCTTTCTCAGTCAGGAGCAGTAACTGATTTATTGAACATTGTTCCATCAGTCAGTGTCAGTCCTACCGGTGCGATCAGCCTTCGGGGTAATGCTAATGTATTGGTATTAATCAATGGACGACGAACCGGACTAACTCAGGGGAATGCTCTGGAACAATTGCCTGCTGACCAGGTGGAGCGCGTAGAAGTAATCACCAACCCTTCTTCAAGGTTTGATGCCGGAGGTTCAGCAGGAATTATTAATATCATCCTTAAAAAAAATAAGAAAGCAGGTTTCAGTGGACAGTTAAGGGTAGTTGGTGGTATTCCCAATGAAACACGGGTTAGCCCCAGCTTGAATTATAAATCAAATAAACTCAACCTTTTTGCGACCTATGGTTTGCGATTGTCGGATTATGTAGGTCTCTATAAAACAGAACAGTCGACCGGACTTTCAGGTACTCCTGTTTATCTGAACCAACGACAGGATGAGAACCGGCATGATAATGCCAAATTACTTTATTTTGGTGCAGATTATCAGATTAATGATCACAACACGATTACTGCAGCTTTCCTTAGGAATTCTACCCATGACCATGATAAGACGCGACTGAACTATTTATATTCAGGAAAAAATGGCGCCATCGACAGTACGCTGAGCCGCAACGGTGAATCATGGGAAAAACGAAGCTATAATCAACTGGAATTTAATTATACCAAAACTTTTAACCAGACTGGTAAAAAATTTACAGTGGATATGCAATACGATTTCTGGAATAGTGATAAAGAATGGAATCTGGCAACCAATAGAGTTTTTCCTATACCCATTATTTTTCCTACGATCAGGACAGGTTCAATAGGAGAAAGCAAGGACTTCATGATTAAAACGGATATGGTACAGCCACTGGACAGTACCTCAACGTTAGAGTTTGGACTGAAGTTTGAGGATAGGAGGGTAAATACTGATTTTATTGCGGAGCAGCAAAATACTGCAGGCTGGGAGATCATTGATCAGATCGACAATCATCTATTGTACAAAGAACTGATTGGGAGTGCCTATGTGCAGTTTGTGGGAAAGATGGGGAAGTTTAGTTATCAGGGCGGCGTACGTGGCGAACTGACCCGTATAGGTATTGAAGACCGTATAGGAAATTATACCAATGATAAGAATTATAGCAGGTTATTTCCAACATTAAATGTCAGTTACCGCTTTGATACAGGAACGACCTTACAGGGGAGCTACAGTAAACGAATCAATAGGCCATCGCTGAACATGATCTATCCTTTCAATGAGTTAACCGACCTGAATAGTCGCTATGTTGGTAACCCGAACCTAAACCCATCTTACGCTCATGTTTTTGAATTTGCTTTCCTGAAGAACTGGAAGACACTTACATTTAATCCATCTCTTTATTATCAAAAAAATAATGGGGTTATTGAAGATTATACATCTCGGAATGGGGATGGTTTGTTTATTACCATGCCGGTTAATATCAGTAAAGAAATACGCAGTGGTTTAGAGCTTTCGGTACTATATAACCCCATCAAATGGTTGCAGTTAAATACCGAACTTAATATATTTCATTATGCTAAACAGGGAAGTTATCAAAATCAGACCTTCGACTATTCAGGAAATACACTTACGGCCCGTTTAAGTGCTCAGGTGAAACTGAAGGACAAACTTGCTTTCCAGACGTTATATAATTTCAGGGGTGCCAATGCAACTGCCCAAATTCACTCAAACGCTTTGCATAGTATTGATTTTGGGTGCAGTAAAACTTTCTTAAAAGACAAAGCAACAGTCTCCTTTGATGTAAGTAACCTGTTTGAATTAAGAAAATTATCCAGTACGACCAAAGGAGCAGATTACCTGATCAGTCAGACCAATATTCCCAATGCAGCCCGTTACCGGTTAACACTTGTTTATCGACTTAATTTAAAAGATAATCAGTCCGTTCGACAGGCTAAATCCGGTAATCGCAATTGATGGTGTCCTATATTATTTTTTAATGGAAAAAAGGAATTTTAGCATTTTAACGTAAAACCGATCCCTGCTTTAAAAATTGTATTGTGCAGAGATAGAGGCATTATTTGCTTTTTTAAATAAGTCTCAATTAAAGTTTCCAGTTCTTTAATTTGTTCTTTATTTAAATTACATTCCATGACTTTATCATCCTTTTCCATTTTTAATAATTGACCACTTCCATTGATGTGAAAGGTATAAACCCATCGTAATTTTCGACAAGGAGTACAGTCAATTGAAATTTTATGTTCTACTACATAGGGAGTGATGCATTTTCCAGTTATACCATTGTTAATGGTCGACCAATCGGCAGACTGATAAATAGTTAATTCTTGTATTTTAGAGGCCTCGTTTTTAACTGATTTTTTCGTTATATCGGATGGTAAACGTTCATTTGATTTCTTAGTATTTTCACATCCCGATAAGATAAACAGGAGGCAAAAACTAATTAAGGCTAAGGTTATTGTTTTCATGATAAGTGTTGATAATATACAATACAATTATAATCTAAATTTAGAAAACGATTTTTAAAAAGATTAATCTGTTATTGCACGATCTTTTTTGAGTTGGTATAACCTAAGTTAATTCGCCTTAACCATGTTATGGAAATATTTTGAGCCTGGCATCTCATATCATTTTATTATTTTTATAAAAAAACTTTATGACCGATTGTATTTTTTGTAAAATAATAAATAGTGAACTACCGGCAAGTCTCATTTATGAAGATGATCATGTCATTGCCTTCATGGATATACAACCTGTAAATCCAGGACATATATTGGTAGTGCCTAAAATTCACAAAGAACTTATCGCGGAGCTGGATGAGGATCTGACTTCCAGACTGTTTAATGTAGGGGCTAAAATTAATATGGCGATCAGAAAATCAAATGTAAAATCTGAAGGTATTAATTATTTCCTGGCCGATGGGGAAGCGGCTGGCCAGGAGGTCTTCCATACACACTTACATATTATTCCAAGGTTTCAAAATGATGGTTTTGGGCTGAAATTTCACGAAACTTATTACGAACTTCCAAAGCGGGAAGAGCTGGATGAGATTTGTGGGAACATTAAACAGTTAATGGAATAGTAACTTTATTCTGCTAATACATCAATTGTACTACAGTTTATATTTTTTTAGACTGTAATCAGGAGCTTTTTCCCGCTATCCACTCATACTCCTCGCTCCAAACCATTTCCCATTCCTGCTGCGGGGTAACCGTTTCTATCGGGGCTATAAAACAGCCGGAAGAATAAAATTTTCCAGTATTTTGGTTACCTGAGGGTGAGCATAACTTTGATTGTATGCGCTAGCTGTAATAACGATAACTAAAGGTTGGTCTTTAAAAATAAGAATATAATTCCCACCATTTCCTGCACAGTAAAATGCTTCAGCCTTTTTGTTGCCCACACTGAAACTTTTGTTCCAGAAAAAATAGCTGTAATATTCATCTTTTCTATCCGGTATTTGAATCTGTCTGGTGAGTGTTTTTAACACCCAGCTTTGAGGAATGATCTGTTTTTTATTCCACATCCCATTGTTTTTATAAAGCTGTCCATATTTAGCAAAATCCAATGCATTCATACGAATACTTCCTGCTGTATTGGGAATATTCTGTGGAGTATATTGCCATTTGTAATTTTTAATACCCAATGGATGAAAGAGCTTTTCTTCAGCAAATTTTTCTAAACCCATTGGTACCGATTTGTTGATGATATCTCCTATAATGATGGTACCCGCTGTAAAGTAATGCCATTTATTTTTAAAGGTCTGATCATATGGTAGATTCAAAGTAAAGTCAACCCAATTACTGGTAGGATACATATTCTCTTCATTTCCGGGAGAATTTTCATCGCTATCATCGCCATCAAATCCAGATGACATGGTTATAAGCTCTTTAATAGTTGCATGATCTTTACCCTGAGGATGCTGATAGGACTGGATATTATAAAAAGCACCGAGTTCTTGATTTTCGTCTTTAATGAGGTTATTACCAATAGCAATTCCTAATAAAGTTGAGGCAAAAGATTTTCCAACAGATCTTGGATCATGCAGTGTATTTCTGTCTTCCCCGTTAAAATATTCTTCTATCTGCAGTTTACCTTCATTAATAACGATAATGCTGTTGATCTGTTTAAAAATTCCTTCATCAATAGATCCCTTCAATTCCTTTATTTTGTCTTCATTGAATTTTTTAGAGGAAATCTCAAAACCCACATAAGTCATTGGTTTATTGAGTTTAATAGGGGTGATATCAATTTTTGGATTTTGTGAAACATCTAAGGCCAATTCACCTTTTGCTAACAGAGGACTTACTTTAATTTCATTATTTATGTTGACATAAGCACGGATTTCCAAACGAAGTTTATGTTGTCCGTCCTGTAATGCTTTGTCCCCGCCATTCGCTATAAATCTGTTCCAGAAAGATTCACTCCATGTTCCCTGACCATTTGTATTATTAATTAAAGGTCTGTTGAGTACCAATGCCGTATCCTGTACTTTTTGATAAGGTGCACCGGGTGAAAGATTACTTCGATAGATTTCCTTATCATCTATCCAAAGTGTAAATTGATAATTGCCTTTTCTGAATAAGGAGTCTTTCTCTATATTCGGAGAAAGTTCAGATTTGTAGTCTGTAAGTGATTTATCAAAAAATGCAACAAAGGAAAGGTCACTTTTATTGGTTAATGTATATTTTTTGACCAGATCATTTTCCTTAATCTGATGTGAATTCTTAAAAGCTGGAAGAAATACTATTTTTCCAATGTTTTTAGAATAGAACTCATCATTATAGTCTGATTTTAGAAGTGAATTGTTTTGAGCACTTGCCTGTTTAACAAATGCAAAAAAAATGATAAATATTAAAATTGAATTTTTCACGGAGTAGATGTTATATATGGGTACAAATCTGACGAAAAAAAAGGTAGAAAAATAGAACGAGATTAACATCTTCGCCTTTTTTCTGTGATGGACTTATGCTGATCTCTATATGTAAATGATTTTAATCGAAATGAATTACATTTGTCATTACAACGAAACATCATTTTCAGCATTTAAATAAGTTGTAACAAAAGATGAAACTACCAGCAATACACGGATATATAGACCGGAGGATACTCATAAATTTCACAGCTGATCCAAAAGTTGTAGAGAAAATTATTCCTTTTCCATTCAGACCACATCTTTATAAAAATAAGGCTATCGTTGGAATCTGCCTGATCAGGCTTAAAAGTATAAAAACTTTAGGTTTGCCGGATTTCATGGGGATAGGTTCTGAAAATGGGGCACACCGGATTGCGGTAGAATGGGACGAAGATGGTGAAGTAAAGACCGGAGTTTATATTCCACGGCGAGATACTTCGTCAAAAATAAATGCACTGGTGGGTGGACGCATTTTTCCAGGTAAACACTATCATGCAAAGTTTAATGTAGAAGAAAAAAATAAAAAATATCATATTGATTTTAAGAGTTCGGATCAGTTGGAAACTTCAATCGATGCAAGAGAAACCGAAACATTCAATACCCGTTCTATATTCGGAACCTTAGAAGAGGCTTCAGGTTTTTTTGAAAAAGGAAGTCTTGGATATTCCCCCAATAAAGATAAATTTGAGGGGCTGCAACTTAATACCTACAAATGGGAAATGCAACCTCTTGATGTATTGGAAGTAAAATCAACCTTTTACGAAAATGAGCACGTTTTCCCAAAAGGTTCCATAGTATTTGATAACGCTCTATTAATGACAAATATTGAGCACACATGGAAAACGATGCCTGATAAATGATAATTTCTTTAGAATCAAATAAATTAAAGCAATATTATGTACAACGAAACATTGGTAAATCGCATACGGGAAACATTGATCGGTGAAAAGAATGTTGTTGAGAAAAAGATGTTTCAGGGTTTGAGCTTTATGGTTGATGATAAATTATGTATAGGAGTCCGTGATAACGAAATCCTATGCAGGATTGATCCTGAAAAAGCAGAACTTGAATTGGAAAAAAACTATTGCCGGCCTATGATGCATGGCGGAAAGATGATGAAAGGATATATTTTCATCAGTGAAGAGGGATACCAACACAATAGCGATTTCCATTATTATGTAAACCTTTGTCTGGAGTACAATAAAGTTGTTCAGAAGACCAAAAAGAAATAGCGGATAGTATCTTACTTCTTTTACTAAAGAGTCGTGGAAAGGACGAATAATTTTATTTTCCAATCATCATAAATTGATCCAATCTTTTAGCAAATTCCCCCTGTTTACATCCGACAATAAAATAAACAAATCCAACTTTTGAATCCTTGTAAAATTGAAACAAAGAATTGTAGCAATTGCCGTTACTCCCACCGTGAGAATATTTTAAGCCAAAGGGGGTCTCTTGAACATAAACGCCCAATCCCATATTGATTTTTAAGTTTGGATCCATATCCTCTTCATGAATTTCTACCTGTGAACCAACCATAGACTGGAAAGTACTATTTAGAATATAGCTTTCCCTGATTAATTCAATGATGAATTTAGCGTATTCTTTAGGCTCCGTATATAAACTGTAAGCGGCATGTGGTTTTATATAAGGTTCATTTCTGCCTCTTTCATTATTGTCCTTTATCCCATCTGCTAAATGCTTGTTTATATAATCATTGAAGACCAGGTAGGAGTTTTTGATAGACATGGGTTTCATGACATATTTTTCAACAAGTTGATCTATGGTTTTACCCGTTAGGTGTTCTACAACAAGGGCAAGATATCCGTATCCTTCCCCTGAGTAGCCAAATTTGGTGCCTGGAGTAAAATTTATGGTCAGTTTATTATTTTCTCTCCAGTTCGGAAACCCTGTAGTATGATCAAGAACCATTCTTGCTGTAATTAATTTATAACGGTCATCATAAGCAATATCGGGATAAGGGAAATATTGGTAAAGTGGAACGTCTAAATTAAGAATACCTTCTTTAACAAGTTGGAGGACTGTATAGGAAAACATTGGTTTAGTCATGGATGCAGCTTCAAAAATGGTATTCTCATCAATAGGTTCCTGTTTGGCATTTTTGGTTCCTATAGCTTTTGAATAGACTACTTTGTTACCTTTAATTACGGCAATTGATAATGCTGAAATCTGAAGTGAATCTACTTCTTTTCTGATAAAGGCATCCATTTCTTGGCCGGAAACATTTACCCCTCTCACGGTTTTTATCTGAGCAGATATATTTTGGGAGATAAGAGCGATGATGAATAGAGTACAGATATTGAACTTTCTCATATTACTTTTAATTAGGTTAAAGTTTGAATTTTCTTATTAGTAAGACAACTACTATTGTAATTTGGTTACAAGAGACTTATATTTTGTAAATAATATCCTTCATAAGATTGTTTTATTCATTTGAAGTAGTATCTGATATTCACAAAAGTTGTCTATTTTTAACCAATCAAATTTAAACTAATATGAAAACCAAAGCTCCTTTTTATATGATATTTCTGTTCGGAATGATAGCAAATCCACTATTTGCCCAAACAGACACTCAGTTAAAAAATGAAATTGCTAAAGTAGAATCAGGATTAATGCCTGCAGTTCGTTTTGAGGGTGAGCCTCTTTGGACTATGGAGTCTCGAATGAAATATTATAATGTTCCGGGAGTAAGTATAGCAGTTATCAAAAACTCTAAGGTGATTTGGAGCAAAGCCTACGGATTAGCAGATGTAGAATCTAAAATTCCAGTAACTACTGAGACAAGGTTTCAGGCAGCATCCATGAGTAAGCCGGTAAGTGCATACGCCGCATTAAAAGAAGTGGAGCTTGGAAAAATAAATCCAGATGCTGATGTGAATGCTTATTTGAAATCATGGAAAATTCCGGAAAATGAATTCACAAAGGAGAAAAAAGTAAGTCTTAAACATATTGTCAGTCATACCGCAGGGCTTACGGTGAGTGGTTTTCCGGGATATGAAGTAGGTAAACCTGTGCCAACACTGATTCAGCTTTTGAACGGGCAAGGTCCGGCTAATACCCCAGCTATTTTTGTTGATAAAATACCAGGAAAACCATTGCGATATTCCGGTGGTGGATATTGTGTGATGCAGCAAATGCTCATTGATATTGAAGGTAAAGACTTTGCAACGATTATGAATGAAAAAGTACTTTTACCACTGGGAATGAAAAACAGCACGTTTAACCAGCCTTTACCGGAAGCTCTGGCATCGTTGGCCGCTACAGCTTACAATGAGAGCGGAGCCAGGGTTCAAGGAAGATATCATACCTATCCAGAACAGGCACCTGCCGGTTTATGGACGACCGCTGAAGATTATGCAAAATTTGTCATTGACATCCAAAATACACTAAGTGGAAAAAGCCATACCATCATTTCTCAAAAAATGGCAGAAGAGTTTACAAGTCCTTTTATCGAACCATTCGTAGGATTGGGTATTTTTCTTGCTAATAAAAACGGACAGGTTTACTTTCATCACGGTGGCTGGAATGAGGGTTTCAGCAGCGACTTTACAGGAAACACAACCAGCGGTGATGGCGTTGTTATTTTTACGAATACGAATAAGCCCGAATTTATCAATGAGCTGCTTCGATCAGTTGCAACTGTTTATCAATGGCCGAATTTTATGAATCCAGTCGATAAAATCCTACCCTTAACGGCAAGTGATTTAAATAATAATATAGGTCGTTACCGACTTGATAAATATAGTTTTTGCAAAATCTATCACGAAAAAGGAAAACTAATGGCGATCAATAATGTAGAAACTCCTAAAGAACTTATTAAAGTAGGAGAGAACACTTACGCCCTAAGAGATTGGGACTATAAAGTGACATTTGCGAAAAATCCTAAAACAGGCAGGAAAGAACTTGTGCAGATCTTACTCGACAATGCTGCCATTAGACAAAGAGGTGATCAAATGAACAAGGATGAAAAAACACCTTTAGAGTTGATTCTTGAAGGACAATTTGAGAAAGGTCTGGAGGCATATAAGAAAGCTAAAACTGAAGATCCTGCTAATGAGCAGCTTTCTGAAGGTTCTGTGAACGGAACAGGTTATGCATTGCTTGGACAAAAAGATTTCAAGAAAGCTATTGATGTATTCCGCGTAAATACCATATTGTATCCTAACAGTGATAATGTTTATGACAGTTTGGGAGAAGCCTATCTGAAAGCCGGACAAAAAGATAAAGCGAAACAGAATTATCAAAAGGTATTGGAAATTAATCCCAATAATGAAAGTGCTGCAAAAGCTCTAAAAACATTATAAAAGAAACTGCCTTCAGAAATGAGGGCAGCTTTTTTTTAATATGCTCCGAAAAGCTTCTATAACAGAATTTTTTATTGCCAATTATATTTACAAACCCTGCAACCAATCAATTTCGATGATATTATTATCTTTCTTTAATCTTTCTTTTGTCAGTTTTTCGACCTCACGTACAACTTCGGTTCCTGTACGGAAATTTCCGGAGCTATCTTTCTGGTCTATTATTTTTCCCTGCATATAGAGCTGTCTTGTACTTGCTGCAGGATCTTTTCGATAGTTGGTAAATAATTCTATGAATTTCTCCTGAGTTAAAGAAATTACTTTTGCCTGAGCATTTAATTCCGGATATTGCAAGTCACTGTTGATATTCTTTACCCCCACCAATTCAAACGCATGACTATGAGTGTTATCTTCGATTTTTATAATAAGTCCTGGTAAACCTTTAAATTTGTAAGGGCCATCCTGAATTGTAATATCAGAAGAAAACCAGGCAGTCCATTGTCTGCCTCCAAAATTTGTAATTGCTTTTTGAGTATTATATTCACCTATTTTCTGCTTATCCGGAAAAATTTTCCACTCCATTTTTCGATCGTCTTCCACTTTTATTTTTCCAAGACCATAATCTGTAGTTTTAAAAAATACTTTATCAGGATAGTTTTTTTCAATACGGTATAAAAGGTCTGCATTTGGTATGTAAAATTGCCCCTTCTTAGCTTGAGCAATGGAGATTGAATCTTCAACATTCTTACGGTGGCTATAGAACGAAGATTTGGCATTGGTAATATCTAAAAACATCAGTTCTTTGACCACATTAGACCTATTGGTAGAGTCAGGAACGTATTTATATTGATATATGAACCTTTTATTTTGACCATGTATCATCTGAACGAAAAGAAAGAAAACTAAAAATAAATTTTTCATAATACATTGTTGTGGTTATTTGTAAATATAGATATTAAATCAAATAAGTGGGAAATGTTTTTAAGCTAATCAGCTCGTAATACAGAATTGCCGAACTTCTGATGTAATGGAATCATCGACATAGTTGTTTTTATTAGTAAACAAATTAATGCTAAAGAGCACCTGAGAATTTCTAATATGCCGCATTTAACAACAACCTAAATTTTTTATGTTCAAAATTGAAACATAAAAACTCAAATTACCAATCCATATTAATACTTTAGCCATAAAATAACTTCATAAAAAATGTATCAATAATGCAAAAAATTATACTTGCTTTGTTCGTCTTTCTTGCTTCGCAAATCGTGTCAGCACAAACCTTCGATGACAGTTCATGCTGGGAATATTTTAAATTGACCGCAGACTTGAAACAGGATAAGCCTCTGGACAAAAAAACATGGGATCAATTTTTAAAAAATGAAGCCATACAAGTTTATCTGAACGATCAGGGAGTTGACAGCACCTACACGGAGAGTTACAGAAGATCAATGGAAATTGTATATATGCCAAAAAACAGTGCGATTTTACAGGAAAAACTAAAAAAGCCGATGAGCAATTGGTGGATTTATAACATCAATGAGTGTAAGGTAAACGAAGATCAGATGAAAAAATACCTTACAGATATCAAAAAAGATTCTAAAGGTTATTTTGATACTTGTTATCAGTATACCTATAATATGCTTCCCAAGAAATATCAGAAAAAAGCACCCAATTATAAAGTGACAATTATTCCGATACATAATGACGCCCATGTTGAGAACGGATGGATCATATATACACTTATTTCAGCATACTTTCACGATGCCAACAAAATGGGGGCAATGGGAGGTCATGAGTTTCATCATTTGCTTAGGCCCCAACTTGTATTTAAAACTGATGATCAGGATGCAGTCATTATCAGTCTGCTTCAAAAAATACTAAACGAAGGAAGTGCTGATTTAACAGATAAAATTTATGAAGGGAAAGATGCAATAAAGCTATTGGAATATCAGAGAGGAACTGGTCCAGAATTCATAGCAGATGGAGCGAAAGTGATTAAAAATATTGATTCTCTATTATCTGTAAAACAATTAGACCGATCCAAGCTAAAAATGAATAAGCTGATCAATAATGGCAACAGGAATGGTCATATCCCGGGATTTTATATGTCTAATATTATAGATAAGGGTGGATATAAAAAAGAATTGATCAAGTATATCGATGACCCTTTTCAATTTGTATATCTATATGATAAAGCGTCGAGAAAAGTTAAGGATGCTTATATTCTGTCATCGACCACGATGGATCTTATTCATGAATTAGATAAAAAGTACAGACCTAAAGCTACTATTGAGCAACAGCAATTGAAAAATTAAAAAGGACAAATCATTGATTTGTCCTTTTTCTTTTATATACAGCAGATTAATCGGATTGAACAGGCTTAACGTATTGAAATTCAATATTGTGACTAAGGAGTAGAAAAGGGCTTGAGAGATTGCTTCGTTCCTTGCAATGACAATGATGAAGAGTAGTAATAGATATGATCGAGCAGAGTAAAAGGCTAAGTTTCAAACTTTGTTGACAACCATTAACCGACCTAGGAAGCTGCAGTGTTAAAAAAATAAGTTCTGTGAACGTTAAAAACATTCTACTGTCCGAAGCGTGACACCAATCTCGAATCGAAGAACTCAAGATCGAATTCGCGCAAGTTTAGAATTTTTAGTGAGCAGAACTTATTTTTAGCGGAAGCTTCCAGTCTTGAACTTTTGGTCCATTTTGCTTCAAGGCAAAAGGACATAAAAAAATAAAAAAATATTTATTAAGACTGCTTCGTACCTCGCAATGACCGTAAGTTGTTTTTAGGACTACTTGATGCTGCATTCTTTTCTTCCGGCAGAATAAAAAGCATAACCCCTACAAAAACCACACAAATTAAAATAGCAATGATACCTGCTTTATAAGCTTCCTGCCAGCTTTCCTGCGAAAAATAGAAGAATATCCCTCCAATAATACTGACTCCTAAAGCTGAGGCGGTTTGTTGAAAAGTTGAGTAGATTCCTGCTGCAGCTCCGGCATGTTCTGCAGGTACACTTTTAAGTACAATGTTTAATAACGATGGTAAGACCAATCCGTTTCCCAGTCCCCAAATCCCCATGAGTGCAATGATGAGCCAGCTATCTACTCCAGGTTTCCATAATTGAATCTGAAGAAAAAAGCTCATGGCTAAAATGACAACTCCAACTTGTAGAACGCGTTTTCCAAATCGGACGATTAATTTTGATGCAACCACAGAGGAGAAAATAAATAAAATCCCAGGGAAAATAAAATATAGTCCACTGTGAAGTGCAGATACTTTAAGTCCATTTTGCAGATATACAGCGCTGAGAAGCAAATAGGAAGTGTGTAGCATAAAATGAAATAATACAGCAACTAATCCAATATTAAAATCCTTGATTTCAAATAACCGGACATCAATAAGAGGAACTTTATTAGTTGTTAATTTCTTTTTTTGATTATAAATAAAATAAATGAACAACACAAATGATAAAATAATCAGTGCAATACTCCATAATGGCCATCCTGCTTCACGACCTTGAGTTAAAGGATAAATCAGACAAACTAAAGCCAGGGTTAAAATAAGCACGCCTTCATAGTCAAACTTACTTCCTTGGTTGCTTTTAGTTTCAGTTACATAACGATGCGTTGCCCATAGAGTTACGATGCCAATGGGAAGGTTGATGAAGAAAATCAATCGCCATCCCGCAATGATCCAATGAGTATCCGATAAATAGCCACCTAAAACCTGTCCGATAATGGCAGCGAGTCCTAACGTTATACCGAATAAACCAACTGCTTTGGCTCTTTCTTTTTTTTCTGTGAAAAGTATTTGAATGAACGCAATGGTTTGTGGAACCATAAATGAGGCGCTGAGTCCCTGAAGGAATCTGGTAATGTTGAGTTGCAGCGGGGTCATTGACAGGCCGCACAAACATGATGCAATGGTAAAAGCAAGCATACCCCAGAAAAACACCTTTTTGCGTCCGAAATGATCTCCAGCTCTGCCTCCGGTAATCAGGAAAGCGGCATAGCCCAATAGATATCCGGCTATGACAAGCTGAACTTCTGCATCCGTAGCATGGACTCCTGTTTTAATTGATGGAATAGCGATATTAATGATGAATACGTCTATTACAGAAAGTAACGGTGCGGACAGGACGATGATAAGTTCCAGCCATTTATTTTTTATGTCGTTCATTTAGATTAGTTTTTGAATGATTTTTTTTGCAGATTGGAGGTCTTCTGCCTGTTTAAATATGGAGGCTGCGACGATTCCACCTTCAGTCATCAGAAAGAGCATTTCGGTGAGTTCCTGATCGGTCAGTAGTTTTTTGTGATCAGAATTGATGACCAGCTTTTCTATAATCTCTTTAAAATGCTTTTTAGCATTTTGTATCTCAGCCAAAACCCGCTCATCGCTGTCTCCAGCTTCGTTGTTTGCTTTAACAAAGGCACATCCCCGGTATTCCCTGTATAATTGTCGCTCTGTCATATGATCAAAAATGGCTAAAAGCTTTTGTTTGGGATCCGATTCTTTATTAATTCTAATTTCCAGGCGATTAAGCCAATCTTTATGAAAACGCTGCATATAAGCCAGTAATAAATCAGCTTTAGAGTCAAAATGTTTATATAGAGAGGCTTTAGCAATATCAGCCTCTGCAATTACCTGGTTTATACCTGTTATATTATAGCCTTGTTTATAAAAAAGCCTTTCGGCGGTATCTATGATTTTGTCAGTTACAGTCTGACCTCTTTGTTTTTTCATGATGCAAAGTTAATTATTAAATATACAAGTCGGTCTATTTAATGGAAGTATTTTTTTAAGCTGTCATTGCGAGGTACGAAGCAATCTCTTCAATTCTTCTACAAATAGGTCTTTAATTAATACTCAAGCAGATCAAGTCGGTTGAGTAAATTAATAAGTTAAGATTCGAAACGGTGTTGATAGTCATCAATCGACCTAGGAAGCTGTAGCGTTAAAAAAATAATTTCTGTGAACGTTAAAAAAATTCTACTGTCTGAAGCGCGACAAGAATGTTGAATCGAAGAACTCAAGATCGAATTCGCGCAAGTTTAGAATTTTTAGTGAACTTATTTTTAGCGAAAGCTTCCAGTCTTGAACTTTTGGTCCATTTTGCTTCAAGGCAAAAGGACATAAAAAAATAAGAAAATATTTATTGAGATTGCTTCGTACCGTCGCAATGACGGTGGGGTTTGTTTCTCGCAGATTACGTAGATTTAAAATGACAAAAATTTAAAAATTGAAGAGAATCATTAATCGACCTAGGAAGCTGTAGCGTTAAAAAAATAATTTCTGTGAACGTTAAAAAAATTCTACTGTCTGAAGCGCGACAAGAATGTTGAATCGAAGAACTCAAGAT
>NZ_JBYTCP010000001.1:185776-192804 GCF_058790395.1 Chryseobacterium sp. FW101-FHT12H09 | reverse complement strand
AGTGAACTTATTTTTAGCGAAAGCTTCCAGTCTTGAACTTTTGGTCCATTTTGCTTCAAGGCAAAAGGACATAAAAAAAATAAGAAAATATTTATTGAGATTGCTTCGTTCTTCGCAACAACATAGAACGTTTTTATCAATTGATAAATGAATCCAGAACCATAACCCTTAGTTTTGTATAAAAAAGATGTCTGGAGAAAAAGATTTGAAAACATTGTTGCAAAATATGAAACCTGTATTGAATTCAGGGGAATATGTTTTCTGCAAAGTAGAAAGCTTGAACGAAATCCCGGATTTGGAAAAGCTCGTGTTTTTCTTTCGTGAAACGGAAGCTGTTACAGTAGTTTTAGAAACATCAGTTGCGGATGAATGGGAGTTAGAATACAGTTATATTTCATCATGGATTACTCTTAATGTCCATTCCTCACTGGAAGCTGTAGGCTTGACGGCTGCTTTTGCTAGTGCATTGAAGCATGAAAATATAAGCTGTAATGTCGTGGCAGCCTATTATCACGATCATATTTTTGTAGCTAAAGAAGATGCTGAAAAGGCAATGTCAGCTTTAGTAATGTTAAGTAGGTAAAGTTATTTATCTTTGATCATTGATTTCATCTTTTAATAAATCAAGTCCATACTAAGCACATGAAATATGAAAAATCAATATTACAACAGGCTCAAAGAGTTTCTTGAGAAAAATGAATATCACATATCTATGGTCATTATGATCATTGTTATATTTGTTTTTATCATCGCTTTTTTTGTTATAGAACCTGGATCTGGTTATACTGGACCTTGATTTTAATTCTAAATTCTTGATAAAATTAGAGATGAAGGCAAAGGTTTTAACTTCACCTACTATTCAATATTTTGATGGGTCTAAAAATTATCACTTATTTACCATTCATTTTTATTTACCGTCTAAAATGTTTTCGATAGCTTCAGCGATCTCATATACATTTCCTTGTTTTTGATTGGATAAAATGATGATCGTTCTGCCTTTTTTTGTGTTGGTCTGTAAAAGGGCCTGATAATGTATGGCACTGCCATCATGTATATGGCTGATTACCTTGTCAGCTTCCATACTTCCATTCCCCAAACCAGCTTGTTGATCAGGGCCAAAAGGTATAATTATTTCCCGGGTTGAAGCCGGGTTGATTAAACAAAAGTTGTCTATGCATTGTGCCCATTTGTGAAAATCGTCCAGGTTTAGGCAAGTCCATCCGGAAATGGGAACTTCCAATCCGTCCTGTTTAAAATTATTGTCAAATGATCTGGCCATTAATGGATCTTTATCCGTTGGATCTACTAATCCATTGTTAATGCCTACTTTATTAAGAATGTTTTGTAAAACAAATTTATTAAAAGGTATTCCTGTTACTTTTTCGATAATCCTTCGGCGCAAAAAGGTATTGTTATTATTATAAGCATAATTACTTCCAGGCTCGAAATCAAGTTTTTGAAGAGATTCTAAATCTTTCCAATGGTCTGCATCGCTATGTACTGTTTTCCAGTTTATATCTGGTAATCCGCTTGTATATTGAAGTAAATTTTTGATACTGATGCGATCAGCCCATGAAGGCAGGTTGGGGAAAAATTTAGATACCTTGTCATTAATGTTCAATTTACCTTGCTCCTGAAGCATCATCATTCCAACTGCATCGAATTCTTTCGCAATAGATCCGATATGAAAACGATATTCTGTGGTCAGTAGATTTTTTTTAGATGCATCTGCATAACCGATTGCTTTTTTTACGATTATTTTACCATGATCAGCTATTAATATATTTCCATTGAAAAGACCTGACTGGTGTGTTTTATCTAAATAGGCATTGATGAGTGTGGCTTTATTTTTTTGAGCGAATGTTTGGATTCCCAATAGAAATAGAGTAATAAAAAGAAGTAGACTTCTATTATAAGACATAGTTATGATTTTTTTTTAAAGATACAGTATAATTTCATTTGCTCTATAATTTCAAAGTAAAGTAGCTAAATATCAATATATCTTGACGGAAAAAAAGTAATTAGTTAAACAATTCCCTAAACGCCAGGGGAGTCGTACTCGTCATTTTCTTAAAAAATTTACTGAAGGACTGTGGATGCTCAAAGCCCAGTTCGTAAGCTATTTCACTCACGCTATTGCTGGTTGTGCTTAATTTTTCTTTAGCTTTTTCAATTAATTTCTGATGAATAAAATGCTGGGTACTTTGTCCCGTAAGGTTTTGAAGCAGGGTCCTTAAATATCCAGGTGAAATATTAAGCTGTTCGGAAATATATTGAACCGTGGGAATCCCATTATTAACAATAAGATCGCTGTTCAGATATTGATTAAGGATCATCTCTAGACGTTCAAGGATTTCATGATGTGCTTTATCACGGGTGATAAACTGACGCTGATAAAAACGATTCGAATAATTGAAAAGTGTTTCCAGTAAAGAAGCCATAATATCACTGCTGAATTTATCCGTATTGGTATTGTATTCCTGTCGGATATTTTCAATCAATTGCACAAGGATCTGTTCCTCATCATCGGAAAGAAATAGGGCTTCATGGAGGGAATAATCAAAGAATTCATATTGGGAGATCGTTTTAGCAAGGTTTTTATTCCATAAAAAATCTGGATGTATCAAGAGCATCCAGCCTGATGGAGGCTGTGAGTTTTCTTCTGTTTCAATACGTAAGACCTGATTGGGTGCGATAAAGAAAAGAATCCCTTCGTCAAAATCATAATCCTTCTGACCGTATTTGTATTTATGATTCATATTTCTTTTCACAGACAATGAATAAAAGTCGAATATCAGGCTTTCATCTCCTATTTGGGGACGGTTTTGCATTTCGGAAAAATTAACAACACTGATAAGAGGATGCTTAGGTTTGGGTAAGCCTCGAAGGTTGTGAAATTCTGAAATGGTTTTAATTCTGATGGGTTCCTTTGATGCCATAATTTTCTGATAAAAGAGAAGAATAGGCAGGCTGAGGTCTGCCTATTTTTCATTGATTTTGATAATTAAATTTACGATTTATTCAGCTGGAAAATAAGCTTCACTCTGCAAATCTGATAATAGATCGATTTGATCGGGAGACCAGCTTAGGGTTTCACGTGTTGCTGCACTTGATGCTAAAATATTAAACTTCGCAAAATGGGCAAACCAAGTAAAATGTTCTGCCACATCAGCAGCTGCTATTGAACGTGTAGGAAGACCCAATTTTGAACCTATTGTTTCAGCGATCTTCTTAAACTCGATTCCCTCTTCAGCTACGCCATGATAGCGTGTTCCAGTTCCGGAGTGCTTTTCCACTGCCAAACGGAATAATTTTGCGGCATCTCGACGATGTACAGCTGGCCATAGATTCGTTCCGCTTTCAATAAATGCAGAAAATCCTTTAGCTTTTGCAATCCCGATCAGGGAAGGGGCAAAACCTATTTTATCTCCAAGGTCATGAACCAGGGGTGGAAGTCGTACCACAGCTACCTGTACACCCATATCAGCGACTTTATCTGCAGCGCGTTCCGTTATAATACGTGGAATTCCGTCACCTTCCGGCTGATCATTTTCTGTTACCATTCCTTCTTTTTGAATAACACCGATCCCAGAAGTAATAATAAATGGTTTTTGTGTTCTTTTCAAAGCAGAGCCGATCGTTTCGATGATTTCTCCATCCAAAATACACATTTCCTTAAATTTACTAAAATCATGAATAAAACCTAGGTGAACGACCGCATCTGACATCTCCACCGCCTCTATCAATGTTTTGGGTTGACTGAGGTCGCCGTAATATACTTCAACACCAGACTCTCTTAATTTTTGGGCAGATTCTTCTGAACGTGCCAGTCCTAAAACCTTATGTCCACCAGTTTGTAATTCTTTAACCGTTGCAGAGCCTATAAAGCCTGTGGCTCCTGTTACAAATACTTTCATTTTTATGTTTGTTTTTAACAATACAAAGGTGAAAAGAAAGCATTTTTTCCATGTAGTCAAAACACACTTTGTTGTAGCCGGAAAACACATTTCAGATTAAGCCGAGAAAGCTTTAGTTGTTTTTATTTTTTAGTAGGTTAGATCTTGTAACTTTTTTTTGCAACCGGGAACAAATAGCTAAAGTTAATAGATTTGAAAAAGACAGATTTAGAATTAGAGTTCGAATTAAAGCTAAAAGAATATAAACTTTTGATTTATAAAGTTTGTAGGATATATGCCAACGATCCAAATAATATTCAGGAATTGTACCAGGACATTATCATTCAATTGTGGAAATCATATCCAAAATTCAGAGCAGAGTCAAAATTCAGTACATGGCTCTATCGAATCGCTATTAACACTGCATTAACGAGTTTTTCTAAACCAAAACGATCTCTTCAGTATAGTGATGTCGAATTACACAATGTAGAGATACCCGACGAAGATGATATTGGATTAAAAGACGAGCAGCAGGAACAGCTATATCTGGCGATACAGCAGTTAAATGACATAGAAAAATCTATTGTGATGCTTTACCTGGAAGACAAGTCTTATGATGAGATGGAAGATATATTGGGTATTAGTAATGCTACCTTAAGGGTAAAAATGAACAGAATCAAGGAAAAATTAAGAACCTTAACCAACAATAAATAAAATGGAACTGGACCTATTAAAAAATAGCTGGAAAAAAATTTCCGTGGATGTAGACAGCAATGAATTCGACATCATTTCTGCAACGAGAAAACAAATGAAATCTCCCTTAGAGGAGCTTAAGAAAAGATCGAAAAAGCAAATAATAATTTTACCGCTTCTTTTTATCTTTTTAGTTGTAATGGCAATTACTGTAGCCAAGGATAATAATAACTTTTTGATCTATATGGCCTTAATTATCCTACCCTTACTAATGATATATTATTATTTCAATTTAAGGTTAATAGGACAACTAGAAATGTTTAATGGCTCAGTAAAAAATGATATCGAAATTAAGATCAGGAAACTGATAAAGAGCAATGTTATATATCTTAACATTACCAGACTGCTCTTTCTGATTTTGATTATTTTTTCTGAGGTATTATTGAGGTATAACAGATTTGATTTAGTTCCTGAGCTTGCCTTACTTTCAAAAGTTAGTTTTCTCTTGAGATTGTGTATGTATGTGGGAATATTAGGAATGCATTATTTAATAAGTAAATATACATTTAACCTATATTTTGGAAAGTACTTAAAACAATTGAGAAGTATATTATCAGACATGCAGTAAAAAAATACTCCGGAATTTATTTTCGGAGTATTTTTCTATATTTTTTAGGCTTTAATTAATAATTTACACTGTTTTTAAAACGCCACCATCTGCCCTTAAACTAGCTCCATTCGTAGCACCAGACAACGGACTTGAAAGATAGGTAGCGAGACTGGCAATTTCCTTAGGCTTAATAAATCTTTGCAATAAAGAATCAGGATTGGTTTGCTGAATGATCGCTGTTTTCATCTGCTCAACGCTGATGTTTTGATGGGCTGCAATGTGTTCAATATTGGTAGCCACACCTTCTGAATACGTAGGGCCACCAAGAATAGTATTGACTGTTACCTCAGTTCCTTTGGTGAGTTTTGATAAACCGTTACTAATGGCCAGCATTGAAGCTTTCGTCATTCCATAGTGGATCATATTGCCCGGAATATTGACTCCCGATTCACTGCTGATGAAAATAATTCTGCCCCATTTTTTCTCTAACATCCTGGAGAAGAGATGTCGCGATAACCTGACTGAACTCATGACATTGATTTCAAAAATAGTGTACCAGTCTTCATCGGAGATTGCTTCAAAATCTTTCAATTCAAATACACCTACGTTATTGATTAGAATATCGATGTCATTTAATTCCTGGAGCAAAAAATTCACTTCTTCTTTGTTTGAAAAATCAGCGACAAGGCTTGATACCTTTGCATTGGGAAATTGTTGTTTGAGTTGGGAAACAGCATTCTCAGTTTTCTCTTTTTGTCTGCCATTGATAATCACTTCAGCTCCTTCTTCCAATAATTGCTGAGCGATTGCAAAACCGATTCCCTGTGTTGAACCACTGATAAACGCTCTTTTTGATGTCAATTCTAAATTCATTTTGTTTCTTGTTTATTTTTGTAATGATCGATCCATAAATGGATAAAAAAATTAGCTGAGCACAGCTAATTGCATTTCTATTTGTTGAGACAGTATTTTTTTATCAGGGTACATTCTTCTCAGCGTATTCAGACCGCACCAGAAGGTGATGAGGTATTTCCCTAACATCGAAGCATCGGTCTGATTTTTAATTTCTCCTTTTTCCTGTGCTTTACGAATGTTTTCCGTGTACATTTCTTCAACTTCTTTAAGGATCTGTATCGAGTCGTTTTCCAGCTCTTCATCGATGTAGGTCATTTCCACAACCGTATTGGCGATGATACAGCCTTTTAGGTGAGAGATCTCGCCTTCGTAGGTGATACTTCTGAAAAAGTCTTTGATCAGTTCGATGGGAGAATCACTTTTTTCCAGTTTGGTTTTAAATTCAGCGAAAGCCTCCCTTCTTTGTTGGATGGCTTCCTGAAAAACCTGTTTTTTCCCTCCTTTAAAAGTATTGTAAAAACTTCCGCTTCCTGTTCCTGTGATGGTTAATAAGTCACTTAAAGAAGTAGCAGTATAGCCCTTTTTCCAGAATATGTCCTGGGCTTTTTCTATCAATTCTGAGCTCGCGTGAATATTAGGTCTTCCTCTCATTTTATTTTTGTAATGATCGATACAAAAATAGGAAAATGTTTTATATTGATGATAATTTTAGAAAAAAAATTAGTTATCTAAGGTTTAGTTCAATAATACGATTTATTGAGATTGCTTCGTGCCTCGCAATGACGGAATGTTTATCACTCGCAGATCAAGCAGATTAAAATGACAAAAATTTAAAAAACGGATTTCTAACCGACCTAGGAAGCTGCAGCGTTAAAAAAATAAGTTCTGTGAACGTCAAAAAAATTCTACTGTCCGAAGCGCGGGACCTCAAATTCAATAATAAATTCACATTAAATCCGCGCAAGTTTAGAATT
>NZ_JBYTCP010000001.1:0-185677 GCF_058790395.1 Chryseobacterium sp. FW101-FHT12H09 | reverse complement strand
AGTCTTGAACTTTTGGTCCATTTTGCTTCAAGGCAAAAGGACAGATAAAAATAAAGAAATATTTATTGAGATTGCTTGGTGCCTCGCAATGACGATGGGATCTGTCTCTCGCAGATTATGCAGATTACGCAGATTAAAACGACAAATATTTAAAACATAAACCACCACCACTAAACGACCTAGGAAGCTGCAGCGTTAAAAAAATAAGTTCTGTGAACGTAAAAAAAATTCTACTGTCCGAAGCGCGGGACCTCAAATTCAATAATAAATTCACATTAAATCCGCGCAAGTTTAGAATTTTTAGTTAACAGACCTTATTTTTAGCGAAAGTTTCCAGTCTTGAACTTTTGGTCCATTTTGCTTCAAGGCAAAAGGACAGATAAAAATAAAGAAATATTTATTGAGATTGCTTCGTACCTCGCAATGACGGTGGGGTCTGTCTCTCACAGATTAGGTCCATTTTGCTTCAAGGCAAAAGGACATAAAAAAATAAAAAAATATTTATTGAGATTGCTTCGTTCCTCACAATGACGATATAGCAATTACCTGGGAAGATAAGATTGATTAAAAAACTTAATTAAACGACTCCCTGAACTCAAGGGGAGTCCTCTTCGTCATTTTCTTAAAAAATTTACTAAAAGATTGCGGATGTTCAAATCCCAGTTCATAAGCAATTTCACTTATAGATAAACTGCTAACAGACAGTTTTTCCTTTGCCAGATTACTTAATTTATGATGAATATGCTGTTGTGTACTTTGCCCAGTAAGGGAACGTAACAAGTCACTCAGATAGCTTGGCGAAATATTTAACTTTTCGGCAAGGAAATGCACGGTAGGAATTCCTTGTTCCAGTAAAGCGGAGTTGTTGAAATAATCGTTCAGAGTCTCTTCAAATTTTTCCAGTAAGCTGTGATTGACAGCTTTTCGGGTAATAAACTGTCGTTTATAAAAACGGTTGCTATAGCTTAACAGAAGTTCTATTTGTGCGATCATTACATCCTGACTAAAATCGTCTATTCTGTTATTTAATTCTTCCTCAATAATGGTAAAAACTGATAAGATGGTTTCCTTTTCTTTTTCAGAAAGGTGTAAAGCTTCATTGGTGGTATAAGAAAAGAATCCATATTCCTTGATTTTTTTAGCCAAAGGATAGGACAGAAGAAGATCGGGATGGAAAAACAGGAGATAGCCGGAATTGGCTTTATTATTAGGACTTTCAAAGACCTGATTGGGAGCCGTGAACACCAATCCACCTTCTCCGAAATCATAATAATTCTGTCCATATCTTGCCTGACTGCACAGATCTGTTTTATAAGCAACTTTATAAAAATTCAGCATCATGGTTGGAGACAGCTCATCCGGATTAATTTTAATGTCTTTGATATTGATAAAACTTACCAAAGGATGTAAGGGCTTTTTCAGCCCAAACACCTTATGTAATTCGGATAAAGATTCAAATTTTTGTGGAATATTTTTATCCATTTCAAATGAATGTATTAATGTTGTTTTCTTATTCAGGGAATTTAATGACAATTTAGGAATAAATCTCTTTTACCAGTCCATTCCTGTGTTGTAAAATTAATCTTTTAATGTTCGCAATTTGATAAGATCTTCATCTCTTCGGTTACCGTGAATCTGAATGGTCGATAATGCAGTTTCTATTTGGTTAAATTCATCCTCACTCAGTACAATTTCAGCTGAAACCATATTCTCCTGAATCCTTTTCAGATTTCTTGAACCAGGAATAGGCACGATAAAATCATTTTTATGAAGCATCCAAGCCAGGGAAACCTGTGCCGGAGTCGCTTCTTTTATGGTGGCAAACTGATGCAATACTTCTAACAAAGGCTGGTTGGCAATGATATTGTCCTTCTCAAAACGGGTAATAACCCTTCTGGCATCAATTCCCTTAAACTGTGTTTCTGCATTCACCTGGCCAGATAAGAAACCATTAGCAAGGGGTGAAAAGGCAACAAAACCAATTCCAAGTTCCCCACAGGTTGGAATGACATCCTTTTCAAACTGTCGCGCCATGATGGAATATTCACTCTGAATGGCAGTGATTGGAGTCACCGCATGAGCCCTTCTGATTTCCTCTTCCGTTGACTGTGATTGACCCCAACCCAATATTTTTCCTTCTTTGATCAGTTCACCCATGCAATAAGCAATGTCTTCAACTGGAATATCTTTATTGACCCGATGCTGATAATACAATTCGATATGGTCTGTTTTCAGTCTTTTTAATGAGTTTTCTAGTTTGTTTTTAATGATACTCATTAATTTTTCTGTGGAATAATCTTCGATACTTTCCTGAATCCAGAACTTAGTGGCAATGCTGACTTTATTTCGGATGTCGGCTAAAGCCTCACCCAACAATTCTTCATTGGCTCCCATTGCGTAGGCTTCAGCAGTATCAAAAAAGGTACAGCCAAGATCATAAGTGTTTCGAATTAATTCAATAGATTCCTTTCGATCCGGTACTGATCCATACCCCTGACTTAGTCCCATACTTCCATAGCCGATTGCCGATACTTCCAGGTCTCTTAATTTTCTTGATTTCATTTTTTCTTATTTAAAGTTTACTAAGCAAAGGTCATCTTATCGTAAGACTTGCACGTAGCCTGATTGAGGGATCACGTAGCCTGATTGCGGAAAGTAAGTTGAATTAAATAAAATTAAAGTTTTGAGCATTTCTAAAATACCAAAGCGAATACCAAAGAATATCTCCGTAATTTTTGAGATTCCGAAATGTCTGATTAACCCCTGAAAATGTCTGTTTAAAGTACTTTGTACGTGATCCGCTTGCCTGTACTTTTTAAGTTTGCATCATAATCATACAAAAATAAACGATAATGAAAGCATTCAGAACAATTTCAGCAGCAAGTATTTTATGTGTAACTCTTTTTACTGTAGTTACCGTATCGTGCACAGAGGAGAGTGAGGTGATCACCCAGGAAGTACAGGTATTAAATCACCGTAACGCTAAAACTAAATTTGTAAAAGTCAAAGGTAATGATTTTGCGTACCGTACCTGGGGTAAAGAAGATGGAATTCCTTTGGTATTGTTACCGGGATTAGGAGGTTCTATGGACGATTGGGATCCTGCAGTAACGGACGGACTGGCGCAGAAGTATAAGATCATCATCTTCGATAACCAAGGAGTCGCAGCTTCCAAAGGAACTACCCCAAACACCGTACAGGCTATGGCAGATGATGCCATCGATTTTATCAAAGCTTTAAACTTTACTAAAGTCAATATCATGGGATTCTCTATGGGTGGATTTGTAGCGCAAAGAGTGGTTTTAACCCAACCCACACTGATCAACAAAGTGATCCTAACAGGGACGGGACCAAAAGGAGCAATAGGATTATCCAATTTACCTAATATCATTGCCGGAACAGCAGGATTAAGTGCTGAAGAATCTTTCCTGAAATTCGGATTTACACAATCTGCAGCGAGTATTGCAGCTGGAAAAGCGTCGTATGCCAGAATCCAGCTTCGTACCACCGACAGAGATCTTCCATTAAGTGATGCCACTTCCAATTCACAGTTTACTGCGGTTTTAAGTTGGGCACAGCCTGATGCCAATTCACTTGAAGATATAAAAATGATTAAAAATCCTGTGCTTATCGTTCATGGAGAAAATGATCTTCCCATATCGGTTCAGAATGCACAAAATATGAAGCAAAATTTAGAACATGGCGAACTTCTGGTTTTTCCGGATTCAGGTCATGCGTCTTTCTTCCAGAATCATGACGCGTTTGTAGCGAAAGCTGTTGCGTTTTTAGGTGAGTAGTTTTGTTTTTGTGGTTAAGAGCTTACCGTTTATCGGTAGGCTTTTAATTTTTATATAACCTTAATTCAAAAATGTATTTGCTGAGTGATAATTCAACTGATTTATTGCCATTCTTCCATTTCACAGTTGAATTTTCTTTATCCCGATTATTTAAAATAGGACTTCCTAGTTTTCGCGTTAGAAAAGAAAAGAGCCAGTCAAATTTTGATTTATATAACTTTTGTGTATCGATATTAGAGGTAGTTCGATCTTCTTCTACACTATCAAAATGTGATTTAATACCCCATTCAAATTCTATCAATTCAATTGATTTTTCCTTTGCTGTATAATAATACATTGTTATCAGATGAATAGAAGGACTTTCCTTTTTTCGATAAATTCTAGGAGTTTCTATATCTTTTCCGTCAAGTAGGTAGTGAGAGATTTTGTGACTCTGGGTTAAGTCCCTTGCATTTTCCTTTTGCTCAATATCATCAATTTTATCTAAAGACAAGGTATCTAAGTTAGAATAGAAGTAATCGAAATTTTTTTCAACCCAGCTCCTTGCCCAGTCTTCATCCATAATAGGTTCCTTGTAAGAATTTTTAAATGAAGTCACATTGATTTGATCTTTTTTAATTTCAATGATCCCAAAAGTATTTTTATCGTTAGTAGCAAACTGAATAGTTTGATATAGATTGTTCTGTATTGGGTTTCTTGTATCATAATACCATTTGAACGGGCGGAGATCATATTTAAAATCAAAAATTGGTATTAACTTTTTATTCTCGAGTCTTCCGATTTTTGTTGAAATACCATCGTTAAATAAATGATAAAATTTATTGTTCGCTACAAAAGAGGTTGCTATCGAACGTTTAGATTTATCATCAGTTGTATCAATATATATAACTTCACCTCCTTTCATTGAGACGCTCCCTTCTCTGAAATAACGTTCTGCTAATACTGCTTTTTTATAATCGTAAGTTTTTTTACTTATTGCTAATTTTCTAGGATCTGATACTCTAAGGATGTATTTACTTGTCGTTAAATAATAGGCATTATCAAATTTATTGATCACTGGATCTGTTGCGGCTATTTCATATTGTTTATGAGTTAAATTATCTTTGAACCAAGTTACCCCGCCCCATTCCCCGAAGTCGCGAGCATATATGGTGTATTTTTTATCTTGATATACAAGATCAATTCCTTTTTTAGTTTCAATCCATTCTTTATTTTTTTCATCAAGATAAAAAGTATGATGATTATAATACTCTGTGGTAAAGATGGAATCATTTTTTATATATAAATCGTAGTAATAGGTTTGGAGCTTTTCAGGAACACTTATTTTAGAATTAACTTTTCCTTCCTCATCTAAAATGTAAAAGTTGTGATTAGAACCAGAGCTGAATTTATCATTATCAGTCTGAAAATAACAATAATATTTGGAATTATATTTTAACCAGGGTCCAGGACTTCCGGGAATATTAATTTCTATGGTTTTATAGTCAACTTTTAATTCTTGTGAATGACAAGATTGTATAGAAAATATTACGATAAAAATGAGGATAATGTTTTTCATGGAGCTAACTGTAATGATGCTAACTTACTATTAATTCTGAGATTAATTTATATTCTACTTGCTGAAAATCTTAGATTTTCTTACGCCTTAAAAACAGCATAATATTCGAAATTCCCTTGCGCCTTTGCGATTAACTAAATGAAACTCAGTAATAGGTTAGCCCTTTTTATAATCTCTAATCTCTTTTTCAATGTAAATATTCATTAATGCTTATATCCCTGTTTTTATTATTGGCCTCTTCTATAGCCTTTAAGATCGTTTTTATTTGAATTTTATCGATCATGTATTGATCAAAAAACACATATTCAATCGTTTTTGTGTTTTTAATATTTTCTAAAGGATCTTTTGTAAGAAGTACCAAATCAGATTGATATCCTTTTTTTATTTTTCCCGTATTGCTTTTCATCCAATTACCTGGAGCGACGGTTGCGGAATAGATTGCCTGTGAATTGGTCATTCCGGATTTAGATAAAGATTCCAGTTCATTATGAAGGGAAAAACCGGGAACAACAGTTGCTACATTGGCATCTGTACCAGCCATAATGTTTACTTTTTGATCGACCAATGCTTTGGTCATGATGTGAATTGCTTTTGTATAGGTATTCCAAAAAACCTTAGAGGCCTCTTTTGCATCTGGTTCATCTTTTCCAGAATATTCATATCCATTTTTACCAGGTAACCAACCTAATTTGTAAAGTGGTGTTCCTTCGATAATTTTGGGATTTACATATTTTAATTCTATTGTTTTAAGCTTAGACTTTAAGTCAAATTTTTGGCTTAGAAAACCTTCACATAACCAAACCGTTGAGGTAACACTAATGTTATTCTTTTTTAACTTTTTTGCAATTTCGGGGGCACGTGCTTTTAGAAAATTGAGGTATTCTTCAGGGTTTTTAGAAATTGATTTTCCAAAATCATCAATCGTTTTAACGGTTAATTCTTCAATGTGAGCAACTTCATTTTGACCTGACTGATAAAGAGTTTCTAAATCCACTAATGGGATATGACCAATAACAGGAATGTTATTTTCTTTGGCAATCTCTATGGTTGTTTTAAACATTTCCGGATTTACGAAGCCATACATTTTAATGGCATCATAACCTTGTTCCTTGATTTTTTTTATTGCTTTTTGAGCATCCTTTTTATTGGAGTAATTAATAGAATGTCTGGTCCAGCTGTAATAATAACCTGCCAATCCGCGCTCACTAAATATTGGGGGAGAGGCAATAAACATTCCCGGACCCATGTTATTTTTCTGTATTGATTTTCTCCATTCTAAATTGACAGGCTGTCCGGCCATCTCTCTAACATAGGTAACACCATTTACTAAATACAAAAATAGATCATTCTTACTTTCTTTTAAATGAACATGACTGTCTACAAGACCTGGAATGAGGTATTTGTTGGTGCCATCAATGATTGTTGCTGTATTATTTAGTGGTTGATTTTTGCCTAAACGAATGATGATACCATCTTGAATGAGTACATCCTGGTTTTTAATAAAATGGGTACAATCTTCTGAAAGAATACTGACGTTTTTTATCTGAATTATTTTGGCTGGTTTAACGATCGAAGATATATTGATGAGCTCAGTAGACTTACCCAAAACCTTATTTAATTCATGATCTGCCCATATAAAAACGACCATAAGAATACCGGACAATATAATGACCGAATACAGAACTCTTCTTAACCAAAGTTTCATAAATTATTTATTTTTATCTGCGACAAAAGTAAATGGAAATTGATCCTTAGAGGTTATGAATAGGGGAATTAGGTACGAAATAAGCCGTTTTAGGGACGAGAATTATAAGGCCAATAGATCTTTCCTGTAATTTTTAGAAACAGGCAATTCAATTTGAGTAAGAGAAATGGTATCCTGATTTTTCCATGCCTTAAAATGAACGGGATTTATTAAATGTGACCGATGGACCTGAATTAAAAAATCAAAATCATTCTGGACTTTTTTTAATGTACTCCGAATTAATTTCTTTTTCATTTGACTTCCATCGGTAAAGAAGATCTCGACATAATTTTGTGAATTTGAAACACAGATCAAATCCCCTTTTTTTATTTTTAAAATGTCCAGTTTATTTTCTCCCCGGATAATGATGATATCGTCTTCAGCAGGAATTAAAGAGACCACATATATTCTTGCCAAAATTATTATGGGAGTGGAAATCAGGGCTGATTTAAGAATGATCATTTTAAAAAATTTAAAAAAATCATATCCACCATGTAAAACAGGACTTTTATAAAAGCAGTATGTGCTTACCCAAAAAAGGAGCTGGAAAAAAAAGAGACTGGCTATTTCAAAACCAATATTCCATTTTGAGAGTTTCTGATAAATACTTTTTTGAATGACTGAAAGCAATGCATAACAGAAAAATGCAATCACGCTAAATCCAATACTGATAATTACCCATACTTTAAAACTTACCGTCCCATCGTCAAATGGCCTTATAAAAAAAGCGAAGACAAAGAGCCAGGTACTGATGAAAATTCCTATCAGTAAATGATGCTTAATCGAAGGGTTTAATTTTTTCATTGAGTAAAAAGAGGTCTGCCGTATCTTGAAATATTTGTTTCTGGAAGTCTTTGGTTGAGGGATATTATTGCAGGTTTCGGGATGCTATTTCTTGCTTTACTTTCTTTTCTAAGATGGTATTGCTTGCAAAACTCCTGGCGATCAGAATTGCTGCGACCAAAGTAAAGAAAGTGAAAAATCCAAACCCATTTTTTACGGCACTATACACTACAATTCCGATAGTAACTCCGATAATGGTAGCATTAATTAATTTATCGGTTTTTAAGTTTTTTAGTTTCTTTAAAAGCTCTTCATTGCTTAACGCTGTCAGGTTTTCAGGTTTCATGGATTTAGTTTTTACTAAGGGCTAAAATAAAATAATTTTGGTTAATGTACATCTACGTTTGAGTGAATAGTTATTATTTTAAGTAAATAAAAAAGTTCACCGATAATCAGTGAACTTTTTTTTTGGATTAATGAATCAGGATCTTATTTTTTAAGATCATCAATCTTATTTTTAGCTTCTACAAAAGCAGCTTATATTGTATCTCCATTATCGATAAATAAGGTGTTGTCTGAACCATACTTTTCTAATTTAATATACCATTTAGCCTTCCCCTGACTTACATAATATCCAACCTGAAAACCATCTACAGTTACAAATTTATTTTCCATATAATCTGGATTGGAGATAATATCACTATTAACTTCTGCTTTTAATATGGCTATGGCTTTTAAAACTTCGATCAAGTCACTATATTCAATAGATGCAGTTGTATTATTGTATTTACCTGTTTTTTCAATTTGATAGAAATAAGCGTTTGACGAACCATTTGAGATCTTTCTGACTCTTGTTTCAGAGGACTCATAAGTAGCCTTTAATTTAGGGAGTTTAGTGTCTACAAATTTTGTAATGCTTCCTGTTTTTGATGCAAAAACATCCATTTTGGTTTTTACAGGTTCTGATTCCTTTTTCACATCTTGTCCATAGGATGTTATTGAAATAAAAATGATTGCACTAATGGAGAGTATTTTTTTTACCATTTTATCTATTTTTTAATGTGAAACAAATTTGGTTGTTTAATTCTTTTATCTGATACGGAAATCCACAGTGTCTAAAAATAATTTTTAGGATATTAGAAATAAACCCATCTTATGAAAATAATAAAAACCCCATTAATGTTAATTTAATAGGGTTTCAAATCTTAAGGTTTTGAATTCTAATTGAGTTCAATAAACAGCTCCTCGTTAGACCGCCTTACTTTTTTAAGATTCACCAGCCAGTCATTCTCTTCATCTCGGTATCCTAAAGCCATAAGAACTGTACTCTTTAATCCCTGCTCACGAAGATGAAGGATCTCATCATAAGCTTCACTGTCAAATCCTTCCAAAGGAGTGGCATCTACTTTGAGATGGGCCGCGGCAAGAAGACCAAATCCCAATGCGAGGTAAGCCTGATGGGCGGCACCTACAAAATGCTGGTCCTTACTTCTTTGATCCAGGATACCAAGAAGTTTTAAACGGTAGTCATCAGTAGCACTGGAAGGCAGGTTACGTTCCTTATTGCTGAATTCAAAAAATGTATTCACTCTTTCCGGGGTGTACTCATCCCATGCGGCAAAAACCAGCAGGTGAGAAGCCTGAAGAATCTGCTTCTGTTCCCATGATACGGGATATAACTTTTCCTTTAATTCCTGATTGGTGATCACAAAAACTTTAAAAGGCTGTAAGCCTGAACTCGAAGGCGACAAACGGATCGCTTCCAGGATCTGGTCGATCTTTTCATTTTCTATTGTTTTCCCATTAAAACTTTTTGTGGCAAATCTCCATTGTAATGTTTCCTGTAATGACATAATGTTGCGTGTTTTTTATTAAAAATCTGTTGAGGTTTTAATCTCATTTATGGGTACAAAGTTAGGGTGTTTAGGTTTCCAAAATACACCTGTTCCCTGTTGGTAACCAGTTACAAAAAAGTAACCAGGTGAATTTTTATAGGAAGATTTGCGTAATTTTGATTAATAATTTTCAGGGTATGAAAAAAGATAAAATTGAAATCGGCGAAAAATGTAAAAGCCACATTCGCGGAGTAAAGGATACTATGGATCTGCTTGATGGAAAATGGAAAACCCTTATTATAAGCCAATTATACTACATTGGGAAATTGCGTTTTATGGATTTGAAAAGGCAGGTAGAAGGTATCGCTTCAAAAACCCTTTCCAAGGAATTGAAGGATCTGGAAATGAATAACCTTATCAAAAGAACGCAGAATAATACCATGCCCGTTTCTGTGGATTATGAACTGACCTGTTTTGGAGAAAGCCTGCATACGATTATTGATACGATGGGTGAGTGGGGGATCAAGTACAGGAAAGATTTGTTAGGAAAAGAGACTAAAGTGGTTGCTGAAGTTGTAAATTGATCCGTAAGGTTTATTTTCTCGGATCTATTATTATGTTTTCGTTTAAATTTGTAATTAAAGAATGCATAACGAATCCGACATTCACGAAAGCGATATAGGCATAACCTATCTGGTATATGATCAAATTCGCTATAGTTGAGTTATTTTTGCCTTCCTTTATTTCAGGTTATTACTGTATTTTTTCGGCTTTTGGCCTATATGTTTTTCAAATACCCTTGAGAAATGACTTAGGTTTTCAAAACCCATTTGATAGCCTGCTTCTGATACGGACAGTTTTTCATCCCGCAAAAGCCGGGCAGCCTCTTTCATGCGTAAGTGCTGATAGTAATCGTAAATTCCCATACCGAAAATCTGGGTGAATATTCTGCGGAGCTTAAGTTCATTCATTCCTGCAATCTGTTTCATCTCTGCAATGCTGGTCGGTTGGCTTAATGAGGAAACTATTTTGTCGCGTACCTGGTAAATAGATTTTATTTCCTTTCCGCTTAGTTTTTGGTGGACTGAACCTTCCCGTTTGCGCAAACTTTCAAATAAATAAAAAAGAAGTTCCATCGCCTTGATTTTGTAGTAATAACTTTTCATTGTGCTTGGTGCTTCTTTTTTCACAATATCGTTTACGGTGCGCAAAATATCATCGGTCATCAATTCTTCAATCAGAAAACTGTTGGTATCATCGAACAGGAATTGAAAATAGGGAGACTCCTCTTTTAAAAAGCTTTTCAAATAATCGGCACTGATGCTGATGGAAACATAGGTGGCCTGTGTATTTTTTGTAAAATTGATTTTCTGCTGTATCGTAAATGGGAATATCCGTACAAATGGTGCATCTCCGGACAGTTTGATTGTACTTATACCAGAAGAGGTCTGATCATCCTCAAAAATGTTGTAAAATAAAAAACCAATACTGTCTTTGATTGATGATGTCGCGGTTTTGCGGATAAAATTCTTTTTAATGTTAAACGTACCAAAATGCATGGCTATATCCGGCAAAAACGTGAAGGCTTTAAAAAGTTTGACCTCGACATACTGTAGCTCGTCCAGTGTAGTCAGTCCTACTTTGGCTGCATAATCAAGAATTCTGTGGTCTATATCTTTATGATCTGCTCCACTCATAATTTTTACGACTATTTTTAATAGGTATTGGAGTATTTTAATCGTAAAGTTACTGCTAATTTTGATCTATCAATGTTACAATGACAATTAAATTTTCAAGCTATGAAAAAACAAGTTTTGATCTCAGGGGCAAGCTTTGCCGGATTAACGTTAGCCTATTGGTTAAACAAATTTGGCTGTAAGGTGACGGTCGTAGAAATCGGCCAGGATCTTAGAAAAGGTGGTTCGCCTATCGATGTCCGTGGAAAAGCCCTGGATATTGTAAAAGAAATGGGAATATTGCAAAAAATAAAGGATCATGAATTTATCCATACCGATGAGGTTGTCAATACCAAAGGCGAAACACTGACTACTTTTTCAATCAACGCACTGGAAGAATATCTCGGTGATATTGAAATCCATCGCAGCGACCTGGTCGATATTATTTTCGATATTGTTCCTAAGGATGAAGTCGAAATTGTTTTCGGCAACAGCATAAAAGCGTTGATCCAGCATGAGGATCGCGTTGATGTATCCTTTGAACATGGAGCGGATAGAAGTTTTGATTTCGTATTTGGAGCAGACGGTACGCACTCTATCGTAAGGAAACTTGTATTTGGTCCTGAAGAAAATTTCAAAAAGTTTTTCGGGGTTTACTTTGCTTTTGCTAAAGCAGATCATATCCAAACAGGCAAGTCAGGTAACACGGGAATCGTATACCGGGAGCTGGGCAAACAGGCGGTTATCTACCATTTCAAAGAGGGAGCGAATGCTATACTCATGTTTAGGGCACCTCAATTGGATTGGGATTATAGAAATGATGACCAACACAAGCAAATTCTAAAAGAATATTTTGGCAATAATACAAATTGGAAAATCCCTGAAATATTAGACACCATGCTTCATTCCGATAATTTGTATTTTGATGAAGCCTGTCAAATTCATATGCCGGACTGGACAAAAGGACGTGTTGCCCTGATTGGCGATGCTGCGCATGCACCAAGTTTTTTTACTGGTATGGGTACAAGTCTGGCTTTACAGGGCGCAACGTTATTAGCAAAAGAGCTTAACAAAAATGACGACTATAGAACTGCTTTTGAGAAGTATCATGAAATCTTCAAACCAGTTGCAGAAGACATTCAATCCCGCATTACACGAGGGTTAAAAGTTCAGCTACCCGAAACAGAAGAAGAGTTAGAGGCATCTTTCGCAGCGATGACTAATAATAAGCCGTCTTAATTGCCGAAATTGAAAGGGTTTAAAAGAAATCTCACATTCGGTCATCCATCCTTATTCGTGTCCAATGAATAACATCTTACATAATAATTCGGGAAACTTAAGTATCTCGAATTTTTCATTATTTTTTCGGTTGCATTTATAATAAAAAAAGAGTCGGTTTTCTGTACTAGTTTTGATGAAGGATATCAAAGCTTATTTATTTTCATTTTAGTCCATTTTCGTTGTACATAAAATCAAATTACATTATATTTGATTATAATGAGTAAAGTGAACTTATGTTAATTGGATATGCAAGAGTAAGCAAGTTTGAACAGAATCTTGATTTACAAACTGATGCCTTAAAGAGTTTAGGAATTGAAAAAATTTTTATTGACAAGGTTAGTGGTGTTAAATCAGAAAAGCCGCAGCTTAACGATTTATTAAATTTCGTACGAAAAGGGGATACTTTAGCAGTGTGGAGATTAGACAGGATCGGGAGGACTACAGTTGGGCTAATTCAGTTTGTGACAGAGCTGAACGAAAAAGGAATATATTTTAAATCTATTTCTGAAAACATTGATACAAGTTCAGCAAGTGGAAAATTAATTTTCCAGATTTTCTGTGTTTTAGCTGAGCACGAAAGAAATGTTTTGATTGAGAGAACAAATGCAGGATTGAAGTCAGCGAGGGCAAGAGGGAAAAACGGAGGAAGACCAAAGGGTATGACCGAAAAATATAAAAAAATTGCACCTTTAGTAAAGAGCTCCTATGAAAGTAAGAATGTTCCAATTGAGGAAATTATGAAAGCATTTAATATTGGAAGTAAAGCAACTTTTTATAAAATAGTTAAAAGTTAGTATTATAAAAGAAAATAATCAATTATATCAAAATTTAAAAGCTAATAAAAATTTCGAAATTGAAAAAATTACCGAATATTCTTCATTTGGAAAAAGGTATTACAATTACAACACTTAAAAAAAATATAAAAATAACCATGATCATTGAGGAATTTATAAGCCATTATAGAAATCATCCCGTGCTATTTATTGGAACCGGCATAAGCCTTAGATATCTGAAAAATTCATTTACCTGGGATGGATTATTAAAGCAAATATGCATAGATTTT
This sequence comes from Chryseobacterium sp. FW101-FHT12H09, assembly GCF_058790395.1. NCBI lineage: Bacteria > Pseudomonadati > Bacteroidota > Flavobacteriia > Flavobacteriales > Weeksellaceae > Chryseobacterium > Chryseobacterium sp. FW101-FHT12H09. The sequence goes on along the minus strand of NZ_JBYTCP010000001.1, from coordinate 171,940 downwards.
AAAGGCAATAAAGAATATTATTTAGATATTAAGTCTCAATTTGAGAAGGATGGGGCATTTGACTATACAAAAATTGCGACTGTTATTGAGAAGGAATTTAATGAAAGCTTAATGGTAGATCGCAATGGTAAATTCAAGGAAATAAATGATATTTTTTATCAGAAAATGGATGAAGGAATTAGCTTAAGTCGATTCAAAATTTACATTTCAAAATTATTGTCAAATCTAGAATTAAAGAATGATAAAGAACCAGAACTACGTATTTTTAAAAAAATAAGAAAAAATATTGGCTCTATAATAACTACAAATTATGATGGTTTAATTGAGTATGTCTTTGAATTTGATAAACTTATTGGCAATAACATACTTCTTAGCAATCCTTATGGTTCGGTGTATAAAATTCACGGATGTTTTGAAAATCCAGAAAAAATTATAATTACGGAGTCTGACTATGAGTTTTTTGAGAAAAGATATGAATTAATCCGAGCACAATTACTTTCATTATTTATACATAATCCAATAATATTTTTAGGTTATGGAGTAGGTGATGAAAACATAAAGAAAATTCTTAGAACTATATTTTCATATGTACAGCCAAATTCAGAAGCAGCGACCCAGATAAAACGAAACTTCCTCTTAATTGAGTATGGAGAAAATATTGAACAAGTTGATGTTGTAGAGCATGATATTGTTTTAGAAAATAATTTAACTATCCAAATTAATAAAGTAAGAACAGACAATTATAGCCGTATTTATGAGGCGATTTCTAACTTAAATTTACCTGTAAGTGCTTTAGACATTAGAAAAGTTCAAAATATTGTTAAAGAGATTTATGCAGGAGGAGATATTAAAGTAAGTATTACAGAAGATTTGGATGACTTAAAAAGTAGTGATAAGGTTCTTGCAATTGGATCAGATAAAACAATCAAATATCACTTTCATACTGCAAAGGAATTACTATCAAAATACTTTGAAATAATTGATGAAGCAAATTCACAAATGTTAGAGTGTATAGATCATTACAATATTCAATCTAGCCAATATTTTCCAGTTTTTGGTTTTGAGAAAATAAATCCAAATTTGGAGTCTATAAAAGAATTGAAGACTCAGCAAGAAAAGAATTTACAATCCCACTTGACAAAAATTACTGATTCTGCAAAAAAAACACATAACTCAATAAATGATATTTTTGAAGATGAATTTGTTGCATCTACGCATAAAATAAATTGTATATTTTGGAATTTATTAAATGATAATGTTAGTAGTAATGATGTAGAAGTGTTTCTTAGGGAAAATATAAATGATTCAACTAGACCAGATTTTAGAAAACTTTTAAGTGCTTATGACTATAAAAAATATGCTTGATTGCGGAAGATGTTTTAGTGTATAAATAATCTTAAAAAACGATCAAATAAATTTTTATATTAGTGACGTAAATGGTTTTTACGAAATTATTATAGTTTGGATTGACGCAATGCTCAAAGACAAACGTTATCGGTAATTTTAAACCCACACAACTAGAATTAACTTAAATTTTTAACTTTGCAAAATGGGAAAAGGACCGAGAAATTATTCAGATAAGACACTAAAAAGACTATTTGGTCTATCAGGAAATAAATGCGCTTTCCCAGGATGTGAAATAATTTTAGTAAATAGAGATAATGCTTTAGATTCAAATATTTGTCATATTGAAGCTGCTTACGAAGGTGGAGAAAGATATAATGAAAAAATGACTGATTCAGAACGAGCAGATTATGCAAATTTAATATTATTATGTAGGCATTGTCATGACAAAACTAATGATGTTTCAGTTTATACAGTTGACATTTTGAAAAAAATGAAAAACGACCATGAAAGTTACTACTTACTTCAAAAATTAAACAACAACCCTTCAATGCTAAAAAATGCAATAAATGCAATAGCTAGTATTAATTTGGATTCAATTGAAGATCCAAAGGATTTCAAAACATATGATCTAAAAGAAAAATTATCGTATAATGGAATCAAAGATTGTTGTGTAACTATTGACTCTTATAAAGTATATCAAGGTAAAATAAATTCATTATATGAAGAACTTGAAAATCAAGGGTCAATAAAAAAAGAAAAATTATTATCTGTTATACATCAAACATATAATAGAGTCAAAGGTCAATTTATAAAAGATTCATTAGATTCAATTGATATTATCAGACAAAACTCTGATAAAATTTATAATATAGTATATGATGAAATTTATAAGCAAATGAAAGATTCTGCTTTCTTTGAAGAAGATTTAGTTTTAGGAATAAATATTATTTTAGTCGATGCATTTATTAGATGTAAAATTTTTGAAGAGCCTGTAAGTTTATGATAGTAAGCAGAGATATTAATCCAGAAAAAGATTTTTACTATTTAGGTGGTAAAATAATTGAGATTCTATCTAAGACAGATGAAATCAAAGTAGACTTTTTCAATGTTTATAATACATTAAAAGTTAATGAAAATATCAGTATTAATTTATTTACATTAACTCTAGATTGGCTATTTTTAATTGGTGCTATAGAGAAATCAGAAAAATCACACATTGTAAAATGTTTTTAGAAAGTTTAGTAATACGAAATAAAGAAACAATTATTAGAGAAATCCCTTTCCATAAAGGTATCAATCTAATCGTTGACGAAACTCTTAGCCCAAATAAAACTGAATCTGGTAATGGTGTTGGTAAAACAACAGTTTTGAGGTTAATCGATTTTTGTTTGGATGGTGATGGAAAAAATATCTATATAGATCCAGAGTTTAAAAATACTAATCAAAAAATTGAATCATTTTTAAAAGAAAATAATATAATTATAACTTTAACTCTTGTTGAAGATATTGATGATCCTAAATCACACAGAATAGTTATAGATAGAAATTTTTTGAATTACAAAAACAAAATTCAAAGAATTAATGGGGAAAGTTTATCGAATGAGGAATTTTCATCTAAGCTAAAAGAACTAATATTTGATTCAACTGCTAAAAACCCTACACTTAAGCAGTTAAAATCAAAAAACATAAGAGATGAAAAAAATAAATTAACTCAAACCATTAGAGTTTTACCTCAAAATGTAACAACAGATGCAATATATGAATCTTTACATTTATTTTGGTTTGGGATAGATATAGATACATCAAAAGATCAGCTTGTTAGAGATAAAAATATTGAAGAAAGATTACAATCTAGACTAAGAAAAGAAAGTAATTTGTCTCAAATCAATCAATCTTTAGTTATCATAAATAAGCAAATAGAAGCATTAAATTTGAAAAAGAATCAATTTAATATTAATGAAAAATATGAAGAAGATTTAAATAAATTAAATGATATTAAAGCAAGTATAAATAAAATTTCAACAATTATTTCTCGTTTAGAATTGCGCAGAGAATTGATTATTGAAAGCAAAAATGATCTTGAAAATGATTTAAGTAATATTAATACTAATCAGATAAAAAGATTATATGAAAAAGCAAAATTATTAATTCCTGATTTACAAAAATCTTTCGAAGAAACTGTGAATTTTCATAATCAAATGATTAAACAAAAAGTTGAGTACATAACAGAAGAGTTACCTACACTCGATCATGAAATTCGTAAACATAAAAGAGAATTAAATTTATTAATATCTAATGAAAAGGAACTGTCTATAGCACTAGGTAAATCAGGAGCTATTGAAGACTTACAGTTAATTATTAATGAACTTAATGAATATTATGAAAAGAAAGGTAATCTGGAAGAATTGAAAAGATTATGGGAAAAATCTAACGAAAACTTAAAAAGCATTAACGATCGTATAGAAACTATAAATACTAATATTGTTTCAAAAGATGAAGTTATCCAAAAAAGAATTGAAGAATTTAACGAATATTTTTCTGAAATTTCAAACAAATTAGATGGTGTTCATTCATATTTAAGCGCCGATAATGATGGAGGTATATATAAGTTTAAAATTTCCACTTTAGAAGAAAATCCTGGTACTGGTAGTAAAAAAAGCCAAATGGCTTCATTTGATTTAGCATATATTAAATTTGCAGATGCGAATAATATACCGTGTCTACATTTTATTTTGCAAGACCAAATTGAAAACGTTCATTCAAATCAAATTACTAATTTATTAACAGAAATTGTAGATGATGTGAATTGTCAATATATTCTATCAGTTTTAAGAGATAAGTTACCAAGTAGTATAAATATTTCTAGTTATCAAATAGTTTCTCTTTCACAGAATGATAAATTGTTTAAAGTACAATAAAAACTGCCTTTAACATCGTAATGGCGAAATGGCAGATTAAGGGAGAAATGAAAGTTTCTTTTTTTTTGTATCAACAGCCTTTTATATATCCTTTTTTCATAAACTTAGAAAATGATAAAAGGCTTTTGCTTAGGGTAGTGCAAGTCTAAAAGTTTTGGCTTTCTAATTCGGCGCTATCGCCAAAATGCAACCCGTTATATATCATATTAAATCTCAGAAAACGATTATAAGAAATCGACTGAAAAACTTGATGCATTAACATTTATATGGATAATATTTACAAAAAACTAGAGACAATTAGGGATGTTTGGAATTTTAATATCTGGGATTATCCATATTGTCAAAGCGAAATAAATTTTAATGAAGATGCCAAAACAAATTATTTTGGTGATATGATGGGATATTTTCACGATACACTTGATATGTTGAAAATATCTGTTGATAGAAGCGGTCTGCCAGAAGTTTTTTCATATCATATTAGTTTACTACAGATTGTATATGTACAGCAAGACTTTATAGAGGATATGCTAAGATTGTTTTCAACTAATTTTAATAAGGGGGATTTAAAGAATGATGAAAATTATGCAATTAATAGAGACATAAGAAATGAATTGGTGGGTCATCCTATTCGACGTGATAAAATAGGAAAACTAGTGTCTTCTTCTTTATTTTCTTACGAGGCACTTCAAGGGAAAATCGAATATCTCAGATATCATAAGGATAATGATTTTAGGTTTGAATTAATAGAGCATAACATTAGTGACGTTTTGAGCAGGCATGAACTTTTTTTGAATGCATGGTTAGATATAATTATTGAAAAATTGAGTTTTGTTGTTAGTAAACATAAATCAGAACTCAATAAAGTACTTAAAAAAGTATCAGATATTAGATTTGAAAGTTTGATTAAATTATTAGAACAAAAATTTCAGACATTCTTGAATGGAACATATCTATATGACAGTAAATCGATTCTAAAGATTTTTAATAAGCGCGAGGATCACCAACGGTATAATAATATTTACGAACAATTTCTTGAAGATTTAAATTTACATTTAGTTGATGCAATAAAATACTGCGATGATATCTTTATAAGGCGTTTCATTGTCTACGAGCCATTATCTATCATTGAAACACCCTTATTTGTTGATGTCGTAGGAGACAATGTAGATGAGTCACCTTCTTTAAATATTATAAAGCCAGCTAAGGATTTTAATTATGCTTTGCAAAAATTAATTGATCCACACAGAAGAAATTATAATGATTTTGATTTTTTCAGCAGATTAATTTCCTCGCAAACTAATGATGTTGATGTAGAAGCAGAACTTAAAAGAATGAGAGAAAATATTTATGATGATGTCGAATATATTTCTTCTTGTAGATTAATTGGAAAAATATTAAAAAATGAATAAATGAATCTCAAAAAACGATAATAAAAACTCAATATTTATGAAAAAAAAGAAACTCTTTATTTTCGCAGTAATAGCAACGATTATCTTATTTCTAGCACTTTTTTCTAATTATGAAAAAGTTGTCAAAGTGGGAACCTGGGGAATTAATAGATCGATTAACTGGTAATGATACTATGGAAGATAAATTAATTGATCGGATTTTAAAAGCTATAGAATCAGAGACTGGTATCAATAGGTTAGATTTCATTTCTAATTCTAGAAAAGAAGCTTATTTAGATGCTAGGAAAAAAGCAACAAAACTTTTAATTGAAGAAGCTCAATTATCAGATGAAGGAATTGCAAAGGTTTTGGGCGTTTCAAAAAGCACAGCGAATACTTATAGAATTAGTCTAGGTTATCGTCGTAGATACTAAGACATAATCTCAAAAAAAGATAAAATACTAATTAAACTAATGGATAAAATACAACTGTATGAAATTTTTTTTCAAAAAAGTAACTCCTACTATCTGGAGCAATTAAAATACTATGAACAAGGAAAAAAGTTTAGGTTTAGTTATTCAGCTTTAATATTTGGTGCCTTGTGGTTTCTATATCGAAAAATGTATCTGGAATTTTCTATTATTTTTTTTGTTTTTTATTTGGAAACAATTTTTGAAAATTTAGTTTTAACAAAGCTTATTGGAATTGAGCAAACAAAGCTGGTAAATTTTTCGGCTACTATTGTTTTTTTAATAACTTTAGGAGTTATTGGAAATAATTTATATATCAAAAAAGCGAAAAGAACTCTAAGAAATGCTGAAGAAAAATATTTCGAAATCGAAAAACAAAGAGGATATATCTTTAAGAAAGGAGGGACAAGCTATATTTATGTAACAATTTTACTAGCTTTATTTATTCTTGCAATATTCTTTAGTTTAAAAAATATCTGATAACAAGAGTTTTTTGTCAGAGGGCTCAAGTGCAAAACTAAACGGCAGTTTTTTAATTGAATAATATAAATGCTATTAAAGTAAATATCATACGAAAGTTTCTTTATTTAATATGTCGTGAGATATCGAATAAATCCAAACTATTTTTAAAGAAACAAAAGTTTTAGAAATCAAGAAATATTTTCGAAATTGGCCTCGTACAAATTCATGTATGAGTTTTTTTTTAATCCGTGGAGATTCCGTTGAGTTTGGAAATAAAAAAACCTCTGATCCTTGTTAGAATCAGAGGTTAAACCATAAGGTTTAGTAGCCCGTAGGTTAATCCTATTTAAGACATCATCAACTTCTTAAAAGATTTCTTTTAACTAGACAGCCAATCCCTCACATAAAAACATTTTTCTCTATATTTGTACAAAGCACAACAAACCACTATGGAAAAGCTAAGAAGTCTAAGAAAGCAGCGAGGATACACTCAGGAATACATGTCAAACATCTTATCAACGGATGTTTCCAATTATTGCCGAAAGGAGAGTGGGGATGTCAAAATATTTGAGGACGAGTGGGAGAAGTTGGCTAAGGCTTTGGATGTTTCTGTAGAGGATATTAAAGAAGAAAGAGGAGCTCAGATTCAGCATAACGAGAACTCTACTTTAAATGATAATTCAAGTATCAATTATAATCAGTTCTGTAATGTTCCTAATTACTTATTAGAAAACCAACAGGAATATATCAACCTTCTAAAAGAGCAGATCGAAGCTTTAAAAGAAGAAAATAAAAGATTAAAATCTGGAAAATAAATCTGTTCAAAAAAACAGATCATCAATATACATACTGTTTCCAACGAGGCAGTATTTTTTTGTGGTAAAATGGAGTGTTTTTCAGCTCTACGTGTTTCTACGTAACTCACCATTTGGTTATTTATACTATAGCATCTCCGGCTTTTTCTTCGTTATTTTGACCTGTTCGCAGAACTGAAAGCCTTATGATTAAAGTTAAAAACTAAAACATTTACCATGAAAACCATTACCCTCACATTACCTTTATCTCCGGATTATCACAATGAGTCCGCAGATCTTCAGAAAACCGGATACACCATATCCTTTGAGATACAAAACGGAACGCATACCGTAGATACGCATCCCATACCAGTTGGAAAACTTTTATACCTTAACAATACCAATCTGATGGCGCAGCTTTCTTTTACCTACAACTACGAGGAAGAAAATCAGGTAATCACCATCAGCGGCCCGGAATATGTGGCAGAAGATGCTGTCTGCCTGACCACCTACCCGGAAGGAACCATGGAATATGCTTACCAAAGAGGATCGGAAACCAAGATCAGTACTCAAAAAGCACTGTATAATCCCAACTGGAATTACAATACACCCATGACCCCTAACTTGGATCAGCTTTTCGCGAATACCGTGAAAGAGGCCAATCAGGCTTTGATCGATGCTTTTCTGAAGGAAGATCTTACGGTTCAGGTGAAGACGCCGCCACCCGCACTCAGTCCCGAAGAGAATGATGATCTTCAATTGCTCTATAAGAATGGCTTGTTTGCCGGCTTTTATAACCCTGAAGAGCATTATGGAAATGAATTCGTAAAAAGATCTATTTATTCCGTCTGGGGTGGGGAAGTAACCTTCAACAAAAATGAGAATTTTGCCAATGTCATCGGCAGTACCAACGATCCTAAGATCGCCAGTAAAACATGGCTCAGATTGTGGAGCGATCAGTACGGAAATCCTACGAATTGTACTTCCCTTAATTACAGTCCGGTTACCTGTAACACAAACTTGGTTGGAGGTCATGTAATCCTGGGAAAGACCGCAAAAGCAGAGCCCAAGGGCTCTAACTCTGTTTACATCATGCCGATTTGCAGCGCGCATAACAACAATAACAATGTGTATATGGCCGCGATTATGTACCAGAAAGGGGTTTGGCTGAAGAATTATTTGAATTAGGAGTTTAAAAGAAATAAAATACAAAGAATACTGCTTTATTTGAAGCAGTATTCTTTATTATGTCAAGTTTTCATGTAAGTAAATTTAAAAGCTCTCCAACTTTTTCTTTGTTATTTGCATCTATATTATAACACGACAGGTTCTGTCGCTTTGCTGGAATAGCTTTGTAATATCTGAAATGTAATAATTTAAAGATAAGTCAAAAACATGATGTAATTCATATTAATTCTTTTTAATGTGAAATTAATGAATGCTAAAAAGTGTTAAATTTGAACGGTTTTAAAATAACCAATAAGTAAAACTAAAAACAAACAGATAACCATGTATAAACTCTATATGAGTGCATTAACCTTATGCGTTACTGCTACATTATATTCTCAAGATATAGTTTGGGAAAAGAACATCAAATCCTCTACTCAGGATTTCCTAAGTCAGGTGACGACAACAATCGATCAGCAGTATTTGATTACGGGGAGTACTATTCAATCACAGAAACTCTCAACGGAAAACAAACAGAATAACGGTTACGATTTTCATTTGGTAAAACTCAATCAACGAGGTGAAGAGGTCTGGGAAAAGTTTTTCTCTGGACAAAATCATGATTTTTTATCGGCAACAGTGAATACCCAGGAAGGAGGATTTCTTCTTGCTGGAACTTCTTATAGTGGAAAGGCGTTAGATAAAAAAGAAGAATCAAAGGGCGGATCAGATATCTGGGTAATCAGAATCAATGAATTTGGGGATGAATTATGGCAGAAGACAATTGGAGGAACGTCCGATGAAGAAGCAAGAACAGTAATTCAGACTACCGATTTAGGATTTTTTGTAGCTGGAAATATTCAAAATTCAGCAAAAGGTTATGGATCTAAAGATGTTTTGATCGTAAGATTAGATAAAAACGGGAAAGAATTATCTCAATTAGTTTTAGGTGGAAATGGACTGGACGAGGTTGAAAAAATGATTCCTACAAAAGATGGTGGAGCTCTGTTGGGAGCTTATTCCAGAAGTAATCAAGGTGAATCCAAGAAGACGGAAAACTTTGGAGAAGGCGATTACTGGATCATTAAGCTTAATAAAGATGGAAAAGTAGAATGGGAAAAGAACTATGGAGGAAAAGGTGATGATCATGTAAGAACACTTGCTTTAACTTCAAACGGATATATCATTGGTGGCGAATCAAGATCAGAGAGATCAGGAAATAAAACCGTTGGGATTGAAGAGGGAGCAGACTTGTGGTTAATCTCTTTAAACGAAAGAGGTGACGAACAGTGGCAAAAATCTTACAATTTCAAAAACAGAGATGTTTTAATGGGAATGAGTGTGATTCATTCTGGTGATGATAAAACTTCAAAAGGGATTCTTTTAGGCGGTTATACACAAGCGGAAGGAAGAATAGAAACAGATGATGAAACATTCTGGATGTTGTATTTAAATGAGGATGGAAATGAGCAGTGGAGAAAACATGTAAAAGGAGAATCCAGAAAAAGAGAAGAAAGGTTATCTGATATTAAATTAAACAGAGACGGATCGATTGTTTTAGCAGGAACAAGTGCAGAGGAATTAGGTGAAGAGAACTGGAAGATTGTCAAACTTGGAGATAAGCAAATTGATCAATTGATCGAAAAACAAGATATTAAAATTTATCCGAATCCTGTATCGGATTATGCTTATGTGGAAATAGGATTTGATTTTAAAGAAGCTGATATCACCTTGTATGATATGGGCGGAAGACAATTACAAAGCTTGAAAACCAAGAATAAAGTGACCAAGATGAATACTCAGAATCTGATTCAAGGTGCTTATCTCATCACGATTAAAACAGACACGAATAAAACCGCAAATGCAAAAATTATTAAAAAGTAAATTATGAAATTTTTTTTTCTATTTTGTCTCATTTCAATATCATTAGTAAAAGGACAGTTTAATGGTGAGGAGGGCTTTTATAGTCCTGAATTTTCTAAAAGCCCAAACTCTAGTGAATTTAAAGTATATGGAGGAACTAATTTAAATCATGCGTTAGGTAAGCCTGATATCAATATCAGTTTACTATCCTTAAAAATTGATCATGTAAACAATTTTGATTTAAATCTTAATTACGATATTGCCTTCAATAAGCCCGATACTTATCCTTCATGGACGGGCTTGGCATGGAATTTAAGCGCTTCAGGGACTATTACAAGAAATTTGAGCGGTGTGGCAGATGAATCTGATCCAGAAGCTTATTATTATAAATATGGTCTTTTGAATTCAGGGGATTGGAATTCGTTAGATAAGCTAAAATCATATTCATCTGGATATGAATATAATGAAAAAGCATTAAATCCTGATACTTTTAGCTTTTCTATCAATGGCATATCTGGTACTTTTATTAAAAATCATGAAGGAAAATGGATTGTAAACTCTGACACACCTAATTTGTCCATTACAAACACATTAAAAGATAATGAGTACGGTATGGACCATTTCATATATTCCTTTATCATTACGGATGGATTTGGGAACAAGTATACTTTTGGAAATCAATATTCAGCAATTGAGGTTTATCGAAGTAGAAAAAAGACTCAAAATCCAAAGATTGCTGCAGCATTTTATAAATATGTTAAAAATTGGCATTTAACTAAAATCGAATATTCAACCGGAAAAAATGTTGATTTTAGTTACAATAAATCTGCAGAACTCATCTATTTTAGAAGCTCATATTCGGGGTACAAACGTTTTACATATGGTGGTTATAGTTCTAGCGGTTGCGTAAAAGATCTTGATAACAGTAATTGTTTTAATCTTTCAAGCTTTGAAGAAGGAGAGTTTTGTTATTTAGATAAGGTTAATTTTAATAATGCTGAGATAAAATTTAATAGATCTTTGGCAAATAGCCTTGAATTTACCAACGAAAATGTATACCTAAGTGATGGAAATGAAATTAAGCCTCCTGATAGCTATTATAATTCTAAACATTGGAACAAACTTGATAATATTTCCTATGCTGTAAACAATAAGAATGTGGAAACTATCCGCTTTGAGTATGATGAAAACCCTGCAAGACGATTAAAATTAAAAAAAATAAAAATTGGTGAAGCAGAAAACAATAAATATGAATTCCAGTATAATAATAACTTATTCCCAAAATTTAATAGCGGAAATACTGATCACTGGGGGTATTTCAATGATAAGACATTTAATTTCTATGCGGTAAATTCCTCAGATTTTAATACTATAGCGGCGGCATATCGACAAGCAAAAGAACCGAATTTTAAATTAAACGAAATTTTAGAAAAAATTTCTTATCCAACTGGGGGAAGCACTCGTTTTTATTATGAACCTCATGATTATACAAAAATAACTAATTATAACAATGATTTTTTCATCAGTGAGGTTTATCCCAGAGGGTTAGCAGGAGGTTTCAGAGTGAGCCAGATGATTGATTATAGTTTTTCAAATGTGCCTACCCAGAGAAAGTTTTACTATATTAAGGATCTTATGGCTAGCAACTTAAATTCTAGCGGGGTTTTGTCAAATACGACAGATTACAATCATATGCAAGGTGTTTATAGGGAGATTTCACCTGTAGGTTGGCCATTAAATTACACTAATGGGTCCCATATTGTATATTCAAAAGTTTACGAAGAAGAAAGTAATGGAGGAGTTACTGAATATGCATTCAGTAACCAAGATAATGGCTTTATTGATCAAAAACCTGATAACGTGGTAATGTCTATGGCGCAAAGGCAAAGGATCACACAAGGACCCAATAATTATGTATGGATCGGTCCATATACGGACTATTCTGAAAATAATGGTACTAGAATAAATTCTTTCAGCTCTCTCCAAAAAGAAAGAATGAAGATATTGTTTAAAAAGGAGTATACGAACACTAAGGAATTATTAGCTGAAACAACGTATAATTATAACAGTACGCCTGCAAGGTTTTCACAACATGCCAGAATAATCGAAATTAATGGACGCCCTTTTGGTCCTGTTCCAATGGGTTGGAATGGGCAAGGTCAAGCTTTAGATAACACCTGTGATGTCATTAATGCTTCGGCTTATAAATTTTATTTTTACAATCATTATTTAGATTCGGAGACGAGAAAAGATTATTTCAATAATGGAAATGTCACCACTAATACAAAGTATTTTTATGATGACTCTAATGATGACGTTCTAAAGAAAGAAGAAACAACCTATCCTGACAATAAAGTAATCTCTAAAACATATCACTATGCAAATGATGTTACAATAAATAATCAATATTTGATTGGCAAGAATATGGTGGGAATTCCGTTGGTTACAGAGACAACGAAAATAGACAATCCTACAAATAAAATTCTAACCAAGTGGGAAACAGTTTATCCTGTTTCTCAAGCAGATGCTAATATACATACTAATGGTTTGCCTCTACCAAAATCGGTATTATCATATAATCTTAAAGATTTGAATAGTCCTACTCCTGTTCCAACTACACAAATCACCTATGACTTATATGATCCCAAGGGTAATATTCTACAATATACCAGTAAAGATGGCAAACCAACCACAATTATTTGGGGATATAACCAAACTTTACCTATTGTTAAAATAGAAGGTGAAACATATAGTAATATAATGTCTATTTTAGGTGTAAACAGCTCATCTTCAGGATATACAGACCTGCCTATTTACATAAAATCTAACGCAGATATTGATATACCTTCTGAGCAATTGCTCATTGAGGCGCTGGATAATTTTAGAAAAACCCCTGCTTTTGCAAACTACAACATAACAACCTATACTTATAATCCATTAATCGGGGTGACAAGTATTACTCCTCCAAATGGAATAAGAGAAAACTATAGTTATGATTTGGCCAATCGATTAGAGAAAGTTGTGGATAATAAGGGAAAAGTACTTAAAGAATATAAATATAATAATGCCCCAACAACATATTATAATGCTACGAAAAGCCAGCCATTTACAAAAAATAATTGTGCTGCTGGTATGATATCAAGTTCTATAACCTATACCGTTCCTGAAGGTAAGCATTTGTCCACCATAAGTCAGGAAGACGCTGATCAAAAAGCTTTAGATGACATTAATCTAAATGGTCAGAATTATGCTAATTCAAATTTAACTTGTTATTATCCATATTGTAATTTCAATGCTCTGGCTTCCAGTCAGTATATTATGATACAATATGCACCTTTTCAAAAAGTAAATAATGTTGTTAATGCTCAATTAAACTTTATGGTTACTTCAAATCAAGGTGTGAATTGGTCCGATTCAGTACAATTAGGAAATATACCTAGTCTATGTTGGCCAACTACCACAGTTAGTAAATCTTCTGGAAATTGGCAGGTCACTCTATATCCTGGATCAGGACAGACTGTATTAAGATGGCTAGGTAGCGGAAGTCCTTCTACAGGTACTCCATATAACATTACTTTTAGTTATAACGTCTATTAAAAACAAATCCATGAAAAAAATAATAATTCCTATAGGTGCTTTACTATTTTCAAATATAACATATGCGCAGTTAGATATAAAAGAAAACTATGTTTACAGCAAGACTTATCTTGACTATAATGGAACTACTCCAACAAAAAGCACAGAAACCGTTCAATATTTTGATGGGCTAGGCAGACCTAAGCAGATAGTCAATATAAAAACATCTCCTTTAGGGAAAGATGTTGTAACGCCTATTTTATATGATGGATTTGGAAGACAGACCAGAGAATATCTGCCTGTACCACAGCAATCAACAAATGATGGAGCAATTTATCCCCAGACTCTAGGGTTGAGTGATTTTCCTGTAGGTGACCCCACAGGAACATACACGAACGAAAAAGCTTTTTCGGAGAAACAACTGGAAAACTCTCCATTAGACCGTATTCTTAGACAAAAGCAGTTCGGAATTGCCTGGGATAACAAACCTGTCCAGTTCGGTTATGATACCAATACCACTGGAGATGCCGTTAAAAAATATACCATCGTTACTGCTTGGGAGGACAAAGCAATCAAAAACAGTGTTAGCCAATCTATTAACTATGGAAATGCTCAATTGTACAAAAATATTGTAACTGATGAGGATGGTAATGTAACGATAGAATTTAAAAACGCAGAAGGACAGGTCTTATTGGTGAGAAAAGCAATTAGTGCTACAGAAAATGCAGATACCTATTATGTTTATAATGAATATAATCAGCTTGCCTTTGTTATTCCGCCAAAAGCGGCTGTTGTTTTAGATCCCAATTCTGTACTTAATGATCTTTGTTATCAATACCGTTATGACAGCTGGAATAGACTGGTTGAAAAGAAACTGCCAGGCAAGGGTTGGGAATATATGGTGTATGATAAAGCAGACCGATTAGTAATGACTCAAGATGCTGTTATGAAGCCATCGGGGAAGTGGGTGTTTACTAAATATGATAAATTTTCAAGAGTAGTTTATACTGGGATAGCTGATATTGGTGCTCAGTTTGTAAGAATTCAAGTTCAAGATAGTGTGGATTATTATATCAATCAGGGACAGCCTTCTAATGAAGATCGTAATACGACAGGATTTACAAACAGTGGAATGTCTGTGTATTATGGGAATTCAGTATATCCTACTACCATAGATAAGGTTTTAAGTGTTAATTACTATGACACGTATCCAAGCTATGATTTTAATCCTGCTTTTCCAACAGATATTTTAAACGAGCCAACTTTAACAGGTACTCTTGATCCAGATGGGTTGAGTACCAAAAGTCTTCCTGTCATGAATTTGATAAAGAACATAGAAGACGATAATTGGACAAAAAACTATACTTACTATGATAAAAAAGGAAGAACTGTTGGATCCTACTCTATTAATCATTTAGGAGGACGTACAAAAGTTGACTCTAAACTGACTTTTGCAGGAGTCGTTCAGCAGACGGTTACTAGACACAAAAGGTTAGATACTAATACGGACAGATTAATCACAGAAAACTTCACCTATGACACTCAAAACAGATTATTGACTCATACCCATCAGGTTGACAATAATCTTGTTGAGTATTTGACTCAGAATACATACAACGAACTTTCTCAGATTACTAATAAAAAAGTCGGAGGAATTACAGTTTCCAGTCCTTTGCAGGATATCATATATAACTATAATATCCGTGGCTGGATGACCAAGATTAATGATCCAGCCAATCTTAACGGAAAATTGTTTGGATATGAAATGAGATACAATAATCCTGTGTCTTCAAATATAGCTCCAGGAAGCTTTAACGGGAATATCGCAGAGGTTGACTGGGCAAATTCAAAAGATGGTATTTTAAAAAGATATAATTATGAATATGACAATCTGAACAGGCTGAAAAATGCTTTCTACAAAGAGCCAACAACAGGAAATTCAAATTATTTTGATGAATATCTGACATATGACTTGAATGGAAATATTATGACCCTGAAAAGATTTGCTCCACTGGCATTTTCATTAACAGCTACAAAGATTGATGATCTCGAATATCAATATGCAGGAAATCGTCTGGATCAAGTTATTGAAAACGACCCAAACAATACAGGTTACGAAGGTGGAAACAATTTTATTGATTATGACCTGAATGGAAGCATGATTAATATGAAAGATAAAGGTATCAATGCAATTGGTTATAACTACCTTAGCTTATCGGATTCATATTCCATCACACAGAGTAATCCGTTTGGAGGAGTTAGCAGTTTTGGATTGGATTATTTATACAGGGCAGATGGCGTAAAGGTTCGTAAAACCAATACTAGTGGAGGGAATAAAGGGAATCCCACGATAACGACTAATATAACCGATTATTTGGATGGCTTTCAGTACACATATTCTGAAATTACTCAGTGTACCTGGTGTCGTACAAGTGTTGCATTTGAGCAGGAAGCTTTTAAGGATGGTGGTCTTATTGACTCTACAAAACCCATAACTCCACAATGGGTTCTCGACTTTGTTCCAACTTCTGAAGGTTTCTATAGCTTCACAGAAAATCGCTATATTTACCAGTATAGAGATCATCTGGGAAATGCAAGGGTAAGTTATGCTAAAAACAGTGATGGAATTCTTGAAATTACAGATACGAATAACTATTATGCTTTTGGCGCAAACCATATAGGCGGAAGTAAATCCAGTTTAGGAGGATATCGTAATTACAAATATAATGGGAAGGAATTGCAAGAGACTGGTTTTTATGACTATGGAGCAAGATTCTACATGGCTGATTTAGGAAGATGGGGAGTTGTGGATCCTTTGGCAGATAAAATGAGAAGATATTCTCCTTATAATTATGCATTTGATAACCCAATCAGATTTATTGACCCTGATGGAAGAGCTCCTTTTGGAGATATTTATTCAAAATCCGGAAAATACTTAGGATGGGATGGGATCAATGATCAAAAAGTATATGTTATTGATGATAGCAAATTCCGCACAGATTCTCGTGGAAAGCATCATTATGCTAAAAAAGACTTAGTAGAATTAGAAGGAATTAATAATGAGGTATTTTTAGGTTTAGCTTCTGCAATAAATCGAGAATCGGATGGAGATAGAACAGAATCATTAGCAATTGGTAATGTTATAATGAATTATTTAAAAGCTGGTGGTTCCAGAGATTTGAACTCTCTAGAAAATATCGTTATGTACGACAATAGCTTTGCCCAAGGAGCAACCCAAAAAGACTTTTCTAATTTTGTGAATTCAAGCTTTAGTGAGAGAAACTCTAAATTTGCAATTGAATCTGCAATAAATGCTTATGGATATTCCAAGGGACTAAGTGGTTTTAAAGATTATAGTAATGGTGCAAATGCTTGGGATGGAACAGATTTGATTTTCTCTACATGGCCAAACTCTCATAGAAATTATACATGGAGTGAATCGTCAAAAGGTTTATTGACAAAATTTAAAAATGATAATGGTGGAGCAGTGGATGTTTCTCAATTTAATTATAGCCCCAATAACTATGATATTTCCGCAACAAAAATATTAGGAGGAACAATTTATGAAAATATTACTGGCGGGAGAGGAGAAAAGATACAGAATAAAACTAGATTTAATTATAAAATAAAATGAAAATAAGCTCATTCCTTTATGTTGGATTTTTTCTAATTACATTAAATTGTAAAAGTGATCAAAAAAAAATAGTAACGAAAGCTTCTATGAATATTGCTCCACAAATGAAATACAAAAAATGGTTAAAGGATACTTTAGTAACGTTAAAAAATGAGAAAAGCAGTACAAGTCTTTTTCAAACATACACTATAAATAAAGATTCTACCTCTTTGAATATAAGAACTAAGATTGACACAGTTTTAGATAGTAGAAATAATTATAGTAAAAGTTCAAGAGAATTGCAGTATGGGATTTCTTTATTACGTAGAAATCATATTTTGCCACTTAATCAGTTTCGATTAATTATGGTTAGTGATAAATATTACGATCAGCCATTTAAAGATGTTGGTCTTATATATGACTTTCAAATAGATGTTCCTAACTTTTATATAACTACAGATAAGTTAAAAAAGGAATATAAATTTGTAAAGGGTAATTTAACAGATAGTACGACTATTTCTTCATTGCCAAATATTAAAACTTTATAAAAGAAAAAAAATCAATATACAATAATGAAAAATTTCTAATTATAGAGGGAATTAATAAAAAAAATAGATTATGAAGAAAATTTTAGCGATAATTTATCTATTAATTTTAACAACTAGTTGTCATAGTATTGTCCTATCACAAGATAAATGCATATATGAAAGTATCATCTCTACTTATTTTGAAGATATGACTTCTAACAAGCATATTGATCCCCCCAGCTGGCGCGAGCGTCACGCTCGTGTCTGAATAAAGATTAACAATCTATAAATAAATCCGAGAAGGTATACTTTCTCGGATTTTTATTTATGATTAAAAGTTAAGTGAGTCTGAAAGTAGTTTTGTAACAGAGCCTTATGAATGGGAATATAGTAGTGTAAGAAATTACTATAATAATGATCAGGAAATTTTGGAAATAGATTTAAATTTGTAATTTGTGAATGGGCAACGAGCGTGACGCTCGCGCCAGCTAGGGGAGATAGAGTAACCCAAGAAAATTTACTGGAAAATTACGGTAGCCAGATCAAAGCTAATCCATGGATATACATATCAAATCCAGATAACAGACCACATTTTATATATTATGATACAACATCTTTTAGAAGAAAGTAAAGTACTTTTGGTCTTTCTCGTTTTGTTTTCTTGTAAAGAAAAGAAAGAGGAAAATATTACGGAATATTCCTATCCAAGTATAATAATTAATAATATCCTTAAAAAAGAGATTTTATCTTACAAAGAGGATTTAAGGAGAATGCAAGCAGAAGAGTCAAATAGCATATGCCTTTTTTTTTCAAAAAGGAATGATAGTACTTTTATTGAAATAGGAGATTATAAACCTAATTTTAAAATGATACATATGAAAGGTGTTGAAATTTTAAAAAAGGATACTATATATTTACTTGTTGAGAATGAGCATATAGATGTCAATAACTTTTATAAGAATAAATCCGCTGAAAAAGTAAAAATTATATATAAATTCAAACCGAGTTTTGATCATTATGATCCTCATTATAGATGTCTTTACAGCAATAATAAAAATATTACTGTACTTTCTTACAATAATAAATGTAGGTAAAATTATGTTTAGATATTAATGAAATAATTCACAAACGGGTAACTTAAAAATTACCCGTTATTTTTATACGGCAAGATAAAAATATGGGTATTTTATTTGATTTTCAAATAGATGTGGTTAGTTAAAAGGTAAATTAAAAAAGAGTATAAATTTATGAATGGAGTTGCTAACTTTGTTAGGACATAATTTTTATTCCTTATCTCTAATAGTAAATCAGAAAAATTAAAAAAAACCACTGCAACTAGCAGTGGTTTTTTAATTTAAGTTATTAAAACTTAAAGCCAAACAAAGACAGTTAATGCGATATTTTAAATGATATTGAGTTGGTTTACTAATTTGTGTTTTTAAGTTACGAATGAGAACCTCCATTAATTTCAAAGCTGTTAAGTCCGATTCAGAAACTCATAATTTCAGAAGAAAGACTTTCGATTATATCCGAAAAGACTTGACAGAAAAAAATGAATATTGGCTGGAAGAAAAAATTTCAGATAGGCTTCAAAAAATAGAATTGTATTGTAAAGAAAAATCGGGAAGGAAATTACAGAAAAATGCTCTTCCCCCAGCTGGCGCGAGCGTCACGCTCGTGTCCGAATAAAGATTAACAATCTATAAATAAATCCGAGAAGGTATACTTTCTCGAATTTTTATTTATGATTAAAAGTTAAGTGAGTCTGAAAGTAGTTTTGTAACAGAGCCTTATGAATGGAAATATAGTAGTGTAAGAAATTACTATAATAATGATCAGGAAATTTTGGAAATAGATTCAAATTTGTAATTAGTGAATGGGCAACGAGCGTGACGCTAGCGCCAGCGAGGGAGAACCCAGGAAATAATTACAGGGGGACTGACGTTAAAACAACAGATGTATTGTCTAATAAAATCAAAAAATAAAATGTATAGAATATTTTTATGTCTATTACTAATGTTAATGTTTTCTTGTAAAACAAAAAATAATAGCACTAGTGATTCGTCTAAAACACAAATAGTGAAATTTATGGGGATTGATATGTATTCTACTGAAATAAGTAAAAAAAAGTTTTGGCTATATGATGATGAACATATGTTTTTGTTTATGCAAAAAGCAGATTTTTTAAATAATATAGAGACCTATCGAGAAGAAAAACAAAGTTCACTTAAAGAGTATGCATATGCAATTATAACGCCTTCTAAGGATACTTTATATTCAGATTATTCACTTAAACCTTGGATATTGATCAGAAAGAGAAAAGAAAAATATTATTATGACGACGAAGGTAAAACAGTGAAATTTTTAAAAACTGTTTACCCCTTTTTTAGAGATTGTCCAGATATAGTAAACTTGCAGCCGGCCAGCAAATAAGAATGAAACCTTGCATTTTGCGTGGTTTTTGTGTTTTATACTTCATATAAATGATAAAATAACTCCAAATGGTCTTGCAATAAAGTAATAAAAAATCATTGTTAGTAGGGATTCTTTGGATTGGCTCATTGATAAAATAATATTGGAATAAAAGAGTATCAATACCAAATGAAGAATAAATCTCTCCCTGTTCAAAAAAACAACAAACAAAACACACCCGATCCTGCTTGAATAAAGCAGGATCGTTTTTTTAGAGTTATTTCCAATAAACCACTGTATCGCATAACCTCTAACCACCCACCAATCAGGGATATATTTAATTTTATTATAATTTCCTTAAACTCAAATTTTGTCTTGTTTTAGTGAGTTTAATTCCAGTAATTTGCACGCTATTAATAATAAGACTAAATAATAATAATGAAATTGAAATTACTTATTTTGTTTGCCTTCATTTCTTCAATGGCTATGGCACAGGAGAAAGCGGGAAACAATGGCTCTGTTACAGGTACTGTAACAACAGCTGACGGAAACACTGGACAAGGCGTTGACGTAAAAGTAAAGGAACTGAATATAACCACTACTGCAGGAGCAGGCGGAAATTTTGAACTCAAAAATCTTCCACCGGGAAAATATACGATACAGGTTGCAAAGGGTGGATCTGATGGATATTCCCAGGAAATAGAAATTACTCCTGAAAAAGAAAATGTACTTTTAAATATACAACTGGATTATTCTTCCCAAAAACTGGAAGAGGTGATCGTAAGTTCCGGAGGAAACCGTTTCGCTAAAAAAGAAAGTGATGACGTTTCCAAAATGCCTTTAAAAAACATGGAAAATCCACAGGTGTATTCCATTGTAAGCAAGGAGCTGATGAAAGAGCAGAATATTACAGATTATAACAGTGCTTTCAAAAATATTCCCGGAGCAGGTATTGCGGAAGTAAGAAACCAGGGAAGAACAACCAATATGTCCCGCGGATTTCCAACGCCACAGTTGGTGAGAAATGGAGTAGGCAGTTTTACCTATAACACGATCGATCCGGCGAACCTGGAGCGTATCGAAGTGATCAAAGGACCTTCAGCGACTTTATTTGGAAGTACGATATCTTCATTTGGAGGTTTGTTCAACAGGGTAACGAAAAAACCTTTCGATACTTTCAAAGGAGAAATTTCCTATTCAGCAGGAAGCTGGGATCTGAACCGTTTCACGGCAGATATCAATACTCCGCTGAACCCGGAAAAAACAATGTTATTGAGATTCAATACGGCTTTTCATAGCGAAAACAGTTTCCAGGATGCAGGATTCAACAGAAGCTTTTTATTAGCACCAAGTTTTTCTTATGCGGTCAACGACAGACTGACTTTCTTATTGGATGTAGAATTCGGTGTATTGAAAGGAACTTCCCCCACAAGATTAGCACCATACATTAGCAAAGATCCGACTAAACCGGCACTGGCAACGAGCATAGAGGATATGAATATCCCTTATAGCCGTTCTTTTGCCAATAATACGGTAAACTATAACGGACAGCAGTACAACATTTTTGCGCAGATGAAGTATAAAATATCGGATACCTGGAACTCACAAACGATCGTTTCCCGCACGAGGTCTTCTTCGGAAGGATATGTGGTATCATTATCTGCTTTATCGGATACAACACTGAGACAGTCGGTGACGAAGCAGGATTACCCTTATTACGGAACGGATATTCAACAGAATTTTATTGGAGACTTTAAAATTGGAGAGCATAGAAACAGAGTGGTTGCAGGTGTGGATTTTTACAGCCTGAAAGCCTACCGTAATGATGCGACGGTAAATATGCCGGCTATTGATTACAGAAACCCGGGAGCGGCTTACAATAATTTTACGATATCGAAAATAGAGCCATTATTCAATAATGTGACCTTCAATAACTTTACATCGAACAACGAACAGACGTACAGCGCGTATGTGTCTGATGTTTTTAATGTGACCGATAAGTTCATTGCGATGGCCGGAGTAAGATTAGACCGATATTTCAATAAAGGGTCATATTACCCGGAGAAAGATCTGACGGTTGGGGATTATAATCAGACGGCGTTTTCTCCGAGATTCGGTTTGTTGTACCAGTTAATTGACAAAAAATTATCCTTGTTTACCAATTACATGAATGGTTTCAACAACGTAGGAGGTTCTGATTTTAATGGAAATCCTTTTAAGCCAAGCCAGGCCAATCAATGGGAAGGTGGGGTGAAACTGGATCTTAATAAGATCAGTGCCACAGTGAGTTACTACAATATCAGAGTAACGAATATGACCCGTCCTGACCTGGATCATACGGAAGGCAGTTTCCTGATTCAGGATGGAACACAGATCAGCAAAGGTTTCGAAGTTGAATTGATTGCCAATCCGGTTCCAGGATTAAATATTGTGGCAGGATTCAGCTACAACGATAGTAAATATGCGAAAGCGAGTGCTGATGTAGATGGTTTAAGACCTTCCACAGCAAGTTCTCCAACGATGGCGAACCTTTGGGCGAGTTACCGTTTTATCAATGGACCGTTGAGCGGTTTAGGTGTTGGGATCGGTGGAATTTACGGAAGTAAATATTATCAGACGAATACCCATACCTTTACCTTCAGTATTCCGGAATACACGGTATTGGATGCTTCAGTTTTTTATGACAGACCTAAATTCAGAATCGGTTTTAAAATCGATAACTTAACCAACGAAAAATATTGGTCGTACCGTCTGGCAGCTCAGAATCCGACCAGAGTGACAGGAAGTTTTACATTTAAATTTTAATAATCAGGGATCCGGTGGCGAACAAGAAATTTAAAAAAGCAATACGACAGATTCATTTGTGGCTGGGTTTAGTGACCGGGATTATCGTCTTTGTGATTTGTATCACCGGATCCCTGTATGTTTTTGAAGAGGAGATACGGGATTCAATGGGTAAAGAATTTCTGCATGTCGAACCCGAATCAAAACCTTTTATAGGGCTTGAAAAGATCATCCTGAATTTCCAGGAGATCGCCCCGAAAGAGAAGATCAATTCGATCAGAATAAGCGAAAATGAACCTGGTGCAACTGTTCAGATCCTGAACAAAAAGAAACAGGTCTTTTATTTTAATCCATATACCGGAGATTTGGTTGGCAAACAAGGCAGTGATTGGCTCAATGTGGTTTATGATCTGCATACTTCCCTGATGCTGGGCGAAACGGGTAAAATGATTCAGGGCTGGAGCGTCGTGATCTTTTTATGCATGCTGATAACCGGCTTAATCCTTTGGTATCCTGCAAAAGTAAAACAGGCGAAACAAAGTTTAACGATCAAATGGGAAGCTTCTGTAAAACGGAAAATTTATGATCTGCATAATGTATTAGGATTCTATGCCTCGATCTTTCTGATCATTATCGCGCTTACAGGAACTTATTTTGCTTTTTCAGGGGTTAAAACGGCTGTAGAGTTTGTAACCAACTCCAAATTAAGTAAGGGAGATCATTCAATGAAGATGACTATTGATCCGAAAGCTAATTTAGCAGTAAGATATAATGCGATCTATAAAACACTTACTGAAACTTACCCGGGTGCTATTTCAATGACTTATTCAATTAGGAAAAAAGATGAAATGCGTGTGCGGATGATCTATCCTTACCAATGGTCGGCCCGTAAACAAAATACTTTCTTTTTTAACCAGAAAACAGGAGAACTCTTACGTGGCAAGCTATACAAAAACAATAACGCAGCAGATACGGTGGAAGCGGCTAATTACGATCTTCATACAGGAAAATTTTTCGGAATTATAGGAAAGGTCTTATGGCTTTTGGCATCATTGATCGGAGCATCTTTACCTGTCACCGGTTTTATCATGTGGTGGAACAAAAGAAAAGCGAAAAAGAAAAAACCGAGAAAGCATCATCACCAGCATAGAATTTTGAAAAAACTGGAGGTAAAACAATAGATAACTTACGCTTTGGGATTTAAAAAAATCACTCTATTTTATAATATCATACTTCAAAAGGTTATTCGTCTTTTTTAGGGCATTTTTGTTATTCTGCTCCATAATTCTGTAAAATTCGGAGCTTGAAACTTCTTTACCTTCCATATAAAAAGTCATCTTTTTACCATTATCCTGATGAGCTTCATCATTCATTTGTACAGAAGGTTTCTCATAAAAATTTTTAATAGCTTTTTTTAAATCATTTTCATTAATCGATAATAGATCTGACTGGAAATAATAGGGTATTTCATTGATGTTGAATTGAGGCAATGATTTTATTTCAATCAGACTAAATGAAATACCTTTGTTTTCATCTTCCGCTTTTATGATCAGACCAGGCAAACCCTGAAGCAGGTAAGGGCCATCCTGCACCGGAATATCAGTGGTAAACCATACCGTCCATTTTCTTTTGTATAAGGTAGTGGTTGCTTTTTGAGCAGAGTATCCCAAAATATTCTTTTTCTCAGGAAAAATCTTCCAGTCCAATTTCTTTTGTAAACTTACTTTATAATCAATAAGGCAGTTTGTATAGAAATTGATGTCAAAGCCAGGATAATTTTTTATAACGACATCCAAAAAATTGATGTTCTGATAAGGGAAATCACCCATTGGGGTTTCTTTATTTTTTATTAAAGAATCCAGTTTTAAAACTTCAGCAGCATAAAACTTAGATCCTTGTTGCCCTATATCCAGATTTAAAAATTCTTTTTCTTTAATTTCCAGATGGGTTGAATCCTTTGCTAAAAAATATTCATACACAAAACGTTTATTTTGAGCGTTAATAATTGATGAAACAAATAAGAAAAGGAAGATGAGTTTATACATTTCTTAAAATTAAAGGTCAGTTATACTTGAGTTAATATATTGTTTTTTAATATAATAAATGTAAAAATAGTAAAATTTAAAGTTTAATCTGGATATTGTGATATAATTTATTAACGCTGATCAATAAAGGCTTATATCTGTATTTTAACGTATGCCAAAGGGTTTAATGAAAGTTAATATATTATTTAAACTTGTTAATGTTTTGTTAAAAGATAGTGCGTGTTTTTTGTGGAATTTTGCCAGGATAAAAAAAGATAAAATGAAGTTCCTGAAAAATCCCGTAATTATTCTTATTTCTCTTCTTAGCTGCAATGCTTTTGCTCAAAAGAATACACCCCAGAAAAAAGTAGTTTTTATCATTGTAGATGGTATCGCTGAAGATATGCTGAACAAAGCTGATATTCCCAATCTTAACAGGATTAAAAAAGATGGTGCATTACTGAAAGCTTATGTAGGTGGAGAAAAAGGGAGCTATAGCGAAACGCCAACCATTTCTGCAGTAGGATATAACAGCTTGCTGACAGGAACATGGGTAAACAAGCATAATGTGTTTGATAACGATATTAAAGATCCTAATTACAGTTACCCAACGATTTTCAGACTTTTCAAGGATCAGTTTCCCAATAAAAAGACGGCTGTATTTTCAACTTGGGAAGACAACCGTACAAAGCTGATTGGTGAAAACCTTGATGCTACAAGGAAAATAAAAATGGATTTTTCCTACGATGGAATGGAAAAGGACACCCTGCATTTTCCACATGATAAGCAAAGTGGATACATCCGTAAGATCGATAGTCTGGTAGCCGGAAAAGCAGCCAGTTATATCAAAGAAAATGCACCGGATCTATCATGGGTTTATTTAGAATTTACAGATGATATGGGACATCGTCATGGTGATGGTGATATTTTATATAAAGCGATTTCTTATGAAGACCGTTTGATCGGAAAAATATATGATGCGGTAAAAGAACGTGAAGCGAAACATGGGGAAGACTGGTTATTCGTCGTGACTACAGATCACGGAAGATCTGCAAGCAATGGAAAAGGTCATGGCGGACAGAGTGATAGAGAGCGTAACACATGGATCGCTATTAACAAGCCAACGATAAATACCTATGCAAAGAATAACCGGGTTGGAGTTACGGATATTTTACCTACCATCACAGATTTTATGAGCCTGAGTGTTCCCGAAACATTTCAGCAGGAAATAGATGGTATTGACTTACTTAAAAACAGAACTGCTTATCAGTTAAAGGCTTCTTTAACCTCTGATAAAACACTGGAACTTACCTGGAAAACAACGGGTCCTTCTAAAGAACTTGGTGAAGTATATATTACAGATACCAATAATTTCAAAACCGGAGGTAAAGATCTTTACCAGTTATTGGGACAGGCAAATCTTGGCAGTGGTAAGTTTAGTTCTACATTAAAAATTAACAATTCCAATATCTATAAGATCGTTCTCAAAACCAAAGAAGGTTTTCTGAATACCTGGATCACAACCAAATAAATAAGGAATCTACTTATGAAATTACACCTTTTAATCGGCCTGGGCTTAGTCACAGGCTTAGAAGTTTATGGTCAAAATGTACAGAAGATAGATGCTGCTGATACGATAGCGACCCACGAAAAAAAGATCGATGAAGTTGTTATTACAGCTTTAGGAATCAAGAAAGAAAAGAAAACATTAGGGTATGCAGTACAGGAGGTAAAAGGCGAAGTTTTCGAAAAAGCAAAAGAATCGAACTTTGTCAACTCACTCTCAGGACGTGTTGCAGGACTAACGATTAAGAACAGTACCGATCTTTTTCAGGATCCGGGAATTAATTTAAGAGGGTCTAAACCACTTATCGTTATCGATGGAATTCCAGACAGGACGGCTGACGTATGGAGAATCAATGCCGATGACATTGATAATATCAGTGTGTTGAAAGGACCTACTGCTTCCGCATTATATGGATCTGTGGGTAAAGATGGAGCGATTATGATTACAACTAAGAAGGGAAAAAAAGGAAGGATGACTATTTCCTTTAATAACTCTACGATGTTTCAAAGCTCTTTTATCCGTATTCCAAAAGTTCAAACGGTTTATGGTGGCGGAAATAACGGGAAATATGCTTACATAGATGGAAGCGGCTCTGGAAGCGAAGGAGGTGGATGGATCTGGGGGCCAAAATTAGATCAGAAAGATCCTTCTACGCCAAGCGGATATTATGAAACCCCACAATACAACAGCCCGATTGATCCGACAACCGGAAAACCAATACCACTACCATGGATCTCCCGCGGAAAGAATAATATTAAAAATTTCTTCGATACCGGAATTATTCAGTCCAATAACATCAGTGTGGACTGGGGAAATGACAAAGCAACTTTCAGGCTTTCCCTTTCCAATATTTACCAGAAAGGTATTGTTCCGAATACAGATCTGAAAACAACATCAATAAGTTTGGCAGGTTCTGTAAACCCTATTGAAGGCCTTACGATCAATTCTTCCTTAACCTACAATAGAGAATATACTTCCAATTTCCCGGAAGTAGGCTATGGGCCGACCAACTATCTTTATAACCTGGTATTATGGACGGGTGCTGATGTAGATGTAAGAGATTTAAGAAATTATTGGGTAGCAGGAAAAGAAGGTTATCAGCAAAGACATTACAACGTGTCTTATTATAATAACCCCTACTTTCAGGCTTATGAATACCAAAGACCTTATTATAAGGACAATGTAATGGGCAATGTAAATATGGAATATCAGATTATTCCGAAATTATCTGCCAAAGCTCGTGTCGGAACCAATGTATATGCTTTGAACCGTGAGTATAAGGAGCCTAAAAGTTATATTGGATATGGTAATAAATCATTAGGAAACTATACCCAGATAAATGGGAATTATTTTGATATCACCTCCGAGCTAGGTCTTAAATACCAGAATAGGTTTTCTGAAAACTTTATGCTGACAGGAGAGGGCTATGTATCCAATTATTACAGAGAGCTTAAGAAAAGTGAAATACGTACCGATGGTTTGGTAAATCCAGGCTGGTATAACCTTTTTAACAGTGTAGGGCCTTTATTTGCTCCAAAGGAGGGAAATAGAAAAGAATATGAACTGATCAATAGTGTGTATGGTTATGTAGATATGGAGATTTACAAAGCGTTCTTCCTGAATATGACTGCACGTTATGACAAAGTATCCACGCTTCCGGATGGAAATAATGCCTATTTCTATCCATCTGTTTCCGGATCAGTAATGCTGAATCAGCTGGTCACTCTTCCTGAATGGATAAGTTTTGCTAAACTGAGAGGATCTTTAGCACAGGTTTCCAACGGTAAAATATCCGATGATACCTATGGCTATATTTCTGCATTTACAAAAAATGATATCAGTTGGAATGGGCAGTCAACATTTTCTTTTGGCAATACCCTCATCAACGCGAATATAAAACCTGAAACCTCAAACTCATGGGAGATAGGGACTAATATCGCGGTGTTGAAAAATAGGATCAATTTAGATGTGGCTTACTATCAAACCCGCGATTATAATAATCTGACCAATATTCCTTTGTCAGAAAGTGCAGGTTATGATTATTTTAAAACAAATGGAAATGTTTTCCAAAGAAAAGGAGTGGAGATTACCGTAAATGCGGATATTGTTAAGAAATCAGATTTTAGATGGAGTACTCAGCTGAATTTGAGTCATTACCGTAGATATCTAAAAGAAGCCTATGGAGGAAATGGATATACAACGATTTATAATCCTGCTAATGGCAGGGAGAATTTCATCAGAGAAGGTCAGAGGGCGGATCAATTAACTGCAATACCTTATGAAACCTCACCTGATGGGCAACTGGTTCTGAAAAACGGATATCCTGTGAATTCTACAGCGCCTTTCGAATCCAATATGGGTTATTCTGATCCGGATTGGACCTATGGATTCTCTCATAACTTTGG
Organism: Chryseobacterium sp. FW101-FHT12H09; assembly: GCF_058790395.1. Classification (NCBI taxonomy): domain Bacteria; kingdom Pseudomonadati; phylum Bacteroidota; class Flavobacteriia; order Flavobacteriales; family Weeksellaceae; genus Chryseobacterium; species Chryseobacterium sp. FW101-FHT12H09. Next base: position 142,623 of record NZ_JBYTCP010000001.1, on the reverse strand, counting down.
GTATAAAAATTTCTCACTCTCATTACTGTTTGATGGAAGAATTGGTGGAACAATGTATTCTACAACCAACCAGAAAATGTGGTGGGGTGGTATTGATCCGGGAACAGTGAATCAGTACAGGGATGATGCTAATGCAGGAAATAATACCTATATCGCACCAGGGGTAAGAGTGGTTAGTGGCTCTATTACATACGATCAGAATGGGAATATAAAATCTGATACCCGTGTTTTCGCTCAAAATGATGTTGCAGTAAATTACAATGCCTATATGCAAAGTACGAGCAACGCTTTTGAACGCAATTACCATTATTACAAACAAACTTTTATTAAATTAAGAGAAGTTACCCTTACCTACAATTTCGAAAAATCTTTTGCAGAAAAACTGAATGTCTCTTCAGCGAGTATTTCTCTGATCGGAAGAAACCTCTGGTTGGCTTCAAAGATTAAAAATGTGGATCCCGATTCCGGGGTAGACCAACTTCAGACTCCGGCGACCAGAAGTTTTGGGGTAAATCTTAATGTAAAATTCTAATTATAAAAACAAAAGAAATGAAAGCAGCTAGAATATACATATTCCTATTAATATCAGCAGCAAGCGTAATAAGTTGCAGCAAGACTGAAGATTTTCAGGATGATCCCAATCGTCAAACAAGTGTGGATGCCGAAAATATCCTTCCCGGAATTGAAGTAAGTGCCTTTAGTAATATTAAGGCTGAAGCTGCCCTGGCATCCAGGCAGCTCACCTACATCAATGGAGTGAATGCTCAACAGTATTACAACTGGCAGAGAGGATCTTTTGATGCTTATGACAATATTAAGCAGGTGGAAAAGATGGTAGAGCAAGCGAATAAAAAAGGGGGGAAGGAGTATGTAGCATTGGCTCGTTTTTTCAAGGCTTATTATTTTATCTCATTATCTGAAACTTTTGGTGATATTCCTTATAATGAAGCAATAAAAATGGATAATTTTTATCCAAAATATGATGATCAGAAAAGCATTTATAAAAATGTTCTTGCTGAACTGGCCTTGGCTAATACGGAGCTTGCTAATATGAGTACAGTGATAAGAGGCGATATTATCTATAATGGAGATTTGTTTAAGTGGAGAAAACTGATCAATTCTTACCGTTTGAGAATTTTAATGGATTTGTCCAAAAAGACAAATGATACAGATCTGAATGTGAAACAGACATTTGCTGATATTGTAAATAATCCTGCACAAAATCCAATTATGGAAACGAGTGAAGAAAGTGGGCAATTATCCTTCTATAATCTTGTCAATAACCGGTATCCATTTTTTAACAGTAATGATTTGAAAACAGCTTATTATATGGAACAGAGTTTTGTAGATAAGCTTAGAACTTCTAAAGATCCAAGGTTATTTAAAATGGCCGAAAAGAAAACGAGCACGGTAGGAACCACACCGACAGATCCTTTTAGTTTCTATGATGGATTGTACGGCAGTGGAGATTTAGGGCAAAATTCTATAAAAGCTTCTAATGGGTTGGCATCAAGGATTAATCCAAGATATTTTGATGATCCGATCAACGAACCTACATTACTAATGGGGTATTCAGAACTGCAGTTTGTTTTAGCTGAAGCGGTTGTACGTGGATGGATCAGTGGAAATGCAAATACCTATTATTTAAAAGCAATTAATGCTTCTATGAGCTTTTATAAAATAAATCCAACTGATGTTAGTGCCTATTTAGCACAACCATCCATCAATCTGCAACCTGGAAAAGAGATCGAACAGATCATGGATCAAAAGCATACGGCATTGTTCTTTAATACGGGCTGGAGAATATTTTATGATCAGAGAAGGACGGGGTTTCCTAAGTTCAATACAGACGGACCAGGTATTTTGAATAATGGAAAAATTCCTAAAAGATGGATGTACCCTGCATCAGAAAATAGCACGAACAATGCAAATCTTAACAGTGCCATTACCAAGCAATATCCGGGTGGTGATGATATTAATGAAACCATGTGGCTGATTAAATAAAAGATAAATAAACTTAATGGTTATTTAAATAGATCTCGATACATTTTCCTCCATTTCATTACGAAAAACACTCGATCTGACGGTAGAAGAATGTTTGTATTGTGAGGAGAAAATGAACAACGTCACTTCGAGTAGATTTTGAAAAAATCGTATCGAGAAGTATTTACTTTTGAAATAGTAAGATTATAAAAATTTGATTTCAAACAGAACTTCTTTAAAGTTTAAAGCTTAATTAAAACTGATCATAAATAAAACTCCTGTCTCAATGAGGCAGGAGTTTTTTATCGTGGCATATAAAGAGATCAGTTTCATTTTATTCATGAAGTATCAATATGGCTTTGATGGATTTATTTAATACCTCATTTACGGTGCTGCTTGCAAATAGACGGTAAATGATATTATGATTTCGTTTTACCAGACATAATATATCGGTTTCATTTTGCTCTATAAAATCGATGATTCCATTTGATGTTTTACCATCATCCTCAACATAGTTAAAGTTAATTTCTACCGAAGGAAGCTGTTCTTTTAATTTTTTTTCACCATTTTTTATGGATTTAGGATCCATATCTTTTTCGGAAATATGAAGGATCTCCAGTTTCTTTGGCTTGGTTGCCTTCAGTATCTGGTTGAGTGCTTTAACATCCCTTACTGATAATCTGGTTGTTTTATAATCCGTAGCCAGGGTGACCACCGGAACAGATGGTAAAGTACTTTCTAAAGGCACAATTAATGTTGGAATACGCATTTTTGTAACCGCCATGCTGGCATTGCTACCCACAATTCCTTTAATACCAGTAGCTCCTGTAACTCCCATTACTAAGAATGATACCGAATTATACTCTACATATTTGGTGATTACCTTGCGTAAAAAACCTACATCACAGATGGTTTTAACCTGCACATCTTTATAGTATTCATTTTGCTTAAATGTTTCGGCCCATTCTTTTAAGGCAGATCTTTTTTTAGCGTAATAATCTTCAATGAAAATAGCATTGTATGTGCTGTTATTGATGCCTTCTGTTGGATGTATAGCATGAATAACCGCAATTTCCATCTGTAGGATTTTAGCAAGAGATAATGCGTATACCATCGCATTGCTGGCACTGTTTGAAAAATCTGAGGCAACAAGTATTTGTTTCATTTTTTTTCGGTTTTAATAAAGTGAATTAATCAAAATTTGTGATCTTATATAAACAGATGGAAGAATAGAAATAACAATAAAGATAATAAAATAGAAACAGGTAAGGTAAGTACCCAGGCAAGACCGATACTTTTTAATGTACCTGCATTCAGGTTGCTTTTACCGCCTGATGCAACCATGGAACCTGCTATACCACTTGATAATACATGGGTCGTACTTACAGGTAACCCCAAAAGTGTGCTCATACCAATAGTGGATGCTGCCACAATTTCACTTGAAGCGCCCTGGGCATAATTTAAATGTTCATTTCCTATTTTTTCTCCGATGGTTACTGCAATCCTTTTCCAGCCTATCATTGTACCTAATCCCAATGAAACAGAAATTGCAATAATAACCCAGATGGGAGCGAATTCGGTTAGTTTTTTAAGTTCAGATGCCTGATGGTTAAGGGCTGTTCTATTACTTTCATTAATGACGAGGACTTTATTTTCATTAAGTGCTTTAATTGATTCTACCAGCGCTTCTACTTGTTTTCTGAATTTATAAGTCCCTTCCTTATCTTTTTCACTTTTAAATTTAAGATGTGTTTTTACAGCATTAATATCAGTATTGAGCTTGGTGAATTCTGTACTATTTTTCGTGTTGTCTGCAGCAATTGTTTGCAAAATCCTTTCCGTTTGGTGTAGCGTAGTGATAATTTTATCGTTAGGAATACTATGATCGATTGCAAATTTGGCAGGTAGAAAAGCAATTAATATCAACATAAAAAGACCTACTCCTTTTTGTCCGTCATTACTGCCATGAAAGAAGCTCACTAAAGTACAGGTCGTTATCAGAATAGCTCTGATTAATAAAGGAGGTCTGTCATTTTCGCCCTCAGGGATATGAAAAAGAGCTTTATATCTGACTACATGTTTTAAAAATAGCATCAGTAAAACGGCTAAACCAAATCCAACAATCGGAGAAAGAATAAGGGACAAGCCGATTTCCTCAGCTTTATGCCAGTTTACTCCTTTGCCTCCGTAATACCATGTAAAGCCTAAGCCGGCACCGATCAAAGCACCAATAAGAGTATGTGAACTTGAACAAGGGATGCCTAAATACCAGGTACCTAAATTCCAAATAATAGCGGCAAGTAACACAGCAAGAACAAGGCTTGCTCCAACAGCGGTCGGTAAGGTCATTAAAGTGTCCATCGGAACCAGTTTCAATATTCCCATAGCGACAGCAATTCCACCAGTAAAAACGCCTAAGAAATTCCATAATCCCGACCATGGAATAGCTATGACTGGTTTAAGTGCTTTCGTATAAATGACGGTTGCTACTGCGTTGGCTGTATCATGGAATCCATTAACGAATTCAAATGCTACCACGGCAAGCATACAAAGTGCAAAAACGATGACAAGACCTGTAGTTAAATCTGATTCCCCTAAGAAAGGGATGAGTTTATTTAAAAGCATAATGTGCGTTTTCTTGTTTAAATTGAGTTAAGTTGATCGTTTGGGATAGGTCGTCAGAACTTTTAATGGATATACTATGCACTACACCAACTATCAGAGGTATCGCAATCGAGCTCTAAGAGCATCATCTTTAAGATCATTGGTAATATTTTTAAAATTTGTGAAACGATTATCTGAATCAGAAGGAAGGATAATCTCAGGAAATTGTGTGTTTTGAAATTGAATTTGTAGATACTCCCTGGTTTTACGATCGTGTAGATTGTAATTTAATGGAGTATTGTTGTTTTGCGCTGCAGAGATAACAGATAGAGCCAGCATTAATAGCAACAGATCTTTTTTCATTTCTGTAAAAGTAGAATGTCTATATTATTCTAATGTCAATAAATGATTAACCTTCTGTTACATATTTTTGAAAAGAGAATCTATTTCGCTTAGTAAATCGTTTTATTTAGAAATAAAAAAGACCCGGGAAGGCTCCCAGGTCTAAAAGAATATTAAAATAATGAGTGGTGACAGATTTAAATGGGAAGGCTCAAATCATTTTGCCTTCAGGAGAATACTTAGCTGAATTTTTTAATGGCTTCCGGTGTTACTGGAGTGAAAAAGTTGATTAAATTTCCATCAGGATCACAGAATAGGAGCGACCGGTTACCCCAGGGCATGGTAGTCGGAGTCTGAATAATGTTATCTGTCATATTTTTAATCCTTTCATATTCGTCATCAACATTGGCAACAAGAAATTCTATAATGCTGCTTTTACTACCAGTTGATTCTGTCATATTTTCACTAAACATCTTCATAGTGCGGGTGCTTCCGATAGCCAGAGTAATTGAATCTGTTGAGAGTTCAGCAAAATCTTCTGTAAACCATTGAGCCGTTAATCCGATTGCCATTTCATAAAATTGAACAGATTGTTTGATGTCTTTTGTAATAATTCTTAATGAGGTTAACTTCATAATGTTTTAAATATTTAAACAAAAGTAAGGCAGGGTTATGACAACAGCGTGTCAGGAGGTTTGGACTTTTTTATAAAAGCTTTTATCTAAATAAAATGTTTAAAGACAAGTTTCTTAATAAAGTATTGGATTTAGAGAATTCTTCAACTTTTTAGAAAGGCTGATTCTCAGGTAGATGATATTTTGTACATTGTCAATTAATTAAACATGAGTAAAATACATAGCTTATGAAGACAAAATATATCTTCTGTAGTTTCATCCTTTTACTGTTACTGAGTTGTGGCAAAAAGGAAACGATATATAAGGGACAATATCAAAATCAGCCAGTTACAGTGAATATGAAGTCAACCCCAAACTTCAGCTCAAATACAGTTGATTATTATGTTCAACTTGGAGACTTAGAGCCGGTAACTATTAATGCCCATACAATAGATCTTTATGGCAGGCCTTACAGCTATTCTATTTTTAAGGATATTCCTTATTTTATGATTGAGCCAGATACCGTTACCTACAAAAACAGAACCGGAAATAATGACATAAAAACAACCATGCTCTATATAGATCCCAAAGAGCATGACGTGAAAAGCTTTACTGCCTATGCCGGTTTTTTTTCTAAAGAATGGCCTCAGATACAAGAAAAATTACGTAAACTTCCCAATATTTACTTTGATATAAATCTTATAGGCGTTGCATATACCCAAAATAAAGACCTTATACAGTATTTTGAAGGAGAGAAAAATGGTAAACCTTATTTCTTTGATATCACTCCGGATGGTGTTATCTCATTTCATGAAGGAACGCCTGAGAAAAATGACTTCAATCTCCAAGGAAGTGGTTTGGCAGAAAAAGTAGAAATGCCAGGCAAGGTGATCAATATGATTGATACTACCTTTTATAATCGATCCACATTACGACAGTTTAAAGACAGCTATGGTAAGAGCATGGAAGATTATTTTACAATCAAAACAAAGCAATAGTCTTTCCTTTTCTTACTAAAGATTAAATAGAAATATTTCGATATTCATTCGCTGAATTTTCAATCTTAAAATTAGATGTATTTTTATACATTCGCAATCTAATGGTACTGCCTGGGTAAAAGGTTTCATTAGTAAAACCATGAAATACAGATATAATGATCAGTACAAAACTTTTTCAGTATGATAATTTCCCCAATATCAATGGGGATAGAATATCACTAAGACAGATTTTAGACAAAGATATTCCTGAGCTTGTTGAAATATCTTTCTATGATGCTATTCAGGCAGAGACTGTTGAGCAAGCAGCAGAAATGCAGTCTAAAATTAACACAGATTATATCAATGGAAACTCAATTCATTGGGCTATCGTAGATCATGCGATCGATAAGATTGTTGGAACCTGCGGCTATTACAGGGGTTTTAATAAAGGAGAAGGAGAATTAGGCTGTGTTTTATTACCCCAATATAAAGGGAAAGGGTATATGACGGATGCCATGTTATTGGCCATTGATTTTGGCCTTCATCAGATCGGGCTCAAACGTATCTGGGCTGCCACAAGTCAACAAAACACAAAAGCAATACAGCTTCTGGAAAGACTGGGATTTAAGAAAATTGCGGATCTGGATGATAATGAAATCGAATTTGAGTTAAGTCAAAAGAGTTGATAATAAACTAATTATTAAGTGACCATGTTATGAAAGAGGATGCTTTAATAAAAAATATTTCCAAATATGTAACCCTGACACCGGAAGAGATTTTAATTTTTAAAAGTTTCTGGACTGAAAAGACTTTGGAAAAAGGAGACTATCTTTTGAGAAACGGAGATGTTTGCCGATATGATAATTACGTGGTTTCAGGATTATTAAAAGCATTTTATATCAATTCTGAAAACGGGAACGAGGAAATTCTCTATTTCTCAATCGATGACTGGTGGGCTACCGATCTGGACAGTTTTTCCAGACAAAAGGCTTCTATTTACAATATACAGGCACTTGAGAAAACCATTCTTTTACAGATCAATTATCACTCTTTTCAAAAGCTTTTAGTAAAAATACCACAGTTGGAGCGGTATTTTCGGCTTATATTGGAAGGATATCTTGTCGCATTGCAAAAAAGAATTATTTACAATAATATATATGATGCCGAACACAGATATTTTGATTTTCTAGAAACCTATCCGAATATCGCTTCAAAAGTACCTCAATATTTAATTGCTTCCTATTTAGGGATCTCTGCAGAATTTATCAGCAGACTGCGAAAAAAAAATAAATCATCTTGAACTAGATCAATTTTTCTACATTTTATAATTGGGAATTTTGCTTCATAATAATTACGAAGCAATGAAAAAAGTATTGATCATTAACGCAAGCGTTAGAAATGAAAGGTCCTACAGCCGAAAACTTTCACAACTTTTTGTTGATAACTGGAAATCGAAATATCCACTGGATATATTTAGTTACCGGGAAGTGGGAACTGATATAATTCCGGGGATTGATGAGTCCTGGATTGCGGGAGCATTTATAAAGCCCGCAGATAGAAGTGAAGCCAGTGAAAGAGCATTAAGTCTAAGTAATGAGCTGGTGAATGAATTGAAAGAACATGATATCTATGTTATTGCTACACCCATGTATAATTGGTCGATACCAAGTGGGTTGAAGGCATATATAGATCAGATTATGAGATTCAATAAAACCTGGAAATTCAGATCCGGAGTTCCTGATGGTGATTATGTAGGTCTACTTGAAAACAAAAAGATGTTTATATTGTCAAGCAGAGGCGATACCGGTTATGGCGAAAATGAGAAAAATGGGCACATGAATTTTCAGACTACCTATTTGAAATTTATTTTCGGTATTATGGGAATAGAAGATATGACCATCTTTTCGTTGGATAACGAAGAATTTGGTGGTGAGATATTTGAAAAATCTAAAAATGAAATCTTTGAAACGATAAGTTCAATAGAATAAAATCAGGCTTAATAAATCATCCTAAAAACCACAGTTCAAAGCTGCTTCCTTCCTCCAGTGCCTGATAATTGAGGTATCCGCCATGCGCTTCCATAATACTTTTAGTAAGGGTAAGCCCAATTCCGGAACCGTTATCTCTTGTAGTGAAGAATGGAAGGAAGATCTTGTCTTTGATCTCGGTCGTAACCCCTAAACCATTGTCGGTTACACTCACTATAATACGATTGTTATGAGATCGAACGGTTGTTTTGATTATTTTATGTTCTTTGTCAGAAACAGCAAAAATAGCGTTAAGGTAAAGGTTAATAAGACTTCGTTCTATCATTTTCTCATCTGCTGAAACGATAAAATCTTCTATTTCCAAAACAGGCAGAATATGTTGTTTTTCAAATTCACGTTTCAGAAAACTAACGGCAGACTCAATCACTTTTTTCAAAGAAACACGGGCAAGGACAGGTTTAGGTAATTCTGCAACCTGTCGGTAATTATCTACAAAGCTTAAAAGTTGTCTTGATTTAGAATTAATGATCATCAGGCTTTCTCTCATTTCCTGCTGATCTTCTTGATCTACAGTCTCCTGATTGCTGATATATTCCAGATTCTGGATCAGGCTGTTAACAGGAGTCAGGGTATTCAGAAGTTCATGAGAAATAACCTTCATCAGATTATTCCAGGCCATCTTTTCTTTTTGTTCAATGATTTTTTGAACAGATTCCAGAGTAATAACATAAAATCGATGTTGCGTATTTCTTACCTGTTTGGTTCTGAGAGAAAAGGACTGTTTCGAATTTCCCCGAATAGAAATATCAAAAAATTCCTGAGAACTGTTATATCCGGTATCTTCAATAATTTTATAGAACTCCGGGACTTTTGAGGCATAGAAATTCCAGCTGTTATATTTAGGGATTTGTAGAATATCAAGAAAAGCATCATTTACATAAAAGACATCCCAATCTTTACTATTTTCTGAAAGAATCATAAGACCCGTTTCCATCTGATCCAGAATACTTTCATAGAGGAGTTTGTAGGAGGATAAAGAAAATTGCTCCTCTTTGCTTTGGTAATATAATCGTATGCTGTTGTCCAGAAGTTCTGTTCCGTCTTCTTTGGGAAATAGTGAAAAATCTTTTCTTCTGATCGATGAGATGATTTTTTCGGTTTTTGAAATCTGTGTTGTTAATGAGGAATTAATTAAAACTACGAAAACGATCATTATGCCACCAAAAAAAATAGCGCTAAACCATTTCTCTTCCAAAAAGAAATGGTAACATACGATTCCACTTATTATAGCAAGGAAGTTATAAATTAACCATAGGTAATTGTATTTACTCATAATTTACCAATATTTTAATAATAAAAAATAACAATTTTGTACTCGCTTTTTTTTTATTTCACGATTAAGGCCCGACATCTGATATCTGGTATCCGCTTCTATCATATTCCAAATTTCTCCATTCTCCTGTAAAGAGCAGCCCGGGAGAGTCCCAGATCTTCTGCGGCTAAAGAAATATTTCCGGTATGCTTTTTTAAAGCTTTTTTAATCAGGATCTCTTCCATTTCTTCAATATTGAGATTGGTGATTGTATTTTCATTTTCTTCGGGCTGAGGCATTAATAGCTGAAGATTGATATCTGTTGAAAGAATAACACTTCTCTCAATGGAATGATCCAGTTCCCGGATATTTCCCGGCCATGGATAATTTTTTAGGATAAGCAGTAAATCATCATTAAGTTCCAGATTAGGTTTATGATATTTCTGCTTATAACGATCCAGAAAATACTCTGCTAAAAGGGCAATATCTTCCTGTCTTTTCCTTAAAGCAGGAATCTGAATTTCTACCGTATTGATTCTATAATACAGATCCTGACGAAAACGGTTTTCAGCAACTGCTTTTTTCAAATTTTCATTGGTTGCAAAAATAAAACGCACATCCAACAAACGCTCTTTAGATTCTCCTAATCTCGATAACTTTCTATTCTGGATCAGACTTAGTAGCTTCGTTTGAAGTTGGAGGGGAAGATTTCCAATCTCATCAAGAAAAACGGTTCCATTTTGAGCATTCTCGATTTTTCCGGCGTAATCCTGATAGGCATCTGTAAATGCACCTTTTTTATAACCAAATAATTCTGATTCAAAAAGACTTTCCGAAATACTCCCTAAATCAATATGAACAAATGGTTGATTTTTTCTATCAGACTGCTCATGTATGGATTCTGCCAGTACATATTTTCCGGTTCCGTTTTCTCCCAAAAGAAGGATGTTAGCATCTGTAGGAGCTACTTTTCTGATCTGCTCAAGAACTTCCTGCATTTTCAGGGAATGACTTTCCAGTTGATACTGGTTGTTTTTTTGACTCACATTTTCCCATTGGCTAAGCTTTTTATTTTTTCTGGAAATATCTACAGCAAGATTAACAGAAGCATATAACTTCTCATTATTCCAGGGTTTTAGAATGAAATCCGAAGCTCCATTTTTTAAAGCTTCTACAGCCAGTTCTACTTCGCCATATGCAGTCATTAAAATAATAGGAAGATGAGGTTCAAGTGTTTTGATTTCGTTCATCCAATATAGGCCATCCTGTCCATTCTCAAAACCTTTTCTGAAGTTCATATCCAATACAACAGCATCGATTTGATTTTCGATAATGAATTTCATGATCTGAGCAGGCTTACTGAGACAGCTCACTTCTGAAAAAAACTTTTTAAGCCAGACCCTTGCAGAGAACAGAATATCTTCATCATCATCTACAATTAAAATATGAGCTTCTTTTTTACGCATGTTATTTTTTATTGAATGTATTAAAGCTAGTTCTTTATTATTAAAAATCCTCGGTTAAGTGTTCATTTTCGCACAAGAAGTGTCCGATAATGAACAGTTAATACCCTGTTGTCAAAAGTATTATTTCAGATTTTCAGGGACTTATAGGTTTATATTTTTCTGGCACTTCTGTTGTGTAATCTATTGTAATAAAAAGAGTTATCTTTATTATGGATACGAAAATAGTAAAAAAGAAATCGAAATTAAAATTTGTTTTAGGTGGATTGGGAGCAGTAGTCATATTATCGTTGTCGGGAATGTATTTTAGCCAACAGAAAAAAACCTATAATGTGGCTTCAGAAGATATTCAGACGGATAAGGTTACCCAGGGTAAGTTTGAAGATATGCTGATGGTTACTGCACAGACACAGTCTCTTAATTCCTCTCTGGTAAATGTTCTGGAAGGAGGTGCTGTTAAAGAAATTTTTGCTGAAGATGGGCAGATGCTTACGAAAGGGCAGCCTATTGCAAGGGTGTATAATCCCAATACAGAATTCAACTATATGAATCAGGAAACTGGGGTTATGCAGCAGATCAGTCAGATGAGGACAACGCTCCTTGAACTGAAAAATCAGGAACTGGCTCAGGATAAAGAAGTACTGCAGGCACAGAATGACTACAATACGGCACTTCAAAATTTTAATCTTCAGAAGCGTCTTTATGATGCTGAGATTGGAAAAAAAACAGATTATGACATCAGTATGCAGAATCTTAATTACCAGAAACAACGAAAATCAATTGTAGAAAACGGATCTTCCAGTGAGAAAAAGTCCCGAAGCTCCCAGATGTCAGCGATTAACACTTCGATCGGGCAAATGGATAAAAGTCTCCAGATCTTGCGCTCTAACAAGAATAATTTCCTGATTATGGCTCCAGCTTCCGGAAGGCTCTCGTCCTTTACGATTACAGAAGGAGAGAACCTGACCAGCGGTCAGAGTATTGGAAAGATTGACCTGATGGACGGTTATAAGCTGGTCGCGAAGGTAGATGAGTATTACATCAATAAACTCCAGAATGGGATCAAAGGAATCCTTGATAATGACAGCCAGCCTTATGAAGTAGTGATCACAAAAATTCTTCCAGAAGTAAAAGACGGACAATTTTCTGCTGAGCTTAATTTTACCAATAAGAAGCCTGCAAATCTGAAAATAGGGATGACTTTTGGAGTAAAACTAAAACTTTCGGCAGATACGCAAAGTACCATGATTCCTAAGGGAAATTTTTCCAAAGACACGAACGGAAAATGGGTATTTGTTGTAAAAGGAAATAAAGCTGAAAAAAGAAATATCAGTCTGGGAAGAGAGAATCCATTATATTATGAGGTGAAATCGGGACTGAAGGCTGGGGAAACAGTTATTGTATCCGATTATTCTGATCTTAAAAAATATGAGATCCTCAACATTAAAAATTAAAAATATGAATACTTTTAATTTCATAGAAGTGTATGATTAATAAAAGTATTCCTTTAACATAATAAAATTTCACTGATGAGCCTTAAACAGCGCGTAGTCAGTATTATAAATACTAAAATTTAAAAAATAATTAAAATGATCAATATTCATAATCTTTCAAAAATTTATCAATCAGAAGATGTACAAACTCATGCATTAAATAAAGTGAGTCTTAGCATTAAAGAAGGAGAATTTTTAGCTATAATGGGACCTTCAGGTTGTGGTAAATCAACATTTCTAAATATCCTTGGGCTTTTGGATTCTGCTTCAGCAGGTTCTTACCAATTTTCAGAAGTGGAAATGGTAGGACTTAATGAAAAAAGAAAATCAGATGTTCGTAAAAGAAATATAGGTTTTATTTTCCAGAATTTTAATCTGATAGATGAATTAACGGTCTATGAAAATATCGAACTTCCTTTGATCTATAACGGAATTTCACCTTCAGAAAGAAAGAGGAGGGTAGAAGAAATTATGGAGAAAATTAACATCAGCCACCGTGCAAAACATTATCCACAGCAGCTTTCGGGAGGTCAGCAGCAAAGAGCAGCTGTAGCAAGAGCTTTGGTAACAAAACCTAAACTGATCCTTGCTGATGAGCCAACAGGAAACCTGGATAGTTCAAATGGAAATGAAGTGATGAACCTTCTGGCAGAACTTCACAGAGAAGGTTCTACTATTGTGATGGTAACGCACTCTTCATATGACGCGGGGTATGCTTCCAGAATTATCAATATGAAAGACGGAGAAATTTTTAATGAGGAACATGCTTCCCAGAGGAAAGATGTATTTGCAAAAGCAGATGCTGCAGAATTTGAATAAATCAGGAGATTTTCCGGCTTGTATTACTCAGATCATACCAAAATGATCTATAACATTCATTATTAATAACATACAATTATGCTTAAGAACTGGCTCAAAATTGCTTTGGTCAATTATAAAAAAAACGCATTATCCACGATCATCAATATATTTGGACTCACCGTAGGTCTTACAGGATTTATGATGATCCTGATGCATTGGAATGATGAGGAATCTTATGAAAAATGGAATCCTAAAAAAGATCAGGTTTATGCTTTTCAGCTTTATACCAAAAAAGATAATGCTTATGGAAGTACTATATCTTATCCAATGGCCTTTAGTGCTTCAAAAAAAATCCCAGAAGTTCAGGATTATTTGCTTTTCAGCAGCCCAACAGGCTATAAGATGACGACAAAATACCGGACAGCTTATCAGCAAGACGGACTTTTATCATCAGAAAGCTTCTTTAATTTCTTCCCGTTTAAAATAATTTCAGGAGAACCTAAAGATGCTTTAAAAACAGAAACATCTATTGCTATTTCTAAGCAAACGGCAATAAAATTATTTGGAAGGACCAACGTTACCGGAGAATCAATAAAAATTGAAAATAAGGAGTACATCGTTACGGCGGTTTATGAAATTCCAGAAGGAAACAGCCAGGTAAAGCCGGAATTTATTATCAATCCCGTAGAGCAGTTGAGAAATGACAGGGAGCATTGGAGCGACTTCAAGTACGGATCTTTCTTTATGCTAAAAAAAGGAACAGATCCTGCTGTTTTTGAACAGAAATTCAATAGAGATATTATTGAAATGAGGGCGGCTATTGAAGCTAAGGCTTCTGGTATAAGTGTACAGGAGTTTTTGGAGAAGTATGGCCCAAACAATGGTTTTCTGACTCCTTTAGATGAAATTAGACTCCATGCAAAAGCATCATGGTTTGGAGTTGGAGATTTCAAAACGATACTCATTCTATTTTTCCTATCAGTGATGATCGTGGTTTTATCTGCCATCAATTTTATTAATTTAAAAACGGCAGAAGCTTCACAGAGAGGAAAAGAAGTAGGTGTAAGAAAGGCGATCGGAGGGACAAGGTTTTCTCTGATGATGCAGTTCCTTTTAGAGACCTTTATGATATGTATACTGTCGTATTTTCTTTCGTTGGCACTAACGGAACTTTTACTTCCCAATTTCAATAAGTTCTTTGATAAAGAAGTAAAACTGAATGATTGGCATATCTTCATCTATTCATTGGGAATGGTACTTGTAGTCACTTTAATATCCGGACTCATTCCTGCCTTCTATCTTTCAAGCTTCAAAGCCATTGAAACCCTTAAAGGAAACTTTTCACGAAGCAAACATGGGATCTGGTTGAGAAATGGAATTCTTACCCTCCAATTAATGATTTCTTCATTTTTTATTATCGGTGGCCTGATTGTAAACAGCCAGGTAAAACATATGATGAATAAAGATTTAGGTTTTAATGGAAAACAGATCATGCTCATTACCTTCAACGAAAATAATCCGAAACCATGGTTAAAATATGAACGTCTTAAAACTCAACTTTCAAAGATAAATGGAGTAGAAGCAGTTTCTTATGGTGAAGCTGTTGCAGGAAGCAATCGGAGAAGCAGTTCAAATATGGATTGTATGAACCAGACGATTAATTCAGATTACAGTTCAATGGATTATAATTATCTCGAATTTATGGGTATAAAACTATTGAAGGGACGGTGGCTGAATCCTGAACTTGCCTCCGATACGATCAACAATATGATTGTAAATGAAGCGTTCGTAAGAAAATTTGGCTGGAAGGACGATCAGATACTTCAGGGTAGCTTCACTCCGGGATTTGATGACAGTAAAAAATACAGAGTTGTAGGAATTGTCAAAGATTTTAATTTCAGAAATCTAAAACTTAAAGTAGAGCCGATCGCGTTTTTCCATTATAAAGAAACCGATCGCAAAAGATTTGATGTGTATAATATTCAGGTGAAAATTAAACCTGATGATATCGAAGGGACAGTTAATGGGATTAAAAAATACTGGGAAAATTCTGTAGAGCCGGGGTATCCTTTTGAGTATTATTTTGTCAGCCAGCGTTTTGCCAGAACTTTTGTGCAATACGAGAAACAGAAAACCACATTTTCTATTCTTAATGCGATGGTATTGATGGTTGCTTTATTAGGACTTTTCGCACTTTCTTCCTTAATGATTGAGCAAAAACTGAAAGAAGTAGCGATCAGAAAAACATTGGGAGCATCAGACCGTATTTTGGTTTTTGGATTAACGAAACAATTCCTTTGGATCGCAGTCATAGCGGTATTTATGAGTATTCCGATCTGCTATTACCTGATGAATGAATGGTTGAAAGATTTTGCTTACAGGATTGATATGCCGGTCTGGCCATTTATTGTGAGTTTCTGTGTCCTGTTGGCATTAACGTTTGCTGTTGTAAGTATCAAAGCTTATAAAGCAACAAAAGTGAATTTAGTGAAATATCTGAAATATGAATAATTAAGTTCCTCATTAAAAATTGCTTTTAAAATATATTTAAATCAGAACGTACTCATGAAAAATTTCATTTTCATATTTTTTATCAGTCTTTATCCCGGACAGCAGTCCTGGAATCTGCAACAATGCCTGGACTATGCCTCTGCAAATCATCCATTGATCAAGCAGGCGACTGTTGCGGTTAAGAAAAACGAAAGACTGATCAGCGCATCACAAGGGATGTTGCTTCCTTCTATAGGAGCAGGCGTTAATCATACATACAGCTTTGGTTCTTCAATTAACCAATCGAGCAATCAAAGAGGAAAGCTAAATACTCAATATGATGAGTTTAATGTAAAAGCGGATTGGGAACTTTTTAATTGGAAAAATTTTCTTACTATTTCTCTGTCCAGGCTTAATAAAGAAACCAGTAACTACAAGCTTAAACAAGCTCAGAACGACGTAAAGCTTAATGTTATTCAGATGTTTTTTGCTTATCAGAACAGCAGAAGCTGGCTTGAAGTTTTGGAAACTCAGATCTCAGGAATTGAAGATCAGATCAAGCGTACTGAAAAGGAAGTAGAGATAGGGAACAGGCCTAAAAGTGATGTATATGACATCAAAGCCAATTTAGGAACTCTTCAAGAACAATGGGTGTCTGCAAAAAACCAACGTGATCTGTCCAAAATTAATCTTCTCAATGCGATGGCTGTTACTAAGGATTCAATCGATTTTGTGATGAATGATGATGGGGTCTTTTCTGAAGCCGAATTTCAGGATCCGGATTTTACAAAAAAGTTATTGGAGAAAAATCCTGCCTATCAATCGGTAATGGCAGAGATCGATGCTCAGAAAAAGAGAGCAGACGTTGCAAGAGCAGATTATTTACCTACGATCAATGGCAGATACAGCTGGTCCAGCTTTTATAATAAAGTTTTAGGAAAAGATGATGCTTCTGCAATAGGATTCTCAGATCAGTTTGCACAAAACAAAAATCAGTCTTTATCTTTTGGACTCAATATCCCGATTTTCAATAAATTACAGGTGAAGAACAATGTGGAAATAGCCAAACTGAATGTGATCAATTCCAATTACGACAAGGAATTGGTTGTCAATAATCTTACACAGAGTATTAACTCTATTAAGGCTCAGTTTCTGAATGCCCAGGAGAAATATCATCTTCTGGATCTAAATTTTGAAAATCAAAAACTGTCTTTCCAGAAGTCTGAAGAAAAATATAAGGAAGGATTAATGGATGCCTATACCTTTTTCGTGGTGCGGAATGGATGGCTTCAGGCCAATTATAATCTGATAAGCAGCAAGAATGATGTTATCCAACAAACTGAGCTGTTAAAAGTATTGGAATCCGGTTTATAGATTTGAAAAACGAATTTCAGTATTAAAAAAAATAACCCTATTTAACATTCATTATATTGAAGAGGCTATTTCGGAATTTCCGAAATAGCCTTTTTTATCTGATATTATTAATTGGGTTGCTGGATAACAAAATCTCTTTTGCTAAGCGTATGCGCTGAAAAATATCCTAAAGCACCATTATTAATATTGCTTGGTGGATTGGCAGGGGTAACACCAGCACCACCGTCATCCATAATTTGAAGCAAAGCACTATAATAAGTAAATACATTATTGTCTATGGATTGCATTTCAACATGAATGGTATCTCCAACTACTACGAGAACATCATCAGGATCATCGCCGTCATCATTAGGCAGGAATAATGGCCTTTGGTTGGGTAATCCGTTATTTACATTATCTGAAAATACATTAAAGGTCTTCTTTGGTTTGTTGTTGACCGTAAAAGTAAAAAGATAGCGGTTTCCTAACGCTATAGGATCCGTAAAAATAGGTAAAAGGGTAAAAGTCGTTGTACCTCCGAAAACAAAAGAATCTTGTTTCAGACCTTCAAAATCTACGGCTGCAGGCATGGTACTCTGAGCAGTATATTGTTTTCCTTCGGCCTGTATTTTCAGACTATAGGTTCTACCGCTTACCCCGGTAAAAGCGTTCGTCTGGTATTTTCCGTCACCTATATACTGTAAGGTTTCTGTTTGGCCTGTATTATCACTTACAATAACCTCAGCATTGGTCACTGCGGGATATTGATTATTTTGTGTGAAACTAACGGATTTTGTTATTCTCACAATATAAGGTCCCGGTTGATCAGTAATATTTCCTTCAATGACAATGTTTCCACTTTTGTCAGCAAGATCAAGGTCGATCTCTTTTTCACAAGAGTTTAGTAAAAACAGGGATAATATGATAAAAAATGTATTCTTCATGATTTAAAATTTGAAATTATAAGTGATGTTTGGTACCCAACGGAATAATGAGGTCTGCATGGCGCGGGTTGTTCCCGGATTATTTGGATTATCTTCAAAAGTAATGGTGTAAGCATTCTCACGACCATAAATATTATAAATACCAAAGGACCATGAACCACGGAAACGTTTGTTAGAGTTAGAACTTGGCTCATATGTAGCACTTAAATCCATTCTGTGATAAGCCGGCATTCTATCCGCATTTCTACTGCTGTATTGAAAAACAGTTTCTCCGTTCAGCTCATATTTTCCTGTAGGGAAAGTAACAGCATTTCCTGTACTGTAAACAAATAATCCTGAGAAAGACCATTTTGGATTCAGTTGATAGGTGGCAACGATAGATAAATCATGGGTTTTATCCATTCTTGCATTATACCACTCATTATCATTGATTCCATTTATTTTTCTTTCAGTTTTAGATAAAGTATAGGAGATCCAACCTGTTAGTTTTCCGCTTTTCTTTTTTGCTATCAATTCTAAACCATAAGCTCTTCCTTTTCCAAACAGTAATTCACTTTCTACATCAGCTGCAGTATCAAAGGTGATTTGTGCACCATTTTTAAAGTCGATCTGATTTTGCATTGATTTGTAATAGATTTCAGCATTCAATTCGTAATTGTTATTATTGAAATTTCTGCTGTATCCTACGCTCACCTGATCTGCAATTTCAGGTTTTACTGTATAGCTGCTTCCAATCCACTGATCAGTAGGGTTTCCACTGCTGCTGTTGCTTAAAAGGTGCAGGTTTTGGGTATTACGGGAATATCCTCCCTTTACACTACTGACTTCGTTGATACGGTAATTGGCAGTAATACGTGGTTCAAGGTTGACATAGGTCTTTCCAAATTTCCCTTTTTCCAGAAATCGACTGTCTGTAAGAACTCCATTTTCGTATGAATTAAAAGTATCACCTCCTAAAACACTGAATCCGGAAAGTCTCAAACCATAATTAACGGTTAGTTTTTCTGTTGCTTTAAAATCATCATTGATATATACCGCATTTTCCCATGAGTATCTTGGATTTCTTGGAAAACTGCTTACACTGGTACCTGAAGCACTGCTCGGGGTAAGCGTATGATAAATCGATTGAAGACCAAAACGAACAGAATGTTTATTTCCTGCAAACCATGTAAAATCCTGTTTAAGATTCCAGTCCTGGATCTCAGAATTTAAACCAAATTTATTATCATTACTTTCCAGACTGATTTTATAGTTATAATCGCTGTAAATAAAGGATGTGTTGGAGAATAACTTACTGCTGATAATGCTATTCCAACGCAATGTCGCTGTTGTATTTCCCCAGTCTGTTGCGAAGGTTTTACCTACTCCCAGTACATCTCTTCCAAAATATCCGGATAGATAAAGACGGTTACTTTCGTTGATCTGATAATTCGCTTTTAAATTAAGATCATAGAAATACAATTTACTGTCTTTATAATCATCACTTCCCTTAAGAAATAAGTCAGCATAGGTTCTTCTTCCTGAAACAATAAATGAAGATTTTTCTTTTTGAATAGGTCCTTCTACACTCAGCCTGCTGCTGATTAATCCTATTCCGCCGTTGACATTATAATCCTTATTATTCCCATCCTTCATCTTCACATCCATTACTGAAGAAAGACGGCCACCATATTGCGCCGGACTGTTTCCCTTAATAATACTTGCATCTTTTAAAGCATCACTATTGAATGTACTAAAAAAACCAAGTAAGTGTGAGGCATTATAAACCGGTGCCTCATCCAATAATATCAGATTCTGATCGGTTGCTCCACCTCTTACACTGAATCCACTGCTTCCTTCACCATTACTTTTAATACCCGGCAATAACTGAATGGTCTTCATTACATCTTTTTCTCCAAATAAAACCGGCAGTTTTTCGATATTTTTAATACTTAATGTTTCAGTACCCATCTGGGCAGTTGAAAGATTCTTATCTTTTTTTACACCTGTAATAATAACTTCATCAATCTTTGCTGTTCTTTCTACCTCTTCTTCCTGACTGAGAGGGAGATCCAGCTTGATATTCTGATCAACTTTTATAGTTTGTTCAAAATCTTTGTAGCCGGGATAAGAAATAATCATGGTATAATTTCCTTCTGGCAAGGATAAAGAGTAGAAGCCATATTCATTGGCTACAACATTAATCGAAGGGTCTTCAGCTACTTTTACAGCAACTCCGATCATGAGTTCCCCGTTTTTCTGGTCTTTTATAGTCCCACTAACGGAAAATTTTTGTTGCGCTATAGCCACAGTGCTGAAACAGAGCGCAGCAGAGGCAGCAGCAATTTTAAAAAAAGATGTTTGCATTCAGTTTATTTTTTAAAGTAGTAGAGTTTTTTAAATAGTAGTAGAATTTATTTGGTGTTTGTTACATGGGGAAAGAAGAGAAGTTCAATTTTACCGAGAAACCAGTATGAAGATCTACTGAGAAACCAGTATAAAGAAAAAATTGATTACAATTTTACAGGTTTTAGTGAATGGTTTTTAGGTTAAAATAGTTTCTTTGAAAATCTGCAATGCGAAAATAGGTATTTTAGTTTTTAAAATGTACTCAGGTATATTATTTTTCAAACAAATGTGATTTTTCCCCTTTGGCTGTAGCCTAATGAGAGGTCATTTACGAAATTCGTTTCATCTTGTTGCAGAGATTTAATAGTTGGTTATCAAGGTCTATAACTGAGAAATCATAAAAATATTTGATCAATGATCAAAAAAAATAATAATTTTAACGCCTGTGCTAATTTTTAAACACTAAAACAATAAACATGAAAAAAGTAACAGGTATTGGTGGCATATTTTTCAAATGCAAAGATCCTAAACAAATGCAAGAGTGGTATAAAACCCATCTTGGCTTAGACACAAATGACTATGGTGCGACTTTTGAATGGCGAGAGGCTGAGGATCCTAGCAAAGAAGGAGCTACACAATGGAGTCCTTTTGCTGAGAATACAAAATATTTTGAACCCTCCACAAAAGAATTTATGATCAATTACAGAGTGGCAGATCTTGAAGCTCTCGTTGAAGAGCTTAAGAAAGAAGGAGTAACGATTGTAGATGAAGTAGCAACCTATGACTATGGAAAATTTGTTCACATTATCGATGTGGAAGGAAATAAGATTGAGTTGTGGGAGCCAAAATAAGTTGAGTTCGAAATATAACAGGAAATCAACAAAATTTCAAACCCATTATTGAAGATTAAAGTATCCCTTACTGGATTAGTAGGGGATATTTTTATAAAAATACGTTTGATGATTTCAGTGAAACTTTAGTGTGTTACTCTTATTTAGAGTCTTTTAGCAGCAGAATACCCCAGAAAAAATGATCTGGTGGCAATGAATCCCAATAATTGTAGGCGTGTCCGGAATCTGATTTGTAATGAAGCGTATATTGTCCACGGGGTAAAATAATTTCCTCGCAGACCTTTTGATTTTTAAATGCACCGCCTGCTGATGTGGAAGGTTTTCCCTGCATGCGCCAGACAGTTTGACCGGCATTGTTATCTATCCATCCATAATCGCACCAGGAACTGCCATCTCCTGAACAATTTTCACCTACAGCGTACACTTTTATAGAAGTAGCATGTAAGAGTTTGAAAGTGCGGTTTATATCCTTATTAATTCCAACATTTCTAATATCGGCGATAATCTTACCATTGGGGATATGATTTTCCTTGGCATCATATTTTTTTTGATAAACATTATAAAGTTGTTGTGCTTTTAAAGTATCTCCTTTTTTCAATGCCATCGTAGCATTAGTAATTAATTCTTTGTTTTCCAGATCATTTTCCGTCTTTTCATTGTTATTAATAAAACAGAGATAAAGCAACTGACCTACAGGAGACATTAGCAGATCACCGTCGCCCAGTGGAAAAGGCTGACTAAGCTGATCCATATTACACATAACGATTAAGGTCAGATGTATTGAAGGTATCTTTACAAAAAGTGCAGATTCTCCTGTTGATTGTCCGTAATGCCAGTAATAGTCTACGCCTTTATAGGATTGTACAAACCATCCCAGTCCATAAGGAGTAGCAATTCCGTTATTGGTTTTATGGGCTGTATAAACTTCCTTTTGTGAAGCAGCTGAGATAAATTGATTGTGATCAATCGCATCTGAATACTTTAAAATATCACTTACACTGGTAGCTAAACCACCAAAGGCACCGAATTCATTTAGATATTCACTGTGGATAGCATGACCCGAATTATCCACTTCGTAAGGCTTAGCCAGGCGGTTGAATGTTGTGTCAAAGAAAGGCAATACATTGGGATTTAGTTTGCTGTAGTCATAGAATTGATCTAAGGTTATTGCAGGAGCTGAAGATGTCATTTTTAAAGGGATGATGATTCTTTCCATGAGCAGACTGTAAAATGGTTTACCAGATGCTTTTTCAATGACCTTTCCCAAAAGTCCGTAGCGATAGCCGTTATATTGAAAATAGGTTCCCGGAATACCCTCGGAAGTATGTGTTAATAGGTGTCTTACAGTAATTTTGGAATTACCTAAATCGATGCCATATTGAGTGACAGGATCGTCAAGGTTTAGTTTATGCTGTTCCACTAATTCCATAAGTAATGTAGAAGTGAACGTTTTGGTAACTGATGCTACACGGAAAGAAGTTTGAGGAGTAGCAGGAATATTTTGTTCCATATCTGCATATCCATAACCTTGTTCCAGTAGAATGGCATTTCCCTGTTGTACTGCTGCAGCCATTCCTGGGATCTTTAACTGTATACGAATAGAATCTAGCTTAGCACTGAATAGCTCAGCACTTGTTTGTTTTTGTGCGCAGATAGTTTTAACAGCAGCGATCGATAATAAAAAGACTGCATATTTTATAAACTTGTTATTAAAGTATTGATAATGGATTGATTGGGTCACTTTTTCCATTTTTTCCAGAATAAAACTAATCAGATTCTTTTGGTCGTGCAAGTGTAAATTTCATTTTGTTGACTGATACGGGTGAGATTCTTTTCCAACCGTTCTTTGCGTGAAATAAAATTAGCTTATCAAGTATGAAAAAATGCAGATAAAGCAGAAAAGAATCTAAAAATTAGATTCTTTTCTTATACTTTAACTTAAAGTCATTTCATTTGTCAGGTATGCAGAAATCTCTGCCGATTAAGTAATACTTCCTCCGTTTCCCGATGATCGGGATCATCTACACAACAGTCTACAGGACATACCGCCTTACATTGTGGCTCATCGTGAAACCCTTTGCATTCTGTACATTTTCCGGCAACGATGTAATAAACGTCGTCAGAAACAGCTTCATTAAAGGCACTGGCATCTACTTCTGTACCATCAGGAAATACTGTTTTTCCGGAAAGTTTTGTTTTATCCTGCCATCGCCAGTCAATGGCACCCTCATAAATAGCGGAATTAGGACATTCAGGTTCGCAAGCTCCGCAGTTAATGCATGCGTCTGTTATTGTTATTGCCATTTCATCAATACTTTAGATTCTATGATCAGTAAATAATCTAGCATGATTCGTGCCGATGATTAATTTTATCCGTCTTAATCTGCATTATTATATATTATCTTTTCTATCCTGTTGGTGGTAGCGATATGAATCAGCCTGTCGAGCTTATCTGAATACATGGAAGAAATTTTATTGTCCTGATCAAATAAAGAGGTTCTGATCATTGGAACACTAAAAGGTAATGGCCACGCCCGTAATGATTTTGCAATAGCATCCATTGTATTGATCCCCTGCATAGCCTGTAGCCCATCGGCCCAACAAACTAAACCAACCGTTTTATCTGTAAGGTATGGCTGATCCCTGTCAGCAGTTACTTCAAGCCAGTCCAGACAGTTTTTCATAACTCCCGGAATACTTCCGTGATAAAGAGGTGCCAACCAGAAATGGATATCAGCATCAAGAAATAATTGAGTCATGCGTTCTACTGCTAACGGTGTTTTGGTAAGTGTGATATCATAAAGAGGAATACCAGAATCTGCAAGAGCAAAAGTTTCATGGGTAACACCCAGTAGATCAAGTTTCTCAGTAAAGTATTTTGAAATGAGCCCGGAAGTTGATTTTGGTCTTCTTTCCAGGGCACCATTAAATATAATTGCTTTCATTTTGTTTTAATTTTTAAATATAACTTTTGGCAGGCCTATTTCACCATACATGAGGCTTTTAACAAAAGGTTTCAGTAGTCGGGTTGCTAATAAATAAAGTGCGGGATCGGTATCTGATCTTGCCTTAATAACTACTTTTTGATCCTTATATTGTCTGAGATCAGCATTGATAAGTTTATCTTTCCAAAGATCTAAAAGAACTTTTTCCACGCTGTTTAGATCAGTATAAATAGTATGGGGATATAGTTTATCCATTATTAACATAAAAGCCCATGGTGGAATGATAGCCTCCGTAGAACAGATTAAAGCTACGGCTTTTCCGGCATATACAGAGTAATCTATTGCGGATATTGATTCTTTAAATTCTTTCTCTTTGACAATCATTCCCATGAAAAGATGTTCTTTGAGATCGAGTTCAGCAATATCTACTGAAGGTTTGTAATCCCAAAGGTCAAATGATATAATTCCTGAGGTTTCTGCCTTATTGATTAAAATTTTCTGATCCATAATTAAATGTCAAAACTTTTTAATAGCTATTTGATTTTTGAAAGAGCTTCTTCATATTTTTTTTCTACCGATGACCAGTCCAGAACTGACCAGAAAGAATCCAGATAGTCTGCTCTTTTGTTTTGATAAGCCAAATAGTATGCATGTTCCCAGACATCTATTCCAAGAATAGGGAAGCCTCTGTTCGCCGATTGAAGATCCATCATAGGGTTATCCTGATTAGGAGTTGAACTAATAGCAAGTGAGCCACTGAATTTAACATACAGCCAAACCCATCCGGATCCAAACTGACCAAGCCCGGATTTTTTCATTTCTGCTTTAAGATTTTCCAGATTGCCAAAAGCCGTGGTAATAGCTTCACCTAATTTTCCTTCTGGATTTAATTTCGGTTGTGGGGATAAGGTTTCCCAAAATAAAGAGTGATTGTAATGTCCACCACCATTATTTCTGATGGCAGGGCTGTATTCACTTATTCTTTGTAATAGAGAATCCAAATCAGAATCTGTTTCCCCAGCCTGGTCAAGGGCAGCATTAAGATTATCAACATATGCTTTATGATGCTTCTGATGATGAATGGTCATCGTTTCTTTATCTATAAATGGTTCCAATGCATCGTAAGCATAAGAAAGCTCTGGTAATGTAAATGAGTTCATTATTTTGATTTTTTGATTAACGTGTTTCAAAGGTAATAATATATTTTAATTAAACAACTAATAAGTTGGTTAATTGCTTAAATGAAATAACTCTCAATACACTGATAATTATAATATTAAGTGATATTATAGTTAATTATAGAAAATGACTATATTTGTTGTAGGAAATAAAACAACTTATATATTGTCAAATGAATAAGCCAGCAACAGATCGTATCCTGATGTTTTTAAAGATGAGAGGCGAAGCTACTTCACTTCTTATCTCTAAAGAATTGTCTATAACAAAGGAAGGAGCGAGAAAGCATTTATTAAACCTTGCCCAGGAAGGATTGATTAAATCCGTTGCCAAAAGCGAAGGGGTAGGTCGTCCTTCTACATATTATGTGCTTACTGAAAAAGGATTAGCACAATTTCCTGATACACACGCAGATGTTACGGTACAGCTTCTTCGATCTGTAAAAAATCTTTTGGGTGAGAATGCTTTGGATTTGTTGATCAATGATCGGGAAAAGAATACATATCAGCGTTATGAAAAAGCATTGATTAAAGCTTCATCACTAGAACAACGTCTGGATATTCTGGCAAAGATCCGTAATGATGAAGGATATATGGCTGAGTGGAAAAAGGAAGGGCATGACTATTTTTTGATTGAAAATCATTGTCCTATCTGTGCTGCTGCTAGCGAGTGCCAGGGATTCTGTCGTGCAGAATTGTCTAATTTCCAGAATTTAATAGGTTCCCAATATAAAGTAGAACGGATAAAACATATTCTTTCAGGTGCGCAGCGTTGTGTATATAAGATCAGTGGATAATATATACTTTTAATCTCTTTCCGGAATTTGAAATAGGAATTGTATAAGTGAAACTTTCTAAATATGTAAATTGCATCAACCATACTCATGTAAAATTCATATGAATAAAAATATTTTAAGCCTTCCGTACTTTAAATGGGTTTTTATCATTTCGCTTATTGTAAATTATGGGTGCTCTAAAACGCCTAAAAAGCAAACTTTAAATGAAAGTAAAAGAAATTTAAATCCTGCTTTAAAGCCTCAAAAAGAGAATCCCATAATTGATATTAAAAAAGAACCTGCTGATTTTTTACCAAATGGGTACGTGATCTTTGAAAAATCCTATGGTGATTTAAATAAAGACGGAGTAGATGATTGTATTCTCATCATCAAAAAGACGGATCAAAGTAAAATTATTACAGATGAATACCGCGGAAAACTGGATCGCAACCGTAGGGGTATTATTATTCTCTTTAAGAAAAATGAAGGCTATGAATTGGCTTCAAAAAATTATGATTGTTTTTCATCGGAAAATGAAGATGGCGGAGTGTATTATGCTCCTGAACTATCTGTCTCTGCTGAAAAAGGAAATCTATATATTCATTATGCCCATGGACGATACGGATATTGGAGCTATACATTCAGATATAAAAATCCAGATTTTGAATTAATAGGCTACGATGAAAGCTCAAATACAGGTCCTGTAATTAACAGTGAAACCAGTATTAATTTTTTAACGGGAAAAAAACTTATTAAGGTCAATGTAAATGAAGGCGCTGAAAGTGGTGAAGAAAAATTTGAAAATACCTGGTCAAAACTTAAGTCATTAAAGAATTTTAATCTTTCAGAAATTAAAGATTTTGATGAGCTTGATTTCTCGGAATATTAGCAGATATTCATTCATTTATTTATTGTCAGATTTTACTACTCATTTCCTGAACTTCTTCTGCAGAAAAGCCATAGATCTGAGGTGTTTTTACATCAAGTAAATTAAGATAAATATAAAGTTCTCCTCTATGATGGATCTCATGTTCTATCATGGCACGAAGCCATTTCCATATGGTGATCTCATTATTTGCCGGAGTTAAACATTTTCGGTTGAGATCCTCATCAGAAAGGCTGCTAATAATTTCGATGGTTTGCCTGTGCATTTCATTAAAGTAGCTGATAATATTGTCATAGCCATCTGCCAATTCTTTTCCGCAACCCTGATAAGCACTTTTTCTTCCCAAAATAGTTTCCCCATACATAGACCTTTCAATAGCCGCAATATGCCTGATCTGATCACCGACGGTAAACTTTCCGGGTTTATATGAGAAATCCAGATGTTCAGGTCTGATAACCTCAATTAATCGATTGGTTCTTGCCCTAACTTTTTCATAATAATCAATAAATGATTGTGCGGATCTTATTTCCATTGTATTAATTTTTGTTTTATAGCACACGAAAAGAAATTATAATTGAGCCGAAAACTTTTTGTGAATATAAGAAAATATACTTTCTGTTAAAGCTAACAACTCTTGTAAGCGATCTGGAATACATTAAAATGATCATTTAACTAATTTTTTTTGCACAGCTGACGGTTGCACTATTTAATTATAAATAATTTTTTTTAAAATTTTAATTGCAACATTGTTGCGGTTTGTGTTTTTTTTATTATTATTGCAATTGAATTGCATTAATTTAAATTGATCTTACTGAAATGAAGAAATAAATCATTGATTAGTAAGAAATGCAGAATACTAAACAAATAAAGTTGTAGGACTGTGTTTGTATTTTCAGATAGCCTTTAATTTAAAAAACATACTTAACATTTTATCAATTATGAAAAAACAATTACTAGTAATTGGCGTTCTGTTCGCTGTTTTGGTCAGTGCCCAAGCCAATGATGATCTAAAAAGAGCATTTGAAAAACAAAACATACAGAACAACGAGAAGTTTGATTCTTATGCTGCAAAACACTACGGCTCGGCTAAGGCACCTGAGGTTCAAAAAGAAATTGAAGAGCAAAGAAGCAACTTAGCGGGTTTCCTACCGAATGGTAAGCCTTATTTCTATAAGAATCAGGATATAAGACAAGTACAGAATTCCAATGCTGATGCTTTAAATACGGTGGGCGGCGTAACTGGATTGACCAATGCTTATAAAGGAGAAAATATTAAGTTCACTATTTTTGATGGCGGAAGAGTATATGCCGGACATCCTGCATTTGATAATGCAGTTGGCAGAATTTCCAATAAAGAAGCAGCGACTCAAATTTATAGTGAACACTCAACAGGTGTCGCTGGTTTTATAGGAAGTAGGGCTTTAAATATCCAAGGAAATCTGAATGGAGTACCAGTTACAGGTAATATTCAGGGAGTTGCTGTGAATTCAACTATTGATTCCTACAGGTTTGCCCAGACAGTATTGCCCGGAAACACTACAGCGAGTAATGTATTTCAGAAGATATTGGCAGCACAGCCAAAAATTTCTAATCATTCATATGGGATCAATGCAGGCTGGGATATAAAAACTGCAGATGACGGCAGTTATTTCTGGTTATGGAATGGTGCTTTTGACAGTCCGGGTACTTCTTATGATACACAGGGAACTTACTTATCAAATGATCAGAATTATGATCAGATTGTATATAATAATCCTTCCTACATTATTATAAAATCTGCAGGAAACTATTTCGGAGACGGTCCTGATCGCCCGGGAACAACTACGTTTCCCAGATATTATGAAGATAATAATGGAAATTTAGTTCAATTTGCTTCTACAGATACTCTGCCAGCAACAAATTGTGCTCAGGGTTTTGATTGTATAGGGCAGGGCTCATTAGCGAAAAATATAATTGTTGTGGGTGCCACAGATGTGATCTCAACTAATAATTTCAAATATTCAACAGCAGCTGATGTTGTACATTCTGATTACAGCAGTGCCGGACCAAGGGATGATGGTGCGATAAAACCAGATATTGCAACGACCGGGACTAATGTGTTTTCCGCTTCTACTGCGGAGAATACAACAGGTAGTGTAAAGTATGATTATGGCAGTGGAACCTCATATTCAGCACCAGTTGTAACGGGAGTTATTGGTTTGTGGACACAGATTTATAAAGATCTTTTTTCTAATCAATTGTTAAATGCTGCCAGTGCCAAAACATTAATGGTTCATTCGGCTTCTGAAGCAGGAAACGTTGGCCCTGATCCATGGTTTGGATGGGGTTATATCAATGCCAGAAAAGGAGCTGAATTATTGGTCGGAAAAACTAATAACACTGTTATTTTTAATAATGAAACATTAAATAATGGTGTTGCCAATACTAAAATTATTAAAGCATCAGGATCGGAACCTCTTAAAGTGACTATCTCATGGATCGATCCCGCATATAACGTTCCAGCTAACTTAACCTGGGGACAGGTCTACAATAATAGAAGCTCCAGATTGGTCAATGATCTGGATTTAAGAATTATAGATACCACTACCAATACGGTATACACTCCCTGGAAACTTGATGCAAACAGTCCAATGACTCCGGCTACTAAAGGAGATAATACAGTAGATAATGTAGAGCAAGTAGTGATTGATGCTCCGGTTACAGGCAGAAATTACAGAGTGGAAATTACCAATAAAGGCAATTTAGTTAATAATGCCGGCGCTGGTGCTCCTCAGGATTATTCTATTATAGCCACCGGTTTTAGTCAGGAAGTTCTTGCAACCAGTGAGAAAGGAAAAGAAGAAAGCAATATAGTAATTGCCCCTACGATTACCAAAGATATCGTTAAAGTATTGAAAGCCCCGAGAAATTCAACGTTCAATATTTATGATCTTTCCGGGAAGAAGATACAAAGTGGAATAATTAATAATGATGAAGTAAGTGTAGATCTGTCTTCAAGTGTAAAAGGTATTTATATCATTGAAGTAAAAACAAATAAAGAAACAATCTCTAAAAAGATTATTAAAGAATAAACCGTAATTCTCTATTCTACTATTTTTTATGTGTGCAAAGACATTATTATGCTAAATAATAGTTTTAATTCTATGAAGTAGCTATTAGATGACCTTGCTTATTTACGATAACCTGCAGTATTATGTTGCAGGTTATTTATTTGGTATTTATATGTAATACATTTGTTGTTAGTATTGTCTTATTACAAACTACCCAGAATGAAAACTTACTTTTTGCTTATTATTTCTATGCTTTCACCCTTCTTTTATGGTCAGAGCACGACAGCAGCTGTTGATGCTATTATTAAAAGAGAAATGACTGAGCGAAAAATTCCGGGATTACAGATCGCCGTTGTGCAAAACGGAAAAATTATTTTAAAAAAATCGTATGGTACAGCGTATGTACAGGATCATATTCCTGTTACAGATACAACCATTTTTCCTATTAACTCGTGTACAAAAGTGTTTACAGCTACAGCTATCATGCAGTTGACGGAGGAAGGGAAAGTAGATTTATCAGCTCCTGTTTCGAAATATCTGGATGACCTTCCAGAAACATGGAAAAAAGTGACAGTTGAGCAAATGATGACTCATATTTCGGGATTTCCCGATTTGCTAAGACTGTTTGATCCCAATACAGGTAACGCATCGAAAACTGAAAAAGAAATATGGGAGGAGCTAAAGACGGTTCCTATGATTTTTAAAACAGGAGACCAGTTCAGTTATAACCAAACGAATTATTATTTGTTAGGGAAGATCATTGAAAAATTTAGTGGAGAACCTTTTGATCAGTTTTTTAAAAATCGACAGTTTCAACAGGTTGGTATGACTAATACTTTATTTGGAGATTCAAGAGATGTTATTCCTCATTTTGCACCCACTTACCGGTATAGAAGCCTAAACGGAACCCAGGGAAAATGGGTGAATGATTACTTTATATTTCCGGATTTCAGCAGAACAGGTTCGGGAGTCAACAGTACCGCTGAAGATATGGCAAAATGGATTATTGCTTTGGAAAGTGGTAAACTCCTGAAAACCCCTGAAGCATTAAACAGAATGTGGTCACCTATAAAAATGAATGATGGAAGCCCCACAGCCTGGGCTCCAGGATGGGGTATCGCGAAATTCCGGACCAAACACAAAGCAGTAGGGATGTCAGGAGGTAGTAGGTCTGCATTTCTGGTTTATCCTGATGATCATTTAGCGGTCATTGTTCTTACTAATCTGGGAGGAAGTTCTCCTGAAGATTTTCTTGAAGAGCTTGCAGCCGTTTATAATCCAGACATTATAAAAGCCGATCCCGTTACTTTTCTCAGAATGAATTTAAAAAAGATTGGTTTTGATAAAGCCATAGAATTAGTTGATTCCGAAAAGAAAAGAAATCCTGATTTTAAGCCACAGGAATTTGAGCTTAATGAATGGGGCTACAGAATGATGTCAAGAAATGAGCTCAAAAATGCATCTGAAATTTTTAAGTTAAATGTCTATCTATTTCCAGATAGCTCGAATGCTTATGACAGCTATGGAGAAGTATTACTAAAGTTAGGGAGTAAAGATCAGGCAGTTAAAATGTATCAAAGATCAATGGATATGAATCCTGACAATGAAAATGGGAAAAATGTTCTGAAGAAGTTAAGTGAAGAAAGATCTAAATCTATTTCTAAATAATAATTTTAAAGAAACTCTAAGAATAAAAATTAGGCATCATTTCCATAAGAACCAGTAATGAAATTAGCTTTTTAGAGGATTCGTAATTCGGATTTAGCTGTTCCCTTATTTCATTTAAAGCCTTACTTAAATTGTTACTGACCGTTTTATTACTTAAATTAAGTGCTTCTGCGGTTTCAACAACAGACATATTCTTTCGGATACGTAAGTCGTATACCTTCTGCTCAGTCGGGGTAAGGTGAGAAATTACTTCGTCTATCATTGTAAAGAGTTCGGCAATATCATTATCTTCAAGTATCTCTGCATACTCAGAATCGGTTATTTCAGATAAAAAATCTTCTGACTCATCCACATATACTTCCTGTATTTTTTTAATACTTGCGTAATAATCAAGAATACGGTAGTGTATAAAACGGAATAAATAACCTTTAGCACTTTCATCTTCATCGGTCTGTACGAATTCAGGATTTTCAAGAATTCTGATCCATAGGTTTTGCAATAGCTCTTCCGTAGCTTCTCTATCCTTCGTACGCATAAAGATCATCGTATAGAAACTATCCCAATATCGTTCATACAATATCACAAAAGCAGGGCGGTCGCCTGATTTTATTTTCTTTAATAAAATATCGTCTGTAGGTTTCATAATTTCTAGTACAAATTTACCTAAACTAATATTAATGTTTTATGAATTATCCAGCCTGTAAGGTTAAATATTTCTGAAAAAAAATCACGTTTTCCATCTTTAATGTGTAGGATTGTTCATAAATGTATTGTTTTTGTTGAAAAAATGACGCCAATGTTAATGATATATTAAATAGCGTTTGGGAAGTTTTTCTTTTTGCCCAGTATTATAAGTGAGGGTATTTACGAAACTAATACAACAGAAAAACTAATACAACAAAATTATAAAGTGAAGAAATTGAACTACAGCAAGGCCGAGGCATTTGTTTTTAAATTATGGGGCAGGGAAGTATCCGGCGATAAGATCTCAGAGAAAGAATCAGAAGTCTTGGAATTGTGGAAGAATGAAACTATAAAAGATCTGGATAAAAAACATGTTCAGGAATCCAAAATAAGAGTACTCTCAGGTTTGGAATCCTACTTTGCAAGTCCGGTGAGAAACAATGTGTTTTATCTGAGAAAGAAATTTTATAGTGCCGCTGCTGTATTTCTTATTCTATTTGGTCTTACGGGTTTCTTTACTTATCAATTTTTCATTAAACCTGATGTATATGTCGCTGTAGATGCTAACCGTACTATAAAACTGGAAGACGGATCTACAGTAATGCTTTTGCCTGGTGCAAAACTTACCGTTGAAAAATCTTTTCCAGCTAAAACAAGGATAGTGGATTTACAAGGGGATGCCATATTTAAAGTAGCTAAATCCAAAATCCATCCATTTATAGTTCGTGCAGATGGTTTCAGTACAAGAGTAATGGGTACGGTATTCAAGGTAATGCAGAGAGGAGGACAAAAAACAGTGGAATTGTATGAAGGTAAAGTTGCTGTTTCTTCACCAGGAACTGCTGTTTCTTACCTTACCCCTAATCAGAGATGGACAAACTTTGGAGCTCCACATACGGCCGCGGTAATTACTGAGAAAACTGATATAAAATCTGGAAAAAAGACTTCAGTATTACTGACGCTGACCTTCAATGATGTCACGTTCAGGAGTATCATGGAGGTTTTATATAAAAACTATGGAATCAGTATCAAATACCCGGAAGAAATAGCTGAAAAGAAAATTACAGCAGATCTTACAGGAAGCAGCTGGGATGAAAATGTAGAAGCACTCGCATTTATAACGGGGCTTGAGGTGCATAAAGAAAATAATACCACTTATATATTAAAAAAATAGTAACAGGATTATTAGATGGAGTTTACGAACAGAATTATGAGTCAGTCAGTAATAAAAAGTGGTGTTAAAAATATGAGAAACTTGAAATGCAGTCTTACAGTAGCGGTGATCTTCTTTGCCACAACAATAGACGCGCAGGAGCTAACAATGAAAGTGTCTTTTTCTGCTCCGGCAGGAAGACCTTTGATCAGCACATTAGAAGAATTAGCAGATAAAGCAAGGATGCGTTTGGTCTACTCAAAATCAGATATAAAAGATCTTAAAGTGGGAGAGGTAAAGTGTGATAACATTCCTGTAACCGACTGTCTGAAGAATATTACAGATAATCTTCCGGTAGCGGTGCGCCAAAGAGGAGAACTGATCTCAATACGATATCAGGGATCTAATAGGTCTGTGTCTTCTGTACAAGGAAATGGAAAACTTACCGGAAAGATCGTAGATGAAGTGGGAAATCCAGTTGTAGATGCAGAGGTAAATGTAGCAGGTAAAACAACAGTAACAGATAACAACGGAGATTTTAATTTCAGTATTCCTTCAGGGATTTATACACTGACCGTTAAAGCATCTGGTTACAGCTCTTTAAGAGTGGAGAAATTAAAGATAGGTAATGAGGAAACGAATATGGTTTCTTTCGCCATGAAACATATTTCTTCAGATAAAGAAACCAGTATTAAAGAAGTCGTGATTACCGGAACACGTAAAGCAGATACCCAGGCAGGGCTTTTGGCACAGCAAAAGAAGGCTGCCCAAATGAGTGATGGAATTTCGGCTGAACAAATTTCCAAAACACCGGATAGCGATGTTGGGGGAACCCTAAAAAGAGTAACAGGGATTACCACGATAGATAATAAATATGTGGTCGTTCGGTCAATGGGAGAGCGATGGAATACCGCTGCAATGGACGGGATTAATCTACCAAGTACAGAAGCTTATAATCAGAACTTTTCTTTTGATATTATCCCTACTGCAATGGTAGAAAGTGTTGTAGTAAGTAAAACAGCAACGCCGGATATGAATGCCAGTTTTGCCGGTGGATATGTGGAAGTAAGGACGAAAGATATTCCGAATGAAAATTTTACGACGGTGAATGTAGGTTCTTCTTACAATGATGTCACGACATTTAAAGAATTCATTTCCAAAAAACGGGGGAAATACGATTACTGGGGTTATGATGACGGAACAAGAGATTTTCCTAAAGGCTTAGTAGCAACTGACTGGAATAACCCTTTATTTTTTGAACAGTCCAAGCAGTTTACCAATGATAATTTTACGAATTACGCTACCAAAGCTAATCTGAACTCTAATATGCAGATTGCTTTAGGGAGAAACTTTAAACTGAACAATAATAATAAATGGGGTTTTGCTGCTGCCATTACAACAAGAAACGAACAGAATAAACTGGATATTGACCACACTGGAAGAGGAGGGTGGATGGATAATGCTACTCCGGTTAACAACTGGCAAGAGCTGGGAGTTGCTCCGGTACGTTTTGCAAATTTTAAAAATAAAGGAGCTTCTTACACTTATAACTCTACGATTGGAGGAATGCTGAACTTCGGTCTACAGCTTGGAAAAAACAGAATCTCCTTCCGTAACTCTTATACCCATATTTATGATCAGACCCTGACAAGAATTACAGGATGGAATGAATATGTGGGTGGAAATGGAGATGCAACAGATTCTTACAACTATTTTTATTATGGTTTAAATCCTAATAATACAGATCCGAAACTTCTGGATAAGCCAATTACGGAAACAACTGACTATCCAGTTTATCAGACTTTGTTGCAGAACAAGCTGGAAGGTAATCATAAAATAGGAAATAAAGAAATCAGCTGGTTTGCAGCAAGAACTGGTGTGACTTCCGATACAAAAGACTATACCCAGTATCGCACAAACTATAATTTCATAGGAAATGAGATTTTGAGTTACAATCAGATTTACAATTCTCAGGATAATTTTGCAAGAGGTTATATTGCCAATAAAGAAACAGATTACAATTATGGTGCTGCATTAAAATGGAGTATGGATTCTGAAAATTTTAAAAATGATGTTAAAATAGGGTATGCCGGAGCTATAAAGAATAATACAAATCAGCAGCAAAAATTTTTCCTGAGAGTAGATGAAAACCGTGATGTTCCGAACAGTGAAAAAAACAGTCTGATCATGTATGGTTCTCTTGCTGGTTGGTTTGATGGTTCACATTATAATCCAGGTGGTATTGGATGGCAGACGAAAGCACTTTATAAAAATGATAAATATGAAGGGAAAGTTACGCAACATGCACCTTTCATTATGTTCGATAACCGTTGGAATAAACTGAGACTGGTTTGGGGAATGCGAGCTGAGTATTTCAAATATGATCTTATTTCCCAGCAACAGGATCCTAACGACCCTAAAAGTGTTATAAAAGAGCCTATTAAAGAAAAAGCATGGCAATGGATGCCATCAGCAAACTTCACCTACAGCCCTTTAAACAGTATGAATGTAAGACTGGCTTATAACAGATCTGTCATCCGTCCCCAGTTTAATGAAAGAACAGGACTACCTTATTTTGATCCGATTGCAAACGGTCTTATCTATAATACAGAAATGACATCATCGGTAATCAATAATTATGACTTCAAGTTTGAATGGTTCCCTGGATTAGGAGAGATTATTTCTGCGGGACTTTACTATAAAGATATTGACAGGCCAATAGAACGGGAAGGATATATTTCTGCAGAAGGAAACCTGTTTCTTTATAATGGAAATTCTAAAAATGCCAAATTAAAAGGATTTGAGGTGGAAGTAAGAAAGAGCCTTGGCTTTATCAGAGAAAATACTTTCCTGAAAGACCTTTTTATCAGTGGAAACTTTACATATAATGATACTAAGGTAGTTGCTTTTAAAGACAGATATAAAACGCAGGACACAGATGCAACCTATGAGGTAAGCCGTCCGCTGTATGGGCAGACTCCTTATGCTTACAACCTGGGATTATTATACAACGGAGATCGTCTGGGACTGAGCTTTTTATACAATGCAAAAGGGGATCAGTATATTACTGTGGGGTACGCTTATATTGGAGAAGAGATACAACGGCCTTATGCAGTAGCGGATGCTCAGATTTCATATAAACTTTTAAAAGATAAGAATCTGGAGTTCAAATTTAATGTAAGAAACCTATTCAACAGAGTAAGGGAATACTACAATAATTTCAATTCATATTCAGTGTCTAAGGGTGGTGGAAGCTCTTTTGATACACAAAGAGAATCATTGGGACTTTTACCCGGAGCTACAGATAAATATGATAAAGATATTGATAGAATATTGTTCAGGGCCTACAATGGAAGAACATTTGGGTTATCTGTAAGCTATAGCTTTTAGATAAGAGAAAATAGAAAATTTAGCTTTTGGCAAAAGCATTATAATATAAGATCTTATAAATGGTAAATGTTACAGGTTTCCGTATCCTGAGATCTGAGCGAATAAAAACTGATGATGCGCACTTCAGTAAACATTCAGACGAAAATGGGAAATTACTGTATCCCCGGACAGTAATTAAATCTAAGGGGAGCTTTATATAACTGCACCTCAGTTATGTAAGGTTCTAAAAACAAAGTGTAACCAAATCGCGGAGATATTTAAAGGTGAGTATCCCGTAAAACAGGAATCATCCGGACCAAAAAAATAATAACCGGATCCATATTTCTAAATTTTACAACAATGAGAAAATTAACTTTAATCGCTGTAACAGCTTTATCCCTAACAGCTTGTCGTGAGAATGATTCTATGTCAGATTCTTCTAAATTTGAAATGCAATCTGCTTCTGCAGAGTACATCACAGCTTCTGCACTTCCTGTTACGGCAGTAAGTGGTGCGATTACTACTAATACTACTTGGAGTGGTGTTGTTGAAATCGATGGTATTGTAACTGTTAAAGATGGAGCAACTTTGACTATCCAGCCAGGTACTTTCATCAAAGCAAAACCTAATACTACAAATACACCAACAGGAGTTTTGGTTATTGCTAAAACGGGTAAGATAAACGCTACTGGAACTGCTTCTCAGCCTATTATTTTTACAAGTTATAAACTTTTGGATGGAAAAGAAGCAACTAAAGCTTCTCCAGGTGATTTCGGTGGAGTTATTATGTTAGGTGATGCCCCTACCAATAAACCAACAACTACTGTTATTGAAGGATTATCAGGTGTTGATTACCAATATGGTGGAACAACAGCAGGTCATAACGGAGGAACTCTTAAATATGTACGTATTGAATTTGGAGGATTTGACCTTTTTGCTCCTAACTCAGGAAATGAGATCAACGGATTAACTTTAGGTGGAGTTGGTAATGGTACTACATTAGACCACATCCAGGTTTCTTATGGTAAAGATGATTCATTCGAATTCTTCGGAGGTACAGTAAATGCATCTAACCTGGTATCTTTTGCTCCGGATGATGACAACTTCGATTTCGATTTCGGATATTCAGGAACTATTACTTGTGCATTAGCATTAGCTGATTACAACTCTACACATAGCCAAAGTGGTGGTGTTTCTGATACAAACGGTATCGAATTGGATAACGACGGGACAGGTTCTTCAGCTTCTCCTTTTACAAATCCAACGGTTAAAAATCTTACTATCGTAGGTGCTAAGAGTCCATTAAATGGAGCATTGTATGAAAATGCTATCCACGTAAGAAGAAACGGTAAATTAACTTTAGATAACGTTGCGGTTACAGGTTATCCTGTAGGAGTATTGTTAGAAACTGTAGGTGGAGCAGCTGTGAATCTTGCAGATCTTAACTTTACATCAGTACAGGCACACGGATATACTTTCGCTACAGCTTCTAAAATAGGATCTACTACTGCAGCGCTTACTATTCCTGGAGTTACTACTTCTACAACTAACCCTGCTAACGCTTGGGGAATGACTCAGCCATTCTTTAACGACGCTCCGGCATGGAATGTTACTCCTAGAAATTGTGGAGATTTCAAAGGAACATGGACAAAATATAATTTTTCAATTGTACAATAATTGATCAATATGGGGTGGCAGAACCTGCCATCCCATTTTTTATTTCATCTTTAAAATTTGTAATATGAAAAAAATAATTTTATTATCTGTTTTGGTTTTATCAAAATTAGTGTCAGCACAATATCCGGTGTGGACCAATTCTTTTAATTCCACAAGTGATATGCAAGGCTGGTCTTTTCACGATTTGAATGGAAATGGAAATGGATGGATCCAAGGGCCGAATATTTACTATAACGGTACATCGTTAGCTTATGGTTCAGCAGGTTCTCTTCGTTATTCAATAAGTAACGTTCCTTCAGGATTTGTAACGGGATTTGCTACAGAAAATGACTGGGCTATTTCTCCTGCAATCGATCTTACTGCAGCTTCAGGAACTATTACCTTAGCAGCTTATATTGGTAGACAGCAGACCGCACATGATTTGGTTAGCAGATATCTGTATATTTATGAAAGTACAGCTCAAAAACCGGTACCAGAATTGTCAGATTTTCAGGCATTGGCAGTAGATGCTGGCGGAAATCAATTAGGAAGTCCTTATTATATAAGTGCAGGAGGAAGTAATCCTTTTCCTGCTGATTTAACTCAGTTTGTAGAAAGTCTTGTAGACCTTTCAGCATTTGCCGGGAAAAAGATCTATATTGGATTATGGTCAAACAGATTGACAGATGATGATACTAACGTTCAAAATATCAACATCAACGAAATGGCAATCTATTCATCATTTCTAAATACACAGGATGTAAAAAAAGTAAAAAATACAACTTCAATTATGCAGAATCCTGTAACAACATCATTGATGTTAAAACTTAATCCTGCATTAAAAGAAAATGCTGTTACGGTAAATATCATCAATATGGCCGGACAATCAGTTCTTACAACTCAATACAATAGAGAGATTAATGTTGCAGGTTTATCTTCAGGAAATTATATTGCTGTAGTATCAGATGGAATCCTTTCTGAGAAAGTGAAGTTTATCAAAAAATAGTTTTTTAGATGCAGGTGTACTCCTTGTTTCAATTTTTTATAGATGTAAAATAATAACCATGTCAGCAACTATCATTATAGGATTTATAGTACAACCTGCTTAATATACAATTTATAAGTATTGCCCTCAGTCTGGCTTTGGGCAATATTTCTAAATTTAGTTTTATATAATAATATCATTAAAAATGAAAAAAATAATCGCCCTTGCTATTCTTACAGGTTTGTTATCATGCACCGATGAGGTGATGCAGCCTTATGATAAATCGCAGAGACCTGCAGAAATTAATATCAAGGGATTTTCAAAACCGGATGTAATACAGCTAAGGCTTAATGGTAAGCCAATAAGCATTAATGGAAATACATCTTATACCAATAATATAGAAACCAAGCTAAGCTTTGTCGTAGATGAAGGAGAAACGGATCATATCGAAATCTATAACAATGAAAACGGAAAGCGCATAGCCAACTATAATATCAACTTTAATAATACAGATCAATATAAGAACTTAAATTTCTTTAACCTTCCGGGAATTTATCTTCAGACCTATGCTGTGAAACCTCAGGTAAATCTTGGAAAAGTAGGTTTTGAACTGCTCTTTCATAATCTGGGAGAATATTCACACT
This sequence comes from Chryseobacterium sp. FW101-FHT12H09, assembly GCF_058790395.1. Classification (NCBI taxonomy): domain Bacteria; kingdom Pseudomonadati; phylum Bacteroidota; class Flavobacteriia; order Flavobacteriales; family Weeksellaceae; genus Chryseobacterium; species Chryseobacterium sp. FW101-FHT12H09. The sequence continues at coordinate 102,089 of NZ_JBYTCP010000001.1, read as the reverse complement.
CTTCATTAGAAGGAGTAAAAGGAGTATTAAAGAAAGAGAATGGTGATGTATTGGCAGAGTTTGAAAATATTGAAAAAAATAATTTCTCACCATTGAAGATGTATAGCTTTTTCAGTGTTACAGCTCCCGTTTATTTAGAGTTGTATAAACCAGGAACAACTGATCCTTATTTTGGATCACAACTGATTAAGGTGAAAATAAAACAAGATATCGGAGCCAATATGATCGTACTGCAGGAGAAGCTGGAAAATGGAGTTGTTGTGGTGGTTGGTGATATCGATATCGTAGACTATTTATAAAAAATTCCATTAGATAACTATTATGGGTAGATTTTTAAAGTTTTATATGCTGACGTTATTGCTTTTAAGCACAATAGCTGTCAATTCCTGCAGATCTGAAGAAGAAGTTATCCCGGATTTTCCTGATGGAAGTGTGGAATCCGTTAATGTTTGGGTACAGGATAATATGAAACGTTATTATTACTGGGCAGATCAGATGCCTTCAAAACCGGACTATCATCTTCCGGTAAAGAAATTTTTTGCAAGTCTTCTATCACAAAACGATCGTTTTTCAAGCATTGTAAATACTGAGGATTCTTCAACCTATTTACGGACAGTCCGAAACATGTATGGTTTTGATTATGCCGTAATTCAGCTTGCCAATGGACAAATAACTGCTGTAATAAAGCTTGTGTTGCAAGATTCTCCTGCTCAGAATGCTGGTTTACAACGTGGAATGATCATAAAAAAGATCAACGGAAGTCTGATCACTGCATCCAATGCCGAAAGCCTTCTTAATTCTATTCCAGATAATACAACCCTCGATCTTACAGTAGGAGACTGGGAAGCCGGAAATGTGATCAATGAAAAAAATATTATAGTATACTATGGCTTTTCTCTTGATCAACCCATTGTATCAAGAATTTTTGATCAAAATGGCAAAAAAACCGGATACTTATATATATATGATTTTCCAGATGGAATGTCTCAGAGTCTTAATCAGAAATTTGCAGAATTCAAAGCTGCTGGAGTAAAAGATCTTGTTGTAGATCTTAGATATAACTATGGTGGATCAGTAGCTTCGGCTGCAGCATTATGCTCAATGATCCCTTCAGGAATAACTGCTAACTCACCATTCATAACCTATAAAGGGAATAAAAATGGTGGTGAAGTGAAAAAAACATTTGCAGAACAGGTAGCTTATGATCCTACTGCACTTAGTTTTTCGGCACTTCATACTAATTCATTGGGGTTAAGCAGAGTATTTATTCTTACCTCCAGAAATACAGCGTCAGCATCTGAGATAGTGATCAATAATCTTAAGCCTTATGTGCAGGTAATACAGGTAGGAGATACCACTTTAGGCAAAGATATGGCGGGGTTTGCAGTAACAGATGACAGTAAATCTCAGAAGATTACTTGGCAGATCCATCCTGTTATCTACAAAGTGTACAATGCAAATGGAGAAGGAGAATACAGTGGTGGAATTTCCCCTCAGATTCCCATTAATGAATATACCTCACTTCCTCTGATTCAGCTTGGAGAGTCAGAGGAGATTTTGCTTCATGCTGTATTAAATAAAATATATTCCAAATCTGTTAACCACGAGAATTCAAATAATAACGTGAAAATAATTACAGAAAGTGAGAAGCCTTTTTCAATAGTTAAACCCTAAGTAGGATCTATTGAATTAAAAAAAAGAAAAAGAAAAAACCAAATCAAACATATATTATATTTTTTTTTAAAATTGAATTCACTATGCAGGGAATAGAGCCAAAAATACATCAGGAAGTGATCAAGAGAATTAATGATCTAGAACAATTGCTAAAGCAAACACCTGAACCGGAAAGAACATATACAGATGAGATTTTTATGATGAATACAGAGCTATCAGCACTGTATGATGAATATCTTACGATAAAAAAGAGATTGGAAACTTGTATTAAACTGTACAGGTTAAGACATATTGAAATCCGAAAACAGCTTACCCAGAATATCAGGAAGCTGAGACGTGAGACAGTTAATCAAAATAGGTAAACATTTTTACCGCCATTTAGTTTTACTGATTAGTAATTTTAAAAATGAATAAATAAAATCAATATCGACATATAAAGCAAAACACAATTCCATATATATTTATACTAAAAATTATGTTTTTAGTATTTTTTTTGTTGTATCCTATATTTACGGAATATTGTTCAGAAAATAAACTATTTTTTGGGATTTTGTGAGTACTTTTGAAAACTTAAGGAAGTATGAACTCTTATTAGATTATTTTACGTTTTATGATCTTAATTGTCGATGATAACGAAAACAATATTTACTCGTTAAAGAAATTATTAGAGTCCAAAGATTTTCAGGTGGACACGGCTAATTCCGGGGAAGAAGCATTGGGAAAAGCTTTGAAAAATGATTATGCCCTGATTATTCTGGATGTGCAGATGCCTGGGATGGATGGATTTGAAGTTGCGGAAATATTTGCCGGATACAGCAAGACCAAAGAAATTCCTATTATATTTCTGTCGGCCGTAAATACCGAAAAAAGATTCATTACACGCGGTTACGCTTCTGGTGGAAAGGATTACGTTACCAAGCCGGTAGATCCGGAAATTCTTTTACTTAAGGTTAAAACATTTTACAACTTGCAGGAACAGAATCTTGCAATGAAAAAAACACAGCAGAGTTTAGAGCTGGAAGTGAAAGGAAGAAGGGAATCTCAGGTCAGCATGAAGTCTAAAATTGATCATTTTCATCTGATGCTGGAAGGCTTACCGCAAATTGCCTTTACTTTAAATGAAGAAGGAATTGTAGATTTTGTGAATGGCAGATGGTATCAGTATTCTGCTTCTGATGAAGACTTTCCGGAAACATATCCTGAAGATACAGATATTAAAGAAGAGTTTGAAAAATCTAGAAAAAAAGGGAAATCTTTTGAATTGGAGACCCGGATAAAAAATATTGAATCCGGAAATTACAGGTATCACCTGTTAAGGATATCGCCGGTATATGAAGGAGATACCGTTAAAAACTGGGTAGGAACATTCACCGATATTGATGATCAGAAAAAGGTAGAAAATGAGAAAGATGAATTTCTCAGTATTGCCAGCCATGAGCTGAAAACTCCCTTAACCAGTATTAAAGCTTATGTGCAGCTATTGGAGCGTAAGCTAAAGCTTGATAAAGATAGTGCAGAGGCAGGTTATGTAATGAAAGTACAGGATCAGATCGAAAAGCTGAACAGCCTCATCAGTGACCTTCTTGACGTTTCCAAAATAGAGAATGGTAAACTGAAGATCAATAGAAAACCTTCTAATTTGGAAAAGGTACTTGATAGTGCTATCGAAACCATACTTCAGACGCATGACGAAAATAAAGTGAAAATTCAGCGTCATGGAGAAATATCAGATATTCTCATTCCTTTTGATGAGATCCGTATAGAACAGGTGCTGATCAATTTCCTGACGAATGCCATTAAATATTCACCTCAAAATAATCAGGTTATTGTAACTACTTTTGTAGATGAACAAGAAGTAAAAGTAAGTGTTACAGACTTTGGTATCGGTATTCCTGATTTTAAGCAGAAAGCTGTATTTCAGAAATTTTATCGTGTTGAAGAATCATCATTACAATTTCAGGGAATGGGAATAGGTTTATATATCTGTTCAGAAATTATCAAGCAACATAATGGAACTATCGGATTATCGAGTATCATTAATGAAGGTTCTACATTTTATTTCACTTTACCTTTAAACTAATTTTTTATGCCGAAAAAAATTATAAGAAATCTGCAATTTGGAGTAGGAATGTCTTTGCTGATTTTAATAGCAAGCTCAGTAGCATCATATTGGAGTATTCAAAAGCAGATGGATAATCGTGAAAGTTTATCCAAAACCCGACGATCTATAACTGCAGTAAAAGATGTATTAATTGCTCTTTTAGATGCAGAAACAGCAAACAGGGGATACCAGTTAACAGGGAAACAAAATTTTTTAGAACCTTATAATAGAAGTATTGCCGAATATCCTAAAGCAATTGCCAATGCAAAATCTTTAGATGTTACAGATAAAGCACAACTCAAACGTTTAGAGGATTTAGAAGAAAATGCAAGTAGTAACATTAAGAATCTGGGGCTTTATGTTGAAAATAGACGTCATGGAGTAGAAATGACACAGGAGCAGCTTATTTTGAGCAAATCCTATATGGACAAATGCCGGAAGATCGTCCGTGATTTTGTACGATATGAAGAAATCCAGCTCGAGATAAAAAATAAGGATCTTAATCGATCATCCAATACAACCGTTATTTTTATCCTTTTTTCGGCGATTGCAGCCATAGTAGTTACGGTTTATCTCTATGTTAAATTGCGAAATGATCTGACCCGCAGAGATATATTGGAAAAAGAACTGAAAGCAAAAGACCTTGAAATCAGCAAACGGGTAAGTGCTATCCGACAGATTGCGAATAGAGTGGCAAACGGGGATTATAGCCAAAAGGCAGTTGATAATGCACAGGATGATCTTGGTGATTTAGTGGATTCACTTAATAATATGACTGATTCACTGAAAAAGTCTTTTGAAAAGATCAATAGAAGTGATTGGCATCAAAAAGGTTTAGCACTACTGAACGAATCACTAGTAGGGATTAAATCAATTAAAGAAGTTACTACCAACTCTTTGAACCATCTCATTGAATATGGAGAGGGTACAAATGGAGCTATATATTTAATTGATGAAGGAAAATTACAACTAAATACAGCAGTAGGTTTAGAGGAAAACATGAAAAAATCCTTCGAACCGGGAGAGGGAATGATTGGACAGGTTTTTCTTCAGAAAAAAACAAAGGTTTACAAAGATCTTAATGAAAATGATTTTGCTGTAACTTTTGCAAGCAGCAAAGTAAAAACTAATGGAATTGTGCTTGTACCAATTACATTGGACAGACAGAGTATTGGTGTATTGGAAATAAATTCAACGACTAATTTTGATCAGGATAAAATCAATTATTTTGTAGATAGTTGTCGGAATATTGCTACTGCCATTAGTGCGGCAAAAGGCCGCGAAATGGAACAGCGATTATTAGAAGAAACCCAGACCCAGTCAGAGGAATTACAGGTACAACATGCCGAACTTGAAAACCTGAATACTGAACTCGAAGCGCAAACTCAAAAACTACAGGCTTCAGAAGAAGAATTAAAAGTACAGCAGGAAGAATTAATGCAAACTAATGCTGAACTGGAAGAAAGGTCAAAACTCCTGGAAGAAAAAAATCATCTGATTGCCGAGCGTAATATCGAAATTCAGAAAAAAGCAGAGGAACTGGCTTTAAGTACCCAATATAAATCTGAATTCCTGGCAAATATGTCGCACGAACTGCGTACACCTTTAAATTCTATCCTTCTTCTTTCCAGGTTAATGGCGGAAAATCCTGAAGAAAACCTGAATGAAGATCAGGTAGAATCAGCAAAGGTAATTCAGAGTTCTGGAGGAAGTCTATTGACACTAATAGACGAAATTTTAGATCTTGCTAAAATTGAATCAGGTAAGATGGTCTTAGAATATGATGATGTAGCCATAGATGAGGTCGTAAAAGATCTGCGAAATCTTTTCAATCCGGTAGTACTTGAAAAAGGAGTTCAATTTGATATCCATATAGAAGATGGTCTTGAAAAAACTATCGAAACCGACCGGTTAAGATTAGATCAGGTATTACGAAACTTGCTGTCAAATGCATTTAAATTTACCACAGAAGGTAATGTAGCATTGCATATTAAAAAAGATCCTACCAATAAGAACTTCATTATTTTCAGCGTTAAAGATACTGGAATTGGTATTCCTGAAGATAAGCAAAGAATTATTTTTGAAGCATTCCAACAAGCTGACGGATCTACTCAGCGGAAGTTTGGAGGAACAGGTCTGGGCTTATCTATAAGCCGTGAAATTGCTAAGTTATTTGGTGGGGAACTATCATTAAAAAGCAAAGTGGACGAAGGAAGTGAGTTCAGCTTAATCATTCCTATGAACGCGGGTTCAGAAATATTACCGATGCCTTCTGATCTGGAATTAGTAGAAATTATACAGGAAGATGTAGAGGAGATCAAAAATATTATCGGTTATGATGAACATGAGTCTGAAATAGCAGCATCAGTTAGCGTTTTGGAAATACCCGAAGATGTAGCAGACGATCGGGATACCATTACCGATGGTGATAAAGTAATTTTGATCATTGAAGATGACACCAATTTTGCTAAAGCATTACTGAAATATGCCCATATGCAAAATTATAAAGGAGTAGTTGTAGTAAGAGGAGATCATGGATTATCTGCAGCACTGCAATATCATCCGTTAGCGATCTTACTGGATATTCAGTTGCCTGTAAAAGATGGATGGCAGGTAATGGATGAACTAAAATCAAATCCTAAAACAAAACCTATTCCGGTACACATGATGTCTTCATTGCATGTGAAAAAACAGGAAAGTCTGATGAAAGGAGCTATTGATTTCATCAATAAACCAGTTGCTTTAGAGCAGATGACCGATGTTTTCAGAAAAATTGAAGAAGCTCTCCGGAAGTCACCTCAAAAAGTTCTGATTGTTGAGGAAAGCGCCAAACATGCCAGTGCATTATCTTATTTCTTGAGTAATTTTAATATTTCATTATCAATAAAAGATAATGTAGAAGACAGTGTAAAAGCCTTAACTGAAGATCAGGTGGACTGTGTTATTTTAAACATCGGACCAACCAGAGGTAATGGCTATAAAATTATTGAATCGATCAAAAGTTATGATGGATTAGAGCATTTGCCGATTATTATTTTTACTGAAAATAATTTATCCTCATCAGAAGAGCTTAAAATCAGACAATATGCAGATTCAATTGTTGTGAAAACAGCACATTCCTATCAACGGATATTAGATGAAGTAGGTTTGTTTTTACATTTGGTCGAAGAAAAGAAAAGTTCGGAAGAAACACCTAGAAATAAGACATTAGGATCACTAACCGAAGTTTTAAGTGGTAAAAAAATTCTGATCACCGATGATGATGTCCGGAATATATTTTCATTAACGAAAACTTTGGAAAAATACAAAGTAGAAGTAATTTTGGCGATGGATGGAAAGCAGGCATTGGAGCAGATTAAAGTACATCCCGATATTGATGCCATTTTAATGGATATGATGATGCCAGAAATGGATGGCTACGAAACGATACAGGAAATAAGAAAAAAACCGATGTTTACCAGATTGCCAATTATTGCAGTAACAGCAAAATCAATGATCGGAGATCGTGAAAAATGTATCACCGCAGGGGCTTCAGATTATATATCAAAGCCTGTAGATGTTGATCAGTTATTGTCATTATTGCGCGTTTGGTTGTATGAAAGTTAAACACATGAGTTCTGATGAATAAGAAAATTTTGATTGTGGATGATGATCCACGAAATATATTTGCACTTAAATTAACACTGAAAGCCCGTGGTTATCAGATGGAAAGCTGTACTATGGCGGAGGAAGCCATTCAGCTTTTACAGAAGGATGATCAGATTTCTGTGGTGTTGATGGATATGATGATGCCCGAGATGGATGGTTATGAGGCCATTAAAATTATTCGTAATACACCATCTATTAGTAAGATACCTATCATTGCAGTTACGGCACAGGCTATGCAGGAAGATCGGCAGAAATGTCTGGATGTAGGTGCACAGGATTATGTGAAAAAACCTATTGATGTAGATTTATTATTAACAGCTATAGAAAAACTATCCTAAATGCTAGAACCGAGTATTGTAAAAGATGAAGAGGTAGAATGTCTTATAAAAGATGTTTATGAGCTATACGGATATGATTTTTCGCTATACAGTAGAGCTTCCTTCAAACGTAGAGTGAATAGGATCTGTCTGATCGATAAATTTATCAGTTTTGCAGAACTTCGGTATACCGTTCTCAATGATCCCGATTATCTCAAGCATTTTATTGAAGAAATTACAGTGAATGTTACAGAGATGTTTCGTGATCCCTATTTTTTTAAAGCATTAAGGGAAAAGATACTGCCACAACTGGGAACCTATCCTTTGATCAGAATTTGGGTAGCCGGATGTTCAACAGGTGAGGAAGCGTATTCCATGGCTATATTACTTAAAGAGGCCAATCTCTATCAAAAATCACTGATCTACGCAACAGATATTAATCCTTCCGTACTAGAAACAGCAAGAGCAGGTGTTTTTCCATTACAACAGATGAAATTATATTCTGAAAATTATATTCTCTCCGGAGGAAAAAAAGATTTTTCTGATTATTACACGGCGAATTATGATGGAGCAAGATTTGATAAGAGTCTGCAGCAGAAATTAATTCTGTCAACCCATAATCTGGTGTCCGACAGTTCCTTTAATAGCTTTCAGTTGATTATATGCCGTAATGTATTGATTTACTTTGATAAAGAATTGCAGGAACGTGTATTTCATCTTTTTGATGATAGTTTGGAAAATCTGGGCTATCTGGCCTTAGGTTCTAAGGAAACATTGAGATTCTCTAATTTAGGTAAGTCTTATCATCAGGCGGATGATCAGAAGATCTGGAAGAAAGTAGATTATAATTAAAACAGAAAGATGAGTGTAAATATTGAATTGGTTGTCATAGGAGGTTCTGCGGGAAGCTTGGAGGTTATTTTAGATATGATCAAAAAGCTTGACCAGAAGATCAGCTTTACTATACTATTGGTTGTTCATCGTAAAGTGCAATCCACAAGTATATTACCAACCTTGTTACAGCAGTTTTCCTCCATTGAAGTATCTGAAATAGAAGATAAAGAAGAAATACTAAATAACCATATTTATATTGTTCCCGCCGACTACCATCTGTTGTTTGAAAATAAGCAATTGGTGTCACTCGACAGTTCTGAGAAAATGAACTATTCCCGTCCGTCGATAGATGTGACATTTAAATCTGCAGCAGAGATGTATGGGAAAAGTCTTGTTGGTATACTGCTGTCAGGTGCCAATGCAGATGGTGTAGAAGGCTTACAATACATCAAGAAAAACGGTGGTGAAGTCTGGATTCAGGATCCTGATACGGCCGAAGTGAACTATATGCCAAAACATGCTGTAGATGGAGTCGCCTATGATCTGATCATTACTCCACAGGATCTGGCAACACATATTAATCAATTGAATACTTTAAATAAGCTTTAAAATTAAAACTAACCATATATGAACAAGAAGAAAATTTTGATTTTTGACGATGATAAAACGATTTTAGACGTAGCTACCATCATTTTTGAAGAAAGTGGTTACGAAGTTGGAATTTCTGAAACATCACATGACATTATTGACAAAGTTTCACAATTTCAACCTGATGTAATTTTAATGGATAACTGGATTCCCAATATTGGTGGAGTAGAGGCAACAAAACTGCTTAAGAGTCATGAAGAATTCAAAAAGATTCCTGTGATCTATATTACAGCCAATAATGATATTAATTCATTAGCCGAAAGTGCTCAGGCAGATGATTATATTGCAAAACCATTCAATTTAGATGATTTGGAAGAAAAAGTAGCAAAATACATGAAAGATTAAAGTTATCATTAAGTAACTTTGAAATTTAATATACAAAGGGTCTTCAGTATGAAGATCCTTTTTCTTTTATTCTTTATTAAAAAAATAATTAAAAATAAATATAGTTAACTATATAGTTGTATATATTTTTATATATTTGATCATCAGAAATTTTATTTTTAATGAATAATGATTTTATAAAAGAACTTGGTTATAAAGCACTTGATTCCCGTTTTAAGAGGATAAGTGAAAAGATGGCTTATAGTGTAAAAAAGCTTTATAAAGACCTCGATTATGATATTGAGCCCAACTGGTATCTCGTTTTTATGATACTGAGAGATAAGGGTGAACTGTCTCTTATTGATATTGCTGAAAGCCTGGGCTATTCACATCCGTCTATTGTCATCACCGTAAAAAAAATGAACAGCAATGGATACCTGATTGTAAAAAAAGATCAATCAGACAAACGAAAACAGATCGTGTCACTTTCTCCCAAAGCAATCCAGTTAATGCCTGAGTTTGAAATTCTTTGGAACAGCTGCGAAGCAGCAATCTTAAATGTACTGCAAGAAGATCTAAGCATTTTAAATTATCTGGATGACATAGAATCAGCACTGGAGGAAACTTCGTTTTATTATCGATTTAAACAGGAATATAAAAACCATTTAAAATAATCCTCATGAAAAAATATTTAATACTCCTTCTTACCATGTTTTGTCTATTTTCTTACGCCAAAGAGACAAAAATTACAATTAGGGCAAAAGCAAAAGATGCAAAATTTATAGGAAGCTCTTTAGGTGGAGCCTATGTAATTATCAGAAATAAGATCAATAATACGATTCTGGCTGAAGGAAAAACAAGTGGAAGCACCGGGAATACTGATTTGATCATGAAGGCTCCAAAACATAGAGAAAGCTCTATTGCAGATGATACTACAGGCAAGTTTCTGGCGACTCTACATATTGATGAACCGACGTTTGTGAGCATTGAAGTATTTTCACCTTTTAATCATAAGCAAGCACAAGCTAAAGTCAGTACAGAAATCTGGGTAATTCCCGGTAAAGATATTCTAGGCGATGGAATTATTCTGGAAATACCAGGCTTTATTATTGATATTTTAAAACCCCGGACCCATCAGTATATTGGCTTAAATTCTATTAGTGGAAAACCATTTCAAATTCAGGCTAATATTGTAATGATGTGTGGCTGTGTGATCGATAAAGGCGGAGTCTGGGACTCCGATAAATTTGAAACAAAGGCTATCATTAATAAAGATGGAAAACTAATTAGTGAAACCAGTTTATCATTAATTTCTACTAATCTTTTTGAAGGCAGCGTATCAATCTCTTCACCCGGGAATTATGAAATATTTGTTTATGCTTTTGATCCGAAAACTGGAAATACCGGAGTGGACAAAATAAATTATGTGATTTACTAATATAATTTTTTCATAATTAATATATAGTTGTAGTATAGTTTTTGGATTCATTTTTTTATTGAAATCACTAAAATTGACACATAAAATTAAAATATTATTATCCTGATTTTTCACTTTTCTGATGCAAATTACCTTTGAAATTCATACTTTTATACACGTATACAAGAGTCTGATAGATGATGAATTTTAATCGTTGGAGTTTTACAGAATATTTGAAAATACTTGAACATTTTTCCTTGTCAGAGTGGATTGGGTTTAGTTTGGCAGTCAATATCGCTCTATACTTATTTTCAATAGGATTATATGTCTTTATTGAAAAGACCTGTCGTAAAAATAAACTGCAGCATTTCAGTCATCCCATAGTACGTTCTGATTTTTATTTAAGCATTCTTACAATTGTTTGCAATAGCTTTGTAATGCTGCTAGGCGTTTTCTTATGGAAAAATAACTGGATCGAACTCGATGACAATTTTTCAGCAGTTTCAATTTTTTTACAAGTTGTAGCTTTAGTCCTCCTCATGGATTTTTGTATGTATCTGTTTCATTATGCAGCTCACATACCATTTGTGTACAAGAGGCTTCATGGTAAACACCACGAACATGTGAACACTAATTTTTTAAGTCTTTTCGTATTGCATCCGGCAGAGACTATAGGTTTTGGATTAATGATATTGGCATTATTAATAGGCTATGATTTCTCTGTGATTTCAATAACTCTTTATCTTTTTATCAACCTTATCTGGGGAACCATCGGGCATTTAAATAAAGAATTTTTTCCTGCAAGATTCAATACATATTTTGTAGGAACGACCCAGTTTCATAATCAGCATCATCTGGATGAAACTAAAAACTTCGGTTTCTATACCTCTATTTGGGATAAATTGTTTGGTACTTATAAAATGTAGACGTTTTTTAATGCAACTTTTTAAAGCTTTGTAAGGTATCGATAACCCCTTCAAATTTTTCGTCTTTAAAAATACCAGATTTGTACACCCTTTCAAAAGTCCCTGCAATTCCAGAAGCTACCATATTCGGTAAGTTTTCATTTTTTAACATTTCAGTAAGCCCTTTCATTTCATCAATTCTCCTGAAAATATGTTGTGGATAGGTGGGCGTTGTTTTTACAAGATCCTGATAGGTACCAGGAAGAAACTCTTTTAGACTCTCATTTAGTTCATCAAGAATACCAAAATGAGCTGCTGCAGTCATTGTTTCAAAGAATAAAGCATTCATTCCCTTATTCACCATGGAAAACAATAATTTGTAGGCAGATGCTGCCTCCGTTTTATCACCTGCATCTTTTACTTTAAAAATTTCCGAAAATTGATCAATAAATAAATTTCTGTACATGCCACTTACGATCAATGTAGAATTATCAGGAATGTCTTTTGAGGCTCCCATCACCGCTCCGTTTATAAATCTGATGTTTATAGAAGAAAACAGATTCTCAATGGATAAGGCAATTTCAGGAGTATTGGAATTCAGGTCTATGTAAATCGGATGGTTATTGGTGTTTTTTAAGCAGGAAACCGTATTTTTTGCAAGCTCCAGACTTGCTTCAGGACTGCTTAAAGAAAGAATAATATCTGCCTGCTCAACTACACTTTGCAATGAACCTCTGTCAATAATCCCGGAATCCTTTATGTTTTGTAAAGTTTTCTGTGACCTGCCTTCTCCGGCAGTAATCACATTATAGTTATTTCGGATCAATTCTTTCACAATTTGAGTTCCCATATCTCCGGGAAATAAAAGGGCAATAACTGGTTGTGCTGACATTCTTATTTATTTTTAAGTTGAAGAAGTAATTAAATGGCTTCAATTATTCTATTGCAAATCTCCTTAAAATTTTTAGATCTGTAAAACACATTATTTCGATGGATTCAATTGCTAAAACCGATTAATAATTAAAATCAATGTAGGACTGATCAGTCTTCCTATATTGATTTTAATTGAATTATTGTTAAGCTTATCTTTTTTCTATAACCGGAATATTGGTGATTACTTTCCATTTATCGTTTTCCAGTACACAAACGATGGTGGATTTAAATCTGACAATATCACTTTCCAAAGTTAATTTAGCAATGGCAATATTTCCTTTTTGTTCAACAGATTCAAAAGAAATGGTTCTCGGTCTTCCCCCAAATGTTTTGTTTCTGATATGATCAATGTATTCTTTTTTAGAAATAATAAAAATCCCTTTCTGATCAAAGAATCCATCCTGGATATTTTGATAGTCTTTGTGAAGGATTTCCTCCATAAGCACGATATCACTGTTATCGCCAGCTTTGATAAAGCTTTCAATGGCTTGTTGTATATCTTTCATGTTCTTAATAATTAAATGTTGGTTTATTTGTTTTCTCTGCTGTTCAATTTTCACTCCGGCATCATCTGGATTTATCATTCCATCCATTGGAAAATAGGTAATCTCCATAATTCCAAGCTGATTAAAAATACTGGTTAGTTGGATTTCAATAGGATTTTGTTTCTGTATGATGGGTTGAAGGATACCCATTGTAGAAATAATAAATGCTCTTTTGTTCAGGAGTAATCCTTTTATACCATTATTATCATAGGTAAATGTTTTTTTTGTCCGGACAACCAGATCGAAATAAGCCTTTAATGAAGAAGGGATTCCATAATTATACATAGGACAGGTGATAAGGATCTCATCACTGATATATAATTCCTCAATCAACTGATCCGATAGTTTAAGATGTTCAGAATAAAGGGTTTCATCAAAAAATCCATTTACGGTTTCCTGTGTTAAATGGGGCGTAGGTTCTAAGGTCACATCCCTTTCGATGATCTTTCCATTCGGGTGTTTTATTTTCCATTGCTGAACAAAATAGTCACCCATTGAACGGGAATAAGAATCTTTCATCCGGAGGCTGCTGTCAATACGGAGAAGTGTAGTCATGTTTGCTTTTTTATTAAAGACAAGCAGCTCTTCTAAAACGTGACGATTATACCAATTTTTTTAATTTTTCAGGATCAACGATAGAGTAGATTTCCCGAATCATGCCTTCATGGTCAATATCTAAAATGTGACAATTGTAGATCTGATTTTCCCGCCAAAAGCAAATAGCGTGCTGATGATTGAAAATATGAAAAGTATAGGGTTTTTGATTAAGAAATTGCTGTTGTACATAGGCAAGTAGAGTAGCAGTGGCTGATTTTCCAACTTCAACAGCTTTTATAACACGAACCCGCTGCCCTCCATCTGCAGAAAGCCTGATGTCATTTAATAATAGCTCTTCAAGCATAGAAATACTTCCTTCGCTTAATGCCCTTTGATATTGGGAAAGCGTTTCATTAGGAATGGATGAGTTGATGTGATCCGGTATATACTGTACATTTTGAAGCTGTTTACCAGCTCTACTCAGTATTTTTCTTGAATTTTCTACAGAAATATCAAGAACTTCGGCAATCTCCTGATGCGAATAATCAAAACCTTCCTTTAAAATATATACGGCACGCTCTTTTCCAGACAGGCGTTCTAAAAGTACGAGCAACGTATAACGAGCTGTTTGTTCTTTTATAAGCTTAGTTTCTGCATTTTCAAGGGATAAAGGTTCAGGTAGCCATTCACCATACACCATTTTTTTGGTGTGCCTGTTTTTAAAGTTAATGGCATGATTGATCGTACTTTTGATTAAAAAGTTCTTTTCATTCCGTATATCGGTTTTATCCAGTGAAATATATTTTTCCAGCACATCTTGCACAAGATCCTGAGCATCCTCGTAAGAACCTGTAATATTATAAGCGTACGTTAAAAGTTGACGGTAATTTTCCTGCATGCTATTTCTTTTTAAGACCCAAAAGAGGGTGAAAACGTGACATCCCATAAATAAAGATGATCAAAAAGAGTAAAAGTAGTACTTTTATATTTTTGTAACTATAAACGATGCAGGATCCATTAAGAATACATATTGAAAAAGTTATTCCTCTTAGCGATGAAGAGTTTGCATTAGTATCCTCTTATTTCACAAGAAAAAAGTATAAAAAACATCAGTTTTTAATACAGGAGGGAGAGAAAGTTATGTATAATTATTTCGTATTAAAAGGGCTTTTAAAACTGGTCTATACCGACGATACCGACAAAAGTCATATTGTTGGGTTTGCAATGGAAGATTGGTGGGAAAGTGATTTTCAGGCTTTTTATACACAAACTAAATCAACAATGTCTCTGGAGTGTGTTGAAGACACTGAAGTTTTATGCCTAAGTCTGAATGACTACAGAAAACTGTGTAATGAACTTCCAAAGATGGAACGTTTCTTTCTTGAAAAAGCCTATTTCGGTTTTATAGCAGCGCAGCAGCGTATTATCTCTACAATGACTTCCAATACTAAAGAACGGTATGATAAATTGCTTGAAAAATATCCAGCATTGGTTCAACGCGTTCCAAAGTCTCTTTTAGCTTCTTATCTGGGTGTTTCCAGAGAAACATTAAGTCGCTTTTCTTCTTAAAATGTGATCTTCCTCACTCTATAATCGTGATGAAGGTCAAGAGATGATCCTGGGTATAAATTGCAATTTTGTCCTATTAATTTTATACAGTTAAAACAATGGAAAAAAGAACAATCAATCCCTGGAATTGGCAAAAAGAACGCAGCTACTCGCAGGCTGTAGAAGTAAAAAATGTTGAAAGTACATTATACTGTTCCGGTCAGGCGGCTATTGATCCGGATGGAACATCAAGTAATAAGGATATGAAATCTCAGCTTCAGCAGGCCATTGCGAATCTGGAAGAAGTAATCACTACTGCCGGATACGAATGTAGAAATATTGTAAGGTTAAATATATATACTACATCAACTAAAGAACTATGGCCCCATTTTCCTATTCTTCAGGAATGGATAGGCAGGCATAAGATTGAGCAGGCTGTTACCATGCTGGAAGTGACCGGATTATTTGAAACATTAACGGTTGAACTGGAAGCAACTGCTGTAAAATAATTTCAAAAAGTATTTTGAAATAAAACCTTCAAATCAAAGATTTGAAGGTTTTTTATGCCAGTAATTTCTAAAAACACTAAAGAATCCTTTTGCATATGGAAGCCAGGAGATCAGGCTTCCGGTTATTGAAGAAAATTATTATGATATAAAAACAGAAAAATAGTTTTAGAAGTTTAGTATAAAACGCCCATACTTTCCGCTGCGAAGCCTGAAAGCTCTTCTATTTTTCCTTCTTTTATTTTTTTTACCCATTGGTGGTCATTCAATAAGGCACGTCCTACCGCAACTAAATCGAAATCTTCTCTTTCTAATCTGCGTACCAATTCTGTAAGATCAGACTTTTCTGAACTTTCACCTGCAAAAGCAGACATGAAATCTCCTTTAAGACCCACAGAACCTACAGTGATGGTCGGTTGTCCGGTTATTTTCTTTGCCCACCCTGCAAAATTAAGATCTGAACCTTCGAACTCAGGCTCCCAGAAACGACGTTGTGAACAATGAAAAATATCTACACCTGCTTCTTTCAGAGGAAGTAACCAATCTTCCATCTCAGCAGGCGTTGTTGCCAACCTACTTTTATAATCCTGTTGTTTCCATTGGGAAAGTCGAATGATGATCGTAAAATCTTCCCCTACGGCAGCTCTTATCGCTTTGATAACATCTGTTGCAAAACGGGTTCTTTCTTTTACTGTTTTACCTCCGTATTCATCAGTTCTGGTATTAGTAACCTCCCAAAAGAACTGATCGATAAGGTAACCGTGGGCTCCGTGTATTTCAAGACAGTCAAATCCAAGGTCTTTTGCTGACTTAGCAGAAGCTGCAAATTGTTTTATAGTGTCCTGAATATCCTCTAAAGACATGGTGGAAGCTTTCTCCATTGAAACTTCAGGGTATTCTTCTGATGCTCTGGTATCACCAACATGCCATATTTGTGGTCCCATTTTACCCCCGTTATGATGAACCTGATCGATTACGTTTTTCCAGCCTTCTAATGCCTGGGTTCCATAGAAGTCAGGGATATTCTGCATATTTTTTGAAGCCGGTCGGTTAATTACTGTTCCTTCGGAAAGGATAAGTCCTACCTCTGAAGCTGCTCTTCGTGCATAATAGTCGGCTATTTTTTGTGTTGGTACTCCATTATCTGATTGTGCTCTGGTCATAGGAGCCATTACAATTCTGTTTTTCAGTTGTAGATTTTTATAATTAAATGGACTAAATAACGCGTCTGTACTCATTTTTTATTAATTTTATTATGATGTCAATTCTTTTGTTACACAAAGTAACTAATAATAATTCGTTTTTGTACCTGGATAAGAAAAAATTGTGGTAACTTTGACGTAACAAACAATAGTAACTTCTTAGTAACTTATGAGACACAATAAAATGACCCAAGGCAGTTGCCCTCTAGGGAAAGCCATGTCAGCATTGGGAAGTAAATGGAAACCGATCATTGTGATGGTCATTAAAGACCGTGTATTGCGTTTCGGACAGATCGCTACCCGTATCCATGTTATTTCAAGAAAAGTTTTGACGGATCAGTTGAGAGAAATGGAAGAAGATGGGTTATTAATTAGACAAGAATTTAAAGAATTACCTCCGAGAGTTGAGTATTCCCTGACAAAAAAAGGGCTTGCTCTTCTACCAATCTTACATCTACTGGAAGACTGGGAGACAAAATACGACGCGAAGGAAGTTTTTGTGGATGCAGCTGTATAAGATAAGTATAGTTTATGATCGATCTTTAAATCGGTCGTTAGCATTCCTGGCTATCTGCTAATCAGGGATTAAGGAATATTTCTAAAAGTTAAATGTAAAAATGGCTATGACATGCATAGCAGATTAAAGAGAAAAATGAGAGAATATTTTTCGCGAGATACTTTTTTTTACATTTAATCGTTATATTTAACGAATTAATTCTTAAATCAAAAATGAATTAAAGCATCATAACTTTTAAATGACTAGTAAAATCATCGGTGTAGGAAACTACATTCCCCCAGAAACCATTACCAATTTATTCTTTGATAAACACAATTTTATAAACAAAAGCGGCGAGTCATTAAAAGAGAGTAATGCCATTATTGCCAGTAAGCTAAAAGACATTACAGGTATTGAAGAGAGAAGATATGCAAGTAATGATCAGGTTACTTCTGATTTAGGTTTTATTGCTGCACGGGCAGCCATTAAGAATTCCGGAATTGATCCTGAAACATTAGATTATATCATATTTGCCCATAATTTTGGTGATGTACGTTTTGGAACAGTCCAATCAGATGCAGTTCCAAGTCTTGCCTCAAGGGTAAAACATCTTTTAAAAATAAAAAATAATTTTTGCGTAGCATACGATGTATTGTTTGGGTGCCCCGGATGGATAGAAGGAGTGATTCAGGCCAATGCATTTATAAAATCTGGTATTGCTAAAAGATGCCTGGTTATTGGTGCGGAAACACTTTCAAGAGTCGTGGATATTCATGATAGAGACAGCATGATATATGCTGATGGGGCAGGAGCTGCGATACTGGAAGTTACCAATGATGATATGGGTGTAAAATCCCATGTTTCAGCATCTTTTACATTGAACGAGAAGGATTATTTATACTTCGGAAAATCATATAATAATGAAAAATGTCCGGATACAAAATATATCAAAATGGAGGGACGGAAAATTTACGAATTTGCTCTTTCCAATGTACCTCTTGCTATGAAAAAGTGCTTAGATGACAGTGGTTATAGTGTCAGTCAACTTGACAAAATCATTATACATCAGGCTAATGAAAAAATGGATGAAGCCATAGTAAAAAGGTTCTATCAGTTATATGACACACCAATGCCGGAACACATCATGCCTATGGTTATTCAAAAACTAGGAAATAGTAGTGTGGCTACAATTCCATCTCTATTAACCATGATTTTACAGGATGAGCTAGATGCTCATGAAATCAACGATGGAGATGTGGTATTATTTGCATCTGTGGGAGCTGGCATGAATGTAAATGCATTTGTATATAAATTTTAAAATAGAGAATAAAATTTCAGAGAGGATCAATATCTTTCAATTTCTAAGATCTTGATTAAGAAATCAATCCAACAACCGGAAATTTAATTTTACTATTTTTATGCATAGACTGACAAAATTATTTTGTCAGAAATAAAAAAATCTTTATATTTGCACCACTGAAAACGACGGTGTAATCGGAGTTTAAGGAGAGATGGCAGAGTGGTCGATTGCGATAGTCTTGAAAACTATTGACTGTAACAGGTCCGGGGGTTCGAATCCCTCTCTCTCCGCTAAGAGGGTCTTCTACAAGAAGATCCTTTTTTTTTTCGTATATTAATAATCCTTTCTCTTTCATTTTCAGGTGGTTATATGATAGGGTGCCTAACATTGTAGGTGTTCGATAGATGCCCTTTTCATAATAAAGGTTGCTGTCGAACACCAGGTCAACAAATTCCCGCTTTTGAAGGGTATTGGCATGTGAGTAGATATAGCGCAGATCTGTTAATAACTCTAATTTATCTTCCAGAATACTAAATGCACGACTTTGATCTTTGCCAAGTCTTTCTATTGCCCTTCTTAGATTCATTATGTCTTTATTGTATGTTGAATACCAACGATCATAAGTATCTTTATTAATTTCATTCTTTATCCATTTTTCTTCAACCGTATATAATCTTGATTCGATTTCATCTAACTCCTTTTTCTTTTCACCGATCTTTTTACGGTTAATTTCCATTTCCTTATCAATATTCAGTTTGCTTTCTGTTTTGATTTTTTTTACCCTTAAAGGGCTTAAGCTCATTAACTCACAAACGGACAGAAATTGATCGTGGGCTTTTATCGCACTGATATTATTATGTTTGGAGTGTTTGCATTTGTAATAGTAGAAGTATTTTCCCGATTTGCTTCTTGATGGGGCACCAGATAAAGGGTGTCCACAATGGCATTTTAAAATTCCGCGGAGTGGAATTTCATCATCTAAGATTGTTCTTATTTTTTCAGGTCTTTTCATTTTTTCCTGAACCATTTTCCATGTGGTAATATCAATAATAGGTTCATGGTTGCCCTGAAAAAGCCCACCTTCATGTTCTTTGAATGCAGTAACTTTTAATAGTCCTGCATATATAGGGTTTTTAAGGACCCGCTCAACAGCCATACTTCCTTTTGTAGTAAAACCGAGTTGCTGAGCTTGTTCTTTTATTAAATACAGAGGTGTATTTCTGATGTAAGAATCATAAATAAACTGAATAATCTTAGCTTCTGTTTCTTCAATAACCAATTTTCTGTCTTTTCTCTCCCCTTGCTTTCTATACCCAAAAGGAGCATTTTTAAAAACAAATCTTCCTTCCTTGGCCTTAGCGGTATAGATTCCACCCTTTACTTTAATGCTTCTATTGATATTATCTTCTTCGGCTAGCAATAATTGCAAACCGGCTCTAAAGAAGCTTCCGGGAGTTTCATAATCAAACGTAATTCCCTCAGTAACACTTACAACCTGGATGTTGTACTTTTGTTGAAGAAGCTTGACCATACTCATGGCCTCTCCGGCATCACGGCTAAAACGATCAAGTTGGTCTAGAAGCAAATAATCTACTGTTCGATGGTGTTTGGTTATGAACTCCTTTAATTTAATAAAATCAGGGCGGTCAAATGTTTTGGCGCTTTTTCCCCGATCAATAAAAGTATCAACAAGTTCAACATTATTGTTTTTCAGCCATTGATCAGTATAGAGTTCCTGCCTTTCTATGGAACCATTACTCTGTCCCATTTGGCTGAACCTTAAATATCTTATTGCACGTTTCATAATATTCCTTTAAAGTTGATGATACAACAATTTCTATAATCAATCTTTCGAATGCATCCTCTTTTTCCTGTTCTCTCTTAGTCTGTAATTCTTTAATGTTTTTATCTATCTCAGGAGTCGTTGATTCATTTTTATTAGTTCCCATTTCTTTCTATTGCTTAGATTGCCCCTTACTGCGTTTTTCAGGTTTGGTCTAAATCTAGAGGAGAAATGAAACACCTTATGTAGATAGGAAACATCTTTCGTAGTTAGGCATTTATTGACTCACCACTGCATATTGTCTTCTTATGACGGTTGAATTTACAATGATTTTAAAATAACTATTGCTTTCTAAAAAAACGCAAATTGTAAAAATAAATTACAAGTTGCCATAAAAATATTAAAAAAAACTTTAATTGAAAATTTAATAATTGAGGATTGGATTGATTCTTTTTATCATATAAATAATTTTCACAATCAACCGGTAAAAAGGCAGCCAAGATATAGCGGCCAATCCCTTTCTTTTTCCTGCCAAAAGACTACGGCATAAACGGTTTCCTCCCTAAAGGTGCCTTCCATTTATTCCGTTTCCTTTCGGCTTACTGCATTGCCCGCTTACATTATCTGCTTTCTTTTTTCCGGTTTTTCTTTTGAAAATACTTAACGAAGCCTGACAAAGACTTTAATAAAAGCAGAGGCGGAAGATTGAGAAGAGATCTAATTTGAAATTCGAAAAAAGTAAGTGCGGGAAATGAAAGTCTCTGCCGTACTCAGAGCAAAAAAGATGAAATTTAATGTTGTCAATGAAATTAAATTAAGTTATTACAGAAAAGGAAATTCTGAAAGGTTAATCACCAACTCAAAGGATGCTGTTGATGTATTTCGGGAGCATTTTGATAGTGATGAAATTGACTATCGAGAGTCATTTTACACACTGTATTTAAATCAGGCCAATAAAGTCTTAGGCATTAAGAGAATTTCGGAGTGTGGGATCACTTCGGCGATCGTAGATGTAAGGCTTATTATGCAGGCCGCTCTATTGTGTAATGCATCATCCATTATTCTCGCACATAACCATCCCTCCGGAAATCTAAAGCCTTCAGCTGAGGATATGAAAATAACTCAGAATATAAAAGCAGCTTCAAAATTTCTAAACATACAATTGCTTGATCATTGTATTTTAACCTCTACTGAGTATACATCGTTTTCCGATGAAGGAATGCTATAGGTACTTGTAAGACATAATAAAAAGAACGGCGATGTTTAATTGCCGTTCTTAGCCTATATGTATCGGGCGAAAAGAGCACTTCTTCTTTACAATCAGAAGTGCCTTTTCGCAGTAGTTAAATTGCCTTTTTTAGTATGAATTCACTGATCAATTGCCTGAAGTCATTGATCTGATCATGGTAATTTTCTGATTGTTATCTTCATCTTAGTTTAAGCTTTCGATAATTGCGGCATTAATCAAATCAGTATTTTTAACGTGAATTTTCTGATGACGGCTGCCGTCTTTTTCGACGACTTCGATTTCCAACACCTGACCTTTCAATAAAGTAAATTGATTGAGAAGATAGACAGCTTGTTCCTTTGTCTGATATCTGACTGTTTTGTCCGGCAGGAATGTTCGGAGTGGCACCAATAGTTTATCCTGTATAACCGTACGCTTCAGTTTCTTTTTATCGGTTATCTTAAAGTTGATAAAATCAATGCTATAGTTGATATTACTGAGGTTCTTAACCAACAGGATAAAATAAAATTTTCCTTCATGTACATACAACGATTTTAAACTAAGCTGAATTCCGGAACTTTTTGCCTTGATATGTTTAATGTTTTGTTTAGGGCTTTTGTGGAGCATCTTCATAATAAGTTCGGTATCTGATGACCTCTCTCCTCCAAGTTCTTCGAATTGTGCATGAGTAGAATGTTTTTTTTCTACAGTTTGTTGCAGTTTCAGGAGATCATAGTTCAGTATGTCGGGATATGAACTGTACGACACATCAAAGTTGTAGAATTTTCCATCCTGGGTAATAACGGAAAAGTTTGTTTCTTCTTCAAAGTCCCTTACGGCAGATTTTATTCTAAGTACATTTTCTATATCTTGAGCTTTATTGGCAATAAGATGTTCACTTCCTAAATCGACATATCGTATGGGCGAAGGAAACAGCAAATGGGTTGTTTTATCATACGTAACTTCCATTTTGTAAGGCTCCAATCTTGTTTTATACAGTGAAGGAGTTTCAGTAGTTTCCTGGGCTTTTATTATACATGTAAAAAACAAAATGAGCACTGCTGAAAGCCATTTATCAATTATTGTTTTCATTGCTTTATATTTTCAATTAACTATTTTTTTGAAATTAAGAATACCTGATGTCCGGCTTTTACGGTGACCTTAGGTGATTTTACCCTTTTCCGGAAATATCCTGACACTCCCTGAACCAGTCCTTTTGTAAGATCAGCGGCAATTTGTTGTCCTGCAGACTGGGTCATCATAATATTAGTTCCTGATGATTGACTCATATTAGCGAGCATATCGGTAATCGCGTTTTGTTCAGGAGAATAAGGGATATATAATCCTGATTGTCCATCATTATCATGAATGGTGATATCAACAGGTTGTATAGATCCGTCATATTCGATAGCAGATATTTTTAACTCTAGTCTGGCACCCTGGAATTTCCCCGTAGCTTTTAATAATGTTCCCGATGGAATTCTGGAATTTCCAATCATCATAGGCTCAAGAAGTCTTAGGGATAATATACTTTCAGGTGTCATTACTTGGGTTTCATGAATTACTGCACGGATGCTGTTTTTCCTTTCAAAACCTTGTGGATTTACATTTTGGATCCCTGTAAACCGGTTATGATCAGGACGGGCCAAAAGCATACTGTCAGAAGGGTAGCGGTATAAACCGGAAACGATATGATTAGTGATAGGCTTTATTGAAGCTATCTCAGCCTTATTATGATCTGTTTCTTTTTTTTGAATCTCATTATTATCAGGATCTTCATTTTTGGGTAAAGGCAGATATTTTGCTGCCATCTGATAAGATTTTTCCATTAGTTCAAGCTGATCGTTAATTCCTGAACTGACCGGAACCATATCTTTTTGCATCGCTCCATGCCTAAGTCTGCTGATCTCCTGCTTAAGTTGATCAATTTCCTGATTGTCTCTCTTGTAAAAAGAGCCTAATGTCTGCTGTGCAGCCTGGTAGCTATTAAATGCATTACGGCCTGTAACCATATTAATTTTGGAGTTTTCAGCTACATCGGGGTGGAGGGTTTGGTTCTTCAAGTCAGTGGAATGATCCGGATCATTCCAATAATCAGATAAACTGGTTAGGGCTTTTCTTTTTTCTTCATTTTTTTGCTCCAACAGATCCTGTTCATAAGCTTTCTGTTTGTCAGGCTGAAGTTGATCATTGGCCGCCTGAGGAACCGCCGTATTAAAACCCGAATTCCCGGTGATGACTTGGTTTTTATTGGGCTTAAAGATCAAATATAAACACCCGGCGCAGGCAATCCCCATTAAGAGATAGATAAGAGGCTTCTTTAATTTTTCCAATTGCTGTGTCCCGCCCTCTTGATCATCATCTGGATCTGGGGAGTTTCCTTCTGTTATTCTGATAGTGGTTTTACTTAAATCTTTCATGGTGGGAATTTTTTTCTTGAATGGGTGTCTTTTGATTCTTAGTGCGGTTTTCAATCCGGAGAGTTCTTATATGTTCCACGGGAATGGTACTATTTCGACCTGCCAGGTTCAACCCGATATGCAGTATGGAAAAAATACTTAGCAATAGGTACATTGCAAAAATGATTTTTATTATTCGCCGGCGCCTATAATTAGGTAACGTCTTCCATTGTTGTTCCATCTCCCTGGCATAGCAGTTTATCGCTTTTCTGAATTCTTTCATAGTCGTTGATTTACCGTTCAACAGTTTCGATATCCTTATTCTCAATAACACTGAATTTCTCAATGGTAAATCCCTGCGGGTTATTATCTGATCTCACTGAATTGACAAGTGAGCAGATGGTGATCAAACTTCTTATGGTCAGATTGCTTGAGCGTATAATGAACTGCCTGGCGTAGGTTTTCACTGGATACGGATAGGTGTTGAAATCAGCGATCACGCTGTCCACCTCAATCCTTTGTTGGATGTTTCCTGAAATAATTCTATTGTAATATCCTTTTTCAGAAAGGTCTTTATAATAATTAAATGCGGATTGGTCTGCCAGATTGAAAGCCCTTTTGACATTGCTTTCAATGGCATTTTTGTCAGGTGCAATGGTAAAGAATAGCTCATGGAAACGTCTTGTATGCTCTCTTGCCTCTACAGGCCGGTTGATAGACATATCCTGAGATAAGGCCAGCATTAAGGATTTTCCATTATCCAATACGTAGATTTTCTTTCTCTGCTCCTCAGCAAATCTATAAGAACGGTATATGGCAAATAGCGCAACACTCAGACAAAACACCGTAAAGACAAAAGTAAATAACCTGATCTGCTTAAAGCTGTTTTCAATATTTCTTAAGGTCTTAAATTCCATTGTAATTTGGTTTTATTATTTAAGTAATTTTCCCGATATATTGCCTGTTGCTGATCCTGCAGCAGCGCCTGCAATATTTCCAGATTTCTGGGCAGTCTGGTTGACATTGCGCATAAAATTGCCTGCGCCTCCTGCCTGGATGACCCAGCCTGTAACGGTTGGAACCGTAAAGTAGCCGATGATTCCGATGATCATATAAATGATGTATACGGTATTGGACGTATCGGGAATGAAATCAGGATCCGAGAGCATCTCGATATCCCGCTCCAGGATAAGGGATTGCATCTTGGCAAGTATCGTACTGAACATGTCTGCAACCGGAAGCCAGAGGTAAACGCTTACATATCGGGTCAGCCACTGGGTGAGGGTAGTCTGAAAACCATCCCACACAGAAATCGAAAAGGCTATCGGTCCCAGGATGGACAGTACAATGAGAAAAAATGTCCTTATGGTATCAATAACCAATGCTGCTGCCTGAAACAATATCTCCAGGAATTCACGGAATCCGTCCCTGATATCTTTTTTAATGGCAAACATTTCCCTTTCGATGTACATACCTGACATGGTAACCAAATCTGAAGGGGACCAGCCAAGCTCTTCCAGTTTTTTGTCAAACTCTTCATCAGAGATTAGATAGGCCATTTCCGGATTTCTGAGCATGGCCTCCCTTTCCAGCAGGTCTTTTTTTTGCTGCATTTCATTGAGATCAAGAACCTGGCCTTCAAGCATGGAATGACTGCCTTGTACGATAGGACTTAAAACAGCATTGATGCTTCCCAGGACAATCGTTGAAAAAAACATAATACAGATTCCGATGGCAAAAGGGCGTAACATGGGAAACAGATCAATAGGTTCGGCGCGGCTCAGTGCCTGCCAGACCTTAAGTGAAACGTAAAATAAGGCTCCCAGCCCGGCAACTCCCTTTGCCACTGCTGCCATATCAGCACAGAAGGGCATCATCTCTTCATAAACAGATCGGAGTACTTCGTGTAAGTTATTGGGTTCCATACTACCAGTATTTTTGATTGGATGTTCCGTAGAGGCTCAAAACCCTTTGTGTATTATTGTGTTTCTTAGCTCTTAAATAGCTTACCGAAATATTTTTATTCGTATAGTATCTTACCAGATTATAATACTCCTTAACCTCTTTGTATACCCTGTCAATGACATCCATACGTTCCTTGTCATTAAGTGATAAACCGGTTGAGGACACGATTTGCCTGAGCTCTTTAAGCAGTTCGGTGCTTTCGGTAAGCAGTGCCGAATATCCATTGGCTATTGCGGTCAGTTCCTGGGTGTTAAAGTTGGGGTCATTAAGCATTTTGCCAAAATTATTGACGTAGATTTCCGATACATCGCCTACCAGCAAAACCGTTTGCTGGACTTTGCGGGCATCCTTAACCAGGTTGTTGACTGCTTTTAGCTTGTCATAATATTCTTTACCCTGTTCATAGACTTTTTTAACTTCATTAAAGTTTTTGATTACATTGGAGACCGTCGATGAAGTCTGTACAATTTCATTGGCGGAATTCAGGATTCCGGAGGCAAGATTGGTGGGATCTGTAACCACAAATTGAGCTTTAACGAATGTTGTTGCAGCAATTACTGCTGCTAGTAATGTTGTAATGATTGGATTTTTCATTGTTATACATTTTAAGTGATTGGGTTGTCTTTATTTGTTCTGATTCTTTTAAGGGATATTCTTTTAATAGCATGTTCAATATTTCCGGCGAGTTCGGATGCCAGGTTCATGACCTCCATTTTTTCAGATTCTTCCGTAGTGTAAGCAAGGTATTCTTCTGTGGAAACCTCAGTTGCGTAAACGGCAGAATGAGTTCCTCCCAATCCAATCCAGACTTCTTTATAAAGCCTCTTAGGATCGTTATTCATATTGATTGAAAGGACCTGGGCTTTTTCTTTATCCGTTAATCCGAGCATAGCCTGGATATCATCGAACTTGTTCATATATTTTCGCTGGTCAAGTAAGATCTTACAATCGGAATTATTAATAATACTTTCCTTAACAATGGGGGATTGGATGATATCATCAACTTCCTGAGTGACTACAATGGCTTCTCCAAAGAATTTTCTTACGGTTTTGAATAGGTATTTGATGTATTCTGCCATGCCTTCCTTAGCAATAGCTTTCCAAGCCTCCTCAATCAGTATTAGTTTTCTGATCCCTTTAAGTCTTCGCATCTTATTGATGAAAACCTCCATGATGATAATGGTTACAATAGGGAAAAGGATCTTATGGTCTTTGATTGCATCGATCTCAAAGACGATAAAGCGCTTGGATAACAGGTCAAGCTGCCTATCTGAATTGAGAAGGTAATCGTATTCGCCACCCTGGTAATAAGGCTCTAAAACATTAAGGAAATTAGCAATATCAAAATCTTTTTCCCTGACATTCTTCTGTTCAAGGATGCTTTGGTAATCTTCTTTTATATACTTGTAAAAGCCGTTAAATGAGGGGATCTGCTTGCTGTTTTTTATTTGATCGATATAACCGCTTACGGCATTGGATAAAGCAACTTCTTCAGAACGGGAAGGCGGTTCATCATCTCTTTTCCATAAGGTGAGGATCAGGGTTTTGATGCTTTCTTTCTTTTCAATATCAAATATTCCGTCATCGGTATAAAAAGGATTAAAGGCAATGGGATGATCTTCCGTATATGTAAAATATACCCCGTCTTCTCCTTTTGTTTTACTTTTAATCAACCCACTCAGACCCTGGTAAGAATTTCCGGTATCAACCAGCAGGACATGAGCGCCCTGTTCATAATACTGCCTTACCATATGGTTGGTGAAAAATGATTTTCCGCTTCCTGAAGGCCCCAGGATGAATTTATTTCGGTTCGTGATAATTCCCCGCTTCATGGGAAGATCAGAAATATCCAAATGGATGGGTTTACCGGTAAGCCGGTCAGCCATCTTGATTCCGAAAGGAGAGGGAGAATTTTGGTAATTGGTTTCCTGAGTGAAAAAACAAAGAGCCGGCTCAATGAAGGTATAAAAGCTTTCTTCGCTTGGAAAATCACCTGCGTTTCCAGGAATTCCGGCCCAATATAGAGTTGCCGCATCAGTTGTATTATGGCGCGGTTTACACTCCATTAAGGCTAACGCGCTTCCCGTATCGTTTTTAAGTTGTTTGAGTTCACGGGTATCATCAGACCATACCATCACATTGAAATGTGCCCGGATCGACTGCAGTCCAAAAGAATGGGCTTCATTGAGGTATTTTTCTATCCATTCCTTGTTGATCTGATTGGCTCTGCTGTATCTTGCCAGTGAATGCATATTTCTGGCTGACTTTTCGAATTTTCCCAGATTATCGTCGCTGTTGTCAATGAACAGATACTGATTATAGATATGATTGCAGCTTAGTAAAAGTCCGACCGGAGAGGCAAACGATAATAAACAGTCACTACGGTCCGTACTTAACTTTTCATACCGGGCATGTGATGACACTGCTGCCGGCAGATCATCCGCATCAGATAAGGTATGAATACTGATCCGATTGTTACCGATACGAACCTCTTCAGCTCCAAGCTGCAGATCCTGAAGGGGTATGCTGGATTCTCGGGATAGGGTAAGATATTGTTCCAGGAGTCCGGACTCATTTTCAGTACCTGTAATCTCGTCTGCCGACATTTTCTTCAGATAAATGTAACCACTGTCATTCATAATCCTTTCGAACTGATCAACAGCTTCCATAAATCTACCGACAACCTCACTATCCCTGATTTCTTTCGGGATGAGTTTGCCTTTGCACAGCGATGAAAAGTTGCTTTGAGTTCTCATCCGCTCTTTAGTGGTTTTGGTGAGAAATAGATAGCAGTAATGATTCAGGAAGGGTCTTTCATTAAAATGACGTTCAAAAGATTTTGATAAAAAACTTTGGTCTTCCAATGATAAATCAGGCGTGTAATTTTCTTTAATATACCAATCCTGTTTATGAACCACCGTATAATCGGGAAGGGTCTTTACCGCTTTAAACCATGTGGAATGAATGGCTTCATATTCTGGTGATGCGATGGTAAAGAGTTCCGGTAACCTCACCTTAAAGCAGACTGTGATATCGGCATCCTTAGATATAATGCAGTTATCTTCTACAGCAAGCAGTGGGAATTTACTCTCCAGGGTCGCTGCTTTGGAGCTGTTTCTCATATGAATGTTTTTTAGGGGTTGCTTTTAAATATCTGAGTATGGGTTTGCGGCTGAGTATGTACCTGGGATGCTTTTTCTTTGCACCCAGTTTCATGAGGCCGTGCTCACCGTATTTTCTATTCAGAGAGAAAGTCTTCCAGATCAGAATACCACTGCCTGAGCTCCCTGTTAATAAACAGATATAAGTATTAATGCCTGTCATATACAGTAACATCACCAATAGCAGTATTCCCAACAGTCCACCTGCAAAAATAAACAGGTACTGTGCCTTCAGGCCTTTGAATTCGACCGATCTTCCAATTCCTTTGTTGATGAGATAAGTATTCATAATCAAAATTCTTAAAGGAAGAATGAACGCAGGATGGTCGCTGCTACAATAAGGAATATACAAGCTCCAAACCAGCTGGCAGCCGTTTTTGAGGTATCCGGGTCACCACTGCTGAACTTATTGTAGACCTTAACACCTCCGATAAGTCCCACCACGGCTCCGATAGCATAGATAAGCTTGGTCGCCGGGTCAAAATAGGAAGTGACCATCTGGGTAGCTTCCGTGATGCCGGCGCTGCCATTTCCCTGGGCCTGCAAAAATCCATTAATCAGCACAGCTACCGATAGCAGTAAAATCTTTTTTCTTTGTTTTTCCATAATTGAAATATGTTTAATTGATTGTAATGAGCCGGCTCATTGCTGGCTTCATGACAAAATTGTGGTGAAAATCGATCAGTATTGGTGAATTGGCTGTACGTACATTGGTTTGGCAGTAATTGTCTTTATAAGAATAGTGTATAAGAAAAGCAGCGCCAACTCAGTTAAGGTTGGCGCAGTTCCTATTTAAAATTGAATGATCAGATGCCTAGTCCCCCAAAATTAGTTTCTAAAAATGGGCAGGCAGCTTGTATGTTCTGAAGGTATAGTTTTTGTATTTCTATATTAAACGAACAAGATTATTCTGTATGAAGTCAAGATTTATTCTATTTTGGCAAAAATATGCTCCATACATTGAGTTATTATGGATTATACTTTTACTTATCGGGAATACCTTTATGAAATATTCCATGACCTTTAAAAGCATTGCGGTAGGTGGTTGGATTGTTTGTGTGATAATGTACATCCTTACGGAAAAAAACTATCGGACAGTACGGTTCTGGCTCTTTTTGATATTAGGCCTGATCCTTGCGATTAATCAGACTCTTCAATTGATTAATATGGCAAATTGAAATAGGAGATCAATGGAATTTCTATTTTTCCGGATGTATTTTATCCAAATAACCCAGACATGTCGCCTCGTAATAATCTAAATATCCTTTAAATAATTTTCGGCATCAATGGTTTTAATATAATCTTTGATTTTCCTGAGATTGGCTTCCTGCTTTTAATGGATAATCTACAAGAATTAAGGCCTCAACTAATAAAATTTTACCTGAGTCAATCATTTGCAGTAGTTTTTCCCGATCAGATGTTGCATCTACAACAATTTTAAAAGCAGAAAAACTATCATAAATGGCCCCTAAAGCTTCATTTCTATAAATGTCGAGGGTTTCCTGTAATGTTTGAATGTTTATTTTTTCCAAATATAATAATTAAAACTGTCTGTAACTTACTCTATTGGTTGTTGAGGGTCTGCTAAATAAAAAGCCCCTCCGGGGAAGGGCTTAAAAAACACAAATAATGTAAAGAAAATTACATTGTGATTAAAGATACTGAAAATCCTTTAAATAAACCTTTATGATTCTGGTCATAAAAGAACTTAAAATGAAAAACGTAAATTTGAGTAGAGAACCTAACTAATAATTTTTCATCGTTTTTACATCGTAGTGCTTCCCTCTTTTGGGAAGCTTTTATTTAAAACACTTTTTTAAGTATCATAAATTTCACAGCTCTTGGAGTCTTTCAATCAAGAAGGGCTTCTTTCTATGGTGGGCAATTTGAATATCATTATTCAAATTTAATCATCAGATAAACTCTTCAATATCGAAATTTTCAAAATCTTCTTTCCGTAAAATGGAAAAACTGCTTTTGTCTTCAACTGTAAAACTATTATCCAATAGTTCTGCTATTTTATGAGCGGTATCTTCCATTGAATTTTCCAGTAGGTTGAATAGTGCAGTTCCATGTATCTTTTGAAGGATAGCAGAGGTTGTTTCCTTTTGAGACGGTGCCAGGCTTTCTCTATCGAGGTCTCTCTCCACGCTGCATAGTTCTTCAAAAGTGACACCTTGGGCAAGACTGTTACCATCACTGATTATCCTGTGCTTTTTCCATTCTTTTTCCTCTTCCTCAAAATCAGGTTGGATACTTAAAATATTTTTCTGTTCTTCCTTTGGATTTTCGGTACCTTTTGATACCAAACGTTTTTTCGTTGACTTGGACTGTCCCATAATTTCAGGGGGATGTGGGACTGTTTTTTCCATATTTCTTTGTGTAACCCTTTTATTGATGTATATCTTGTCCTGTATGAGCAATACGATAATAACCATCAGGCACATCATTATTATAATTTCCATGACTTAAAGAATAGGTTTGTATTTATTGTTGAAACTAATGGTAATCTGGTCCCCAAATTCATGAAAATGATATTCAAGCAAATTATCCAAGTACGCATAGATAGTGAGCTTATCTTCACCTATGACCTGTACGATACGGGATAGTTTTTCATGAAAATCAGGTCTGATATAAACCGTTTTACCATCACGGGCGTTTGTATCGGGCTTTTTGAAAAAGAGAGTTTCATAATCGGGTACGGGTATTTTTTTTGCTTTAACCTTTTCTTTTCCGCTAGGTTTTTGATTGGGAAGGTCTGCATCATCCATATGGTCTTGGATTGGTTCCAAAGGAATTGGTAGTCTGTCAATTTTCACCCCCTCAACCATAAGGTTCATCATTAATTCTTCATCAATATCAGGTTGGGTATTTTTTGTTTTATCTTTATCCATACAGCTATAATTGAATGATTTCTAAAAACTCCTCTATGAAAATATCCAGTTGGCACGCCCTCATTAGCCGTTCATCTGAAGGGAGTAAAGTAGAACGGAAGACATTTTTGCTGTCTAATTCACTTTCTTTACGGAATTTGCTGCTTTTCTTGACCTGGCTTTTCATCAGATTTAATCCCAATTGTCCGATAAGCTTATTGTAAACCTCGTACAGAGCTGTATTCTCTCTGCCATCTACCTGGTTCCAGAACAGGTTAACGGATTTTATTGAAGTTTCTCCTTTTTCCATAATTACATTTTGCAGGAGTTGGGTAAATATAAGGGTGCTCTCCATGACCATGCGGTCTGCGGTTATAGGTGTGAAAATGTGATGCATCCCTGCCAACGTTCTGAGGATACCCGGAGTATTCACAGTTCCCGGGAGATCAAAAAATAATACATCGATAGGTATATTTGATTCGCTTATCCATTTGTGGGCGGCTTCAAGTAAATATTCCGCTTTGTGTTGCATGATAGGATAGGCTTTTTTGCCGATGGCAGTAAATTGTTTATAGGCCATTCTTTTCAGGTTCTCATTTTCCATGACCATTGCCAGATCACGGGATTTCATTTTCATAAGGCTGTGCTGAGGAAAATCCGCATCGAATACAGCGACATTATATCCCATACGGTAATGCATGATGCTTGCCACCAAAGAGGTAAATGTGCTTTTACCCACACCGCCTTTTTGAGAGGAAAAAGCGATAAATACTGGTTTGTGTTTTGAGTCCATATTATAAATATTTGTAATTGTACTTTCTTGTATTGTATCAATTTGTCTGTATCAATTTGTCTGTATCTATTTAGCTGCATATTCACTACGAGATATAGAAGTCTAATTATAGGTGGACTTCTGTACTTAGCCAGATACAAGAGTTTTTTTTTATATACCTGTGCCCGGTAGTGGGTAAATGGATAAGCAGCTATTTCTATAAACATATATTGATAATTATATTTTTCTGCTTAATACCCTGAATAGGTATCTCATTACATGTACATCCAACTTTATCCCTATATATTGTTATAAGTGCAAAGAAATGCACTTACTTATTTGCAGTACATAACGATGGAACACATTGGCGTTTAATAGGATGTATTTGGGACTCTTACGTGTTGGGTTTTACCATCAACAGGCCTTTACTTTGCAAGAGATCACAAGTGCCTGATGTAATAGAAATGACGATGAAGCATCTGGTAATTTACTTTACAGGCCAGATACATTTTTTACAGTAATAGTAAATCATTAAGGCAGCATGATTTTTTGTGTTCATCAGAACACGGCAAGTTGTGTTTTGAGTGCCTCATAACTGTTTTGGGTGCCTCAAAACAACTTGCCCTTGCAGGGAGCTTAAAACTTGCTCCGAAGTCGAAGTTTTATGAATAATTAAATAGGGGCAGACATGGAGAATAAAAACAATAATTATAAGAAGAAAGGTGGTCGAAAGCCAAAAATGAATCCAAGTATTCATCGTCATGTTTTCAGGCTTACTGATCAAGAAAATGATAGGCTGATATCGCTTTTTGAAATGTCGGGAATGACCAATAAAGCAAAGTTTATTGTCTCGGTGCTGTTTTCTAACGAAATAAAAACGGTCAGCATTGATAAAGGCTCTGTAGATTTCTACATGCGGTTAACATCCCTTTATACACAATTCCGTTCAGTGGGAGTGAATTATAATCAAATTGTGAAATTGTTGTATAGTCATTTTTCTGAGAAGAAAGCGGCGGCATTTCTTTTTAAGCTGGAAAGGCAAACCGCAGAAATGGCATTATTATGTCAAAAAATAATTGAGATAACCCAGGAATTTAACCGACATCATTTGAAAAAATAAGAAGGAAATGATAGCAAAAATTGGCAGGGGAAGTAATTTATATGGAGCCTTGGCATATAATGTGGCTAAAATTGAGAAGGGTAAAGGAGAAATTCTGTTGACAAATAAGGTAATTGAAACGCCAAGTGGCAGGTATACTGTTTCGCAATTGTCCAAATCGTTTGAGCCTTATCTTGTTGCAAACCGGAATACCGAAAAGCATACGTTACACATATCCCTCAATCCTAATCCGAAAAATGAGGTTGATGATGAATGCTTCATAGAGATGGCTCAAGACTATATGCGGGAAATGAACTATGAAAAACAGCCCTTTGTTGTATTTAAACATACTGATATTGATCGCACCCATATTCATATCGTATCAGTTTGCGTGGATGAAGATGGGAGAAAAATTTCAGATAGGTTCGAAAAAAAAAGGTCAATGAATATATGCAGGGAATTGGAAAAGAAATATGGTTTGTTATCTGCAACAGAAAAGGATTCCCTGAAAAATGAAATGATTTTTAATCCTGTGGATTACCGGACTGGAAATATTAAAAGACAGATTGCCTCTGTTGTAAGGCATTTGCCGGAATATTACCAATTTAAAACATGGGGGGAATATAATGCGCTGCTTTCCTTGTTTCATATTACGGTTGAAAAAGTAGAGGGTGAAATGAATAGCGAGATAAAGCGTGGTCTATTATATTTTCCGCTGAATCAGCATGGTGAAAGGGTAGGGAATCCTTTTAAAGCATCTCTACTGGGTAAAAATGCAGGTCTTGATACTTTGGAGATGTACTTTATAAAATGTAAAGAATTGTCAACAAATGCTAAGGCTATAGAGGATATCAAAACGGTTATAGATCATGCTGTAAGGTTTGTGGATAATGAAAGAGACTTTAAAAAGCTTGTAGCCAGTCAAGGCATCAGTACTGTAGTTCGCAGGAATGAGACAGGACGCGTATACGGGATCACTTTTATTGATCATCATTCAAGAATAGTCTGGAACGGCTCAAGCTTAGGAAAATCTTTTTCTGCGAACTCTTTTAATGAGCGATGGATGGACAGATTCCAACCTGATAAAAAACAAAAATCATGGGTGAACTCTTTAACGGATAAGGATTTTATAACCCCGGAAGACCCCCATTCTTTGTTTGCCTTTTTAAGTGCCGGACAAGTCCCTGACCCGTTTGATGACCATCTGCTTGAAGGAATAGGGGGGCTATTGGCTTTCGAAAATGAAGAAGACCATCAGGAAGAGGACTTTGCCCATCGAATGAAAAACAAAAGGAAACGGAAGCGATAGAAGGCAATAGATATTTCAGCTGTTCTCCTTTATCCTTCTTTGTCCAGTATGGCCTTCACTTTGTTTTGCAGTTCTTTTTTATCGGGTAAATAAAGCTGGTATTTAGAAACAAAGATCTTGTTTGAAATTCCACCGGTAGCATATTCTACAAGTACCTCGTCTTTTTCTGCGGAGAGGATGATACCGATGGGTTCATTATCATCTTCGACGTTTTCCTCTGATTTGAAGTAATTCAGGTAAAGATTCATCTGACCGATATCGTTATGCTCCACCTGCTTTATTTTTAAATCAATCAATACAAAGCATTTTAGAATACGATGGTAAAAAACAAGGTCAATATAGAAATGTCTGTTTCTCAGTGATATTTTATATTGTCTTCCCACAAAAGCAAAACCTTTGCCCAGCTCCAGAAGGAACATTTGCAGGTTATCGATGATTTTCTGCTCCAAAGCCTTTTCTGTTACCTGATGACTTTGAGGTAATTGAAGGAAATCAAGAATGTAAGGGTCTTTTATAGCCTCTGTGGAATGGGTAATGAGATGTCCTTTTTCTGCAAGCTGTAACACACCTTTTTTATCTTTGCTCAAGGCAAGGCGTTCAAACAGGGAAGAATTAATCTGCCGGTCAAGCTCCCTGTAGCCCCAGTTTTCCAATACGGTTTGTTTTTCGTAAAACTTTCTTGCCGTATCATCTGAAACGCCGAGTAAAGTGACCATATGGGTCCAGCTTAATTTGGCAGGCACTGCCTGCCATTTTTGATACGTAAGGTAAAACCGGCGCATATCAAGGATATTCCGCCTGCCAAATCCTTTGCCATAAAGCTTTTTAAGGTCTTTGGAAAGTGTTGATAATAGATTACTTCCGTATTCAGCTCTTTCTTGTCCATGTTGCTCAAATTCGACAATATGCCTGCCAATTTCCCAATTGGCTTTCACAAGTTCAGTATTGACTGCTCTGACCGCATTTTGCCTGGCTATCTCGATGGTTGATCCTATATTGTCAAGGAGTTCGGTGTATTTTGATTGGATGGGTGTCATCGTATTTTTTCTTAAACAAACAAATTTAAACATTCTCTGTAAAGCTTATGGATTGCCAGTGATTAAATATAGGATGGATACGCTGCCAAATACAGCCATAAAAAGCCGGTAGCTGCCACTTTTTAAAAAAGCCTGTGACAGCATCTAAATTGAAGACAGAACATTAAAATATTCAAATGCAGGGAGAAGATGACTTAAGAGGCCTGGCTAAGATCATGGCATTTATGCGAGCTGTAAGTATTCTGATCGTGCTTATGCACCTATATTGGTATTGTTATGCCTTTTTTCTGGAAAGGGGGTGGACTTTGGAAATAATTAATAAGATACTGCGCAATTTCAATAGGACCGCAGGATTATTTTACCATCCGATGCATACCAAAGTACTTGTCCTCGTGTTGCTTGCATTGAGCTGCCTGGGTACCAAAGGGGTGAAAACGGAGAAGATCACCTGGTATAGAATCAACGTAGCACTGGGAATCGGGTTTATCCTGTTTTTCCTAAACACTGCTTTGTTAGGCTTATCAACTCTGATCGGAGAATACCTTTATATACTTGCCTTTTTTTTGGGATACATTTGCTTGATGATTGCCGGTACATGGATGAGCCGTTTATTGAAAAATAACCTTATGGATGATGTTTTCAATAATGAAAATGAAAGTTTTATGCAGGAAACCAAACTGATGCAAAACGAGTACTCCATCAATCTTCCTACAAAGTTTTATTACAAAGGGAAATGGAACAAAGGCTGGATCAATATTGTAAACCCGTTCAGGGCGACCATTGTACTGGGAACACCAGGATCAGGCAAATCATACGCAATAGTGAACAATTATATTAAGCAGCAAATTGAAAAAGGCTTTTCAATGTATATCTATGATTTTAAATTCGATGACCTCTCCACTATAGCTTATAACCATTTATTGAAGAACCAGCATAAATACAAGATAAAACCACAATTTTATGTCATCAATTTTGATGATCCCAGAAAAAGCCACCGATGTAATCCTCTCAATCCGGACTTTATGACCGACATTTCGGATGCCTATGAAGCTGCTTATACCATCATGCTCAACCTTAACCGCAGCTGGATACAAAAACAGGGCGACTTTTTTGTAGAATCACCCATTATTCTTTTAGCAGCCATCATTTGGTTCTTGAAGATCTATGAGAATGGAAAGTACTGTACATTTCCCCATGCCATTGAATTGCTCAATAAAAAGTACTCCCAGGTTTTTACCATTCTGACATCTTATCCAGACCTGGAAAATTATCTTTCCCCCTTCATGGATGCATGGCAGGGGGGAGCGCAGGATCAGCTCCAGGGACAGATTGCATCTGCTAAGATCCCTTTGTCAAGGATGATTTCTCCCAGTTTATACTGGGTCATGACAGGGGATGATTTTTCATTGGATATTAATAACCCCAAAGAACCTAAAATACTTTGTGTAGGAAACAATCCGGACAGGCAGAATATCTATTCGGCGGCATTGGGCTTATACAATTCCCGCATTGTAAAGCTGATTAATAAAAAAGGGCAGCTGAAAAGCTCTGTGATCATAGATGAGCTGCCTACTATTTATTTCAGAGGATTGGATAACCTTATCGCTACGGCAAGGAGTAATAAGGTAGCGGTATGTTTGGGGTTTCAGGATTTTTCACAATTGACCAGGGATTATGGAGATAAAGAAAGCAAGGTGATCCAAAATACGGTGGGTAATATCTTTAGCGGCCAGGTAGTGGGAGAGACTGCTAAAGGCTTATCAGAAAGATTTGGTAAAGTATTGCAGAAGAGGCAAAGTATGACCGTTAACAGAAATGATAAATCGACCTCGATTTCTACTCAGCTCGATAGTCTGATACCGGCTTCCAAGATATCTGCATTGACTCAGGGAATTTTTGTAGGGGCTGTTTCTGATAATTTTGATCAACGTATCGGGCAGAAGATTTTTCATGCCGAAATTGTAGTCGATAATGAAAAAGTTACTGCTGAAACTAAAAACTATCAGAAAATACCTGAGATCATGTCTTTTAAAAATGAAATGGGAGAGGATATGATGACGCAGGAAATTCAGGGCAATTATATGCAGGTTAGGAATGATATTGTTCAGATTATTGAAACTGAGATGGAGCGTATAAAGAATGATCCGGATTTACGGTATTTACTGCAGCATGAATAACCGGCAACAATAAGAATGAGGCTGATCATGGATCGTCTCATTCCTTTAAATGATTATTGAAATACGGAATATTTGCCGGGATTATTTCTTATTGTTTTCAAATTCAAAAGAAATCGTATGATCTTCATTTAATACCAGATGGGCATCAAATTTCTTTCCTGATTTGCTTTTCATTCCTTTTATCAAATAGGTTTTTCCCTTTGCAAATAAGCTTTCAATATCATTTGGATCCATTGAAATTCCGCAAATATTGCGAAGCATCAGCCATCTGCAAGCGCCACCCGTACATTGGATGATTTTGTCCAGAATGGTTAATGGATGGGATTGGCATTTAGGACAGATTATCAGTGGTAAGTTCATCTGCCTGAGCTTTACTTGAAGCAATTCTTGGGTAATAGATGCTGCGTAAGCCTCAATTTCTTTTTGAAAACTGAGGGAATCTGTTTCGTTGTTTTCTATTTTCTGCATGGTCAGCTCCCATTTAGCCATCATTGCCGCATCTGCAATTTTTTTGTCTCTAACGAGTTCATAGATCTGCAATCCTTTTTCAGTGGGAATCAGTGACTTATTTTCCCGTCTAATGTAATCCAGGTTACATAATGTTTCAATAATGCCAGCTCTTGTTGCAGGAGTGCCGATCCCAATATTTTGTGGGATTTTCTTTTCCTCACCATCTTCGGCTCGTTTTCCTGCTGTTTCCATAGCGGAAAGAAGTGTGGCTTCCGTGTAAAGTTCAGGTGGCTTGGCTTTTTCCTCCAGGATAGCAGTCACCTTGATCTTAAGTTCATCACCTTCTTTTAAAGATGGAAGATCCTCTATTGTCCTTGTTTCGTCGGAAAACTGGCCTTTGATCAAGCGCCAGCCCGTATTCACGATCTTACAGCCTTTGGCTATAAAATCGTAATGCAAAGCATGCAATGAAACTTCGGTAATCTGCCTGATGCATGCCTCAGAAACAGATTCTAATAATCGAAAGGCAATCATATCATAAACAGCATTCTGCTCTGAAGATAATGCCGAAGGGATCTTTTCAGTAATAAGAAGTCCAGGATGATCAGTAAACATTGGATGACGGACAATATGTTTATTAAAATACCCCCATTTCATTGTGCGGATAATCTGCCCGAAATGATCCTTACTCTCCAATAGCCTGATGAGGTTGGGGATCTCAGTCCACATATCTTCAGGAATATATTTGTTCTTTGTTTTAGGATATGTGATGAATTTCTTTTCATACAAACTTTGTGCTATATTCAGGGTCTCTTCAGCTGAAAGATTCAGTTTTTGATTGGCTTCTTTTTGCAAACCTGTCAGATCAAATAATAAAGGGGGATGTTCTGTTATATTTTTATGAGTAATGGATGCAACACTTAGGGTATTGCCATTTCTCTCAATGGATCTCAAAAGGTCTTCTGCCTTTTTTTTATTATTCAGCGTGGTTTGTGAACGGCTTTTAAATTCAATGAAATCTTTGGTGTGCAGAAGTTCTATCTGCCAGCATTTCTGTACCGAGAAATCCCTGTTTTCGAAGTAACGCTTACATATCATAGCCAGTACGGGAGTCTGTACTCTTCCCGGCAAATAAATATTTTTATGTGTGACTGTGTGTAATGCTTGCGTTGAATTGATGTCTATGAGCCAGTCTGCGTAGTGACTGCATTGAGATGCTTTATATAATCCGTGAAAATCTTTTCCAGGCTTCAGGTTTTCAAAGCCCTGTTTAATCGATTTTTCAGTAAGGGAACTGATCCAAAGCCTTTCAAAGGGTTTTGTACATTTCAGGTATTGGTTGACGGACCTGAAAATAAGTTCCCCCTTTCTGTCTGCATGGGTAGCCACGATAATGCCCTCACACTGATTAAAAAGCTGCTGAATTATGCTCAGTTGTTTTAATGCGGCTATACCAAGAGCAAGGCTGTTCTCTTTCTTAAGCTTGCCGGTAGCCCGTAAATATGGCTCCGGAAGTACAGGAAGAGAATTTGTTTCAAATCCTGAAATATCTTCATTATGTGGCATTCCCAGATCTATCCAATGTTCAAAAGCCCAGGTCACACAGTAGGTATTGCCTTCCAGATAGCCTTCTTTTTTTTGAAACGGGCCCAATACGCTGGCTATTTCCTGTGCAGCACTCGGCTTTTCTGCAATGATGACTTTCATAGCTTATATTTTACGTGATCTTGGCTTAGCAGGTGTTTTAGGCTTTTGCTGTTTCTCTTGTTGTTTTTTGTCTTTAGGTGTCTGCTGAGCAGATTGTAGGGGCTCCTTGATGTTTTTAGTGGCCTCATTGGTTTTACCCTCGGAGTTGATGGCCACCTGGGTTGCA
Source organism: Chryseobacterium sp. FW101-FHT12H09 (assembly GCF_058790395.1). Lineage (NCBI taxonomy): Bacteria > Pseudomonadati > Bacteroidota > Flavobacteriia > Flavobacteriales > Weeksellaceae > Chryseobacterium > Chryseobacterium sp. FW101-FHT12H09. The sequence continues at coordinate 61,028 of NZ_JBYTCP010000001.1, read as the reverse complement.
TGGGCTTCAGTAGGTTTTGCCTGTTCTCCGAGATTGTTAGGGTTTTTGAAAGAAAAATCAATCTTACCTGTGTCTCTATTGAATGTGATGTAGCCTTGGTATTTCTGATCTTTTTTATCAATCAGACCATCAATGTAAATAGTTTGACCGGCTTTGAATTGATCATACTGTTCGTCATTCAGTTCCTTTCCCCTGAATGTTCTGGGGATTTCGGCAGATTGGTCTGCGATTGCATGATTGCCATGAGATTGTTGGTTGCTCATCCCTCTGTCAAATAAGAATTCTACATATTTCTTATCAGCATTAAATTGGACCGATGCATTGAATAGCTCGCCCTTTTTGGAAAGCATTCCCTCTATATAAAGGGGTTTACCCTCCATGAGCGTTTGTTTCTGTACAGCATCCAGTGGTACTCCTTTTATCTCATCAGGAATTTTAATATTTTCGGACCGGTAGGCAATAAGCTCATTGGTGAGCCGGTCTCTGCTTATGACAGAAGGGATGATCTCATCGGTTTTAGGATTGACAAGATCAACAATCCTGCCCATGTTTCCTGTTTCCATAAGGTTTTTCTTGTCTTCTTGGGTAAACTCATGTCCGAGAAACGGATAATTGAAGCTAGGTTCTTTTCTGATACTATGAAGGTTAATAACAACATCTCCGGTGTCATTGGTCTGCAATGAAAGACGGACGTCCATTTTGCTTACAGCAGTTCCCAAATTCATTGTAATGGGGACAAGACCATTGGTTTTAAATCCCCGTAATAGGGGATCTAGTGCATTTAGTTTCTCTAATTTTTCCTGGTTTAAACCGAATTTTGACATGGTATTCCAGTCAATCTGATCAGTGGAATATAGGTATTCCTTTTCTGAAGATGGGGTAGTTGCACTCATCGTTTTTATATTTTGATTGGTTGTTTAGAATGTACTGTTAAGTTTATCCAGATTTTGTATGTGAAAACTCTTAGCATCTTTAGAAGAAACATCGAACATAATAAATGACGTAGGATCCTTAAGCTGACTGAAAAAATTGAAAAAGAAATTGGAAAAAAAATCCCCTTGTTTATCGATTTTTATAAAAGAGTTGTTATTTTTTCTTGAGTTGGGAATTAAATCTATATCCCCTGGGTTTTCTAATTTTTTCATGATGTTAAATATGTATCTAACATCGAATTTAGCAGTCTTTGTTACAATTTCGTTACAGAAGGTATTTGATGGAAGGTATTGGCTTTTTTTGACTACTATTTTGGTGTTTTTTTCTTTGAATGGAATGGGAGTAAGGGTAGAGGATAAAAAAATATCTCAATTTGCAGGTTAATTTCTCTCGATGTGATCATTTAGTAAGATCATCTCATTATAACAATTAATTATTGAAATGACGATCCAAAAAAAATGAAAGCAGTTATGGTGCATGAATTTGGAGGCCTTTACAAATTGAAGAATTAACAGTTAGAGAATGAAAAAAGGTGATGCCAATGGAAAATAAGAAGTTGCTTGCTAATTAATGGTTATGGTTGAGGTACTAAAGGCTGACTTTCTATAAAGGAAAAACATTTTTATAAATTATAAGTATACACATTATAAGGTAATATCCTTTTAGCGAAATTTTTTGATATCAGGCATCCTATTAAAATAGGAAAGAACAAAATGTAACCATTGGGAGCAAGATTACAGACTAGAAAAAGTGCTGTAAAGGGAGCATAAATAGATGCCGATAAAGTAGCAGCAGCTCCGACTAAAACAAAATTGAGGTAAATTAAAGAAGTTCCCAAAAAGGTATTACAGAAAAGTGCAAATGTAAACCCAAGAAAAGCACCGGCAACAATACTTGGTGCAAAGACACCACCATCTCCCCCTGCGCCAAGGGTTAATGAAGAAGCCAAGGGTTTTAAGAGAATTAGAAAAAGAAGGAAAATAAAGGAGTAACTTTGAGGATGATTAAGAATTTCCGAGAGCGAATGATAACTGTCTCCATATAAAAAAGGAAAACAAAATATCATACCTCCTACGATTAGAGCTCCAAGATTTACCCTGTAAAAGTTATTGGAAATACCTGAAAAAAAGTCTTTAATTTTGATCACTAAAAATGTAAAATACACAGATAAAATACCACCTAACAAGCTTAACAGTATAAAAAAAGGTAGGGCATTCCATTTCCATCCGGTAATCTCGAAAGGAAGTAATGGTTCACTCTTTACAAAATGCAAAAAAACTCCCGAAATTACAGCTGATGCAGTGCAACTTATAAAAAGAGTTTTATTAAATTTCCTTGCAATTACTTCCATCGCAAAAAGCCAGCCTGCAATCGGGCTTCCAAACAAGATGGCCACTCCTGCTACAACTCCTGCGCAAATAAGTTCTAGTTTATAAATGTTAGCGGAAAATTGTTTTTCATACACTGCATTTCCAAGGGTTGCCGTTGCAACGACAGTGGAGACCTCAATTCCAGTGGAACCACCAAAGATGACTGTCAGAAATCCATTAAAATAATGTGATGGAATTTTAAAAAGTGGTAAATGGTCTTTTCTTTGATCAACGGTTTTATAAATTTCGGTGATTCCTTTATTTTTTCTGTTTAGGAAAAGATATTTTCTTAAAAAATATATAGCTGTAATTCCAATTGTCGGAAGAAAAATAAATAATATAGAATTCTCTCTTTCTACAAAATAGAATATGAGTTTTTGAAAACGTTCAGTTATGAATTTTAACGAATATCCCAGAAGAGATGCGCAGATGCTTATTAAGACTGAAACTAAAACTAACCTGAAATAATGATGTCTTTGTATTTTTTTCCTTTTCATTACCTATATGAATTCAATTTTTACAAAATTAAGTGTTGGAGAAGTGCAGTCAAAAAAATAGTACATGATATTCTATCTGACTAGGTCAAATCTTCTAAATATTTTTTAATCAAGGGGTAGCAATACTTTTTATTTTTCGCAGCATAAATCAACACGATGGTGTCCTTATTTTTATGATATTCTAGAAAATTGTTTCTGTGATTTCTTTCTTAAGTTCTGGTCCTCCAGAATATGACGGCTGTCTGGGGGTAGGATTCTTCATAAATCTAGATATCTTACAAAAACCTCGTCAGGAAGGCTATCCTGACAAGATTTAAAAAAAATAAACTAATAATAAACTAATTCAAAGACGAAAGTTCGTTACTATATAAAAAGCTGCCCAGGCTACAAAAACCAAAGCGATTACCCAAACCCAAATTGGGATCGTTCTGGGATTTTCACTTCCTTTGATAATGAAGCTCTGGTTTCTTCCTGTATCATAGGCATTGAGCATTAATGGTAAAGTCCCATTCACCGTTTCATTATCGGAAAGTCCTTCTATATGAATAATGGGACCATTACGAACTGTAAAACGGATGATCTTTAGTCCTTCTTTCTGATCAAATTTGCTTACAATTTTCAGAGTATGTTCTCCATCTGTTAATTTTGTAGTATCAAGGTTAAAAACGACAGGAGTCTGAAGTTCGGCAATTGGATTCGCTTCCTCATCCATAAATAAAAGGACAATGGCATTGTGTTTTGACATTCTTCGAAGTTTTAAAAATCCAATATTGTATTTTTGATATGTTTTCTGTTCTTTTCCCCCGGTTTAATAAGGAATCTGAAAGAATAAAGCAAAGTAATAAGTGTTATTACAGTAATACCTACGACAATACACCAGTCCCAGTTTGACTCCGGACCAGTTCCATGAGTAAAATCCTGTGTAATTTTGGGTTGCTGAAGTTTACAGGCATCACAGGCATGAACATATCCTGCCCAAAATAAAAAAACAGGTATTCCAAATTTTATCTTTTTCATATTATTTTATTTTATTCATGATTGCTTTTACTTCCTCAGCCGTTACTTTCTTACCGGTATTTCCCCAGCTTGTCCGTTCGTGATTGATTAGAGCAGCCACGTCTTCCGGAGAAAATCTCGCGTTATCGCCAACAGCAGGCATTGTTGCAAATTCCGGACGCGGATCGTATCCCTTCATAATAATGGTGACGTATAATTCCAAATTATCACCTAAAACAACGGGACTTCCCTTTAAAGGTGGAAAAGCTCCAGGCAGACCTTCTCCATTGGCCTGATGACAGGTTGCACAATTTGCCGTAAACAACGAACTTCCGTCAGGAAGGTTATCTCCGCTGGCTTTACCTTCCGTTTTTTTCTCTATTTTATATAAAAATTCTCTTGCAGGAAGACTTTTAGGAAGTTCAGTTTGTTTTAAACTCAATAAATAAGCAACTAAATCCTGAGCATCTTTTGAAGGAATAATTTTCCCTTTAATTCCGGCTTTAAATTTCTCCAGAACATTTACTTCCACGTCTCCGGTGTCAAGTCTTTCTTTTATCATAAACAACCATTTATAAGAGGGCATTATGGATTCAGGAACAACTGATCTTGGATTGAACAGATGTGAATATTGCCATTCTTTACTTGGCTGCCTGGTTCCAATACTCGTAAGATCGGGTCCGGTCCTTTCAGTTCCCATTAAGGTGGCGGTATTCTGAAAAAGATTTAACCTTTTATTTCGTACATAATCGATGGCCAAACTTGGCCTGCTTCCAAAAACCTGATCCATATCAACATTTCTTACCTGTTGTGTATGGCAGGCCACACATCCTTCACGGATATAGATTTCTTTTCCATGTCTTTCCTCTTCTGAAAGGGCTTTGCTTCCCGGCAGTGGTTGGTATGCTTTCTGATTGTTAAGTGCTGGTAAAATGCAGATAATCAAGGTTAGGAAAAGGAAAAATACCAATGCCGATGAAAATAATTTTTTATGGTCGCTGAAAAAATCCATTATGATCTTGCTTGTTTTGTGTGAAGGATTTCTAAAAGCTCTATAGGTGATTGAGGAAGTTTTATTTCCTTTCTCGGTTTTATCATTCTGTAAAAGTTATAGGCATAGACTATATGTGAAATCCACATCATTGTTCCGCCAATTGCTCTCCAAAGCCAAAAAGGAAACATCTTTATAACTCCTTCGATAAAAGGTTTTTTTTCCATCCAAAGCATTCCTTTTTCCGTAGAGCCTATCATTAAAGAGACCGTATAGACCAGTACTCCGATTAAAGCCATCCAGAAATGTAATCCTACGGTAATGCTTGGGGGATCATAGGAGGTAAGCCGCGGAACTAAGGTGTAGGTGAAAGACCATAACATAAAGGTGATGATTCCATACATTGTCAAATGTGAATGAGCTACAGTAAAATCGGTAAAATGCCATAATAAATTGGTTGCCCTAAAAGCCTCTGCTGTTCCTTGCATGGAGCCTGTAAAATAGAATATGATGGAAACCACGTAAAATGGAAGTACATAACTAAGTTTAAGGCGATGCCATGAGCCACGGATGGTCATCATAAAATTGACGCTTCCTGCTGCAACCGGAATTACCATTCCGACGCTGGCAACAATAGCGATGGTCTGCATCCACCATGGAATAGCACTGAAGATAAAATGATGAGTCCCAATCAACGTATAAAATAAAATCTGCGTCCAAAACGCAAGTATACTCAGACTGTATGAATACACCGGACTGTTAAGTTCTTGGGGTAGGAAATAATACATGAGCCCCAGGTTGAAGAACATAAACCACATCCCAACTCCCTGATGCATAAAATATCCCTGGGTAATTGTTTCACCTAGACCATCCTGCCAGAAAGGAAGATAAGCGACCACTAAAATAACAACCACAAACATCATGGCAGAAACGACATACCAGTTAGAAACATAAATTTCTTCCGTTTTCCGGAATGCTATAGTACTAATATGATTGTAAATACTAATTATAATTCCTACAGCAAAAAGTATCATAACCGGCCAAATGTATTCTCTGTATTCCCCACCACTGTTATTGATCCCTGCCATTAAACAGAGACTACCTAGAAATACGGCGGAATTCATTAATATCAAGGTAAGGTATCCTATTTTGAGATTGAAGATTTTAGTATTTCCAACTCTGGGAACAACATAATAGGAAAATCCCATCATGGCCATCGATGCCCAGCCCCAGAAAACCATATTGGTATGTACTGGCCTCAGACGTCCAAAACTCAGCCAACTGACATGGTCAGCATCGGGGGCCACGAATTTAATTCCCAGATATTCACCAACGGTAGTTCCCATAAAAAGCCAAAATACACTACATCCTAAAAACCATAATATTAATTTTTTTTCTGCTTCTGGAATTTCAATATTTCTTCCTTCTTCTCTTTTGGTCTGGAGAAAACGGATATCGTGTATTTCATTTGCCTGATCTACTAATCCCCGTGGATCTTTTACGATCTTATTAGACGAGAGTTCATTTCCTGAAAGTTGAAATTCAAGTTCCTTTTTTCGTTCTTCCAATGCTGAAATTTCCCCAGGTTGAAGGTGGCTCAGCTTCTCGTAGATTTTTTTAAGCTCATTCTTTTTTAAAGTATCAGAAATCATCCTATTAACCCTTATTAAAATAAGGATGAGTGCAAAAATTACAGGTAATGAAAATAGAATAATTGTGATTTGTAACCCAGGCTCATTGAGAAGTTTGTCCATCGTATGAATTTTAAAGAGATCAGCTTTTTTATCTCTCTTAAAGTTACACTGAAGTCCAATTTTTCAATTATGATCTCGATCACAAACGATTGTTTTATTTAATAGTAGATTTGCCGTTTTTTTATTTTAAGCAGATTGTTCTTCTCCATTAATTTAATGGTCCGAATAACAGTTTCTACCCTTAAACCGGTAAGATTGGCCATTTGCTGACGTGTTAAGGGAATCAGATATCCATCCTCCGAATTTTCTTTTATATGATTGCTGTTCTTAAAATAATCCATTAAAACTGTGAGTCTTATATTAGGGTCTTTAGAAAATAGATACTGGGACATGATCATTTTATAATATAGCCTCTTTGAAAGATTTTTGTTAATTTCTACTGCATATTCCGGATGGTCATTCAATAATTTAAAGAATTTTTGAACGGAAAGTTTTATAATCACAGTATCGGTTAAAGTAATAGCATTTGAAGGATATCGTTCGTTTACAAAAAGCAAAACCTCACCAAAACATTGGGGCGCTTCAAAGATATTCTGGATAAACTCTTTGCCATCTTCACTGTAGTTGTTAAGCTTGATTTTTCCTGATATTATCTGAAAGTAGTTCTGACACACTGTATTTTCTTCATATACAAAATCTCCACTGTCATATTGTTCTATCTTGCCATTATATTTTTTTAAAAGTTCTTCAGGAATCATCCTTAAAGATAAAGAATCCTATGGAATTTTGTCATTAGAAATCCTCTTAAATCTAATATTTCTCTACCAATCAGATAAAATAACCATTACTTACTCCTTCAGCATAGGCTTATGGCAGTGAGATACCGAATGCTGAATCTGTTATTGGGGGTAGTATTGATATTGTTTTCTTCATGTTATTTATTTTGAGCACAAGGCAAATTGGAAATTTTAACGCTTTTTCATATGAATTAGTTAAGAGCGGCATTCTCCAGGTGTATAATCCATTACATACTTTTGTGTTTTTGAAATAAATTTCCAAACTCTTGGATTACACTTATTTTAAAAATAATTACACTTATCTAAGAAATGTGAACACTTACTAGTTTATTATAACGATTTTTTTTAAAAAAAATGATCTTTGAAAAAAATGATTTAACTAAAGTTTCAAAAAAGTTGGATTAATTATTTTCAAAAGATCAATGGGCAAAAAAAGTGATTATATAATTTTATTAAACCAATAAAAAATATTAAAAAATGAAAACAAAACTTATTGCAATTGTATCAAGCATGGCGTTAGCCATCACATCTTTAATAGGCTGTACTAACAGCGATAGTAATGCTGGATTGGAAAATCAGCAACCAAGTGCTATGTCGGGTAAAACTTGTAAGACGGTTGATTTTACTGCTGCTGATCTTGGAGAATTACACAATCAATATGTTATTAGCCTGTATAATGGTGTTGATTTTTCTAATCCTACTGTTGCAAGGAGCAAAATCTTGAATAATTTCCAGAATATGGGAATAGATACATCTGTATTCAATATGTCGGAAGACGAATTTAAAAGCAAAGTTTTAAGTGTTAATGAACAGCTTTCTACTTATAAATATGATTTAAGACAATGGAGTAATAATCCTATCTCACAAAAAGAATCATATCCGTATATAGTTAGGATTCTGAATGAAACAGATAATATAAATAATTTAGATGCTTTTAATGACAAGTTAAGCTTAATAGAGCAGGAAGCTCAAGCAAATCTGAGTTGTGATGATTTAGACGTTGTCTTAGGCACGGTAAAAGTAGCTAAAAGCTCTGCAAAACTTTGGGCCCCTACTACATTAGGAGGTGATGGATTTTTTGATAGTACATTTGGACAGGATCCGCCGATGCAAATAATGAGTTGGAGAGGGGCATTAATCGGGGATGTAAGTGGTTCCGCCCAATATTTTACAGCAATTGGTGTTGCCGGAGCTGCAGGTTTAGGAGTGCCTGGTGCTAATGCAGTTATATTAGGGGGATGGGGCATTGCTGCAGCATTAGCTTCTGGTTGTGGAGCTTTAGGTTTCTAAAAGATTGAAATTTCCAGACAGTAAATCAAAAGAGATTTTTACTATTATAAAAAATCAGCAATACATACAAACCCACGTACAATTTTGTACGTGGGTTTTTTGTTCAATAAGTATGCTCATATTAACAGGTATTAGTGGTTAGCTATCACTGTTCTTGCATCTGTTATGAATAATCTAATTTAAATTCAAAGAATTAATTCTTAAATTTTTGTAATAACTATAGAGATAGCTTTAAATAATTATCCGATGTATTTTTGTTTCACTATTTGATGATTCTATATTTTTTAGAGAATAATTTTACTTTCAAATATATATTCTATCCAGTTATAGAAAATATTACCCAGTTTAATTTCTTTATGGTATTTTCTGTGGATGGATTTTTACTAAAACTGGGGTACAGAAACCGATTGAGAGTACTTGCTTGATAATCAGAATTTGTTGCAGATACTTACGATTAGTTCAAGATCACTTCAGAGATACAGGTCTTCCAGGAGGCTTCCATATTATATGTTTTCTTTTTCTTTAGACCCTGAAATTCTCGGGCGTAATCTGAGTTTTGTGATATCGAGATTCCACAACGGTTCACTTTGATTAATTATGATGAGATTTTTATCATTCATGTCAAATTTTTCAACAAAACAGTAATAAAGTAACCTTGAAATCATTAGCATTGTCATATGCTCTTTGTGATTTATACGAATATAAAAATAAGGTTTATTTCTACCAGCCTTAATTCTTATATTAAGGGACATAATTTGTTCTTTCCAAAAACTTTTATTTTTGCTTGTCGTCCAGCCACTAAGGCGTTTTACCCTTCCTTTGTTTGAAATGACATACCCGTTTTCAAGGCCAGGTATCGGTTTCCAATGTTCATCAGGGAGGTTATCAAGTGACAGGTTCATGCATGCGGGAGGGTTGTTCTCATCAATTGGAGGTTTGCCCAGCTTTTCCCAAAGAGGCTTGTTAAACACTTTACTTGTAATTGATTTATTTTCTTTAGAAATTTTAAAATCTTCTTTTTTAGGGCTATAATCTTTAAAGAACCATCGGAATCCTCCTGCAGTCAAGCGCTCTTTGTTTACTACTGCTTGAATATTTCTGCGACCAATACCAAGGGTATTGCTTGCTGCGTCAATGTTTTCAAATGTAGTTACCAGATCACCTTCTGTTGTGTACTGGTTCACAGGTCTCTTATAATAGGTTTTATCGTTTTTAGCGCTGTCCTTGTGGGATTCTTTAAAACGCGTCTTATTAAAGGAGAGCTTCTCTAAATTCTTAGCGTTTAAATTAAATCTATTATCGTCTTTAAATGAAATAATAAAGTGACTGTCATTTAGATCAAATTTTTCAACAAAATAATAATAAACCAACCGGGGGACGGATTTTCTGGTTTTTTTCCCTTTTGATGATAGTACACAGATGACATTATAAAACTGATCATCAGGATATTTATTGAAAAATTTAATGAATTGTAACTTCATCATACGTTCAGGTGCTTTCCATTTCCTACCGTTTAGTGATGTAATCCAATGCTCAAGACTTTTCACCCGCCCATAGCTGGAAACCGCATAGTTCTCGAAATTTTCGATCGACTTCCATTTCTCTCCTGGAAGGTTTTCTAAAGAAGTATTGTAAATAACTTCTTTTATATACCAATCTTCTATTTCAAGAGGTAAGTTCATAAATGGGAAATTTCTTTTGTGGATAAATAAATCCTATTTGTGTACCATAAAAAAACTAAGATAGAACAAAAATATAAAATCATGGGCATAAAATATAGATGGTAGAGAGGTATATTATTGATAAACAGTTATTTTGTTGTTGTTTTGATTTTTTATCCTGTCAGGTTAAGGACAGTATATGTGAAGCGGATCACAATAGGCTTTTATTTTTTCCATTAGTCCAATCCATACATTTTTCCAGAAACAGCTTTCCCGGTATTTTTGTCTATTTTGACTTTTATCGTTAATAAATCAGAATAGAATATTCCAACTCCTTCTATAAAACAATTCATATGTAATGTTCCTGTAAAAGTAACTTCAACAATATTTCCTGTTGTGGTGGTATCGAAATCGTCATTTTGTTGCCATTCAGTAGCTAATGTTAATCCAGAAATACTAGAAGTTACCCCTAAAATCTGATGGTCAGCTGCTGGCATTTGTTGTTTTATTTGAACATTGAGATATGCTAGCGCTCCGAGATCAAATGATAATCTCGCTGTTCTAGTGTTGTTAGCGTCCTCAAAGCTAAAACTGCCAGCATCAAGATTATTCATATTACTAATAAAGCCATTGAAATCATTAACATTATTGAAATGTACAGAATTATTAATATCTAAGTTATTGTTAATACCAATTGTACTTTGATGTTCAAAACCTAGATTTACTAACTTCCATGCAAATTTTTGAGCACTCTCAATATATTGTTGGTTTATCACGTATGCCATTATATCCTGGCACATGTAATAATTATTCATCATATATTGGAGTTTTGCTTTAAACTCATCCCTGATGCCTGCTACAGCCTCTACAGTATCTACACCGATATAGCTTTCAATAAGCCGTGCTTTAAAAAAAGGATTAACATTTAGCCATCCAGATTGTTCTTGATCCAATTGTAGTGCATTCATAAATTTTGTAACTGATAGACCACCGCCGCCTGGGTTTATGCCAATTTCAGGGTCAGTACCTGTACCTGTGCCAGGATTTTCGGGCTCAGCTTCACCGCATGAAATGGGAAATACACTTGAAGAAATACACAAGTTACATGCATCGCAAACGCCTCCTACGCAAGGTCCAGTCTTTGTGCAATGGAAAGAGTACATTGTTCCCCAACATACAGCATTCCTTGCTGAACTATTAAAAATTTCTCTGACATTGATATAATCTCCAATCTTACCATTTTTTACTATTTTTTCCAGAGAAATAATTTTTGTTTGCCATTCATTATTTAGTTTGAAATAGACTACATTAAAAATTTCGTTTTCTCCTGCGATCTCATGATTAATAGGGTACGCAAAAAAAGAATATGAAACTATTCCATTTCTTCCAGTACGTTTTTCCACTGCATGTGTATCGAGTATAAAGTCACCTACGGAGCCTGCTCCATTCAAAAGCCTGTTAATAGCTTTGTTCTTTGTTTTAAATAATGTTTGAAAATCCGTTATCCCAGTTTCGCTTTTGAACTCCTTAAAAGATATGGAATTGCCATTTTCAGAATGCGGGAGAAACTCCTTGTCAAAATCATCATTTTGACAACAATTGAGAATAAGTAGGAATCCTAAAAAGACTAGACTTTTTAGTAGTACATGATTTTTCATAAGTTTTTGGTTATTAGTTTTTTACAATAACCAATATAATGAAAAGTTTTAATCAAATATGAAAAAATAATTAATTATTTATAATTGGTACAATATATCGTCGCCAAAATTAAATAAAGTGGGACATAAAAAATCTAAACTTCATATTTTCTCAAGATAACGCATTGTTTAATTTCTTTATTCTATAAATTCTAGATACGATTTTATTTTTGTCTCAAAATGATATAATATGATAAATGTCATGTTTGTTTTGGTGTTATAGATGTTTCGCCAGTTGTCAAAATATATTAATTTCGAGCCCTATTTTAAAAACTAATAACTAATGCGAAAACTCTATATAAGTGCACTTTTCTTATGCAATTATTTTGTAGTATCTGCTCAGAATGTTGTATGGCAAAAAGATATTAAATCTTCAACACAGGATTTTCTTTCTCAGGTCACTACAACAATCGATCAGCAATACCTAATCTCCGGAAGCTCAATCCAAAGCAATAAACAACAAACAATAGGAAACAACCAAAACAACGGCTATGATTTCCATGTGATTAAACTCAACCAGCAAGGGGAAGAAGTTTGGGAAAAATTCTTTGCCGGGCAGAATCATGACTATTTATCTTCTACAGTAGCTACACAGGAAGGTGGTTTTCTGATTTCAGGCACCACTTATTCAGGAAATGCCCTGGATAAAAAGGAAGATTCTAAAGGAGGATCTGACATTTGGCTGATCAGGATCAATGAATTTGGTGATGAACTGTGGCAGAAGACCATTGGAACAGATTCTGATGAAGAAGCGAGAGCCATCATTCAAACAACCGATCTAGGCTTTTTCGTAGCCGGAAACATTCAGAACTCTACAAAGGGATATGGATTAAAGGATATTTTAATCGTAAGACTTGACAAAAACGGTAATGAATTATCACAACTTGTTTTAGGAGGTAAAGGCTTGGATGAAGTAGAGAAAATGATTCCAACGAAAGACGGAGGAGCTTTATTAGGAGCTTATTCAAGAAGCAATGTGGCAGGCTCAAAGAAATCAGAGAATTATGGAGAAGGAGATTACTGGATTATTAAACTGAACAAAGACAGCAAAGTTGAGTGGGAAAAAAGCTTTGGAGGAAAGGGAGATGATCATTTAAGAACACTTTCTTTGACATCAACTGGTTATTTAATAGGCGGTGAATCCAGATCGGAGAGATCAGGGAACAAATCTGTAGGGATTGAAGAAGGGACGGATTTATGGTTACTTTCTTTAAATGAAAAAGGAGAAGAAATCTGGCAGAAATCTTACAACTTTAAAAACAGAGATGTTTTAATGGGAATGAGTGTTCTACATTCTTCCGATGATAAGATTTCTACGGGAATTTTGTTGGGCGGGTATACCCAGGCAGAAGGGCGAATTGAGACATACGATGAAACGTTCTGGATACTTTATCTTAATGAAAAAGGTGATGAACAATGGAGAAAATATGTAAAAGGAGAATCCAGGAAGAAGGAAGAAAGACTGTCTGATATTAAGCTCAATAGAGATGGTTCAATTATTCTGGCAGGAACCAGTGCAGAGGAACTCGGAAAGGAAAACTGGAAGATCGTAAAGCTTGGAGACAAACAAATTGAAGGATTAATTGTAAAACAGGATATTAAAATTTATCCAAATCCAGTGTCAGACTATACGTATGTGGAGATTGGGTTTGAATTCAAGGAAGCTGATATTACACTCTATGACATGGGAGGAAGACAATTACAGAGTATTAAAACAAAGAATAACGTGACAAAGATAAATACTCAATCGCTCATTCAGGGCGCTTATCTTATTGTAATCAAAACGGATACAAATAAAACAGCTAATGCAAAACTTATAAAGAAATAATGAAGAAAGAATATTTTAAATTAGGCTTGCTGGCCATTTTATTAAACTTTACTTACGCAAAATCTCAAACGAGCCCATTTACAAATAGTGCTTTAGAAATGAGCAATATTCATGAGAATGAAGGACGTGCTAGTATTAATGTGCCTATTGCAAAACTTGAAATAAAAGATTACAATCTAGATATTAGTGCTAATTACGATTCAAAGGGTGTTAAAGTTAATTTTGAAAGCGGTGAAATTGGACAGAATTGGGATCTAAGTTATAAAGGAATTATAACTCGTGAGATTTACGATCAGGCAGATGAAAAGAAGATAAAAGTTTACAGAAGTGTTTACTATGGCTTTTTTGATAATGGAGCCGCTTATCCATTATGCTACAACTACTCCCAAAAAGATCAAATTGGCCTTTTATACAACTTACCTTTAGTAAAATCTAATGTAGAAAAATTCTTTAATACACCAAATCCCGCTCCGGATTATACTGGTTCTATATCACCTAAATTTTATTATAATGATTATTCAAATTTAGGATTAATAGATAAACAAAGTGATTTGTTTACAGCTGTTATTCCAGGTAAAGAGCCATTTAATTTTTATTTCGATTTGGATGGAAATATAAAACTAAATTCTAATGAAAATTATAAAATTGAATATGAAGTAGATAATTATTCATTTTTCAAGAAGTTTACATTAATTGATGAACAAAATGTTCGTTTTACTTTTGACAGTTTTGAAACAGTAAAACAAGACACTGAAAACATTATAAATGGGAAAATTTCTGTCCAAAACTTTCCTCTAAAAGGATTGACAACTTTTAATCCTAATTTCGGAAATCTTCCACAGTGTGATCCAAATAATTCATCTTTTCAATATTATTATGATAGAGTGCCAGTGTCGTGGTATTTGTCGAAAATAGAAAACAAATATGGAGAAAAAATAATATATAATTATGAGCACAAAAAAATATTATCCCTGCAAGTAAATACATATGATGAAGAATATTATTCTGATGTCTATGGCTATTCAGCTTATATCAATGAAACTCCAGTAGTAACCAGTATAAGCACTGAAACTTCATCTCTAAAATTTAATTATGCAGAAGTCAGAAAAGATTTGCTCAATTTTGATAATCCTAATTTTACAAATGTTCCTAGATTAAATTCTATATCGTCTTTTTATGGTAATGTTAAAAAGGGAACTGTTGCCTTTGATAGTAATTATATTTTATCAAATGACAGTAATGGTTTAACATTGTCAGACTCCCAGCTTGCAGTGTATAGAAGACTTTTTTTAAAAAACATTTTATTCTTGAATGTGACAGAAGATAAGGTAAAAGATAAATATGAATTTGAATATAACAATCCTCAAATATTACCTCACAAACAGTCATTTAAAATAGATCTTTGGGGATACTACAGAAATAATCCTGTTAATGGGGTGACGCCTACAACACGTCCCCTAATCTACTATTATTATGATAGTGGATTGAACAATGTAGATCATAATTACGTCTCATTTTATAAAAGAAGCACCTATACAGGAAGTGAGACTTCAACTTTAAATGATGACAAAACCCCTGTTATTGGTGATCTCTCTGTAGGTCTTCTCAACAAGGTAAAACATCAAGGGGGATATACAGCTTATCAATATGATTCGAATTACTTTACTTACTATGGAATAAAAAGAGAAGGACCAGGTGCAAGAGTAAAAACAGTAGAAGTAAATGACGGAAATACTAGCAGTTTTACAGATTATTCATATGGAGAAAACTCAGACGGTATAGGATATATTGATTCCTTACCTGTATTTGCAACAATTATGAAAGGAAAGAACGGCTTGGGGGGGTATGATAGAAATAATATTAAAAAATCTGCTAACCATTTTGCTGAAGGCACTATCTTATATAAGATTATCAAAAGTTCTAAAAGAAGTTCTAATAATTCTAATGGATATACAATCAATAGATATTCATTATTTGACACAGTTAATAACAGTACTGTTAATATTGGAGATTTTGTTTATAATTCAAATAAAAGCGATACTTATTTATTAAGATGTGTTGCAGGAAATTGTGACCATCTGGATGCAACGTATAAGATGGATGTCACTTCAACTCCTCTATTATTGCCTGAGGCTGATATGAGCAGAGTCAATGGCAAATTGATAAAACAGGAAATTTTTGATAACAATAATAATATTGTAGAATCTACAGAATATGCTTATAAGCTTAAATGGAGTCAATTAAATAGGATGCGCTTAGGAGGTTACCGCAGTGTGGCGAATTCTTCAAGTTTAGATATAGGAGTTTATGGTGGGATTGAGAAATATTATTCTTTCAATTATGATCCGAAGATTATTGTGACGAAATCATTTTATAATAATGGTATAGTACAAAAAACAAAGGAATATACTTATAATAACGAAAGAAAAGTTTCTGAGTTAAAGGAACAAATAGCAAATGACATAACCAAAACGGAATTTAAGTATGCGTATGAGTTTAACACACTAATAGGTAACGCGTTAAGGGATCAAAATAGATTAAATGAACTTCAAGAATCAACGTTAACAACTGACAAAGGAGGAATTGTTAAGAACAGGAATGTTTATAATCAGTTTACATTCCCAGCAGTGTCTGCGACGAATCAAAATGTTATTCTTGGGACTAAAGAGGAAAATAGCCTTGACGGAACCAACTTTTATAGCTCCGAGGAGGTCACTAAGATAGGTGTTAATGGAAATGTTATTGAAAAAAAATACAGCGGAAACCTATATGAGACAATAATCTGGGGATATAAACACAGTTTGCCCATAGCAAAAATTTATGGGGCATCTTATCAGCAAGTCATGCAGGCATTTAATTTAGATCCTAATAATGTTGGATCATATGTAGATTTAGATATTGTTAAGAAATCTGATCTTGATATAGATTCTTCATCAGAAGCAACTTTTGTCAACGCTTTGGACGCCTTTAAAAATAAAACTGAACTTAAAGATTTTCAGGTTACAACATATACTTATGATCCCCTTATCGGAGTTAAGAATACTATCCAGCCTTCAGGCGCAAAAGAAATTTTTGTTTATGATACGAACAATCGTTTAGAAAAAGTATTGGATAGAGATAATAATATTATCAAGGAATATAGTTATAATCTTAATAATGTTCTTACTAAATATTTTAATGTAGATAAGGGTGACTATTTTTATAGAAATAGCTCTACGTGTACTGCTCCCAGATCAGTTGGTGGACAGTATTACTACTATGTACCTGCAGGAAAGTATTATTCATATATAAATCAGGCGGATGCTGATCAAAAAGCACAGAATGATGTTAATATGAATGGTCAAACAGTTGCTAATACCGAGGGGCCATGTGGTTTCGTATCATGTGGTTTCACCCCAAATTATTATGCAAATGTAAACTATAGTTCCATACAGGAAACAGCTGTCAATCATATTTCTATGATTCTTACCTATAGTGCAAATCCACCATCTGGTATGTCATATACAGGTGGAGGTGTTTCAGTTGGATATATCGGAGCAGGATGTAGACCTTCAAGTGTAAAATATATCAATAGTGGAAACTGGAGGGTAACAATTACTCCAGATGGTTATGTCGTTGTAAGCGCAAACAGTGGATCTCCTTTACCAACTTCTATGGTTGGGTTTTCAGTAGAATATGATAAATAACTAAATCAACCATGAAAAAAATACTACTACCGATAGGGTCAATATTATTATCGGGATTAACATATGGACAAGCATCACCTAGTGATACTCAAAATTATATACAGACAAGATCATATTTGGAACCGGTAACTTCCAGCAGTACCAGTGCAAAGCAGCTTAATACTGTTAAGTATTATGATGGTTTAGGAAGGCCTAAACAAACAGTAAGTGTAAAGGCATCCCCTAAAGAAAGAGATGTTGTTAACCATATTGAGTATGATGGATTCGGAAGGCAGGCAATGGATTATTTACCAGTTCCTCAACCCGGAACTCAAAATGGGGCAATTTATTCAGCCCCTTTAATTAATGCTACTCAAAATGACCTTTACGGAACAGAAAAAATCTATGCTGAAAAGCAGTTTGAAAGCTCACCATTAAGCAGGGTATCTCAACAGAAAAATGTGGGAACAGCGTGGAATGATAAGCCGATTATATTAAATTATGATGCAAACATAGATGGCGAGGTAAAAAAATACTCAGCTTCTTTTAATTATACGACTTTTATATCTGAAATCAATTTTTCGGGAAGTTTTGGAACGGGACAGCTCTATAAAAATATTATTACCGATGAGGATAACAACAAAACAATTGAGTTTAAAAATGCTAAAGGCCAGGTTTTACTGGTAAAAAAGATGATTAGTGTATCCCAGAGTGCGGATACGTATTATGTTTACAATCAGTTTGACCAGTTAGCCTATGTGATTTCACCTGAAGCAGTTGATAAAATAAAGAATTTAACGGCAGGCACCATAGTTCCTACTATCGTACTGGATAATTTATGCTATCAGTATACATATGATAACAGAAATCGTTTGGTAGAAAAAAAGCTTCCAGGTAAGGGAAAAGAGTATTTTGTGTATGATAATGCGAACCGACTAATATTATCACAGGATACCAATCAAAAGAAGAATAATAAATGGCTAATCACTAAGTATGATAAATTTGGCAGGGTCGCTTATACAGGCTTTTTAACAGGGGGAGAAAGGGTAGACAGACAGAATGAGATTGCTAATCTTATAATTACAGAAAGCAGAAGTTCTACGGGATTTACCAGAAATGGGATCACGGTTTATTATACGGATAGTGCTTTTGTCAATGAGATTCCTACCATTCTGAGTATAAATTATTATGATACATATCCTGGATATGATTTCAATCCGGCTTTTCCAACTGCTGTATTGGGAGAAGTTCCTTTAACAGATGTCCCTAATGCAGAAGGCCTTAGTACCAAGAGCTTACCTGTCATGAAACTGGTGAAGAATATTGAGGATGATAACTGGACAAAGAATTACACTTATTATGATAAGAAAGGACGATCCATCAGGTCTTATTCTATTAATCATTTGGGAGGGCGTACACAGGTTGACTCAAAATTTGATTTTGCCGGTGCAGTACAGCAAACAGTAACAACTCATAAAAGATTAGATACAAATACGGATACCATCATTACTGAAAATTTCACTTATGATCATCAGAACAGGTTATTAACCCATACCCATCAGGTTAATAGTAATGCTGTTGAGTATCTTGCCCAGAATAAATATAATGAACTTTCTCAAATTGAGAGCAAGAAAG
This sequence comes from Chryseobacterium sp. FW101-FHT12H09, assembly GCF_058790395.1. NCBI lineage: Bacteria > Pseudomonadati > Bacteroidota > Flavobacteriia > Flavobacteriales > Weeksellaceae > Chryseobacterium > Chryseobacterium sp. FW101-FHT12H09. Next base: position 41,974 of record NZ_JBYTCP010000001.1, on the reverse strand, counting down.
TAGGTGGAACAGCTGCAGGTTCATCCCTGCAGCAGATAGATTATAAGTATAACATCCGTGGATGGATGACCAAAATTAATGATCCCGTTGATCTGAATGGTAAGTTTTTTGGCTACGAAATAAAATATAACAATCCTGTAAGCTCCAATATAGCTCCGGGAAGGTTTAATGGGAATATTGCAGAAATAGATTGGAAAAATTCATTTGAGGGGGTCTTGAAAAGGTATAATTATGAGTATGATAACTTGAACAGGTTGAAAAATGCGTTTTATAAAGAACCAACGACTGGCAATAGTAATTTTTTTGACGAATATCTTACGTATGACCTAAATGGTAATATCACTAATCTCAAACGAAGTGCGATCCCGATTTCCGGGCAGACTTCAACTTTGGTTGATAATCTGGATTACATCTATGATGGAGGGAACCGTCTGATTCAGGTAATTGAAAACCAGCTGAACAGTACAGGTTATGAAGGAGGAAATAATATGATAGATTATGACCTTAATGGAAATATGACCAATATGAAAGATAAAGGTATTTCTCTTATTGAATATAATCACCTGAATCTCCCTGATGCCTATTCCATTACGCAAAATGATCTATTTGGAGGCATAGTAAGCTTCGGTCTAAGCTACTTGTATCGTGCAGATGGTACAAAAGTTCGTAAAACAAACAGTAGGGGTGGCGGGAGAGGTCAGTCTACGACCTATAATTATACTGATTATTTGGATGGGTTTCAATATAATGCTTTAGAAAATGTGGCACCATGCTTATGGTGCAGGACAGAAGTTGCATATGAAGAGCAGGCTTTCAAAGGACCTATTTTGGACCCTAATATTCCAACAGGTTGGCGACTTGATTTTATTCCAACAGCAGAAGGCTTTTATAGCTTTATAGAAAATCGTTATATTTACCAGTATCGGGATCACTTAGGAAATGCTAGGGTCACCTATGCTAAAAATAATGATGGTATACTTGAAATCAGAGATACCAATAATTATTATGCCTTTGGGGCAAACCATATTGGCAGCTTTAAGGGGAATTTAGGAAGTTTTTACAGTTATAAATATAATGGGAAAGAGATGCAGGAGAGTGGTATGTATGACTATGGTGCAAGGTTTTATATGCCTGATTTAGGAAGATGGGGTGTTGTTGATCCTTTGGCAGAAAAAGCAAATGATTGGAGCCCATACAGATATGCGTTTAATAACCCAACGAAATACATAGATACAAACGGGTTGTATGAAACAGATGGACATTTTTGGACGGTCTATTTAATGGCTACCATTATGGGTAGAAAAGATGCCTATACTTTGGCTTATTTTACTGAAGCTCCTGATAATATTATGAGTAGGAGTGGAGAAGTAATGTCTTCACCTAGTACATGGAAGGATCCTGTACTTCAAAGAAGTATGCATGCTCTAAATGGTGGACGGTCCGTAGATGCTCGAAATATAGGAAGAAGTATGGTGACTAACGCGAGTACTAATGAAGAACTGGGAACTGCCTTACATTATTTTGGTGATAGTTATGCACACTCACGACTTTCAGATGGTAATCATATGTATGCTAATGGAATAGGTCATTTAAATGACTGGCATGAGCCCGACAAAATTGCTAAAAGGCCGGATTTATATTTAGAGTATGTTAAAAATTTGTCTGATGCACTACAAACCAAGCTAGGCGGAGGGAAAGTTGATATGTTTACGTTCGAATATGTTGCTGGTCATGGAGGTAGTACTGAAGAAAACAGTGCTGTCTTTGAAACAGAAGTAAGAATACGGGAAGGAGTTAATACATTTACGGTCGCTGGTAACCAAGTCGATACAATTAATAATTACATGTATAATAGAAATGTGCATTACAAACAATTTGAAAATAAAACTAATGTAACATATACGAATGTTGATGTTTATCAACAAAATAAAGCTGGTGAATGGATTAAAACTACTGAAAAAAGAACAGTTGTAAAATTTTAAGACTATCAAAAATGAAAAAAATAATAATTTTCAACATTATATATCATATTTTCCTATTCTTGCTTCCCCTGATCGTTATTTCAATCATTGAGGGATACGGATCTGAGATGTTTGGATATACTTTGTATTTCAGTGTAAGATATTTAATTATCGGATTTATATTTGATTGCTCCATATTAGCTGCAATTGAGTATTTTAAGATTAAAAGATTTAAATGGTCTTTATTTGCCTTGGGCTCAGCAATTATTTTTGTACTTACATTTTATGGATTAATACAAAGCTAGGCAATATTTGAATGTTGGTGATATGTCAATATCGTCATCGATAATAACTGTATAGACATGGAGTTCATTAAAGTCTATTTGCTGCAAAAAATATATTTTTATGAAAAAAGTTACCTAATTAGGTAGCTTTTTTCATAAACTATCTTTTGTATTTATAATATTACAATTTTGACGCATTCCTCAAATGAGTTTCTCTCAGTAAACTAATTGATCATCTCACCAAATAAGAAATTGACACTGATCCCGACTATATGATCTGACGTTTGAAATGTGTTTATTTCTTTCCACTGTACTTCAAAGTTAACCTTAGGCTTCCCATCTTTATCTTTTAAACTGACTGGTATACCTAATTTCCAATTTGTTTTATGATATTTCCCTCCATTGAATTCAATAGCAGGACTAAATCCTATTCTGTTATTAAAAACAAAAACTGCTGGTTCGATAATTAAAGTTGTTGTTAGGAACCTATCAAAATTAGTAATATATCCATCATCTGTATTGGTAACAACGGATATATTGTTTGCACCATTTGTAATGGTTTGAAAAGGCGATGATGTAATACCATCAACGATTATATTGTTATTGTTTTTTAATGACCCCTTGATTTTAAGGAAAAATGACTGCCCTGAAGAGTATACTCTCATGTAATTTAAAGATAACGAAACACTTGCTGCATAAAATTTTTTATCTATCAAAGGACTTTCGATTAGGTTAGGTGTCGTTTTATATTTATTTTCTCCAAATGGTACATAAATATCTAAAGAAACCCACCAATCCTTTAAAGTTCTGTAGAGTTTATTATCTTCTATATAAGCGATTTCTTCTTTGGCCATTTCTAAATATAATTCATCACTTTTTTTCTCTGAGAACTCAATAATTTTTAAAGCTTCCGAGTTATTAGCAATTAATTGTTCTTGTCTTGCTATTGCCTGATTATATTCCTCGACGTTATATTTATCCGCTTTTTTGTCATATTTTTCATACAGATGCTTTCTGTTTTCTAGAATGGCCTTTTCTCTCAATATGAAATCACTACCATTTTGTTTGTCCGTGTAGTTTATGATTCCGTCAAATAAATAAGTAATTTTAAAAAAAGCTCCTACATTGTTCTCTTGGAAGTCGCCATTTTTATAAAATGTGGAAAATTGATCTTTTGCTTTCATTTTGAGCCCACCACTAAATACAAAAGATAATTTCTTCTTTTCATCATCTCTGTTATCGAAATTAGTTCCAATAGAAATTGAGTTTTCACTTGCATCTAAAGAGGCAAAAAACTTTTGTAAACTTAAATCGTTTGTCCCTCCAAATGCTGTCCCTACCTTATTGGCAAAAAGGATATTAAGCATTTTATCATTAAAAACCTGCTTTTTACCATGTATAGATGGCATATCTTTTTCATAATCGGGTATAGGAGATTTTATTTGTGCGAATAGTGATAAACTACATAAGTTGAACACTATGAAAATAGTTTTCTTCATGATTATTGAGTTTGTCTGTTATTAGTTGTAATAAAAATACGAATAAATAATAAGTATATTTTCTTCAAATATCTGTTTAGTGGACAAGACGATATGTTATTCAAACACATTTTAAGTCTGGGAAATTTTATAAGTATGTGGTTTAAAATAAGTTAAATGTAAATTTATGATCTTTGTTGCAGTCCTGTTGGTATTCACTTTGATGCTTTTTTCCAAATCAAAATTTAGTAATGTATTTTAGAGCATTTGAACAAAAGATGGACTTTTTAAAAGTATTATCACATAATAGCCAGGTTATATAAATGTAATATTTTAGCTTTGAGAAATGTCTTAATAAAAACCTCCTTATGAAAAATATAAGTCATATTATCTGTATTTTCCTGATCGGCTTGTTCCCGGCACAAAGCAACCATTCAAGAGAATTTATAAAAACTCAAAACGAACTTACCGATCAATTACAAAAAATAAGCAAAACGACAAGTTTTAATGGATTTGGAGTTGCCATGGTTAATGACAGGGATGTGCTCTATCAGAACGGATTTGGGATTGCTAATTTAGATACCCATCAGGAGTATAACGAACAAACCGTTCAAAATATCGCCTCTGTGTCAAAAACGCTTATTGGAATTGCCATCCTAAAGGCTCAGGAATTAGGCAAATTAAAACTGGATGATTCAATCAGTAAATATTTACCTTTCAATGTAATTAATCCCAATTATCCAAATATCCCAATTACAATCCGACAGCTGGCAACGCATACCTCGTCAATCACAGATAATGACTCTTATTTAAAGAATACTATTATTTTGAAAGATGATACTAATCTTGATGATAACTTAAAAATTGACATATCCCCAACAAAATTTAACCCTCCCTCTGCTAAAGTTTCTATCGAAGAATTTTTAAAAAATGTGTTGGTTGAAAACGGTAAATGGTATTCAAAAGACAACTTTACGGATAAAAAACCAGGAACTATATTTAATTATTCCAATATTGGAGCAACACTTGCTGCATTAGTACTTGAAAAAGCAACAGGAATGAGCTACGCCCAATTTACGGCAAATTACATTTTAAAACCTTTAAAAATGGATCATTCGGGATGGAGCTTTGATAAGATAAAGTTTTCTAAATATACCAGGACCTTCATGAATAAAACAACACCTTACCCTTACTACTCCCTGAATACTTATCCTGACGGCGGCCTACTCACAACGTCAGCAGATATGAGTAAATATATTTGTGAACTTATGAAGGGCTATTTTGGTAAAGGAACTCTTCTTTCTAAAGAGAGTTATAAAGAATATTTTACACCACAACTAAAGGAAGAGAATTTCATTGACAGAAGCTCCAGCGAGTATAGTGATGAATATAATATGGGTATTATGATGGGCTTTGGCTCTACTGGTAATTTTGGACATACAGGTGGTGACCCCGGACTGAATTCCGTTATCTGGTTCTTTAAAGACAAAAAAATGGGAAGATATCTGATTGTTAATACAGATTGGGATAACAAAGTCTCAGGAAAAGATCAGAAAGCAATTTATGATTTGTTGGATCTATACTTTGTAAAATTGGACCGGCTGAACAGACTTTCCCATAAATATACGCAGATAAAATAGGTTGACTACTTACTCAAGGATACTTGGATTTATGCATTTATCCAAATATGACAAATTCTAACATGATGATTTAATAAATAGTCAATAAAAATTTTAAACAACATTAGCGCAATTGCGTACAGTACATATTGTAGCATTGAGTAAATTTGGACAGTAGCGGTAATTTTAAAAACAGACAATAGGTACAAAAAGTGATGAAATCAATAATAATTTTTATATTCATAATTTTCTTTTCAAATAACTTGGTCTTTTCGCAAACGTCTGAAAGAAAATTTGTTTCAATTAATAATAAAAAAATTACATATAAAACATTTGGTCTTGAAAACAGAAAAGTCAATGAGCCAGTTGTAGTTTTTGAAGCAGGGCTTGGTTCTGGCGGCGGCGGTTATGGTGGTTTACTTTCATTCGTTGAAAAAAGATTTGCAGGTATTGTTTATGATAGAAATGGAATTGCAGACTCTGAAATCGATACTTCCCTAAAAACTGATGCAGACGTAATAAAAAGACTTCACGATTTATTAACAAAATTAGAAATTAAGCCGCCTTATTTATTGGTAGGTCATTCCATTGGCGGACCTTTTATTCGTTTATATGCCTCAATTTATCCGAATGATGTCTGCGGTTTGTTCTTCATAGATCCAACAGATTTTATGCTAACGCAGGCAGAAGATGACAAAGTAAAATTAAATACTTTGAGCAAGACGGGATACAGAGAATTATTTATAAAAAACTACGATTATATACTAAAAGACACTTCAATCTCAAATGGATTTAGATTTGAAGTTGAAAGAGAAAAGAATGAAAGTACACCTGTATTCTTTAAAAGATACACATCTTTATCACCACTAAAAGATATTCCCGTAACAATAATGATTTCTTATAATAAGCATATAGAAGATTATGAAATAGAAATGAATAAAAATCTGAACTTGGGTATCCATCTAAGTCCTTGGTGGAAAGAATTAGATTATCTTAGAATTGATCATTATGCGGAAATGATAAAAAATAACCAACACAGTAGATTGATTTTATTGCCACTTTACAGTCACGGAATCCATCAACAAGATCCAAAAATTGTAGCAGAAGCATTAATTGAAACCTATGAAAATTGCCGATCTTCAAAGTAACGGAATATCATGCTACCCTTGACAATAGAAAGAACAACAGGATTATGATTACTAATTATATGAGATCACTTGAAGTCTTCTTTTGTAGGTGTATATTCTTTTGGGAACCATCGGAATTTACCGGCAGTCAGTCTTTTTCTGTTAATCACAGGTAGGATGTTGGTGTGGGAAATACCAAGAGCTTCACTCGCGTCGTAAATGCTTTCAAAAGAAGCAACAAGATCACCAGTAGGAGTGTATTGGTTTACTGCCTGTTCATAATCACCTTTATTGCCTCTGCCGGATTTCAATGTTTTGTAATGAACATCACTTACGGATAATTTCTCTAAATTACTAGAATGTACATGAAATTGATTATCATCTTTAAACGATATAAAAAATGAGTTATCTTTTACATCAAATTTTTCAACAAAATGATGATACACCAAACGTGGCACTGACTTTCGGGATCTTCTTCCTTCCGATGATAACAGACAAGTGATATTATAAAAGTTCTCATTCAGATATTTGTTGAAAAATTTCATGAACTGTAACTTCATAATCCGATCCGGTGCTTTCCGCTCTTTCCCGTTTAGTGATGTAATCCAACGTTCAAGGCTTTTCACACGGCCATAGTTGGAAATCGCATAGTTTTCAAAATTTTCAATAGGCTTCCACTCTTCACCCGGAAGGTTTAGAAGGGAAATATTGTAAAGGACGTTTTTTACATATTGGTCTTCTAGTTCAATAGGTATTTTCATGAAAATTCTTTGCAAATGAATAACTATATATGTACCGTAAAGGCTATAATAGGGCAAAATTATAAAACTTTAACTATTAAAAAAAGACCTGACATTGTTTAAGGAAAAGTTAGATTTTATGCGACATGTTTTGGCGCTTTGGTGTACTACTTTTGCAATGGGATAAGGAATAGTGGTTTGTGAATGAATAATTAAGCATGATGAAATTCATATTAAATTATTTTAACATAAAATTAACAAATGCTAAAAAAAAGTTAAATTTGCAAGGTTTTAAATCAATATAAATAAAACTAAAAATATAAAACATAAACAGATGAAAAAACTCTACATGGGTGCATGTACTTTATGCATAAGCCTAGGCCTCTCAGCACAGGAGATAGTCTGGGAAAAGAATATCAAATCCAGTACTCAGGATTTTCTAAGCCAGGTGACGACAACCATAGATCAGCAGTATTTAATTACTGGAAGCGCTATTCAGGCTTCTAAAACTGAAGATAAACAAAACAATGGTTACGATTTTCATTTGGTAAAACTCAATCAACAGGGTCAGGAAGTTTGGGAAAAGTTCTTTGTAGGGAATAACCATGACTATCTATCATCTACAGTAGCTACACAAGACGGAGGGAATTTATTAGCAGGTACTTCTTACTCTAGTAAAGGTTTAGATAAGAAAGAAGATTCTAAAGGGGGATCAGACATATGGCTGATCAGAATCAATGAGTTCGGAGATGAATTATGGCAGAAAACTTTAGGAACTTCTGCTGATGAAGAAGCCAGGGCTGTTATTCAAACAACCGATCTTGGATTTTTTGTAGCAGGTAATGTCCAAAACTCAACTAAAGGCTATGGCTCAAAAGATATCTTAATCATCAAACTTGATAAAAACGGAAAAGAAACCTCACAACTTGTTTTAGGAGGGAAAGGGCTTGATGAAGTGGAAAAGATGATTCCTACAAAAGATGGTGGTGCATTAGTGGGTATTTATTCAAGAAGCGGTATTGGAGGATCAAAACAAACTGAGAACTTTGGTGAAGGTGATTACTGGATCATTAAGCTTAATAAAGACGGAAAAGTAGAATGGGAAAAGAATTATGGAGGCAAAGGAGATGATCATTTAAGAACAGTCGCTTTAACTTCAAATGGATATATCGTTGGTGGAGAATCAAGATCTGAAAGATCAGGAAATAAAACCGTAGGAATCGAGGAAGGAACTGATGTTTGGTTAATCTCTTTAAATGAAAGGGGTGATGAGCAGTGGCAGAAATCTTACAATTTTAAGAATAGAGATATCCTTATGGGAATGAGCGCAATTCATTCCGCAGATGATAAAACGAAAGGAGTTTTACTTGGTGGTTATACTCAGGCCGAAGGAAAAATAGAAGCTGATGATGAGAAATTCTGGATGCTATATCTGGATCAAAACGGAAATGAACAGTGGAGGAAACATGTGGAAGGGGAGTCCCGAAAGAGAGAAGAAAGATTATCTGATATCAAACTCAACAGAGATGGTTCAATCATCTTGGCAGGAACCAGTGCTGAGGAATTAGGAAAGGAGAACTGGAAGATCGTGAAATTGGGTGATAAACAATTGGATCAGTTAATAGAGAAACAAGATATCAAGATCTATCCTAACCCTGTGTCAGATTATGCTTATGTAGAAATTGGATATGATTTCAAAGAAGCTGATATTACTTTGTATGATATGGGTGGAAGACAACTACAAAACTTTAAAACGAAGAATAAAGTGACGAAGATTAATACTCAATCCCTTATTCAGGGAGCATATTTGGTAGTGATCAAAACGGATACTAATAAAACGGCGAATGCTAAAATTATTAAAAGGTAGAAACAAATGCTCAAAATAAAAAAAACAATACTTCTAATTTCAACTTTCACTGTAATATTAGCTAATTCACAGTCAATTATACAGAATACTGTTAATAATACAGCTGTCCAATCTCCTAATGCTGCAGCACTGTTCAGGTACTCTGAAACTCCGATTTCTTTATATACAGGAGTGCCTAATATCAGTATCCCTATTTACACAATCAAAGAAGGGGATATAGAAGTTCCAATATCTATTTCATATCACGCAGGGGGAATTAAAGTAAATGATGAAGCTTCTTCTGTTGGACTCGGATGGTCCTTGAACGCGGGAGGGCGGGTTTCTCATATTATAGCGGGAAGTAATGATTTTAGTACAAATGGATATTATAATATTTACCCTAAAAGTGCTAGTGGCTATATTGGCTCAATATCAGGATGCCCTACACCTCCTTGGAATAACAGCACTGCTGTAAGCTCTTATTATACTAATAATTTTCGTTTAATTACAGACCCAAATTATAGCACTCTATATCCTGGAGATGATTTTCAACCTGATTTGTTTTTAATCAATCTTCCGACTAAAAGCTATAAAGCATATTTAGATATGCCGAAAACAACTAAAACTGATTATCCAAAATTTGCAATAGCAGAACAGCCAAATATAGATTTTAAATTAATTCCTAGCTCAGGAAGCTTTATTCCACATTCTAATGGTGCAAACAAATTTACAGTTATTGATGAAACCGGCCTTAGTTATTATTTTGACAGTGTACAAGAAATTAGTACACCACTTACAGGAACTTACATTACCGGAGTTTCTCAATATCTATCTAAAATAGAAGACGTTAAAGGAAGAAAAATTAATTTTTATTATACAGCTAAATTGCATGCTGATAGAATAGCCGGATGTAGGACGACAAGATATAGTTATACTTATCCTCCCAATGACCCAAGTAATCCACATTTCACAAATAGCTCTCCGGGTTTGACACAATGTAATAAACAGACAATCGATGAAAGTTTTATCGAAAAAATAGAGTTTTCTAATGGTCGAATAGAATTTGTTTGGGTTGATAGAGAAGATGTTAATAAATCCAAAAAACTATCTTCTATTAAGATCTATAATAATTATAAATTAATAAAACAGTTTGATTTTAATTATGATTACTTCATTGCAACCGACAATCTAGATACAAATTCCTTAGTTACTTGGCTTGGAGCATCAAATAATAAAATATTTACACACAGACTTCGATTACTAGGTTTGACAGAGTCAATAACCAATGAAAAATATTTGTTTGATTATAATTCTACTTACAATTTACCCAATAAACTAAGCTTTTCTTCGGATTTTTGGGGGTACTATAATGGCCAGGCTAATAGTGATAGCTTTATTCCTAATCCAGATAAATATATAAAAGGAAGTAGTCCTTTTACAGTTAACTCATTCAATCAAGATCAATCAGGATATTGGTACAATGCATCTGTTTATTATCCAGGACCTGTTCCAGACAATGAAATACGGCATGTCAACTTTACTACTGACAATAAACATTATTTATCCGATAGAAGAGCATCACTGTATTCACTGGCAGGTCTTTTAACAAGTATAAAATATCCAACAGGCGGAAAAACAGAATTTGAATATGAACCTAATACTTTCTCTAATTATCCGATACAATCATTACTGGATAATGTAAGTCCTGGTGTTGAGCGCAATTATAGTTATGGGGGAGGTATAAGAATTAAAAGTATCAAAACAACAGAAAATGTTGGATCGAATCCCCTAATTAAGAACTATATCTATGATGAGTCTATAGATAACGGAACAAAAATTATATCGAATGGTAATTTATCTGAATTTCCAAAATTTTATGAAGTAGAGAATAGATGCTATATTGTGAAAGGAGGAAATAGTTATCAGATTTTATCCAATACAGCTTGTCCTACTGTATATATTCCCAATATTGGTGTTCCAGACCATCCTTTTAAAATTTCGGTTTTTGAAGGAGCACAATCTCAGGGAGTATCTACGCTTCCACAAGGAGGTCTTGTTGGTTATTCTAAAGTTATCGAAAAAGTAGACGGAAAAGGAAGAACAGAATCTTTTTTCACTAATACCTATAGTCCTACCTGTTTAAGTATGATACCCAGAGGTTCAGCTTTGATTATTGGAAATGGTAATCTTGTTAATGAGAGTCATTATGATAATAATAATTCTTTACTAAAAGAAACAGTTTATAATTATAAATTTAATTATCCTGATAACTTAAACACTTATTTTATCTCTGGAGCTATTTTAGAGCCTGTCACTAGATTTACACCTGAATTTGGTGGCTCACAAGATAATTATCCACCATTTGGTGGACTTATTCATAGCTATAGTGTGAATCTCTATAGATCGTTATTAGAATCTGCCACGACAAAAGAATACTTCCCCCCAGGATCTAGCAATTTTGTAAAAACGACTACCTTGAATACTTACAATAATAAATATTTGCCTAGTACACAAAAAATTACATATCCTGATAATGTCATTAAAGAAACAAGTTATAATTATGCACAAGAGGGTGGCAATCAATTAATGATCAATAAAAATATGGTAGGAATACCACTGGAAACAATTATTACACAAACAAGTAATGGAGTTACAAAAATGTTATCAAAAACAAAGAAAGTTTATCCATCCTCGTTACCTGATCCTCAAGTAGGAAATTTTGTACTACCTAAATCTATACTGTCATATGACATTTCAAACAATAATAATTCTTTTACAGAAGTAACATTAGATAAATATGATGCTACAGGAAACCTTATCCAATATACAAATAAAGAGGGAATGCCTGTTTCTATTATTTGGGGCTACAACTCAACAATGCCAATCGCAAAAATAGAAGGTACAAAATACAGTGACATTATAACTTATGTTCAGAATATTATTACATTATCAAATAGTGATGCTGCAAATCCATTAAAAGAGGCAGAACTATTGGAAGCAGGGGATAATCTAAGAAAAAATACTAATCTTAACAATTATCAAATTACAACCTACACTAATGATCCCTTAATAGGAACCACTAGTGTTACACCTCCTTCCGGAATTAGAGAATATTACAAATATGATACAACCAACAGATTGGAAAAAATTGTTGATTCAAATAATAAAATACTAAAGGAATACAAATATAGATATGCAAGTCCTTCGTCTTCCCCTATTCCAAATACTGAAAAAAGTCAAATATTTACAAGAACAAATTGCACCGGAAATACAGTTGGGGGCACTTACAATTATATAGTTCCTGCAGGTACGTATTTTTCTGATGTAAGTGAATTGGCAGCCAATCAAAAAGCATTGGATGATATAAATAGTAATGGTCAGAATGTCGCAAATCTAAATGGTCCTTGTATCCCAGTAATTTCTTGTGCATTTACATTTGCAATAAATCCTCAGTTTAGCTATAGTTCAACAAACTCAGTAGGTAATGATGTGAATTTTTATGTATCGTTTTCCAGTTACGGTATCTGGCAAAGCTGGACGAATGGCATAAATATAGGTAAAGTAGGCACAAGCTGTGTTCCTAGTGTTAATAGGGACATAACATATGATTCAGGTGGACGCCAATGGAAAGTTTTCATAGATACATCTGGAAATTGTACTGTAAGACTAATTTCAGGAACTGTTGATGCATCATCTTCTACTTCATTAAACTTTATGTTCCAATATCAAAAGTAAAGTATATAGATAATGAAAAGACACTTAATAATAAAAGCTCTATTCGTGTTTGGCCTGTTATCTATAGCAAGTCAGACCTATGCACAGACCGGTACGCAAAATTATATCGAGTCGATAACTCACCTAGACACAATAAATATAAAAAAAATACGTACCGTACAATATTTTGATGGATTAGGGAGGTCAAAGCAGATCGTTAATGTGAAGGCTTCTCCAACAGGAAAAGACGTTGTAACTCCTATTCTATATGATGGATTTGGAAGACAGACAAGGGATTATCTTCCAGTTCCTCAACAGTCAACAACCAATGGAGCTATTTATGGACAGAACTCAGATTTGATTGATTTTCCAGTGGGTGATCCAGCTGGAATTTATCAAGGAGAAAAAGCCTTTTCAGAGAAAACGCTTGAAAACTCGCCTCTTGACAGATTATTAGAACAAAAACAAGTTGGGACCGCTTGGAATGGTAAACCTGTAAAGTTTGAGTATGCCACAAATACCTCAATAGATGTCAGAAAGTATGTTACAACCACGACTTCTATAGGAGACATAACTACTTCTGTATTAAATGTATCTAATGATTCTAATTCTTTAAATGGATTTTACAAAGCCAATCAGCTTTATAAAAACTCTGTAAAAGATGAAGATGGTAATGAAACGATAGAATTTAAAAATGGACGAGGACAAACCGTTTTGGTGAGAAAAGTAATTAATGCGACAGATAATGCAGATACCTATTATATCTATAATGAATATGGTCAACTTGCATTTGTAATTCCACCAAAGGCTTCTTTTGCCATTAAAGGTTTGGGTGTGGGATTACAGATTGCCGATACTACTTTAAACGATCTTTGTTACCAATACCGTTATGATGGAAAAGGACGACTGGTAGAAAAGAAGATTCCTGGAAAAGGGCTGGAATACATGGTTTATGACAAAGCAGACAGGCTCATTTTGACACAAGATGCTGAGCTGCGCAAGATCAATAAATGGCTTGTAACAAAGTATGATCTATTGGGGCGTGTGGTTTATACCGGGATTTTCTCTTCTTTAGAAGGCAGACCAAGTCTTCAGAGTTTACTGAACAATTATGTAATTACTGAATATAGAAATGCGCAGGGATTTACCAAAAACGGAATGCAAATTTATTACAGTAAGGATTTTGTGGATATAGAAACTGTATTATCTGTTAATTATTATGATTCCTATCTCACAGGTGATCCTTTTCCTACTTTGGTATTCGACCAAACTGTACTTCCTTCGGATGTACAACAATACGGGCGGAGTACAAAAGGCCTGCCTGTTTCCAGTTTCGTGAAGAATATCGAAGATGATAGCTGGACTAAAAACTATTTTTATTACGATCTTAAAGGAAGGTCTATAAGAGAATTTACACTTAACCATTTGGGAGGATATACCAATGTAGAAAAACAATTGGATTTTTCAGGAGTAGTGAAAGAAATTTTAACCCAACATAAAAGACTCGCTACAGATACCGAAAAGACAATAAGAGAAAAATTTACTTATGACGATCAGAACAGGCTTATATCTCATAGCCATCAGGTGGGTGCTGGAGCTATTGAGTTTTTGGCAAGAAACAAATACAACGAGCTTTCCCAATTAGAATATAAAAAGGTAGGGGGTACTGTTACAGCTCCGTTTCAGCAAGTAGATTATAAATATAATATCAGAGGTTGGGTGACCCAGATCAATGATCCTAACGCCTTAGGAGGTGATTTGTTTGGATACAAAATCAAATACAATCAGGTTGAGGGACAAGAAAGTCCTAATATGGATTATTCTACTCTCAAAGTACTTCCAAAATACAATGGTAATATTGCAGAAGTAGACTGGAAAACCTCTACCGTCCCTAATGATAATCTCAGAAGATATGGATACGTATATGACAATCTGAACAGACTGGTAGCTGGGTTCTATCAAAAAGACACCAATCCTTCCGCGAAAGAATATTTCGAGATGATGGAATATGATCTTAATGGAAACATTACCAATCTGAAAAGATCGGCAGATGTACTTTCTGGGGATCCTAATACAAAATTAATAGATAATCTTAAGTATGATTATACAGGTAACAAACTGACAAAAGTAACAGAGCAACAACAAAACTCTACAGGTTACCCTTATTTTGTAGCTCCAAATGAAATTGGTTATGATTTAAATGGGAGTATGATCAGTTACAAGGACAAAGATTTAGAATTAATTGAATACAATTTTTTAAATCTCCCAAGTAAAATAACAGGAAAACCAGGTCAGACACAGAAAAACACCACTAACCTTTATAGAGCAGACGGTGTAAAAATTCGGAAGATTTTTTCTGCCAGCTCAGCTATGATAACTCAGACAGATTATTTGGATGGATTTCAATATAAAGATGCCGTATTACAGTTCATTCCTTCAGCCGAAGGTTATTATGATTTTGTAAAAAATAAGTACATTTACAATTATATAGATCATTTAGGAAATGTAAGATTGAGTTATCAGAAGGGTACATCAGGATTGGAGGTTATTGAAGAAAATAATTATTATCCATTTGGATTAAAGCATGATGGATATAATGGTTTAGCGGGTAATTCTGCTTATCAGTATAAGTACAACGGCAAAGAGTTACAAGAGACGGGAATGTATGATTATGGAGCAAGATTTTATATGCCCGATATCGGGAGATGGGGAGTTGTAGATCCTTTAAGCGAAAAATACCGAAGACATTCTACATATGCTTATGCTGTAAATAATCCAATTAGATTTATTGATCCCGATGGAATGCAAGTTTGGCCACCTGAAGGAGGAAGTGATGGACAGACTTGGAGTGACAGCGATGGAGATTTTGTCAATACGAATGGTACTTGGTATAAAGATGATGGTGCGTTGATGGGTTTTCTGTCAGGTTCCCGATATCAATCTGTAAATACAAAAAATACCGGAGGAACTCCAGGCTATGATGGAAAAACCATGCTTCCTGATTCTTCGTATGATTATACATATGATTTGATGCCTGGAAAACAAGCTGATGATATAAACTACTGGAAGAACGGAGAAAGCGGAGTGATGGTTTCAAGAGCTTTAGAAACAACTGGTAGAGATGCTACTGCTATTGAAAACAGAACTACTACTATTGATGCTGTAATTATAGTTGCTACAACTCCGAGAGGCGGCGGCGGAAGAGGCGCAAATAAACTAGAACCCAATCGCGAAGCTGTAGGAGATCATACAACTTTTCAACGAGGTACAAATGGAAAGATACACAAATATGAGACATATGAAAAAACAAATTCAGGACATTTTAATCCTACTAAAAGATATGATGGTGGAAAACCTGACGGTAGCCCTGGTGCGCCACACGTAAATAAAAAAACAGGTGAATCTATACCTACACCTCACGTTCAAGGGAAAAATATTCCTGGAGGAGCTAGAGCTGCAGAGCCGAATGAGATACCAAGATAAAACAGCAAAGTATAAGATATGGATATAATTAAAAAGTATAAGATATGGATATAATTAAATGGTTAGAAAGTTGGTATAAGCTTAATTGTGATGGAGATTGGGAACATTCTTATGGTGTAAAAATTGAAACTATAGATAATCCGGGATGGAGTGTCAAAATAGATTTGGTAAATACTTTACTAGAAAATGTTCATATTGAGTATTCTTTAATAGAGTCCTCAGAAACAGATTGGTATGGTTATTCTATAAAGAATAGTACATTTAATGCGGCTGGAGATCCAACAAAACTTCTTTTTTTAATTGAACTTTTTAAAAGTATAGTTGAAGAATATGAT
This sequence comes from Chryseobacterium sp. FW101-FHT12H09, assembly GCF_058790395.1. Lineage (NCBI taxonomy): Bacteria > Pseudomonadati > Bacteroidota > Flavobacteriia > Flavobacteriales > Weeksellaceae > Chryseobacterium > Chryseobacterium sp. FW101-FHT12H09. The sequence continues at coordinate 25,387 of NZ_JBYTCP010000001.1, read as the reverse complement.
ACTGTTTATGTATCAAAATTATTGGAATAATAATTTTGGAGTTACTATCCCCGCTACGCAAAGTCTGTGACTTTGAGTAGATAAAAATAACCCACCGCAATCGCGGTGGGTTTTATTTTTTATAGTACTGCAATATTTTTTATGAATAAGCTTTTTTAGCTTTATAATCACGAATAGTAAGGTCAAGAAATCTTGTGATCAAAGCTTTATCTTCTTCGTTCATATCCTGTATTACTTCAAATTTTTTCAAGAGTTCGATGTCTTTAATAGAAACTGTTTCATCGTTCAGCAAAGCATCACTTGAAACCCCCAGTGCATCGGCAATATTTTTAAGCGCATCCGCAGGCGGAATACTACTTCCCAGCTCGTAACGAGAAAGGCTTTTGTTATTCACTTGAGACTTTTCTGCAAGTTCCGCTTGTGAAAGTCCTTTTTGTTGTCTGTATAATCTTATACGCTCCGCAATAGTCATAAGTGAGATTTTAAAGAATTAAACATCTTATAAATGCGAATTTAAGACAAATAAGAGTAGGATAAAAATATAAATCTCGGAAAAGACTTGTTTTGTATTCTCGTAATTGTTACTTTGGGGACAAATATGAGAACGTAAAAATTTTAAAATATTTTTCTTTTATGGAAATCTCTGCAATCAAACAACGATTAAGTTTATCAGAAGTTCTGCAGCAATACAACCTTGAGCCTAAAAACTCAATGCTCAAATGTTTTATGCATGATGATAAAACAGCAAGTTTACAGGTGAACCTGGAAAAGAACTTTTATAAATGTCATGCTTGCGGAAAGACAGGCGATGTAATCCAGTTCATAGAAGATTACGAGAAACTCACGAAACACGAAGCAATCAAGAAAGCAGAAAGTTTAATCAGTTCCGAAATGTCAATTATAAGAAATCGGGAACAGAAAAAAATAATCGTCTGTCCGATACGGACTTTTTAGAAAATACATTTAGTTACTTTAGAAAAGCATTGTATTGCAGCGTTCCTGCAAAAGGTTATATAGAAAAAAGGAACTTAGACAATAGTCTTTTAGAAATCGGTTATAACTCCGGGCAGTTCCATCATGGAGAAAGGAAAAATGATGAATTAATAAAAAAAGCTTTGGAAGCAGGTCTGTTACAGGATAAAGGACTCATTAACAACAGAACCAAAGAAAAAGGCTACAGTATCTTTGCTAATAAATGCATTGCGTTCCCTCTGAAAAATAGCAAGAATGAAATTGTTAGTTTATACTTCAGAAGTATTTTAGATAAAGAGAATGGGAAGCACTTTTACCTGAAAAACCGTATTGGAATTTATCCGGGCTACCCTCATAAAGAAACCACAAAACTTATTCTGACAGAAGCCATTATCGATGCAGCTTCATTACTCCAGATCAAAGAAATCCGAGACCATTACAGTCTGATAAGCTGTTTTGGAACCAATGGATTAAATGACGAGATAGTGAACGCAATAAAAGAGCTTCAGGAACTGGAAGAAATTATCTTTTGTTTTGATAATGACAAAGCCGGAAAAGCAGCCGTAGAAAAGTATGCGAAATTATTAAAAGACGATCTGCCTTCTAAGCAGATGACTGATGAGCGCTTCCTTACCAAGGAAGAATCCCAGGAGCACCTGATGATGAGTCAGGTGATCTATAGTTTTATAGAATTACCCTGTAAAGATGTCAACGAAACATTACAGCTGCATGATGATTCAATTTGAACCTTCTTGGTTTAAAAAGAAAGATCCATACGCACCATCTGGCAAATGGTCTCTTAATAAAGTCGAAGTTCAATCAAAAGAATGGCCGGCTTTTAATGATGCTTTTCAAAGAATCCAGATGCAGCTATGGAAAGTACATCTATCGGTTTAGGCCAAATTATGGGATTCCATTTTAAAAGACTTGGATTTGATAATCTTGGAAATATGTGGGATCACGCGAAAGAATCTTTGGAAAATCAAATATGGCAGATTGCCAAATTTATAGACACAGATCAGCGATTGAAGGTAGCTACTAAAAATAAAGATTGGTTTACAATTGCTGAAATTTACAATGGTGCAGGATTCATGGAAATTGCCCGGAAGTATAGCCGAGAGCCTTACAATATTAGTATGGAAAAAGCTTACAATAATTATTTAAATATAAAAACCACTATTTAGTGGTTTTTTTTATTTAAATAAATCATTAAAATTTTTATCGAAGTTATTGAGAATTGTCTGATCTAAAAATGGGAGTAAATTTATAATTAGTATCTCTCTAACACTTGTTTTACTTTGATTTTGTCCAGTATGTTCCGCACTTAAGTCAACTCCAATTTTTTCTGCTGCTTTATTAAGGAAGTCATCATTGACTGTGTTCATAATAATTCTATATTTTGCAGCATGTAATTTAGCTTCATGAGGGTCTGTAATATGTAATTCTTTTATATGTTCTATATGTCTGTCAGACATAAGCTCTTTTTGCACGATATACTCATTAAGAAGAGCGGTAATTTTTTTTGGATCCATTGTATTAATTTTTATTATTGGAGTTATATTTATTTTCTAATTCTTCATACTTATCTCGTAATTCTACTAATGCTCCAAATGCTTTGTTTTCGGCTTCGTGAAAACTGTCCCTCTCGTTTTTAATGGCTTCAATATCATCCAAAAGTTTTTGTTTCTCGTCCTGCCATATCGCAAAAACATGACCATCGTTTGACTGTATATTACTTATTTCTTGTGTAAGCTTAGTCTCTTGTTCTGTCTTTTCTTTTAGAATATTTGTTATTTCTTTTTCCTTTTCACTCAATAATTTTTCCAATTTATCAATTTTGGTAATATTAATAGCGAGTTCGGACTTATATAAGCTTCGTAAATCTTGCACTTCATCTTTATGTTTACGCAAAATTTCCGTATTATCTGCTCTTTCCTCGTTTAATGCTTTTTTAGGTATATTATTGTCTAAGTTCTCTTGTGGTGAAAATTCTTTATTGCTGTTTTTGATGATAGCATTGACTTTCTTCTCAAATTGCGGAAAGAAAGCTTTAAAGGATTCTCTTAGTAATTTTTCTTCGATTTTTAACTCATCCATGGATGAGTTAATTGATTGTGCAAGCTTATAAAAATCAACTTTGTTGAAGTCTGTCATTTGAAACCTTGCTAGTGGACCAGTAACATCTCCCTTTTTTAATCCAAATAAAATTGGACAAACTTTTGATTTTTCTAGCCGATTAGAAAGTGCCCCCGACTCAAAATGTATCCATGGTCTCTCTGTATTTTCAGGAGTAAGGCATATTAATCCAACTAAACTTTCTTGCAATTTTAGGTTTATTTCAGATTCCCATCTATCTCCTTTTTCAATATCAGAAGCTGTATAATATGGTTTTGCGGATTGAATAATTTTCGGAATAAATTCCTTTAATTCATTTGCGATTTTCATACTTGTCTCTCCAGACCAGCTAATAAATATGTTCATGTTAGTTTTTTAACTATCGAATATACAAATTATACCCAAATACAGAGGGAAATTTTTCGCTTAACAAGGCGTATTTTCATTTAAGTAAGATTGCTTAAGTATTCAATCTTACTTTCAAGTGCTAGAACAGAACCACTATCATAAAGATCTCTATGATCTAAAAGGACTGCTAAATAAATAACAATAGAATCTAGTTGATGTCTTGATAGAAATATATTTTCCTTTCCAATTTCTTCTTCAATTTCTTCTACCCATTCAATTTCTTCATCATCAGCCCTACCTTGTAATATTTTTTCATAGTTAATAGCAGCTAGGATTAATTGTTTTTCTTCCGGCGTGAATTTTATCATAATAGTTCATTTTAGGTGACCTAAGATACGAATACTATAAATTGGAAGCCTTAAATATATTTTGTATATTTATGTTCAATGTAATTTTTTTTACATCATTTGTGTTTTTTACGCCCTTCTTCGGAGGGGCTTTTTTAATGCCGATGAAATCAGGAAAAAGTACGATTGATACAACTTGTCCCAAGAAATATTTTTAAATTGTTACAATTTGTATCAACTTTGTCGGATGGAAATTGTTGGGGTGGTACAAAAAGTTACCGATACATACATGCGAATATTAACGGTCTCCAAAAAACAGGAGATTGATGTCTTTTTTACTGAATCAAAAAGCGAGGCAATGAATGCATTGTTTGAACCGCACGTAACCGCTGTTCTTGATGTGGATGTACAGGCTATCGAAATAGGACACGTTAAGCTTGCAAAAATTTGGCTTAAACATGTTTCGTTTCCATGGTTCCCAAAGGATGATGATGATTTAAGTAGCCGCCAAAAAGAACGAAGAGAAAAGATGAGGATTCTGTATAAAGAAGAGGGTAGGTAGAATCCACGAACTAAAAGAAAAGGGTGTAACGTTTTAATCAATAAAGCCCCAATTAAGTGGTTTTATTATTCCGGTACGAAAGGTATTAATGGTTTGCTATATGATTTATTAACAACTCTGTCTCTTAACTTCGCTTTGTCATTAAAATTTCTGGATATATTTTTATATATATCTAAATAATTATCATCATCCTTGCCTCTTTCATGGTAAAATATTTTCACTGAAACACAATTATCATGCTCAAATATCGTATTTAGTAATGTCCTATCAGTGTTCCCGCAAGAATGACCAATTATATAAACCTGATAAATTCCACTATTAGTGGTTTGCAGTAATCTTTTATAATTGTCTGTTTTTGCGTAATTAGTTGATTTGACATTATCTAAAAAATCATTATCATCAAGCTTTTCTATTAACTTATAATCATCATCTAATTCATCACCATAACCAAAAATCATAGGATTTAATTTGTTATGAAGCTCACCATGTATATGAATTATTTCATCGTCACCATTTGCATAGTATTTTTCTGTATTAGTGTAATTAAAACTAAGAAAAGTACTATCAAAATCAGTGTTTTTTAAAACCTGTGTCTTTAAATATCTAAATAAATAATCGCGATCAAGCATATGACTATTCTGTTTGTTCAAAATATTTTTCTCAAATAAAGTTAAATCTGACATCTGTAGAGTTTGAATTTCTATACTAGATCCTGCATATTTTTTAATTCTATTCCAGAAATAGTCTGTTATATTATTTAAACCATATTCGGACAAGTCCCTCAAATTTATAGGCTCATATAAATTATCGTAAATACTTCTTATGTTAACCTCGTAACGATGCTTTTTTTCTATCAATTGCTTAGTTAAATAATTTTCTAGAAGAATCTTTATGTTTTCAAAATATTCATTTAGTTTAGTAATAGTCCTATTATCTTGATTTTCCTTTGCACTTTTTTTTAACCTTCTATAATAATCACTTTCGATATCAACCCAGCTTTCAGCATTGAGTTTTGATAATTCTAAAAAAAGCGGATTTTTTACTACAAAAGATCTTCGGTTTTGTGCAACATGGTACATGAATTGTGTAAAATTCCTAAGTGGGCTTTTCGATAAATACTTCGCCATCGAAAATTCAGAACATTCAAACGTATTATCGTCACTCTTACAGTATTGAGAAGTGATATTTTCCCAATAATCATCTATAAATTGACGGTAGGTTGTTTTCATATCGTGAGCTAAGTCAAACCCGTTTCCTATAAGAATAATTCGATTTATCATGCTTTAGTTTTGATAGAAGTACAATAGTATATGTATGTTTTCAAATATATTAATTTTCGTAATCTCTTCCTACAAAATAACCCAACATAAAAAAGTCGATAGGGTTAATTTCGTTTTCATCTTTTCGTGTGAATTCTATTTGAGAGTCACAATGCCCTCGAAGGATTTTAATGTCATGAGTTTCTCTAATGGCTTTGCCTAATAATAGAGTTTTCAAAGCTCCTATAGCTCCAAGGATTAAAGAGTTCTGATATTTTATTCTGATCTTTTTTATAGTGCTAATTTAGTTTTGTTGTTTGGCTTAGGGTTGAGGGTTTCCGTAAAGCATAGAAATAATTCTACATCTTTAGTTTCGGTTTAATTTTTTTGTATCTATGTTATCTAACCATAAAAACTTATTAATCATGCAAAAAATTGAAAATGACTCAATAGAGGGTTTAGAAAAAGGCAATAATATACCTATTGTGATGTCTCCATTTGGTTTTAAAGAAGGAATATTTGATGGAAAAACTTATTTAGTTCCAATGACCCAAGAAGAATACATAATTTGTATTCAGAATGATAAAGAATTGACTGAAGAACAACAAGAAAAGATAATCGAAGGCGTAAAGAACAAAACAGGCTACTGTCAAATGGCTTCATCTATGTATTGTGTTAGCTTTAATGGTTGCACATGGTGTAGGTATGTAACTGGAGGAGGAGTACGATTCTGTGAATGTATTCCTATGCCTTAACAATTGATTTTACTCAGTACTACGCCGAGTAATTTTTTTGAAGTTAATTCAAGTTGTTTCAAATTGGAGCAATACCGGATTAACTTATCTTGTTCATATAGTATCAAAAATCCTAACTTTAGTTAGGATTTTCTTTTGTTTTGATTCTTAAATTCTTTTTGTAGGAATTCAATTTCTTTGTCAATTAGCCTGATTTCTTTGTCTGTGAGTTTTGTGAATAAAACTAATATATCAATATCTAAATAATTACAAAGTTTAACAAGATTTTCTATTGTGGGATTTGTTTCAGACCTCTCGATTCTGCCGATATGATCTTTTGAAATATTTAGTTCAATTCCTAATTGAAATTGAGATAGTTCTTTTCTGAGTCTATGTAATTGGATAAATTTACCAATTTGGAGTTTCAGAATTTCTACTTGCCATTTATACATTTAGTAAATTTTGAAATTTTATTTTTTTTTCATGAAGATATATATGTCGTTTACTTCTTTTTTATTATATTTGTAAAATAGGTTACAATAAAGTAGCTTTGCGATACTTCAACGAAATAATAGAAGCTATTGCTTAGAATCTCAAATTCGAAAACTGGTAATTTTTAACATACGAGATGATAAGCAGGAAGCTCACGACCTAGGCGTGGGCTCTCTTATCTGTATGTAAGGTATACCAGTACCCCGAATTGGATAATGTAGAGTTCCACGCCGTTTTATTTCAATACACGCTATCTCTACAATCCTAAGCCGCTTCCACCAAATACAGTATCAAACGACACGATACAATAGGCTTGTACAACCTATTGCGGCTTTACAGCTTTCACGGGAACACAAATTTCATTCATATTCATTCATTTTTGATGGGTGCTAGGGCAGGAGGTTTTGCTATGTCCTTAATAAAACTTCCTCCCAAGCCTCATTAAATAAACACATAACAACTAAAAACATTATCTAAGAAACAGAAAGTACACCAGTAACCATAGAAAAAAGAAAAGCCCTTTCCACAAAAGTTGACTGCTTGAGGAGGAAAGAGCAAAGTTTAACGAATTAAACCTTTTCAAAAGTATGAAAAAAAACTTTTGCAGCCTAAGTTATCTCCAAATGACTTTTGGCTTCGCCCTGCTCGTCTCGGGCATGGCAATAGGGCAGGAGAGGAGTATTTCCGGTACTGTCACAGGGAATGATCGGCCTTTAAGTGATGTTTCTGTATTTCAGGAAGGGAGCGATAAGGTCACTATGACCAATAAAAGCGGATTTTATCAGATAACAGTTTCAGGGAAAGACCCCGTCCTTATCTTCCGGTATCCGGGTTATCCACAGCAAAGAATAGTGGTGGTTGACGACAAGCCTCTCATTAATGTTTCCTTTAATGAAAAGATTAAAGGAATTGAAGAAGTCGTGCTCAATGCAGGCTACTACAGGGTAAAAGAGAAGGAGAGTACGGGAAGTATAGCTAAGGTTTCGGCTAAGGATATAGCGAACCAACCCGTCACCAATGTGCTTTCAGCGGTACAGGGAAGACTGACAGGGGTAAACATTACCCAGAATTCAGGGGTTGCGGGTGGAGGTTATGATATACAGATCCGTGGGAGGAACAGCCTTCGGAACCTGACCAACAGTGTGGCGGATGGTAACCAGCCTTTGTATGTGATTGATGGTGTACCGATGGGTGGCCAGCTTAATTCAGCTTTCTCGGTAAGCATTATGCCCCTCCGAAATATAAGCCCTCTGAATGCCATCAGCCCTAATGATATTGAGAGCATTGAAATTTTAAAGGATGCTGATGCAACGGCTATTTACGGTTCAAGAGGAGCCAATGGGGTAGTGTTGGTTACAACCAAGAAAGGTAAAAGAGGTAAATTGGGAGTATTACTCAGTACGACCTATAGCATAAGCAGCGTGGGGAGTCATATGGATATGATGAACACCGAGCAGTATCTATCGATGCGAAGGCAGGCTTATTTGAATGATGGAATCACCGCATTGCCTGCTACCGCTTATGATGTCAATGGGGTATGGGATGTAGGCAGGTATACCGACTGGCAGAAGGAACTGATAGGGAAAAGGGCTACAGGAAGCATGACGCAGGCCAGTGTAAGCGGTGGGACGGATACCAATACTTTTTTGGTGAGCTTTTCCCATAATGACCAGTCCACGGTATTTCCTGGGGATTATCATTACAAGACCAATATTTTAAATTCATCATTCAGCCACTATTCCTCAGATAAGAAGTTCAGGATTGAAGTGTCCAATATGTTTTCATCGCTTTCCAATAATGTGGTCAATACGGATCTTACTTCCAAAGCTTTAACCTTGAGTCCCAATGCTCCTATATTGTATGATTCAAATGGCGGCCTGAATTGGGAGAACAATACCTTTACCAACCCATTAGCCTCTTTAGTCAGTACCTATTCGAATAAGGTACTGCAATGGAACAGCAATGTCAATATATCGTATAAGTTCTGGAAGGATTTTATTTTTAAGACAAACGGCGGGATCAATTACCAGAGCTTAGAGGAAGTTTCCCTGATGCCCAGTACGATGTATAATCCGGCCTATGGGATTACTCCGGAGAGTTCCTCTGCCTCGAAGAGCAACAACACAGTATTCTCTTACATCATAGAGCCCCAGCTCTCATGGTCAAAGAGACTGGGTGACCATAAAATGGATATCCTTGTCGGAACTTCTTTTCAGCAGAGCACCAGCAGGCAGTCTTCCATGACGGGCGTAGGCTTTGCCAGTAATGCACTGATTAATAATATCGGTGCTGCCACTACAAAAATTATTTCGAATCAGGTTACAAATCCCTATAAATATGCAGCCTTATATGCGCGGGTCAACTATCAATATAAAAATCGGTATATCCTCAATATAACCGGCAGGCGTGATGCGTCGAGCAGGTTTGGACCCTACAACAGGGTAGCGGACTTTGGAGCTGCGGGTGGAGCTTGGCTCTTTACCAAAGAAGCCCTGTTTGATAAAATCAAGTGGCTGAGCTTTGGTAAGCTAAGGGCAAGCTATGGGATTACGGGAAGTGATTTTATAGGGGATTACCAGTTCCTTAATACCTACACCATCGGTACTGTGAATTACAATGGGGTTACAGGATTGTATCCATCGAGGCTTTATAACCCTGCTTACAGCTGGGAGAAGACCAAAAAGCTGGAAGCGGCTCTGGAATTAGGATTTTTAAAAGATAGGATCACGCTGACCACAGCTTTTTACAGGAACCGCTCTTCAGATCAGTTGGTAGGGATTCCCCTGCCTTCTATAACAGGATTCTCCAGTGTTCTGGCCAATCTGGATGCCACTGTGGAGAACAGGGGCTGGGAAATGTCGCTTAATGTCAATGTTCTTAAATCCAGTGCATTGAAATGGGATTCCGGGATCAACCTGAGCATTCCGAAAAACAAGCTGATCTCATTTCCGGGACTGGAAGGGTCTACCTATGCCAATACGTATAAAGTAGGCTATCCGACATCGATCGTAAGGGTATTCCAGTATGAGGGTATTGATCCGGTTACCGGACAGTATACCTTTAAGGATTTTAACGGGGATGGGAAGATTTCTTCCCCCGATGATGCCCAGGCCATAGAAAACATAGGGGTTAAATATTATGGAGGCTGGCAGAACCAGGTTTCCTATAAAAATATCAGCCTTTCATTTCTTTTCTATTTCGTGAAGCAGAGAAACTGGAACTATATCCGCACCATGGCGGTTCCGGGTACAATGAACAATATGCCTGAAGAATTTGTAAACGTATGGTCCCAGGATAACCCGGGCGGAATGATCATGCCGTATTCAGCAGGTTCGAATGCGGTGGTCAACAGTCTGACCAATAACCTCAAGAACAGTACGGCTGCCATAGGGGATGCTTCATTTATCCGCCTGAAGAATGTGCAGCTTAACTACCGGATAGAAAGCAAAGATAAATTCTTTAAAGAGGTGACGCTTTATGTGCAGGGGCAGAACCTGTGGACCTGGACCAAGTATTTCGGGCTTGACCCGGAGTTCAGTGTATCGGGTTATCTGCCGCTGCTTAAAACCTTTGCTTTTGGAATGCAGTTGAACTTTTAAATATGACTATCATGAGAAACTATAAAAAAAATATACATCACATCACAGGGCTGCTGTTGATCATGCTGCTGCTCCTGCTTGGATGTGAAAAGATGGTGGAGATTGATGATCCGACCGATCAGATCAGTACGCCGTCTGTTTTTGAAGACACCCATACGGCTGATGCGGCCCTGGCAAACCTGATGGCTGAGATCAGGGATAATTCCATGTTTTCAGGGGGAAGCAGGGGAATGCCTGCTTTACTGTCAAGCTACACCGATGATTTGGATGGGTACTTTACCAATAACAACAATGCCGCTATGGATATTTATCATAACCAGCAGCTGGCTGGGAATACGAGCATTGAATCATTGTGGCGCAATGCCTATAAGGAGATCTATATCGCCAATTCGATTATAGAAGGAGTGGAAGGCTCTACCTCAATACCGGTAAAGGATCGGCAACGGATTGCCGGGGAGGCTATGCTTATGCGCTCCCTTGTCTATTTTAATCTGTATCGGATATTCGGAGACATTCCTTATACCGTAACAACAGATTTCAGCATCAACAGGAATTTAAAGAGAATGCCGGAAAACGAGCTTTTAGCGCATCTTGAAAATAACCTTCAAAAATCCTCCGGGATGTTAAGCGATGAGTATTCGGTAGCAGAGAGATTATACCCTAACCGGAAAGTGGCTCAATTGGTATTGGCTGAACTGTACTTAACAGAGCATAAATGGCAGCAGGCAGAACTAATGGCTAAAGAAGTCATCGGTAGCCCTTTGTATGTTTTTGAAACGGATATCACCAAAGTATTTTTAAAATCGGGTAAACACATCCTCTGGCAGCTAAAGCCCCAGAATACAGGTGATGCTACCGCTGAGGCATTATTGTACTACTTTAATAATGCTGCGCCGCCTTCATATGCTATGTCTAATAATCTGATATCTGCTTTTTCGGCTTCTGATCTCAGGAAGCAGAACTGGATGGTGCCTGTTACTTTTAACCAGCAGACGTGGTACAGGCCCTATAAGTACAAAAGCCTCTCACCGAATACCACAGAGCACTCGGTTGTATTCAGGCTGGAACAGGCGTATTGTATTTTGGCAGAAGCCTTAGCGGAGCAGGGAAGGGTAGCTGAAGGAGTACCCTATATCAATGCTATAAGGCAGAGGGCAGGCTTAACAGCTCTGGGGCAGAATCTTTCAAAAGAGACCTTTCTAAATGAACTGTTACAGGAAAAGCGCCGTGAGTTTTTTACAGAATCGGGGCAGCGGTTTTTTGACCTTAAGCGATTTAACCGATTGCAGGACCTTGCTGTGATAAAACCCAACTGGAAGTCCTACCATAAGGTGTGGCCGATCCCTTTAAGTGAACTATTACTGAATCCTAATTTAAACCCACAAAATGAAGGTTATTAAAATTATATACATCATTCTGTTATTCTTTTTTTCTCAGTTTAAAAGCCAGGCCATAAAAAAAGCTAGGTTGGCTCCAGGGAACCATAACCTCAGGTATACCATTGTTTTTCAGTCGACTTCCCCGGACAGGAAATGGACGGTATTCCGAAAAGCCTATGAGGAAAACAGGGATACCATTGTTTTGGTGAATCATAAAGACCCCGATATTGTCAAACAATATACAGGAATTGTAAAGTATTATTTTACGGGCCATTCCAATCTGCTTTTGGTAAGGAAGAATACCGCCGAACTTATTAGTCTTGGCAATAATGGGATAATTAAACGGTGGGATAATCTGGTTAAAACTGAATTTTTAAAGCCTCTTAATAAATTTATTATTTTGCGTCAAAAAGAAGCATCAAAAAAGGATCTGGAATTGTGGTCTGAGGATCGTATGATTGATCGGTATGAAGATATCGATCGGTTTTTTATCAAGTCAAATCTTCTCTTCTTTACAAGAAGAGAAGATGTAAAAACACTATTGTATGAACAGACCAAGCCTGAAAAACCCATTTATTCAACCGATAAAGAAATTGTAGACTGTATGTGGTCCGGTAATGGTGAAAGTGCATGGTTGGAGAAACATAAAGAGAAGAGGGACCTGGTGTATATTAACCGGGATCATAGGGCATTCCATATCAGAAATGACATAGACTTGGACTTCAACGTTGCTCCGCTCATACCGATAGGTGATGGATCACGTTTTTTGGTAAGTTTTTCTTACACAAAAGCCATTCCCGAGCAATCAATTCATCCCGATATATGGCATGCTGGGGACCGAAAGCTGGAAATAAAATTTCATGGTGGTGAATCGGAGAAAAATGTAATCTGGGAACCGGAATTACACCGGATTACAACAACTGATAATAAGCTTTCAGAGGCCATGGATATTGGCAATAGCTCATATTTAATTAGTTTTGACCCTTACTTAAAACAGGACTACATTCGCCAAGTGCCTGATTTTGATTTTTACAGGTATAACATCAAAGAAGGCAAACACGAATTCATTGGCAATGGAGGTTATACTTTTCTTTGTGGATCGACTGGGAGGTTCTTTTTGTCAAATCCCGGCAATGAGTGGAGTTTATATGATGTTAACTCGCTTAGGGTAAAAAAATTAAAAGTTGGTGATCAAAGTAATGCCTACTTTTCCGAGGATGATCAGTTTATCCTGTTTGAAGTTGAAGGAGGGTTTTTAAGATATCAGACCAATACAGGAGAGCTTGTAAAAATTTCATTGTTAAAAGGCTTTCATCCAGGTATGATAAGTTCATCCAAAGAAAATCCCAAAAGTCATTATATGATCGCGAAAAAAAGTTCATACGATAGTAAAAAGCCCTTGCTTTTAAAAATGTATGACAGGGTTAATGATAAGACAGCAGTCCTTTCTTATACCCCTCGATCCGGAAAAGTAATAACATTAGTACCTCCAACCAGGGAGAAAATAGAAACGCTGGAACAGGAAAATAACCAGCTGCTGAGTTTTACAGCAGAAGATTATAACGTTCCCTCTTATATATCGGTTGTGGAGGATAAAAAAACAAAGGTTATTTATAAAAGTAACCCAGATGATAAACTGGTGTCCCGAATCCATAGTCAAAGGATCAGTTATACCAATTCGGAAGGAGTGAAGCTTACAGGGATTCTCTATTATCCGGTTGATTATAAAGAAGGATCTACGTATCCGATGATCGTTAGTCTGTATGAAAGGCAGAGTCATTTCGGAAACCAGTATTTACGGGATGGTTTATTTGAGCGTACAGAGGGACTAAATATCAGGTTTTATCTTGAAAACTCTTATTTTGTGTTTCTTCCGGATATTGTCTTTGGTAAGTCAGGGACGGGATTTTCAGCTTTAGATTGCGTGAACAGGGCATTGGATGCTATATCCGGCAATAAGGCTATTGATTTCAAAAAGATGGGTTTGATCGGGCATTCACATGGTGGATATGAGGTTAATTTTATTGCTACGCATTCCAATAGGTTTGCTACCTATGCTTCCGGGGCAGGGAACAGTGATCTGGTCCGGTCTTACTTTTCATACAATTACCAGTTTTTAAAACCTTTTTACTGGCAATTTGAAACCGGGCAATATGAAATGCCGGGAAGTTTTGAAGACCACAAAGAGTTATATGTTCAAAATAGCCCCATCTATAATGTTTCAAAAATTAATGCACCCATTCTTTTATGGACAGGGATGCATGATAAGAACATTGACTGGAATCAGGTGATGGAATTTTATATAGCGCTAAAAAGAAATAAAAAGGATGCAGTAGCATTGTTCTATCCAGATGAAGCCCATGGTTTCTGGAAACGACCCAATCAATTGGATCTGGCAAAGAAAATAAGTGATTGGTTTGAGTATTACCTTAATAATGGAAAAAAGGCGGAGTGGATGAATAATGAAGAATAAGAAGTAAAATAGTAAGAAATAAAGGATGCCTTTTGGGGCATCCTTTTTGAATTATGGTCTTACAAAAAGTGAAGTAAGGAGACAAGGTATTGCTACTTAAGTTGAAATAGCCATTCGGGATATTTTCTAATGTGCAATACACAACACAGGAATTGTAAAATGTTTTAAGTGAATCAGACTATGATATGAGATAAAGTGTATGGATTATTATTAAAATTACGGAGTGGATACAGCTAAAAAAACTCCTGCAAAATGCAGGAGTTTTTACATGTGAACTTTAGATGTTATTTTTTTATCATTTTCAAAGTCCCGCTTTTTCCTGTACTGGATTTCCACTGAACAATATAAGTGCCTTCCAGATTATTTTGAATATCAATAGGGAGTTTGTTTGCTCCGGCTGCTACTTCTCTCGTATATGTTTTAACGACTTTACCATTAAGATCAATTATATTTATTGACACGGTTTCATTATCTGCAGCCGTATAGTAAAGTTCAGTTAATCCCATACTTGGATTGGTTAATAAAGCGGTGTCTTTATTTGAAGTTGCTTTTGAAACGGTAGTTCCTCCACCAGGCGTACATACATTGCATTCAAACCTGGTCACTCTCATGTTGTATTGGTTCGGAGCTGTACAATAAAGAGTGACACCGTATCCAAATTGGCCTGGATAATAGGTTACAGGAAGAATTGTTGTATGATCTCCTACTGTAGTTGTGAGTGCATAATATCCGCTGGATAATATTGGGTTATTAAAATTTAATTTAACATATCGAACAGGTGGAGGTGTCCCAATGGTAGAATAGATTACGGGAAAAGTATAGTTCTTTGTGGTAATCTGGTTTCTTGCAAAAGTGTTCAGCTGTTCGTTAGAGGCTATTTTGATATACAGAGTAACATCAGTATCTGCGTAACCTGGTATACCAGGTGTATAAACATCGTTTCTTGTAACGGTAATATTATAGGTGTCTTTTACAGGGCTAATAATCTGTGCAGCCAACTGATTGTAGCATACAAATACAAAAGATAACAAAAGGATAAATTTTTTCATTTTATTTAATTTAAATTGTTAGTTTCTGGTAATTAGTCTGTCTTGAATAAACTGTTATCTAATTTGGAGCTTTTTAAAGACATAATACAATGAAACTTAGCAAGTGTGAAGGAGTACCTAATAACTGTTTGCATTTGTCATATAAGTGTGAATCATTTGCCTTATTGACTGTCATTTCAGAGCTTTTCTTGGACTATATACACTTGTGGAAAGAAAAAGGAAATCGAAGAAAAGGATGCCTTTTAGGGCATCCTTTTTTAAATTAAGGTTTTACAAAAAGTGAATTAGGGCATGAAGTGTCAGTGATTCTCTAAAACAACTTTTTATTCAGTTCATCCGAAAACAGCAAAGCTCATCAGATTATCCTTACACTGCAAATCCAAATGAAATTGGTTATGGTTCATATGGAAACATGATTATAACATGAATTTGTTTCATACTCTCAAGGTCTGTTTCATATCAGTATATAAAAATCAAATCGTTTTCATGTAAATTTCCTGTAATTCCTGTGCTGTAAATGCTTTAGAAGGTAGATTCTGAACCAGTTTTCCCTGTTTCATAATGCCGATGTTGGTTGCGACACTCACGGCATTAAAGATATCGTGGGTTGCCATTAAAACAGTTCTGCCTTCTTTACCAAGCTTACTTACGATCTCTGTAAATTCTGAGGTAGCTATCGGGTCTAGCCCACTGGTGGGTTCATCAAGAAGAAGTACTTTTGCATCTTTTGCGAGAGCAATCGCAATTCCTACTTTTTGACGCATTCCTTTAGAATATCCGCCTAATGCTTTATGATAAGCTGTTTCCTGCAAACCAGTGCGCTGAAGTAATGCAGATAACTCTTCCTTATTATAATTGAATCCAGCGATTTTTGAGAAAAAATCAAGATTTTCTATTCCCGTGAGATTGGGATATAACAGTACTGTTTCAGGGATATAGGCTAAATGCTTTTTTATTTTTTGCGGATGATCTTTTACAGATATATCATTAATAAAAGCATCACCCGAAGTTGCTTTAACAAGACCCAAGATAATATTGATTGTAGTACTTTTTCCTGCTCCATTTTGTCCCAGCAGGGCGAAAATTTCACCTTTCTTTATTTCCAGATTAAGAGAATGAAGGGCTGTGAAATCATCGTATTTTTTATGTAGGTTGACTGTTTTTAACATAGTTTTCTGTATTTGTTTTGTGAAAGAATAATAAGTAAAGTAATAAGGATAAAATAGGGAAGAAAATACTGTAATAACTTAAGCTTTTCAGAAAATCTGAAAACTTGTATATCTTGCATTTTCCAGTTTACCGATTCAGTGTTTTTTCCTGAGAAAATGAGAGGATAGAAGAATAAACGCTTGTCTTCGTGAAATTTCTTTAACCGGGATGCATATTGTAAATGATTGTTCATATCCGTTTTTGCAAGAGCACTTTCAATGAGCTGTGTATGGAGGTTGGGAAGGAGATATCCTAAATATATGGCTGCCTGATTTCGTTTTAGCATTTTCTCAGTATATTGTTTTGAAGATTCCATAGATTCGAGATCTCCCATGTGCTGCATTGCATAATACCATGTCCAGGTGAATGTGTCATTTTCTTCAACAGTGAAGTGCCTGTATTGAGGATATACTTTGTAAAATTTCTCCATAGTGGGATGCTTTAATTCATCCCATTTATTGTGATAACCTTCTCTTTGCTGCATAACTGCCTTAAGGGATTCATGAACAGGATAGAACTTTTGTATCATCGCATTGCTGCTCATGGGAATAATAAAATTCATACTAAGCCATACGGTAATAAGTATTAACGCATTCTGAGCAGATGATTTTCGGAAAGAAATGATCCATCTGCACAAAGCAAACCAAAAGATAATATAAAGCCATCCGCTGGCTATAAAGGCGATGTAATATTTATCTAAAGGTATTTCTATCCAACCTAAAGCTATGATAATTAAAATTACATATACCAAGCTGACCGCCAGGAACCTTATGAGCATCTTATGATCCAGAAGTTTTTTTAGATTGTAACTTTGGACTGAAAGCAATTTCCAAGTGCCTCTTTCCTGTTCCTCAGAAATCAGGTTATAACAAAATGCAACAATAACCAATGGAAAAAGGAAAACCAAAACGAAACTGAAGTCAAAATTACCGGCAGCAGCATTAGCAGGATTATAAAAATCAGAATTATAGCGCTGTTCTTCCAGGTTTCTAATGGTAACCCCTTGAATAGAAGGATTGAGGTCGCGCAGGCCAATATTTAAAGCAGCCAGTTTTGGTGTCTCATTGACTAAGTTAAATTTGATATAGTAAAGGGCAAGGCCCAGATCATCTTTATGGAATTTTGTATTTCTTTCAATACTTTCCGTCTGAAAAGCTCCGCTTTTGGATATGATATCCTCGTTTCGGTCAAGAAATTTCTTTCCTGTGTATATAGCCATAAGACCTGCCAGGAATAAAAACAACAGAGCAATAATGTATGCCTTGTTACGATAGAATTGGATGTATAAATAATGATTCATTTAAATTAATTTTAATTTTCTTCCACTTATTTCAATAACGATTAGGCATGCTGCAAACCATGCAATTAAAGCAAGAACAGATGTAAACTGTTCTTTCAGACTCTCAAAAAGAGAAGTATACTGATAGTTAAAGTCTGGGAATTTTTTCCAATTATTTCTATCAATGATAGCAGGATGGCCTCCCTGTTCAGGTTTTATATTACTGATTTGTTCAATTTGTAAGTCATTCAGATGCTGAGCCATTTGATAACGATAATCTTCAGCCTGTTTCTGAAATTGGGTATAGGAGAAAAAATCAGTTCCTGTGGCGATCATTGAAAAGTTTTTAATGGCCATTGCGGGGTTTATGAATCCGGAAATATCCGTTAGCTTTTGTTGCTTATTGTAAATATCCTGCAACTCTTTCTGGTGCCTGATATAAATATGGGAGCTTATTTTTTCCCCTTCTTTCATAACAAACCCACCATAGTTGAAAGGAAGCTCGTCGGTAGTTTTTACCTTATAATAGGCCAATAGAGAATCCTTTATTTCTTTAAAGTGAGGATCGTCCGGGTTGTGACTGTCACCTGATTTTAAAATGTCCTTTTCCAGATTTGTCTCAAATGCAATACGGGAAGGAGCTGGATATAAGTTTTGTGCTACAAACTGAATTCCCTTAGGAAGGACAATAATGAAAAGGAGCCAGAAACCAATAAGACTAATAAGCGATGAAGAAGCGGTTTTGCTGCCTGATGAAACAACAACTGTCAGGGTACTGATGAAAAAGTAATAGACCATATAAGCCATCAACAGAAACAATAATCTTATTAAAATATCTGTCCAATCTGTTGTTTCTGATATCAATGCGGCTAAAAAGACGACAGGGATTACCGGAAGCAGAAAAAATAAAGAAAACTGCCAGAGTCCGATAATTTTACCCAAAATGAGTTCTCTTCCTGAGGCTCCCTGTACACTGATAATTTTTAACGTTGCATTTTCACGTTCCTGCACAATTAAACCGAATCCTAAAAAAAGAATGATAAGCGGTGTAATAGTCTGGAGAATAAAGGCACTACTGAAAGCTCCGAATCTAACTAAAATCCCAGAGCTTCCTGCTTCTGAGAGATTAGCTGTATTTTGTTTGTGTGCCTCAAGAAATATGACATTTCCAAGATAATCATCTAATCCGTTGTCAAAAATATCCAGGGGATGCCCCATGCGGAAGACAAGATAACCATAATGAGCCATACGGTGTGGATGCTTATCAGGTCTGTGTTCCCAGTTTTCACGAACTTCTTTCCTGTACTTTTTTACTTTTGAAAAAGCTTCGGTATATTTTGTAAATCCTATGCCAATGCTCAGCAAACAGAATAAAAGTACGATGAAAACAATATGCAGGTTTTGTTTCCCTTTAATAAGATCCTGCCTGGTTTTTTTTACGATCAGTTGTAAGTTTGAAATAGCCATAATTTAAAATTTATAGGTAGCAGTTAATAAATAATTTCTTGGTGTACCCGGAAATAGCCTGAGGTAGTTTTGGGCTCCTATCCAATACGTTTTGTTTGTCATATTATTGATATTAAGAGCCAGCTGAATATTAGATTTTGAAGGAGCATAATAGAGCGCAGTATCTATTGTAGTATATGCCGGAAGTTCAAAACTTCGGGTAAACCAGGGAATTTTTGAACTCTGATACAGCATTCCTATACCGATTCCAAAATCCTTTATTGCATGCATTGCCGAAAAGTTGTAGCGTGTCCATAGATTTACGGAATTTTTAGAAGTATTTTCTTTTCTCTTTCCCACAAGATTGATGTTGGTATCATCTACTATTTTAGCATCAATATAGCTGTAGCCTCCGTAGATATGCCACTGAGGAAGAAGATGCCCGGTAAATTCGGCTTCAAATCCACGGCTCCGGTCAGCACCTCGCTGTATAAGCTCATCAGGTTCTGAGGGGTTATTGGCATTGATTAAAATGTTTCTCTGGTTAATTTCATAAATGGCAATATTCATAGACAACTTTCCAAGCTGTGCCTTAATACCAAATTCTTTAAGATCAGATGTCAATGGCTTAAATCTGGCTGCAGATTCCGAACCTGTAAAATTCACCGTATTAGGCATTAGGGTTACTGTATTGGACTGTGGCTGATAACCTGTAAGATAGGTTCCATAAATATTAAGGTGGTCTGTTAGGCTATAGACAATACCTAATCTGTACAAAAGTTTGTTGTTGCGAAAAGAAGATTCATTATACTCTTTAAAATTGGTGATATCTTCAAACCATTCCTGGCGTATTCCGGACAATATTTTAAATTTTTTCCAAGTTAAAAGGTGTTGGATATAAGCTGCATGAGTTGTGGTAAGAGCAGACGGTAAAAGAGTATTAACGTTAATCGTATTAAAATCAGAGCCCTGATGGTTTTGTGCCCCTGGATTTAAATCAAACGGATCAACATTTGGTCTAGGTAATATTACTCCATTGTAATTGATGGTTTGATAATCATTGGCTTTAGCAGGATTATAAGATGAAACTACTGAGCCATCCTTTAAAAGAAAACCTCTTGCTGCATTTTGTTTTCCTCCTTCACGTTTTTCCCATATCTGAGTGTCATAACCTATTAGGGCAGTATGTGTAATAGGGCCGGTTGTAAAAGTGAAATTAAAATAGGCATTGATGTTGTCGACTGCCCATTTTTGTTTTCTCTGTACAAATTGCATCATCGCCAGGCTGGAAATCGGATTATTATCCATATCTGGAACAAAGGAGTTCGTGGTTCTGTGTTCTTGTAGGTTTTCTTTCCAATATTGCTTCATATAAGATGCATTAAAGCTGATGGATTGATTAAAATGATGAGCAACATTTGCCATAATGATAAGCTCTCTGGTTTTAAAAAAATCATTGGGAGCACCAAGATTCAGAGTTCTGGGGGTACTGTTAAGGTCTGTTTTTCCTGCAATAGCACCAAAAATAGGTTGTCCGCGGTCCAGGTTTCCATACAGATCGTTAAAGATCAACTCCAGATTTACAGAAGTCCTTTCATTGGGAACAAATGTCAGAGAAGGGGAGACTAAAATTCCACTATTTTTGATATTATCTCTGAATGATTTAGCGTTTTGATATGCCCCGTTAAAACGATAGAGCAGGGTTTTACTCTTGTTTAAAGGACCTGTGAGATCTGTAGTGACCCGATAGGTATCAAAACTACCCCCTGAAAAGCTGATTTGATGACGGGCATTTGGTAGCGGTTTTTTAGTAACCATATTAATAGTTCCTCCGGGATCAACACTGGACATGGTAATACTTGCCGGACCTTTGAAAATTTCTACCCGCTCTATATTTGAGGTCATTGGCTGCAAAAAATAATATTGCCTTGTTCTCATTCCATTGATAATCTGTCCTTCTTCATTTTGGCTGATTCCGCGAATATTGTATTGGTTATAATAGCTGGATGGAGAGACACCTGCTACATTTTTCATTACTTCTCCAAGCTGAAAAGCCTGGCGGTCAGTAATAAGTTCCTTAGTAACCGTATTGAGAGTTAAGGGTAAGTCTTTGTTTTTCATTGAAATCTTAGTCGCTGCAAAAGAATAGTCAGAAGTGTAATCTTTGGACTTTCTTCCTATGATTTCAACAGTCTGGACAACTGTATATAAGGAATCTTCAGTGCGGGACTGAGAGAGAAAAAATGATGGTGTGGTGATGAAGCTTAAACAAAAAAGTTTCACAGGATTTTTGGAAATAAAATGTATTATTTCCAGATAATAAAAATTACTGGTAATCATGAGTAGAATTGAATAGGCATTAATATGCCAATTAATAAAAGGATATCTGTAGTTTAAAGACAAGTATCCATGAAATAATAGTACAGATTACGGAATCTGTATAAAGAAAGTTGCAGCAGTTTAGATTAAGCTACAGTGAAAAATACGAATGGGGGGGCTCTTGAACTGAAAAAGTCAAGAAGGCAACGGTAGGATAATGCTTTTGGTTGTGGCATTTCGCTTTCGTTGGAAGTATTTATAGCAAAATTTACCTGTATTGGTTCAGGGATAAGAATATTATTCATATGCATATGAAGTGCACACTGACATTCGTCGTCCTGAGAAAAAGTAGGGATTTTCTCTTCTTTTGAACCTTTTTTATAGAACACCTTATTTTTTGCGTGTTTAGCATGCTCAAGACATGTGTTTACACCACTGACGTTTGAAACAAATATCAGAAGTAAAGAGAAAACAAAAAAGACTCTGAGAAATTTTTGCATAATTAGGTGACAAAAATACAATTTAATTTTTAAAAAAGCTTTAGTGACATTTTATATCCCAACAAATATAATTTTCTAAAAACAGATTAGGTCTACAATAAGAAAGATGCCCTTTTGGGGCATCCTTTTTAAACTAGGGTTTTACGAAAAGTGAATTGGGACATGAGGTGTCACTGATCTTTTGGAACAGCTGCTCAGGGCCATTTCCTAAATCTGCGGTACACATTACTGTACCCTCTGTATCACATTCCACATTGGCTGGGACACATTTAATTTCTTCAGCGGGACGAAATACATACCCGATTGCAGGTGATTTAGAATTGCTTTTGCTTACATTGCTTGCAAGAGCCGATGTTGCGCCTATCATTACAATGGCGACAGGCAAAATGAACTTTTTCATAATAATTAAGATTTGTTGTTTTGCCTACTCTGTGGTAAGGTTTTCGGCTTCCCCTTTTCTGAAATCCTCAGTAATCGCCTGCGCATAACGATAACGGATGATTTCATTGCCTATGAGCGTGTAGAAGTATTTTGATGTTGCGAACATTTGGATCATTTTATTCTTACCTCTGTTCTGCACATAAAAACTCCCGTTATAGCTTTTGTTATGGGTATTGTAGATGTCAATGATGGCATTGGTTTTCCACTGGTCACGGTTTTCATAACTCCCCATGAGGTTGGACTGGTTAAAAATTATACCCTTGGATGCAGTGGCCATTTTATTTACCGTAAAAGGTGGAGCGGTCATTTTTATTTTTCCATTGGATAATACTTTGCTTTGAACTTTTGCAATGCTTGTTGTATCAATGGTGTTCTGTTCGCTGAAATTTCCTGATGCCCTGATTTTAGCGATTTTGTTCCGGTAGTAATAGATGTAATAATGGTCATCTGTTTCGTTGTCGGAAATGAGCTGGCCGTCCGTATCAAATATTCCGTCCTTTTGTTTTCTGATGATTTCGGCGTTCAGATGATATTTTCCCGAGACGGGTTCTGTCATCCCCAAGGAACGTACCCTGGTATTGGGATTAAATGTTCTGAAAGCCATATGGGTGGAGTCTGTTACAGCAAGCTGGTCAAAGTAGATCTTTTTATAGCTTAATGTTTTTGCGTCAGGTTTTTCCGTGATACCTCTATAAATAATAGGAACACTGCCGTCTGCCAGATAAAAATAAGGACCGCGGGCATAAAGCCTGAGAAATTTAAATCCATAATTATAGTTATTTAGCCTGACCCTATATTGTCTGAAACGATTTAAAGATTCATCTACTTCGGTTATGGTGAGAGGGCTGGTGTAATTTCCCAGAATAATCCTTCCATTACTTATGCCTGCAAAATAGTAGGAGTTGGCACCCAGATTAAAGCTTTTTTCTTCCATGATCGGATGGTGCGGGAAGCGGCGTATAAAATTGTTATTTTTTTTGATCATCCGTTCAGAGGAAAAAAACAGGACTAATACCAAAGACGAACTGAAAAATAGGGTAGCTGTAACCAGTATGTATGTTTTCAGTAAGCGGGTTTTTAATCTCTCAAGGATATATATGCTTATTATGGCTGCAACAACACAGCATATATTAAAGATCAAATGCTCTTCCCATCTCAGTTTTTCTAGTACACCACCGCATGAACAAGGCACAAATTCACTATAGTGAATAATCAGATAGATGTATATGGTGAATGAAGCCATGATGCCCAGTGAACCATATAGTCCCCATAAGCGGTATTGTGGAAAAACAAGAAGGGCAACGATTAATAGCTCTGTGATGATTACTGCGTAAGAAATGATCCCTGCGTAGGCACTTAATAACGGAGATTGTGCAATCTGTACCTGGAAGTTCTCAAAATCCAATACTTTGCTGATACTGGCATAACAGAACAAGAGAATAAAAAAATACGCGATAAATTGGGGTAGAATAGTGACCGTTTTTTTCATGATTATAGATTTGATGTGGTTGGTTTATCCGATCTGAATGAGTTTCCAGTTGACTTTTTTGCCACAGTAGTCAGGCATTTTGGTGCCTTTCGCAATAGGGCAAGTGGTCTTAAAATTCCCCATACTCTCCCAAATACCACTGGCAGGACATGGTGAACCAGTAGGACGGATAATGGTTGATATACAGGGAATCGTTTTCATCGTTTCAGTCTATGATCTTCCAATCCTGTCCATCTTTTACGGGCGGGTCTTTTTCTGTTGTAATAGAATCAGCCTTAGAAGTGTCTTCTTTAGAAGCTCTATTCAGCTTTAGATTTTGTTGTTGATTTTCTTCAGTATCGTCTCCCTGACGACAGCTGTGTGTTGCTATAAATAACAGGATGCTGATAATAAGTGGAATATACTTTTTCATGATTCATTTTATTTAATGGTTTAAAAAAGCAATCCCGGCCGGGTTTGTCTGAATTCGTATTCCAAAATTATCCCTGATTGTCATAAGAAAAAACTCATAAGTGAAGGTGTTTAAAAATTAAGACGTCCCAATTTTTAAATCATGACAAGAATATTTTTGCAATAATTGTTTATTGCTCATATATTTTTAATGTTTGAGCTGTATTTGTTTGGTGAATTTATAATTCATGTAATTTTGATATAAATTGTTTGATTCTGTATGCAGAGTCCTATTGGACATATAATTAATATGTTACTTAATTTTTAAACCACTTAATAGGTGGACTACCAATAAAGTATATTCTCTTGTCATGTCAAATCATAAAGAAGGAAACTTTTATGATTTTTGATTTTTGTCAAGAGAGTCTTTCTATTCTTTTACTTAGTTTTGTCATATAATATTAACAAAATCAACCTGTTATGTTTATTGGGCACTTTGGACTTTTCTTTGCTGTAAAAAAAGCAGCCCCACAAGTTTCCTTAGGAATTCTTTTTATTGCCATTCAATTTGTCGATATTGTTTGGTTATGGCTGGTTGTATTCAATATTGAAAAAACAGCAATTGTACCTAACTATACAGCGACAAATGCTTTTGAATTTATTTATTACACTTATAGGCATAGCTTCCTTATGAATATAGTATGGGGAGTAATAATTGGTTCTGGACCTCTAACCTTAAACCAAGAACATCTTTCCACTTTACAATGGATTTTTCTACTTAATTGCCAACTGGCTATTATTAAATTTGTGGTTTTTTTATAAATCAGTATTTCAAATGCATCTGACTTATTTTAAGAATTATTAAGTATAAATAAATGTAGGTTTTTATTATTATTGATCAGGTGTGCTTATTTTTTCATCCAAGACTGATTGTCTTTTTTATCAGAGCGTTTTTTACCATTGTCGATATTATAAGCAAAACCAA